>NZ_JACJVO010000045.1 GCF_014212055.1 Cohnella zeiphila | reverse complement strand
CTTTTGGGGGTTCTTATCGGGGGCTCCCCCAAAAGTATTCGGAATTAACTTCAGAGCATCGCTTCACTTTTGGGGGATTTGTTCTTACGAGAGACCCGGTGCGAGGGGGATGCCGCAAATCCGGGCGGAGCCAAGCGTCCACTTCCGGTTGTCGGAAGCTTGAAGATTCGGTACACTGAATTACGTATGTTTGATAGAGGAGACGGGATGGGAGAAGGAGATAAACCGGATGAACGCGGCAAAAATGCGGCATATCTTGGATACGATCGCCGAAATGTTCCCGGACGCGCACTGCGAGCTGAATCACAGCAATCCGTTCGAGCTGACGATTGCCGTGCTCATGTCCGCGCAGTGCACGGACGAGACGGTGAACAAGGTGACGGCGACGCTTTTTCAAAAGTATAAGAAGCCCGAGGATTACCTCGCGGTCTCGCAGGAAGAGCTCGAGAACGACATCCGCCGGATCGGCCTTTTCCGGAACAAGGCGGCCAACATCCAGAAGCTGTGCCGGATGCTGATCGATAAATACGGCGGCGAGGTGCCGCGAGAGCACGAAGCGCTGACGGAGCTGCCCGGCGTCGGCCGGAAGACGGCCAACGTCGTCGTCTCGAACGCGTTCGGCGTCCCGGCGATCGCCGTCGATACGCACGTGGAGCGGGTATCGAAGCGTCTGGCGATCGCCAAACCCGACGACAGCGTGCTCGAGGTCGAGAAGAAGCTGATGAAGCTCGTTCCGAAAGACGAGTGGACGTTGACTCACCATCGGCTTATTTTTTTCGGAAGATATCACTGCAAGGCTCAAAATCCCCAATGCGACATTTGCCCGCTGCTGGACGTCTGTCCGGAAGGCAAGAAGCGGATGAAGGCGGCGGCGCGTCAGCAGCCGTCCACGAACGCGGCCAAGGCGGCCGCCGCTAAGGGAACGCGAAGGAAAGCGCAAGGAGGCACCAACGAATGACAGCCAGAGAAACGCAAAGTTCGCCCGCAGAAGTGAGGGGCGATGAGATCGAAGCTTATGGGGATGCCCTGCGCCGAATGGCGGAATTCGCAGGAGCGGCCGGAGACGAAGTCCAGCAGGCGAAATATGAAGAGCTCGCGGAGAAACTGAAAAAAGGGCTGCTGACGCTCGCTTTCTGCGGTCACTTCTCGGCCGGCAAGTCGACGCTCGTCAACGCGCTGATCGGCGCCGAGCTGCTGCCGTCCTCGCCGATTCCGACGACGGCCAACGTCGTGACCGTGCGCAGCGGGGAAGCGGCGGCCCAAGTCGTCTTCCGCGCGAAGGACGGAACGACGACCGTCACGCCGGATTTGCCGGTCGAGCGTCTGAGCGAGCTGGCGATCGACGGCGAAGGGGTGGCGGCGATCGACGTCACCTATCCGGTGCCGCTGCTGGAAGGGAAGACGGCGCTCGTCGATACGCCGGGAGTCGATTCGACGGACGGCGGCCACCGGGCGGCGACGGAGTCGGCGCTTCATCTGGCGGACGTGGTGTTTTTCGTGAGCGACTATAACCATGTGCTGTCGGAGGTCAACTTCCGCTTCCTCCGAATGCTTCACCGTTGGGGCAAGCCGACTTACTTGCTCGTCAATATGATCGACAAGCACCGCGAGGAGGAAGTGACGTTCGCGAAGTTCCGCGAGGGCCTGGACCAGGCGCTGGCGAATTGGCGCATCGAGCCGGCGGGCGTGCTGTTCCTGTCGCTCCGGGAGCCGGGGCATCCGCTCTCGCAATGGCGCGAGCTGCTCGGCGTCATTGAAGGCCTGAAGCCGCTGCGGGAGCCGCTGCTGCTGCAGAGCGCCGAGCGGTCGGCCCGGTACTTGGCCGAGCAATTCCGCGAATTCGAGCGGCAGAAGCATGCCGCCGAGAGGGAGCGGCTGGCCGAACGGGCCGGCGGGACGGACGAAGCCGCGAAGCTGGCGGCGGAGCGGGCGGAGCTGGAAGAGCGCATCGCGGCGGTGCGAAGCGCAGGCGATAAGCGCTTGGAGGCGTTCCGGGAGCGGCTGGAGCCGCTGCTCGCGAACGCGGGAATTACGCCCGCGGAGACGCGGGAGCGCGTGCGCGAGGTGCTGGAGAGCGCGCAGCCGAACTTCAAGGCGGGCGGCTGGTTCGGCGGAGCGGCGAAGACGGAGGCGGAGCGCAAGCGGCGCTGGGAGGAACTGGCGGCCGATCTGAACCGGCAGCTCGACGCGAACGTCCACGCGCACGTTCTGACGATGCTGCGGGAAGAGGCGGCGGACGCCGGGTTTGAAGGCGAAGCGTTGGAGTCGGAGCTGGCGGCCGCGTTCAAGGGCGCGACGGCCGAGGAGCTGCGCGGCCGGGTGAAGCCGGGGACGGGAGCGGACGGCCAGGCGACGCTCCATGTCGCGGCGGAGTTCGGGGCCGAGCTGAAGGCGTCGGTGCGCCGGGAAGCGCTGCGGCTGGCCGCCGCGTTCGACGAGCGGCGCGGGCCGAGAAGGCAGGCCGAGGCGTCGGAGCTCGGCGAGGAGCTGGCGGAGCTGTCCGAGCGCCAGGAGGCGGCGGCCGGTCTCGCCGCTCTGGAAGAGCAGGCGCGGGACGCCGAAGCGAGGCTGTTGGCGCTGCTGCCGGCGCGGCCGGAGAGCGCGGAGGCGCACCCGGCGCTGCCGGTTCCGCCGGCGCCGCAGGGGCAGCCGGTGCCGGCAGAGACCGGGGCCGGAAGCGGGGCTTCGACGGAGGTGGAGGCTCGAGCCGATGCTGCCACTCTCGGCGGAGCTGCCGGGCAAGTCTCGGCCGCGGCCGGTGCCCCCGCCGCCGAGGCGGAAGTCGAGGCGCCGGAGCGGCGCAGCCCGCAGAGCGCGGCCGCGGACCTGCTGGAGCAAGGCGCGGCGCTGCTCGCGCCGGTGCCGTCGATGCGCAAGCAGGCGGCGGGCCTGAAGGAGAAGGCGGAGCGCCTGCGCCGGAACCGGTTCACGATCGCCTTGTTCGGCGCCTTCAGCGCCGGCAAATCTTCGTTCGCCAACGCGCTCGTCGGATTGCCCGCGCTGCCGGTATCGCCGAACCCGACGACGGCGACGATCAATCGCGTGGTCGCGCCCAACCCGGAGGAAGGCTATCCGCACGGCACGGCGCTGATTCGCATGAAATCTTCCGAGGCGATGCTGGAAGACGTGCGGCATTCGCTGGAGCGGCTTGGGCTCGCCGCGGACGCGATCGCGTCGGCCGGAGACGATATGGCCGCGCTGCTGAAGCTGGCCGGCGGTTTATCGCCGGACGACCTGCACCCGCGCGGCCGTCCGCACCTGGCGTTCCTGCAGGCGGCGGCGTCCGGCTGGCCCCGCTACGGGGAGCTGCTCGGCCGCGAGCTGCGCGCCGAGGAAGCGGAGTACCGCCGTTACGTCGCGGAAGAGGAAGCGTCCTGCTTCGTCGCCTCGGCAGACCTTCATGTCGACTCGCCGCTCACGCGCAGCGGAGCGGTGCTCGTCGACACGCCGGGAGCGGATTCGATCAACGCGAGGCATACGGGAGTCGCGTTCCAATATATCAAGGACGCGGACGCGGTGCTGTTCGTCACTTACTACAACCACGCGTTCACCGAGGCCGACCGCGCTTTCCTGAACCAGCTCGGCAGCGTCAAGGACGCGTTCGAGCTTGACAAAATGTTTTTCGTCATCAACGCCGCCGATCTGGCTGCCTCGGAGGCGGAGCTGGCGGGCGTCGTCGCGCACGTGGAGGGCCAGCTCCTGAAGCACGGCATCCGCAAGCCCCGGCTATACCCCGTCTCCAGCCTGCGCGGTCTGGAAGCCAAGCGAAGCGGATCGCAAGAGGGATTGGACGCGTCGGGGCTTGCCGCCTTCGAGGCGTCGTTCCGAACGTTCGCGGAAGACGAACTGGGCGGTCTGGCGGCGGAAGCGGCACGCAAGGAGCTGGAGCGGCTAGGCGGCATGCTGGACCATCTGCTGGGCGCGGCAAGCGAAGACGCGTCGACCCGGCTTGCGCGCAAGCGCCGCCTGCTGGACCAAGCGGCCGGCCTGAGCGAACGGCTGCGTTCCTCGCTCGGCGAGACGGCCGTGCAGCCGCTGCTCCAGGAGCTCGGAGAGCAGCTGTTCCATCTGCGTCAGCGGGTCAAATTCCGGTTCGGGGAGCACTTTATGAACGCGTTCCACCCTTCGGTGCTCCAGGACGACGGCCGCGATCTCAAAAAGCTGCTGCAGGCGTGCTGGGCGGATCTGAAGCGAAGCGTCGGAGAGGATCTGCTCCAGGAGCTGCGCGCAGCCGGCCTGAGGATGGAGAACCAGCTGGCCCGGCTCGTGGCCGAACGGGTCCGGAAAGAAGCGGAAGCCGCCTCTCTCGAAGGCTTCGAGCCTGCGCCGCTTCCTCGGCCGGAGCTTGCGCTGACCGCGGACGAACCGTTCGCAGACGGGCCGGCCATGGAGCCGAAGCGCCTCTGGAGCGCTTTCCGCAATCCGAAATATTTTTTCGAGAAGGACGGGAAAGCCGTACTGCGCGACGAACTGGAGACGGAGCTGCTGCGGTTCGCCGACGGTTGGTTGAGCGGTGTCCGGGAGCGTTGGGGAGACGAAGCGGTCAAGTCGTTCCGGAACGAACTCGGCAAGGCCGCGGACGCGGCGGCGGCGGAGCTGGCGGAGTACGCGGCGGGGCTCGAGGAGTCGATGCGCCAGCCGGGAGAAGAGCGGCAGCTCGCGGAAATTCGACAGGCGTGGACAAATTTGCAAAAAGGAAATATTCCGCTTTCTTTCCCAGCGATCGTATGAACCTGAATTCGGCTTTCCTGCATCGTTACGACGGTGTGGGGGAGCCTTTTTACATGATTGCCTTCATTTTCATAATTTTAAGGCTCCGGTTGCGGATAAGGGGGAGAATACAGGACGATTTGGGAGATAGATCCGGGAATCGGCGAGCTGGAACACGGTCTCCCTTGCTGAAGGGCCGATATACAGCCTCACGCCGTTTGAAGGGGGGAGAGCTTCCTGTTATGCTTCCGTCGTAATCGAACGTCGGGAGGGCTGACATCAGTTGAACGTATTCCGCGGTTTGAAACAGTTTTTTTGGCAAGACAAAGGATTCCTGGTGGGGGCGGTATTGGGGCTCGCCGCCGCTACGGCGCTCGGCTTGGTCTATCCAAGGCTGATCGGCGTGCTGATCGACGACATGATCGTACCCGGCAAGTATGAAGGGCTGGTCGGGCTGGCGCTGCTCGCGGTCGGCATCGTCATCATCAAGGCGAGCTGCCAGTACGTACACGGCTTCTGCGGCGGACGGCTGGGGAACCGGGTCGCCTACCGGCTGCGCAACGCCTGCTACGAGAAGCTGCAGGTGCTGCCGTTCTCGTTCTACGATTCCGCCCGCACGGGGGATCTGATGTCCCGGCTCACCGCGGACATCGAAGGAATCCGCAACTTCATCGGATTCGGCTTTGCCCAACTGCTCAACACCGCGTTTCTCGTCATTTTCGGATTTGCCATGATGGGCACCATCGATTGGCCGCTGATGCTCATGACGTTAGCGCTTATTCCGGTTCTCAGCTTCATCGCGATCCGCTTCGAGCTGAACATACACCCGGTGTTCCGTTCGATCCGCGCCTCGGTCGGCCGGCTGACCGTCAGCGTGCAGGAGAACATCATGGGCGTGCGCACCGTCAAGTCGTTCGCCAGCGAAAAGCATGAAATGAAGAAATTCGAGAAGGGCAATGCGGATTATCGCGACAACTATCTCGCTTTGGCGGATGTCTGGGCGAAATATTTTCCCGTCATCGAGTTCGTGGCCAACCTGAGCGTCGCGCTGCTGCTGCTCGTCGGAGGCATCCGGGTCATTCACCACTCGCTCAGCCTCGGCGATCTGGTCGCGCTGAACGGGATGCTCGGGATGATCGTCGCGCCGCTCTGGCAGCTCGGTTTTCAGATCAACAACTACACCCAGTCCAAAGCGGCGGGCGAACGGCTGATGGAGCTGTTGAACAAGCCTGTCTCGATCCGCAACCCGGAGCATCCGCTCGTCCTGAACGACGGCGACGTCCAGGGACATGTGAAATTCCACGACGTCAGCTTCCGCTATCCGAACCACGAAGAGCTGCCGTCGGCCTTGCTCGGGTTCGATCTCGACGCGCCGGCGGGATCGGTCATCGGCCTGCTCGGCGGAACGGGGTCGGGCAAATCGACCGTCGTTCAGCTGCTGCTTCGCGCTTACGATGTCGGCGAAGGGGCGATTACGCTGGACGGCGTCGATATCCGCCACCTGGAGCTGGAAAGCTTGCGCCGCCAAGCCGCGATCGTCTTCCAGGAATCGTTCCTGTTCTCGACGACGATCCGGGAAAATATCGCGTACGGCCGCTCGGAAGCGACCGACGAAGAGATCGTGGAGGCGGCGAAGCTGGCGCAGGCGCACGATTTCATCATGGAGCTGCCGCTCGGCTACGAGACGATCGTCGGCGAACGGGGAATGGGGCTGTCCGGCGGTCAAAAGCAGCGGATCGCCATCGCGCGCGCGCTGCTGCTGAAGCCGAAAATTCTCATTCTGGACGATTCGACCAGCGCGCTCGACATGGAGACGGAGCATGTCATCCAGCAGTCGCTACGCAAGGTGATGGCCGGACGGACGACGTTCGTCATTGCTCACCGCATCTCCTCGCTGCGTCACGCGGACGAGATCGTCGTGCTGGACCGCGGGCATGTGATCCAGCGCGGCAAGCATGAGCAATTGGTGCGGCAGCCCGGACTTTACCGGGAGACGTACCGGACGCAGTACGCGGACCGGCCGGACGAATGGGAACCGGCGGGAGAAAGGCGGGTGAGCGGATGAGCCGGAAGTTTCAGTACCAGGACGACGAAGTCATTCTCAAAAGCTTCAACTGGGCGTCCATGACGCGCCTGTTCACTTATATCAAGCCGTATCGCGCGGCGGCGACCCGCGTCGCCATCGTCATGACGGTATTCGGCATGATGACCAAGCTGGCGATTCCGTTCCTGATGAGCGTCGCGATCGACCGCGCGATCGATCCGAAGAACGGGCAGGGCAGCGTTCCGCTGCTGCTCGGCATTGCCGCGGCGATGCTGGCCATGTACGGACTGCGCTGGTGGGCGCAGCGATACACGATCGAGCAGACGAACGTCATCGGGCAAAACGTCATCACCGACCTGCGAACGGCGCTGTTCAAGCATATTCAAGGATTGTCGTTCCGGTTCTTCGACAAGCGGCCCGCCGGCTCGGTGCTCGTACGGGTGACGAACGATGTCAACGCCTTGCAGGATTTGTTCACCAACGGCGTCATCAACTCCGTCATCGACATCGCGCAGCTCATCGGCATCGTCGTGATCTTGCTGCTCATGCAATTCAAGCTCGGCTTGGCGGTAATGGTGACGGTTCCGCTCATGTTCATCGTCTCTTCGGCGCTGCGCAAGCGGATCCGATTCGCCTGGCAGACGGTGCGCATCAAGCAGTCGCGGATCAATTCCCACCTCAACGAGAGCATTCAGGGGATCCGGGTCACCCAGGCGTTCGCGCAGGAAAAAGAGAACATCGGCTTTTTCGAAGATATGAACAGCAGCAATATCCGGTCGTGGAACTTCGCTTCGGCGCTCAACCAGGTGTTCGGCCCGGTCATCGAAGTGACGTCCGCCGTCGGCACGCTCATACTGCTGCTCTACGGCACGCATCTGATCCGCTTCGAAGGCATGACCGTCGGTTTGCTCGTCGCCTTCATAACGTACGTCAGCTACTTCTGGGAGCCGATCAACCGGCTGGGGCAGATGTACTCCCAGCTGCTCATCTCCATGTCCTCCGCCGAACGGATCTTCGAGTACATGGACGAGAAGCCGATCGTCGCCGAGAAGCCGGACGCGGTCGGTCTGCCGAACATTCAAGGGCATGTGCGCTTCGACAACGTCGTGTTCGGCTACGAACCCGATCGTCCGGCGCTCAAAGGCATCGATCTCGACATCAAGCCGGGAATGACCGTCGCGCTGGTCGGCCACACCGGCTCCGGCAAAAGCACGATCGTCAACCTGCTCTGCCGTTTCTACGACACGGTCGAAGGCCGCGTGCTGCTGGACGGCGTCGACGTGCGCGACGTGACGCTGGACAGCCTGCGCTCGCAGATCGGCATCGTCATGCAGGACACGTTTATCTTCTCGGGAACGATCCGGGACAACATTCGCTATGCGCGTCCCGATGCCTCCGACGCCGAAGTGGAAGCGGCGGCCCGCGCGGTCCGCGCGCACGACTTCATCTCGCAGCTGCCGGACGGCTACGACACCGAGGTGCAGGAGCGCGGGAGCGCGCTGTCGATGGGACAGCGCCAGCTGCTGTCGTTCGCGCGGGCGCTGCTCGCCGATCCGCGCATTCTCGTCCTGGACGAAGCGACGGCCAGCATCGACACCGAGACCGAGCTCCGCATCCAGGAGGCGCTCGGCACGCTGCTCGAGAACCGCACCTCGTTCATCGTGGCGCACCGGCTGTCGACGATTCGCCATGCCGACCTGATCGTCGTGCTCGACCACGGCGTCATCGTCGAGCAGGGCAACCACGAGCAGCTCATGCGTCTGGACGGCGGCTATTATCGCGGCCTGATCGACGCGCAGTACCGCTTCTTGTCGGCTTGACCAACTGCCTGACGCCCTTCGCCCCCGCTTTCCAAAAGGAAGCGGGGGCGATTATTTTTGTCGCCGAAGAAGTCGGTTAAACAGCCTTCTTCGGCACTTTTCTTCGCATACCCGCAGATGTAGGCGTTTAAACAGCCTTCTTTGACGATGTCTGCAACAGCCCATTAGGGTAATGATAGAAATCTAAGCATTGGCGGATCTGCGGGCGATGCGATCGGCTGCATAAGCTTCGGCAGACGCAGCTCTCTCGCAGCCGATCGTCCGAATTTGAAAATTGCCGTCAGAAGCGTTATCGTGAATAGAAGAAATTTTGGCTTCAATCCCGAAGGAGGCCGGAGGGTGTCGAAAAGGAAGCAGACGGAACCGCGCTCCGGTTCCGATTCGGAAGCCGTGCGCGAAAGAAGACGGTCCGCGCTGTGGCCGGCGCTCGGCTGGTCGACCGTCGCCTGTTCGCTCCTGCTGCTGCTCGGCTTCGTCTGGGCGCTGCGGGATACTTGGCATCCTTCCGCAGGGCTTGCGCTGTCGCAGCCGTCCGCGCCGCCGGTAGCGACCGGCGGCGGTTGGGCGGACAAGCCGCAGCTGCTCGTCGCCGCGCTGGGCGACTCCTTGACGCGCGGAACCGGCGACGAGACCGGGGACGGCTACGTAAAGGCGGCGGTCAATTCACTGCAGAAGACGCTCGGCAAGCCGGTCAAGCTGATCAACAATTTGGCGGTCAACGGGCTGACGGCGGCGCAATTGGTCGACCGGCTCGACCAGAAGGGCTTTCAAGAATCGATCGCCCAGGCCGATCTCGTGCTGATGACGATCGGCGGCAACGACCTGTTCCAGATCGCGCAGAACGGCGGTTCGGTCGCCTTTGGCGGAGACGTCTCGCCGGAGCTGCTCAAGGAGAAGCTGCCGGGGGCGGAGCCGCTGCTGGACCGGATTTTCGCGAAGCTGCGCAAGATCAACCCGTACGCCCGAATCGTCTATGTCGGCCTGTACAATCCGTTCTACGACGTGACGGCGGCGCGTTCGATCAGCGAGACGGTGCTGGAATGGAACGATTATGCGCACCGGCTCGCCACGGCTGACGGGAATATGACGGTAGTGCCCACTTACGACCTGTTCGAATCCAACGGAACGGCTTACTTGTCGTCGGACCATTTTCATCCGAACGACAAGGGCTATCAGCGAATCGCCGTCCGCATCGTCCAGGCACTTCAATAGCGGAAGGAGAGCGTCCCGATGGAGAACCGACCGAAGGACAAAGCAGAAGCGTCGCCCCCGTCCGGGCGCGATGTCGTTTTGTCGGTCCAAAGCTTGCACAAGAAGATCGGACGGAAGCCGATCATCCGCGACGTGACGTTCGACGTGCGGGCGGGGGAGATTTTCGGCTTTCTCGGGCCGAACGGCTCCGGCAAAACGACGACGATCCGCATGCTGACGGGCCTCATCCGGCCGACGGCGGGCCGGGTGCTCGTCTGCGGCGAGGACGTTAAACGGCGGCCGGAGCGGGCGCTTCGCCATATCGGCTGCATCGTGGAAAATCCGGAAATGTACCCGTTTTTGACCGGCTGGGAGAACCTGGAGCATTTCGCGCGGATGCAGGAGGGAATCACGCGGGAACGGATCGCGGAAGTGGTGGCGATCGTCCGGATGGACAAGCGGATCCACGACAAGGTGAAAACCTATTCGCTCGGCATGCGGCAGCGTCTCGGCATCGCCCAGGCGCTGCTCGGTTCGCCCGAGCTGCTCATTCTGGACGAGCCGACGAACGGTCTCGACCCCAAGGGGATCAAAGAGCTGCGGGCATTTATTCGCGAGCTGGCCGACGAGGGCCTCAGCTTGCTTATCTCCAGCCATCTGCTGAGCGAGATTCAATTGATGTGCGACCGCGTCGCCATCATCGCCGCCGGCCGGGTGATCGCGGTGGGAGAAGTAAACGAGCTCGTTCGGCAGGCGGGCGCTTATACGATCTGGCAGTTCGATCGGCCGGATGCGGGGCGAAGCTTGTTGGCGCAAGGCGCGGACGTCGCGCTGGTCGGCGACGGCAAGCATCGGATCGACGAAGCGCTGCTCGCTTCGATGCCCGGGGCGGTCATCACCCGGATGCAAGACGACGCGGTGCCCCGCTGGGTGGAGACGTTCGTGCGCGAAGGCATTGCCGTGAGGGCCGTGCATAAGGCGGCTCCTTCGTTGGAAGAGCTATTTCTGAAGCTGACGGAAGGTGAGTCGGTTGGCTAATCTGCTGGCGCTCATACATAACGAGACGATCAAGGTGTGGAAAAAGAAGCGGTTCGCCGTGATCGTGCTCGTGCTGCTGGTGCTCATCCCCGTGTTCGTTTACGCGCAGATGAAGGTCGCCCAGAACAACGCCGCCAAGTTCAAGGACTGGCGGGCGGAGGTTCAGCAGCGGATCACCGACAACACGAACGCGCTGTCCAGCGACCGGATTCCCGAGGAGTGGAAGAAGTGGCGCCGGGCGCTCGTGCAGCAGCTGCAATATTATTTGGATCATGACGTAAATCCCGATACGCCCAACGCGGTGACGTTCACGACGTCTTTTCTGGAAAACGCGGTGACGCTGTTTATTCCCCTGATGGTGCTGGCGGTCGGCTCGGATCTCGTCTCCTCGGAGCGAACGGCGGGAACGATCAAGATGCTGCTCACCCGTCCGGTCCGACGCTGGCGCATCTTGTTCTCCAAGACGGCAACGCTGACGCTGTACGTCTCGCTCATCGTCGTGACGGCCACCGCGATGTGCTACGCGATCTCCGGCATCGCCTTCGGCTACGAGGGATGGGGCGTTCCGGTGTTCGTCGGCTTCTCGCTCAAGGGAGCGGACATGAACACGGCGAACGTGCATGCGATCTCCCAAGGCGTATTTCTGCTGATGGAGATGGGGCTGGTCTGGTTCTCGGCGCTTGTCGTGGCATATATCGCGTTGATGGTGTCCGTGCTTGTCCGGAGTACGGCCGCAAGCCTGACGACGATGATGGCGGCGGTCATCTCCGGGATGATCTTGTCGAACATGGCTTCCTCGTGGCACAGCGCCAAATATTTATTCAACGTCAACCTCGATCTGACCGTTTATTTGCAGGGAACGCCCCCTCCGATCGAAGGGATGACGCTGGGATTTTCCCTCGCCGTTCTGGTCGCCTGGGGCGCGTCGGCGCTGGCCGTCGCGTTTGCGGTCTTTACGAAGCAGGACATGATCCAGTAGAATAGCGAATGTAAGTTCGAATCAAGGAGGTTCCTTCGTGACCGAACAATTGGACCTGTTCGCCAAAGCGGCGGCGCAGGCGGGAACGGAATACGGCGCCGACGACATTCAGGTGCTGGAAGGCTTGACGGCCGTGCGCAAACGGCCCGGCATGTATATCGGGAGCACGACTTCGTCGGGGCTTCACCATCTCGTCTGGGAGATCGTGGACAACGCGGTCGACGAGCATCTGGCCAAGTTTTGCTCGCAGATCAACGTGACCGTCCACTCCGACAATTCCGTCACCGTGCTGGACAACGGGCGCGGCATTCCGACGGGTATGCACAAGACCGGCATTCCGACGCCGCAAGTGGTCTTTACGATTCTGCACGCCGGGGGCAAGTTCGGCGGCGGCGGCTACAAGAAATCGGGCGGCCTTCACGGGGTCGGCGCGTCCGTGACGAACGCGCTGTCCGAATGGCTGGAAGTCGAGATTTACGGGGGCGGCAAGATACATAAGATGCGTTTCGAGACATGGACCGACACTTCCGGGAAGGAACACGTAGGCGAGCCGGTCACCGGGCTCGAGGTGGTCGGGAACACGAACCGCACGGGGACGAAAGTGACGTTCAAGCCGGATCCCAAAGTTTTTCACGGCAACGTGAATCTGAATTACGACGCGCTCTCGGAGCGCCTGCAGGAGATCGCATTCCTGAATTCCGGGCTCAAAGTGGTGCTGAAGGACCAGCGGTCCGGCGGCAAAGAAGAGACCTTCCATTACGAAGGCGGGGCGAAGCAATTCGTCCAATTCCTGAACGAGGACAAAACGGTGCTGCACGAGGTCATCCATTTCTCCGCGGAAAAGGACGACATCGAGGTCGAAGTGGCGCTTCAATATAACGACGGCTATACCGAGACGATCGCTTCGTTCGTCAACTCGATTCCGACCCGGGGCGGGGGCACGCACGAGACGGGCTTCAAGACGGCGTATACCCGCGTCATGAACGAATACGCCCGCAAGACCGGCCAGGTGAAGGAGAAGGACAAAAACCTCGAAGGCGCCGATCTGCGCGAAGGCATGATGGCGGTCATCAACATCAAGATGGCGGACGTCGAATTCGTCGGCCAGACGAAGGACCAGCTCGGAAGCGCCTCGGCGCGCAGCGCGACGGATGCGATCGTGGCCGAGAAGATGGCCGTTTTCCTGGAGGAGAACCCGCAGGTCGGGCAGATGCTTATCCGCAAGGCGGTGCAGGCGTCCAAAGCCCGCGAAGCGGCCCGCAAGGCGCGCGACGAAATCCGCAGCGGCAAGAAGCGCAGCGACAGCCCGAGCCTGGGCGGCAAGCTGTCGCCGGCGCAGTCGAAGGACAGCTCGCGCAACGAGCTGTTCATCGTCGAAGGCGATTCGGCGGGCGGTTCGGCCAAGCAGGGGCGCGACTCCAAGTTTCAGGCGATCCTGCCGCTGAAGGGCAAGCCGATGAACCCGGAGAAAGCGAAGCTTCTCGATATTCTCAAGAACGACGAATATAAGGCGATCATCGCGACGATCGGCGCGGGGATCGGCTCCGAATTCGATCTGGACGAGAGCAATTACGCGAAGATTATCATCATGACGGATGCCGATACCGACGGCGCCCATATCCAAGTTCTTTTGCTGACTTTTTTCTATCGATACATGAAGTCGCTGATCGACGCGGGCAAGGTGTTCATCGCCCAGCCGCCGCTGTACAAGATCACCCGCAAGTCCGGCAAGCTGGAGACGGTGCGCTACGCCTGGACGGACGAGCAGCTGCAGAACTATATGAAGGAAATCGGCAAAGGGGCCGAGCTGCAGCGGTACAAAGGGCTCGGCGAGATGAATCCCGAGCAGCTGTGGGAGACGACGATGAACCCGGAGTCCCGCACGCTGCTGCAGGTGCAGATCGAGGATGCCGCCAAGGCGGAGCGCCGGGTGTCGACGCTGATGGGCGACAAGGTCGATCCTCGCAAGCGGTGGATTATCGACAACGTCGATTTTACCGAATACGAGGAATAGCCAGGGACATCCGTTATGCAGAAAGGGGCGTTGACGCTTGAGCATGCTTGAACAGTTTTTGCCGGCGTTTCTGGAGGAGGTCGTCGGGGACCGCTTCGGACGCTATTCCAAATACATCATTCAGGACCGGGCCATTCCCGATGTCCGCGACGGGCTGAAGCCGGTTCAGCGGCGCATCCTGTACGCCATGTACGACTCGGGCAACACGCCGGACAAGCCGTACCGCAAGTCGGCGAAGACGGTCGGCGACGTCATGGGCAACTTCCATCCGCACGGCGACGCGTCGATCTACGACGGCATGGTGCGGATGGCGCAGCCTTGGAAAATGGGCCACCTGCTCGTCGACGGCCACGGCAACTGGGGCTCGATGGACGACGATCCGCCGGCCGCCATGCGGTACACGGAAGCGCGGCTGTCGCCGATGGCGATGGAGCTGCTGCGCGACATCGAGAAGAGAACCGTCCTGTTCAAGGACAACTTCGACAACACGGCGAAGGAGCCGGTCGTCCTGCCGGCCCGTTACCCGAACCTGCTGGTCAACGGCGTCAGCGGCATCTCGTCCGGCTTCGCCACCGAGATTCCGCCGCATAATCTGAGGGAAGTGATCGACGCCTGCGTGGCGCTGATCGACAAGCCCGAGATGGAGACGGAAGAGCTGATGGCCATCCTGCGCGGGCCTGATTTCCCGACCGGCGGCATCATTATGGGCGAGGAAGGCATACGGGATGCGTACCGGACGGGGAAAGGCCGCATCTACATCCGCGCGAAGACGGCGATCGAAGACCTGCGCGGCGGCAAGCAGCAGATCGTCGTGACGGAAATCCCGTATCAGATCGTCAAATCGAAGCTGGTGGCGGCGATCGATCTGCTCCGCGCGGAGAAGAAGGTCGAAGGAATCGCCGAAGTGCGGGACGAGAGCGGCCGCGCCGGTCTCCGCATCGTCATCGAGCTGAAGAAGGAAGCGGATGCCGAAGGCATCCTCGCTTATTTGCTCAAGAAGACGGACCTTCAGGTCGCTTACAGCTTCAACATGGTCGCCATCGTCAACAAGGCGCCGCGCCAGCTCGGTCTGAAGGACATGCTGGCCGCCTACGTGGCGCACCAGAAGGAAGTCGTGACGCATCGGACACAGTTCGATCTGGAGAAGGCGGAAGACCGCGCTCACGTGCTGGAAGGGCTCGTCAAGGCGCTCAACCTGCTGGACGAAGTGATCGAGACGATCAAGGCGTCCAAAAACCGTCAGGACGCGCAAAACAACTTGATGGCCAAGTTCGGCTTCACGGAGCGCCAGGCCGACGCGATCCTGACGCTGCAGCTGTATCGCCTGACCAATCTGGAGATCTCTTCCCTGGAGAAGGAACACGCCGATACGATGAAGAAGATTCAGCAGCTGCGGGCCATTCTCGACAACCCGAAGAAGCTGATGGCGGTCATCAAGGACGAGCTCGGAGACATTCGGGGCAAATACGGCATCGACCGCCGGTCCGTCATTCAGGGCGAAGTGGAAGAGCTGAAGGTGAATCTGGAAGTCACCGTGCCGTCGGAGGAGGTTATCGTTACGCTGAGCCGGCAAGGCTATGTGAAGCGGACGAGCCTCTTGTCGTTCAACCGCTCCGGCGGCGATCTCGGAAGCTCGGGCGTGAAGGAGGGCGACGCGATCCGCTGGAGCCTGCAGCCGAACACGCTCGATTCGCTGCTGCTGTTTACGCAGAAGGGGCAATATTTCCTGCTGCCGGTCCACCAGATTCCCGAGTTCAAGTGGAAGGATACGGGGACGGCGATCGTCAACGTGCTGCCGCTGTCCAAAGACGACCGAATCGTCTCCGTCGTTCCGGTGACGGCCGGGGATTGGAACGCCATCGCGGAAGCGGACGGCGGGGCGTCGGCGGGCAACGGTGCCGCGGATGCGCTCGTGTTCGTCACGCGGCGCGGCCAGGTGAAGCGGACGCTGCTGGCGGAATACGCGACGAGCCGCAGCACGGCTATCGCGGCGTGCAAGGTGGCGGACGGCGACGAGGTGCTGTCCGTGTACCGAAGCGACGGAACGCCGGAGATCATGCTGGTAACGGAAGCGGGAATGAGCATTCGCTTCGAAGAGAGCGACGTCAGCTTGCAGGGCCGGGTGGCCGGCGGCGTGAGGGGCATTGCGCTGAAGGAAGGCGACGCGGTAGCGGGCGGCTTCCCGGTGGCGGGCGACGAGGGCGAGGTTCTCGTGCTGACCGATCTGGGCTATGCCAAGCGTTCGCTGCTGATCGATTATCCGCAGCAGGGCCGGGGAGGCAAGGGAATCCAGACGTTCGAATTCAAGGAAGGCAAGCGCGTCCGTCCGAACGGCGCGAAGCTTATTGCGGCGTTCCACGTCAAAGAAGCCGCGGCGCTCGCCGCGGTAACGGCAGGCGGGGCGGTACGCGAATTCTCGTCCGAGGACGCTCCGATCGAAGACCGCAGGTCGCAAGGCAAATCGGTGGCGGCGGTCGAACGGACCGACCTGCTGACGGAATCGTTCCGCAAGCCTCTTCAAGCATAAGGGGGACCGTCAGGGCTCGTTCCCTGGCGGTTTTTTTGCGCTCCCCGATCCCGCGCGCGGACCATTAGTCGAACGGGCCGTCCCTGCGCTCGGTCCGGTCGATCCATTTGAGCAGGATCTCCAGCATGACCCATAGCGGAACCGGCTCGTCGAGCCGTTCCAGCCAACGGGGGTCTTCCAGCAATCCGGCTTCTCTGGCCATCAATCCGATCATTTTTTTCTTTTCCTCTGAGCTGTTCATTTCCATGTCGCCTCCGAAAAATCTTCGAGGGTTCGTTCATTCTCCACATTCTGACCTTAGTATATGTCGTCGTTTGTCGCACCGTACCTCAATATGAGGATTTACGTCGTAAACATTTAACTTCGTTAATCTATCTTTCGACAGGGGCGGCAGGTATAATAAAAGAGAAGGCAAGGTTCGGGAAAGGGGTAGTGAGGAAATGGAGATGCAGGCGGAATTTGTGAAAAGCTGGATGAAGCTCACGAAGGATTGGCATGCGCAATTGGAAGCGGAGCTTGCGCCGCAGTTGACGGAAGGCCAGTTGCAGGTGTTGGAGCTGATGCTGCAGTTTGAACCGATGAAGCCTTCGGATCTGCTTCCTCATCTGGAGACGACCCCGGCGGCGATCACGACGCTGCTTGACCGAATGGAGCGGGGCGGGCTGGTAAGAAGAGAGCGCGACGCGGGCGATCGGCGGATCGTCTGGGTTCATATGACGGATATGGGACGCGCGGAGGCCGAGCGCGGACTGAAGGTTCGCAGCGATATCGTCGGGCGGTCTTTGGAAAGGTTGTCGCTTCACAATCGTCAATTGCTTGTCTATTTGATCGGCAAGGTGGCTGGAACGAGGGAATCGTTCGCGGACCGTACCGCCGCGGAGAGAAAGTCGTCCGGGAGCGCGGCACGGTCCGCGGAGAAGGCGGCGCTGGCTCCGGCCGAGGCGGCGAACGGCTAGGAAACGGACTCCCAGAAGCCGTATGAGTTGACGCTAAGCAGGAATGAGAGAAGGGGCGTCCCGACCTGGATCGGGGCGCCCCTTTTATCATGGCCCGAACATTCGGGCCGTGCTGTGCCGTTGTCTAGCCGGCGGCCGATTGCTTCGGCGCGAGCGACTTCAAATGCCGGTTCAGACCGGTCAAGTATGTGCTCATGCGCTTGTAGTCGGCGTCCGTCAGATCGGGATCGTCGCGGTTCGCCAACGTCTGCGCGATCGGGTAGACGGTATACGTACTGTTTTTGCCCTTTTGGCCGATGCGCACCCAGGTCGGCGTCGTCTTCACGTCGCTCCAGACGGTTCGGCCGGACCCGTCGGGCCCGGTCGTTTTCGTCAGCTTCAGGGAGACGATGACGCCGACGTCCTTCCAATTGTCATGCTGGTTCGAAACGAAATTGCCCATCGAGTAGATGACGAAGCCGCGGCGGATTCCGTCCGGGCTCGTCGGGTCCGGCACCTCGATCGTCTCGTACGGTTGAACGACATGCGGGTGCGAGCCGAGCACGAGGTCCGCGCCGGCGGCGACGACCGAACGGGCGATGTCCTTCTGATCGTCATTCGGCATGCGCTGGTATTCGATGCCGAAGTGAAGCGAGACGGCCACCGCATCCGCTCCGGCCTCTCGCAGGCGCTTGATGTCGTCCGTTATTTTCGAAAGGTCGATCAGATTGACGGCGTACGGATGATCCTTGGGAATAGGAATGCCGTTCGTTCCGTACGTATAGGCTAGAAAACCGAGCTTGATGCCGTTCTTTTCGACGATGGTCAACCGCTGAGAATCGTACCGGGAGACGGAAGTTCCGACCGGAACGAGCCCTTTCGACCGGAGCGTCGCGAGCGTTCGGGCGATCCCGACGTAACCGCGGTCGAGCGTATGGTTGTTGGCCGTCGTCAGAATGCCGAAGCCGGCATCCTTCAATGCGTCGGCAAGTTCGTCGGGCGCATTGAAGCGGGGGTAGCCGGTGTACGTCAGATCCGCTCCCGCGAGCGGCGTCTCCAGATTGGCGACGACCCAGTCGCCCTTCGACAGCAGCGGCTTGACGTAGCGGAACCACGGCTTGAAATCGTAGGTTCGCGTCGCCGCGTCATAATAGCCGGGAAGCTGGGGCGCGTGGCTCATGATGTCGCCGACGGCCACAAGAGAAGCCTCCGTCGTTCCGGCTGGAGGCTTCTCTTGCGGGGATGAAGCCGCCGGTCCGGTTGAAGGAACGTCCGAAGCGGTTCCGGGCGAATCCGAAACGTTCGGCGACGACGGGGCGGCGCCGGAAACGGTGCCGGTTCCGGCAGGCGTCGGCGAGGCGGATTCGACTGCGGGAGCCGTTCCGGTTGGAGACGGCGAGGGCGTATCGGCAGCGGAGCCCGATCCGATCGGCGACGGCTGCGCGATATCGCCGGAAGCGGGGGCGGACGCCGACGGAGTCGTCATCGTCTGGGCCGTTCCTCCGTCAAAGCCGCATGCCGTCATAAACAGAAGGAGCAATCCCTGCGCGCCGAGAAGAGCCGTTCTTTTCCGAAGGCGTGGCACATGGCCGCCTCCTTTCCTTTAGATCCGGCGATCCGGCGACGCCGCGGTCATTCGCTCTCCCAGCGGCCGTAGATGCCGCACGGAAGCGTCATTCCGCTGGCCGTGATGGGCAGGCCGATCTCGCCGCAATCGATTTTGCCGCCGAATTTGCGGCCGATCGCCAGCCGGAGGAGGTTGCTCAGCACCGTCGGCGACAAGCCGGTCGTGTAGGAGTTCACCAGAACGAACAGCGGACGGTCCGACAGGATCGAGCGGCAGCTCTCCAGGAACGGATACAGGTTCTCCTCCAGCTTCCACATCTCGCCGTTCGGACCGCGGCCATAGGAGGGCGGATCCATGATGATCGCTTCGTACTGACGGCCGCGGCGCTGCTCCCGCTGGACGAACTTGAAGACGTCGTCGGTAATGTAGCGGATCGGCGCCGAATCGAGTCCGGACAGCTGGGCGTTCTCCTTGGCCCATTGGACCATTCCTTTCGCCGCGTCGACGTGGCACACATCCGCGCCGGCCGAAGCGGCCGCGACGGTCGCGCCGCCCGTATAGGCGAACAGGTTGAGCACGCGGATCGGCCGTCCGGCGTTCCGGATGCGATCCATGATCCAGCTCCAGTTGACCGCCTGCTCGGGGAACAGCCCCGTATGCTTGAAGTTGGTCGGGCGAATATGGAACTTGAGCGGCCCGTAGCCGATGGTCCAGCGCTCGGGAAGCTCTTTCTTGAATTGCCACTGCCCGCCGCCGGACGAGCTGCGGTAGTAGTGCCCGTCGGCGTTTTTCCAGTCGTTCGTCTCGCGGGTCAGCGGCCAAATGATTTGCGGGTCGGGGCGGCGAAGGACGACTTTCCCCCAGCGTTCCAGCTTCTCGCCGTCGCCCGTGTCGAGCAGTTCGTAATCTTGCCAATCCGTAGCCATTCTCATGTCGGTTCCAACTTTCTGTTCCGTCTGATCGAAGTCCGGCGTCTGCCGGCTCGTTATCATGATTAGTTTTATCCACGCGTGCGAACCAATTGCTGGTCGGACGAGAAGCGGTAGCCGAAGCCCCGGACCGTCTGAATGTAGATCGGGGAGGCGGGGTCGGGCTCGATCTTCTTGCGCAGGTTGCTAACGTGAACCATCAGCGTTCTGGTGTCGCCCATGCTGTCGGTATGCCAGACGAGCCGGTACAGCTCGTCGAGCGGGAACACCCGGTCCGGCTGACGGGCCATGACGGTCAGCAGCTCGAATTCCTTGACGGAGAGAGCGATCAGTTCGCCGTTCCTCCGCACCTCCAGACGGCGCAGATCGATGTCGAGCCCGGAAAAATTCAGGGAAGGAACCGTCTCCGGCAGACGCTCCCGCATCCGTTGCCGCCGGATATGCGCCTGCACGCGGGCGACTAGCTGACTGGGGCTGAACGGCTTGGTGATATAGTCATCGCCGCCTTCGGTCAGACCGAGCACGATGTCGGCGTCTTCGCTTTTGCAGCTGAGGAAAAGAATCGGCACATGGCCGCAATTGCCGCGCCGAAGCGTCCGGCAGACCTCGATTCCGTCCGGCTGGCCGAGCGAGACGTCCAGAATGATAAGGTCGGGCGGAACCGATTCGGCCATTCGAATCGCGTCGGTTCCGTTGTCGGACGTATGAACGGCGTAGCCTTCCCGTTCCAGGTACAACTTGATCAATTCGGTAATTTCAAGCTCGTCGTCGACGACGAGGACAGAGGCGTTAGGCCTGCTCACGGCTTCCACTCCTAAGGCCCGGATCGAAATGCATACGTCATCTATTATACTTAAAGCGTTGACGGGGAATCAATGCGAGTTTACGATGAGGACAATTGTGCTTTTCGAGACGGGAACAGGGGAAGGGAACGCGGGGATGAGTCGGAAAAAACGCTGGTCGCAAATACTGCTTGGATCGGCCGTCGCGATGTTCGCGCTGCTGCTCGCTTGCGGAACGGCAGGGGCGGCCGCTTCCGCCGTCGCGCGGGACGGCGTGCTGGATCTGAGGGGGCAGCCGCTCGGGAGCGGCGAAGTCGTCGCCCTCGAAGGGGACTGGCTCTTCGATTGGTACGGCGACGGAAGCGAGGCGCCGGTCTCCTCGACGCTGACGGTTCCGGGCATGTGGGGGGCGTCAAAGCTCGGCAACGGATATAAGCCGAAGGATCAAGGGAAGGGCGTTTACCGGCTTACGCTGCTGCACGATAAGCTGGACCGGGCGGTCGCGATTCGCCTGCCGAACATTTCGACCAGCTACCGGCTGTTCGTCGACGGCCGGCAGATGATTGCCATGGGGACGCCGGGAAGCGAAGCGGCGCTGACGACCCCTTACCAATTGCCCGCGACCGTCTTCCTCGACGGGCGGGAAGAGAAGACCGAGCTTCGCCTGGAAGTGGCCAACTTCGATCATCGCAGCGGCGGCATCCGCACCAATCTCATTCTGGGCGACGCGCAGTCGGTGCAGAAGTTCGTATTCAACAAGGAAGCCCAAGAGATGATCGTGTTCGGCAGCCTCGTCATGATCGGGCTGTATCATCTCGGCCTTTACGTCATGCGGCGCAAAGAGGCGGCGAACCTGTTTTTCGCGCTGCTGTGCCTGTTCGTCGCGATGCGCATGGGCGTTATCGGACAAGGGCTGTTTTTCCGCTGGATTCCGGAATTGACCTGGACGGCGGGAACTCGCATCGAGTACTCCTCGTTCGCGCTCAGCGCCCTGTTCGGATTCGCGTATTATCAGCGCATGTATCCGCATGAATTCCCCAAGAGCCTGCTGTGGCTGTCGAGGCTGGGCGGCGCGGCGCTGACGGCGCTGATCTGGGCGATGCCCGTTCTGAAGGTCAGCTCGCTGATCGGCTTGTTCCAAGCGTACGTCATGCTGCTCGGCGCTTGCGCGCTTGGAGCTCTTCTCGTATCGTCGTACCGCAAGCGGGAAGGGGCGCTGCTCGCGATCGTCGGCGTCGGCGGATTGCTGCTCACCGTCGTGAACGACATTTTCTTCTACAACGGCTGGTGGCGCTCGTTCGATCTCGTCTCGTTCGGGCTGCTTTTCCTCGTGTTGATGAATTCCTTCGCGATCTCGCTGCGCTTCGCCCGTACCTTCGTGCGCGCCGAACAGATGTCGGCCGAGCTTAAAGAATGGAATTACCTGCTGGAAGAGAGAATCGCCGAGCGAACCGAGGAGCTGCGAATGTCGTACGCGGATCTGGAGGAGTCCAAGCTCGGACTGGAGCGGATGGAGCAGTCCCGGCGCCAGCTGGTAAGCAACATCTCTCACGATCTGAGGACCCCGATGACGCTGCTGCAAGGCTACCTGGAGGCGCTTCGCGACGGGGTGATCAGCGATCCGAAGCAGCGGGACGCGACCATTCGTTCGATGATTATGAAAGTGGAGGGTCTGAACGGATTGATTCAGGACTTGTTCGAGCTGTCGATGCTCGAAGCGCGAAGAGTTTCGATGGCCTACGAGACGGTGAGGCTTGCCGATTGGCGGAGCCGGCTGCACGAAGAGTACGAGCCGGAGATGCGGGAGAAAGGCATCGCCTTCTCGAGCCGCGTCGAGGACGATACCGGAGGGTTGGCGGCGGTTCGAATCGACGAGCACCGGATGGACCGGGTGCTCGCGAATCTGATTTACAACGCGATGCGGCACACGCCCCCGGGCGGCGCGGTGACGCTGCTTTTCAAGGCGGACGAGGCCCGCAACCTGGCGCGGATCGACGTGGCCGACACCGGGCCCGGCATCCATCCGGACGATCTCCCTCACTTGTTCGAACGGTTCTACAAGAGCGACAAAACGCGCCATTCGTCGTCCGGAGGCGGCGGACTCGGTCTGTCGATCGCCCGGGAGATCGTCGAGACGCATGACGGCCATCTGTCGGCCGCCAACGGAGAAGCGGAAGGAAGCGTGTTCACCATCCTGCTGCCGCTGTACGACGTTGTCGGAGCCGAGGCTCTTTGAACCGTCAGGCCAACCCGCTGTCCTTGCTTCGCGCGTTCCCGTTCAAGAGGCCGTGCATCAGGCTGATCGACTGCTTGCGCTGCTCATGGTTCATATCCTGAAGCAGTCTCATAATCTCGCGGGAATCCGGTCCGGCTGATTCGTCCGCCGTTTGATTCGAGCCCACGCCGCCGATAATATAATCGAGGGAGACGTCGAAAAACGCCGCCAGCTTCATCAACGTCTCGTAGACGGGCTGGCGATTGTTGATTTCGTAATGGCTGTATGCCGAACGGGTAATGCCGATATGGCGCGCGACTTCTTCCTGCGAGATGTTGCGTTTGAGCCTTAGTTCGCGAAGGCGTTCTCCCATGTTCATTCTCATATCTCCTTGCGTTCGTGGGATATTGGAACGTCGTCTGCGGGAAATGGCGGACGGACCGCACCTCCGTTCGTCATCGAACCTATAAGTAATTTATGATACATATCGTATCCTTGTCAAGCGCTTAAGATGAAAACATTCACACAATTCCTGCGATTTCGAGCATTTGAGCCGAATGAAGATGCTGATACATAATGTAACTTAGCCGAACGGGGGAGACGACGGGATGAACTACGGGGATTTGACGCTGCATACGGATAAGTACCAAATCAATATGATGTACGCGCACTGGCGCAACGGAACCGATCGGCAGAAGGCGGCGTTCGAAGCGTATTTCCGCAAGCTGCCGTTCGGCAACGGGTTCGCGGTTTTCGCGGGATTGGGGCGGTTCGTCGAATACGTTCGGGGGCTGCGCTTCGATGACGAGACGCTGCGTTATTTGGCCGAACAGGAGGAAGGCTACGAATCCGCTTTTCTGGACAAGCTGGCCGGCTTCCGGTTCACGGGGGACATTTGGTCGATGGAGGAAGGGGCGCTCGTTTTCGCGGGCGAGCCGCTCGTCCGGATCGAGGCCGAGGCGTTCGAAGCGCACCTGCTGGAGACGGCACTGCTGAACTTCATCAATTACCAGACGCTGATCGCGACGAAGGCGGCCCGCATTCGCCAGGTCGCCCCGGACGACGCGCTGCTGGAATTCGGAACCCGCCGCGCCCAGGAAGCGGACGCGGCCGTCTGGGGCGCGCGCGCCGCTTACCTCGCCGGCTTCGACGCGACTTCGAACCTGCGGGCGGGCCATCTGTTCGGCATCCCGACTTCCGGGACGCACGCTCACGCCTGGGTGCAGATGCACGATTCGGAAGAAGAGGCGTTCCGCTTGTACGCGCAGACGTTCCCGCTTCAAGTGACCCTGCTGGTGGACACGTACGATACGCTTCGGAGCGGCGTTCCGAATGCGATCCGCGTCGCCAAGTGGATGGAAGACCAGGGCTGGCGGATGCAGGGGATCCGCCTCGACAGCGGCGACCTGGCTTATCTGTCGAAGGAAGCGCGCGCGATGCTCGATCAAGCGGGGCTGGAATACGTCAAAATCGTCGCTTCCAACGATCTCGACGAGAACATCATGCTCGACTTGAAAGCCCAAGGCGCGAGGATCGACAGCTGGGGCATCGGCACGCAGCTGATCACCGCGGCGGACCAGCCGGCACTCGGCGGCGTCTACAAGCTGGTCGCCAAGGAGCGCGACGGGGAATGGGAGCCGGTCATCAAGATCTCCGGCAACCCGGAGAAGGTGACCACGCCGGGAGCGAAGGACGTATACCGCATCATCGACAGGGGGACCGGCATCGCAATCGCCGACTATGTCGCTTTGACGGATGAAGGCGACGTCCGGAGCGGCGAGCCGATCGAGCTGTTCGATCCCGCGCATCCGTATCTGAACCGCACGGTGAGCGATTATGAGGCGTTGCCGATGCTGACTCCGGTTTTTCGCCGCGGAGAGCTGGTTTACGGGCAGCCTGATCTGACGGCTATCCGTTCCGGCCATCGCCGGCAGCTGGCGATGTTCCGGCGAGAGCATTTGCGCAAGCTGAACCCGGAGCATTATCCCGTTTATTTGAGCGTAAAGGCATGGAAGCAGAAAACGGAGCTGATCCGCAAGCGGAAGACATAGAAGCAGTCGTTTGCTTTCTTCGGACAAATGCGCCCCGGCGTGAGGCGCATTTGTTTTTTTATATTTTGGAGAAAATATTCTTCTTATTAACGAATATATATGGAGTAAATCTCCTTATCGTGTTACGATAATGGCGACAAACGAGACTGCGGATCTGAAACAGGGAGACGGAGTCATCTTGAAAGGAGGCGAAAATCGCGACTTATGACAGAAGCTCGCGAAAAATCGATGGCGGAGAGGGGAGTCCCCCGTTTGCATTCCTTGATCGCCGGTCTGCGGAACGGGCTGATCGTCTCCTGCCAGGCGCTGGAGAACGAGCCGCTTTACGGTTCAGGGACGATGGCGCTCATGGCGTCGGCCGCGGAAGAAGGCGGCGCCGTCGCGATCCGGGCCAATACGCCGCAGGACATCCGCGCGATCAAACGGAAGACGAGTCTGCCGGTGATCGGCCTCTACAAGGTTCGCTATCCCGGATCGGAAGCGTTTATTACGCCAACCATTCGCGAAGTCCGTGAAATCCGGGAAGCGGGGGCCGATCTGATCGCGATCGACGCGACCCGGCAGATTCGGCCGGACGGCGAATCGCTCGAAGCGTTCGTCGCGGAGATCCGCCTGCGGTTCCCCGACGTCGTGCTGGTGGCCGATGTCTCTACGTTCGAAGAAGGGGCGGCGGCTATGGAATGGGGTGCGGAAGCGGTCTCGACGACGCTGTCCGGGTACACCTCCTACAGCCCGCGGCAAGAGCATCCGGACGTGGAGCTTGTCTCCCGGCTGGCCGCGCTGCGCCATGCGCCCGTGCTTGCCGAAGGCCGCATCTGGTCGCCGGAGCAATGTCAGATTTGCCTGGACGCCGGAGCGCATGCCGTCGTCGTCGGAACAGCCATTACGAGGCCGCAGGAGATCACGCGCCGCTTCGTCAAATCCATTCGCGCGGGATGCGGGAAATAAGGCCGAAATCATAAACGGGGCTGTCCCGGTGACGGGACAGCCCCGTTGTTCGCCCGAAAGAGGACGAGCCCTCATGCGATCAAATGAGCTTCGTCGTCCACGATTCGCCGTTCCAGACGTCGGTGACGATGTCGCGGTAAAATTCCGGCTCGTGGCTAATGAGCAGGATGCTTCCTTTGTAAGCTCGCAGCGCGCGCTTCAGCTCGTCCTTGGCATCGACGTCCAGATGGTTCGTCGGCTCGTCGAGCACGAGAATATTCGTCTCCCGATTCATCAGCTTGCACAAGCGAACCTTCGCTTTCTCGCCGCCGCTCAAGACCGCGATCCGGCTCTCGATATGCTTCGTGGTCAGGCCGCATTTGGCGAGCGCCGCACGCACCTCGAACTGGGTGAGCGACGGGAACTCGTTCCACACCGACTCGATGCACGTCAGATCGGCATCGCCGTCGCTCTCCTGCTCGAAGTAGCCGATCGCCTGGTACTCGCCGCGTTCCACCGTTCCGGCCAGCGCCGGAATTTGGCCGAGCAGGCTGCGAAGCAGCGTCGTCTTGCCGATGCCGTTCGCGCCGACAAGGGCGACTTTCTGCCCGCGCTCCATCTTCAGATCGAGCGGCCGGCTCAGCGGCTCGTCGTAGCCGATGACGAGGCCGTGCGTCTCGAAGATCCACCGTCCGGGCGTCCGCGCTTCCTTGAAGCTGAACTCCGGCTTCGGCTTCTCCTTAGCCAGCTCGATGAGCTCCATGCTGTCCAGCTTCTTCTGCCGGGACATCGCCATGTTGCGGGTAGAGACGCGGGCTTTGTTCCGGGCGACGAAGTCCTTCAGGTCGGCGATCTCCTGCTGCTGGCGCTTGTAGGCCGCTTCAAGCTGCGCCTGCTTCGCTTCGTGCTGCGATACGAACGTGTCGTAATCGCCCACGTACCGGGCGAGCTGCTGATTGCTCATATGGTAGATGAGGTTGATGACGCTGTTCAGGAACGGAATGTCGTGGGAGATCAGAATAAAGGCGTTCTCGTATTCCTGCAAGTAGCGCTTCAGCCATTCGATATGCGATTCGTCCAAATAGTTCGTCGGCTCGTCGAGCAGAAGAATGTCGGGTTTTTCCAGCAGCAGCTTCGCGAGCAGCACCTTCGTCCGCTGGCCGCCGCTCAGATCGTTCACGTCGCGCTCCAGCCCGATCTCGCCCAGTCCGAGGCCGCGCGCGATCTCCTCCACCTTGGCGTCGATCAGGTAGAAATCGCCCATGTTCAGAAGGTCCTGAATCGTGCCGACTTCCTCAAGCAGAGCTTCCAGCTCTTCCGGCGAGGCTTCGCCCATTTTATCGTACATCGCGTTCATCTCGGCTTCGGCATCCATCAAATATTGAAAGGCGCCTCTCAGCACATCGCGAATCGTCATGCCTTTCTGCAGGACGGAATGCTGGTCGAGGTAGCCGACGCGCACTTTTTTGGCCCATTCGACTTTGCCGGCGTCCGGCTCCAGCTTGCCCATGACGATGTTCATGAACGTCGACTTGCCCTCGCCGTTGGCGCCGATCAGGCCGACGTGCTCTCCTTTCAGCAGGCGGAACGAGACGTCTTGGAAGATCGCCCGGTCTCCGAACCCGTGACTTAAATTCGTAACGGTCAAAATACTCATCTATCGGCACCTTTTCGTTGTTTGTTTTCGTGGACAGACACGATTTCTTCATTATAATCCGGCTTCTCCGCTCAACTCAACGGAAAAATGACCGGCCGGCGCACGCAGCGCCGCATGCAGGTGTATAATCGGGAAAGAACGAACGGAATTCGAAAGGGGCGAGCCGCAATTGAGAATCGTCGACTTGTCCATGCCGATCTACGACGGCATGCCCGTCTATCCGGGCGATCCGGAAGTCACGGTGGAAATCGCCCATACGCGCGACCGTTACGGCTGGGAGCTGCGGAAGCTGGCCATGGGCACTCACGCGGGAACGCACGTGGACGCGCCGTCCCATATGCATGAAGGAGCCGCGACGTTGGACGAGCTCCCTTTGGATGCGTTTTTCGGCTTGTCGCAGGTCGTGTGCGCGAACGATTCGTGGCCTCGGGCCAGAGGGTTGTTTTTCGCGGAAACGGCGGGGGAGGCATTATTCGGCCGGTTGAAGGAGCTGGCGCCTCCGTTCGTCGGGGGCGAGCTGACGGAGGAGCTGGAGCGGCTGCTGCTCGGCGCGGGTATCGTGACCTATACGTCGCTGAACGGGCTGGACCGGCTTCCGCGAGGCGTCGATTTTCTTTTCTGCGGGTTCCCGCTTCGCATTCGGGAGGGCGATGGCTCACCCGTGCGGGCGGTCGCCGTTTTCGCGGACGATATCGGCGGATTCGGAAAGGGGGAAGAGCGTTGAACGAGCAAAGGGCGATTTTGCGCAGCTCGGACATCGTCACGAAGGAAAGCTTGATCCGGGATTTTCGCGCCCTCGGCGTGAAGGAAGGACAGTCGCTGCTCGTCCATAGCTCGCTCAGCCGGATCGGCTGGGTGTGCGGAGGGCCGGTCGCGGTCGTTCAGGCACTCGTAGAGCTGCTCGGCGAAGCGGGATCGCTCGTCATGCCGACGCATTCCGGCGACTACTCGGAGCCCGCCAAGTGGGCGCTGCCGCCGGTGCCGCAAGCATGGTGGGAGACGATCCGCGAGACGATGCCGGCGTTCGATCCGCAAATAACGCCGACCCGCGGCATGGGCGCGATTCCGGAATGCTTCCGCGCGTTCCCGGGCGTACGCCGGAGCAGTCATCCCGCTCTTTCGTTCGCGGCGCGGGGGAGGGAAGCGGACTTCGTCACGCGGAACCACTCGCTCGCCTACGGCCTCGGCGAGCAGTCGCCGTTGGCGCGGCTCTACGATCTGGACGCATCCGTGCTGCTGCTCGGCGTCGGATATGACAGCAATACTTCGTTCCACCTGGCCGAGAGCCGGCAGCCGAACCCTCCCGTCACTTGGGAAGGAGCGCCGGTCATCGAGAACGGGAAGCGCCTCTGGAAGAGCTATCCGGAGATCGAATTCGACACCGACCGGTTCGAGGACATCGGAGAGGATTTCGAGCGCGAGCGGAAGCGGGACGTCGCCTTCGGCCGGGTCGGCGTGGCGGATTGCAGGCTGTTCCGGGTGCGGGATTGCGTCGATTACGCGCTGGAATGGCTGGCCGAACACCCAAGGGAGGAGGGCGAAGGATGAAGGAACCGGGGGATCGCGACACGTTCTAGCTTCTGTACGAAAGTCGCGAGCTGTTGAGCGGACTCGCGCGTGCGCTCTGCGAGGAAGATGCGCCTCGTCTGACCGTCGCCACGCAGGGCAAGAACATCGCCGCCCAGAACCTATACGCGAAGAACGGCTTCCGCGCCTTGCGGGTGCTGCTGACGACCTCGTGCACGCATTCGGGAATGGAAGAAGCCGACGTCTCCCGCGTGATTGAAGCGATCTATTCCTTTTACAGGAACAAATGTGAAAAGGCGGCGCTAAGGAATGATCCTTGCACCGCCTTTTCATCGTCTTCGGTTTCCCATGCCTTATCTTTTGTCGCGTTCCGGATTCCGGCCCCGCATGCCCGCGAGCCCAATCAAGCCAAGCAGACCGAGCCAGCCCCAATTGCTGCCTCGGTTCGCGGTGGTCGACGCTGCGTATACCCGGCCGTCCCCGCGAACCGCGTTCGCGCGAACTCCGTCCGTACGAACCCCGTCTGTGCGAACGCCGCCCACGTTAACTCCATCCACATGAACCCCGTCCACATTAAGCCCGCCGACGCGAACCCCGTCCGTGGCATTCGTTGTCGAATATGTGCGGTAGCCCGTTTGAGGAGTCTGTCTGTCCGAGTAATTCGAATTCCAATATTGGGTTCCCGTGGCCGTCCCATAGACGCTTACGTCATAATTCGGCTTCGCGCCCATTCCCGTGCCCGTCCCGTGTACGCTGTGCGTGTGCACGGTTCCCGTTGCGGATCCCATGCCGGTTCCCCGTCCGCCATTGCCGCCGTCCGCCGCCGAAGCATGGGGATGGGCCGGAACCGTCAGCATCAAAGACAGCAAGCCTGCGGCGAGCAATCCGCTTTTGATTTGTCCTTTCATGACCGTACCTTCCTTTTTGTATATGACTTTAATCCTTGTCTTAAGTTGTCACGCCGCTTGCGGTCTTATGCAGTTCGTTCGTTGTTATAGGACGAGTGAAAACCGACATAAGCATATAAAAACGCGTCCTCTAGGGGGTGAGAGCATGTGGGTGAAGCCCGATTTTGAGGTGATCGAGGTTTGCGCCGAAGTGACGGCCTATGCCTATCAGAAGTAAAGCAAGCACAATGCCGGAGCGATCCGGCATCTATTTTTTGGGGGGAAGATCATGTTCTTGAAGGTGCTCGGATCGGCGGCGGGAGGCGGTTATCCGCAATGGAACTGCGGCTGCTCCAACTGCCGCCGCGTACGCGCGAAGCGCCGATTGTTTCGCGCCCGGATGCATAGTTGCCTCGCCCTTAGCGATGACGGCAGAAGCTGGTACCTGTTGAATGCGACCCCCGATATACTCGCGCAGATCGAATCCCATGCCGGACTGCGGCCGGGCCCGGCGATGCGCCATACCCCGCTGGCGGGCGTGCTGCTTACGGATGCCGAGCTGGACCACACGATCGGATTGCTTCATATAAGGGAATCCGCCGAAATCGAAGTATATGCCGCGCCTCCCGTGCTCCAGGCTCTTCAAGAGCATTTTCCGATTCGTCAAATCCTTGAGCCCTATGCCAAGTATCGCTGGTCGATGGCGAGGCCGAATGAATCGTTTCCACTATTTGGGGGAAGAGTAACCATCGATCCGTTCTTCTTGGGCTGCAAGCCTCCCAGGTACGCGTCCGTCCGGGAAATGGAGAGTTCGGCGCGATCTCCCTGGGTGATCGGTTACCGGATCGTGGACCGGCGCACAGGCGGTACGGTCGTATACGCCCCCGGGGTAGAAGAATGGACGGAGGAGCTGGAACAACAGCTGGAGAATGCCGATTGCATTTTCCTGGACGGAACGTTCTGGCATTCGGATGAGCTGAGAGGTCTGGGGATCTCCGCATTGGCCGCATCCGATATGGGGCATATTCCCATTGCCGGTCCGAACGGCAGCCTGGAGCGGTTCGCGAGACTGTCGGCGTACCGGAAAATTTACATTCACATCAATAACACCAACCCGATTCTGGACGAAGGGTCCCGGGAACACCGCATCCTCCGGGAACTGGGAATCGAGGTCGGTGACGACGGGTTGGAATTGGAGGTTTGAACGTGAATTTGCTATCGAATGAAGAATTGACGGCAAGGCTGCGGCAGGTGGGGGAGCGGCGCTATCACGACAAGCATCCCTATCACGTCCGTATGCACGAGGGAAAGCTAAGTCAGGAGCAGGTTCGGGCCTGGGTGGCCAACCGGTTCTACTATCAAAAAAACATTCCCGTCAAAGACGCGATCATCCTATCCAAGCTCCCGACCCGGGAGGAGCGCCGCAGATGGATTCAACGCATCGTGGACCACGACGGGACAACCGGGAACGAGGGGGGGATCGAGGCCTGGATTCGACTGGGCGAAGCCGTCGGGATTCCCCGGGAAGAAATGCTGGATGAGCGACATGTGCTTCCGGCCGTTCGCTTCGCGGTCGATGCCTACGTGAACTTCTGCCGCAACCGGCCGTGGCTGGAAGCCGTCGCCTCTTCCTTGACGGAATTGTTCGCGCCGGGTCTCATCTCCCAGCGAATGGCCGTCTTCGAGCAGCTGTATCCGTGGATTCAGCCGGATGGATTGGAGTATTTCCGAGCCAGGCTGCACCAGGCGCCGCGCGACGCGGATCACGGGCTGGAGCTCGTCCTGCGGGAATGCGAGAACCGCAGGGACCAGGACCGGTGCATCGCCGCCCTTCAATTCAAATGCGAGGTGCTGTGGTCGCTTCTCGATGCGTTAAGCTTGGCTTACCCCGACACGGAGAAATCGCGATGAAGTGGGAGCTGACGGAGCGGATTCGGATTCGCGCCCCGGCTCGGATGAAGTTCGATAAAGCCAGGCAAACCGACATGCTGCTGCTGCCGGAACGGGTCGTACGGCTGAATCCGACGGCCGGGGCGATTCTATGGCTGTGCGACGGCGAGCGGACGGTTGCCCGGATGATCGAAGATTTGGAGACGAAGTACAATCAGACGAACCTGCAGCCGGATATTCTCGCTTTTCTGACAGAGGCGATCGGCAGAGGGTGGGTGGAAATATGTCCGTAAGCATCCCCTATGCGATGACGGCGGAGCTTACGCATCGATGTCCCCTGCATTGCGTCTACTGCTCGAATCCGCTCGAACTGCAAAAAAGAGAAAGCGAGCTGACCGCTCAAGAGTGGATCGACGTTTTCGAACAAGCCGGCGATATGGGCATCGTGCAGGTTCATCTTACCGGAGGAGAGCCCCTGCTCAGACCGGACCTGAACGAGCTGGTCGTTCACGCCAGGGAATCGGGCCTGTTCCTTAATTTAATTACGAGCGGCGTCGGCATGACGGAACGGCGGATTCGGCAGCTTGCGCGTTCGGGAATCGACAGCGTTCAATTGAGCGTTCAAGCCCCGGAGGCCGGTCTTGCGGATACGATCGCGGGCACGAAGGCTCACGAGCACAAGGAAAGAGCCGCCAAGTGGATACGGGCCGCGGGACTTCCGCTACATATGAACGCCGTTCTGCATCGGCAAAATATCCATTTGGTGGAGGACTTGATCGAGCTTTGCGCATCATGGGGAGCGGATCGGCTGGAGCTTGCCAACGCCCAATACTACGGATGGGCTTTATTGAACCGCCGGCAGCTGCTGCCGACAAGAGATCAGCTTATCGCCGCCGAAGCGGCTTTCGCTCGCGCGAAGGAACGTTTCGGCCATCGGATCGAACTGATATGGGTCATCCCCGATTATTATGAGGATTATCCCAAGCCGTGCATGGGAGGGTGGGGAAACCTGTCGCTGACGGTAACGCCGGACGGAACGGTGCTGCCCTGCACGGCGGCATCGGGCATCAAAAGCATGAAATTCGAATCCGTTAAAGAGAGGCGTCTGAAGTGGATCTGGGAGGAGTCCGCTTCTTTTAACGCGTATCGCGGCTTTGACTGGATGGCGGAGCCGTGCCGGAATTGCGAGCACCGCTTTCGGGACTTCGGGGGATGCCGTTGTCAAGCTTATCTCTTGACGGGCGACCCGAGCCGGGCGGATCCCGTATGCGCGCGGTCGCCTCATCACCGCCTGGTCACCGAGGCGCTGCCGTCGGAATCCGAATTCGATCCCCTGCAACGGCCATCCTATTCCTATCGCGGTAAATAAAAAGCAAAGGAGCCGGCAAGCGATCGCCGGCTCTTTTTGATGTCCTTACGATTCGAGATTGGCCGCGCTCTTTGCTTCGACGGCTTCGGAGGATTCTTTCCCCTCTTGCTGATCGAACATCTTGCCGAGCTTCCACCCGATTCCTATATTCACTACTGCCATGGCCGCGAACAGGACCACGTCTCCCCAAGGTTCGGGAAGCAGCAGATCCGCAAGCAGCCATCCGCCGGTCATCGAAGCTCCCATGATTGCGCCCTTTACGGATGACTTGAAATAAGTTCTCGCCATTTGGCACACCTCCCATCGTCTGGCTTCCGCTTGCCGCCGTTCTTGGTGGCACCGCTGTCGCAATCCTGCCTTCAAAACCGATTATATGTTGGGGACAAAAATGAATAGTACCGAAAATAAATCTTTGTTTTTGTTTGATTTTCGATATTCAAACACAAACAAAAATGCTATAATGCCCGTAAATGCACTATTCAAAACAAAAACCAATCATCCGGAGGTTTTCATCCATGGTACAAAGCTTGTGGGATTCGGCGAAGGCATCGCAGCTGCATGATGGGCTCGATCAGCTCGTCTACCGCTCGAACCTGATCGGCGCGGATCGGCGCGTCTGCAACTGGGGCGGCGGCAATACGTCGAGCAAGACGGTCATTCAGGATTTTCGCGGACGCGACGTCGAAGTAATGTACGTGAAGGGCAGCGGCTCCGACCTGGCCACGATGAAGGCGGGCAACTTCACGGGGCTGCGCATGGACGACATCCGGCCGCTGTTCGAGCGCGAATCCATGTCCGACGAAGATATGGTCGCCTATCTGGCGAACTGCATGATCGACGCCAAGCATCCGCGCGCTTCGATCGAGACGCTGCTGCATGCGTTCCTCCCGTTCAAGCACGTAGACCATACCCATCCGGATGCGATCATCAGCCTGTGCTGCGCCGACAACGGCAAGGAGCTGGCCAAGGAGATTTTCGGCGACCGGTTCGTCTGGGTTCCGTATGTCCGTCCGGGCTTCACGCTGTCGAAGATGATCGCCCAAGGCGTACTGGCCAATCCGAAGGCCGAGCTGGTGCTCATGGAAAAGCACGGTCTGGTCACGTGGGGCGAGACGTCGGAGGAAGCGTACGCGCAGACGATCAAGATCATCAGCGAAGCCGAAGCGTTCATTGAAGCCCGCGTCGACGAGGCGAAGCTGTTCGGCGGCGTCCGGCACGCTCCGTTGCCCGCGGAAGTTCGCCGCGCCATCGCGGCCGAAGTGATGCCGACCGTCCGCGGCGCCGTCAGCGACGCGAAGAAGATGATTCTGACGTTCGACGACCAGGATGACGTGCTTGCATTCGTCGGCGGCGAGAAATCCGCGAAGCTGTCGCAAGTCGGCGCCGCTTGTCCGGACCACCTCGTGCATACGAAGGTCGTGCCTCTGTTTATCGACTGGACGCCGAACGCGGACGACGTCGAAGGGCTCAAAGCGATTCTGAAAGACGGCATCGCCGCCTATAAAGATCAGTACAAAGCGTACTTCGAGCGCAACAGGAACGATGGCGACGTCATGTTCGAAGCCGCTCCGCGCGTCATCCTCATTCCGGGCGTCGGCATGATCAACACCGGCAAGAGCTGGGCCAACGCCCAGGTAAGCGGCGCCCTGTACCATCGCGCGATCGCCGTCATGCGCGGCGCGACCGCCCTCGGGGAATTCGTCTCTCTCAGCGAGAACGAATCGTATAACGTCGAGTACTGGCCGCTCGAGCTTTACAAGCTGTCGCTCGCTCCGCCGGAAGCGGAATTTTCCCGCCAGGTCGCGTTCATTACGGGCGGCGCCGGCGGCATCGGCAGCGAGACGGCCCGGCGCCTCGTCTCCGAAGGCGCGCATGTCGTGCTGGCCGACCTGAACCTCGAAGGCGCCGAGAAGGTCGCCGCCGAGATCAACGACAAGTTCGGAGAGAACCGCGCGATCGCGGTGAAGATGGACGTGACGAACGAAGAGATGGTGCAGGCCGCGTACGCGCAGACGGCGCTGAGCTTCGGCGGCGTCGACATCATCGTCAACAACGCGGGACTCGCCACGTCCAGCCCGTTCACCGAAACGTCCCTCAAGGAATGGAACCTGAACATGAACGTGCTCGGCACCGGCTACTTCCTCGTCGCCCGCGAAGCGTTCAAGATCATGAAGACGCAGGCGATCGGCGGCAGCATGGTGTTCATCGGCTCCAAGAACTCCATCTATGCCGGCAAGAACGTCACCGCCTACAGCTCGGCGAAGGCGCTTGAAGCCCATCTGGCCCGCTGCATCGCGGCGGAAGGCGGCGAGCTCGGCATTCGCGTCAACACGATTCTGCCGGACGCCATTCTGCAAGGCTCCGCCATCTGGAACAGCAACTGGCGCAACGAGCGGGCCGCGGCTTACGGCATCGAGCCGGACCAGCTGGAAGAGTACTACCGCAAGCGCACGACGCTGCTCGTCAACATTTATCCGCGGGACATCGCCGAGGGCGTGGCGTTCTTCGCCTCCTCCAAGGCCGCGAAGACGACGGGCTGCATGCTGACGATCGACGGCGGCGTTCCGGCGGCGTTCACCCGCTAATCGAGTTATCATTCAGGAACCCCCGCAAAGTACCCGAGTTGGCTTCAGAGGAGCAACGGCCGCTTTGCGGGGGCCATTCCATGGGGAGGGCAAACGACACATGCATCCTGCCAAAGGCGAGAAACATTGGATTATCCCGGACGGCTACATTCCGCCGACGAGCGCCGGTTCGCTGACGAGCCACGAGTCGGTCTGCGTGCTGAACTTATCGTCCGAAGAGGCTTTGCTGAACCTGACGATTTTTTTCGAAGACCGGGACCCGATCGAGGACATCCTCGTCGTCGTTCCGCCCCGCCGCACGAAGCACATCCGCACCTCGACGCTGAGCAAGGGAGGAACATCAATTCCGGTCGGCGTTCCTTATGCGATCGAAGTGCTCAGCGACATTCCGATCATCGTGCAGTACAGCCGTCTCGACGCAACCCAGGCCGAGAACGCGCTCATGTCGGTCGTCGGCTATCCGATTAAATAATTTCCAAGGAGGGCACGAACGCATGTCTTCGAAAATCGAGCAAAACTACCGCGAAGCCCAGGAACTGTATGCCAAACACGGAATCGACACCGAAGAGGCGCTCAAAAAGCTGCAGACGATCAAAATCTCGATGCACTGCTGGCAGGGCGACGACGTCCGCGGATTTCTGAACCGCGACCAGGAGCTGACCGGCGGCATCTCGGTCACCGGGAGCTATCCGGGCGCGGCGCGCACGCCGGAGGAATTGCGCGCCGATCTGGAGAAAGCGTTCTCTTTGATCCCCGGCAAGCATAAGGTCAATCTGCATGCCATCTACGCCGATACCGACGAGAAGGTGGAGCTTGACCGGATCGAGCCGAAGCATTACGAGAAGTGGGTCTCCTGGGCGAAAGAGCAGGGGCTCGGACTCGACTTCAATCCGACCTGCTTCTCGCACGAGAAGTCGAGCGACGGCTTTACGCTCAGCCATGCCGATCCGGAGATCCGCCGGTTCTGGATCGACCACTGCAAGGCATCGCGCCGGGTCGGCGCTTACTTCGGCGAGCAGCTCGGGCAGACGTGCGTGACGAACGTGTGGGTTCCGGACGGCTACAAGGACATTCCGGCCGACCGTTTGGCGCCGCGGCAGCGGCTCAAGGACGCGCTCGACGAAGTGTTCGCGGAAGAGATCGATCCGAAGTTCAATCTCGACGCGGTCGAGAGCAAGCTGTTCGGCCTCGGCGCGGAAGCGTACACGGTCGGCTCGCATGAGTTCTACATGGGCTACGGCATCCGGAACAACAAGCTGATCTGCCTCGACGCCGGCCATTTCCATCCGACGGAAGTGATCTCGAACAAGCTGTCGGCGCTGTCCCTGTTCGCGGACGGCATTCTGCTGCACGTGAGCCGCCCGGTTCGCTGGGACAGCGACCACGTCGTCGTGCTCGACGACGAGCTGATGGATATCGGCCGCGAGCTCGTGCGCGGCGACCTGCTCGGCAAAACGCATATCGGCCTCGACTTTTTCGACGCCAGCATCAACCGCGTCGCCGCCTGGGTCATCGGCACGCGCAATACGATCAAGGCGCTGCTTCGCGCCATGCTGGAACCCGCCGAAGCGCTGCGGAAGGCGGAGCTGGCCGGCGATTATACGACCCGTCTCGCGCTGTCGGAGGAGTTCAAGACGTATCCGTTCGGTGCGGTGTGGGACTACTACTGCGAGCAGATGGGCGTTCCGGTTCGCGAATCGTGGCTGGACGAAGTCAAGGCGTACGAGCAAGAAGTTCTGCAGAAGCGCGGAGGCTGATGCCCGGTGGCCGACATCCTCGCATACGATCTCGGCGCGAGCAGCGGAAGGGCGCTGCTCGGCCGTCTGACGGACCGGCAGATCGTCACGGAAGAGCTCCATCGCTTCCCGAACGATCCGGTGCAGGTGGGAGACCGTCTGCATTGGGACATTTTGTGTCTGTATCACGAATTGAAGCAAGGGCTGCTCAAAGCCAAGCATCAGGGCGTTGAAGTGCGCAGCCTCGCGATCGACTCCTGGGCGGTCGACTTCGGCTTGCTGGGAGGAAACGGCGAGCTGCTCGGAAACCCGTACCACTACCGCGACCGGCATACCGACGGCATGATGGAACGGCTGTTCGCGGAGATTCCGGCTGCCGAGGTGTTCGCCCGCACCGGCATCCAGTTTCTGCCGTTCAACTCGGTCTTTCAGCTGTACGCACTGAAGCAAGCCGGTTCTCCGCTGCTGTCGGCCGCGCGACGGTTCCTGATGATTCCGGATCTGCTCCGCTACTTCCTGACGGGGGAGGAGATCAGCGAGTTCACGAACGCGACGACCACGCAGCTGTTCAACCCGACGGCAAACCGCTGGGATTCGGAACTGCTGCGCCGTCTCGGCCTGGACGAATCGCTGTTCGCGCCGGTGGCGCTGCCCGGCACCCAAGTCGGCGCGCTTCGGCCGGCTTTGACGGAAGAACTCGGCGTCGGAGCGATCCCGGTGTTCGCCGTTGCCGAGCACGACACGGGCTCCGCCGTTGCCGCCGTTCCCGCGACGGATCGCTCTTTCGCGTATTTGAGCTGCGGCACCTGGTCGCTGATGGGCACCGAAGTGGAACGGCCGGTGCTGTCCGAGCTGGCCCGCGAGCTGAACTTCACGAACGAGGGCGGCGTGAACGGCACGTTCCGGCTGCTAAAGAACATCATGGGCCTGTGGATCCTGAACGAGACCCGGCGCGAATGGGAGCGGGCGGGGCAGTCGTATTCGTTCCCCGAGCTGGTCCGCCTGGCCGGAGAGGCTAAGCCGTTCGCGGCGTTCATCGATCCGGACGACGATGCGTTCCTGCCCCCCGGCGATATGCCGACGCGGATTCGCGGCTATTGCGAGCGGACCGGCCAGAGGGCGCCGGAGGAGCCGGGTGAAGTCGTTCGCTGCATTCTGGAAAGCCTTGCCTTCAAGTATCGCTACGTGCTAGAGTTGACCGAGCGGCTGTCGGATCAGACGTTCGGCGGGCTGCACATGGTCGGGGGCGGCATTCAGAACGCGCTGCTCTGCCAATGGTCGGCCAACGCGATCGGCCGCCCCGTCTGGGCGGGACCGGCGGAAGGAAGCGCCATCGGCAACCTCGCCGTGCAATGGATCGCGCATGGCGAGTTGTCCGACATATGGGAAGCGCGCAAGGTGATCCGCGACTCGTTCCCGGTCGTCGTGTACGAGCCGCGGGAGCGGGAAGCCTGGGAGGAAGGCTACGGCCGATTCCGGCGTTATACCGGTTTGTCATAAAGAAGAGAGGCCGCCGTCCGGGAGAATCGCTTCTTGGGCGGCGCGCCGCTCCTATATAAAACGGAAGGAGGCTGCCTATGCTGGTTGCGGAACGCTATGAGAAAATCGTTCAGCTCGTCAACGAAAGAGGAAGCATTCGGGTATCCGAACTGAGCGATCTGTGCCAGGTGACGGAGGAGACGATCCGCCGCGACCTGGACCGGCTCGAGTTGGCCGGGCGTTTGCGCAGGTCGCATGGCGGCGCGGTCAGCGTCAAGGATCAGCCGCAGCAGCCGGAAATTCCGTATTCGGAACGGGAGATCACGCATGCCGACGAGAAGCGGCGAATCGCGGCGGAAGCGGTGAAGCGCATCCGTCCGAAGGACCGCATCCTGCTTGACGCCAGCTCCACCGCCTGGTATATGGCGGCGAGCATGCCCGACATTCCGCTGACGGTGCTGACCAATTCGATCAAGGTGGCGACGGAGCTCGCCGTCAAGGAGAAGATCGAAGTGATCTCGACCGGCGGCATCCTCGCGCAGCGGTCGCTGTCGTTCGTCGGCCCGCTGGCAGAGCGTTCGCTTGACGCTTATTACGTCGACAAGGCGTTTTTCTCGTGCAAAGGCGTCCACCTGGAGCGGGGAATCAGCGAGTCGAACGAGCTGCAGGCGCGAATCAAGCAGAAGATGGTCGGAATGGCGGACGAGGTCGTTCTGCTGGCGGATGCCAGCAAATTCGGCGTTCAGGCGTTCACTCATGTTGCCGAAATGTCGCAGGTGAACGCGATTGTCACCGACCGGCGGCTACCGGACGAGACGCTTCGCCGGCTCGCCGAGCTGTCGATCGAGACGACGGTCGTCTGATGCGCGAGCTTCCGGTTGTCGCGGCCATTCTCCTTTACGGAGGCGGCCGCGTCTTTTTGATTGCCGTCTCGCATGCTCGGCTCTTCCGAGTCTGCGACGCCTCGAACGCCGGAGTTGGTTTGATATCAGACTAATTTGCTCGCATGAACGCCTCGGATGCCGGAGTTGGTCTGATTTCAGACGAATTTGCTCGCATGGACGCCTCGGATGCCGGAGTTGGTTTGATTTCAAACTAATTTGCTCGCATGGACGCCTCGGATGCCGGAGTTGGTTTGATATCAGACTAATTTGCTCGCATGGACGCCTCGGATGCCGGAGTTGGTTTGATATCAGACGAATTTGCTCGCATGAACGCCTTGGATGCCGGAGTTGGTCTGATTTCAGAACAATTTGCTCGCTTGGACGTCTCGAGCGCCGGAGTTGGTTTGATTTCAAACTAATTTGCTCGCATGGACGCCTCAAACGCCGATATTGGCAACTGAGCAGAGGGGATATCGGCCGAAAAGGACAATTTCCGGTATACGGAGGCCTTTGCGGGCGATGAAGAGGAGGTAGGACGGATGGCATACGAACCGAAGCTGGCGCATCTGGTTTTTAGCCGGTCTCAAGCCGGGATGATGTCGGCGGCGATCGATAAAACGCGGTCCGCCAACTCATTCCGGAAGTGGACGGCCTCTTCTCCGTCGGACCGCTCGACGGTTTGGATACGGACGAAGGCAGGCGGAACAGGCGGCTTTGGTTCCAGGAACGGTACTCCGACAAATATAACGCTTCCCAAAAAACGGATTTTCGCTCGAATCTGCCGAACCACGCAGCCGTGCTGGCTCCCGACTGTCTTTCGGAAGTAACTCAGATCATCGTCTGGCACGGAGACAACGCGCACGAACAAACCGGTCTGCGATATGCGATGTTTCGGCTTCGTCAAGCGGCGAACGAAATCAGGCTGTTGAACACGTACGGGGTTCATGCGAGCCTGTTCGATCGTCCCGACTGGAAGGTCGCGTTTTCCCATTCGGGAGAAATATCGCCGGATAAGCTTATGCCGATGCTGGCGAAGGCGCTGGAGGGTCCTGCGCTTGCGGTAACTGAGAGAGATAGGCTTGCCAGAGAATGGAGCCAGTGGGAGAATTCAAACGAGACGCTGAGGATTTGGCGGGACGGAAACATATTTGGCGTACCGGAATCGCACTACGACGAATTGCTGTTGCGAACGGTCGGAGAGCTCCAGCGGACTGAGGGCGAATGGGTTTGCGCGGCACGAGCGGTCGGAGAGTTGCTGGGGCAAGACGAGAGCTTTGCAGGAGACGGCTTTTTCGAATATCGGCTCAGAAGTTTGATTCGATCGGGGGAGTTAGATTCGGAAGGCTCGCTTGCGGGCATGGGAGGATATCTCGTTCGTCCGGCGCAATAGCGGTAGGAAGGGCGAATGGCTGATTTTAGCGTTTTCCTCTTGCCAAACCTGTCTGACAACCTGATAATAAGACTATATCGATAACGAGGAATGGGGTTGAGAACCGCGATGAAAGTAAGCCTGTTCATCACGTGTCTAAGCGATGCGATCTATCCTCGCGTCGGAGAAGCGATGTTGCGGATTTTGGCGAAGTACGGCGTCCGCCTCGATTTTCCGACCGTGCAGACGTGCTGCGGCCAGCCGGCTTTCAACAGCGGGTACTGGGACGCGGCGCGCGAATCGGCGCGGACGATCATGGAAGCATTCGAGGACAGCGATTTCGTCATTTCGCCGTCCGGCTCTTGCACCGGCATGATCCACCATTATCCGAAGCTGTTCGAGAACGATCCGGTCATGCGGGCCAAGGCGGAGGCGCTGCAGGCGAAATCGTACGAGTTCACGCAGTTTCTCGTGGGTGTGCTCGGCGTCACCGACGTCGGCGCGTCGTTCCCGCATAAGGTGACGTACCATCCGTCCTGCCACGGCAGCCGCCTGCTCGGCATCAAGGACGAGCCGATGGCTTTGATGCAGAACGTCAAAGGCCTCGAGTTCGTGCCGCTGCCGTTCGCCGAGGACTGCTGCGGTTTCGGCGGAACCTTCGCGGTGAAGATGGCGGACATCTCGGGCGCGATGGTATCGGAGAAAGTCGACCACGTGAAGGAGACGGAAGCCGAAGTGCTCGTCGGGCTCGATTTGGCGTGCCTGATGAACATCGCGGGCAATCTGAGGTACAGAGGCGAGTCGGTGCGGGTCATGCATCTGGCCGAGCTGCTGGCGGAAGGAGCGAAGCTGGCATGAGCGCGAAGACGGCTGCAGGAACGGTCAAGGAGCGGGCGGAGCTCGCCCTGAACGACGAATTTCTGCGCAAGGCGGTCAAGTTTACGACCGAACGGCTCCGCAACGGGAAGAAGAACGCTTCCGCGGAGCACGGCAATTGGGACGAATGGCGGGAGCGTGGAAGGCAGATCCGGCTGCATACGATCGCCCATCTGGATTACTACTTGAACTTGTTCGTGGAAAATGCCCGCGCCAACGGGGTTCACGTGCATTTTGCCGATACGGGGGCCGATGCGGTGAAGATCGCATTGGAGGTCGCGCGTCGCAAGCAAGCGAAGACGGTCGTCAAATCGAAGTCGATGGTGTCCGAGGAGCTTCACCTGAACCATGCGCTGGAAGGAATCGGGGTCGAGGCGATCGAGACCGACCTAGGCGAATACATCATCCAGCTCGCCGGCGAGACGCCCTCCCATATCGTCATTCCGGCGATTCACAAGAACCGTTACCAGATCGCCGACCTGCTGTCCGAGGTGGCGGGCGAGAAGCTGGAAGCGGACACGACGGTACTGGCCGGCTTCGTCCGCAAAAAGCTGCGCGAGAACTTCCTCGAAGCCGACATCGGCATGACCGGCTGCAACTTCGCGATCGCCGAGACCGGCTCAATGGTGCTGTTCGAGAACGAAGGCAACGCCCGAATGGTAACGACGCTTCCGAAAACGCAAATTACGCTGATGGGCATGGAGCGAATCATCCCCTCGTTCCGGGACCTCGAAGTGATGGCGACGCTGCTGCCGCGCTCGGCGACCGGCCAGCGGATGACGATGTACATGTCCGCGATTACCGGTCCCCGGCGGACGGAGGACGCGGACGGCCCGGACGAGATGCACATCATCATCGTCGACAACGGGCGTTCGCTGCAGCTCGGCGATCCGGAGTTTCAGGAGCTGCTCAACTGCATCCGCTGCGGCGCTTGCCTGAACGCGTGCCCGGTCTACCGTCACATCGGCGGCCATGCCTACGGCGGGACGTACAGCGGCCCGATCGGCGCGGTGCTGACGCCGGCGCTGAACAAGAACGTCGCGGAGTGGGACGATATCGCCAACGCGTCCAGCTTGTGCGGCGCCTGCTACGAGGCGTGTCCGGTGAAAATCCCGCTGCACGACATGCTGATCTACCTGCGGAGGCGCAAGGTCGAGAAGGGACACGGCAACAAGCTCGAAGGCGCAGGCATGAAAGGCTTCGCCGCCGTGATGGGCAATGCGAAGCGGTTCCGCGCCGCGCTCAAGATGGGCCAGCTCGGCCAGAAGCTGGTCGTGCGCGACGGAGGCATCCGCACGAAGCTCGGGCCGCTCAAAGGCTGGAACAGCTATCGGGTGACGCCAAGCCTTCCCAAGCATACGTTCCGGCAGAGCTTCGCGACGCTCGATCAGGAAATTCGGGAAGGCTTGAAGGAGATGAGCCCGGACATTCGAGCCCGGATGGAAGCGGCCGTGAAAAACCGCGGAAACGCCGGCCAAGGAGGAGGACACGGACATGGGTGACGCAGCGCAAGAGCATCGGCAATGGCTGGAGCAGATGGAAGCCGCGTCCCGCGCCAAGCAGGCGTCGTTCATGGACGGCATCGCGCGCAAGCTGAAGCGGCCGCGCGTGACGGAGGCTCCGGCGCACCCGCTGCGCGGCGCGCCCGACTTCTGGAACGCGTTCGAGCTGACGCCGGAGGAGCGGATCGAGAAGTTCATGAGCAACTGGCAGAGCGTCGGCGGGCATCCGGCGCGGCTGGCCGACATGGACGCCGTCCGCAAGTTCATAACGGACAAGGCCAAGGAAATGGGCGCGCATTACCTGATCCGGCAGAACGAGCCGGAGCTGGCCGCGCTGGACCTGGAGGGCGCGCTTCCGGAGGCGGAGGTGTCGGTCTGGAATACCGATGCCGACGTCCATTGGAAAGCCCGCTCGGCCGAAGCCGACTTCGGCGTCGTCATGGCCGATTATGCGGCGGCCTACACCGGCACGGTAACGGTCCTGTCCTCGAAGGACAAGGGACGCTCGGTGTCGCTGCTGCCGACGGTGCTCATGATTATCATCCCGGTCGGCCGGCTGAAGACGAAGATGGGCGAGCCGCTGGCCGAGCTCGACCGGGCCGGCCGCGAAAATTTGCCCGCGGGCGCGCACTTTATTTCCGGACCGAGCCGTTCTTCGGATATCGAGAACGACCTGACGATCGGCGTGCACGGACCGGGCATCGTCTACGCGCTGATCGTCGGCTGACAGGCAGGAAGGAAGGAGCCGGTGGCATGGAGCTAACCCCGCTCACCAAGCGGAACCATTACGAGGAGATCACGGAGCAGCTGAAGCGCCGGATTCTGGACGGACAGCTCCAGGTCGGCGACAAGCTGCCTTCGACGAAAGAGCTGTCGGAACGGTTCGGCGTCGGCCGTTCGACGACGCGCGAGGCGCTCAGCGCGCTGAAGGCGATGGGATTGATCGAGATTCGCCAGGGGGGCGGCTGCACCGTCATCCGGAGCCATCCGGCGGAAGGGGCGGCTCCCGAGCTCGAATCGCTTCGCGTCAACCGCGAGACGCTGCTGGAGCTGATCGAAGTGCGCCAGTCGCTTGAGGTATCGATTGCCTCGCTCGCCGCCGAGAAAAGGACGGAAGCCGATCTGAGGACGCTTGAGGACATCGTGAGACGGATGGAGCGGAGCGTCGGCGACGACCTCGAAGGGGAACGCACGGACGTGGCGTTCCACCAGGCGCTCGTCGGAGCGACCCACAACGGCATGATGAGCCGGCTGTTCGACTCGATCATGACGCCGATGGAGCAAGCGATCCGCGAGGTGCGCCGGGTTCAGCTGTACGCGAACCGTTCCGTCGCCAGCCGGCTGCTTCGCGAGCACAAGGCGATCTATGACGCCGTCGCGCGCGGAGACGCCGGACGGGCGGCGCTCAGCATGAAGCGCCATCTTCGGCATGTCGAAGGCACGCTGATGAAGTATTTGTGAGTCCGCGCCCGAACATTTCGGCGCATGGGGGAACCGCCGGTCGTCCGGCGGTTTTCTTTTTGGAGCAAAATTCGTACAATAACGAGAAACGGTTTTTTGAGATCGAGGTGGCGGACATGGCGGAGACGAACGTACGGAAAATTCGATTGTACGATACGGAGAACATCCATTCCGGCGAAGACCGGGACGAATACGAGAAAGATTACGCCAGACTGATCCAGTCCCCCGCCTTCCGGCGGCTGCAGGGCAAGTCGCAAGTGTTCGGCGCGGGGTCGGGCGACTATTACCGGACGAGGTTGACCCATTCGCTCGAAGTATCCCAGATCGCGCGGGAAGTCGCCCGCCGGTTGAACAAAAACGTGCCGTTCTTGGCCCGCAGAGAGCATCCGGGGCTGACGATCGACCCCGAGGTGGTGGAAGTAGCCGCCTTGGCGCACGATTTGGGCCATCCTCCGTTCGGCCACAAGGGGGAGGAAGTTCTCAATCAATTGCTGACGGCGGAGGACGGAATGAAGTACGAGGGCAACGCCCAAAACTTCCGCATCCTGATGTTCCTCGAGAAGCGCGCCGGAAGCGACCGGGGGCTCGACCTGACGGCGGCGGTGCTGCTCGCGATCAACAAATACCCGTTTTGCATCGACGAGCCGGGCCGGATGAAGGGCGTGTTCGCCCGCGAATGGGAAGCGATCGACTATTTGCGTCAGTTATGGGGAATGCCGGCCGAGCGGGCGACGCTCGAGGCGCAATTGATGGACCTTTGCGACGACATCGCTTATTCCACGCATGATCTGGAGGACGGCATCCGCGCCGGGAAGATCCAGATGGGCAGCGCCCTTTTCGAAGACGAACGGCTGGTCGGGAATTTGATCCGGGAGATCGAGGACGATCCGAGCAGCACCGGGATGAATTGGGAAAAGGTCGATAGGAAAGAGACGGTCAAGCGGACGCTGCGCGAATTCGTGGAGCAGTGGAAGCGGATCTACGCCGAATGCGGCTACGAGCCATCCCGGACGAGACGCGAGCTCAAAGCCCGGTGGGTTGGCCGGTACGCGAACGAAGTCGGCATCATCGACGATCCGGAGGGCGGCTGGAAGCGGGTCACGTTCGTGCGCGAAGGGCAGGAGGATCTGGAGCTCGTACGCACAATGGAAATATTAAAGAAGCTGGCATGGGTGACGCTGATCAAAGATTTTCGGGTGCAGCGGCTTCATAAGCGCAGCGAGATCATGGTCCGCCGTCTCTGGGAAAGCTTCAAATCCTACGAGACCGGCAGTCTGATCATCCCCCCGGACTGGCTGGCCAGCTACGAGCGCCAGAAGGATCATTGGCCTTGGAAGCGGCTGGCGGCCGATTATATCTCGGGAATGACGGACGCCTACGCGGAAAAGGTGTATGCAGAGTTTTTCGCCAGCCGGTCCGGATCGATTTACGAAAGAGATTAAGATGGCCCCATCAAGCGTCGTTTCGCTTCGAAGCCTGTTCAGGTAATTTGCGGGACCATCGGAAATTTTGGTGTTGACATACCCTATGGGGGTATATTATGATGAATTCGTGAGGTGATCATGCATGGAAATGACGACGAGCACGGGACACGCCGCGGCGGATGCCCATGACAACTGCTCTTCGGGCGGCATGGAGAGGAAGAGCCACCATTCGGATAAGACGAAGGCGAACCTGCTCTCCCGGTTGAACCGAATCGAAGGCCAGATTCGCGGGATCAAGGGGCTGATCGAGAAGGACACGTATTGCGACGACGTCCTCAATCAGATTGCCGCCGCCCAATCCGCACTGAACAGCGTCGGCCGACTGCTGCTGGAAGGGCATATGAAGAGCTGTATCGTGGAGAGGATCCAGGCGGGAGAAAACGAAGTGATCGACGAGCTGCTGGTCACCGTCAACAAATTGATGAAATAATTCATGGGAGGGACGTTCGATGCAAAATATAACGTTGAAGGTAGAAGGCATGTCCTGCGGCCATTGCGTCAATTCGGTCGAAGGCGCCGTCGGCAAACTGGGTGCGGCCGCGAAGGTCAACCTGGCGTCCCATTCGGTCGATATCTCGTTCGACGAGTCGAAGATCAGCCTCGCCGCGATCAAGGATGCGATCGAGGAGCAAGGGTACGACGTAGTGTAACGGGCTCGAGGAGCCATCCCGTTGCGGAGGCTCCCTTTTTTTACCCCGATGCATACCCTATGGGGGTATGATTGAAATAGAACGGAAGGTGACGACATGAGCGAATCGGCGGGTTCCATGGAACAACTTGAACAAAACGTGGATTTGAACATCGGCGGCATGACGTGCGCGGCGTGCGCGAATCGCATCGAGAAAGGCTTGAGCCGGATGCCGGGCGTCGCCAGCGCGAACGTCAACCTGGCGCTCGAGACGGCGCGCGTGGCGCTCGCCCCGGACGGAAGCGCGACGGTCGGCGATTTGATCCGCAAGGTCGAGCAGCTCGGCTACCGGGCCGAGCGGAAGACAGAGCAGGCGGATAGCGGCGAGAAGAGGCGGAAGGAGATCGCTCGCCAACGGAACAAGCTGATCGCCTCGGCGATTCTGGCGTTCCCTCTGCTGTGGGCGATGGTGGGCCATTTCTCGTTTACGTCCTGGATCTGGGTGCCGGAGCTGTTCATGAATCCGTGGTTCCAGCTGGCGCTGGCGACGCCGGTCCAGTTCGTCATCGGTGCCCGTTTCTATGAAGGAGCCTACAAGGCGCTCCGCAACGGCAGCGCGAACATGGACGTGCTCGTCGCGCTCGGCACGTCCGCCGCTTACTTCTACAGCTTGTATCAGACAATTCGCACGGCCGGCGGCGGCATGCACGGGATGCGGGTCGATCTGTATTTCGAGACGAGCGCCGTGCTCATTACGCTGATTCTGCTCGGCAAGCTGTTCGAGGCGCTGGCCAAAGGCCGCTCGTCGGAAGCGATCCGCTCGCTGATGAAGCTGCAGGCGAAGACGGCGCTTGTCATCCGGGAAGACGGCAGCGAAGCCGGCATCCCGCTGGAACAGGTCGCCGTCGGCGACGTGTGCCTCGTCAAGCCGGGCGAGAAGGTGCCGGTCGACGGCGAAGTCGTCGGCGGCGAGTCGTCCGTCGACGAGTCGATGCTGACCGGCGAGAGCTTGCCGGTCGGCAAGCGGCCGGGCGACGCCGTGTTCGGCGCCACGCTGAACAAGAACGGCACGCTGCGCGTCAAGGCGACGCGGATCGGCAAGGATACGGCGCTGGCGCAGATCATTCGCGTCGTCGAGCAGGCGCAAGGCTCGAAGGCGCCGATCCAGCGCGTGGCGGACAAGATCTCGGGCATTTTCGTCCCGATCGTCGTCGGCATCGCCGTCCTGACGTTCCTGCTCTGGTTTTTCGCGCTGGATGCCGGACAGTTCGCCGGCGCGCTGGAGAAGGCGATCGCGGTGCTTGTCATCGCTTGCCCCTGTGCGCTCGGACTGGCGACGCCGACGTCGATCATGGCCGGTTCCGGCCGCTCCGCGGAGCTGGGCGTTCTGTTCAAGGGCGGCGAGTATTTGGAGACGACCCAATCGGTCGACACGATCGTGCTCGACAAGACCGGCACCGTGACGAACGGCGCGCCGTCGCTGACCGATCTTAAGGTGTCCGCGGACTGGTCAGGCGAGGAATCGTCTCTGCTGCGCTGGATCGCTTCCGCCGAACGCGGCTCCGAGCATCCGCTCGCCGAAGCGATCGTCCAAGGCTTGCGCGAGAGGGGTGTCGCGCCGAGTGAGCCGGACTCGTTCGAAGCCGTTCCGGGCTTCGGCGTCCGGGCGACGGTGGAAGGCCGCGAGCTGCTCGTCGGCACGCGGCGGCTGATGGACAGCCGTGACGTATCCGTGCCGGAAGAGGCGCTGCGGGAGATGGGCCGTCTGGAGGAGCAGGGCAAGACGGCGATGCTCGTTGCGGCGGACGGGAGGTATGCAGCTCTGGTCGCCGTAGCCGATACGATCAAGGAATCGTCGCGGCAGGCGGTGGAGCGGCTTCAAAGGCTTGGTCTCCAGGTGATCATGATGACCGGAGACAACGAGCGGACCGCCCGGGCGATCGCTCGGGCGGCCGGGATCCAGCATGTCCTGGCGGAAGTGCTGCCGGAGGGGAAGGCCGCCGAGGTGAAGAAGCTGCAGGAGGCGGGGCGCAAAGTCGCCATGGTCGGCGACGGCATCAACGACGCTCCGGCGTTGGCGACGGCCGACATCGGCATGGCGGTCGGCACGGGTGCCGACGTGGCGCTGGAGACGGCGGACGTGACGCTCATGCGCGGCGATCTGAACGGGATCGCCGACGCGATCGGGCTGAGCCGGAAGACGATGCGCAACATCCGCCAGAACCTGTTCTGGGCGCTCGCCTACAACGTCGTCGGCATCCCGATCGCCGCGAGCGGCCTGCTCGCGCCCTGGCTGGCCGGCGCCGCGATGGCGCTCAGCTCGGTATCGGTCGTGCTCAACGCGCTCCGCTTACAGCGAGCCCGCGTCGGAGCGGACGCCGATCGCGCCCGGCAGCCGAGCCGCGCGTAAATGCCGATCGTCGAAAGGACCTCAAACACCACCGCAACGTGGGTTTGAGGTCCTTTTTTACATCTTTTGGAGGCAAGTTATTGCGATATGAGACTAATTCTGGCCTTTGAGCCGCGAATCGGTGCGAGCTATTGCGTTTTGAGACTAACTCGGCCCGGCGATTTCGGCTTTATCGCTTTGTCGCCTTGACGGAGAAGAGAAGAGGCATGCGGTCGCCGTCTTTCATTCGCCAACGTCCCCGGTCGTCCTGAACCATGAGGCCCGGGAATTGATGGTAGACCGCGAACGGGAACTCGTGCAGGAACTCGAGCGTGAGTCCCGCCCCGGCGAGCGCGCTGACGATTTCGCCCAGCGTGTGCTGCCATTGATAGGAGACGGGGTGGGCCAGCTCTTCTCCGTCTCCGGTATAGGTAGTGGCGGACTGGTAACAATGCGCTTCCTTGTCGAAATACGAATCGCCCAACGCCAAGCGTCCGTCCGCCGCTTCATACATAAAAGTAATCGGGTGCATCTCCGCCATGTAGAACGTCCCTCCCGGCTTCAGGGAGGCGCCGATCAACTCCGCCCAGCGGGTCAAGTCCGGCAGCCAGCACAGCACGCCGTAAGACGTATAAACGATGTCGAACAGCTCGCCTTGGAGCGCTTCCCGGGCATTGTAGAGGTCCGAGCACAGGAAGCGGGCGCCCAGCCCCAACCGCTCGTTCAACGACTCGGCCAGCCCGATCGCTCGATCGGAAAAGTCCACTCCCGTCACGCGTGCGCCCAAACGCGCCCAAGACAGCGAGTCCATGCCGAAGTGGCATTGCAAATGCAGCAGCGATCGTCCCGATACGTCCCCGACCTCGGAGAGTTCCAGCTCCGACAGGGAGTTTTTCCCGGCCAGGAAATCGTCCATCCCATAAAAAGCCGACTTCGCATGCACGGCCGTCCGATCGTTCCAATTCAAGCGGTTCGCGTCGCGGTAATGGTTCACGTTTTTCCCTCATTCCACGTTTTGGGCTCATGCTACCATCTCATGGAACCAGCCTGCAAGGGAATGTTCGATCTAAGCCGTTCTTTCCGCCGCTTCGATCGTCTCTTTCATGATGGATGCCCCGCGCCGGACCCGCAGCCGGATTTCGGGAGCCAGCTCATCAGGCAGAAAGTCGGTGATCCAGACGAGCAGGCTTCCGCCATCGCTTCCGTCCAAAACCTGGAACGATGCGTGATGGTGCATAAGCGGCGTGCGCGACTCCTTCACGGCATAGGCCATCCGCCGCGACTGGTCGTCGATGTCCACGATAGATTCGCGAACCGTGTCTCCATTCGACAGAATGAGAATCCGCTCGTGCCCTTCCATGCGAGTGTCCGCCGTATAAACGGGAACAAGCCGCCGATGCACCGCGCCGACGTCGCGAACGGCATCCCATACGCGCTCGGGCGGAGCATCGATTCGAATTTCCTGGCGAATGCTTGCCATTTGAAGACAGTCTCCTTTTTAGGCAGTAATCCGTACGAAAGACGCCGGATCGAAGCGAATCGACCCGGAGACCCGTTCCGAGCCGGCGGCAAAGCCGTTTTGAAACCGTTCGAACAGCTGCCGCAGCCTCAGCCGGTATTCTCCGCCGGATTCCAAGTGCAACCCCTTAGCTTCCAGACACCGCTTCGTCTCTTCAAGCAGCGTCGTCAAGCCCGACTCTTCGAAAAACCGCAGCCCGTCCACCGCGCTTTTCCAGTATCCGGGCTACTCCAGCAAGTAGATCATCCAGGCTTCGAAGTCGGCTTCCGAACGAAAGGCAGGGTAAGCAGCCGGAACCCGAACAGAGCCCGCTCACCCGCGCCCAGCCCGGAGAGCATTCGGGCTCTCTCGCCGGACGTGCCGGCGCGAATCCGGCGAACCGCCGGCTCCGAGCAAACGAGCCAAAGCTCCGCATCCGGCAGCGAATCGAAAGTCCGCTGATCCATTTCCGCCAACATGAACGACATCACGCTCCTCATCGCCATCTTATTTTTGATTGAGTTAAAAGTCAACTTAAAGCCAAAAAAAATTATTGAGGCCGAAGCAAAGCGACGGACGATTCCACCACTTGATTCAGCGCCTCATCCAGCCGTCGTTTCCGATCTGCCTCCGGAGTTCCTTGCGCGTCTAGATCCTGCTGCATCTGGTCGAGATAGTTCATGCCCTGGGAGACCGACCCCCAGAATTGCATGGCAGCCAAGCCGGCGTCTCCCGCCGGAATTTCGCCTCGGGCGGCGGCCTTCTCGATGGCGCAGGCCATCGGCTGCAGGAAGTTCCGCGCCCATTCGAAAGGGGAGAATTCCTCGGGACTGTACAGATGGTGCAGATCCAGGCTGATCCTCATATGAAAGCGGGGAATGGCCGGATTTTTCAGCACTCCTTCGCATAAGAGGCGCGCATACGTCTGAAACAGCCCGAATGCAGGCTTGTCCTGTTCGAAGTAGCTTCTCGTGAACTTTTCCGACTCGTCGTTCATCGTCTCGTAAAGCTCGCGGAACAACGTTTTTTTATTTTTGAAATAATAGTAAACGAGGCCGTGAGAAAGTCCGGCCCGATCGGCGATCTCGCCCATGTCGGAGGCGGCGTAGCCTTTCTCGGCGTAGACGCGGACGGCCGCCTGGAGGATTTCCCGTTTCCGCTGCTTGCGGATTTCTTCGTTTTGTTGCTTCGTCCGAGGAGACAAGAGCGATTCCCCTTCTTCATCCGTGACATGAATGCTCGCCGAAATTATAGGGAAAAGCCGCCCGGATTGTCAACAAAGATGGGGGGAGCGGCGATTGACGAATCTTCCATAAAGATATATAGTTAATTACAAAAAGTAACTTACATTTGATCAAAAAGGGGATGCGCCGACATGATCTCGCCTTTGTTCGTTGGCCACGGTTCGCCGATGATGGCCGTTCAGGACAGCGCGTGTACGGAATTTCTGGCCGATTACGGCAAGAAAGTGAAGCCTAAGGCCATCGTGATCTTTACCGCCCATTGGGAGAGCGAAACGACGGCGATCTCGTCCGTGAGCGGGACGTACGACACCATCTATGACTTCGGCGGTTTCCCGGACGAACTATACCGGATCCGCTATCCGGCACCCGGCTCGCCCGAGCTGGCGCGGCGGGTCGGAGAGCGGTTCGCCGCCGCCGGCATACCGCACCGCTTCGACGAGCGGCGCGGACTGGATCACGGCTCCTGGGTCGTGCTGAGCCGAATGTTCCCGGAAGCGGACATCCCGGTCGTCCAGATTTCCGTCCATCCGTTCCTGCCGGCTTCCGAACAGTTCCGCATCGGAACGGCGCTGCGCGGACTGGACGGCGAGGACGTGCTTGTCATCGGCAGCGGCGCGACGGTCCATAACTTCCGCGCCCTCAATCCGAGGGCGGACCGTCCCGATCCGTGGGCGATCGCGTTCGACGACTGGCTGGTCGCGCGGATTCGCGCCAAGGAGCTGGATGAGCTGTTCCGCTACGAAGAGCTGGCGCCGAACGCAAAGGCGGCCGTTCCGAGACCGGAACACTTCGTGCCGCTGCTGCTGGCGTTCGGAAGCGCGGATCCGGCGTCCGTCGCCGAGGAGGTTCACCGCAGCTACGAGATGGGGTCGCTCAGCTACTTGGCGCTGGCGTTCTGACCGGGCGAGCCGGCCCGCCCGCCTTCGGATGTTTCACGTGAAGCGGCGGAATCCGGCATTTTTCGCTTGCCGGACCCGACCGTCGCCACGATCCAACACTTTGCTTGATGAGGCCGCCGGGGAAACTTGCGTTTCCTTGGCGGTTTTTCGTAAAGCCAAATTAGCATAAACAATGTTCATTGATTACCGCAGGGTGTCGGACTATGATAAAAAAGCGGTATCATCAACAATTGATGAAGAAGGATGGATACGATGAAACGGAGCAAAGTCGGCATCGTCGGTTGCGGCAACATCAGCAGCATTTATTTTCAAAATCTGAGCAAATACCCGGAAGTGGAGCTCGTCGCGGCTGCGGACCTCGATCTGGAGCGGGCGCAAGCGAGAGCGAAGGAGTTCGGTCTGTCCAAAGCTTATACGGTGGACCAGCTGCTCGCCGATCCGGAGATCGACATCGTCGTCAACCTGACGATTCCGAAGGCTCACGGCCCGGTCTGTTTGGCCGCCGTGAAAGCGGGCAAGCACGTTTACGTGGAGAAGCCGCTGGCGGTAACGCGCGAGGAAGCGGCGGAGCTGCTGGCGGTCGCCCGCGAGAAAGGGCTGCGCGTCGCCTCTGCGCCGGAAACGTTCCTTGGCGGCGGCCTTCAGACGTGCCGGAAGCTGATCGACGACGGGGCCATCGGCAAGCCGGTCGCCGCTTCGGGCTTTATGATGGGCGGAGGCCCCGAACCCTGGCATCCCGATCCGGAATTCTTCTACCAAGTCGGCGGCGGACCGATGTTCGACATGGGTCCTTACTATTTGACGGCGCTGGTGTCGCTCCTCGGTCCGATTCGCCGGGTGACCGGTTCGGCCGTCATTACGCATTCCGAGCGGACGATCGGAAGCGGCAAGAAGCAGGGCCAGAAAATTCCGGTCGAGATCCCGACCCACATTTCCGGGGTGCTTGACTTTGCGGACGGCGCGGTCGCCACGCTGATCACGAGCTTCGACGCGCCGGCCGGCACCTCGATGCCGAACATCGAGATCCAAGGCACGGAAGGGACGCTCATCGTTCCCGATCCGAATACGTTCGGCGGCGTCGTTCGGCTGAGAAAAGCCGGCTCCCAGGAGTGGCAGGAGATTGCGCTGACGCACGGCAACACGGACAACAACCGCGGCATCGGCGTCGCCGACCTGGCGGCCGCCATCGCCGAAGAACGCGAGCATCGCGCCCACGGAGACATGGCCTACCACGTGCTGGAGGCGATGCACGGCTTCCACGACGCTTCCCGCGAGGGAAAACATTACGAGATGAAGAGCACCTGCGCCCGTCCGGCGCCGATGCCGGCCCTTTGACGAGACAGCCGCCCCCGGAGCCGATCGCTTACGGAGGGCGGCTTTTTCGTTTCGGGCATCCCAGCTTTTTCCCGCCTTTTGGGGCATACTAGTTTGTTGAACCGGAATTGCCGAAGAGGAGGATGACGAATGGACTATCGGACGGAAAAAGATTTCCTCGGCGAAAAACAAGTTCCCGCCGACGCTTATTACGGCGTTCAGACGCTGCGGGCGATGGAGAATTTTCCGATTACCGGCGTGCCGGTCCACCAGGAGCTGATCTGGGCTCTCGCTCACGTGAAACGGGCCGCCGCTCTGGCGAACATGAAGACGAAGATGCTTCGGGCGCCGATCGGAGAGGCGATCGTCAAAGCGGCCGAGGAAGTGGCGGGCGGCGCGCTCGCTTCGCAGTTCATCGTCGATTCGATTCAAGGCGGTGCGGGGACTTCGATCAACATGAACATGAACGAGGTGCTGGCCAACCGGGCGCTGGAGCATCTGGGGCACCGGAAAGGCGAGTACTTCTACTGCAGTCCGAACAACCATGTCAATATGTCGCAGTCGACCAACGATACGATTCCGACCGCCATCCGGATCGCCGCGCACCGGCTGACGAAGTCGCTTCTGGAGACGCTGGGGCGGCTGCGGGAGGGTTTCGAGGCCAAGGCGTCGAAGTTTGACGGAGTGATCAAAATGGGCCGGACCCATCTGCAGGACGCGGTTCCGATCCGTATGGGCCAATCGTTCGGCGCTTACGCCGCGGTAACGGCGCGGGACGTCGTCCGCATCGCCCGGGCCGCCGAACAACTGCTGGCGGTCAACATGGGCGCGACGGCGGTCGGCACCGGCTTGAACGCGAAGCCGTCCTATATCCGCGAGGTCGTCTCTCTGCTCGCCGAAGATTTGGGCATTCCGGCGCATGCGGCCGCCAACCTGGTGGACGCGACGCAAAACACCGACGCTTATACGGAGTTGTCCGCCTCGCTCAAAGTGTGCGCGGTCAACTTGTCGAAGATCTGCAACGACATCCGGTTGATGGCTTCGGGTCCGCGCGCCGGGTTGAACGAGCTTGATCTGCCTCCGCGCCAGCCGGGCTCGTCGATCATGCCGGGCAAAGTCAATCCGGTCATGGCCGAAGTGGTCAATCAGACCGCGTTCCAGGTGATCGGCAACGACCACACGATCTGTCTCGCTTCCGAGGCCGGACAGTTCGAATTGAACGTCATGGGGCCGGTCATCGCGTTCAACCTGCTGCAGTCGCTCAAAATTCTCCGCAACGCCGTCGACGTTTTTGTCCGTTTCGCGCTCGACGGAATGGAGGCGAACCGCGAGCGTTGCGCAGATTACGTGCACGACAGCTTCGGCATCGTCACCGCGCTGAATCCGCACCTGGGCTATGAGGTGGCGGCCCAGCTCGTGAAGGAAGCGCTGAAGACCGGCACGCCGATCCGCGATCTCATCCTGGAGCGTCATCTGCTGACGCCGGAAGAGATGGACGTCATTCTCGATCCGGTGCAGATGACGACGCCGGGCATCGCCGGGGAGTGGCTGTTGACGGAGCGGGGCACGGAGTAGGCGAGGAGAGGCGGGAACGAAGCCCGTTCAACGGGCCGGCGTGCCGCACCGTGCCGCATGGCCCGCTCGCCGGCCGGCCAACGTACAAGGAGGAATTCATCGTGCCTTCATCCCTGCTGCAATCGTTCCATCCCGTGCTGGCCGAATGGTTTACGGCGTCGTTCGGCGATCCGACCGACGTTCAGACGCGGGCGTGGCCGCTCATCGCCGCCGGCCGGCATACGCTCATCGCGGCGCCGACCGGCTCGGGCAAGACGCTAGCGGCGCTGCTGCCCTGCCTGAATCGGATCGCCTCGGAGCCGACGGCGGCAGCGGGCGTCCGCGTGCTCTATGTCACGCCGCTCAAAGCGCTGAACAACGATATCCATCACCATGTGCTCGGATTCGTCGAAGAGCTGCACGCCCTGGCGGCGGCCGGAGGCCGCAACTGGCCCGGCATCCGCTGCGCCGTTCGCACCGGGGACACGACGTCGTCCCAGCGAAGCGCGATGCTGAAGCGGCCGCCGGACGTGCTGGTGACGACGCCGGAGTCGCTTTTTCTGCTGCTCGGTTCCGAGAAGGGGCGCGCGATGCTGGCGACCGTCCGCCAGACGGTCGTGGACGAGATTCACGACCTGGCCGGCGGCAAGCGCGGCGCGCATCTGGCGCTGTCGCTCGAACGGCTGGACGAGCTGTGCGGCACGCCGGTGCAGCGGATCGGCGTGTCGGCGACGCAGAAGCCGCTGGAGCGGGTCGCCCGCTTCCTCGGCGGCTGGGAGGAGCCGGAAGCGGGCTCCGCTGCCGCGAAGCCGGATGACGAAAAAGCGGAAGGAGCTGGCGGAGCGGATAGCGCCAAAAGCGACGGTGCAAGCCGGATCCTGACGGAGGAGGCGGATGGCACCGGTAGCGGCGAGGAGAGCCGGAGCGCAGCGGAAGCGGCGGAAGCCGAGGAAGAGGCCGGCCGCCATGCCGGCAAGCCGCATCCGCTCGGGTACCGGCCCCGGCCGGTCGCCATCGTCGAGAGCCGCATGAGCAAGCGGCTGGACGTGACGGTGACGATGCCGGACCAGAGCAGGCCCGCGCATACCCGGGAAGCCGTCTGGCAGCCGCTGCTCGACCGGATCGTGCAGCTTCTGGACGGCACCCGCTCGGCGATCGTCTTCGTGAACAGCCGAAGGCTATGCGAACGGCTTTGCCTGAGGCTCAATGACCACGTCGGCTACGAGCTGGCCCGTCCGCACCACGGAAGCGTGTCGCGCGAGCGCCGGCTCGAAGTCGAGCGCATGCTGAAGGCAGGCGAGCTGCGCTGCATCGTGGCGACGTCGTCGCTGGAGCTCGGCATCGACGTCGGCCATGTCGATCTGGTCATCCAGATCGACTCTCCGACGGGCGCCGCAAGCGGCATCCAGCGGTTCGGCCGGGCCGGCCACGCCGTCGGCGAAGCGAGCCGCGGCGTCATTCTGGCGCGCACGCGCGGGCCGCTGCCGGAGATCGCGGTGCTGAGCCGCCAGATCGCGGCGCGCGATATCGAGGAGATCCGGGTTCCCCGCAGCCCGCTCGACGTGCTGGCGCAGCAGATCGTCGGCATGGTCGCGGCGGACGATTGGCCGGTGGAGCGGCTTTACCGGTTGACGGCGCGCTGCGACAGCTACGCGTTTTTTTCCCGCGCGCGCTTGGACGAGCTGCTGGACGTGCTCTCGGGGCTGTACCCGTTCGCGAAGCCGCTGCTCGAATGGAACCGGGAGGACGGCATGCTGCGCTCCCGAAGCAATTCGGCGATGGCGGCCGTTACCGGCGCGGGGACGATTCCGCAGAGCGGCAACTATCCGGTTCATCATATCGACAGCCGCGTCCATCTGGGCGAGCTGGACGAGGAATTCATCCAGGAGAGCCGGGTCGGAGACGTGTTCCAGCTCGGCTCCGGGTCCTGGATGATCCGCGAGATTCGCCAGGACCGGGTGTACGTCGCCGAGGCCGCCAACCGGTTCAGCGAGGTGCCGTTCTGGCGGAACGAAGCGGGCGGACGGTCGTACGGGCTGGGCGAGAAAGTCGGCGCGTTCGTCCGCGAGCTCGGCGAGCGGCTCGGGCTGTCGGAGACGGAGGAAGGGGACGAGGCGTCGCTTCAAGCGAGGGAGGAGACGATCGCTTGGCTGGGCGACGCCTGCGGGATGGAGCGGCAAGCCGGCGGGCAGCTGGTCGACTGGATCTCCTCCCAGCAGCGGTTCTGCGGCCTCCCGACCGATCGCCGCATGCTGGTCGAGACGTACAAGGACGTCATGAACCAGACGCACGTGATTCTCCACAACTATTGCGGCCGCCGGGTGAACCGCGCCTGGCTGCTGGCGATCGAGCGGCAGTTCGAGACGCGGCTTCCTTATCGGCTGTACGGCAATGCGAAGGACAACGGCATCGAGCTCGTCCTTCCGGAATGGGACGAATCGTGGCTGGAAGCGATTCGGCAGGTGACGCCCTCCAATCTGGAGTCGCTGCTGACCGAGGCGATCTCCGGCTCGCCGCTGCTGGCGCTGGCGTTCCGCCGCATCGCCGAGACGTCGCTGCTGCTCTCCCGGAGCTTCCGCCGGACGCCGCTCTGGCAGAAGCGGCTGCGGGGCGAAGAGCTGCTGCGCGGCGCCATGCCTTATGCGGAGAGGTTCCCCTTGCTTCGCGAAGCGATGAAGGAATGCCTGTACGATTACCTGGACTACGAAGGGCTCAAAAAAACGCTGGAGCGGATTCAGGGCGGCGAGATTGCGCTGGATATTCGGGAGACGCCGCATCCGTCTCCGTTCGCCGCCCAGTTCCTCGCGGACTACGTCAATATGCGGGTCTACGAGGGGGACGGCGTCGACGAGTCGGTCCGGCTGCGCCTCCTGAACGTCAGCAAGGAGCTGGCCGTTCAAGTGTTCGGCCCGGACGGCGTACCGGGCGTCCGGCCGGAGGCCGTCGAAGAGCAGCGCCGAATGCTGGACGAGCCGGAGCGGCTGCCGGAGAACGCCGAAGGGTTGTACCGACTGCTCAAAACGAGAGGAGATATGACCGCCGACGAGCTGGCCCGGCTGGCCGGCGCCCCGGCTTTGGCGTGGCTGGAAGAACTGAGGGAAAAGGGCCGCGCGGTACCGGCCGATCTGACGGAGGACGGGGAATACCGGTGGATTTGCGCGGACGAGCGATCGATCTACGCTCGGTTTCCGGACGACGCGGAGTCGGTTCTGTTCGTCGTCGGCCGCTACGCCGGCCGCGTGCTGTCGTTCACCGAGCCCGAGCTGTGCGAGCGGTATCCGGCGCTGACGCTGCCGCAGGCCCGCGAAGCCGCGGAGCGGCTGCTGGCTGCTGGCCGAATCGTGCGGGCGCCGTTCGCCGCCGACGAGGAGGAGCGGATCTGGACCGACGCGTCCATCGCGTCCCGCGTGGTCCGGCTGTCGATCAGCCAAGCGCGCGGCGCGGCGGAAGCCTCGGAGCCGACCCGTTGGTGCGGGCAGATCGCCAAGCTTCAGTCGGCGCTGCAAGGAACGCAGCAGCCGCAAGGGCCGGAAGGGCTTCGCGCGGCGATGGAACGGCTGCAAGGGCTGTACTTTCCGCTTTCCCACTGGGAGACGATTCTGCTGCCTTCGCGCATGACCCGCTATCGCAAGGAAGATCTCGACGAGCTGTGCGCTTCGGGGGAAGTCGTCTGGCTGGGCAAAAAAGAAGAAGGGGACAAAGAAGGAAAAGTCGCTTTTTTTCTGGCGGAATCGCGGGAGCTGATCCGGCCTTGCATCGCCGCGGCCGCGGCCGAAGGGAAATCGTCGAAGCACCCGAAGCTGCTTGAACGGCTGCGGAGCGGCGGTGCCAGCTTCCTGACGGCGCTCGCCCGCGAGGAGGGCAAGACGCCGTCGGAACTGCTGCCGCAGCTGCTCGATCTGGTGTGGGAAGGCGCAGTCTCGAACGATCTGTTCGCCCCGCTGCGGCTTTCGCAAGCGCCGAAGCCTCGCAAGGGGCCGGACCGGACCGGCTCGGGCTTCGGGCGCTGGTATTGGACCGGCTCGCTGGCCGGCGGGACGACAGCCGTCACGGAGTCGGAGCCGGGAGACGTTCTTCCGGATACCGGACTCGAATCGTCCGCGGTTCGCTGGGCCCGCCATCTGCTGGACAGCTTCGGGCTCGTGAACAAAGAGCTGGTCGCCAAGGCCGCGCCGTTCGGATGGGACGCTTTTTATCCGGTGCTGAAGCAGCTGGAGGAATGGGGAACGGTCTCGCGCGGCATCTATGTGGCGGGCGACCCGTCGCTGCAGTTCACGACGCGGGAGATGGCGGAAGCCGTGGCGGGCTCGCCCGCCGGCGCGCGGAGCGAAGCCGCCACCGTGCTGTCGGCGGCCGATCCGGCCAATCCGTTCGGCTGGATCGCCGATTGGCCGTCATCGGCCCAAGGAGCTTCCTTCGCCCGGAAGCCGGGCAATTATCTCGTTCTGCAAGGCGATCGATGCGTCTACTGGATCGAGAACAACGGCCATCGAATTTATGGGCTGGACGGGAGCGACGCTCCGAAGTCGTCCCCCGGAGAGCAAGCGGCGATGCTTCGCTCCGTGCTTGTCTCGGTCATGAAGCGGCAGGGGCTGGTCAAAGTCGTGATCGACCGCATAGAAGGAACGCCGGTGCTCGAGACGGAGGTCGGCCGCGAGCTGCGCGGACTGGGAGCGGAGACCGATCGTCAATCGCTTGTCCTGTGGGCGAACTGACGCCGCGAACTGACACTGCCGCCCGGAACCGCCTTATCCTGAGGAATCGGCCGATCCGGACGCCCGCGCGCCGGACCGCCGCCGCTTGATTCCGATCAGAGCGGCAGTCAGCAGCAGCGGCAGCGTAAACCCGCCGAATGCCCAGAGCGGATGCATGACGTTGACGATCTCGATCCACTCCGTATTGCTGTCGTAGGATACCAGCGAATTGAGGAAGCCGATTAACGCCAGCGGCATCATAATCGCCCGGGCATCCTTCAGTTTGAACAGGTCTGATACGAAATGGGCCAGTACGAACAGCGCGATGGACTCCTTCATGTAGGAGCCGGCGATAAGCGACATGCCGATGACCGATTCGATCCGTTGGATGATTTCGAACGCCTCGATGATCCGGGCCAGCTCGAACAGCGAATATTTTTTGATTGGAGCGAGCGGTCCGAACAGCATCAGGGTGCACAGCGTGGACAGGATGAGGAACAGAATGCAGGAAGAGAACCCCTTGGCCAAAGAGCGCCCCAGAAAGGTACGATCCTCCTTCCGCGTATACTTCAGCAGCATGCCGAACACGAAGATCTCTTCGAAGGGGAACCCGAACGAGGAGTATGCCCCATGCCAGATCGGCCGCCACCCGTACGGGAAAACGGGCAGCAGATTGGCGAATTGATAGTTTGGAATGGCCAGCGCCAGAACGATCACCGTAAGCGGAATGATCAGCATCAGGATAAGCGCGAACATCCGGGCCATGACTTCGATCCCGGCCCGTGCGGTCAGCGCCGCAATGGCGAAGATCGCCAGATTGAACACCGTGTTCGGCGTCTCCCGCAGCATCGAGCTGTTCATGAACAGTCCGACATCGATGACGATTCCGGTTACGATGTGCAGCAGGAAGGGGACCGTCATGACGGACAACGCAAAGGTGACGGCGGTCCCGAGCGCTTTCTTGCTGCATTCGACGTAGCTGAGATCGGGCTCCGCCCGGTGCAGGAACAGCAGGCATCCGAGCAGGAGCAACCCGGCCGCTCCGGAGAAGAGCAGGGAGATCCAGGCCCCTCCGAAAGCCTCGCTGATGATCGGCCCCGGAATGTTGATGATCGCCGAGCCCGTCATAAAGGCAAAGAGCAGGAGACTCATCTGAAAGGCGCTAATCGGTACCGCCGCTTTCTTCTCCATCATGGAACATTCCCTCCCTTACTTCGGCTTGTAGGACAGGAAGCGCTCGATGCTCCGGGCCGGTCCGGCGAACAGCAAGTCGTTCCACTCGTACAATTCCATCCAGTCCAGATTGCCGGCGTAATCGATGGCCTCATAGACGGAAAAGGCGAGCAGGAACGCGTACACCGTTTTTTCGCGCCAATCCATTCTTCGCGTGACAAGCCGCTGGAAGATCAGCATCGCGGCATATACGACGGCAAGCAGAAGCAGTCTTGCGCCCAGGGGGCTCCCTCCTTTTCTCCTGAATCATTCGGAGCCTTTCCCGGTCACGGCCGGGCGGCCTTCGGAAGTGCCTGTCGTGACGATTTTCAGTCGGAGCCGAATCTGAAGGGGAATCTCGGAGAACCGCTTCTCCCAGTCGGGCTTCCACTTCCTCCAGAGCGCCGGTTGCACCGCGTAAACGCGCTGCCCCACGCCGATAATGTCGGTTTTTTCCCGTTGAAGCTGGTCGTATGTCGCCATGATCTCGTCCGTCAACGATTGACGAAGTCGCCGAATGAATTTTTGCTCGTCCTGATTGTTTTGAATCGTCGTGCATTTCAGCTCCCCGATCGCAAGCGTCGCATACGCATCCATCTGCAGTCGGGGCCGTTCGGAGAGATGTACTTTCAGCCGGCTGGAGAATTTCAGGATTTCGACGCTTTCCGACCGGTTCGGCTGGCCGGAGCAAGGCAAATTCTGCATGCCGGACTGGTACTTGTTGCGAAGCATCAACAGCCCTTCGGTATGCTTGGAGTCGAGAATCCCGATCATTCGGCCGTTCTTGATCAAGGCGACGCCGGCCGTGGAGAACGTATCTTTGCCCTGCGTCGCATAGAGATAGGGCAGCGCGGCGTCGCCGTTGCCGCTCAGCATTTGCTCGGCCATGTAGAGAAGGTTCGATTCGACCGTTTTGCCCGAGTCGTGGTAAGAAGTTTCCATCACGCGCAGCAACTGCTGACTGGTCGTCTGCTCGACAAGCGGGTGCTTGTCCAAGTATTCGCCTGCTTTGCCCCGCGTGACGGCTACGGCGGCGGTCAGCCTAGGCTCGTGGTCGCGATAATACATATCGAGCAGCTCTCCGATGTTGCGGTGCGCGGCTATCCGGTCGCTGATCAGAATCATCCGCATGTGGCTCCATTGCGCCTTGCGTCCGAGATGGATCGGAATGTCCCGGATCGCTTCTTCGACCGACAGATCCTTCGTTACGATATTGACGTACATAGAGCCGGTTCGCGACTTGCCCTGGCTCGTACCGGACGGCGTGGGACGATAGATTTGCGACGTCATCTCAATATTCCCGTCTTCCCCTTCGTCAAGCGCGACTCCCATGACGAAACCGAGCTGGGGCAGCTCGAATTGGCTCCAGCAGCCGGACAGGACCGGAAGCGACAGAAGGAGGGCGGACAGCAGGAAGCGACGGGCGGTCCAGATTCTCATGGTTACCTCCGAAGCCGCGCAGACGGAAGCCATGACGGAACCGCAGCGCGGGCAAGCGCTATTTGACGCTGCGATGATGGCCCCGATTCACGGGATTGCGCAGCAGACGGCTGAGCGGCGCTCGAATCACCACATCCCTGAACTGGCGTAGCCGAAGCGGCGCGAGCGGAGCGAGATAGGGCTGCCCCAGGGTGCGAAGCGAGCATAAATGGAGCAGGATGAGAAGAAAGCAGATCATCATCCCGAACCCCCCGAGCAGCGCCGCCGACACCATGAGCGGAAACCGCAGGATGCGAAGCGCGATCGCAAAATTGTATTGAGGAATCGTAAACGAAGCGATCCCGGTCAGCGCGACGATGACGACCATGATCGGCGACGCGATGCCGGCGCTGATCGCCGCGTCCCCGATGACGAGCGCCCCGACGATGCTGACCGCCGAACCGATCGATTTCGGCAGCCGGACCCCCGCCTCGCGCAACAGCTCGAAGAAGAACTCCATCAGCAGCGCCTCGAAAAAAGCGGGGAGCGGAATGCCTTCCCGCGCGTCGATGACGGCCAGCAGCAGGATGGTCGGAATCAGCTCGGGATGGTAAGTCGTCAAAGCGATATACAGACTCGGCAACGTCAGCGCGATGATGAAGGCGTTGATTCGCAAGATGCGGATGATGCTCGAGAAGATCGTACGCTGGTAATAATCTTCGCCGGACTGGAAGAATTCCGTGAATTTGCCCGGGCAGAGGAGGATGCTGCCGGTTCCTTGGACAAGCACGGCGATCTTGCCGTCCAGCATCGCCGCTACCGCCGTATCCGGCCGTTCCGTATACCGGTGCTGCGGAAACGGGGATAGGGGGGAGTCTTCGATCAGCTGTTCGATATAGGAAGACTCGAGAATTTCCATGTTCCGGGTCTTTTCCAACCTGACGCGAAACTCTTCGAGAAGGCCGGGATCGACCTTTCCTTCAATGAAACCGTAAGCGAATTGGGTTTGCGATTCACCGCCGCCGTTGCTCCTGACGATTTTGAAGTTGGGCGATTGCAGCCGCAGACGAAGCAGGCCGAGGTTTTTTTGCAAATTCTCGACGGTGCTCTCGTGCGGGCCCTGCACGACCGACTCGTTCGTCGGTTCCGCCACTTGCCGGCTCTCGACCGACAGCGCGCTGAAGCTGAGCGCCCGGTTCCAGCCGTCGAACGCGACGACGACATGGCCGGCGGAGATGTCGGCCGCGACGGAAGGCAAATCGCAGCGCATTTGGGCCAGTTCCGCGGAGACGCCGCGCCGTTCGAAGAAGGCGGCCAGCTCGTCGATCTTAAGCTCGGTGCCCGGCCCGACTTCGTGGGTGAGCAGGTCCTGCAGCACCGACTTCATATAGTTCTGGTGTCTCTCCTGGACCAGGGAGTCATAGAAGAAGGAGCAGGATCGGAAGGCCAGATCGGGACCGTATCGCCAAGGCAGGATCACGAAGTCCGAGCTGCCTTCGAACAAACGGCGGATCCGCGCCAGATTGTCGTCCAAGTTTTCCGACCAGGGCTCAGCCTCGCCCGGGGAGACGCTCCGCCGGGATCCGGCTTCCGTGCGGTCCATGCATGTCCCTCCCTCCGTTGCCGCAAATTACCGGTTTTCGCTTAGTATGGACGGGAGCTCTCAGGATATGCAGCAGAGCGGTCAGAAGGTTCGATTGCTGCGACGGTTTAGGAGAGTTAGGGGCAGGCTGGTTGCGGGAGGACATAGGGAGCGGTTGACGGGAGCGAGAGGCGGAGGGACGGCGGAAAGAAGGCGGTCACGAGACAGACTGCAGGAGGAGGAACGAGACGAGAAGCCGCAGGAGTTTGCCGGCAGACAAAAAGCAGGAACATGTTTCCACGGGAGTTCTCGCGAGAGTTGCTGCTTTTCGACATTAACTCCGCTCGAATAGCCCTGCCCCCGCGAGAACTGTTGCTTTTGGACACGAACCCGACCCGAAAACCCCATCCCTGCGAGAATTGTTGCTCCCGGGCACACTTCCCGAGCTTGCAGCCCTCAGCTGTCCGAACAGATCGAGAGCGGGAGTTTGTCTGCGGAACGGGCTTTTTTGCGCTTTTTGGGAGGATCGCGATATTCGGCCAGCACGATGCGGAAGTCGATGATGTGGCCGTAGGCGTCCGATTCGATATGGCAGCAGCCGGTCAGCAGCTCCTTCAGCAGCTCGCGGCCGCGCTGCACGCGCGATTTGGCCGCGGAGTACGAGATGCCGAGCCGCTCGGCGAGCTGCTTCTGCGGCAGCCCTTGAAGCTCCGACAGCTCCAGCGCCTCCCGATAGATGTCCGGCAGCCGGGGAATGGCCGTCTCGAAGCAAGCGATCACCTCTCGCGCGTAATCCGGCTCCGGCGGCGCCTCCGCGGCAATCGAAAGATCGTCCGGCATCGCATCAAGCGGCTTGCGCTTCCGGTAATGATCCGCGATCGTATTCCGCACGATCCGGTAAATCCACGGCTTGATTTTCCGTTCGTCCTGCAGATCGTTCCGATGCTTGTATATTTTCACGAACGCGTCCTGAACGATGTCCTCCGCGTCCGCGTTTCCGCGCGTTTCCCGGTCGACAAAGCGGCGCACCGGCTCGTAATATTCGTTCCACAACGCGGCGATTTCCGTTTCCTTTTCCATCGGCTACCCCGTTCCTCGAAAAAAAATTCACCGTTTCTTGCGTCCCTCGGAGAAGAGGTCCGTCTTCCTAAGTGTAATCAATTCATAGGAGGATGAGAAGATGAAGTACAATTTGTTGGGCAACACGGGCGTGCTCGTATCGGAGATCGGGTTGGGAACGATGACGTTCGGCGGAGGCGGAGCCTGGGAAGCGTTCGGAGGAATCGGAGAGAAGGAAGCGGCGGCGCTCGTCGATCAGGCGCTTGATGCGGGGGTCAATTTTTTCGATACCGCCAACGTTTATTCGGACGGGCGTTCCGAGGAATGGCTCGGAAAAGCATTGAAAACGAAGCGGCACCAGGCGATCGTCGCGACCAAGGTAAGGGGGCGAATGGGGCCGGGGCCGAACGATATCGGTTTGTCGCGACTCAGCATCATCCGTCAAGCGGAGGAAAGCTTGCGAAGGCTCGGCACCGACTATATCGATCTGTACCAAATCCACAACCCCGATCAACTGACGGACTGGGAAGAGACGCTTCGCGCTATGGACGATCTCGTCCGCTCGGGGAAGGTGCGCTATATCGGCAGCTCCAACATGACCGGCTGGGAGATCGTGAAGACGCGGGCGGTCTCGCGGCAGCACGGCCTGCATGCGTTCAAAAGCAGCCAGTCGTACTATTCGCTCGCCGGCAGAGAGCTGGAGCGGGAGATCATCCCGGCGCTTCGGGACCAGAACATGGGGCTCATCGTCTGGAGTCCGCTCGCGGGCGGCTTCCTGTCGGGCAAGTACGGCCGCGGCAACCGCGGGACGGACGGCGACCGGTTCGCCAAGTTCGCTTTTCCGCCCGTGGACGAAGAGAAGGCGTATGCGATTATCGACGCGCTCCAAGACATCGCCCGGGCGCGGGAGTCGACGGCGGCGCGGATCGCGCTCGCCTGGCTGCTGAATCAGCCGGCCGTCACGACGGTCGTCGTCGGAGCCAAACGTCCCGATCAGCTGCAGGACAATCTTGCAGCCGGCGGCATCGCGCTGACTCCCGAAGAGCGCTCGCGGCTGGACGAGGCAAGCCGGCTGCCGGTCGAATACCCGGCCTGGCCGTTCATGGAGGACGACGAATCGATCGTCCGCAAGCTGCCGCGATAATCGCGAGGAAGACCCCGTCGCCCAAGCGAAATTATGGTATGCTGGGATGGTAAAATGAACCGGCGTATTCCGGGACGAGAAGGAGATCGGTACGATGGATAGCAAACGCTGCAGCGAATCGAGAACGATTTTTTCCAACCATGTGCTCCCGCCGGACACGAACAACCACGGCACGCTGTTCGGCGGCAAGCTGATGTCGTATATCGACGACGTGGCCGCCCGCTCGGCCATGAAGCACAGCCGCCGAACGTGCGTGACCGCGTCGATGGACTCCATCGACTTCCTGCAGCCGATCCGGGCGAACGACGAAGTGGTGCTGGAAGGGTTCGTCACGTGGACGCACCGCACGTCGATGGAGGTGTTCGTCAAAGTCATCCGCGAGGATCTGCTGACGACGGAACGCATGCTGTGCGCGACCGCGTTCCTGACGTTCGTGGCGCTGGACGAGACGGGGGCGCCGACGCCCGTCCCCGGCGTGGTGCCGGAGTCTCCGGAAGAGATCGGCTTGAACGCTTCGGCTGCGGGGCGGATGGAGGCGCGCACGGCCCGAAGACGCGAGAGCAAGCGGGTGGCGGAGCGATTCGGCGTCGGTTTTCCATGGGAAAAGTAAGGAGGCGGACTCGTCCGTCTCTCGGTTGCCAATTCTGACGGGAGGGAGCGATCGGTTTGCAAGGGGCGATTATCGTCATTCTGTTGGTGGTGTTCATCCTCGTTCCGGCTTCGCTGATGTTCTACTTATGGCTTGCGGCCAAGAAGCCGCAGCATTCGATCATCCGCGCGCATCCGTACATGGGGTGGATCCGATACTTGCTCGAGAAGCTCGGGCCGGAATTCCGGCAATATTGGTTTGACGGCGATACGGAGGGCAAGCCGTTCTCGCGGGCGGACTACACCGGGCTCGTCTTCGCCGCCAAATACCGCACCGACCTGATCAGCTTCGGCTCCAAGCGCGATTATTCTCAGCCCGGCTACTATTTGGCCAACGGCATGTTCCCCAAGCTCGTCGAAGAATTGCGGACCGACCTTGGCGATACAGTCCGGTCCAAGCGGTACGAGATCCGGCATGAGGGGCTGTTCAGCCGCAAGGAGCGTCTGGTCGAGGACAAGGCGAGAAGGTGGCTGTACCGCGAGGAAGACGCGGTAATCGTCGGGCAGAAGAGAGAAAAACCTTGGAAGCTGCGCGGCATGTTCGGCGCTTCGGCGACGTCATACGGCGCGGTCGGCGAGCATTATATCCAAGCGGCTGCCGGCGGCGCCATGATGGCCGGCGGCTCGTGGATCAATACGGGCGAAGGCGGCGTCGCCGACGTCCATCTGGCCGGCGGAGCGGACATCGTCGCGCAGATCGGCCCCGGCCTTTTCGGTTATCGCGACGGAGAGGGCCATTTCTCGTTCGAGGAGTTCCGGGCGAAGGCGGCGGAGCCGCTCGTCAAGGCGTTCGAGCTGAAGTTCGCGCAGGGGGCCAAGATCCGCGGCGGCCACCTGGAGGGCAAGAAGGTGAACGAGAAGATCGCCGCGATCCGCAAAGTGCCGGTCGGCCGGACGGTCAATTCGCCCAATCGCTTTCCGTTCCTGACCGGACCGGAAGAGACGCTTCGCTTCATCGCCAAGCTGCAGGAGGAAGGCGGCAAGCCGGTCGGAATCAAGATCGTCGTCGGCGATCCGCAAGGGCTGGAGCCGCTGTTCCGCGCGATGACCGATCTCGATCTGTTCCCTGACTTCATCACGGTCGACGGGAGCGAAGGCGGCTCGGGCGCGACGTTCAAGTCGATGGCGGACGGGATGGGGCTGCCGCTGTTCCCGGCGCTGATCGCGCTGGACGACGCGGCGAGAAGGTTCGGCGTGCGCGACCGCTTCCGCATCTTCGCCTCCGGCAAGCTGATCTCGCCCGACCAGGCGGCGATCGCGCTCGCTCTCGGCGCGGACGCGGTCAACTCGGCGCGCGGTTTCATGATGGCCGGCGGCTGCATCATGGCGATGCAGTGCCATACCGGGAAGTGTCCGGCCGGCGTGACGACGACCGATCCGAAGTACATGGCCGCCCTCGTGCCGGAGGAGAAAATGTGGCGGATCATGAACTACATCCTGCAAATGCGCGAAGGAGTGTTCGCCTTGGCCGCGGCATGCGGGCTGGAGAGCCCGAGGCAGCTGACTCGCGACCATGTCGTGTTCAAGAACGAGCTCGGCCGGACGGCGCGCATGAGCGAGCTGTTCCCGTATCCGGCGCCGGAGACCGGCGCGCGGGAGGACCGCCGGCCGGAGGCGCGAACCGATGCCGGCTGAGACCGAACAGGAACCGTCGGAGGTGACTGGACATGCTGCTGCCTAGCTATGAGCTGACGGAGCGAATCGAGCGGGCGGAGACGGAGGCGCTGCTGGATCGGATGGAAGCGATCCGGTCGCGGCCCGGCAACCCCGAAGCCGTGGAAGTTGCGCGAATCGGCGGAGCCGTATGCTTCTACAGCCGGACGATGCCCTGGCCCTCCTTCAACACGGTCAAAGGCGTCCGTTCTGCGGATGTCGCGCGTTTGGACGAGATTCTCGACTTCTATCGCTCCCGGGGGCGCAAGCCCCAATTCGAGCTCGTGCCGGCGCTCGCCGGACCGGAGCTGGCGGAAGCGCTCGCCGATCGGGGCTTCTACGCTTCGGGCTCGCACGCTTCCTTGTTCGCGGATCCGGGCGAAGCGCCGGCCGGGGAACGGCCGCCTTCGGGGTCCATCGAGATCCGCAGATTGCGGGAGGACGAATTCGAGACGTATGGAACGATCCATTGCCGCAGCTTCGGTTTGCCCGACAACGGCATTGCGCCGGTGGCGGAGAATAACCGCGTGCTGCACGGCCGGCCCGGCTGGTCGTTTTACCTCGGGCTGACCGGGGATCGTCCGGCTGCCGCCGCCGTGCTTCGGGCGGCGGACGGCGTCGGCTCGCTGACGTTCGCGGCGACGCTGCCCGAGTACCGCGGCCTAGGCCTGCATCGGGAGCTGCTGCTCGCCCGCCTGGAGGAGACGCGCCGGCTCGGCGGCCGGCTGCTGGTCGGGCAATGCGCCTACTTGTCCCGGAGCCACCGCAACATGGAACGGATCGGCATGCGGCTCGCATACGTCAGATCGACCTGGACGGAGAGGAGGCAGCCCCCATCTACTTAAGAGAGCTTCATCTGCTAAGCGAAAGAGTCGGCCGTCCCTCCGCCTACCCGTTCAACATTCCCGCCATTCGCGGGCTGGACAAGCTTTCATTTCGCAGCAACGTGACCTTTTTTACGGGCGAGAACGGTTCGGGCAAGTCGACCTTGCTCGAAGCGATCGCGTACCAAAGCGGCTTTCATACGGGCGGAGGAGGCCGCAACAACGCCTACGAGCTGGCGTCGTCGGAATCGCACCTCGGCGAGGCGATCCGTCTGTCCTGGCTGCCCAAAACAAGCCAAGGCTTCTTCCTGCGCGCCGAATCGTTCTATTCGTTCGCGAGCCATGTCGACGAAATCGCCCGGGAAGATCCGGACGTTTATCGCGCCTACGGCGGACGGTCGCTGCATGAGCGCTCGCACGGAGAATCGTTCCTGGCGCTGTTCGAGAACCGCTTCAACCGGCCGGGGCTTTATCTGCTGGACGAGCCCGAAGCCGCCCTATCCCCGGCCAGGCAGTTGATCTTTCTGCGCCATATTCACGAGCTGCAGCGCAAATCCCAGCTGATCGTCGCGACGCATTCGCCGATTTTGCTCGGCTATCCGCATGCCGAAATTTATCATTTTCATGAGAGCGGCATCAAGCCGATCCGCTATGAGGACACCGAGACGTATCAGATTACGAGGCGTTTTTTGGAGAATCGGGCATTTTATTTGAACGAACTTCTGGAGGAAGAACCGGAGTTCTAACGGGACGGAGGATGGGAAAATGTCGGATCGGCAACATGCGGAAGGCGTCCGGAGCGAGAAGCTGGTGCTGGGCGTCTCGGGCAGCCTGCGGGAACAATCGGTCAACACCGCCATTCTGAAAGCGATGCGGAATTTGGCGCCCGAAGGAATTCGGTTCGAGCTTTTCGAAGGACTGGACCGGCTGCCTTATTTCAGCACGGACCTGGATCAGGATACGCTGCCCGAGCCCGAAGCGGTCGGGCGGTGGCGCGGACGTCTTCGGCAGGCGGACGCCGTCGTCCTCTGTACCCCGGAGTTCGCCGCGGGCGTGCCGGGCGTGCTCAAGAACGCGTTGGAGTGGACGGTATCGTCCGCGGAATTCATGAACAAGCCGACGGCCGTCATCAGCGCTTCGCCGACGCAGACCGGCGGCGATAAAGCCCATGCTTCGCTGCTGTTGACGCTGGGCATGCTGATGGCGGATATGCCGGAGGCAGGCAAGCTGACGATCCCGCTCGCCGGCAAATACGTGAACGAAAGCAAGGAAGTGTCGGACCCCGTGCTGCTGGATCGGCTGCGGGCGGTTCTGGATGCGGTCGTCCGCCCTTAAGGGCGGACGATAGGCAGGGTCCCCGCATAGTGCCTGAGGAAGCTTCGAAGCCAAGCTCCGCTTTGCGGGGATATCTTACGGGATGTCTTGTCAAGACGCGTCAAATCGGCTATTGTTTATTTAGATAATTATCTAATTATCGAAATGAAAGTCTCGGAAGGTGCTGGATTCGGGAAAAGAGAGAGGAGAATCGGTACAGATGGGGAAACGCAAACGTACAAAAGTTGAAAAGACGAGTCGGACGGTATTGGCCGGATGCCTGATGGCGGGGCTTCTGCTGCCCGGAGCCGCATGGGCCGAAACCGGCGCGGCCGCGGAGACCCAGACCGCCCCGGCCGCATCGGCGCCCGCCTCGGAAGGAGGTTCGTCCGCCGTCGGATCGCTCCCCGCGCTCGTTCCGCTGCGGGAAGCCTCGGAGCAGCTTGGCGCGGTCGTCATCTACAAGTCTTCGGACCGCTCGGTCTCCATTCAATGGGCCGGCCGTCTCATCCGCTTAAGCCATGAAGGGATAACCGTTGAGGCCGAGGGGCAACAAACGGCCGCATTGTCCGCCAAGCCGACGGTCGGTTCGGAGGGAAGGCTGTACCTCCCGTTGGACGCGTTCCGACAGGCTTTCGGTATTCAAGCGGACTGGAGCGACAAGGACGGCATCGAGCCGGGCGCGAACGAGACCGCGGCGAGAGCGGCGTTGTTCATGCGGCAGCTTGCCTCCGGCAAGGTCCAGGACGCGGGAGCTCTTCTGGATTCGCAGCTGGCGGCCGTCCTGCCGCCGGACAAGCTCGCCGCTCTGCCGCAGCAGATTGTCTCCGCGTTCGGGCCGCCGGCCCGGCTGGACCGGGTATCGGTCGAAGACAACGGCGTCCATGTGAACGCCAAGCTGTCCTACACTTCCAAGCTGAAGGCGCCGTTCGCGATCGAGATCCGCTTCAACCATGACGGAGAGATCGACGACCTCTACATTCCGTCCACGCCGGAAGCCGGCTACGCCGCTCCCGATTACGACGATCCGTCCGCTTACGCCGAAGAGCAAGTCACGGTCGGCGAAGGAACGTTCGCGCTTCCGGGCACGCTGACGATTCCGGCGTCCGGGGAGCCGTCAGCCGTCGCGGTGCTCGTTCACGGCTCGGGTCCGGAAGACCGCGACGAATCGATCGGCGCGGCGAAAACGTTCCGCGACTTGGCGGTCGGTCTGGCCAAGGAAGGAATCGCCACGATCCGCTACGAGAAAAGAACGAGAGAGCATACTATGCAGTCCGCAACGCCGGACTTGACGGTGAACGAGGAGACGATCGACGACGCGCTGCTCGCCGCGGAGAAGGTTCGCAGCGATCCCCGCTTCGCCGGCAAACCGGTCGTCGTCATCGGCCACAGCCAGGGCGCCATGCTCGTGCCGCGGCTGCTTAACCAGGACAAGGATAAGGCGGTGGATGCCGCCGTCTTGATGGCCGGCCCGGCGGAGCCGCTCGAAGACCTCATGCTGACTCAATACGAGAACGCGGTCGACCGCGCCGTCGCGGCGGGACAGCCGGACGAGGTCGTCTCGCAGCTGAAGCAGCAGGCCGAAGCATGGAAGATGACGCTCGGCGTGATCAAGAACGAGGCGTACACGGCGGACGACTATCCGGCGAACCTGCGGATTCCCAACGCGCGCTGGTGGTTCGACTTCCGCAACTACAACGGTCCGGAGATCGCCAGGACGCAGAGCGTTCCGCTGTTCATCCTGCAAGGCGCCAACGACGTACAGGTGGACGCCTCCAACCTGGACGGCTGGAAATCGGCGCTGGCCGGCCGAGCGGACGTGCAATACGAGCTGTATCCGAAGCTGAACCACCTGTTCGTGCCTTCCGACCAGCCTTCAACCGGCGCCGAATACTTCGTTCCCGGCAACGTTCCGCTGCAAGTGTCCGAGGACATCGCGTCCTGGATCGGAAAGCTTCCGAAAAAATAAGAGAAGCGGCTGTAACGAGAAACAGCGGGAACCGGCCCTCCGCCGATACCGCCCGGATTGTGAATCCGGGCGGTTTTTCGCATGTCGGGATCGCTCCCGTTCAAAACGCGCTTCCTCCTGGCGACGCTCGTCGATCCGCTTTCGACTCTATCGAATCCGGCCGGCGACGGCCGCAAGATTGGAAGCGGATCCAGTCTATTTATGGTAAACTGATAGCGAAACTTTATTAGGAGGAATCCGCTCATGGAAACCAAACAATTGGGTAGAACGGGACTAACGGTTACGAAGCTCGGCTACGGGGCGATGGAAATTCGCGGACCGCGCGTATGGAACGGGCGGCCGATCGCGGATGAGGATTCCGAACGGATTCTGAACGCGGTGCTCGACTCGGGCATCAACTTCATCGACACGTCCTACGATTACGGACGAAGCGAGGAACTGATCGGCCGCTACATCAGCCATCGGCGGAGCGAATATTTCCTTGCGACCAAATGCGGCTGCACGCTCGTCGATTGCGGCGATCATGACGAGACGCCTCATGTCTGGACGAGGGACAATCTCCTGCACAACATCGAGACGAGCCTGCGGCGGATGAAGACCGATTACGTCGACCTGCTGCAGCTGCACGGACCTACCGTCAAGCAGGCGGAGGAAGGCGGGCTGGTCGACGCGCTCAAGGAGATTCAGGCGTCCGGCAAGGTTCGCTGGATCGGCATTTCTTCCTACCTTCCCAATCTTCCCGGCTTTCTCGAGCCGAACGTGTTCGACACGTTCCAGATTCCCTACTCGGCGCTGGAGCGCGCGCATGAGAACCTGCTGAGCGACGCGGCCGCGACCGGCGCGGGCGTCATCGTGCGCGGCGGCGTCGGGCGCGGGGAACCGGGAGCGGGACTTGGAGCCGAAGACAAATGGCGGCTGTGGGAAAAAGCGAACCTGGACGAGCTGCTGGAGGAAGGGGGGAGCCGGACCGGCTTCCTGCTGCGGTTCACGCTGACCCATCCGGCGATGTCCACGACGATCGTCGGCACGATGAAGCCCGAGCATCTCGCCGAGAACGTTCGTTACGCGGAGAAGGGGAATCTTCCGGCCGACGTTTACGAGGAAGCGAAACGCCGGCTGGCGGAAGCGGGAGAGGGGCCGGCTACCGTCTGATCGGTCTTGTCCGCCAGACAGAAGCCCGCTATTGGCAAGGACTGGACGGCAATTGTGCAACTAAACCGCAAAATGGACGTCTATTCATGGCAGAACGGATTATGCTTAGAATAGGAGTTATTTGAATGATGCGGTTGCGCAAGTGGATCAGTTCTCTTTGGTTGTTCTCGTTGCTGCTCTCGACGTTGGCCGCCGGCGGCCATGCCTTTGCCGCGAACGACATCTCGATCGTGCTGGACGGCCGGACGCTCGGCGCGGACACTTCGCCCTACCTTGTTCCGAAGGCGAATCTGACGATGGTTCCGATTCGCGTCATCAGCGAGAATCTCGGCGCTTCCGTCGATTGGTCGCAGCAGACCCGCACGGTGACGATTCGCCGCTCCGGCGTCGTTATCACGATGGAACAGGGCCAATCGTCCGCCCGGGTCGACGGCGCCGTCGTGAAGCTGGGCGCTTCCGCCTCCGTTCGCAATTCGCGGATCATGGTGCCGCTCCGCTTCGTCTCCGAAACGTTGGGGCTTCAAGTGGACTGGAACGCGAAAACGCGCATCATCGCGCTGACGACGCTCGGCGGTACCGGAACAGAGGGATCGGTAGGAACGGGCGGTTCGGACGGTTCGGGCGGTTCGAGCGGCTCCCGGCCGGCCGAGCTTCGCGGCGCGTGGATCTCGACGGTGTACAATCTCGATTGGCCGTCGACCGCTTCCTATGGAGATCCCGCCAAACAGGAGGCGGAATACGATAAGCTGCTCGACGATCTGCAGGCGATCGGAATCAATGCGGTGTTCGTGCAGGTCCGCCCGATGGGAGACGCTCTGTATCCTTCGCGGCTAGTGCCCTGGTCCAAATATTTGACCGGCACGCAGGGGAAGGATCCGGGCTACGATCCGCTCGCCTTCATGGTCGAGGAGACGCATAAGCGGGGCATGCGCTTCGAGGCGTGGTTCAACCCGTTCCGCGCGGCGGCGGGATCGACGACCGACGGGCTGGCCGCGAATCACGTTGCGGCGGAGCATCCGGACTGGATCGTCCAGGCGGGGGCGACGCAGTATATCAATCCGGGTATCCCGGCCGCCCGGCAGCACGTCATCGACGCCATCATGGAGGTCGTGAACGGCTACGACATCGACGGCGTCCACCTCGACGACTATTTCTACCCGTCGGGCACGGCCTTCGCCGACGATGCCGCATACCTGCAGTATAACGACGGGTCGTTCGCGAACAAGGGAGATTGGCGCCGAGACAACGTCAACCGGTTCGTCCGCGATCTCGGGCAGGCGATCCATGCGGCCAAACCGAGCGTGTCGTTCGGCATCAGCCCGTTCGGCGTCTGGCGCAACCAATCGGCCGACCCGACCGGATCCGCGACGAAGGCGAGCGTTACGTCGTACGACGACATGTATGCGGACACGAGAACGTGGATTCGCCAGGGCTGGATCGACTACATCGCGCCGCAAATTTATTGGAGCCTCTCGTTTTCCGCGGCCCGCTTTGACATCCTCGCCGAATGGTGGGGGAACGAGGTGAAGGGCACCGGCGTGAAGCTGTACGTCGGCCATGCGCCCTATAAGCTGGGAACGACGGAAGCCGGCTGGCAGTCGCCGCAGGAGATCGTTAACCAGCTTAAATATGACGCGGATTCGGGGCAAGTCCAAGGAGACATCTTCTTCAGCGCCAAAGATCTGCTGCGCGACCCGCTGGGTCTGCTGCCTTTGCTGCAAACCTATTACGGAGTCTAGAAGCCCGTGCGGCCCGGCGTGAACAAGCGTCTCCCCTTCACCTGATTTTAGAGAAAGAAGGAATGTCCGCATGCGAATCGGCGTCGTATCGGATACCCACATGCCCCGGGCGGCCAAGTCGCTGCCCGCGGCGCTCGTGCAGGCCTTCCGCCGGGTGGACCGGATCCTTCATGCGGGCGACTGGACGGATCTGTCCGTGCTGGCTCATCTTTCGCGCATCGCTCCGGTAGACGGGGTGGCGGGCAACAACGACGGCGCGGACATCGTCCGCCGGCTCGGGTACCGCAAGACGATCGAGGTGGGGCCGGTGCGCATCGGGCTGGTGCACGGCCATGGCGACGGAGGCAGAGGGGCGACGGCGGAGCGGGCGCTGAAGGCGTTCGCGGACGATGACGTGCAGGCCGTCGTGTTCGGCCATTCGCATATTCCGATGCTGGAGGAGCGGGACGGCGTCCTGCTGTTCAATCCCGGCTCGCCGACGGACAAAAGGCGGCAGTCCCGTTTTTCATGCGGTTTGCTGGATATCGAGGACGGACGGATCCGGGCGCGGCACGTCTTCTTCGAAGACAAGTCGCCGTCTCAGGGCAAAGGGGGCCGCGCGGGAAGATGAAGACGTACTGGGTAACCGGAGGAGCCGGCTTTATCGGCTCCCATCTGTGCGAGTCGCTGCTGAGGGACGGACACAAGGTCATCTGCGTCGACAGCTTCGCGGACAACTACGATTACCGGTTCAAGGTGCGAAACGTGCTGGAGTCGCTTGGAATGGAGCCGGCCTTCGAGCATCGAGACAGAGAGGACGATTTGCGCCGCCTGCAGGAGGCGGCGAATTCGGAACAATACCGGCTGGAGCCGGCCGACATTCGCGACGGGGAAGCGCTGGACCGGCTGTTTGCCGCTTGCCCGCCCGACGTCGTCGTCCATTTGGCCGCGCTGCCGGGCGTTCGGGCTTCCATCGAGCGGCCGGCTCTGTTCTATGACGTAAATGTCGTCGGCACGCTTCGGCTGCTGGAAGCGATGAGAACCCACGGCACCGTCAAATGGGTGTGCGCCTCGTCCTCGTCCGTATATGGCGACAACGCCAAAGTGCCGTTCGAGGAGGGCGATCCGACGGGGCGCCCGATCTCCCCGTACGCCGCCACCAAAAAAAGCTGCGAGCTGATGGGCTACGCGTACCGGCATCTGTTCGGCATCGACGTCGTCATGCTGCGCTTTTTTACGGTATACGGAGAGCGGCAGCGGCCCGACCTTGCCATCCGCAAATTCGCTTCGCTGCTGAGCGACGGCAAGCCGGTCCCGATGTACGGAGACGGCTCCACGAGCCGGGATTATACCTACGTGGCCGATATCGTGGACGGCATCCGGCACGCCGCCGACTATGTGGAACGGCATTCCGGCGTTTACGAGATAGTCAATCTGGGAGGAAGCCGAACCGTCTCGCTGGCACGGATGATAGAGACGCTCGAACAGGCTTGGGGAGAACGGGCCGCGATCGACCGGCAGCCGATGCAGCCGGGAGACGTCCTGCGGACGTACGCCGACCCGGCCAAAGCGCGGACGCTGCTCGGCTTCGAGCCGTCAACCCCGTTCGAAAAAGGAATCGAAAGGTTCGTCTCGTGGTACCGCAGGCAGAAGACGTGGGAAGCCGGGCTTCGCAAGCCGGGTTGAGATTGTTACCCATTCGCTATAAAATAGAGGACGGCAATGTAGGAGTCGGTCCACAAAGAGGGGAAACCGCTGGCTGCGGTTTCCTTTGTCGTTGCGGAGGAAAGGAACGAGAATCTGCCATGCGGAATGAGAGAAAGTATGTCAAAAAGTACGGCCTGCCTTTTTCATTCGCTTTTCTGCTCGTCGCCATGGAAGCGCTTTGCGATTTGCTTCAACCGACCCTGCTGTCGCGCATGATCGACGAGGGCGTGTCCCGGCTCGATCTGAACACCGTGCTAAGGTTCGGCGCGTACATGCTGCTGGTGACGGCGGCGGGCGCGGTAGCGGCGTCCGGCAGGAACATCGTGTCAAGCCGCGTCTCCCAGCGATTCGGGGCGGAACTGAGGTCCGACCTGTTCCGGCACATTCAATCGCAGACGCTGCCCCAGCTCGACCGGTTCGACCGGGCTTCGCTCGTGACGCGGCTCACGAACGACGTGACGCAGGTTCAGAACTTCGTGAACGGGATGATGCGCGTTTTCGCCAAGGCTCCGATTCTGTGCATCGGCAGCCTGGTGATGGCGATCCGCCTGAACCCGAAGCTGGCGACGGTGCTGGCGATCGTCGTGCCGATCGTCGCGGTGCTCATCTACTTCAACCTTCGCATCGGCTTTCCGCTGTTCCTGAAGGTGCAGGCGGCGATGGACCGGTTGAACGGCGTCATGCGGGAATACCTCTCCGGGGTTAGAGTCGTCAAGGCGTTCAACCGCTTCGCCGACGAGAGCGTCAAGTTCGAACGCATCAACGAGGACTATCGCGTCCATTCGGTGCGGGCGCTGCGCCGGATGTCGGTCTTCAACCCGGCCGTGCTGTTGACGGTCAACTTCGGCATCGTGACCGTCTTGTGGATCGGGGGGCTGCGGGTAGACAACGGGCAGATGCAAGTCGGACACATCGTCGCGTTCGTCAACTACATGACGCAGATCTTATTTTCCCTCATGATGATCTCGATGGTGTTCAACATGCTCGTGCGGGCCAAAGCTTCGTACGGGCGGATCGGGGAAGTGATGGCCAGCGCCGCTCACGTTCATCGGCGGACGGGCGCGGAGGACGAGATGGAGGGCAGAGGGCGAATCGACTTCGAGGACGTGACCTTCTCGTATGACGGCGAGGAGGGTACGCCCGCGCTCAAGTCGATTCGGCTTCACTGCCTGCCCGGCCAGACGGTCGGCATCATCGGTTCGACCGGGTCGGGCAAGACGACGCTCGTTCAATTGATTCCGCGCTTCTACGAAGCGACGTCGGGAACGGTCAAGGTCGACGGGGTGGATGTCCGCCGGCTCGATCCGAAGACGCTTCGCGACAAAGCGGCGATCGTTCCGCAGCGGGTCATGCTGTTCTCCGGCACGATCCGGGACAACATCCGATGGGGGAACGAATCGGCGACGCAGGAACAGATCGAGAGGGCGGCCCGGATGGCGGCGGCCCACGATTTCATCCGTTCGCTGCCGGAAGGATACGATACGAAGCTGGGGCAGGGCGGCGTCAACCTGTCGGGCGGTCAGAAGCAGCGGCTGTCGATCGCCCGGGCGCTCGTTCGGGAGCCGGAGATTCTGATCCTCGACGACTGCACGAGCGCGGTGGACGTCGCGACGGAAGCGGTCATCAAGGAGCAGCTGCGGACGTACGCCCGGGGGCTGACCTGCCTGCTCATCGCGCAGCGGATCACATCCGTCATGGACGCGGACCAGATCGTCGTGCTCGACCGGGGCGAGATCGCCGGAATCGGCGACCATCAGACGCTCCTGCGGGAGTGCGGCGTATACCAGGAAATCTACCGTTCCCAGATCGGCAAGGAGATGCAGAGCCATGGCGCATGAACAGAGCCGTTCGGACAGCCGCCCCGCCGTCAGGGACTTGCCGCAGATGCCGGGAGGCCATCCGGGCCGGGGACGCGGCGGGCCCGTCCAGAAACCGAAAGATTTCCGCGGCACGATGAAGCGAATCTGGGGCTATATCGGCCAGGAACGGCGCTGGCTGGCGATCGTCTTCGCCCTGATTCTGATCGATTCCGGCCTGACGCTGGCCGCGCCGTATCTGATCGGCGTCGCCGTCGACGCCATCGGCCAAAATGCGGAAGTGGACTTCCGCATCCTGGAGGCCGCGCTGGCCGGACTCATTGCCGCGTATGCGGGAGATGCGGTGCTGACCTTCATGCAAGGCTGGCTGATGGCCGGCGTCTCGCAGCGAATCGTGCGGCGCATGCGCGGCGCCCTGTACGACAAGCTTCACGGGCTCCCGCTCGTTTACTTCGACACGCGGCGCCACGGGGAAATCATGAGCCGCTTGTCCAACGACATCGACAACGTGAGCACGACCGTCTCGCAGACGACCGCCCAGCTGATGTCGGGAGGCATCGCCATCATCGGCTCCCTTGTCATGATGCTCGTGCTCAGCCCGCTGCTGACGCTCGCCAGCCTGATTACGGTGCCGCTCGTCTATTTGCTGGCGCGCACGATCACGAAGCGCACCCGCGTGCTGTTCAAGGATCAGCAGGCGCAGCTCGGCGCGCTGAACGGCCAGATCGAGGAGACGATCTCCGGCATCGAGGCGGTCAAGGCGTTCAACCGCGAGGAGAAGGTCATCGCGGACTTCGAGGAAGCGAACCTGACGCTGCGGGATACCGGCATGAAGGCGCAGATCTGGTCGGGCTTTCTGATGCCGCTCCTTAGCGTCATTAACAATATCGGCTTCGCGGCGGTCGCGATCGTCGGCGGGACGCTGGCGGTGAAGGAGATCATTACGGTCGGCGTCATCGCCAGCTTCATCACCTATTCGCGGCAGTTCGTCCGGCCGCTTAACGATCTCGCCAACATTTTCAACGTGCTGCAATCCGGAATCGCCGGCGCGGAGCGGGTATTCGAGCTGCTCGACGAGAAGGAAGAGCCGGACGATCCGGCGGACGCCGTCCGGCTGGAGCGGCCGGACGGCGAGGTCGTCTTCGACGACGTCAGCTTCGGCTATGTGCCCGAGAAGACGATCGTGAAGGACCTCAGCTTCCAAGTGGATGCGGGCACCAGCATCGCCCTTGTCGGTCCGACGGGCGCGGGCAAGACGACGATCGTCAACCTGCTCACCCGCTTCTACGATGTGACGGGAGGCAGCATCCGGATCGACGGACGCGACATCCGCGAGTACACGCGCGACAGCCTGCGAAGCGTGTTCGGCATCGTGCTTCAGGATACGTATTTGTTCTCCGGCACGATCAAGGAGAACATCAAATACGGACGGGCGGACGCGACCGACGAGGAAGTGCGCGCCGCGGCCCAGGCGGCCAACGCCGACAGCTTCATCCGCCTTCTGCCGCAGAAGTACGACACGGTGCTGACGGAGAACGGGGGCAACCTGAGCCAGGGTCAGCGGCAGCTGCTCGCGATCGCCCGCGTCATTCTGGCCCAACCGTCGATCCTCATTCTGGACGAGGCGACGAGCAGCATCGATACGCGCACGGAGCGTCATATTCAGGATGCGCTGCTCCATATGATGAAGGGAAGAACGACGTTCATTATCGCGCACCGCCTCAATACGATCCGCGACGCCGACCGGATCATGGTCATCGAGCAGGGCGGCATTGCCGAGAGCGGGTCGCACGAAGAGCTGATGGCGCGGGGAGGCGTATACAGCCGAATGTTCCACGCCCAGTTCAAAAATCTCGAAGGCGCATAAGGTCCGAACGAAGCAAGAGTTACTGGATAATTATGGAAAGTTGTTCACGGGGGGTTCACATAGTCGGGTTATAATCGTCACCAGTCCCAAAGCGGAAGGTAAGTGGATGCAAGATGGATCAGATTAACGACGCCATCGATTGGCTTCTCGGCGTTACGCAATTGGACGGGTACAACATCTTGCTGTTAACGATGCCGCTGGCGGTCGTGCAAGGGTTTCTCGGCATTTTTCCGTTTTCGACGCTCGTCATGCTTCACATCTCGGCATTGGGAATCGGGGCCGGCATGGCGGTCAGCTGGCTGGTCAGCATCGTCGTCTCCCTTATCGTTTTCTATTGCTGCCGCTACTGGTTCTCGGACTGGTTCGACCGCAAGCTGCAAAGATACGAGAACAAGTACGACAAGTGGAAAAAATTTTTTCAACTGTACGGGGTGTGGGCGATCATTCTGATGCGCACGCTGCCGATCATGCCGAACAACGTGATCGCGTTCCTGTCGTCGGTGTCGGCCATCAAGCCGATGCCGTACCTGGTCTCCTCGATCGTCGGCAACCTGTCGCATATTTGGCTGTTCGGCATCATCAGCTCCTCGATTCTGCTGCCGGATACGGACATTCGGATTTTGATCGCCGCGTACGCCGCCTTTTTCCTCGTTCTGTCTGCCCTGTTCTGGCTGAGCTTGAGACGGAAAAGCACCTTGGAGCAGTAAGAACGTTGAATGGACCATCGGCCTCCGGCGCCTCGCTTCCGCGGCGCGCGCGGAGGCTTTTTGTTGTTTAGGAAATGATGCGATTAAATTTCCTGCGGATAACCGGGGGCTCCCCCAAAAGGAATCGGATTTAACTTCAGAGCATCTCTTCACTTTTGGGGGATTTGTTCTTTGGGCAGGAACGATTGTTTGACAGGCGGACCGATGCATCTTTATCATGGAGGAGGGGCTTGCCCCTTACGACAGAGAGAAGAAGGAAGGGCCGCTACCTATGCTGACCAAAGCGGAGCGAATCAAGAGATCGAAGGCGCCTGCCGCCTCCGAGACGCAGAATGACCGGGTGCCGCCCGGGCAAGTGCTGACGGACCGGTTCCCGATTTTGCATGAAGGGGATGTGCCCCGTTACGATATGAAGGAATGGAGCCTGCGCAGCTTCGGCGAAGTGGAGGAGGAGCGCTCTTTCACCTATGACGAGCTGATGGCGCTTCCGCGCACCCGCATCTCGTGCGACATCCATTGCGTGACCCGCTGGTCGAAGCTGGACACGGTATGGGAAGGCATCCGCTTCCGCGACCTGCTGCCGCTTCTGAAGGTGAAGCCGGAAGCGAAGTACGTCATGGTGCATGCCGACCCGGATTACGAGACGAACGTGCCGCTGGAAGATTTGATGGGGGACGACATTCTGCTGGCGTTCAACTACGACGACAAACCGCTGACCGATAAGCACGGCGGGCCGCTGCGGTTGCTCGTGCCCCATCTGTACTTCTGGAAAAGCGCCAAGTGGGTGCGCGGGTTCGAATTTATGCAGGAGGACCGGCCCGGCTTCTGGGAAAGCAACGGCTTCCACCTTTACGCCGATCCGTTCAAGGAGCAGCGTTTCTCCGGCGAAGATCTGAACATTCCGGAAGACGAATGGCACCACAAGGATTTCGATTGAGACGGGAGGAGCGACGAGCGCCATGACCGAACCGCTCCGTCCGAAGCTGGACCGGGCTTATATGCTCGATTGGCTGCAAAAGCTTCTGAATACGCCGAGCCCGAGCGGCTACTGCATGGACATCATGCGGCTGCTGGAGGCCGAGACCGGCCGGCTCGGCTTTCCGATGGAACGAACCCCCAAAGGCAACGGCATCGTCACCGTCGCCGGGGCGGATCCCCGGAAGCCGGCGCTCGGCCTGTCCGCGCACGTCGATACGCTAGGCGCCATGGTGCGGGCGATCAAGCCGAACGGCGCGATCCGTTTCACGCCGGTCGGCGGGTACGCCATGCAGACGGTGGAAGGCGAATACTGCCGGATCCATACGCGGGACGGGCGAACGTACGAAGGTACGGTGCTGTCCACGAAGACGTCCGTTCATGTATACGGCGACGCGCGGGACTGGAAGCGCGAAGAAGCGAACATGGAGATCCGCGTAGACGATGAAGCGGGGACGAAGGAGGAGACGGAACGGCTCGGCATCGCGGTCGGCGACTTCATCTCCTGGGACCCGCGGGCGCGGCTGCTGGACAACGGCTGGATCAAGTCCCGCCATCTGGACGACAAGGCCGGCGTCGCCGCGCTGCTGGGCGTGCTGGAATGGCTTTGGCGCACCGGAACGGTCCCGCCTCGTACGGTGAAGCTGATCGTGTCCACTTACGAGGAAGTGGGACACGGCGCGGCCGCGGTGCCGCCCGACCTCGCCGAGCTGATCGCGGTCGACATGGGGGCGATCGGCGACGATCTGTCCGCGACCGAGAAGGACGTCTCCATCTGCGCGAAAGACTCTTCCGGCCCGTACGACTACGGCATGACGTCGCGCCTGCTCGAGCTGGCGAAGCGGGAGGGGCTGCCGCATGCGGTGGACATCTTCCCTCATTACGGATCGGATGCCTCCGCCGCGCTCCGGGCCGGCGCCAACGTCCGCGCCGCTTTGATCGGCCCCGGCGTTCACGCCTCCCACGGCATGGAACGCACTCACTCCGACGCGATCGCAGGCACGGCCGCCCTGCTGGCCGCCTATCTGCTGGAACCGCCCGAATGACCGGGAACCGTCCGGTCAATCGGGCGGTTTTTCGTTGCCGAACTTTTCCCGGGAAAGCGCAGGACCCGACAATCGGTGTCGGAACGGCATGCGAAGAGACGAAAAGAGGTCGAAGTCCGCGAACGGAGGCGGAGCCGTGCGACTCGAGCCTTAGGCGTTTCCGGGGCTTCGGGCGCAAAGAAGGCGTCCGGATCGGCTTTTTGGGGAAATCCGTGGAGGATCCGCCGGTGCCGGAAACCGCTTCGGACGAGCATTTCCCCAATAAACGGCGTTTTGCCGGGAAATCTTCTAAAGCGCTTTCGCCTATTGCCCCCGTTTTCGGAAATCTCGCCTAGATCCGCAGCGAAAAAGTCGTATCTTTTTTTGCCGAAACTTGTCCCGAACGTTAAACCTTTCCGGCTTACGCAACGTCTATTAAGCATAAGAATAAAGCAACCCACGCAAGGCGCCGCACCCGGCGCCGATCCCAGAGGTGATGCCTCCACAACCTGACTGGTTCCAGTTTGACAGCGGACGTTTATCCAAGCATGAATGATGGGCTCGTTTTAGAAGAAGGACAAGATGTAAGCGCAATCATTATGGTGGCGAGGAATGGACGGAACGAAGATGGCATCAGGTTCGCGTACGAACGACGGCAACTCGATTCGATTTCGCACGAAAAGATTTTCTGCAGGCGCACAAGGCAAGGCCCATCGGCAAGCAATCCATGCTTGATAGACCTCAGACCGATTTTTACTCCATAACGATCAGTCATTATAAAGGAGTCCGCTGGTATGACCCATAATACGAATGGCAAAGCTCGCTACATGCCCGGCCTTGACGGCCTGAGGGCGCTGTCGGTATTGGCGGTGATCGCCTACCATCTCAATTGGCAGGGAGTTCCCGGAGGATTCCTGGGCGTCGGCGTCTTCTTCGTCCTGTCCGGATATCTGATTACGGATCAATTGGTCTCCAAATGGCAGCAGGACCGGAGAATCGACCTGAAGTCGTTCTGGATCCGCAGAGCGCGCAGGCTTCTCCCCCCGATGCTGCTCATGACCGCGGCGGTATCCGTCTGGCTGGCGATCGCCGATCCGTCCAGGCTGCGGAGCCTGGGCGGCGACATCGGTTCCGCGGTCCTGTACGTCAACAATTGGTGGCTGATTTTTCATAAAGTGTCCTACTTCGAAAGCTTCGGACCGCCTTCGCCGTTCGGCCACTTCTGGTCGCTGGCGGTGGAGGAGCAATTTTATTTGATTTGGCCGATCGTTCTGCTCGTTCTGCTGCGGCTCGTCCCCCGCAGAGGCAAGCTGGCCGCTTGGATGCTGGCCGGGGCGGCCGCGTCGGCGCTGCTGATGGCGCTGCTGTACTCGCCGGGCTCCGACCCGAGCCGCGTCTACTACGGAAGCGACACCCGCGTGTTCGGCCTGCTGATCGGCGCGGCGCTCGCGGTCGTATGGCCGAGCCGCCAGCTGTCCGAGAAGGTGCCGGACGGCGTGCGCTGGGCGCTTGACGGAATCGGCGCGCTGTCCCTGCTCGCGATTCTCTTCATGATTGCGAGCGTCGGGGAGTACGATTCGTTCGTGTATCGGGGAGGCCTGCTGCTGCTCTCGGCGCTGACGGCGATCGTCGTGGCCGCGGTCGCCCATCCGGCCAGCCGGCTGGGCCGGATGTTGTCCGGAAAGCCCCTGCGCTGGATCGGGGCGCGTTCGTACGGACTTTACTTATGGCATTTTCCCGTTATTGCGCTGACGACGCCGGTCTCGGACGCGGGCAGCTTCAATCCGACTAGGGCCGCGCTACAGACGGCCGCCAGCTTCGCGCTGGCCGCGCTGTCCTGGAAGCTCGTGGAGGAGCCGATCCTGCGCGGTTGGAAAAGAAGAACGTCTGCGACCGTCGCTGCGAGCCGGGAGAACGGAAAAGGGAGAAGACCGGCGGTCACGCTTCTGTCGGCAGGCTTGACGCTCGTCCTGTGCGTCTCTTGCGGGGGCACGGGCGGTACGGGGACGCCGACCGGCATTGCCGCCGGAGCTCCCGCGGAATCGGCGGACGCGTCCGGAACGGCGACGCCGCCGGCCGCGGGGGCCGGGCAAACGGAACCGCCGAAGGATCATGACGGTCAGACGGAAACGGCCGTCATGAAGCCGCCGAAGACGGATACCGCCTCACCTTCGCCGGCCGGGAAGCCGAACGCTTCCGCGGCGGGCACGAAGACCGACAATAGCGACGCAGGTGTGAAGACCGGAAATAGCGACGCGGGCACGAAGCCGGCCGGCGGCAGCGGGAACGGCGCCGGGGCCAAGCCGAGCGGCGGCGTCGCTCCGATATCGAAGGGCGGCGAAGCTTCCGGAACGAAATCTTCCGGCGGCGATTCGGACCTTTCGCCGATCTCCGGCAAAGGGGTTACGGCGATCGGAGATTCGGTTCTTCTGGGAGTGAAGCCCTACCTGGAAAAGCAATTGACGTCCATTATCGTGGACGCAAAGGTCGGCCGGCAGCTCTCGCAAGCGGGGGATACGGTCGATGCGCTCGACAAGGCCGGCAAGCTGGGAGATATCGTGATCCTCGAACTGGGAACGAACGGACCGTTCACCAAGAAAAAGCTGGACGCCTTGCTCGACTCGCTGGGCCAAGACCGGAACATTCTGCTGGTGAACACGAGAGTGCCGCGGAAATGGCAGGACGATGTCAACGGCATGCTCAAAGAAGCCGCTTCGGACTATGATAACGTAACGCTGGTGGACTGGTATGCGGCCAGCGCCGACCAGGACGCCTACTTCGGCAAAGACGGCGTGCATCCGACCCGTACCGGAGCCGAAGCTTATGCGGCCATGCTGGAGAAGGCGGTCGCCAAGCTTCATCCGGGCGGCTCCGGGAACTCGGTGAGCTGATCCGCGATCGTTAATGCCATTAAGAAAAAGCCCGCTACTCCAAACGGCATCGGCTGTTTGGACAGAAGCGGGCTTTTGACAATGGCGGTTGCCCAAGCCTTGCTTGTCCCCGCGGTTCCGGTCCTTCGAATTGACTTTGGATGAGCAGAAGGCTAAGGTGGATTCAATCATCTTTTTTGAAACGAGGTGCGCCGCAGGCCCATGAATCCGATTCTTCAGACCATTATGAACCACCGTTCGGTTCGGTCTTACTCGACCGAGCCGGTTGCCGACGATCAAATCCGGCGGATCGTCGCATGCGCGCAAGCGGCGTCCACGTCCAGCTATCTGCAGGCTTATACCATAATCGGCGTACGGGATCCGGAGCGAAAGGCGAAGCTCGCCGAATTGGCGGGCGGACAACGGCATGTGGCTTCCTGCCCGGTGCTGCTCGTCTTTTGCGCGGATCTGCGGCGGTTGGAACTGGCGGCGGAGATGGAAGGGGTTCGGCCGGACGAGACGGCCGCTTCGCTGGAATCGACCGAGCTGTTCATGGTGGCATTGATCGACGCTTCCCTGGCCGCGCAGAATGCCGCGCTGGCGGCGGAATCGATGGGGCTCGGCATCTGCTACATCGGCGGCATCCGCAATCGGCTCGCGGAGACGGCGGAACTTCTGCGAACGCCGGATCGGGTCATCCCCGTCTTCGGCATGACGGTCGGCTACCCGGCCAGAACCAACAACCGGACGCAGAGCCGGAAGCAGCGGCTGCCGCCGGAAAGCGTCTATGGCGAAGAGCAATATCCGGATTCGGAGACGTTGAAACAAAGTCTGACCTCGTACAACGCCGACATCTCCGCCTATTACCGGGAACGGACCGGGGGAGAACGCGCAGACCGCTGGACCGAGCAGGCGGCGACCCGTCTTCGCCGTCCTACAAGGCTGGACGTGAAGGAAATCTTGCTCCAAAGGAAGCTGCCGCTCCAATAGCAAAAAGACGTCAGGCGGACCTGACGTCTTTTTGCTGTAGCTCTGATCGAGCTGGATGCGGGCTGGGGACCGATCGGGAGCGGCGTAATCGCTACAATTGGCGATTAGGGAGAAGCGGGAGTGCCTGCATTGCGTTGTAATCGCCAATCTGGCGATCAGGGAAGAGCTGGATTGCCGGCATCGTGTTGTAATCGCCAATATAACGATTAGGGAGGAGCAGAAATGCCGGCTTCGCGTAGTAAACGCCATTTTGGTGATTAGAGGCGAGTGAAAGGGGGCTTGGAGTTACGTTACGGCTATCCCGTCCATGTGAGTAAACAGATTACTCTCTTCCGCCCACGTCACCGCAATCCCGTCCAAGAGAGTAATCTGGTTACTCTCTTTCGCGCACGTCGCCGTAACTCCGCCCAAGTGAGTAATCTGGTTGCTCTCTTTCGCGCACGTCGCCGCAATTCCGCCCAAGTGAGTAATCTGGTTGCTGTCTTTCGCGCAAGTCGCCGCAATTCCGTCCAAGAGAGGAATCTGGTTGCACTCTTCCGCCCACGTCACCGCAATCTCGTCCAAGAGAGGAATCTGGTTGCTCTCTTTCGCGCACGTCGCCGCAATTCCGTCCAAGAGAGTAATCTGGTTGCTCTCTTTCGCGCACGTCGCCGCAATTCTCTCCAAGAGAGGAATCTCGTTACGCCGTCAGGTTACAGATCGAACGCTTCGGCCAGCAGCCGGTACGACTTCAGCCGCGCTTCGAAATCGTGCGTCAGCGTCACGATCATGAACTCGTCGATGCCGTACTCTTTCTGCATCGCCAGCAGTTGGTCTCGCACCTGCTCCGGCGTGCCGAGAATCCGGCGCCGGCGAACGGCGCGGATGCGCTCGCGGTCATAGTCGGTGTACGGGTAGCTTTCCGCCGTCTCGACGGAAGGGAACCGGTCCAGCATGCGGCCCTGTTCCAGCGACAGAAAGAACAGGTCGGTGCTCGTCGCCAGCCGGGACGCTTCTTCTTCGGTGTCCGCGCAGATGACCATGACGGCTGCCAAGGCGCGAGGCTCGGGCACGAGCTCCGACGGCTTGAAGCGCTCCTTGTAATAAGCGATCGCGTCCTCGCTGCCGGGCACGCCGAAAAACTGAGCGTACGCGTAAGCCGTTCCCATGCTCGCGGCGATCTGGGCCGAGCCGAGGCTGGAGCCGAGCAGCCAGATGTCCGGCGCCGTCCGAATGCCCGGCGAGGCGTGAAGGCCGGCATAGCGGTGCTCGGCAGGCAGAGAATCGTGCAGGTAGGCCGTCAAGTCGGCGACCTGCTGGGGGTAACGGTCGATGTCCGCGTAGCGGCCCTCTTGCAGCGCACGAGTCGAGAGCGGCATGCCGCCCGGCGCGCGGCCGAGGCCGACGTCGATGCGGCCGGGGTGGAGCGCCTCGAGCAGCCGAAAATTTTCGGCGACTTTATAAGCGCTGTAATGGGTCAGCATGATGCCTCCCGAACCGACGCGAATGCGCTCGGTATGGGCCGCCAAGTGGGCGATCAGCACCTCCGGGCTGGAGTGGGCGAGCGCCCGGGAGGCGTGATGCTCCGACACCCAATAGCGATGGTAGCCTAGCGCCTCCGTATGCTGCGCCAGGCGCGTCGTTTCGGCCAGCGTCTCGCCCGCCGTTCTTCCTTCGCAAATCTGAGATTGATCAAGCACGCTCAAAATCATCCGTAACACCTCATTTGTTCGATATCGGCCGCCAGTGCGAGCTGGGATCTGTGAGCGGCTTCGAGAAAACCCTTTGGTAAATCATCATACCGCCGGCCGTAACTGTAGTCAACAAAATCACAGAATATCGATTTTCCGATCCGCGTCGGTCATTTTGTAAAATATCCTGAATGGATTATGATGAATAGAAAAGGAGGTTATCCCATGGACATCATTTTTCACGGACAATCCGGCGTACAAATCGTAGTCGGGGACAAATCGCTGATCATCGACCCGTTTCTGAGCGGCAATCCGCTGGCGACCGTTAAACCGGAGGACGTTCGCGCCGACTACGTGCTGCTGACGCACGCGCACGGAGACCACATTCTGGACGCCGAGCCTATCTCCAAAGCGAACAAAGCCCCGGTTGTCTCGATTGTAGAGCTGGCCACGTACATGTCGTGGAAAGGCGTCGATACGATCGGCATGAACCTGGGCGGTACGGTCGACCTCGGCTTCGCCAAAGCGAAGCTCGTACCGGCTTTTCACAGCTCGGGTATCGTGGACGAGAAGAACCAGAACATTCTTTATGCCGGGATGCCGGCCGGATTTATTATTCGCGCGGAAGGAAAAACGATTTTTCACGCGGGCGACACCTGCCTGTACGGCGATATGAAGATGCTCGGCGAACTGGAATCGTTCGATCTCGCGCTGCTTCCGATCGGCGACCATTTTACGATGGACCCCGACGATGCGCTGATTGCGGCCGAGTGGCTCCGCGCGCGCCAAGTGGTGCCGATTCACTACAATACGTTCCCGCCGATCCGCCAGGACGCCGACGCGTTCGCCCGCCGTTTGGAGGAGAAGGGCATTCGCGGCCGGGTGCTCGCACCGGGAGAACGAATGACTTTGTAAGAGGAGAGCACGATCGATATGGCGAAAAAAAGACCGGCTCCCGCCCGCAAGCCGGAAACGGCGGAGGCGCCGGCGGCCACGCTGAAGGATCTGCTGAACGCGGAGACGCTCGGCAAGCTCAAAGCGCAGGCCGACGCCCTCAAGGCCGAGGAAGCGAGCCGCAAGGAAGAGAAGCGCAGACAGGAAGAGGAAGCGCGCGAAGCCGAACGCAAGCGGCGGGAGAACGATTTCGAATATTTGCTGAACGAGAGCGGAATGGACTGGAAGAAATACAAGTAAGCTTGTAAAAAAGCAGACACGGCCGTGCGGAGGGAGGCGGTGAGGTGGAGCGAAGCGAACGGGCGCACCCGCTCATCGTCGATACGGACGGCGGCATCGACGGCGCGCTGACGCTCATGTACGCGCTTCTGGCGCCGGACATCGCGCTCGAAGGCGTCATCGCGTCTCCCGGCGCTGTCGGCGCCGCGCAGGCCGCGGACAACGCGCTGCGCCTCATTCGGCTCTGCGATGCCGAGGGGCGCGTACCGGTCGCCGCAGGCGAAGGCGGCGAACCGCTGAAGCCGATGCGCGACCGCGAGCCCGCGGGCGGCCGCAACGGCCTGGCCGGCGCGCTGCTGACGCCGGCCGAGCAGCCGCCGCTCGCGGAGCCGGCGGCGGCTTTTCTCGTTCGCGCAGCGAACGAGGCTCCGGGGCGCGCGAGCCTGGTGATCGCCGGCGCCCCTACGCAATGGCCGGCGGCGCTGCGGCTCGATCCGTCCGCCGCCGGCAGGTTCGCCCGCGTCGCCGTCGCCGGCGGCGCCGCGCTCGCTCCCGGCGACGCGACGCCCGTCGCCGAGGCGTCGTTCCGCGCCGCTCCCGAAGCGGCGGCGCAGCTGCTGGCGACAGCCCGCCCGCTGATCGCGGCGGGGCTGGACGTCTCGTCCCGGCTGCGGCTTCGCCGGGACGATCTGGAGCGCATCGAAC
>NZ_JACJVO010000043.1 GCF_014212055.1 Cohnella zeiphila | reverse complement strand
GAGTAACCAGGTTCGTCTCTTTGGCGGAATTCCGAGAAGCGAACCGAAAGAGAGTAACCAGGTTCGTCTCTTGGGCGGAATTCCGAGAAGCGAACCGAAAGAGAGTAACCAGGTTCGTCTCTGGGGCCGAATTCCGAGAAGCGCACCGAAAGAGAGTAACCAGATTCGTCTCTTGGGCGGAAATTTAGTCGGGAAGCTTACGGCGACGCAAACGGGGCGGGATCGCACTCCTTTTTAAACGGTGAATAAAATCTCCAATATTATAAAATAAAAAGGAATATTGATTTATTTCAAAACGGTGTGATATGATCGAACAAGAAATCAACAGGCGAGCGCAGAAGGAGGCCTTCCATGGACCGGGTCGCGATCGGGATCGATATCGGCGGAACTTACATCAAGAGCGGACTGGTCGGGGAAGACGGACGAGTCCGGGAGCAGAACTCGACTCCGACGGAGGCTGCGGGAGGCAAGGCGGGCTTGCTGGGCAAGCTTGGACAGATCGTGCACGGGTATGAACGAATGGCCGCCGAGCGGCCCTTCGAATTGGCGGGCATCGGGATCGGGACGGCGGGATACGTTACGACAAGCGGTTTGATCGGAAGCGCGACGGACAACCTGCCGGGTTGGCAGGGGACTTGCGTTCCGAGCGAATTGAAGACGCATACTTCTCTCCCGGTTTTCGTAGAGAACGATGTGAATGCGGTTGCTATCGGGGAACGCTGGCTGGGAGCCGGGCGCGGGCGGGACGGGTTTATTTGCTTGACGCTGGGAACCGGAATCGGCGGCTGCCTCATTACCGGAGGGGAGCCTTACCGGGGAAGGAACGGATATGCCGGCGCGTACGGGCATCAGACCGTTAGGATGGACGGGCAAGCCTGCACCTGCGGGTTGCGCGGCTGCTGGGAGCAGTACGCTTCCGTTACGGCATTGAAGAGGTGGGCCCCGGAAATGGCGGACGGCGCCGAATGGTCCCAAACGCCCGAGAATATTTTCGCGCAAGCCCGCGAAGGCCATGAGACCGCGCTGCGGATCGTCGAACGGTACGCGGAATACGTGGCGGTCGGCATCGCCAATCTCATCCATAGCTTGAATCCGACCGCGATCGTGATCGGAGGGGCGATATCGGCGCAGGGCGAGTTCCTGTTCGGGAGAATTCGCCGCCATGTCCGGCGCCTCACGCTTCACGGGTTCGCGGACGAACCCGAGCTGCCCATCCTGCCGGCGGAGCTCGGCAATATGGCTGGGGTGATCGGAGCGGCGAGGCGAACTTGGATGAGCATCGCCCCATAATCAACAATTACATATAAATACCATATAACGTCATGTAAATTGACGTTTATTTGGTGTTTTTTGAAGCCGTCCAACAAAATATCGGAGAAAAATTCGTCTTTAAATCGCGAAAGTGAAGATTTTTTCTCAAATCTGCATTAGAATAAAGTCAACTCAAACGGAGAAACGAGAATGGAGGGGTTAGAGGTTAGGATATCTGACATAACGGTGTTTGCGTTGTCGCTCCCGATGAAGCAGGATTTCGCCATCTCCGGCGGGACCGTCGGCGACAAGAGCCGCGGAGCTCCGCACGTGTACGTCAGAGTGACGTCGGATGACGGCGCGGAAGGCTGGGGCGAAGCGAGACCGAGCCCCAGATGGAGCTACGAGACGCCGGAGACGGTCGCGAGCACGATCGACCGTTATCTGAAGCCGGCGCTGCTGGGAATGGACGCCGTCGACTTGCAAGCCGTCCACTCGATTATGAACCGGGAGATCAAGCCGGGTTACGGCAGCGGACAGCCGATCGCGAAGGCCGCGGTGGACATGGCGCTGCACGATCTGATCGGCTGCGCGACCGGCCGGCGGCTGGCCGACATGTGGTTCGCCGGCTTCCGTCCGGGGATCTCGCTGTCTTACCTGATCAGTACGCCCGACCCGGCGGAGGCGGAGCGCAAGGCTTCCGACGCCAAGCGGAAAGGATACCGGGGCGTCGACGTGAAGCTGGGTCTCGATCCGGCGGCGGACGCGGACATTCTGGAGGCGGTTAAAGGAGCCGCGCCGGATCTGTTCTTCCGGGCCGATGCGAACCAGGCCTACACGTTGCAGCAGGCGGTCAAGCTGGCGAAGCGAATGGAGAGGCTGGGGGTCGACGTATTCGAGCAGCCGCTCCGGGCGAACGATTTGTTCGGCCATGCCGAGCTGCGCCGGAAAACGTCGGTTCCGGTCGCGCTGGACGAGAGCATCTGGACGGCGGGCGACCTCGTTCAAGCCATCCGGGCGGAAGCCTGCGATACGGTGGTCGTCAAGGTAACGAAGATGGGCGGCTTGTCGGGCGCGAAGCGCTGCGGGGAGCTTGCCAGGGAAGCGGGGCTGGGCCTCCTCGGAGGCGGATTGACCGAGTCGCGGCTCGGATTGGCGGCCAGCGCGCACTTGTTCAATTGCTTGGGGATTACAGAGCCGGCCGATCTGAACGGTCCGCTGTTTCTGGAGGACGATCCGGTCGAAGAGGGACCGACGATCGACGAGGGAAGCGCAACGCTGCCCGACCGGCCGGGGATCGGCTGCAGGATCTCGACGGACAAGCTTCAAGCCTTTTTTTTAAAGTGAATTGAAGATTTTCTCCGTGATTTTTGTTTGGAAAAAGGGGAATTGTCCGCCAATATTGGATTGCTTTTCATAGGGGAGGTGGTGTCCCGGCGTCGAGGCAAGTCAAGGGGATACGGTTCAAGCGGCTTCATCACTTTTATTGCAAGGAATAAGGGAGGCGTCCAGTTTGGCTAAATTCAGAAAAAAACCGTTGGCATTGTTGGGCTCAAGCGTTCTTGTCCTGTCCGTTCTGGCCGGATGCGGTTCGAATGATAACAACGAGGGGAGCGCAGGCGCGAGCGCGGCGGGGGCAAGCCCGAGCGCCAGCTCGGCCGCCGATGCGAGCGCCAAGCCGAAAGACAAGGTCGAAATCTCGTTCTGGACGACGTATACCGACGCGGACGCCGGGCCGATCACCGCGATCGTCGACAACTTCAACAAGAGTCAGGACCATATTACGGTCAAAATGCTGGGGAACCAGGATCCGACGAAGCAACTGACCGCCATCTCCGGCGGCGCGGCGCCCGACGTACTGCTCACCTACTGGAACAACATCGGCCCGTGGGCGGACGCCGGCGCGGTCCGGGACCTGACGGACGACATCTCCAAATCCGGCTTCGATGTCTCAAGCATCATTCCCGCGGCCATGGACCGGATGATGATCAACGACAAATATTACGCGATGCCGTTCACGATGAGCATGGCCAGCTCGCTCATGTACAACAAGGCGGATTTCGCGGCAGCCGGGCTCACAAAGCCGCCGGAAACGCTGGAGGAGCTGTCCGATTACGCGAAGAAGCTGACGAAGAAGGATTCCTCGGGCAATATTACGCAGATCGGCTTCATTCCGGACTATCCGTGGATCGACAACGTGTTCTGGCCGGTTATTTTCGGAGGATCCTGGATCGATTCGAACGGCAAGCTGACGCCGAACGCGGAACCGAACGTGAAAGCCATCGCGTATCAGCGTTCCTTCTATGAAGAATTCGGGCAGAGCCAGATCGACAAGTTCAAGTCCGGCATGGGCAAGCGCGGCACGGCTCAGGATCCGCTGCTGACCGGCCAGATGGCGATGATGGTCGGCTGGGAATACAACTTCATGCCGGAGAGGGCCGCGGACGGGCCGATCGGCGTCGCTCCGTTCCCTTACCCGGCGGATCATCCGGAGCTGAAGGGATCCGGCATGGTCAGCCCGCGCGCCGTCTTCATCCCGGCGAAGGCCAAGCATCCGGAGGAAGCATGGGCATTCATGCAGTACCTGATGACGACGGATACGCAGGTGCAATATTCGCTTGACGCCCACGTCATTCCGACAATCAAGGACGCGCTGAGCGACGACCGGCTCTACGTCGATTCGAACAAAACGATGGCCGACTTCTACGAGAGCGCGAAGAGCGAGAACCTGAACGGCTTCCCGAACAGCTCCTACATCAACGAATACTTGCAGTCGCTGTCCGAGGAGACCGAGAAGGCGCTCAAGGGAACCGAATCGCCGCAGGAGGCCATGGACAAAGTGGCGGAGAAGATTCAGCCGCTGGCCGACGGGAAATAAGAGGGGAGCGGGCCGCGAACACCGGCCCGCTTATCATGGAAGAAAGGAGGCGGAAGGATGGCGAAGATCCTAAACGACAACGCGATCGGAATCCGCAGGCGCAACCGGAAAGTGCTGATCGTCGGCCTTCTGTTTACCAGCCCGTGGATTATCGGTTTTTTCATTTTCCAGCTCTATCCCATTCTGGCTTCTTTCTATTATAGTCTCACCGAGTACAACCTGTTCTCTCCGCCCAAATGGGTGGGGCTCGGCAACTATCGGAAGCTGTTCCATGACGACAAGTTTTATTTGTCGATGTACAACACGCTCTACATTACGATCGTCGGCGTCGTGCCCCATATGGCCTACGCGCTGGCGATGGCGCTGCTGCTCAATGCCAAGGTGAAGGGACAGAGCCTGTACCGAACGATCTACTTCCTGCCGACGCTCGTTCCCGCCGTTGCCAGCTCGCTTCTGTGGATGTGGCTATTAAACTCCCAGTACGGCTTGATCAATATGGGACTTCATTATATAGGAATCGCCGGCCCGAACTGGCTGGTCGATCCGGATTGGACGAAACCGTCGCTCATCCTGATGGGGTTCTGGGGAACGGGAACGATTACCGTCATGTACCTGGCGGCGCTTCAGGACGTGCCCAAGATGTATTACGAGGCGGCCGAGATCGACGGCGCAAGCAAGTGGAGACAGTTCTGGGTCATTACGTTCCCGTCCATCTCGCCGATGACGCTGTTCCAATTGATCATGATGCTGATCGCCTCGTTCCAGTATTTTACCGAAGGACTCGTGTTCGCCGAAGCGACGCAATCGACCGGCGGGCCGGAAAATTCCTTGTTGTTCTATTCGATCTATCTATACCAGCAGGCTTTCTCGTTCCTGAACATGGGCTACGCCTCCGCGATGGCTTGGATGCTGTTCGTCGTCGTGATGATCTGCGCCCTCGTCATCTTCCGAACGTCCGCGCGCTGGGTCTACTATGGAGGTGACAAGTGATGTCCGGCCAATCCACCGTTACCGGAGCTTCGTCGGCCCAAGGGGCCGCCGGAAGAAGAGGAATGAAGCCGGTCGCCAAATCGGTCCTGAAGCATGCGATTCTATGCTTGGCCGGCATCTTCTTCCTCGGACCGTTCGCCTACCTGCTGCTGACCTCGGTCAAGTCGATCGACGATATTTTCGCGATACCGTTCGTCTGGTGGCCCAAAAAGCTGTATTTCGCGAACTATTCGAACGCCGTTCATGCGATCCCGTTTCTGCGCTACACGCTGAACACGCTGTTCGTATCGCTGATGTGCGTGCTCGGCGAGCTGATCGCGGCTCCGCTGACCGCGTACGGTCTGGCCCGCATTCCTTTCAAGGGGCGAAACGTCGTGTTCATGGTCATGATGGGAACGATCATGCTGCCGGCGCAGTCCACGATGGTGCCGCTCTACATTCTGTACAACAAGATGAACATGGTGAACACGTACTGGCCGCTCATTTTGCCCGCTTTTTTCGGTGCGGCGTATTACATCTTCCTGCTCAGACAGTTCTTCATGGGAATTCCTTGGGAGATCACGGAATCGGCCAAAATCGACGGAGCATCGGAATTCAGAATCTACACGCGAATGATCCTTCCCTTGTCGATCCCGGCGCTGTTTACCGTAGGACTGCTCGTCTTCCTCAGTTCATGGAAAGATTACCAGCTGCCGCTCATTTACTTGAACGATCCGAACAAGTGGACGCTGTCGGTCGGGCTGAAGGCGTTCATCGGCGAGCACAACGTGGAATGGGGCATGCTGATGGCGGCCGCTTCGCTGTTCACGATTCCGATCATCATCCTCTATTTCTTCGTTCAGAAGGTATTCATTCAAGGCATTACGCTGACCGGCTCCAAGTAACGCCGCCGGCATGCGTTCATTCATCTTCAACCATAGGGAGAGAACCGAACATGCTGTCTTTCGCTTCTCAGGTCATCACCGTCTTGAAGCCGTATTTCGACAGCCTGCTAAGGCAGGATCCGCAGACGGGCGAGAGGTATATCTACGACGACGAGCTGGGGGACCGGGCCAGCTGCTGCACGACGGGAGCGGCCGCTTCTTTCTACGCTTGGGCGGGAAAAAGAAACGGGTCGGACGACGGTCTGAACGTCGCGCGGGAGCTCGTTCGGGAAGCCGCGCGGCGCCAACTGCCCGGCGGCGGGTTCGGGCAGCCTTTCTACGTCAAGAAAGGGGAACCGGACACCGTCGATATCGCGGAGGTAGGGGCCATTGCCGACAGCCTGTACCACGTGCACCGGGCAACGGGCAGCGAGGAAGCCAAGGCGAGCCTGATCCGCTCGGCGGATTACTTGCTGACGCAGGTGTCGCCGCGCAATCCGGCCGCCATCCTGAAGCGGCCCGGCGAAGACTTCGACGTGCTGAACGGAGACATGTACGCGGCGCATACGTTCGGCAGAGCCTACGAGTTGTCGGGCAACCCGGTTTACCTGGAGAAGGTTCGGCAAATTTTCGTTCATCTGGCCGACCGCTTCGGCAAAAACGAGCCGGGCTGGTGGCCGTACATCGAGAACTGGGACGGTTCCGTCTTCATGGGCAACAGCGTTCTCTATCAAGCGACGATCGTCGGCCTTGCGCATTCCGCGCTGCCGCTGCTTGACGAAGAGCTTCAGATCCGCTGGGAGCGGGTCGCGGAGGAAGCGATGAATACGATGCTGCAGGCGATCCGCCAGCCTCCGTCGGAGGCGACGGAGGCGCCTTGGTGGAGCCGCGATTGGAGCAACGGCTGGGAGCTTTATCTTTGCTTCTGCCGCAGCTCCGCACCGGAGGTCCGCAAGCTCGGCGAGGACCGGTTCGCCGAAGCGGCGGCGGAGCTGGCCGAGCAAGGAGTCGCGCGGTTCCGTCCGAAGATCGGGAACCCGGTTCCGGACCGCACGCCGGTGACGACGACTTTCCGCAAAGCCGCGGGCTTCGCTTCGCTTTTCGCGAATCTGGCCTTCGAATCCGGCGGCGAGCTCGAATAGCGCGGACCGGAAGTTCGCAATGCAAAGGAGGATTACCGGATATGGCTACACGGCCGCTAACTAAGAAAGGCCTTATCGTATCTTGCCAAGCCGCTCCGGAGGACCCCCTGTACGGGGCGGAAATGATGGTCCGCATGGCAGTGGCGGCCGAGCAAGGAGGAGCGATCGGCATTCGCTCCAACGGCTACAACGATATCAAAGCGATCAAACAGTCGGTAAACGTTCCGGTTATCGGTCTGATCAAACGGAAAATATCGGGGTCCGACATCTACATTACGCCGGAGCTGGAAGATGTCGAGGCGATTCTGGAAGCGGGAGCGGACATCGTCGCGCTGGATCTGACGGACCGCGAGGATCGGTACGCGAAGGGCAAGAAGCTGATCGAGCGCGTCCACCAGGCCGGAGCGCGCGTCATGGCCGATATTTCCGTCGCCGAGGAGGGACTGGCCGCGGAGCGATTGGGCGCGGATTACGTCTCCACCACCCTGTCGGGATATACGCCTTACAGCCCGCAAAGCGAAAGGCCGGACCTGAAGCTGGTGGAAGCGCTCGGCGGCAAGCTCTCCGTTCCCCTTATCGCGGAGGGAAGAATCTGGAGCGCGGACGATGCCGTTACGGCGCTCGCCAGCGGCGCCGAATACGTGGTGGTCGGAACCGCGATCACGCGTCCGCAGCTGGTCACGAAACGGTTCGTCGACCGAATTGCCGGTTATTTCGATCAACTACAACTTTCGGAGCCCCAAGGAGGAACCCGTTCATGAGACAGATCGTCGTTAAGCAGCGCGCCGCCGTGCTGGAGGAAGCAGAAGCGCCCCGTTTGACCGAAGACCATCCGCATCGCGTTCTGGTCAAGGTCAAATATTCGTCCATCAGCCCGGGAACCGAACTGAACTTGATTCACAACATGGACGTTCCCGACGGATTCAAGCTCGGCTACAGCGCCTCCGGCGAAGTCGTCGCGGTCGGTTCCGAAGTTCGGGACCTGAAGCCGGGGGATCCGGTCGCTTGCTACGGCGGCCCTTACGTGTACCATGCCGAACAGCTCTCCGTTCCGCGGCAGCTGTGCGCCAAATTGTCTTCCGCCGAGCATCTGCGGGAAGCGGCTCTGGTCGGGCTCAGCTCGGTGGCGATCCACAGCGTCCGCCGAATCTCGCTGCAATTCGGGGAGACGGTCTGGGTCGTCGGACTGGGGCTGCTCGGGCAGCTGATCGTCCGGTTCTGCAAGCAGGCCAATTACCGCGTGCTGGCGACCGATATGGACCCGGCCCGCGTCGCGGCGGCCCGGGCACTCGGCGTCGAGGCTTATCTGGTGAACGACGAGCGGCTCGGAGAGCATATCGACCGGTTCACGGAAGGCCACGGCTTCGACGGCATCGCGCTCGTGGCTCACGCTTCCAGCCCGAAAATCATCGAATCCAGCATGGAGAAGCTGGCGTTCCGGGGCAAGTTCGTGCTCGTCGGCAACGTGCCGATCGAATTCCCCCGCGAGCTGTTCTTCCAGAAGGAGGCCGACTTCCTTATCGCCCGCGCGGCGGGGCCCGGGCGGTACGACGAGCAGTACGAGGACGGCCATATCGACTATCCGAAGTCGTACGTCCGCTGGACGGAAGGCCGCAATATGGGCGAATTCGTTCGCCAGCTGGAAGAAGGGCGGCTGCAGCTCGGATCGCTGATCACTCACGAGTACGCCATCGGCCAAGCTCCGGAAGCTTACGTCGCCATGAAAGCGGATATTAGCAAAACGCTGGGCGTGCTGGTAAGGTACGAATGAGTCCGGCGAGGACAACGAAGGCATGGAAAATGGAGGCTCGGAAGCGGGACGCATCGGTTCGGCGGCGGGGAGGGGTCTCATGACGGAGCGAATGAGAATCGGGATCGTCGGGACGGATACGTCCCACTCGATCGCCTTCGCGGAGCTGCTGAACGACCGGTCTCACCGCTATCGCGTGCCGGGCGGGGAAGTCGTCCTGGCCTACCCGGGAGGGTCGCCGGACTTCGAGCTGAGCCGGTCACGCGTGGCCGGGTTCGCGGAGGAGATGAGCCGCCGGTTCGGCGTTTGGATGGCGGACCGTCCGGAGCAGGTGGCGGCGGAGTGCGACGCCGTTCTGCTGCTGTCCGCGGACGGGCGGGTTCATCTGGAGCAGTTCGAAGCGGTGGCTGTCGGCGGCAAGCCCGTCTTTATCGACAAGCCGCTGGCGTGCAGCTTGAAGGAGGCGACCGCCATCGCGGAGCTGGCGCGGGCCAAGTCGGTGCCGGTGATGAGCTCCTCGGCGCTTCGCTACGCGGAGGCGTTGACCAAGCAGCTGCAAGGCCGGGAAGACGACAGGCCGGTCGGCGTAGACTGCTACGCTCCGATGTTCATGGAGCCGACCCAGCGGGGCTACTTCTGGTACGGCATCCACTCGGCCGAGATGCTGTATGCGATCCTGGGCACCGGCTGCCGTTGCGTGAGGGCGTCGGGCTCGGGAGACGCCGAGACGATCGTCGGCGTCTGGAGCGACGGAACGGTCGGCACCATCCGCGGCAGCCGGTCGGGAGGATTCCCGTTCGCGGCTGCGATCGCCCGGGAGCGCAGTTCCTCGTTCGCGAATATCGCGAGCGAAGAGAAGCCCTTCTACGCCAGCCTGCTGGAGCAGGTGATGGAGATGTTCCGGACCGGCGTCCCCGCCGTCGGGATGAGCGAGACGCTGGAGATTATCCGGTTCGTCGAAGCGGCCAACCAAAGCCGGGAGAACGGCGGCGGGCCGGTCGAGCTCGAACCGGCGAATTCATAGGAAGGCCGTGATCCTGTCCGCGGACAGCTTCATTCGGGTGGCTCTCATCGAAGCCGCCTAATGTTGAGACGCCCAATCAAGGCGCTTGCGACGCAAAACATCGCAACGGGCGCACGCAAGCGCCGGTGAGACGACGGATACGATGAAAAACATCGTATCGAATGCTTTTCACCTAGAGTGAGACGCCCAATCAAGGCGCTTGCGATGCAAAACATCGCAACGGGCGCACGCAAGCGCCGGCGAGACGACGGATACGATGCATAACATCGTATCGAATGCTTTTCGCCTAGAGTGAGAAGCCCAATCAAGACGCTTGCGATGCTAAACATCGCAACGTGCGTAAGCAAGCGCCAACGAGACGACGGATACGATGCATAACATCGTATCGTAAAATGGACTTCGCAACGATTGCCGAAGACTGGAGGCGCGTTCATGAAATATATGATCCTGACCGACTTGGAAGGCGCGGCCGGCGTCGATTCCTTCAGCCGGACGAGAACGAAGGAGACGGCTCCGAAGGAAGCGGGCATGAGGCAGCTGGGGCAAGAAGTGAACGCTTGCTCCGCCGGAATTCTCTCGGTCGACCCGGCTGCCGAGATCGATGCGATCGACGGGCACGGAACGGGAGGCCTCTTCCCGGAAGATCTGGCCGGCTGCCGATATGTCAGCCTGATCGGAACGAGCGTCTGCCGGCTGCTCGAAGAAGGCGGCTACGACGCGATGCTGTTCGTGGGCCAGCATGCGATGGCGGGCACGGTCGCGGCCCCTCTCTGCCACACGTACTCCTCGCGGGACGTGATGTATTACCGGTTGAACGATATTTTCATCGGCGAGTTCGGCGCGCGAGCTCTGCTTGCCGGGCTGCGGGGAGTCCCCGTGGTCTTCCTGTCCGGGGACGACAAAGCCGCGGCCGAAGCGGCCATGTTCGTTCCCGGCATCGTGACGGCGGTAACGAAAGTCGGCCTCGGCCTCGAAGCGGCCGAGCATCGCCCCGCGGCCGAAGCGTGCCGCGCTATTCGCGAAGGAGCGGCCGAGGCGGTAAGGAAGATGCCCCGGATTGCGCCGTTCACGGGCATCCGGGCGCCTTACGTGTTCGAGGCCCGCTATTATCGGCCGATCGAGGATGCGTACTGGCTTGGGAATCCGGACGCCGTCTTCCTGGACGAACGAACGGTCCGGATCGTGACGGACGATCTCTCTCGGCTACCTTTGTAACCCGCCGGCCATTCATCATTCCGCACGTTAGGAGGGACGCCGGATGCTGACGGAAAGACGACCGCACCGAACGGAACCGTCCGGGATCCGAATCGCCGTGATCGGGCCCGAAGAAGTGATGCCGATGATGATACGCTGTCTCAAGCGCTTCCCTTCCTTTCTTCCGTCCATCCGCTCCTACCGGCGGGTCGCGGAAGCGCCGCAGCTCGCCGGATTCGCCTCCGAGGAGGCGGATCTGCTCTTGTTCACGGGAGAGATTCCGTATCGGCTTGCCAGAGCCCGTGTCCATTTTCGGGTGCCGGCGCTGTTCGTTCCGTTAACCGGTTCCGGGTTGAACCGGTGTTTGCTGCGCTTGGAGAGAAGCTGCGGCTTGTCGGCCCTCTCGGCGGATACCCTGCCGCGCTCCGCCGTCGAAGCGGCGCTCGAGGGGCTCGGGGGAGACCCGATCGAACTGGCCGTTTATGAGGGATGCGCCAATCCTTCCGCTTCGGAGCTGATTGCTTATCACCGCGACCAGTACCGATCCGGCCGTTCCCGCTGCGCCTTGACGGCGCTGAAGAGCGTGGCCGGGCAGTTGGCGGAGGAGGGGATCCCCGTCGAATGGATCGTGCCGTCGGAGCAGGACATTATCGTCACGCTGGAGCGGGCCTTGCTATCGACGGAATGGCGGAGAAACAAAGAAGCTCAGTTCGTGATCGGATATATTCGCGTGGAGCGTCTCTCCCGCAGCGCCGATCGTGGGGCGCCGGAGCGTACGGCCGATCGCCTGCGGCTTCCGATCCATTCGATTCTCCTGGACTTCGCCGAGCTTCTGGAAGGATCGCTGACTCCCTTGGCCGGCGATGAATATTTGCTGGTCACGTCGCGGGGAATCCTCGAGCGCGAGACGGCCGGGTACAAGCGGCTTCCGCTGGCGAAGCAGGCGCTGATTGAGGCCGGCGCCGCGCTCAGCATCGGCATCGGGTTCGGCTGCTCCGCGGGGGAGGCGGAGACGCGCGCGAGGCAATCGCTCTTCCTGGCGAAGGAGGGCGGCGGAAACGCCTGCTACATCGTTCGCGAAGACGAGAGCGTCATCGGGCCTCTGGAGATGACCGAGCCGATGGAGCTCGGCCTCGCTCTCGTCGATGCGGCTCTGGTGAAGAAGGCGGGGGAGGTCGGTCTCACCACCCTCTACTTAAGCAAGCTGATCGGCCATACGACCCGATATGGCAGAATCGATTATTACGCCCGGGATTTGGCGTCCGTCTTGGGCGTGACGGTCCGGAGCGCGCACCGGTTCCTGCTGACGTGGACGGACGCAGGGCTCGTCGAGGTGGTCGGCGAAGAGAAGGGAGCTTCGCGCGGACGCCCGCGCCAGAAATACCGGATGAGCTTCCTGGACGATCTGATCTGCTAACCCGACGGCGAACGGACAAAAGATGAGAATAAATTGTCCAAATATACCGAAAATAATGAACAATATCTCCTTCTCGAGTAAAATTTGGATGAAAATCAATCCAAGACAGAGGAGAGTGTTGTATGAAAAACAGGCCATTGCTCGCATTGTTGGCGGCGCTGGTGGCGGGAGCGTCCCTCTCGGCGACGTCTGCCTCCGCGGATCGCTCCGGGTCGGAGTCCTCCCCCGCGACATCCGCAGCCGCAGCGGCGTCCCGGCCGGACACGCCGGAACTGACCGACCTGGCGCTGGGCAAGAGCTACACGCTCGAGACGCCTTACGCTCCGGACGCCTTATTCTCCCAGACGGAAGCCGCCCATCCGGACGATACCGGCGGCCAGCTGACGGACGGCGTCTATGGCGGCACCTCGTTCTCCAACTCCGCCTTCGTGGGCCGAATCTGGCAGGGCAGCCGGATCGTGACGATCGATCTAGGCGAGATCGGCACGGTCGAGAAGATCGACGTGAACGTGCTGCAGGACAACGCCTCCGGCATCTTCTTCCCTTCTTCCGTCGCCTTCTACGTCTCGGAGGACGGCAAGAAGTGGGAGCGCCTGGCGGACGGCGTCAGCAAGCTTCCGACGACGCTTGCGGGGCCGGCCGCCCAGAAGATCGGCATCGAAGGCGTGCACAAGACGGCGCGTTACGTAAAGCTGGACATCCCGGTCCAATCGTGGATGTTCATGGACGAGATCGAGGTGCTCGGCACACCGGACCAATCCGGGAAGAAGCCCCATCCGACCCCCGACAACTCGCAGAACAACAAAGGCTACCCGAAGGCCGGCTCGCCGCAGGCGGGAGGCATCTCCAATGAAGCGCTGCTGTACACCGGCGAATGGCAGTACGAGCCCGCCGATTGGATCTCTTACACCAAGGAAGACTTGAAGCCCTACGTATCCTACGTGGACCCGCAGATGAACCGGAAAGACTACCTATTCGACGGATTCCTCTTCCTTCAATACGGGCCGCTGTTGAACGGGGCCAACTACGGCACGACCGGACTTCCGACCGACAAAGCGGATTGGGAGAAGACGCTGGACCGCCTGTTCCGAACCGATTACGATCTCGGCGCGCTGGACCAGGCCGTCGGCGAGGCGAAGCAGGAGCTGAAGAAGGGCTCGTACGACGCCAAGGTCGTCATCTCCATCCCTTATCCGCGCACGGATCAAAGCGACTTCGGCGACGTGGACGGCGACGGCATCAGCGAGAACATGAACGTTCGGGAGGTCGGCGAGGAGCAGGCGCTGCTGAACCGCGAGAAAGTGGTTAAATGGTACGTGGACGAAGCGTACAAGCGCTGGGAAGCCGCCGGCTATCATAACATCAAGCTCGCCGCCTTCTATTGGTACAACGAGCTCATGTCCCGCCAGACGACGGTAAACGAAGACAAGCTCGTTCAATGGACCTCGTCATACGTTCACGGCCGGGGCGCCAAGCTGCAGTGGATTCCGTATTATTTCTCCCGCGGCTGGAGCGATTGGCAAGCCGACGGGTTCGATACCGCGCTGATGCAGCCGAACTATCTGTTCCAGAATACGGCCGCGGACCGGGTCGATACGGTCGCGCAGGCTGCCTACGACAACGGCATGGGCGTCGAGCATGAGATGTCCGACGGCGTGCTGACGGACCCGGCGCTGCGGGCAAAGTATTATGCTTACTTGGACAAAGGGGTCGAGCACGGGTACATGAACGCGTTCAAGGCGTTCTACCAGCAGGTCAAGACGCTGCTGACCGCGGCGAAGTCCTCCGATCCGGAGGCGCGGCAGGTGTACGACAAGACGTATCAGTATATCAAAGGGGTCTATCAACCCTAGGTCCGAAGCAGAATCGGACGGCGTAAGCAAGGCCCCGCGGGCGGCGGGGCCTGTCTCTTTTGCTTAGAAAAAAATCTCCATAATCAATATGTCAATCTTCTGAGAAAATG
>NZ_JACJVO010000042.1 GCF_014212055.1 Cohnella zeiphila | reverse complement strand
ACTTCATGTTGCGGCCTGGTCCGTTGCTCGCCCTGTCTCTGACAGGTACTTCCGTCGATGCGCTTCTACGCACAGATTTCGCCATACGCAGGCATCCTAGCTACACGGGGACTTGGCCCCTCCCGTGACCGGACTTTCACCGGCTAGAGAATGCGTGCTTCGCTGGGCACGCGGGACAAAAAAACCGCTCCGGCGCTTTCCGAAGCGGCTTGACGAAACCTAACTAGACGGCGGACGAAGCGTACTTTCGAATAAAAGCTTCCGGTTCGGCGTTGAGCTCGTCGAAGCGCTCTTCCAGCAGCTCTCTCGGCCAATCCCACCAGGCGATCTCCAGCAGCTTCCCGGCGATCTCCTCCGGGAACCGCCTCCGGATCGGCTTGGCCGGCACCCCCGCCACGATCGTGTAAGGCGGCACGTCCTTGGTGACGACCGCGCCGGAGCCGACGACCGATCCCGTACCGATGGAGACGCCCGGCATCACCGTAACGCCGTGGCCGATCCACACATCGTGGCCGATGACGACGCGATGGGCCCGGCGCCAATCGAAAAAGTCTTTGTCGTCCGACTCGGCGAACCGGTAGTTGGCCCTGCGGTAGGTCGAGTGGTGCTGGGTGACCCGCCACATCGGATGATTGCCGGGATTGATGCAGGCGTGCGAAGCGATCGAACAAAACTTGCCGATATCCGCATAGTGGATCTGCACTTGATCCACGCAATAGCTGTAGTCGCCGAACGTGCATTCGAGCAGGCGGCTGCCGGCCCCGATCGCCGTCCACTCCCCGACGTAGCTGTCGATAATCCGCGCCGACTCATGAAGGGTAGGCTCCTCCGACAGCGGCTTGCCTTTCGGCGGCTCTTGGTGAATGTGCTTCATCGCGCCACTCCTCCTCGCAAGGCGGCCTCGGCCTTCAGGGACTCCAAGCGGCCAAGATCGACGCCGCAGTCCCCCGGCAGGCATTCCGGATCGCCGTAGAAGCCGTGGTAATCCGCGCCGCCGGTGACGAACAGACCGAAACGATCGGCCATGTCCAGCGCCAGCGCGACATGCTCTTCCAGGTGCGACGGATGATAAGCCTCGATGCCTCTTAAGCCCGCCTCCGCCCACTCTTCCACGGCCTCGAAATTGCCGAGCTGTCCGGGATGGGCCAAGATCGGCACGCCCCCCGCCTTGGCGACGGCTTCGATCGCGTCGAACGCGTCGACGTACGTCATCGGCAAGTGAGCGATTCCCGGCTCGCCGCCTTCTCCCCGCGAGAAAAGCTCTCGGTAAAGCGGACTGTAAATGGCGTCGCAGTACCCTTCGTCCATCAATGCATGCATAATGTGCTGTTTGTAAACGCCGGTTCCGCCGGCGGCATAAGCTTGCACCTGCGGCCAGGACAGACGATAGCCCGCTTCGATCAAACGATCGACCATTTTCCGGGACAGCCGATCCCGCAATTCGACGGTAGGCCGGCACAGCTCCTCCAGCGCGGCATGCCCCGGCTCGACGAACAAGCCCAGCACATGGGCGCGGCGTTTGCGGCGGAAATCATAAGCCGAAATTTCGATGCCGGGCACGATCTCGATGCCGATCTCCCCGCCCAACCGGGCGGCTTCCGCCAGCCCGGCCGTCGTATCGTGGTCGGTGACCGCCAGATGCGTCACTCCGTTGCCGCGGGCGATCCGGAGCACCTCTTCGATCGATTTGTCGTTGTCGGACATTCGGGTATGGCAGTGCAGATCCACCGCGAAAGTTCGTTTGCTCATCTCATCCCCTCATCTGAACCCTAAGCTTCGATAATCGGGCTCGAGTGTACCGTAACTTGTCAACATCAGAGGCATGTCAGCGAAAGATTAAAATCGATCAAATTTCGCGGCCGTTTGTTGGAGAACGGACCGATCGGAGTCCATGAAAAAAATCGCAGAAGCGGCGAATCACGCTCGCATCGTGCGATTTTTTTCGATCTATGCAAGTTTTAACACCAACGCCTCGTAAGGCCGAAGCCGCACGTCTTCCCGCCGCGCGGCATCCGAATCCGGGTAGTTGCAGACGATCGGCTCTAGCTCCCCTCCCGCCGGCAGCTCCGGCGGAAGCTTCGCCGACGCGGCGCCGTCCGAGAAGTTGAGCAGCACGAGCCACGTCTCGCCCTGCCACGAACGGGTGTAGGCGTAAATTTGCTCATGCTCCTCCAGGAGGATCCGGTAGTCGCCGTAGATCAGAATCGGGTGCTGCTTGCGCAGGGCGATCAGCGTCCGGTAATAATGAAAGATCGAATCGGGGTCCCGCAGCGCCTCTTCCGCGTTGATCTCCGGATAATTCGGATTCACGGGAAGCCACGGCCGCCCCGTCGTGAATCCGGCCTGCGGGCCCGCGTCCCACTGCATCGGCGTCCGCGCGTTGTCCCGCCCTTTGGCGTAGATAGCTTCCATCGCCCGCTCGTGCGTCCAGCCCCACTGCCCGGTCGCATCGCGATAGAAGTTGAGCGTCTCGATGTCCCGGTAATCCTCCAGCTTGGGGAGCCGGATGTTCGTCATGCCGATCTCTTCGCCCTGATAAATATACGGCGTTCCCTGCTGCGTATGAAGGAAAGTGGCGAGCAGCTTGGCCGACTCCTTGCGGTAAACCGTATCGTTCCCGAACCGGGACACCATGCGCGGCTGGTCGTGATTGTTCAGATACAGGCTGTTCCAGCCCCGGCCGTTCAACCCGTTCTGCCACTTGCCCGTCACCGCCTTCAGATCCGCAAGCTTCCACGGCTTCACGTTCCATTTGCCGCCTTCGCCGGAATCGATGTCCATCGTCTCGAATTGGAACACCATGTTGACTTCCTTGTTCGCCGGATCGGTGTAGGCGGCAGCCTGCTCCGGCGTCACGCCCGGCATCTCGCCGACTGTCATCGCGTCGTACCGCGACAGAACCTGCTCGTTCATCTCCTTCAGGTACTCCTCCAGGCGCGGACCGCACAGGAAGAAGTCTCCGCCCCAAGCATAGCGGTCCTCGCCCGCGCTCGGCAGGCCGTCCGCCTTGGAGATGCAGTTGATGACGTCCATCCGGAAGCCGTCTATCCCTTTGTCCAGCCAGAACTTCATCATGTCGTACACTTCCCGGCGCAGCTTCGGGTTGTCCCAATTGAGATCTGGCTGCTTCTTCGAGAACAGATGAAGGTAGAACTCGTCCGTCGCCTCGTCGTACTGCCAGGCGGAGCCGCCGAAGAAGGAGGTCCAGTTGTTCGGCTCCCTCCCGTCCGGCTTGCCGGGCCGCCAAATATAATAATCGCGGTACGGATTGTCCTTCGACTTCCGCGACTCCCCGAACCACCGATGCTCGTCGGAGGAATGGTTGACGACGAGGTCCATGACCAGCTTGATGCCCCGCACGTGCAGGCCCGCCAGCAGCTCCTCCCAGTCGGCCATCGTGCCGAATTGTTCCATGATCGCTTCGTAATCGCTGATATCGTAGCCGTTATCGTCGTTCGGCGACTCGTATACGGGGCTCAGCCAGACAATCCCGACGCCGAGCGTCCGCAAGTAATCGAGACGGCCGATGATCCCGCGAAGATCGCCGACTCCGTCTCCGTTGCTGTCCTGGAAGCTGCGCGGGTAAATTTGGTAGACGACGTTTTCCTGCCAGAAAGCTCCGGTTCGCATTCGTTGGCCCCCCGATTCGTTTCCCCTAATCATAGGGGAGCAAACCGCGTTTCTCAACGGACCTTTGTTCCGCAATAAAACGAAAAAAAGGGCGTTGACTTCATCGCCCTTTTCGTGCATATCCTTCGACAGTTCGGCAGCTTGGCTCGTTATTGCTTGGTGATTTTCCAATAGATTCCGAATTTGTCCTCCACTTCGCCATAATGCCCTCCCCAAGGCTGCAGCTCGAACGGATAAACGTCCCTTCCGCCTTCGCCCAGGTTCGCATAAGCTTCCCGCGCCGCGGCTTCGCTCGGGAAGGTCAGCGACAAGGTGAGGCTGCCTCGGCCTCCTTTGCCCTCCGTCGGGACGAACTCGTCGGACAGGAACAAGGCGTTCTCCCCGGCTATGCCGATGGCCATATGCATCACCTTGTCCTTCATCGCTTCCGGTACTCCCGGTACCTGACCGTGCGTCATGAGGAATCGCACTTCCCCTCCGAGCGCGTGCATATAAAATTCGGCCTGGGCGCGAGCGTCCTTCGATTCGATATACGGTGTCAATTGTGCTGCCATTCGTCAACATCCTCTCTCCGATTGGGTTGGGCCGATGATTCGCAAAGTGCGGTTTTTTGCGGCCTTTACCTATACGACGAACAGGATCCGACCGAATCGACAGCATCGTCCAAATCATTTTAAAAAGTTTTTTCCTCCAACGTATCGAACAATTCCAGGTCCGCCCCGCCCCAATTCGAGATTTCCAGATGCCACGCTCTCGGGTTCCGGACGAGACCTTGCTTCTCGATCCAACCGTGCAGATTTTCGTAAGTGTTGCCGACCTCTTCCGCGGATCCCCGATGGGGAACCGCCGCATACTTCTGGGCCGGCACCGTCAAAGCGACCATTCCTTCGGGAACTTTCCCGACGGCGTTCACTTCGACGCAGGCCCAATAGCCGTCTTCCTCGTCCGAATAGTCTCCCGCGACGTACGCTCCGATCTGTCTGGACGGTTCAACCGGTTCGCCGATCTCGTGCAGCCGCGACTTTAACGTCGCAAAGGCTTCGGGGATTCGCCGGACGTACTCTTCTCCGGAACACCGGATTCGGATGCCCACCAGCTTCATCTCCGGAAGTTCGACCGTTCTCGTCTCGTTCTCCTCCTCGTCTTGAATAATCCCTTTCTCCCGCAAGATCGGTTCCGCCAAGCCGTATTCGTTCTTGTAGCCCCCGAAGCTTTCCGACTTTGCGATGCGGAAGCCGGCCTGCAGGTAAAGCCCGATCGCCCGGTGGCTCCACGTTTGGGTATGCAGCCAGATGTCGCGGCCGGGGTCGGTCCCGCCGAACAGTTCCAGGCACTTACCGATAAGAGCGCGTCCAAGCCCGCGTCCCTGATGCCCGGGATGCACCGCCAGCCAATGAAGCGAAGGGCCGCTCGTTCCGTCGGTATCGTTCCGCCATGCCGTTACGGTAGCGACGGGGCAGCCGCCGGAATCGAGCGCGAAGACGAGACGCCGGGCCAGCTCTTCCCGATGCGGCATATACTCCTTCTGAAAATAAAGCAGAGCGTCCGCCTCCGAATCGAACTCCCCGACGGATGCTTCGATTCGCGCCCAATCCGCTTCCTTTCCTTCCGAATAGAAAGCGAAGGAATAACCGGCGGGAAGCTCCGGCCGCGGCGGGACGGGCAGCTCCGCGCTTCGCTTCATCACGACGTTATAATAAGGAACGGATTGGTCCAGCATCTCAGCTCTCCTCCGCTTCCTCCCGGTAGTGGCGGATATCCCCGTGCAAGACGATTTCGCTCTGCCGCCCGGCAACCTCGATTTTGCACAAGCAAGCGGGATGGATGTAGGGCGGTTTCCAAAGATCCTGCAAGGACCGTCCTTCGAAATGGGCCATCAGCAGCTTCACGACGACTGTATGGGTGACGATCAAAACGGTTTGGCCCGGATGCTCGCTTAGAATCCGCTCTAATTGGCCGATCGACCGGGCAGCCGTTTCGTCAAACGTTTCGCTTCCTTCCACCCGAAATTCGCTCGGATCGTCCCAGAAATGCCGGAAAGCGCCGGGATCCGCTCTCTCGGCTTCCTCCTGCCGCATGCCTTCCCACACGCCGAGGTTGATCTCCTTGAGCTCGTCCGCTTCCCGCACGGCGAGGGCGCGGTCCCCCTTGACGATGTCCGCCGTCCTACGGGCTCGCGGGCTGGAACTTGAGTAAACGGCATCGATCCGCTCATCCCGCAGAGCGTCGGCCAGCCAGGTTGCCTGCTTCACTCCCATGTCGGTGAGAGGAGAATCTTGATGGCCTTGAAACCGTCGTTCGATGTTCCACTCCGTCTGTCCGTGCCTGACCAGGTAAACGGTCGTTGTCGCGTTCATTCGATAACCCCTCCCAAATGCGGCGGCAAGCTCTGCCGATAAGCGCGCGGGCTGACCCCGTAGCGCTGCTTGAACAACTTGGAGAAATGGAATTCGTCGTAAAAATGCAAAGCGGCGGCGATCTCCTTCACGGATGAGTCAGTCGTCTCCAGCGTTGCTTTGGCGGAGGCCAGCTTCAGCTCCAGCATGTATCGGCTAGGAGACATGCCGGTACGGGAACGGAAGCGCGCGAAGAAGACGGTGCGGGACAGCCCGCTCTGCCGCACGAGCTCGTCGACCGGCAGCGGCCGGCCGATGTTCCGGTGCATCCGGAACAAAACGTCGTCCAGCTCGGGATGCCGGTTCCGGCCGGCCGACGCCCGCTCTTCGCCAAACAGCAGAAACAGTTCTTGCGCGTACAGCTGCGCGGCCATTCCGTAGCCGGCCGGATGAACGATCAGACTGTCGATCAGCCGCTTGCACAGCCGGACGGCTTCCGGCATCTGGGCGGTCGCGGCCGGACGCCCCACGGTCAGCTCCAGTTGAAGCGCAATGTCCAGCGAATCGAACTGGATGAAGAAAAACTTCCAATCCCCGCCCTCGCAGCGATAGGAACACGGAAGGCCGGCAGGTACGATCATATAGGTGCCGGCACCGAGTTCATCGCGCCGGTCCGGGTGGGTGAACGTTCCCCGCCCCTCGTACGTGACAAAGATCCCGGCGGACGGGAAGCCGCGGGGCTGAACGGCTTGGTACGTATCGTTCGCCTGCACCTTCCAGATCGATTGGAAGCGAAACGCAGGAACCGGCACGGAATCGTCCAGCGCGTACGGAATATTCATGTAAACCATGAGCGGCATTCGCTCCCCGATCCTCAAAGAATCTTTCAGTACGATTATACATGTTTTCGCAACGGCCCTCCATGGCCTGCCGCGAATTCGTCTCTTACAATAAAGCTACCGATTCGAAAAGGAGAGATGACCGAATGCTTGTGAAGGTGGGAAGCCGGGAGTTGGAGCTGGGGGGACCGCATCTGACGGAACTGCGGGATTCGAACGATATTTTGAATGATTTTGACGCGCTGAGGCAGCGAATCTCCGAGGACGGCTATTTGCTGCTGCGCGGTTTTCACGGCCGGGAGCAGGTGATGCGGGCCCGGCACGCCGTTCTCCGGAAGATGGACAAATTGGGCAAGCTGGACCGCGACACGCTGCTGGAGGAAGGATACATGGCGGACGGGAGCAAGTCGCTGTTCATGGGCGGCACGAACGAGGACCTGCCGGAGCTGCTCGACGTGCTGAACGGGGAGCATGTCATGGGCTTCTTCGACCGGCTGCTCGGCGAGCAATCGCTGACCTATCATTACAAGTGGCTGCGCGCGGTCGGCAGGGGCGACTATACGGGCGCCCATTACGACATCGTGTACATGGGGCGCGGCACTCACAACTTGTACACCGTCTGGTCTCCGCTCGGCGACGTCGACTACGCGATGGGCGGGCTTGCGATCTGCCTCGGCTCGCACCGCTTCGAGGATCTGAAGAAGTCCTACGGCTCCAAGGATTCGGACCGCGACGGCATCGGCCACTACACCGACGATCCGCTCGTCATTACGAACAAGTACGGCGGCAAGTGGGCGACGACGGAATTCAAGGCGGGAGACGTGCTCATCTTCGGCATGTTCCTCATGCACTGCTCGCTGGAGAACACGACGAACCAATATCGGCTCAGCGTGGACACTCGCTACCAGTCGTCGCTGGAGAAGATCGACGAGCGCTGGAGCGGCAAAAAGCCGCGCGGCCATTTCAAAGATGCCGCCTCGGCTGCGGGTTCCAACTAAACGGAAGAACGCCGGACGCCGGTCGGGGGCCGGAGGCTGCCGCTACCGTTCCGCCTCCTCCGGATCGATCCTCAGCTGGCCGGACGCCTGCCGTTCCCTGCCGACGATGGCGGGAACCGGTTCGCCGGAGGCTCTTCCGCTCACCGTGCCGAACGTAATCTTCATCTGAGGAGCATAGACAAACGCGGAATCGCTTCCGAATTCCTCGGCGGCCCGCCGCTCCGCCTCGTATTGGGCGGACGCTTCCTCCGGCGTCAGCCCTCTGGCGGCGAGACGGCTTATGATGTCGTCGCGGTCGCCGGGCGGCTGTCCGACGCCTTCTTCGCGCAGCGATTGATACAGCAATTCCTTCGCCCGCAGGTCCATGTCCGGATCCAGGAAGTTCACCTTGTCGCTCGCCCGGCACTCCACTTGCGCGAGACCCAATCGGCTCATCAGGATCGGCAGGCGGATGCCGACATTGCCGTTTTTCCCGCTTCGCTTGGCATCTTCCTCGTACAGCTTCTGCAAAGCCCCGAGCCGAACGATCCGCGAAGCATCGACGCCGTCCAGCTCCCAGCCCGCCATTCCCGCGATCCAGTGCGGCTCGAACGCGATCACTCTGCCGCCGTCCGCCACGCTGCCGATCATTTTCCCCAGCATCCGCTCCGGCTCGGCCATATGCAGCAGGAATGCGTGGCATACCGCCAGATCGAACCGGCGCTCTACTTCGATCTCCAGCAGATCGGCTTCGATAAACTCGCTCGCGTAAGGAAGGCGGCCGAACGTCTCTCTCGCCGTTGCGATCAGATCATGCCCTTTGTCGATGCCGGTATACGTCGAGCCCTCGGGAAGAAGCGGCAGCAGCTTCAACCCGAGAAAACCGTATCCGCAGCCGAAATCGACGACGCGCACGGGCTTGTCGAGCTTCCACACTCCCCGCACGAGAAAATCCAGGTAATCGTCGTTGTAATACAGCCGGCGGGTATTCCTCAAATAATCGATTCGCCGGTCCCAATCGTCGTTCGGCATCCGTGCTCGCTCCTCTCCTTTTATAGCAGGCTCTCGTCGAGATGGACGTTTTCTTTCAGCAGCTTCCGGACCTTGCCGAGCGTATCTTTGCCTTTGGGCAAATGCGCGACCCGATTGAGCAGCAGCCAGCGAAGGCAGGCGATCGCTTCGAACCGTTCAAGCTCCTCGGAGGAATACGGTGAGCCGGCCAGGAAAGCGTTGCGATAGACGGAGCCGTTCCGCTCCCCCGCGTATATCCTCATCAATACGACGGACCAGGCGATATCGTACCTTGGGTCTCCCAACTGGCCATTGGTCCAGTCGATGATGGCGAGCCGGTCTCCGTCTTCCAGAACGTTTCCGAGATTGTAATCGCCGTGAATGAGGCAGGTCGGCTGCGGGTCCGCTTGGTCCACGAGCTTCGCCAGTTGATCTCGAAGATCCGGGTGATCGTCGATAGCGGGAAAAAAATAGCCGATGAAGGGAAAATTCCGTACCGTACCCTCGCCGAGGTCATTCAGAGGAAGCCGATGGACGTCCAGGAGCATGTTCGCCAATTGGAGCAGCTTGGAGCGATTCAGCTTGCGGATCGGCGTTCCGCCGTAACGGGTCAGCAGCGCCGAATGGCCGTCCGGATCCGTTCCCCATCCTATCGGCTCGGAAACCGCCAGCCCTTTCCCCGATAAAATCTTGAGCAGCTTATACTGGGCCTGTATATGGGGCTTGGAATCCCGGTTCCATATCTTGAGCACGAACTTCGAACCGTTCCTATCGATTCCGATCACTTCCGCTTCCAAACCGGACGTTAACGGAAAGACGCCGACCGGACCGTTCCCTTCGAGCCAGGGGATGACATCCTTATCCGTGTCTGCCCAACGGATGCTTCGAAGCGGATTGTTCATAGCACCTCCAGCAATTCCGCCAACCGGCGGATCGAACGGAGCGGCCGGGCCGAGAGCCCTTCCCGCCAAGGCTGGTTCACCTGAAGCCAGATCGTTCGCATGCCGGCTCGATGCGCCCCTTCGATGTCGTTCGCCGGATGGTCGCCGACGAAGACGCACTCCTCCGGCCGCACGCCCAACCGATCGGTTGCCATGGCGAAGATTCGCGGGTCCGGCTTCTTGACGCCGGCCTCTTCCGACACGAGAATGACGTCGAAATCCTCTCGAATGCCCAGCCGGTCGATCTTTCCGTGCTGAACCTCGGTTCCTCCGTTGGTGACGAGTCCGGTCTTGTACTTCCCCCGCACGTGACGAAGCACGTCTTGCGCCCGCTCCATCGGCACGGCGCTGTTCACGTATTCCTTCTTATAGAAGTCCATCAACTCTTCCAATCCCGGCGTCCGCTCCCAGGCCAGCTCTTCGATCAATTCGGCGAACAGCTCCCGCTTGTCCCTATACCCGTCCCGGTCCAGCTCCGCCATTCGGGCCGCGAGCTCTTGGGCGCCATCCGAATGCCGGAAATAAGTCTGCAAAAATACGTCTACGAACCGGCGAAAAGCGGCGGTGCGATCGAGCACGGTGTTGTCGAGGTCGAACAGCACGGCTTTGAGCGGCGGCATCATGCGAGGTTCCTCCCCAGTCTTTTCCTCCTAGCATATCACAGCGACTGCAGCCGGATAAGGGTTCTAGTTTCGGCGGCGCTGCTCCTGTTCGGTTCGGATGGCTGAAGGGGGGGATATCCGGATGCCTCACTCAGCCAGCAAAACTGCAAAAGCCCTAAGGCCCCCTAATTCTCTTGGACACTGTAAGCCTCAAAAAGTACACTAAAAAGTGTGGAGGAATTTGTCCATGAGAGTGAAAAGTCGTCACCGTAAGGTTCCGGAGAAGAAGCAACTGGTGGAGCGCGTGTTGGACGGTTACCGGATCGAATACGTCGCTCGTACAGAAGGATTGCATCCGGAGACGCTACGTGAATGGGTGCGACAATTTAGGGACGAGGTGGAATCGGATATGGCCAAAAGAAAACCTGAGCAATCTGCCCAATCGCCTGAGAATGTTCTGGCGCAGCCTAACGACATTGAGAAAAAATACACCGAAGCCATGAAGCTGCTGGGTGAGAAAGAACTGGAGATCGCCATTCTCCGGGACCTGCTAAAAAAAACGAACCCAACAGTGCTGAAAGACTTGAAGTAGCCTGTGTGTGGATCGCTCGTCGCTATCCCGTTCGTACCGTGCTGCGAATCTGCGGCGTTCCGAGATCCACCTACTACTACAGTCTGAGTCACCCTAAGAAAAGTAGGTCAGGAGGCAGTAGGCCCATTCCAGGCTTCTCCATGCACCGAGACGGGCACAAGGTAAGCGACGGTAAAATCAAGGGTTATATCCGCCGTCTTCTTCAGGGAGAAGCCTCTGCCTACGGTTATCGCAAGCTTACAACCTGCCTGCGGCGAACCTACGGCCTGATCATTAATAAGAAGAAGGTCTACCGCCTTTGCAAGGAACTGAACCTGCTGCGACCGCAACGGGACGTTCGCAATCGCGTTCCCCGAATCCTGGCCAATAACCGTGAAGTTACCGGTCCCAACCAGCTCTGGCAAGTAGACATCAAGTATGGCTACATCGCAGGAACACGTCGGCATTTCTTTTTGGCTAGTGCCATTGACGTGTACGACAGAGCCATTGTCGGCCATTACATCGGCAAGGTGTGTAAGACCGAAAACATTACGCAGATGCTGAACCAGGCTATGCTAAAGCGTGAGGTATTCGCCGAGCAGCACCAACTGGTCATTCGAACGGACAACGGTCCCCAGTTTTGCAGCAAAGCGTTCCATACGTTCTGCACCACGTTAAACGAAACGAAGCCAATCCAGCACGAACGCATTCCGGTATGCGCACCCAACAAGAACGCGTACATCGAATCGTTCCACAGCGTGTTAGAGCGAGAATGCTACCAGCGCCACGTATTTGAGACATTCGAGCAAGCCGCACTGACGGTAAATCGCTACATCAGCTTTTACAATGAGCGCAGATATCACGGCAGTCTTCAAGATTTTTCCCCGTCCGAGTATTTGAAGAAATACCGTAATGGGGAGATCGAGGCCCGAAAAATCGCGCTTTGATAAGAATACCCCTGACTTAGCTGCGGAGTGTCCAAAATTAGGGGGTTGGACCGAAAGTGCAGGAATTCGCAGCGATTTCGCCGTTCATTTAAAAAAAGCCTGCAAATGTGCAGGCTTTCTCACCTTTTCTCCGCCCGAGGCCGCGATCCCCGCTAAATAACTGCATTTTTGCAGGCTTCGTGCGTTCGTCGTTAGATTTGAGAACAAATTCCTGCAGATTTGCAGGCTTTGATCGATTATCGGCATGCGGCGCTCGCCGAGTTCACCCCTTCACGCCCGTCATCGCGATGCCTTCGATAAAATACCTCTGGGCGAAGAAGAACAGGACCAGCACCGGCAGGCTGACCAGCGTCGCCGCCGCCATCATGGAGCCCCAGTCCGCCGTTCCGTATTGGTTCTGGAACGAGCTGAGGCCGATCTGCACCGTGCGAAGCTCGTCGCTGTTCGTCACCACGAGCGGCCAGAAGAAGTTGTTCCAGGCGCCCATGAAGGTGAAGATGCCCAGCGTCGCCACCGCCGGATACAGCAGCGGCGAGACGATAGAACGAAGAATTTTCAGATGCCCGGCCCCGTCGATCAGTCCCGATTCGATGATCTCCGTCGGAATGCCGGCGATGAACTGCCGCATCAGGAAGCAGCCGAACGCGCTGGTCAGACCCGGGACGATCAGGCCCGCATAGGTGTCCACCCAATTCATTTTTGCCAGAATCATATAGACGGGGATGATCGTTACCTGCGAGGGGATCATCATCGTCCCGACATAAGCCAGAAAAAGCGAGTTGCGGCCTTTGAAGCTAAGCTTGGCGAACGCGTATCCGCTCGTGACCGATGACAGCAGAACGCCGAGCACGGTACACGCCGTATACAGAGCCGTATTCACGAAGTACCGTCCCCACGGAGCCATGTCCCAGGCATTCGCGAAATTTCCCCACTCCAGCGTGGAGGGGATCATCTTCGGCGGATAGGAGAACACGTCGGTCGGCGTTTTCAGCGACGTCGAGATCATCCAGTACAGCGGCAATACGGTAATCAGCACCATTAAAATTAGAAGCAAATAGACAAGCGACATTCCGAAACGTCTAGCCGTTAAGCTCAAGCTGCCACACCTCCCGCGGTCACTCTTCCGTCCTCTGATACATTCGCCACTGCCAGATGGTCAGCGCGAACAGCAGCAGGAACAGAATCACGCTGACGGCCGCCCCGCGCCCGATCTTGAAAAACTGGAAGGCATATTGATAAATATAGTAGGCGATCATATTCGTCGAATTGACCGGTCCGCCGTTGGTCAGAGAGTAGATCTCGCCGAACGTCTGGAACGCGCCGCTGACCGAGGTGATAAGAATGAAGAAGGTGGCCGGCCGAAGCCCCGGCACCGTAATGGACCAAAATTTCTGGACCGGATTCGCCCCGTCGATCTCCGCCGCCTCGTACAGCGAACGGGAGATTCCCTGCAGCGCAGCCAAGTAAATGACCATGATATAGCCGAAGCCTTTCCAGATCGCGAACACGATGACGGCGAGCATCGCCGTCTTGGTCGACATCAGCCACTGCACGGGATGCTCCGGCGACGTGATGCCCAGCTTCTCCAGCGTAAAGTTGAGCAAGCCGTAGCTCGGCTCGTAAATCCAACGCCACACTTGGGCGATGGCGATGATCGGAAGAATGGACGGCAGGAAGAAGGAAGCCCTCATCCAGGCGCGTCCCTTGATCCGGCCGTTCATCAGCGTGGCGACGAGCAAGCCGAACGCCATCGACAGCGGAACGGAACAGGCCGTGAACACGGCCGTCTGCCAAAGCGACTTGCCGAAGAGAGGATCCGCGAACGAGTCGGTATAGTTGGCGAACCCGAGGAAGCGGTTATGTCCCGAGAAGACGTCCACTTCCTGAAAGCTTAGGTAGATCGAATAATACAGGGCAAACAAGGTAAACACGGCCGTCCAGATCACATTCGGAGCGAGCAGCGTCCAAGCGACGACGGCGTCTTTGCCGAGCAGCCTGCGGATGGTCTTCACGTCTTGTCTTCACCTTCTCTCCCTTGCTTGCGAATAACTCAAAAGCGGGCTTATCTTCGAGTCGAACTCACGTATGGCGGGAGCCCCCGGATGGACGGGGAGCTTCCGAATCGGCGGGGAGACCCCGAGGAGTCCGGGAACTCCGGAGAGTCCGGGGACCCCGGATCGGCCGGGGCCTCCTCCCTCTTCAAACTGCCGAGTTCGGCTGCGGAGCTTCACGCCGCTTGGAGGCGGCCGGTCAGTTCACCCAGGTTTTGACGAGCGGCTTGCTCTCTTCGTAGGCTTTCTTCATCGCTTCTTCCGGCGTCTCTTTCTTCTGCAGCGCAGCTTCGACGTGGGAGGAGACAATGTCCGAGATTTCCGTATACGTCAGCAGGTTGTAAGGCCGGAGCTTGCCGAAAGCGTACGAGTCCATATGAATCTGCATCGTCGGGTTCGCGGCGACGAAATCCTTCCATTCCTGCAGCTCGGAGCTGGATTTGCGAATCGGGACCGAGCCGTAGCCGGCGGCGAATTTCGCCGTATTCTCCGGAGACGCCAGCCACATGAGGAAGTCCCATGCCGCCTTCTCCTTCTCCGGGGTCGTCTTGAAGATGAAGTTGTTCGTGCCGCCCAGGCTCGTCGCCTTGCCCGCAGGTCCTGCCGGCAGCGAAACGGCGCCGTAATCCAATCCTTTGATCGCGTTGTAGCCCGGAATCGACCAAGGGCCGTCGATCGTCATGGCGATCAGCCCGGTCTGGAAGCCGTTCTGCGGAGGCGCCAGGCTCGCCGCCTTATACTTGTTGATGAGATCGACCCACAGCTGCGTCGCCTGCACGCCGGCATCGCTGTTGAATCCGAGATCCGTTCCGTCCGCGTTCGCGTATTCGCCGCCCGCTTGCCAGAGGAAGCAGTCCCATTGGAAGTCGAGCGAGCCGCCCTTCGTCGTCGGAATCTGCAAGCCCCATTGCTTCTTCTTCGGATCCGTCAGCTTCTGGGCGTCGGCGACCATCTCGTCCCAGGTCGTCGGCGGCTGAAGCCCCGCGTCGGCGAACAGCTTCTTGTTGTAATAGAGCGCCAGGTTGTTCGTCTCGATCGGAACGCCGTAGGTGACGCCTCCGAACCGAACGTTTCCGTCCAGCAGGGAGTCAAGGAAATCCCCTTCGTTCCATTTGTCCGGATCTGCGGCAATGAAGTCGTCGAGCGGCTGAATGACATCCTTGAGCGGTCCCGCCCATTGCGGCCACATGAGCAGCCCGGCGTCGGGAAGCGCCTTCCCGGCGGCTGCGGCCGTCAGCTTCTGAACCATCGAATTCGTATCGACGTAGACCAGCTTCACTTCCACGTTGCTTTGGCTGGCGTTATAGTCCTTAACGAGACTTTCCAGGAATTTCGCTCCGTCGCCGCCGGCGCCGTGCCAGACCGTGATCGTCTGTTTCTTCGCGGAAGATTGGCCTGCGGATGCCCCTGCGTTCCCGGCCGACCCGGATGAAGCGGCGTTGCCGGAATTGCCGGAGCCCCCGCCGGAACATGCAGACAGCAGGGATAGAACCAATGCCGCCGACAACAGAACCGGCATGCTTTTGCGGACTTTTCTCATAACCGAACCCTCCGTTCATTGTGCCGATGAATCGACCGGCGCCTGCAGTACGCCCGTTCGATCATCCCTTGATTCCATTGCCGACATGTAATAGGCTAGTCATACGTCGGACGCTCGCCTTGTTGCAAAGGCTTTCACATCGGCTTGATTCCCATCATAAGCGCTAACCTTGTTCTCTCAAACCGACGGATTAAAGATCATAGGTGCAAAAACCTTATCTCTTGAAAACGCAGCCAAAACGACAGGAAAGCAAGGTGACCCGCTTGGCGATCCGTTTTTTCCGCCGCAAACGCCATATGTTCGGCCATCTTTATATCCGGACCATCATCTATATTTTTTGCTCCATTCTGGTCGTGACGATTCCGATGATGTACATGCTCTCCTCCTACTCGTACCAGGAAATTCAGAAGTATAATCTGGAGACGAGCAGTCTGATCAACAACAAGCTCGACTCTTTCTTCCATTCCGTCGAGGCGATCGAGACGACGTTCGCGACCGACACCGACTTCGTCATCCCGATCACGCTGTACTACAAGCTTCCGGATTACGCCGAAGGGAAATCGGCCTCCGCCTTCCGCGAGGCGAAGGATACGCTGAACAACATGGCGTTGTTCCAGACCGGGCTCGAGTTCATCGTCATCGGGAAAAACGGCCCCCTGTCCATCTTCTCGACGCCGGAGACGATCAACAACTCCTTCGCCCCTTCCCAAGCTTCCTGGTACGGCAAGGTAACGGCCGACCCGGGCGAGACGCATCTGCTCTTCGACAACGAGCGAGCCTACTACAAGTCGGCGGACCATGCCGTGTCGGTCATCAAGACGATTCTCGACGTGCAGACGGGGCAGCCGATCGCCTTCATCGTCTTCGACATCTCCTATTCCAGCCTGGCCGATATGGTGAGCGAGATGGAACCGTCCATTCCGCTCGAGATTCGCGATCCGACGGGGAAGCTGATCTTCTCCAACACGGAGGAGTACCCGAAAACCCCGGAATCCGCCAACCGGCTTATTCGGCAAAGCTCGGATTACACCGGCATTACGGTGAGCAGCTACGCCCAGAAACCGCTGTTCATCAGCCAGATCAACCGGATCGTCCTCATCTGCCTGGCCGTCATGGCGCTGTATCTTCTGCTCGTGTTCGTCTTTCTTTCGTTCTCGACCAAGCGGTTTACGAGGCCGATCTACAATCTGATGAAGGAGATGAAGCAGGTGGTCAAAGGGCGCTTCGAGACGTCGGCGACTTATCGCGGACAAGTCGTTGAATTCGACGACCTTTACACTTCGTTTAACCTGCTGGTTGCCGGAATGAACGACCTGATCCGCCAAAATTACGAGGCGAACCTGCTGAAGACCGAAGCGGAGCTCGATGCCCTGCAGCAGAAGATCAACCCGCACTTCCTGTACAACACGCTGGAGACGATCTCGAGCCAGGCGATCATCGACGGCTCTCCCGCCGCAAGCGTCATGTGCCAGAAGCTGGGCGCGCTGTTCGCCTACAGCCTGCAAGAAGACGATCTGGTTACGGTCGACCGCGAGATTCGCCAGTTGAAAGATTACTTGTTCATCGCGGAGAACGGCGCTTACTTCCAGGGCGTTCGGATCGAGTATGACATCGAGGAAGCGACGCTGAACCAGCTGATTCCGAAGATGACGCTTCAGCCGATCGTCGAGAACTGCTTCAAGCACGGCTTCCGCCGCGCTCCCGCGCCGCACCTCGTCCGGATCCGATCCTATCTGTCGGACGGTCAGGTCGCCCTCTCGATCGCCGACAACGGAAGCGGCCTGACCCCGGAGCAGCTCTCGCAGCTGAGGGAGGGTCTCGCCGCTTCGCCGCGCGGGCGAACCGGCAAGGGCGGCCGAATCGGTCTCAGCCATGTCAACCAAAGGTACAAGCTTTATTACGACGACGCGGACGTGCTGAAGATCGACTCGGCGCCCGGGGAAGGATTGACCGTTACGCTTAAATTGCCCGTACTCGCACCGGAAAGGAGCCGATTGCATGCTTAAAGTGATGATCGCGGACGACAATCCGATCATTTGCAAAGCGCTGGCCAGCCGCATCCCTTGGGAACCGCTCGGGCTCGAGCTCGCGGGCGTCTGCCATGACGGCAACGAGCTGCTGGCGGCCGCCTTGAAGGAGCGGCCCCATATCATCCTGACCGACATCCGGATGCCCGTCACGGACGGTCTTCAGCTGATCGAGCAGCTGCGGCATCGCGGGATTCCGGTTCAGATCGTCATTATCTCGGGATACAACGATTTTCTGTACCTGAAAAAAGCGATCGATTTCGACGTCGTCGCTTATCTGATGAAGCCGATTCAGGACGAGGAGCTGCGGGAGGCGCTGCGCAAGGCGGCCGAGCTGGTCGTCAAGCAGGAAGAGATCGAGCTGATCAGCCGCTCCGTTCATGAGCTGGAAGAGAGGGAAGCTCTCCGGCAGGTCAACCGGACCGTGGCCGGGTGGCTTCGCAGACCGGAGCTGCCGGCGGCGGCGCCCGACGGCCTGGAGCCGGTTCCCCATCCGTCCGGATGGCTGCTCTGTTCGCTGTCTCTGGACGAGAACTACCGTCTGCCGGTCCGGGACGACGATCGGCTATCGATGCTTCGGGGCATTCTCGAACGGGAAGGGATGCCCGGCATCCTGATCTGCCGGCCGGCCGATACGCTGCTGGCGGCTGCCGTCCCGGCCATCGCCGGCGAGACGGTCTCCCATGCGGCGGAGGTTCTGAAGCGGATTCTGGAACGGGAACGGGTTCCGTTCGGAGACATGGCCGCCGCCGAACCTTCGGCCGCGGAATCGATGCAGGCGGCATTTCTCCGCGCGCTCGAACGGCTGCACGGGAAGCTGTTCGGCGCCGAGTTCGCCGCCCATCCGCAGAACGGCGGACCGCTCTCTCCCGAACTGGAGACGCTGAGAATGCATTTGTCCATGGGGGACTTCCGCGGGGGATACCGATGGCTGGAAGAGAAACTGTCGCAGACGCTCGCCGATCCGGCCGCCCTCGCCCGCTTCAATTCGCTGATCCGCTCGGTCGTCGCGCTGTACGCCGAGTATGCGGCTCCGTTCCTGGAACTGCACGAGCAATTGGACGGCGTCGCGCTTCCGGCGCTGGCCTTCTCCGGCCGGGAACATTTCCTGAATTTATTCCGCAAGCTGTACGAATGGGAGGACAACGACGGCAAAGCGACGTCCATCATCGCTTATATCCGCTCCAACTTCACGCTGCCGCTCACGCTCGAAGAGATCGCGAAACGTTATCATTACAACGCGATTTATCTGGGCCAATTGATCAAACGGGAGACTGGCATGCCGTTCAGCCAATATCTCAGCAAGCTGAGGATCGAGCGGGCCGAGGAGATGCTCCGCAACAACGACGGCATCAAATTAGCCGACCTGGCGGCGCAGCTCGGCTTTTCCGACGTCAAATATTTTTCGAAGGTATTCAAAAAACGGACCGGGCTTTCGCCCAGCCAGTATTCCGGTTAAGCACGACGCCGGTTACGGCCGGGTCGCGCTTGCGGTGTCACAGCCACCAGCCGTTGTCTTTCTCCTCCAGCGTCTCCTCGGTCACCGCGTTCCAGGAGAATGCCGTCTTTTCCCCGTTCAGCAGCCAGCGGCCCGGGCAGGTCGTGCTCAGCCAATCGAGCGGTTCCGCCGCCGGGCGTTCGACGGCCGCCAGCTCGAACGCCCGCCGCAGCTCGGCCTCCTGCTCCTTCGTCACGACGGCCGGATCCGCCGAGACGAACAGCGGCGTGCCGCTGCCGGCCAGCAGGCGAAGCCACCCGCGGTTCAGCTCCCACGGCACGTCGGCCGTGAGGCCGACGCAATCCGCGTCATGGCTGAAAAACGTACCGTGCTGGGGCATGCGGAAGCCGAGCGTATTGACGCCCATATAGCGCGTCCGCTCCCACCACTTGCCGCTCGTATCGTCCCCGGTCCGCTGAATCGAGAACAGCCCCGCCGCCAGATGGCCGAGCGTGTTGCAGCCGATCACGTCGGCCTCTCCCGCCGCCTCCGCGATCGTCCGATACAGCTCCAATGCGATCTCCGCGGTCGTTCTCGATCGGTCCCGGAACAGGTGCGGCAGCGCGTGCGGTCTGGAGCGCATCGTGAATCCCCACTGGCCCAGCAGGTCGTACGTCGTAAAATCGTGCTTCAACAGCTCGAAGCCCCACCCGGTCATCTCACGGACCGCCTCGCGGATCGATTCGAGCGCTTCGGGAACGGTCGGGTCAAGCACATAGCCCCCGCTCGCCGAATAGCGGATCCATTCCGCCGGCACCTCTTCCGCCGTCAGGAGGGGCCGGCACCACAGTCCGGGCTTGACGCCGATCTCCTTCATCTCCCGGGCCAATCGCTCCATATCCGGGAACTTGCCGTTTCCCGTCCAGGGCCCGCCGTTGCAGGCGCCTCCTCCGCTCTTCAACTGCCAACCGTCATCGATGACCATATAGGGTCGGTTGCCGGCATTCGCGGACAGCGAGGACATGAACCGGGAGTCCTCGAGAATCTCCCGGTGCGAACTGTTGCCATAGGCGTAGTACCAATTGTTCCCGCCGTAGACCGGCTGCTTCGGCATTCGGGGACGGTCGCACAGCAGGGAGCAGAACCGGCGCGCCGCCGCAAAAGGCCGTTCCCCCTCCGTTCCCGGATCCGTGACGATCGAGGCGACGGGCAGAATGCGCTTGCCTAGGCGAACGCCCTCGCTGCCGCAGGAGACGTCGGCCGTCAGCGTCAGACCATCCGGATCGAGCTGCCAGAAGCAGAACGCTCCCGCTCCCGTTTTCACCCCGCAGCCTGCCGTCTGGACGCCGTCATGAGCCAGGAAATACCACGGCAGAACCCGCTCGGGCACCAGTCCGCGCCATTCCAGATCGCCGTATGCCCGCTCCCAATGATCCCCCAGAACGAGCCAACTCCCTTCGACCGGCTCGTCCCAACGAAGCTTGACAGCCCTCGGCTCAACTGCCGGAGCCTCCAACGTCACCGCTACGGAGCCGCCTTCGTTCGTCAGCCGAAGCGTAATCCCCTCGGCCTCCCATGCTCCCGTCCGAACGCGGGTCAGCGCCCGCCATCCGCCGTCCAGACGGACGAACGCGGCGGACGGGCTCTCCATTCTTTTGAACAACTCCACAGCCTCGGCCTCCTCCCGATGTTGCGCAACCGCTCGCAAAAGCGAATAATAGTAGCGTACTCCCAAAGTATAAACGTCAGAGATCGCGGTCGTTAGGGCGAAAAGGGTCCGATCGGGGAGAAACGTTAACCAATTGGGACATGATTCGGATCGATGAGGGGGGATCGCGGTGGCGGATCGTCAGGTGGAGCAGGATGCGGCTTTTCCCAACAGCAAATCGGAAGCGTATCTGTACGGCGCCCATTCCGCCGCCGTTCCTGCGGGCTGGTCCTGCGGCAGGCACCTGCATCATCGGATGTTCGAGCTCAACCTCGTTCTCGAAGGGACGCAGCTGGCCGATATCGGCGGAATTCCGTATCGCCAGGAAGAGGGGGATCTCCTTCTCGTGCCTCCGATGCGGCTTCACTCGTACCGATCCGAGGCATCGCTCCGTTATTTCGTCCTCCATGTACAGCTCGACGACCCCGCCTTCCTGCAGCGGCTGGGAGATTCCGGCCTGCTGCTCGTCGATCGCGGCCACCCGCTGAACCGCAAGCTGGTCGCCGCCGTGAAGACCCTCCATGAGCGCATGGCGCAGAAGGCTTCCCGCATCCGTCTCTATCGCGCGCTCTACGAGGCGCTCGATCTGCTGGAGGGCGAGCTCGACCGCCTCTTGCCTGCACCCGGCGAGCCGGACGAAAGCCGTTCCCTTCCCGTTCGGATCGCGAGGGAGATCGAGACGCTCGTCGCCGGCCATGGGGACGAGGACCGGGAGAAAGAGGAGAATTGGTTCGAAACGATCGCGCGCCGGCTCGGCTACAGCCGCAGGCATTGCTACCGGACGTTCATGGACGCGTACCGGATGTCCCCGCGCGATTACTTGTTCGTGCTGCGCCAGCAGGAGGCGATGCATCTGCTGCTCAGCGGAGGAGACTCTCTGGAGCGAATTGCCCGCCGGATCGGCTACGACAACGTCCAGAGCTTTATCCGGCAGTTCTCCAAGTGGACGGGAACGACCCCCGGCCAGTTCCGCAAGATGAGGCGGGACGAGCTCGTCTATTTGACGCGTCTGGAGGTTCGATAGCCGTTTACGCCCGCTCCGCCTCCTTGCTGCGGTATTCCAGCGGGGTGATGCCTTCGGCTTCCTTGAACACTCTCGTAAAATGCTTCACGTTATCGAAGCCGACAAGGGAGCAAACCTCGTATACTTTCAGATCGGTGCCCGCCAGCAATTCCTTCGCCTTGCCGAGCCGAAGCTTTCGCAAATAGGCGGAGAAGCTCTCGCCGGTATACTCCTTGAACGCCTCGCTGAAGTAAGTATAGTTCAGCGAAATATAGTTCGACACGACCGCCATGTTGACATCCTCGCGGTAGTGCTCCTGCAAGTACTCGACCGCCCGCTGCATGTCCTTGTGCTCGGCATGGGCGGACCGGACGCGGCCGACGTACTCGTCCAGCCGTTCCAGCAGCTGTTCGACGTGAAAATAGTAGTCGTGGAAACGAGCGAAATTTTCGATGTGGCCCGCTTTCTTGTACAGCTTCAAAACTTCCACGGATTCTTCCCCGTACGTGCGGAACACCCGGTCGAACACTTCTTCGTTCAACAGCCGGCTGATTTGCTGCAGGTAGCCGATCTCGCAGCGGGAGACGACTCGAATATCCAGCGTTTCCTGAAGCAGCCGCTTGATCTGCGGCAATCGTCCGACCCCCAGCAGATTCGATATTTTGCGGATTTGCTCCGCCGGCAGCGGACAACCGGAGTCGAGGGCGCGAATCCGGTCGTAGCCGATCAGGCCCGGACCGTCGTTCAGCAGGAAGTACTTGGCCGCCTGCCTCGCCTGGCTGTAAGCGAGCCGAAGCTGCCCCGCGCCCTTGGCCTCCGAACTGACGGCGATGCTAAGCGGCTCCTGGGCCGATCCTTCCGGCGGATTCAGCAGCAGCCGGAACCGGTCCGCGCCTCGGACGACGACTATATGCTCCCTTTCGCGCAGGCTGCACCTGGCCCACCGCTCCTCGCCGGACAGCCATTGTTCCAGGCGGGAGGTCGCGGCCCAAGCGTCCGACGCCTGCTCTCCGGTCTTCAGCAAGCCGACCGCGTAACCGCCGTCCAGCCAGTCCAGACCGGCTTCCCCGAGCAGGCGGCGGACCTCCTCCTCGCCGATGCTTGCTTGCCGCAGCACATAGGCGAGCCGCTCCGATCGCTCGATTCCCTGCCGGTCCGCTTCGCCTTGCCCGCGCTCCTCCTGCAGCCGCCATTCATCCGCCAGCCGTTCCAGCACGGAGAACAGCTCGTCGCGCACGATCGGCTTGAGAAGGTACTCTTTCGCCTGATAGCGGATCGCCGCCTTGGCGTAAGGAAAATCGTCGTAGCCGCTCAGGATGACGACCGCGGGCTTCTCCGGCAGCTCTTGAAGCCGCTCGAGCAACTCGATGCCGTCCATGACCGGCATGCGGATGTCCGTGAGCAGGAAGTGAACGCCGCCTTCCGCGATCAGGGACAGCGCCTCGCTCCCGTTCTCGGCGAAGGCGAACTCGTACGAGTCCGGGTACCGGCGCTCGATCATGGCTCTCAGGCCATGACGAATATTGAGCTCGTCGTCGGCGATGACCAGCTTGCGCTTCATCCGATCCCTCCTCCGGTCCAATTGTATCTAGGCAGCGTCATCACGACCCGGGTGAAGCTGCCTTCCACGCTCTCGATCCGAATGCCGCAGTCCAAGCCGAAGGACATGACCAGCCGCTGGTCGACGTTGCGCAGGCCGATGCCGCTGATTCCGGGGGAATCGCCTTCGAATTCCCGGCGAATCTCCAGGTAGTCCGATTCGTCCATTCGCAGCTGGCGATTCAGCCGCCGCAGCCGGTCCTCGGGGATCCCGCACCCGTTGTCGGCAATCTCGATCACGCATTGCTCCAGTCTCTCGGCGACCGCAAGCGAGATCATGAGCTTCCCGTCCTTCAGAGCCGGCGGGTTGAAGCCGTGCTTGACCGCGTTCTCGACGACCGGCTGCAGCGACATCTTGAGCACTTCCTGATCCAGCCACTCGTCCGGAACGTCTACCCGAAGCTCCAGCTTGCCGGCGTAGCGGATGTTCATGATCGCGATATAGTGGCGGATATGTTCGATCTCGTCGCGCAGCCGGACGCGGTCGTGCGTCCATTTCAGGCTGTAGCGCATCATGCTGCCCAAGGACGTAAGCGAATCGGAGATCGTATACTGCCCCTCGATCTCCGCGAGCATTTTCAGATTTTCCAGCGTGTTGTACAGGAAATGGGAATCGATCTGGTTCCGCAGCGACCGAAGCTCCGCCTCCCTCGTCGCCGCTTGCCGGTTGACCTGCCGGGCGATCAGCTCGTTGATCTTCTTGAGCATCTGCCGGTAGTGATGGCCGAGCTCTCCCACTTCGTCCGAGCCGTAGACCGGAACGTCCAGGTGGAAGTCGCCGCCGCGAACTTTCTTCATCGAATCCCGGAGCACCTTCAGCCGCTTCAAGATGAGCGAGTGCATGAACGAAGAGATCAGAATCAGGACGGCCGCCAGCATGAGAACGACGAAGAGCAGGTTGTTGCGCGTGCGGTGCAGATCCGCCATCGTGTCCGACAGCGAGACGATGTTCACCAGATGGAAATCCAGATCCGGAAGATAGGATTGCACGGCCAGGTACGACTGCCCTTTGTACCGGAACAAGCCGCTCTTGTCGCCTTCGTCCGGCTGAAGCCGGATCGCGCCGATCAGTTCTTTGGCGGAGGCCCGCCGGAAGATGTTCGCGTTGTCGTCCGTGTAGATGTCTCCGCCGCGAGAGAGAACGAGCAATTGGGAGCTCGGTTCCTGGACGCTGTACGTCTTGGTGAAAAACTGCCTGACGCCCATGCTGACTTCCAGAATTCCGTTATGGGACAGGTCGGGATACGGGAATTCGCGCAGAAGCGAGACGGCGGGACCGTTGACGGCGGCGCCGTCCGACGAATTCGCCGCGATATCGATATTCCGCCGAATCTCCCACCAGGCGCCCCCGTTCTGGCGCAGGACGCTGTCGTACCACGGCTGATCGCGAATGCGGGACTCATGAAGAACGACCGGCCAGAATTCGTACACGTTCGGATTGCTCGTATAAATCCGGACCGCGGCGATGCGCGGATTGTTGTTCAGGAAGTGCTCGAAATTGCTGAACACCCTCGTCTTGAAATCGAGCAAAGACGCGGTGTCGGGCTCCTCCGTCGCATTCCAATAGTCTTTCATGTCCTGATTGGAGAGCGCCAGCTGCCCCGTCCACTCCATGAGCTCGATGTTGTTCCGTACGTTGTTCTTCTCGATATCCAGAATGTTCTCGGACTTCTTCGTGATCTCCTGGATGGAGCGGTCGGACAGTCCGTCCAGCACGTACCAGGCGAAAAGCACGATCGGAATGAAGATGACGAGCACGAACGAAGAAATCAGCTTGGCCTGTATAGGCAAGCCGCCGACATAGCTTCGAATCGCCGTGAACCCGCTTCTCCCCGTCCGGACCAATCCCGCTCACACCCCGCCGATAAATAACCGCAAGGCCCGGGCATCCTTCGCAGGATCCCCAGGCCGCCGTTTCCGTATGGATAACGTCACTTACTTGTTCAACGCTTCCAGCTTCTTGATATTCGCCTCGTAAGCGCCCTGGCGATACGCGTCGATCGCATCCTGATCGCTGCGGTCCGCCAAGTATTTGTTGAAAATATTATCGAATTCCTCGTCCGATTTCGCAAGCAGCAGTTTGGGCAGCGTCTTGCCCCACAACCGGTCGTTCTTGCTCTTCGCGATCCCTTCCTTCGTCTCCGGAGGCGGGTCGATGCCCTTGAACTCCGACATGCTGATCGTCTTGCCCTTCGTCCAATCCTCCAGCTGCTTCGCCGGTTCGACGCTCGGCGGCGCCCATTGCAGGTTCATGTTCGTATCCATGAGCATCCAGTACTTATAGGAAGCGCCGTACTTCTGGTCGAACGCGGTGCGGTCCTTGTTCAGCAGATCGACCACTTCGGGCAGGAACTGATCCTTCCCGTCGATCGTGTCGTAGGTGACGCCTTTCTCGCCCAGGAACATGTCCTTCTCGCCTTCTTCGCTGATCAGATAGCTCAGGAAGGAGATGGCGCGCTTCTTGTCCTTTACATTCTTGGAGATCAGCGTTACGGTCCAGCCGGAGATGCCCGGGCCGTCCAATGTCGGCTTGTCATGGTTGCCGTTCGCCGGACCGTCGATGGCGATGTATACTTTGTTCGGATCTTGCTGGTACAGAGACAGATTCTGCGTTGTAAAGTCGGAGCGCTGATAAAGCATCGCGAAGTATCGGCCTTGCGCCATCTTCTCTTCCATCTGCGGGCGCTTGTCGATGAAGATGTCCTTGGACAGCAAGCCCATCTCGTTCGCCTTGCGCAGCGTCTTGAGCCACTTCAAATACTCCGGATCCTGTCTGCCATCGTACAGCTTGCCGTCCTTCTGCTGCGGAATGGCCAGGAAGTTCTGCAGATACCCTTCCAGCGAATAGTTGCCGTTGTCGGTGAATTCGTGCAGGCCGAGCGGGATGAGCGGCTGGCCGTCCACGTCCGGGAACTTCTCCTTCGCCAGCTTCAAGGCGTTCAGGAAGCCTTCCGGCGTCGACATATCCGGCTTGCCGAGCGCTTCGTACATGTCCTTGCGAACCTCGAACGTCTGGTTCGACGCGAAGTTCGAGCCGTATTTCTCGTAATCCGCCGGCGACGACGAGGCGTCCGGATAGCCGTAGATGTTGCCGTCCGGCTGCGTAAACCAGCCGACCTTGGCCGGGTCGGTCGCCTTATAGAAGTAGGCGTCGTATTGGTCGGCGAGCTCGTTCAGCGGCAGCACCAGCTTGCCGTTGATCATCTTCCGCACGGCGACGTCGTTCGCGTCGAGCGTGATAAAGTCCGGGAGCGAACCGGAAGCCATCATCGTGTTCAGCTTCTCGGCCTCGTTGCCGGCCGGCACGACGAAGTTCAGGCTGACGCCGGTCTTCTTCGTCACGTATTTCGCCACGGCGTCGTCGCCCCACTTCGAGTTGAACCAGGAGAAGTTGATGTACCAGTCAAAGGTAATCGGCGAAGTATCGGCTTGCCAGGCGGGCTGGTCTCCGTCCCCCGATGCTGAAGCCTGCGGGCTTGCTGATGCCGACGCCGTCGTCGTCGCGGCCGGCGTTGAAGAGCTTGCGTCCGGGCTGCCGCCGCCCGACGATGCGCTGTTGCCGCTTGCGGCGTTATTGCCGCCGGAAGAGCACGCGGCCAGCGACAAGGCGGCCGTTGCGGCCAGCAGGGAGGTTATCCATTTGCGCTTCGTTCCCATTTTTTCGACCCCTTCTTATGAGAAGATTGGCTTGCTTCTATTATCGGTCCCCGCGATCGTCGCCGGACGGATAAACGGTCTCTAGCCTTTGAGCGACCCGATCATGAACCCTTTCACGAAATACTTCTGGAGGAAAGGATACACGAACACGATCGGGGCGGTGGTGACGACCATCGTCGCCAGCTTGAGCGATTGGCTCGTGACGTTGGTCGTCACGCCGCTCGGGATGGCCGCGAGCATCTGATTGGAGCTGGCCTGCGCCACGACCCGGTACAGATAGGTCTGGATCGGCTGCAGATCGGTGTTGTTGACATAGATCATGCCGGTAAAATAATCGTTCCATTGATAGACGCCGTGAAACAGGGCGATCGTGGCGACCACCGGCATCGACACCGGAATGACGATGCGGAAGAAGATGGAGAAGTCGCCGGCTCCGTCGATCTCCGCCGCCTCCGTAAGCCCTTCCGGAATGTCCCGGAAGAAGCTGAGGAAGATGATCAGATCGAAGAAGCTGAACATGGCCGGAACGATATAAACGATAAAATGGTCGAGCATGCCGAGATCGCGGGTGAGCAGGAACGTCGGAATGAGCCCGCCGCTGAAAAACATCGTGACCGTGCCCAGAATCATATACAGCCGGCGTCCGATCAGCTCTTTCCGGGACAGAGCGTACGCCACCATCGCGGTGAACAGGACGTGCATGACCGTGCCGACAACCGTCTTCGCGACCGTTATGCCCATTGCGGTCATGATGCCGCTGCTCCGGAAGACGGTTCGGAAGCTGTCGAGGCTGAACGCGCGAGGCCACCAATAGATGCCGCCGCGCATCGCGTCCGTCCCGTCGTTGAACGCGTTGACGACCACGTACCAGATCGGGTACACCGTCAGAAAGCAGATGACGAGCATCAGGAAGCCGTTGATCCAATCGAACACGGCTTCTCCCGGCGATCGGCGCTTGAGGGTGAACATGGCGCAACTCTCCGCCTTTCATCGAAGGAAATCAGAACAGGGACGTATCGTTCAGCCTCTTCGTCACGAAGTTCGCCCCGATCAGCAGGCCAAGCGCGATGATCGACTTGAGCAAGCCGACGGCGGCCGAGTAGGAATAGCGTCCGTCCGCGATGCCGACCTGGTAGACGTAAACGTCGATCACGTTGCTCGTGCTCTCGTTCAGCGCGTTGCGAAGCACGAGAATCTGATCGAAGTTCGAGCTGAGCAGTCCGCTGACGGCCAGAATGAACAGAATCGCAATCGTTCCCTTGATGCACGGAAGCGTAATGCTCCGCATTTTCTGAAACCGTCCGGCTCCGTCGATCGTCGCCGCCTCGTACAGCTCCGGGGAGACGCTGCTGATGGCGGCCAGATAGATGATCGCGGACCAGCCGAGCTCCTTCCAGATATCTGATCCGACGGCAATCGCCCAGAAGTAGTTGGGTTCCGCCAAATACGTGATCGGTTCGTCGATGAAGCCGAGCGCCATCAGAACCTTGTTGACGATGCCGACGTCCGCCAGCCAGGTCGCCAGAATGCCGCCGAGAATGACCCAGGACAGGAAGTGCGGCAAGTACGAGATCGTCTGAATCGACTTCTTGAACCGAATGGAGCGGACCTCGTTCAGCAGCAAGGCAAAGACGATCGGCAGCGGAAAACCGACGACGAGCTTGATCAAGCTCATGCCGAGCGTGTTGCGGATGACCGGGTACAGATTGTCGTCCGTCAGAAATTCCTTGAAGTGCTCGAATCCCGCCCAAGGCGCCTGGGACATCGGCAGGATGATGTCGAAGTCCTTGAAGGCGATCTGAATCCAGTACATCGGGATATAGTTGAAAATGATCATCCAGGCAACGCCGAGCAAAGCCATGACCTGCAAGTACCGCTGCTTGTACAGCTTCCGGAGCCATCTGCTCCGTCTCGCGCTGCCCAAGGCCCTGTCGGCTGCTGCCCGGCCCGGCGCCTCCGCGTTGGCGCTCATCCGTTCGGCACCTCCTTGCCGTTCTCGTTGGAAACCCTTTCACGTTTTTCATTGTACAGGGGCGCATGCTCGAAAAACAGGCGGCGATTTCAAGGTGAGGTGACTTTATTTCGGGTGCAAGAAAAACCGTCAGGGAAGATCGCCCTGACGGTTCTTAAGGCAATGGCCGATGACCCGAGGCGAAGCCGTTCCGCCGGATCGGTGCGAACGCAAGCGTGTGCGGGCGACAGGGGGTGACGACGGGCAATAGCGGGCGACGGCCGCTAACGAATCCACGCGATGCTATCGGCAAGCACTTCGGACAAATCGATGGATAAGCAAGGAATGGCGGATGAGACAATCCGGTCTTCCCCCGACAAGGTAGCGGTCAACCGGACAATTTTCTACAGAATTGTCGATTGGAACAAGGTTGGCGGACTCGCCCGGGGACGATACTATCCCGGACGCCAAAAATATGGTACTGTCAAAACAACCAATCGGTTAGGGGGAAAAGGAATGCTGGTCGTAACCACGGAGAATATTGCCGGATATCGCATCGAGCGGGTTCTGGGTCAAGTGTTCGGAGTTACTGTCAGAAGCCGCGGCATCGGAGGAAATATTACGGCTTCCCTGCGGAGCGTATTCGGAGGAGAGATCAAGGAGTATACCGAGATGATCGAGGATGCGCGCAAGGCCGCGATCGACCGCATGATCCAGAACGCGCATGCCATGGGAGCTAATGCCGTCATCATGATGCGGTTCGACTCCGGGGAGATCGGGCAGACGATGTCGGAGATCGTGGCTTACGGAACGGCGGTCGTAGCGGAGAAGGCGTAATCATGGTTTGGACCTGGGCGATTGCGTTCTACTTGATTTTCTGTCCGCTTGTCATTCTGATCTCGATCGCCGGAACCGTCGCTTACCGCCGCAACCGGCTGGCTCGATCCGTCAAAGAGCCGCCCTTCGATTTTCAGAAGACGAACGAAATTTTTACGGATCCGACGACCGGCATCAAACAGCAAGTCTGGTTCAACCCGAATACCGGGGAACGATATTACCAGAACATCGAAGAGAACCGAACGAATCGAACGAATCGCAAGTAACGGCAGCGCCCTTTCCTATCGGCGAGAGGGGCGCTGCTTTGCTTTTTTATCGATCGCGTCGGCTGCGGAGAGAATAGGCTCTTCTCGCGCGGCGAAACAAGCGGGAGATCGCATAACATATCGCAAGGCCGATCAAGCCGCCGATCAGATCGACGAAAATATCCTGAACGGTCGGCGTGCGCTCCGAGGAGTAGCGCTGGTTCCATTCGTCCAGAGACGCGACGATGAGCACGGCCAGCAGGGACAAGGAGACGGCGACCGATTCCCGAGCCCGGAACGTTCGCAGAACGAGCGCTGCCGCGCTTGCCAAGGACCCGTAGACGAACAGATGGGCGCCTTTGCGGAACAGAAACTCGATCAGGCCGAACGGGTTGACATCCCTTTGGTACGATTTGCCGTCATACCGAATGTTCAGATTGGGAATGATCCGTTCCGCCGTTTCCTTCGAAAGGGCATGCTTCAGAAAAGGCTGGATGTTCTGGGCCTGGTAAGACTGCGAGGAGAATGCAAAGATGGCCGCGATCACGCCGCACAGCAGAGCAAGCGCGACGCCCCGCTTCCATGTGACGTACCTGTCCACGGTTCATCGCTTCCTTTCCATGTGAATGTTTTATCGGGTCTCATGGCCCATTCGGGACAAACGGGCTGCGCCGCCGGCTTCAGGCGCCGTTCCGGGCTCTGTGTTAAGATGAGAGCATCGAAAGGGGGAGAGCATTTGGATTCAGACAGCCGCAATGTGACCTGGCAGCGGTCCAGTCTCACCCGCCGGGACCGAAGTCAAAGATTCGGACATCCGAGCTATGTCCTATGGTTCACGGGACTGCCGGGTTCGGGCAAAACGACGCTTGCTTTCGCGATGGAGAAAGAGCTGCACGGCCGGGGGATCGCTTCGTACGTGCTGGACGGCGACAATGTCCGGCACGGATTGGGCCGAGACCTCGGATTCTCCGAAGCGGACCGGAAAGAAAATATCCGCAGGGTCGGCGAGGTCTCGAAGCTGTTCGTGGACGCGGGCCTGGTCGTGCTGGCCGCCTTCGTCTCTCCGAACGAGGCGGACCGCGGGATGGTCCGCGAGATGCTGGCGCCCGGCGAGTTTATCGAAATTTACGTGAAATGCCCGCTCGCGGAATGCGAGAGAAGGGATCCGAAGGGGCTGTACAAAAAGGCGCGCGGCGGCCAGATTTCCAACTTCACGGGAATCGGCGCGGGCTACGACGCTCCCGTCCGGCCCGAGTTGATTCTGGATACGGAGAACCGGCCGGCGGCGGAATCCGTCGCCGACCTGATTCGCTATCTGGAGGAGCGCAATTACTTGGCAAGCTGCTGATCTTCCTCCCGCACGACTTCTCCCCGCTCCAGCACAAGAACCTGGTCGGCGTTCCGGATCGTCGACAGGCGATGGGCGATGACGATGATCGTCATCGTTCCCTTCAGCCGGTCGATCGCCTCCTGGATCCGCGCCTCGTTCTCGTTATCCAGCGCGCTGGTCGCTTCGTCCAGCACCAGAATCGACGGCCGCCTGAGCATGGCCCTGGCGAGTACCAGCCGCTGACGCTCCCCGCCGGACAGCCGGACTCCGCGATCGCCGACGATCGTATCCAGCCCCTCGGGCAGCCGTCTGACGAAATCGTCCGAAGCGGAGAACCGCAGCGCTTCCCACAGTTCCTCCTCGCGGGCATCCGGGCGAACGGCCTGGAGGTTCTCCCGAATGCTGGCATGGAACAGGAACGGGTCCTGCGCGACGTAGCCCACGGAATGGCGCAGCAGGTTCCGCGTATCCTCTCCGAGCGGAACGCCGTCGATGAGGACCGTACCGCGAACCGGCTCCAGCAGCCCCATGAGAATGTCGACGAGCGTGCTTTTGCCCGCCCCCGACTTGCCGATAATCGCCGTCATCTTCCCCGCCGGGATGCGCGCGTTGATGTCCTTCAGCGCATATTCCGACTGCTCGTCCTCTCCGTACCGGAAAAAAACGCCGCTGCATTCGATCCCCTGCTTCACGGGCATGGCCCGCGGAATGCCGGTTCCTTCGTCGTCCGCCGATTCCCGGGCGGCTTCGCACTCCCGCTCCAATTGGCGCAGGCTGCGGATCGCGGGAATCGCCGAGTAGATCTGCTCCGCGTTGGATTGAACCGCCGTGAAGCGCGGCCACAGCCTGGCGAAGATGATCACGATCAGCATGAGCTGGCCCGGCGCCACGCGGAACACCTCGTAAGACAAGTAGACGAACAGGGCGATCAGGGCCGCCGCCGCGATCCGGTACAGGCACTCCGTTACGGCCTGCAGCCTCGAGAAGGCCGTGAAGTTGGCTTCCATGCGTCCGGTCAGGGAACGGAACCAGTCGAGATAGAACGCCTCGAGCCGATTGCTCTTGATCTCTTTGATGCCGCCCAAGTGATCGGTCAGACCGGCGTAATAGCTTTGCGACAGCAGGCTGGTCTGATTGCCGACCGCCTTGGCGCGGCGAATCCGTCTGCGCATGGCGAGCGCGATCGCCGCGCCGCTGATCAGGACGAAGGCCGTCAGCTTCGCCGACAGCCAGAAGGCGAAGGCGATCTGAATGACGGTGAACGCCAGCGAGGACGCGAGCTGCATCAGCAAGTAGGTCGCCTGGCTGACCCGCGCCAATTCGGATGTGAGCACGTGGTGGAAGTCCGACCTGCGCCGCCGAACGAAAAAAAGCCAGTTCGACCTCATCAGTCCCTCATAAATGCGGAGCCGCAAATGGCGGATGAAGCCTTGTTGAAGCTGCGCGCCCCGAATGCTCTGCTCCTTCTGCAGCAGCGCCTGGATCGCCATCACCAGCACGTAAACCCCGAGCAGAACGGGCAGGGCGGCAGCAACGTTCAGGCTGCGCAGCGCATCCAGCCAGCCGGCGGCCAGCGGAATGCTGCCGGAGCTCCCGCCGAAGAACCCGAGCAGCCCGAGCAAGGGCGCGAGCAAATAAATGCCGACCCCGTCGAACAGTCCGACCGCGATCATCGCGGCCAACTGGGTATACAGGCGGATTCCCGCGAAGCCGCGCAGCCTGTTCAGGTAGAACCAGAGATCCGTCATCCCATCTCCTCATCTCTCAAGGGCTGCTGCTGCCGCACTTGTCTCCATAGCCAGACGAACGGTCTGAGCGGGAAATATAGAAAATAAAGGGGCTTGGGCAGCGGCAGCGCCTCGACGTCGCGGAAGCTGGGATGCAGCCGGCTGATGGCGAAGCGCCATTTCTGCGGGGTGGTCTTCAACGCGAACAGGTAGCTCTTGTAGGCGCTGGCCGCCGGCCCCGTACCGGGTAAGGAAGCCCAGGCGTCGGCGTCCCGGATGAACATCTGCGATCGCCGCGCCAAATCTTGTCCTCGGCTGGAGAAGGCGGCCGGCTTCAACGCGTCCGGAACCGGCGTATGCAGCAGCGAAGAGGCCAGCACGAGCGCCTGACCCGCCATATCGAGAGCGTGATACCGCTTCAGCAAAGCGACGAGCGCTTCCCAGTCCAGACTTCGCCGCGCCATCCGGTCGATATCGGCCAGCCAGCGAAGCCGGAACCATCCGTGGCGCGCGCCGTGCATCGCCAGATACATAAAGAGATGCTCGTTCCCCGGCATGTACAGACCCTCGACCAATTCGCTTTGCTGTCTCCCGTTCCAGAGCTCTTCGAAAGGCGGTTCTTTGCCGAGATCTCCGTTGAGACGCCAATGCACCTCCACTTGAATCCGGGTCTGCGGATGCGTGAAAGCCACGTGGTGAAGCTTCCACTTCCAGTCGCCGAGTCCGCGGGGGATCGGATGGTCCGCTACAAAACCGAGCTCCTCAAGCAAGCTTTCGGCCTTCGCGACGTCGGCGACGGGAATGAGGATGTCCAGGTCCTTGGACGTCCGAAGCGATACGTCTCCGTACAGGAGACGGGCCAACGCCGGCCCTTTGAGCAGAAGCGATCGGACTCCGCGCTCGTTCAGCGCCTTGCATACGCGCTCCATCTCCGCGCTCAGGCGAAGCATGCCCAGCGCGTTCATTCGGTAATCCCGGCCGACGGTTTGCAGGACATCGGGCGGAATCAATCCGCCGTTTGCCGGATTCGCATAAATCTGCGGATAGACGCGATGATGCCGCACCAGCTTCATAAATTGATTCCAGTCGATGTTCGGCAACAAAGGTGTCCCGGGCCGCTCTTTCTCCGGTCCCGCCCCTCCTCGCAGCGCTTCCAGCATTACGTTCAATTCCATGGGAAAAGGGCCGACATCCAGACGGAACGACTTATCCATAATAGGCACCTTCAATCTTTCCGGTTCGAATGGTCTGTACCGAACGCCGCTACGGTCGTGAACCGATGCCGCTCGCCGGCTCCGGTCACATAGATCGGTCCGCTGCGAAGCCACGCGTGCGCGATCAGGTTCCCCCGCTCGTCTCTCGCCGTTCCCAGATACAGCGTGCTGTCCATATGGCGGCGCTCCAGCATCTTCTTGGCCGCGAGCGCCTGGACCAGACATTGGCTCTCCCAGAACGTATGGCGGCTCATCACCCGCACCGCCTCCGAGATTCGCCGAATGCTGCGTTCCTGCATCAGATCGTGTACGTTCGCCGTCTCTTTCATCGGCCGGCCAAGCGAAGGCGCAAGGCGCGAGAAGGGCAGCAGCTTCATGATGCGCGCCCATGCCAGATATACCAGCGCCTCCAGCATGAGCCGCTTCTTCTCCGCCGGCCAGGCCATAAAGGTCCGGAGCCTCCGCATCAAGACGAATGAACCTCGATCAGCGACTCCCGCTTCAAACTGCGCAGGAATTTGCGCACCTGCCGCTCGCATTCCGGACGCTCGACGGAAAATTCCTCCGTCAGTTCGTCGACCAGCCGGCCGACCCGGATCGGAGCGCCGATCAGCTCCCAGATTCTTCCTCCTACGCTGCCGAGGCTGTAATACTTGCCGGTGGCGACGCTGAACATGACCTTCTCTCCGTCCATGTCGCATACGATGTTTCCTTCCGCCCGGACAACCGTCAGGCTCGCTTCATGCCGATCCGACATCTTCATGTCCTCCTTTATTGACGAAACGAATGATAGTTTCCGCAAGACGGCGGGCCGTAAATCCTTCCTCCGGCCGCTCCAGCCTGCAAGCGCCGATCCCGCCCGCGATGCCGGCGGACGTTCGAAAATGCCATTCCTCCCGTCCCAGACGGGGAACGAGCTCCTTGCGGTACGTATGCTGCATCACAACCCGCAGCCGCTCGCCGCCGCGCAAGCTCCTCAGCCCGATCGTCTCCCGGTTCGACTTGGCCAATTCGAACACGCCGGCCAAAGGAACGGGATCCGGGCTGAACCCGGAAGTGACCGGAACGGCGAACTTGTCGGTCTCCCGGAAGATCGGACGATACGGAGCCGCATCCTTGCCGAGTCCCGAGAGACTTTCCCGCCACAGCTTCTGCTGCGGATAGGACGGCATGACGACAGGGCAGCCTTCGTCATCGAAGGAGACCGCTACGACATCGTCGCTGACGAGCCGGTGTCCCAGCTCGACGAACGTCGCGGCCAACGTCGACTTGCCGGCGCCCGAGTCGCCCACGAAGGCGTACGCCTTCCCGTCGATCACGACCGCGCTGCCATGCAGCGGGAGCACATGCCGGATCATAAGCATCGCTCCCATGCAAGTGCCGAGCAGATAAACGCGAACCTTCTCGCGATCCGCGCCGGGCAGCGGTGCGACGGCGATCGCCTTGCCGTCTTCGATGCCGTAAACGGCCGTGTCCGGAATGAGGAACAGGAACCGGCTGCCTGCGCGCGAGTAGGCAAAGTTGCTGCCGCAAGCCTCCAGCTCTTCCCGCAGCTTGTCCGGGTCCGCCGGACCGATCGCGACATCGGCGGGCATTCCGCCCGCGGCGTCGCCGGACAACGGCAGTTCGGGAAGCGGAACCCGGCTCGAGATCCGCAGGCCGAAAGCCTGGTGAACCGTCGGCCGCTCGGCGAATGCAAGCTCGTTCAAATCCGATCGCTCCTTTCTTTATGGGAAAATAATCGGCAGGGCCGTCGCTGACGGCCTTTATCCGATTGATTCGTTTTCGACGTCGTCTTTCAGACCGTTGCCTATGCTTGTTACCCGATTTTCTCGGTTATCGGCGTTCTTACCGGCCGTTTTTGTCGTCCGATAACCGACTTTCTCGGTTATCGGCGCTCGTTCAGACCGTGCCGACGCCCATTCGCCGAATTTCTCGGTTATCTGGCGCCGGATCGGGCTAGGTTGGTTGTGCCCGGCAGAGCACCGGGCATTCACGGCAAAAAGGGTCCTTATACAGCCCAAGAGGGCTGTATAAGGACGCTGGGCAAATCGGGAAAGGCATGCTCAGCTCGGTGCATAGATGTCCATGTCTTCCGTCGTGACGAAATCGATGTTCGTCATTCCTTTCCCGTACATCGTCTCGCTGACGTTCAGCGTTTCGAGCTCGGGAGCTTGCCATTCTTTCTTCGCGCTCATTTGCATCTGGTTCACCTCCTTTCATGCTCGATTGCCGAATTCGGTCCGCGTTCCCGAACCGGCCGGTCAGGCGAACCGCTTGATGAACCGGCCGAGAATCAGGCTTCGCATGAGCAGCCTCATCTCCGGGTGAAAGGCGAGCTCTGGACGAGGCTCCCGCCCCGCTCCCGCAAGGGCGGCCCGGATCCGTTCGACGTGCAGATACGCAGCGACGGCCGGATCGGCGCATAGACGGGTCAACTCCTCGGTCAGCCTGGACCACGCGGGGGCGGCGCGGTGCAGCCAATCGGCGCCCTGAATGCCCCGAACCCTCTGGTTCAGCCTGACCTCGTCGGGCAGCACGGACGCCGTCGCCCGGCGAATGAGCGCGCGATCCATTCCGTCCCGCACATACTGGGGGAGCGGCACCGCGAGACAAAACCGGACGACCCGCAGGTCGCACGTCGGATCGCGTTCCCAGACGCCGTACCGCAGCGACAGCTTCGTAGCCGTCGCGCCGTTCTTGTTCGCGGCGGCGAGGCTGCCGAGCTTATCCCGGCGAAGCCGGACGGCATCCGCTTCCGCCGGGCCGCCCGAGCCTTCGCGCAATCTGGCGAATACGCCCGTCCGCGCGGCGAAATCGGGATGGATCAGCATCGCCGGGAGGTCCGCCCCGGCGGCCTGCGACGAGCGCCGGCCGGCCAGCGCGGGAAACGCCAGCTTGCCGATGATCGGCAGCAGCTTTCTGCGGCCGATTCCCTTGTTCTCTCCGTACAGCCGGAGCTCGCGCAGCAGCCGCAGCCATCTCATCCGCTTCAGCAGCAGCGCGTAGTAATCGAGGGCGGGTCCCCACGAGATCGTGAAGTTGCCCCGCGCCCCGGTCAGCAGAATGCCCGCGCCTTGCCTGCCGGCCCGCTCGTATATCCCTTTGAGCCAGTACGAGTTCTCGAAAAACTTGTAAGGAGATTCGAGCAGGTCCAGCCATTCGTCCACTTCCGTATACGGGCTGATCCCCTCGAAGTCCAGATCCGTCTGCTCGATATTGCCGACATGCCGGGCCGTCGCCCGGATATACGGCCGCTCGTCGGCGGCCGTGCCGCCCGGCGTCCAGTCGGCGAAATCCCGCGGCGGAACGCTGCTGTAGGCATGCAGCGTCTTCCCGCTCTGCGCCAGCTCCCGCGCGGCGAAGCTCGCGACCGTCCCCGAGTCGAGGCCGCCGCTTAACGTCACCGCGACCTCGCGGAACGTGCGAAGCCGGCACCGAACGGCTTCCCCGAACACGTCCCGGAACGCTTCCTCGTAGTCGGCGTCCGACTTCAACTGCAGCGGCGCGTCCGGCTCCAGCGCGCCGAAGCCGGCAAGCGCGACGCGCCCGTCCGTCACGGCGATCGCATGGCCCGGCGGCACCTGCCGGATGTCCCGGTACGGCGTCGCCTCGGGGTCCGTGCACTCGAACATCTCCGGAATCGCCATGAATTCCGCGAGCCACGCTTCGTTCAGCCCTTTGGGCGTATCGTCCAGCGCGAGCAGCGGCCCCATCGCGGTGCAGAAGGCGAAGCGCGTGGCGTTGCCGTGATAATAAAGCGAACGGCTGCCGAACGTGTCCCGAGCGCCGAACAGCAGCCGGCGTTCCTCGTCCCAGATCATGAACGCGAAATCTCCGACGAGAGCGGCCGGCGTCTCCCGCCCCCACCTCCGGTAAGCGAGCAGAATGAGCTCGCTGTCCGTCATTTCGCCGCGGCGGGCGGCAGGCACCTCCAAGCGGTCGAACAGCTCGAAGCGGTTGTCGAGAATGGCGTCCGCCGCGATTCGCAGCCGGCCGGTCGGGTCGCTGCCGTCCGGCATCCGCTCGGCAGCCGAATCGGGCGTGATCCGCCGGATTCGGCAGCCGAGGAACGCGGGGCCGCCGCGCCACGTCCGGACCTCATCGGCCACGTACGATTGCATGGCGCCCATCAGGGCTTCGGCATCCGCGGGGTCCGCATCTTGCCCGTCAAGCCGGATCAAGCCGGCGATCGCGCTCATTTCTTCCCTCCGCTTCCGGACATGTAGGCCGATGCGAGCCGCGACAGACGTTTGCCGAACGGAATCGCCGACTTCAGCCAGTCCGCCTTCCGCCTCATGGCGTGAATCTGCGACCGCAGGCGTCTCTGCTCCATCACGCCGTCCTCGAGGCGCTGCTCCAGCGCGCGCACCGTCATCCGCAGCTGCATCAGCTCCGAATCCGCCGCTCGCCCGCCCGTTTCCGGCTCCGGCGCCAGGTCCGCCGGAGCCCCGGCGGCAAGATCGCTGCGCATCCGGTAATCGGCCTGCCAGCGGCAGCCGGTCGCCTCCGCCAGCTGATCGCCGAGCCGCTTCAGCACTCCGGCGTCCGGCTCCGGATCGAAGCGAACGCCCGTCCACTTCTCCGCCTCCGCCAGCTCCTCGGCGTAGCCCAGCTCCGCGAACAGCTTCGCCCCGAGCATGCGCCCGTAAAGCTCCGCTTCCCGCTTCGTGAGCACTTCCTTCCATGCATGGACGGAGTCGCCGTGCGGCGCGGAGTGGTCGGCGACGAACGGATCGCCGACGCCCATGCTGAAGAACAGGTCGGTCTTCGCGTCGGATTTCCCGGCGCCGTAGATCTCCATGCCTTCCTCGTACTCCTTGCCGAGGAACCGGCACGCCTCGGAGAGCTGCGCTTGCGGCTCCGCGACCAGCTTCTCGTAATGAAGCCGGAAGGCGTACGGATCGGGCCGGGAGAAGTAGCGTTGGTAACGGAACAAACCGACCGTCAGATCGGCCGCTTTGATCTCGAAGTCGGACCTGCCGAGCAGCGCCTCCAGATCGATCTTCTCGCCTCTGGCCGCGCCGATCTTCTTATAGGAAGAGAGCACCGCGAACGGATTGCGAATCAGCCAGATCCGGCGGGAGCGCGGAAACAAGGCGTCCAGGAACTCCAGCAAATAATAGTACCTCGGCGACTTGTCGATGATGACGTCCGCGCCTCCCCCGCCCCGCAGCAGCCCGTTGTACGCTTGGAGCGCGAACGACCGGCACGCCTCTTCGAACGTCTCTCCGGGCAGCACGCCGTTGAAGAAACGGTCCAGAATGGCTCCGCCGCCGTAAGCGCGGCGCGGCGGCTCTCTCAGATCGTGCAGGCTCATCAGGAACCACATCTCCTGGGTGGCGAACATTTCGCTGTGATTTTGCAGCATCACGGTCGCCAGAGAGCTTCCGCTTCTGGGCGTGCAGAGCAGAAAAACGAGATTGTTGCCGTCCGCGCCGACCATCCGGGCTCCTCCTTTACTTTTGGCTGAAATCGTAATAGAACTTCGTCCGCTGGCCGAGTACGACCTTGTAGATGTCGTCGTTCGTGGCCATGATCCCGCTCAGATAATCCTTGTACGGACGGTCCGCGACGTTGACGAGGCCGGAGTTGTAATGCTCTCCCCATTCCCCTTGCCAGTAACGGCCGAGCCCCGCCTGGTCCACGTAGTTGAACAAATCCGCGCCGACTACGTAAGGGAGGCTGGCCACGCCTTCCACGAAGTTCCGGTAGCGCATTCCCCGCTGGAACTGGTTGACCGCCGAGTTGAGCATGAGCGGCTGCAATCCTTGCTCCGACGTGCCGTAGCCGAATTCGCTCATCAGGATCGGCTTGCCGCCCGACAACTCGTTGACCTCGTTCAGCAGATCCGTCTCGATCTTGTACGTGTAATAGTTGATGCTGATGACGTCCATGTACTTCCCTTCGACCTCGGAGAGAGTCTGCCGTACTTTCTCGTTGTGGAACGTCGTCGTGATCCACCGGTCGCCGAGCAGAAGATGGTTCGGATCGTATTTGCGGTACAGCTTGGACACCGTGCCGAAAAATTGGTTCAGATAATCGGAGAAGAACGATTCCATGTCGCGCCAGGCCGGCGACGCGTTCAGCGTCAGCTCCGCTTCGTTCAAGTCCGAGAACGATTTGAAGTTCGTCTTCCAAGCGGCGTTGAACGCTGCGATCGTGCCGTATTTCGCTTGCAGCGTCGCGACCAGCTTGGCTTTGAGCGCCGCCTTGCTCGCCTTGAGCTTCGGAACCTCGGTATAGAACCGGTGGAAATCGTACTCGTTGCCGATAAAGTAACCGACCAGCATCGGATCGTCCTTATGCGGAGCGACCGCCGCAGCGATTGCCTTGTCCAGCTTGGCCTCGGCGTCCGGAGCATAGATGTCGAAGAGCGACAGGCCGTCGATCTTGGCCCAGCTCATTCCGTCCAGCGGCAGCATCCGGACATAGGGGAACTTGCCTTCCTCGCCGTATTTCTCGGGCGAGTAGGCGCCGATCCCGTTAAAGCCCCATTTCTGCAGTCGGCCGATCGCTTCCGTATAGATGTCGTGCTCCGTCGGGACGCTTCCGGTTTTGATATACTTGTTCGCCAAGTAGTACGAGAAGTTGTCTTTCCCGAGATAGGCGGCTTTGTAGGCGCTGGCATAGGAAGGAATCGACTCGAATTGTTCTTCCCGTCCGGCGACCATCGTGTACGTCTCCTGGGGCGTGACGCCGTTGACCCCCAGATTGAAATACAGATTGCCGTCCGGCGTCGTCATGACCGGCCGCCCGTTCAACTGCTGGACGGCGAAATACCCGGTCGCCTTCAGCCCGTATTTCTCCGCGCTGCCGGCAAGCCCGCCGTAAGCGTCGCGATCCTCGGGCGCCTTCAAGCTTCCGTAGTAAGTCGCGTCGGCTTGCGCATCCGCTTTGAGCTGCGCTTCGGAAGTCACCTTGCCGGCGAAGTTCGCGCTCTCCAGTTGGCCGAACCGATCCAGTTGGACGGCCCCTCCCGCGTTGACGCTATAACTGCGGATCGGGCTCGGCACCAGTCCGTCCTTGACGGCGTACGTCTCCAGCTGGTTATACCCCTGCAGCTCGATCGGTCCCGAATAAGGAAGGAAGTCGTCTCCCTTGTTCAAGCGATAATAAATGCGGGAGCCGGCCGTCGCCGAACTCAAGGTCGCCTTATAGCCGTCCCCGTCCTGCGACTCGGCGAGCTTCACGGATGCCGTCGTCCGGTCGATCGACACGTCCGACACTTGAGGCGTCCACGACTTCGCTTCCCCGATCAGATCGATTTTCAAATACCGCGTATGCGCCGGCAGGTCCGAGCTCTCGTACGCATACGGCTGCCAATTGCTCTGGGCATAGCCGGACGCATAGCTGTCCGCGTCGACTTCTTCGTACGTCTTGCCGTCGGACGACGCGAAAAAGCGAAGCTTCTCGAACGGCTGGCCGGAATAGTAGAAGCTGCGCACCGTAAAGGAGGTCATGTCGGTATCCGAACGGTACAGCAGCATTCCCTGCGCCGTCGTCGAGCGAACCGCCCGGCTTCCGTCGTTGTCATAATAGCTGGGATTGTCTTTCGCCAGATACAGATTCGCTTTGCTCGCGGCCGTTTTGAAGTCGTCCAGCGGATCCGTTATGCCCGGCGCCGGCGCCGTCACCGGGTAGGGATCGAACGTATACGTCGATACCCTGCTGGCGGCGGCTTGATCCTTGCCCGAATGATTGACCGCCGTCGACTTCAGCACCGTCTTTTCCAAGATCGGGATCGGATCGGAGTAATGCTTCCGGGTCAAGGAGTCGCGAGGATCGCTCCCGTCCGTCGTATAATACACGGTGTCGCCTTCCGACGCCCGGTTCAGCATGACCATGCTGCCGTAGAGCACCGGGCCCGACGGCTTGCTCGCGCCGACGCTGCCGGGTCCGTTCAGGATCACTTTGCCGATTGACGTGGGCGTCCCGGCTCCGGTCCCCGCGAACACGATTTTCAAATATTTCGTGCCGCTTGGAAATTCTCTCGATTCATAGGTGACAGCCGCCGGATTCCCTTCGTCCACGTGAATGTCCGGCTCCACGCTCCGATACGACTTGCCGTCGGACGACAAGTAAAACCGAAGCGCGTTGGAGGTACCTCCCTCCGCTCCATAAGCATATACGGCGAACGATCGCAGGTAGCCGCTTGCCTGGTACACCAGATACTCTCCGGAGGCCCCGTCGCTCTCGACGAGCGACGAATCCCGGTCTTCATCCGGGTCCGTTCGCAGCTTCAATGCTTCCGAATGGTCGTAAGTCGCATCCCAATTCTGCAGATCGTCGACCTGGATGACGAAGCCGGGACTGTCCCCAAGCGTCGTTCCGGGCGGGACCGTTAAAGCCGCCAATCCGTATATCAGGAGCAGGACGGTTTTTTTCCTCCTCACAGCGATCCGCTCCTTCCTTCTCCTCCTTCGCTATCGGAGGATTTCTTGCCCCCCCTCCCCCTTCAGAATTGGAGAACCGGCATTTCCTCTCTGACCCCTTGGTTCAGGCTGGGACGGCCGATGGAGTAATAGACGAACTCCGTTCCCGCCAGGTCCTCTTCTTTAAATACGTTCCGGCCGTCGATCAGAACCGGCTGCTTCATGGTCGATTGCAGCTGCTGCAAGTCCGCCCGGGCGAATTCCTCCCATTCCGTAAGCAGACAAAGAGCGTCCGCTCCGGCGGCGGCTTCCATCGCATGGTCGCACCAGACGACGCCGCTCTCACCGAACAGACCGCGGAAGTTCGGAAGCGCGATCGGGTCGTACGCCTTCACCTTCACGCCTCGGGCGATCAAGTTCCGCATAATCTCCAGAGCGGGCGCCTCCCGGACATCGTCCGTCTCCGGCTTGAAGGCGAGTCCCCAGACCGCGACCGTCTTCCCGCTCAAGTCCCCGCCGAAAATCGTCTCCAGCTTCTGAACCATGCGAAGCCGCTGGTCCCGGTTCACTTCGACGACCGAGCTGAGCAGCTTGAAGTCGTATTCGACGTGGCCGGCGATCTGGATGAGCGCCCGCGTGTCCTTCGGGAAGCACGATCCGCCGTAGCCGATGCCCGCCTTCAGGAAGGCCGGGCCGATGCGGCGGTCGTAGCCCATTCCCTCGGCGACTTGGGTCACGTCCGCGCCGACCTTCTCGCATATATTCGCAATCTCGTTGATGAACGAAATCTTCGTCGCCAGAAAAGCGTTGGAAGCATATTTGAGCATCTCCGCGCTGCGGATGTCCGTGATCATGATCCGGTCGGTGAGCGGCTTATGCAGCTGCGCGACCTTCTCGGCGGCGGCTCGGGAATCGGACCCGATCACGATCCGGTCCGGCTTGAGCGTGTCCCGGACGGCCGAGCCTTCCCGCAGGAATTCCGGCAGCGACACGCTGTCGAACGGCATGTCCGTCCGCGACCGGATCCGATCGCGAACCCGTTCGTTCGTGCCGACGGGAACGGTGCTCTTCACGGCGACGATCGCGTAGCCGTCCAGCGCATCCGCGATCTCGTCCGCTGCGCCGTCGATGTAGCTGAGATCCGCCTCGCCGCTCGGCAGCGGCGGCGTGCCGACCGCGATGACGACGAGATCCGTCCCGCGGACGGCCTCCTTCAGGTCGCCCGTGAAGCGAAGGCGGCCGGCGGCGGTATTCCGCGCCGAGAGTTCCTCCAGCCCGGGCTCGTAGATCGGGATGAGGCCGCTTCGCAAGGCGGTGATCTTGGATGAATCCTTGTCGACGCAGACGACCGTGTGCCCAAGCTCCGCATAGCAGATGCCCGATACGAGTCCGACGTAGCCGGTGCCAATTACCGTAATGTTCATTGGATCCCTCCTAAACCTGGCAAAGTTGGACGATCTCGTCCCATTGAAGCTCCAATCGAACGATATCCTCCTCAACCAGCATCGTTCCGGTCTGCACCTCGACGATCTCCAGATCGCTCTCCGCCCGTACGCTGTGACGGCACTCCTTCGGCACAAGAAGAACGTCGCCGGCCGTCAGGGTCCGCATCCGCCCGTCCAGAACGACCGTTCCCCGTCCGGCCACGACCGTCCATACCTCGTCGCGAAGACTGTGGTACTGGTAGCTCAAGTTTTTGCCGGCCGCGATGAAGATCCGCTTCGTCAGCACTTCCCGGCCGTCCGGGTAAACCGCGTAATCCAGCACCCGGTAGCGGCCCCAGCGCCGTTCCTCGTACATGGGCCGCTGCTCCGAATGCTTCAGCATGTCCTTGACCAGCGGGCTTAAGCTCTTGTCCGCCACGAGGATGCCGTCGGGGCTCGCCGCCACGATGACGTCGGACAAGCCCAGCACGGCGATCGGAACTTCCAGCTCGTTGATGACGTGGGCGTTCGCCGTATGCTCCGAGACCATTCCTTTGCCGATAACCGGGGTCTTGATCTCCTCGGTCAGCGTGTTCCAGGTGCCGAGATCCTTCCACTCGCCCTCGTAACGGACCGCCGCTATCCGATTCGCCCGCTCGACCACCTCGTAGTCGAAGCTGATCGCCGGAAGCGAGCCGTACCGCTTGCGCATCTCCTCGTAATGGATCGGAAGCTCGTAGGCCATCAGCAGGTTGACGAGCAGGTCCAGCTTGAACGCGAACACGCCGCAGTTCCACAGCGCGCCCTCCCGGATCATCTCCTCCGCTTCTTCCCGTCCGGGCTTCTCGCGGAACTCGCGAACCTCCAGGAACGAGCGGCCTGAACCGTCTGCCCGCTTGGGAACGATGTATCCGTACTTCTCGGACGGATACGTCGGTTGGACGCCGATGAGCGCCATATCCGCGCCCGAAGTGTCCAGCGCCTCTTCCAGCTGCGCCAGCTGCCGGAAAAAATCGCCGTCGACGTACGGATCGACCGGCATGACGACGACCGTCTCGTTCAGGCCCACGCCCTCCATGGCGTACAGATACGTCGCCGCCAGGGCGATCGCCGGGAACGTGTCTCTTCGTTCCGGCTCGTCGATCAGCTGCACGTCGCTGCCCAACTGGCCGTAGATCAGCTCCACCTGGGATTTGCCCGTCGCCACGTAAGCTCGGTCCTGCAGGCCGGCTTCGCCGAGCTGTCTCCATACCCGCTGAACCATGGATTCCGGCTGTCCGGACGGATCCTTCAGCACTTTCAGGAACTGCTTCGAACGGGAATCGTTGGACAGCGGCCACAGCCGTTTGCCCGAGCCGCCCGACAGAAGAACGATCTTCATGCCATTCCCTCCTTTTTGTCATTCGCCGGTTCGGCCAGCAGCTTAGCCGAGGCGATGCCATTCGTCCAAGTGCGGAAGTAATTCGCGTTCTTGCCGTAGGCGTTGTCGATCAGCACGTGCGGCTTGTCCATCAGGCAGGACAGGATATGCCCGTGGAGCCGCGAAGTTTGAACGGTGCGGTAGCGCGCGAACCGGTCGACCGCCTTGCGCACCAGGCGGTCGGTATACTTGCCCCACATCGAACCGACCGGAATTCGGCCTTTCCCCTTGCGAAGCACCAAGCCGAAAGCGCGGATCGAGCGCTGTTCCGCGCGGCTGTAGAGCGTCGGCCAGTCCAGGCAGTCGCCGGCGCCGGAAGCTTCCAGCCGTTCCTGCCCGGCCGTCTTCTCGATGTCGGTCCGCAGGAAGCGCAGCAGCTCTTTGTCGGGACCGGACCGGCTGCGGATCGGCCACAGCTGATGCGCCATGTCCGGAGACAGATAGACGCGGCATTGTCTGAACTTGTCCTTCGCCATCTCCAGAGACAGCGTATCGCGGACGTACAGATGCACGTCCGGGTGCCGGTTCAGAATGTCCGCCGTCTTGTCGAACTCGGATACGCTCTTGTAGAAGATCGTCTGCGGCAGCATGACGACGCGATGGCCGGGATAATTCATGACGATCTTCTCCCGCAGTTTCTGGTGAACCGGGTACAAGTCGCCGAAGTTGCCTCCGCCGTGCAGCACGATAATATGATTGTTCGGAATAGACAGACGGTCCGGGAAGTCCAGCACGCTGTAGCGCGCCCGGACCCGGATGCGGTATTCTTTGAAAAAAGCTTCGGTTCCTTTCATAATCAACAGATCGCCGCCGTTCCCGTGCACCGGATAATCGATATAGTAGATGTCCGAGCCCGGCGGGATCACGTCCAGAATTTGCCGAAGCCGCTGCTTCAGCTCATCCATCGGATGGGCTTTTGTCGCGGTGTTCATGTTCCATGTCTCCTTCGCGCGCGTCGATTTGCCGGACTCCCGTTCACAGGGACCAGCTTACGTTCTCCCGGACGACCCTCGCCGGGACCCCCGCCACGAGCGTCCGGGCCGGCACGTCCTTGGACACGACCGCCCCGGCCGCCACGACGGCTCCCCGGCCGATCGTCACGCCCTTCAGAATGGTCGCCTTGCTGCCGATCCACACATGGTCGCCGATGACCACCGGAAGAGTCGTCTCCGAACCTTCCAGGACGTGGTAGTCGGTATCCGTGATGGTCACGTCCCAGGAGATGGCGCAATGGCTGCCGATCTTCACGTGCCGCTTGCACATGATCTCGCTTCTTCGGTTGAGGAACGTGTGGTCGCCGATCTCGATCACGGCTTCCGCCGAATCCAGGAAAAATCCGGTATGCCGATGAAGGATGACCCGGCTCCCGATGATCAGCCGGGCGCTTCGCGTCTTCGACACCCTCACCGGACCGCACACTCTCAGCATCCTGCCGCCATGATCCACTTTCCTTCGGAAAAAGGCGCCGCGAAGCAGGCGGTAACCGTATCTCGCATATTCCTTCGCGCTTCTGCCTCGCCTTTGCATCTTGCGTTGCCGTCCTTCCCCTAATGTCAACTTTACGCCGCCCGCGACAACCGCCCCCGCAGGAAGCGCCAATCGCTCTTATCGAAGATGACGCCCGATACCGGCGCTTTGAAGACGATCTTCATCGCCGCGACCGTAATCACAAGCCGGCTGACCGAGCCGAACAGCAGCGCCAAGGCGATGCCGTTCAGGCCGTAAGACGGGGCGAGGACGAACATCAGCCCGACCGTCAGCGCCAGGGCGATCGCTTGCCTCACCGCGACCAGGCCGGGACGTCCCATCGCATTGAAAGAGGATGCCAGAATCCACGAGCCTCCTCCGATAATGCACTCCACGGCGAGAAGATCGAATGCCGTCCCCGCCTCGAGGAAAGCCTTCCCGTACAGCAGCCCCAGCAGATAGCGCCCGATGAGGATGCCGGGTACGAGCGAGGCGCACATCAGCACGAACGACAGCCGGAACGCCCGGCAGACCGTCTCGACGATTTTTTCCTGCGACATTCCGGTCACCTTCGGAAAGACGACGCCCGTAACGGCGGTCTGAACGACGTTGAACACGCGGGACAGCGTGTATACGACCGTATACAGGCCGAATTCTCTCGGCGCAAGCAGCGTGAGAATAATCAGCTTGTCGCATTGGGAATACAGCGTTCCGAGCAGCTCGACGCCGTACACCCTGCCGCCGTAACCGAACAGCGACTTGATCGCTCCCCGGTTCGCGAACTTGCCGAACCAGCCGAAGGTCAATTCCCGCCTCAACCGGTACAACGACCAACAGACGACGAGAAGGCTGGTGCCGAAGTAGACGAACGCGCCGGAACTCTGTCCCAGAGCTCCGCACGCCCACAGCGCCGCCAATCCGACCATGTTGCTCAGGGGCACGTACAGCCGCAGGCCGTTGTACAGGTTGAAGTTCTCCATGGCTTGCGCCAGCGCCGACAGCAGGTTCACGGCCAGCAGCAGCGGGATCATGATGACGGTGTACCACTGGGCGATGCGGACGATCGCGTCCGGATAGTTCCCGAGCCAAGCGGGAAGCCCGATCCAGGCGACAATCCCGGCCAGCAGGCTGATCGGCAGTTGGATCAGGAAGCTGGCCCGCACGAAATCCGCGCCGAGATTCGGATGCGACTTCCGGTTGAAGATCAGGGAAGTCGGCAGCCCGAAGCTGAGCACGCCCGCGAGCAGCGTCGGCCAGAACAGAATCGCCGAGAATTCGCCTTTGCCCTCCACGCCGAACCAACGCGCCGTCGCGATGGAAGACAGCGTGCTCAGCACCATGATGAGCAGATTGGCGGCGCTTGTCCGCACGATCGCCTGCATGGCGCCCCGTCCGGATAGAAGACGTTTGAAGCCAAGCGGTTTAACCATCTTTGCCAACTTCCTTACCGTCCGATTTTGTTCATTGATGCGCTCGCAGCACGCCCCGGATCAGCCCGTTGTTGTATGCGATGCGGCTGATGTTGCGGAATACCCGCCTCCTGTCGTACAAAAACGGAATCGAGAGCAGGACGAACAGCGGCACCTTCAGCATCGACCGGACGAAGATGCCCGATTTGCGATGCGAGCCGACCGCGCTGCTGACTCCCTGCCAATAGATGCGGCGAATGAGCCAGCGCCGGCTGATGCGGCTTCGCGGAATTTTGTGCTGCACCGATGCGTACGGAGAATAGTAGACCGTATAGCGGCCGCGAACCCGTTCGATCAGCTCGCTCTCCTCGCTGGAGAGCAGGTTGCTTCCGACCCGGCCCAAGTCTTCCCGGAACAAGTCGGTCGTCTCGAACACCGATTTGCGGAACGCCACGTTGGCGCCGAACGGAATCGCGGGCCTTTGCATCTCCACAATGTCGTCCGCGTAGTCAAGAATGGTATAAAGCGTCCGATTTTCCGGAGGCAGCCAGGCAGGCGCCCCCCCTTCCCAGACGGGGTCGATCTTGCCCCCGACGCAGCCGATCTCCGGGTCCATGTCGAACACCGAGACGATCTCGCCGACCCAATCCTCGCAAGCGATCGCGTCGTCGTCGAGAAAGAGCACGTATTCGCCCCGCGCTTCGCGGATGGCGCGGTTCCGGGCGACGGAGAGGCCCAGCCGTTCTTCGAAAATATAGCGAACCGGAAAGCTTACGGATTGCTGAAACTCCCGAACGGTCTGTTTCGTCGCGTCGGTGGAGCCGTTGTCCACCACGATCACTTCGAACGAATCCTCCAGCCGCTGCGACAACAGGCTGAGCAGCGCTTCGCGCAAGTCCGCGGCCCGATTGTGGGTACAGATCGCAACCGACGCCCTCATGCTCTCACCTCTTGCCGCGCCGAACCGTCCGCCGAACCGTCGTAGACGCGCATCATCTTGCCGGCGATCCGGTCCCAGTCCAGTTCTCCGAGCTTCGCCTCAATTCGCTTCTCCGTCTCTTCCTTGTCCAGCTTCGCGGCCTCGAGGAGAGCCTTGCGCAGCCCGTCCGGATCGTCGGGGTCGTACAGGACGCCGCAGCCCTCGGACACGTACTCGCCGAGCGAGCCGAGTCTCGGCGCGACGACCGGTTTTTTGTAGGACAAGGCCAGAATGGCGCTGCCGGACGTCGTAATCTGCCGGTAAGGCAGCACGACCGCATCGGCCGCCTCCATAAAGTCGCTCAGCTCGCCGTCGTCCACGAACTCGGGATGCACCTTGATCGAGTCGTCGCCGGCAGCGAGCGATTCGAGAGGGTAGCCCGAATCGGCTTGTCCCGCGATGAGCAAGGCTCCCGTTCCGGGCTCCAGCCGGCGATAAGCCTCGATCAGCCGATCGACGCCTTTGTAAGGGTTGATTCGGCCGATGAAGAGAAAGAGGAACCGGTCCCTCGGAATGCCGAACCGGGAACGGATATCCGTCCCGCGGCCGGAGTATGCGCCCACGTAATGGCCGTGCGGCGTAACGACCAGCCGGTCCTCGCGGGTCCCGAACGCGGCGGCGGCTTCCCGCCGGACCGAGTCGCTCAGCACGAACGCCGAGTCGCACAGCCGGAGCAGCCTCCTTCGCATGAGAGCGTCCCAGCGCGACTTGCCGTTATGGGGCCAGATATTATGGATCGTCCAGTACAGCCGCACTCCCCTGCTCTTGTAGGCGTAAAGCAGCGCCATGAAAAACAGCGATTTCGCCAGCGTAAGCGGGAAGACCGACGCCTGATACGTGTAGCTCGGCCAATGCATATGAACGATGTCCCCCTTGCCCGGCTTGAACATCGCCTTGCGGTCGTAATGCGCGACCCGGAGCCCGCGCCGCTCGATCGAGCGCGAGAGCAGCTCCGTATACTTGTTGTGCGGACTGATCTTGGGCCACATATAAACGGTCTTCTCGCTCATCTACTGCACCTGCCCGTATGCGGCCGAAACCGCGTAATCGCCGCCGCCGGACAGCGTCCTGGCGTACAGCTCCAAATGCCGCTCCAGGAGCGAGGCCTGGGTGAACTTCCGGCAGTGCTCCAGGCAGGCCGCCTGAATCCGCCGTTTCTGTTCCGCGGACTTGACGTGGTAAGCCATGATTTTATCTCGAATGGCGGTCGCGCTTCCCGGCCGGAACAGAAATTCGTCCGGGCTTGCGACGGCGTCTGGGATGCCGCCCACGGCCGAAGCGTACACCGGCGTTCCGACCTGGTACGACTCGATGATGACCCGGCCGAACGGCTCCTCCCAGATGGACGGGACGAAGTTCGCGTCCATCTCCGCCATGAGACGGCGGGCTTCCTCCGGCTTCACTTTGCCGGGGAACCGGAAGCGGTTATCCTGACGGCAGCTTGCCGCAAGCTCCTCCCGCTGGCTTCCCTCTCCACAGATGACCACGCTCTCCACGACGTCCGGCGGAAGCATCCGCGCGGCTTCGATCATCTCGCGAACGCCCTTCTCCGGCTCGATCCGGCCGAAGTAGCCGATGCGCAGCGGCTTGCGGTCGAAGTCCTTGTCCGCGGCGGCGATCCTGCCCTCCACCGCGTTCGGAATGACCAGCCTCGCCGCCTTCGAGAACAGTCCGGCGTCCGTGTGGCGCTTCAGAATATGCCCCGAAATGCCGACGACCGCCGCGACCCGTTTGCTGAACCCGCCGGACGTCATCGCGTAAAGCTTCGCCAGCGCCGGGTTGCCGAGCGGCGAACTGACCGGCGAGAGCAGCGAATAGTCCCGCAGCGTATGCAGGATCGGCGCGCCGGCGCTCGCCGTCCAGACGCCGGGGCCGAAGCCCGACAGGTTCTGGGTATGAATCAGATCCGGCCGCAGCTCCCGCAGCAGCTTCCCCGCGGCGCCGATGATCCGCGGATTGTACAGATCGACCAGCCTGCGAACGGTCTTCGGCAGCACGCCCTTCCCTTTCGACTCGCCGATCCAGTACAGATTATGGTGCGGAAGCCGGTGCACGGTGACGCCCGCGATCGTTTCCTTCCGAACGCTTCCGCTTCGATGCCCTCCCAAGGTCATCACGTGAACGTCCGCAACCGGGACGAGCGCTTCCGCCAAGATTTGCGTCGATATTTCCGCCCCGCCGATAATGTGAGGCGTGTATAAGCTGCTCACGATGACGATTCTCATGCGGTTCGTTGCCACTCCTTCCCGTCTTGCGTTTCCTGCCGCTCCGCCTGTCCGGCCTGCCATCCCTCGAAAAATCCGCACCGAATGAAGCCGATCAGCAGCCAGAAGTCCACGAAGGAGTAGGAATCGAAATTCATGACCAGCGAAACGCATAACGCAAACGCGAATTGGGCGAACGGAGCCGCTCGCGAGCTTCGCAATGCCGAAGCCATGAATCCGAAAAACAAAATGACGCCTATCATTCCTTCTTCCGCGAACAGCTTGGACCAAAGATTGCGCGAGGTCACCATCTCGGGATGAAGGTTCACGAGATCTCTGACCTCCGAGAACTTCATGCCGTAATCGAAATGCTGAAGGAGAAGATTCGCGAAGTCGCGGTAATAAAAGCCGCCCCCGACCCCGAAGATCGGATGCTGCGCAAACTCGAGAAAGCCGATGGCCGGAAATACGACCCGGATGAATACCGAATTGTCGGCCTTGAGCAGGTGGTTGAAGTTGAATTGGAACCGGTCGGTGAAATAGCCGCTGACATGGAGCGTCTGCAGCAGATACGGCACGCCCACCGCCACGACCAGAACGATGGCGCCCAGCGCGAGCAGCATTCGCCCCCGATACTTGTTCGCGACGAACACGTAGACGAGCAGCGCCAGCAGCAGCACGCTATAGGCGTAGGCCGAGAATGAAATGACCAGAAGCAATCCGACGCCGGACAGCGGAAGGAGGAGCTGCTTCCGGAATCCTTTTCCGTAGAGATAAAGCAGCAGCAGCCCGCCGCTGAGCAGATGGATGCCGGCCCACGACGGTTCCCCCGACAGCATCTGAATCCGTCCGCGGTATACCTTCTCCGAGAACAGTCCGGTTACCGTCCCGGAGAAGCCGCTGTGAAGCAGATACGCGTCCGCCGCCTGCAGCAGCCCCGCCGCCAAAGGCGGGATGAAGCCGATCAGCAAGCATTGGACGATCCGCCTCCGCAGCTCCCCGTCCTCCTTCGCCAGCTTGCCTACATAGACGGTTACCCGATAAATCGACAGCCCGAACAGCAGCGTCACCGTATGCTTGATGCTGCTGCCCGTGTCGCCGTTCCCGATCGAAGCCAGCAGCGAATGCCCGACGCTGTAAGCGGCGAAGAGCATGAGCAGCGAATCTCCCCGCCGGAACCGGAAGTCGGTAAACAGCAGCAGCACGGAGGCGGCGAACATCGGAAACATGGCGAGCGGGCGATAGACCGAGAACTGAAAGTACGGCAAGCTGTCGTAGGTGAAGACCGCCAGCGAGCACAAGAACAAAGCGACGATCGTCTTGTTGACGGCGTCGCTTCCCATGGCCCGTCCGGGCATCAGATTGCGTTCGGCTGCTAAGATAAGATCAACTCCATGTTCTTGCGGGTGGCGGGGCCGCTGAACCGGCTCGACACGTACCGGATCGAATTGCCCGACAGATGGTCGTTCGTTTCCTTGTCTCCCATCAGAAGAATGACGCTCCTCACCATCTCGTCTTCCGAGTCGCAGATGAAGAGATCTTCTCCATGATGAACGTCAAGCCCCTCGCTTCCGATTCGGTTGGTTACGACCGGCACTCCCCAGGACATCGCTTCGAGAATCTTCGTCTTGATTCCGGTTCCGAACAGCAGAGGCGCTACCATGAGCGCGGAATCGCGGACGATCCGCTTGACGTCGTCCACCTCGCCGGTCACGACCACGCCCGGATACTTGCTCTGCAGCTGCCGCACCTCGGCGGTCGGGTTTTTCCCGACGATGTAGAACGCCGCGTCCGGCATTTCGCGCTTGATGCGCGGCCAGATCCGCTCGCAGAAATAAACGGCCGCGGAGCTGTTGTGCGGGATGTCCATCTTGCCGACGAATACGAGCTTGTTGGGGTCGTAACGGCGGGAGCCTCGCGCGTGCGCGTCCGGCTCGACCTTCATCGGAATGCCGTGGCAGGAATCGTGGCGGGTCACTTCCCGGAAATCCAGAGCTTCGGCGGGGGAGGTAAAGATCAGATGATCGAAATGATCGGCCACCTTCTTCTCGTAACGGCGCAGCATCTCGCTCTCGAAGGCGATCAGCCGTTTCTGCACGAATTTGAGCTCCGCGAACCGCTTGAGACTTCCGGGCAGCTTGTTCGAGAAGCCTCCGAGAATGGACGGAATGTACTGGAACCAATCGAGCTGCCGCTTATACCGGCGCGACAGCAGATCGTCGTAGCTGAGCACCGTCCGGCCTTTTCCTTCCGACCAATACTCCGCTACCCTGACCATGTCGTAGAGAACGAAATCCGGCTGTTCCTCCCGGATAAACTCGCGGATCTGCCGATGCGTCTTCCGGCTGTAATAGGCGGAGACCTGCAGCGGCCATCTTCTGCGGATCAGCGAATGAACGAGGACGTTGTACAGCTTCTCGACCATGCCCGGCAGCTTCAAGTCCGCAAGCCGGCCGATCTCCGGCGGACGGTGCCGCATGTATTTCGGATCGTCTATGAACGACAAGTTGACGATCTCGCTGTCCGGATAGATTTCCTTCATGTGCCGGATATACTGCAGCAGCATGTTCTTCCGCCCGTCCGTGGCGGGAAACGGCAGCCGGTTCGTAATAAACAGTATTTTCTTCATCTGTCCCCACCCCGTCTGTTAAATAACCCCGCAAAGCGGGGCTTGGCTTCGAAGCATGCTCAGGTACTTTGCGGGGACCCCGGGAAACTTATACTTTCGTTATAGATCAAAAAGCGTCCTTCGCTCCAAGCAGCAGCTTGAAAGTACGAAATATGATCTTCAAATCCCCCCAAATGCTTCTTTGCCGAATGTACTGCAGATCAAGCTCCACCATCTGTTCGAAGCTGAGCTCGTTGCGGCCGTTGACTTGCCATAGGCCGGTACAGCCCGAATGAACCGTCAGCCGGAGCTTGTCGTATTCCGTGTATTCCGCCACCTCCCTCGGCAGCGGCGGCCGGGGGCCGACCAGCGACATCTCTCCTTTGAGCACGTTGAACAGCTGCGGCAGCTCGTCGATGCTCGTCTTCCGGATGAACCGTCCGATCTTGGTGATCCGCGGATCGTCCTTCATCTTGAACATCGCGCCTTTGATTTCGTTCTGGCTCAGCAGCTGCTCCAGCTTCTTCTCCGCATCGGGAACCATGGAGCGAAATTTGTACATTCGGAAGGGCTTCGCGTTCTTGCCGATCCGCGTTTGCGAGAACATCACCGGAGACTTCGGATCGTCCAGCTTGATGAGCAGGGCGACGACGGTAAACACCGGCGAGAGCACGATCAGGCCGCAAAGGGAGCCTGCGACGTCCATCGTTCGTTTGGCGGCGCCGTAGAACGCCATATTGCCGCCGCCCTGCGCTTCAAGCCGCGTTTGCTCGAACTCCGCCACCTGGCTGGCCGTTTCCCGTTCATACCGCAGGGCCATGGCCGCCACTCACTTTCTCGCGCCAAAGAAGCTCTTCCAGATGATTCATCAGACTGTACTTCAGCTCTTCGTTGCGAAGCGCGAAATCGACTGTCGTCAGGATAAATCCGAGCTTCTCCCCGACATCGTAACGCATGCCTTCGAAATCGTACGCGTAGGCGCCGACCTCTTCGTTCAGCTTCTGAATCGCGTCCGTCAATTGAATTTCTCCGCCCGCTCCGGCTTCCAGCTTGCCCAGATGCTCGAAGATTTCGGGCGTCAGCACATAGCGTCCCATGATGGCCAGGTTCGACGGCGCCGTTCCTTGCGGAGGCTTCTCCACGAAGCGGCGAACCTTGTACAGCCGGCCGCGCTTCTCGATCGGGTCCAGAATACCGTAACGGCTCGTCTGATCCGTGCCTACGGCTTGAACGCCGACGACAGGCCGTCCCGTCAGCTCGTACTGGCGGATCAGCTGCTGCGTGCACGGCGTTTCGGACTGCACGATGTCGTCGCCGAGCAGTACGGCGAACGGCTCGTTGCCGATAAAGTTGCGCGCGCACCATACGGCATGTCCGAGGCCTTTGGCTTCTTTCTGCCGGATGTAGTGAATCTCGACGTTGGACGATTGCTGGACTTTGTTCAGAAGATCGAACTTGCCCTTCTCTTCCAGCGTGTGTTCCAGTTCAAAAGCGATGTCGAAATGGTCCTCGATCGCCCGTTTTCCTTTGCCGGTGACGACGATGATGTCCTCAATCCCGGATTCGATCGCTTCTTCGACGATGTACTGGATCGTCGGCTTATCGACGATCGGCAGCATTTCTTTGGGCATCGCCTTGGTGGCGGGCAAGAAACGGGTTCCCAAGCCAGCAGCGGGAATAATCGCTTTCCGCACTTTTTTCATTCGCTCTCACCCCATCTAGTAGGACCGATAAAAAGACGGCGCCTTGCGGGCGGATCATTTTTCCCGCCCCGGCGCCGCCTTTTACAGGTCATCTTTTTCTGTATCAAATAAAAATGGGCATCGAACCCGCCCTCACGCCACACCCTTGACGATGAACGTCTAAGGTCTGTTTGACCCACAGCATGGCCGAGTGCCTCCGGTGATAAAGGAGCAGGAGACATTTCCTTCCCTTCCGGGATTAACGCCGACTCGCGTCAGCGGCTTGTCTGATTGAAGACCGCGCCGATCACTTTGACCCGTCCGGATTCCAGCGTTTCCTTCGCCTTCGCGGCCGCATCGAACTTCGTTTTGCCCCGGCGGACGACGAGCACCGCGCCGTCGCATTTGTCGGCCACGATCAGAGCGTCCGCGCCTGCCGCCATCGACGGCGTGTCGAGGATGACGATGTCGTACCGCCGCTTCGCTTCCTCGAGCAGTTCCTCCATCGCCGCCGAATCCAGCAGCTCGGTCGGATTGGAGGGGGTCGGACCGGAACAGACCACTTCAAGTCCGTCGAATTCCGACGTCCGGATGATCTCGTTGATTCCGCAACGCCCGGACAGCGCCGTGCTTAAGCCTCTGTCGTTCTCCAGCTCGAAGATCCGGTGAAGAACGGGAGATCTCAAATCCGAATCGAGCAGCAGCACGTTCCGGTTCGCCTGTGCGTACGCAATCGCCAGATTGGCGGAAGCGGTGCTCTTCCCTTCGCCGGGTTCCGCCGACGCGATCGCGATCGTCTTCGCTCCGCCGTCTCGGCCCGCCATCTCGATGCCCGTTCGCAATCTCCGATACATCTCGGCCGCGGGCGATTTCGGATTCGTTCCGGCAACGATCCCTCGCTTACGCATCCAACGTGACATGACTTTTCCTCCCCGGTGCGCTTGTCGGCTTCTGGAGGTCGACGCGATCGCCCAGATCGCGCCGCCTCATTCTCGGCACGTCCGCAAGCAGAGACAGGCCCAATCTTGCGACATCCCGGTCAGTCTTGACCGAATCGTCCATACGGTCCAGCAGAAAGGCGAGTCCGACGCCGATCATGAGAGACAAGATGAACGCGATCGCGACGATCTTGGTCGGGCTGGACGAGATCGATCCGTGCTTCTCCGCCGGGTCCGCCCAGTTGAGTACGGACACGTTGTCCAGCTTCATCAGCGCGCGAATCTCCGTCTGGAACGTGGCCGATACCGCATTCGCCAGCTTCGCCGCCCGGACATAGGAGGAATCCGTTACGGTGACCGACATGAGCTGCGTTTCGCTGGCGGAAGCGACGCTGAGCTTGGCTCCGAGTTCTCCGGCCGTCGTATGGAGATCGGGATATTGCTCCACGACCTTGTTCAAGATTCTCGGGGTGGTCATGATTTGCTTATACGTCTTGATGAGCAGGATGCTGGAACTGATCGCTTCCGAATTCGGCTCCGTTTGGGGCTTGCCCGATGTATCGTTCGAGTTGACCATCAGCTGCACGGTCGCTTGATATTCCGGCTTCGTCATGCGGCTCGCATAGAGGCCCGCGACTCCGCAGACGACGACAATGACGAGCGCGATCAGCCAAATTCTTCTCTGGACGATGCTCCAATACCGTTGTAATTCCAAAGAGATTTCCTCCAGATATCAGAATTTTCTGATTAATTTTAGGGCGAACGTTGCCTGAACGGCTCTTTCCCCGTTGCCGGGAGGCCGTTCTCCTCTTCGTTATGCTTCTATTATAAAACGTGCGCGTTACCTAAAACTATTACGCGGCAGGATGATTTTGCTTCTTCTTCGGAAGCATATCACCCTGCCGCTTTCGTAGCTGCTGAAGGTATACTTTCGTACCATGCGGTTAGACGGAGCTGCCTTCCTTCAGCTTGTCCAGGGGAGAGTAGCCGCTCAGCCCCTGAGCCTGGGCGAACAGGGCCGCTTGCGTGCGATCGTTCAGGTTCAACTTTTGGAAAATGCGGCTGACGTGCTTCTTGACCGTAAATTCGCTGATGACAAGCTTTTTCGCCATGGCGCCGTTCGACAATCCTTCGCCTAGCCCGCGAAGCACCTCTTTTTCTTTCGGGGTCAACTTCTCGAGGGGATCGTCGTAGTCTTTGCGCAGCAAGGTGCCCAGAAGACTTTGATCGAAATATTTGCGCCCTCTGCCGATCATTCGGATGGCCAGAAGCAGTTCTTCCGGCGCCGCTTCCTTGAGCACGAAGCCGTCGGCGCCGCACTCCTCCGCTCTCCGAATGTCCGCTTCCGTCGCTGAGGAAGTAAGCATCATAAAGTGGCATGGAAGATGGCGGAGCATCCCTACCAGGTCATAGCCGGATTCGTTGCCCAATTTGACATCCACGATGGCGAGATCCGGCTTCGTTCTCTCGATCAGTTCCGTCGCTTCCTGAATCGTCTCGGACTCTCCGACGAACTCGATCCCTTCTTCTTTGGCCAAAATGGATATTAATCCTTCGCGAACGAGAGGGTGGTCATCCACAATGATGATTTTCATACGATCACCCCGTTCTTATTAGTTTGGCCCGGTTCCATCATGCGCTTCGTCGAGCGGCAGCCTGACGACGATGCGCGTTCCTTCCCCGATGCTGCTGTCGATTTGAAGATTGCCGCCGAGCGATGAAGCGAGAGCCTTCATGTTGCCCAGCCCGAAGCCGGAATTTTTGGGACGCGGCTGCCCCGTGCGTTCGTCGAATCCCGTACCGTTATCCGAGATCCTCAAGGTGACGGCGCTGCGACGCATCGTCAGCTTCACTTCCACGATGGTGCAGGCTCCATGACGGATGGCGTTGCCGACCGCCTCGGAGATGATTCGGTATAACGCTTTTTGATGATGAACGGAAAGTCGACGGTCGGAGTCGGGAGCGCGGAAACGGATTCGGACGCCGTTCAGCCTGGCTTGGGTGGCCAGCAGGGACTCTACGCTTCCGATCCACGACAATCCGCCTTTCTCCGACAGACTCAGGCCGTATATCGCCGCCCTTAGCTCCCGGGAAGCTGCGATGGCCGACTCCTGAATCGCACGCAGTTGCTCCCGCAGTTGCTCATCCGTCATGCAGTCCACATCCTGCTGGGCGGAATGAACGGCGCAGGCGATGCCGAAAAGATGCGGACCAATGCGATCATGGAGTTCTTCGGCAATCCGGTGACGCTCCTCAAACAGAACATACGGTTCCAAACCACTCTGCATAGCCATCCTTCATTCATCACCTTTCTCTCATCACTACTCTCACAGAATATGAGAATTTTCAAATATTTTCTTCAACTTCCCTCATTTCTGTGCAGCGGTATTTATTTCAACATACCTTGAAGAGAGGAACATGGACATACTACGGGAGTACCGATTTATAAAATGGGGTCACGATGCGTCGGTTTGTGACCTTGGTCTTAATGTCGGATCGAAGCGAAAATCGATCGGAACCTATTAAACTCTGAAAGTCCGTTGAAAATAACGGCGGGCGATCCGAGTCGATTTTTCCCTTATTTTTCCTCCCGGTACTCACCCAAAGGCGGGCTTCTATAGGACTAATAGCTCAGTCGGGGCTCCTTTTCCCTTTTAGAAAATTTTCTAATCTACGGAATGACGTAGTGAAAAAGGTCGAAAATTAAACGCTTTCATTATTTGTCGAAACTAAGTCCACCCTCACACATGTCGCAAAAAAGCCTGACAAGTATGAGAATCATGAGAAAAATGAAGGGGTAAAGCAAGAGGGGCGCCAAGCGCCCCAAGCTTCTTCTTTCGTCCGGCCAAGCCCTTCTCAGGCGCCGCCCGCGTTTCCCGCGAGTTCGATCGGCGGACGGCGAACCGCCGCCCCGAACGTAGCCTCGCGAAGGCGCTCCGCCAGCTTCGGCCATTCATCCTCGTACATCGGCCGCAGCTCGTGGATCAAGTAACCGTCGATCTCTCCTCCCAGCAAGCGGGCGATGCGGTCCATCGGAACGTCACCGAGTCCGATCGGCATGTGCATATCCCCCCGCCCGACCGGCAGGAGATCGTACTGGTTTTTCTCCAGGGAAAACGTCGGCTTGCCGAAGTTGTCATGAAGGTGCATGTGCATGATATAAGGCCGGATGCTCGATAACGCTTCTTCCAGCCCGTACGGAAGGCTCTTCATCGCCAGATGCAGATGACCGACGTCCAGCGTGATCCCGATCTGGGGATGGGCGATTCTCTCGAGCTGCCCGGCAAGCAGCGCCGGGTCGGTCGAATAGCAATAATCGCCGCAATCCAGATAAGGCCTCATGTTCTCCATGCCGATGCGAACGTCCACCTTCCCGGCCGCATCGCCGGCCCGCCGCATGAAGTCCCGCTCCCGCTCCAGCAGCCGCGCCTTGTCTTCTCCCGTAAGACGGGGCCACGCGTCCTTGTAAGGCAGCTGCTCCTCCGCGACGTATCTTCCGGGATGATAGACGAGCGTATCCGCGCCGATCGCCCCGCAGACGCGAATCGATTGCAGCAGCAGCGTGAAATGCTCGGTTCCTTCCTCCGAATCGAACAGGTTGATCGAGAACGGAGCATGCATGGCATAGCGGAACGGATAGCGCGACAACAGCCGCGCATAGCCGTCCAGCCGCTTCTCGTCCAGGCGTCCGTTGACGATGACGCGCATCCCGTGCACCGGCAGCTCCACCGTATCGAATCCGAGCGCTTGCGCTTTGTCGAGCTTTCCCTTCAATAAATCCGGTTTGGCGACCGCGTCATCCGGCGCAATGCTGACTCCGGTTCCTCTTCCCTTCATCCGCGGCTCCTCCTTCCGTCACCGGGCGGCCAATGCCGTGCCCAACTGGCAGGACATCTGACAGACCAGCTCTCCGCCGGCCCAGACCTTCTCGATAAAAGGCTTCCCGCTGTGCTCGTTCACGAGCAGCAGATCCGCCTCTTTGCCGACTTCCAGCGATCCCGTGCGGGAATCGATGCCGAGCGCCCGGGCCGGGTTGAGCGATACCATGTTCACGGCATAGGGCAGCTCGTATCCGAGCCGATGCAGGGCGAATACGGCCTGAAGCATCGCCGGCGGGTAATAATCGGAGCAGAGAATATCGACGACTCCTTCTCCGATCGCCTCCAGAGCGGACAGATTGTTGCTGTGCGACCGTCCGAGCAGCACATTGGGCGCTCCCATCACCGTGTAGAGTCCGCGTCTCTTCGCTTCGACCGCCACCTCCAGGTCGACCGGGAACTCGCTGATGACGGCTTGCCACTCCGTCACCCGATCCAGCTTCTCTATCGAATCGTCGTCGTGCGAGGCGAGCGGAATGCCTTTGGCCCGCGCCAAGGCGGCCAGCTCCAACAGGCTGGCTTCGTCCGTCTTCGGAAACGATTTGCGCATCTCCAGCATCGCCATCGCTTCATCCCGGTTCTTATTCTGCTTCTCCATAATGAAGTTAAGCTGGATGGCGGAGTCGCGGTATTGCCCTTGCCCGGGCGTATGGTCCATGAACGACAGCTGATCGATGCAGCCCTGTTCCAGGATGTTCCGGACGTACGGCAGTCCGTCGATATTCGTCATCTCGTAACGAAGATGCACGTTGTGCCGGATCATGCGGCGTTCTTCGCGAAGCCGGCAGATCCGTTTGATATACTCGAACACCGCTTCGTTGCGGCGCGCCTCGTTGCGCTGAGAGCCCGAACGGCGCTCGTCTCCCCACATGCTGAGCGAGTGATAGATCGTCGTAATGCCTTGCCCGACCAGCTTGCGCTCCAATTCGTAGAAGGACGTCTCGAGCGGAAAGTAGCTCGTCGGGCGCGGGAACATCTCGTGCTCGATCGCGTCGCTGTGCGAATCGACGATGCCCGGAAGCACCCATCTGCCTTCCGCTTCGATCGTGGTATCGCCCATTCGGCGCGTCGCGCCGATCTCGGCGATGACGTTCTCTTTGACGACCATCGTTCCGTTCTCGACGACCCCGTCGGGAGTCACGATCCGCGCCCCGTTGATGACCGTGATCTTACCCATGCTGAACGCCTCCCTCCGAGGTCGCCGCGTTCGCGTTCCGCAGCCGGGCGGATCCCGCTCCGTCCAGCTCCAGGATGCGGTCGGCCAGCCTCTCCATCACTTCCCAATCGTGGAAGACGCCGATCATCGTCGTCCCTTGGCGCTTCATATCGAGGAGCAGTTCGATGACGGCTTCGGTCGTGCGGCGGTCCAGGGAAGCGGTCGGCTCGTCGAGAATCATGAGCCGCGGCCGGACGATAAACGCCCGCGCGAGATTGATCCGCTGCTGCTCGCCGCCGCTGAACGTCGCCGGAAACCCGTCCCACAGCTCGCGGGAGATGTTCAGCCGCCCGAGCATCGTCTGCGCCGCCGAGCGGGCTTCCTGCCGGTCGGTTCCGACGGCGAGAAGCCTCTCGGCGATCACGTCCGTCGCGCTGACCCGCGGGATGACTCTTAAGAATTGCGAGACGTAGCCGATCTCGTTCTTGCGAAGATGGGTGATCGTCCTCTCGCCGGCCGCCGCCAGATCGAGCGGGCCGAACAGCTGCGACTGGTAGACGATGGAGCCGGAAGACGGCGTATAAGTGCGGTAGATGCATTTCAGAATGGTCGATTTGCCGATGCCGCTCGGCCCGGCAATGCCCAGGAACTGGCCGGGTTCCATCGCGAACGAGACGTCGCGCACGGGGCGCACTTCCATCGGACGGGCGATCCGCAGATCGAACTGTTTGCTCAGATGGCTTACCTGTAGAATGGGAATCCCCTCTTTTGCTCGGATATTGGACGGTCTTACAGCAGGGAGTGGACCAGCAATTGCGTATACGGGTGCTGCGGATCTTACAGGATCTGATCGGTCAGCCCGGTCTCGACGACCCGGCCTTCCTTCAGCACCATCGTCCGGTCGGACAGCATGCGGATAACCCCGAGGTCGTGCGAGACGACGATCATAGACACGCCGAGATCCTGCTGGATGCCGCGAATCAAGTCCAGCACCCGCGCCTGAACCGACAGGTCCAGCCCCGTCGTCACTTCGTCGAGCAGAAGCAGCGGAGGGCGGTTGGCCAGCGCCTTCGAGATTTGCACGCGCTGCTGCATTCCCCCGCTGAAGTTCCGGGGCGGCTCATCCATCCGGTTCAGCGGAATCTCGACGCGGTCCAGCAGCTCGCCGGCCCTGCCGCGGATGTTCCCGACATGGAAGCTCCCGGCGGCGAACAGCTTCTCCGCGATGTTGCCGCTGCTGGAGTAGTTCATGCGCAGGCCCATGTGCGGATTCTGGTACACCATGCCCATCAGATGGTTGCGAATGTATCGCTTCTGCTGGGCCGAAGCTTCGAACAGGTTTGCCTTGCCTTCCTTATAATCGGAGATCGTCATCGATCCCGAAGTCACTTCGTCGTCGAAATAGAGGCTGCGAACCATCGTGCTCTTGCCGGAGCCGCTCTCCCCGACCACCCCGAGAATCTCGCCGGGGTACAGATCGAAGCTGATGCCCGAGCAGGCGATTACGCTGCCGCACACGGGACAGCGGTTCTTGGGCAGCGTCGATTCCGGATCTTCCTCGCCGCCGATCAGATTGGCCGTCTCCCGGCAATAGGCGCAGCCTTTGCCGAACCGCTTGACCAGCCGATCCACCCGAAGAAGGGGCGTCTCCCGGAAACCGGCGTCAACCGGCAGAAGTTCAAGTTCGTTCCCATTCCCGTTCATTGTCCGCCCTCCTTGCCTTCCGCCCGCTTCAGGCAGAATGCCGTATCGGAGCATTGATGAAACGTGCGGCCGCGCTCATCCGTCACTTCGTCCAGGTACGTGTCGGTGCTTCCGCAATGCCGGCACTCGAGCCCCGCGAACGATTCCTTCTCGAACCGGTAATCCTCGAACTGCAGCGATTCCACCTTCGTGTGAGGGGGCACGGCATAAATCTTCTTCTCCCGGCCCGCTCCGAACAAGGTCAGGTGATCCGCCCGGTGCAGCTTCGGATTGTCCCATCTCGGGATCGGCGTCGGATTCATCATGTAGCGATCCTCCACCATCACCGGATAATCCGCTCCGATCGTAATGGCGTCGTATCGGACGACGCTCTCGTACAGCGTCAGCCACATCGGGCTGTAATCCATCTCGGCGTGCATGCGCTTCGTTACCCTTTCGCTCCGCTCCACTTTGCGAAGGGGTTCGGGCTGCGGAACTTGCAAAATCAGGATCTGACGGCGATCCAGCTTCTCTTCGGGAATGCGGTGCCGCGACTGAATGACCGTCGCTTCCGCCGTATCTTCCGTCGTGTCGATGCCGCTCGTGTCTTGAATCAGACGACGAATGCTCACGGCGTTCACGCTGTCGTCGCTTCCTTGGTCGATTACCTTCACCGTGTCCGTCTTGCCGATGACCGACAGCGTAAGCTGCAGGCCGCCGGTGCCCCAGCCGCGTCCGATCGGCATCTCGCGGGAAGCGAACGGCACTTGGTAGCCCGGAATCGCCACCGCCTTTAACGTCTTGCGGCGAATCTCGCGCTTCGAGCCTTCATCCAGGAAGGCGAAGTTATAGGGCGATTCGTTCTGAACGGCTGCGTTCATTTCAGCTCCACCTGCTCTTTCTTCTCCTGCGCGTTGCGGCGAACTTGCCGGATGCGGTCCAGCGACGACGAGAACGTAATGTAGTGCGGCAGCTTCAGGTGCGACACGAAGCCGGACGACTCGACGCTGTCGATATGGGACAGCACGAACTCCTCGTCCTGCGCCGGCGCGCCGCCGCCGATCTCCAGGCTCCGCTCCAGAATGGCCATCGAGATTCCTTTGAGCTCGTTCTGGCCGAAGAGCAAGCCGTATCCCATCGCGAACTGGATGTCGCCGCTCTCCGGATCGCTCTTGAACGAATTGATCGACTCGACTTCCGTCACCAGAACCTCGCCGATGTACAGAGTCGAATCGTCGCCTTCTTCGGAATAAGGATGGCGGACGAACACGTCGACGTACCCGACCCTCAGCTCGCCGATCGTCGGATGCACCGCGCCGTAGCCGCGCATGCTGCTGTAGGCGATGGCGGTCATCGCCCCCGTCTCGCCCCGGGCCAGCATTTGCAGCCGTGCCGAACGGGGGAGCGGGAAAACGATCTTCTGTCTCGTAATATCGTAAGGAGGCTCCTCGGCCGCCTCGGATTTCTGCTTCATTAATCCTTGGTCCCGCAGCAAGTCGATGACTTTCGGGAGGACGCTTGCCTCTCCGCCGCCCGTCTCATCGAATGGCGACTCGGCTTTTTCACCCTCGTAAAGGAAGTGCCGGATAAAGTCCCGCACGCTGTTCCCATCCTCTTGACGCAGGGCGAAATCGAGCAGGCGGTGCGTATAATCGTAAGTCGGACCCAGCATCTGCCCGCCGGGAATATCGCGGAACGAGGACGAGATTCGGCGAATGACCCGCATCCCGCTCGTGTCGATCGTCTCGGTTACATGATTGCGCTGCAGCGTGGAACGGAAAGCCCGCAGCAGGAATCCCGCTTCGAACGGGTCGCCCTCCGCCTGCTTCAGCGCGAGCGCCGCATAAGACGGCGCGTACAAGCCGCCTTCGCTCATCAGCTTGTCGATCAGCAGCCGCAGCTGCTTCTCGATCAGATCCGTAGAGAGAGAATCCTCCGAACCTTTCAACCGGTAATACCGTACCAGATCGACGGCGTTCGCGATTGCCTCGCCGCCTCCGGATACCGCAACGTAAGCCATCTCTCGTCAAGCCCCCTTCAGTTGTGTGCTGCGCGGAATCGCCGCCACTTCGCCGCCGGGAGTGTACAGAATCAGATCGACTCCCGTCGGATACTCTTCGTTCCAGCCTTCGCGGCATGCCAGCCACCGAGGGTCCAGGCCGCCGACGAGCAGGCGATGCTCCTCCTCGATGCCCGGACCGGTCATCATCAATCGAACGGCATTCCCTTCCGGCTGCTCGCCGGCGGAAGACCGGGACTCCGCTTCCAGCGCGTCGACGAGCAGCAGCACGGTCGCGCCCATCTCCGGCTCGCCGAGCGTTCCTCTGCGAACGGAGCCCGCCCATTCGCCGGGAGCCTGCGTCCCGTCGGCGAACAGATAGTCGGCCGCGGAGGCGCCGGCCGATCGGGACAGCGTCCGCAGCCGGATGACGCCGGCAAGCTCCGGCAGCCGCTCCACGTCGGCGAAGCAGCCGACCTCGCTGTCCAGCAGCGTATAGGCGACCGCCAGGGCGACGTCGCCGGCTCCCGGCAGGAGACCGATCTTGTCCGCTGCCTGCCGGATCGAACCGACCTCTCCCGGGCGGGCGGTCAATTCGAGCAGAAGCCGGTAAACGAACTGGGTATCGTGCGTCATGGAAAACGAATTATCGATTGCGCTCATGGTATTCTCCCATCGTGTCGAAATGGACCTTCGTCCGGTCGATCATTCGCCGCTCGGACCGGCGGCGCTCCTCCAGCCGAAGCTCGGCTTCCCGAAGCGGTCCTTCCCACCCCGCCGTCTCCTCCGCGTGGCTGCGAAAGGCCGCATCCACGACGGCCAGACGGTACGCTTCCTCGCTGCGTTCCCCCATCAGAATGCCGTAGCCGTAAACGCCGTTCAGCTCCACCGTGCATTCCGTCACGAGAATCTCGCCCAGATAGAACGGCTGATGCGAGACGGTATCGCGCGCTTGGGACATGACCAGGCTCTTCTCGGCCGCACGCACGATCCGCACCTGGTAATTCCGCTCGATCTCGGCGGCGAACCGCTCCAGCAGCGGCTCCTCGCTCTCGATCAGAAGTTTGCTGACTTTTGCTGAGTTGAGCATGTGCCGCTCCTCCTACTTAAGGTTCATCTTGTTTTTGTACCAGTTGCTGAGCAGCTCGACGGAGAAGACGAGCACGAAGACGACCAGGGCGGCGAAGCAAGTCTCCGGAAGCAGGTACGATCTCATGTTGTTGGAGATTTGATAACCGATGCCGCCTGCTCCGACCACGCCGAGAATCGCCGATTCGCCGATGTCCGCTTCCAGCCGGAATACGCTCCAGGAGATGAAATACGTGATGACGCACGGCAGGAAGCCTTGGAACACGATCTGCAGCTTGCCGGCGCCCGTCGCCTTGATCGCCTCGTGCACCCCCTCGTCCACCTCTTCGATCGACTGGGAGAACATCTTGATCAGGCTCGCGCCGGCATGCGTCGCGATCGCCAGAATGCCGGGCACCGGTCCCATGCCGACGGCGACGATAAACATGAGCGCCCACACCAGCGTCGGAATCGTGCGCACGAAGGCGGCGACGCCCTTGATCAGCAAGCCCAGGCGGGGAAACAAATTGACTGCCGCCAGGAAGCCGAACACGGCGGCCACTGCCACCCCGATCGCCGTTCCGACGAGAGCCACCTGCAGCGATTGCAGCGCCGCCTCCAGAACGGGGCGCCAATCGACGAGACTCGGCGGGAACATTTGGGCGAACAACTGAAACATTTTTCCGGTTCCATGAGCCAGCTGGCTGTAATCGAAGTTCAGCTGCCAAAGGCTGAAGATGAAGAACAGCGGGAAAAACCAGGCGGCCCCGACCAGCCAAGGGTCTCGTCTCGGCTTCGATGGCTGCGGCGGCTCGGCGAGATGCAGGGGCAGTGCGGTCTCGTAAGACAGATCGTTCGCCATTTCGGTTGCCAGTTCCGGTTTCATATCACTTTCTCCCTAATTTTATTAGTGAAAAACTCCGTGACCACGATCAAGACGAGCATCAAAATAATCGCCATGCTGACATCCCGGAAGTGGAACAGCTTGAGGCCGTTCTGAATGTAAAAGCCGAGCCCGCCGCCTCCGACCATCCCCACGATCGTGGATGCCCGGATGTTCAGCTCCAGCTTGTACAGCGACCACGCTACGAAACCCGGGATGAATTGCGGCAAGACCGCCTGGCCAAGCACCTGCGGAAACGTCGCTCCCGTCGCTTTCACGGCTTCCAGCTGACTCTGGTCGATCTCTTCCAAGATTTCCGCGTATGCCCGCACGAGCGAACCCACGGAATAAATAATGATTGCGAGCGTGCCGACCAGCGTGCCGATACCGTAGGCGAACGCGAGCATGAGCGCCCAGATCAATCCCGGAATGTTGCGAAGCACCGAAGCGAATCCGCGAACCAGCACCAGCACGATTCGGTGAGGCGTCGTCGTGGCGGCGGCGAAAAAAGCGAGCACGGCGGAAATCAAGGAACCGACGACCATGCCGACGACGCTCATGTAGATCGTATCGAGCGCCGGCTCGATCAGTCCCTTCAACGCTTCCGGATGAGGCGGCAGGAAATCGTTCACGATCAGCTTCCCCATCTCGCCGAGTCCGCCGAATACGGTGAGGACATGAAATTTCGTCTGCACCGCCGACCAGACCACGAGCGCCGCGATCAGAACGACGATGGTCACGGTCTGCACGCGTTTCTGCCGGCGGATTCTCAGCCATTGCGCTTCCATGGGCCATCTACTCCTTATCCGGGCTTTCCCCGTAAATATGAGAGATCATTCGGTCCGTCAAGTCTTCGGGACGTCCGTCGAACACCATCTTCCCTTTGCGCATGCCGATGATGCGGGTCGCGTACGTCTTCGCGACTTCCACTTGGTGCAGGTTGACGATGCAGGCAATTCCGTCTTCGCGGCATATCCGGTGCAGATTATCCATAATGATCTTGGCCGTTACCGGATCAAGACTCGCGATCGGCTCGTCGGCGAGAATCAGCTTCGGCCGCTGGCAGAGCGCCCTCGCGATGCCGACCCGCTGCTGCTGTCCTCCGCTCAATTCGTCGGCCCGCTTGTACGTTTGCTGCTCCAGGCCCAGGCGCTTCAGGATCGACTTGGCCTCCTCGACGTCCTGCTTGGAGAAAAGGCCGAGCGCGCCGCGAACCGGGCCGACATAGCCGAGCCGGCCGTGGAGCACGTTCCGCAGCACGCTGACCCGCTGGATCAGGTTATAGCCTTGGAAGATCATGCCCATCTGGCGCCGCAGCAGCCGCACTTCATGGGCGGACGCCTTGGCGGAACGGACGCCGCCGAACGACACGTCTCCTCCCGTCGGCTCGACCAGCCGGTTGATGCAGCGGAGCAGGGTGCTCTTGCCCGCCCCGCTCAGGCCGATTACCGCCGCGAATTCCCCGGGCTCCAGCTCGAAGCTGACGTCGCTTAACGCTGCCGTGCCGTCGGAATACTTTTTGCTCAAGCGTTCAACTTGAAGGATCGCCGCCATGGTCTTACCCTTTCAGCAGATCATCCGGGCTCATCTTCAGCAGATCGGCCGTATCGCGGATAATCTGATAGTCGCTGTCCTGAACGGGGAAGTAGTGATTGCCTTTCAAATAGTCCTGGTTGTCATAATGGAGGAAGAAATCCTTGATCGCGGCCACCAGGTCGGCGGGCAGATCGTTGCGATAGGCAAGCGGGCTGCTCGGAATCGGATCGGACGTCGCCAGCACGCGGTAATCCGACTCTTTGACCAGCCCTTCGTCCACGATTCTCTTGATGCAGCTGTCGCAAACGCCCGCGGAGTCGGCCTGGCCCTTGGAGATGGCGATGATCGACTTGTCGTGGCCGCCGGAGTAGGAGACGTTGGAGAAGTAGGAATCGATCTTGCCGGGTTCGAGATTGAACTGCTTGGCGAACATCATCTCGGGAAACAGGTGGCCGGACGTGGAGGCCGGGTCGGCGAACAGCATTGACTTGCCCTTGAGGTCGGCCAGCGATTGCGCCGGCGAATCGGCAGGCACGACGATAAGGCTGTGGTAAAACTCCGCATCCTCGCTTGCAGCGGATACCGCGAACGCTTCGGCGCCGCTGCGCTCATGGGCGATGATATAGGAGAACGGGCCGAAGCTGGCGACGTCGATCTTTTTCGTGCGCATGGCCTCGATGACCGCCGTGTAATCTTCTCCTTCGAAAACATTGACTTTGATGCCGAGAGCGTCCGACATGTCCTTCGCTACGATTTTCTTCGGATCGTTCGCCTTGCCGTCGTTCTCGCCGGGGATGAAGCCGATGTTCAGCTCCTTCGGCCAGTCCTTGCGATCTCCCGCTGCCGGCGAAGCGGATGCCGGGCTCGAGGAGGCGGCGTCGCTTGCCGTTCCCGCGTCGCTTGCGGCTCCGGCGTTACTTGCGTTGTTTGCGTTGTTTGCCGAACCGGAAGCCGCTTCATTCTTCTGTCCGCAAGCCGTAAGCGCGACGGCCAGCACCATCAAGAGCAAAAAGATGGAATAGTTTGACTTTTTTGAAAATTTCACAGATTTGACCTCCCATGAGTAGATCCGCTCATTCGAAATGGATGGAAATTTTGCACAAGTCTCCCCGATACTTGGCCGAAGTGAATTCGACCCGGCGGTTGGATTCGTCCCGCATGACGCTGTCGATCTGCAGCAAATTCGTGCTCGGCTGAATCTGCAGCCACCTGGCTTCCTGCAAAGTGGGGAAGGCGGTTCGGAACGTAGAGCCGATGCGCTGCAGGTGCATGTGATATTCTTGCTGCAACAAACCGTAAAGAGAACGGAACATCTCCGTGTGGCTCAACAAATCAGGGAATACGTCCTCCGGGAGCCAAGTCACGTTCAGGGACAGCGGCACGTCGTCGGCGAATCTCAGAATCTCCAGCCGATAGGCGAGCTGACCGGGGGATAAACGGAGCGCCTCCGCCACGTCGGATGGCGGGACTGCGAGTTCCTCATGGATCAGTTCCGCCCGAGGCTCCCTTCCCAGCTTGCGGATCACGTCGGAGATGCGCATGACCGGCGTAACCGGATATTCGATATCGAGCGGTTTCCCGCATACATAATATCCTTTTCCCTGATGCGAGCGGATGAGGCCGATCTGCTCCAGAAGATCGAGCGAGTGCCTCAGCGTATACCGGTTCACCTTGAAGCGCCGGCACAACTGCTGTTCCGAGGGGATTCGCTCGCCCGCGGGATAGAGGTTCTGCTGGATTTCCCCGTGCAAGATATTGGCGATCTCCTGATAGACCGGAACGTCCGCTTCGCGGGAATGGTTCGTTCTCAACTTCTCACCTCCGATCTCTTAAATTGACCTCTTAAGCCTAACGTAACTTGTCAACATCAGAAGAGTGTCACCAACATATTAAAAACAATCAATTTTCCTGGAAGATTTATGGATGCCAAATAACCCCGCAAAGCGGGGCTTAGCTTCGAAGCTTGCTCAGGCGCTTTGCGGGGACCCCGAAATTTATAGATTCTCTAATGCAAAAAAAGGATCAACCCGCCCACGACGGATCGATCCTCATCTCTATCGGCAAAAACAAACGTTATGCGCGCGCGGCGTTGTCGAATTTATGAATGCCGAAATCGGTCAGCGTCGAATTCAGAATCGCTTCGCGGAGCGGATGCAGGTTGGGCGTAAACCGCACCTCGACGCCCCGGGCGATCAGCCGGTCGATCAGGTTGCCATACGGCTCCACCGCAAGCGGCACGATCGTCCGGGGTGAGATATAATACCCCGCAATGGTATCGAACAGCTCGAACGTCTCGGCCGGCATCCGGTAGCGGTACACGGTCGACCGCTTGATGCGCTCGTACCAGCCTGTCTCCACGGTTACGACGATGTTCGCTTGCGTCGCCCCGAAAAAAGCGCGGCGGTCTTCGTCGCTCATCTCGTCCGACCGCGTATAGACGATTCTCGGGCAGCTTCTCGGGAAGAAGAACGTAAACTCGTGCTCCTCGTCGATCGCCCATACGACGGGAGGAAGCTCCTTCCGGTTCTCTTTGACGCGGGGCAAGAATACGTCGATCGAACCTTCGTCGCTGAAGTGGAACAGGTTCATACCATGTTCAAGCCTTCCGTATAAGGAAGCGGAATCGGGAACCGGTCGGCGATCGCTTGCGCAAGCGGTTCGGAAAGCTGCGGTTTCGGGTCGAACAGCAGCGAGATCAGCTCCCGTGCCGTTACGCGGACGGAATCCGTCCCCAGGGTCAGCACGCAGCCGCCGTCTTCGCTCAGCTCCGCCGTCAGGCTTGCGGCTTCCGAACCGGCTTTTTCCCGCCAATAAGGCGCTAGCTGCTCCATGAGCAGACGCGGATCCGTGACGCGTACGGTTCCGGAGTTGCGGCCTTCCTCGAACGGAACGTCCCGCAGCGTCTCCAGCATGCCGTTCTCATGCCAGGACACGGCCATGTCCAAAGAGTCCAGACCATATCGGCCGAGGGCATCCGCCACGATCGAAACGACCGCGGAAGGATCTCCCGCCCACTCGATTACCCTAGGCGTTCCGTGGGATTTCGCCGCTCCTGGAACGGCCAGCACCGCGAACGCAGCCGCCCGGCCGTCCTTCTCCGCGACGAGCGTCCGATGCTCCAGCTTGAGACAGCTGGCGTACGCCCGCGCCTGAATCAAATCAGCCAGCTCGGTAACGCTTTGCTCATAGCGGACGGCTCTCTCTTCGGCGAGATCTTGGAGAACGAACAAATCCTCGGAAGTTCGTTCGCGAACCTTCCATCCGCCGCCCGACAAGGCGCTCGCTTGTTCCGGCTTCAAAGAATAGCGGTTGAAGCCGCCGAACGGGTAGCAGTGAATTCGCTGATACAACGGGCGATCACCGGAGACGAGCAGCAAGGACGCTCCCGCGTTCCGAATATGACGGTTCACCTGCTCCAGAATCGCTCCGGCATGCCCTTTGCCGCGAAAGTCCGGATGCGTGCAGACGGAACCGATCGCATACACTTTCAAACGGGCCGCCCCCACGCGAATGACGAAGGGAACGAGGCCGACGAACGAGACAAGCTTCTCTTCCTCCCACGCTCCGAACGATTGGCCCAGGCTCGCGGAGAAGACGGTCGGAAACGCCTCTCCCATCGAGATATGCTCCGGATCGCGAAAAACAAGGTCGGACAGCTTGACGGCCTCTTTCCACTCTTCTTCCGAACGCAGCTGACGAATTTGCATGATTTTCCTCCATCCTGGCGGTAAGCAGATTACTTTCTCTTGATGTACATGTTACAGGATTTGCGCACGCGAGGATAGTGCTTTGCCTTCACTTGTCTCATGGCCGGCGTGCGGACGAAGATGCGCGGACGATCAGCTTCGACTCCAGAATCGTGACCCGCTCCTCATCCGCCGGCTCCCCTTCCAGCTGCCGGATCAGCTTCTCGGTGAGCGTCGCCCCGAGCGCGAATTTGGGTTGGTCGACCGTGCTGAGACTGGGTATGACATATTGGGTAATCCGGTTGTTGTCGACGCCGACGAGGGCCATTTCCCGGGGAATCGCGATTCCGGCATCCAGGCAGGCCTTGTGAGCCCCGAGCGCCATCTCGTCGTTCGCGGCGTACACGGCGGTGAACGGCACCCCCTTCCCGAGCAGCCTCCGCATCGCTTCGTACCCGCCCTGTTCGTTGAAGTTGCCGTTCTCGATCAGCTCGGGGAGGAACGGAAGCATGCGCTCCTTCAGCGCTTTCATATAGCCTTCCAGCCGCTCGTAGCTGTCGACGGCCTCGGGATAGCCGTTGATATAGGCGATTCGCCGATGGCCTTCCTCGAACAGATGTCCGATGACTTCGGCGGAGAACCCGATATTGTCCGTCAGACAGCAGACGATATGGTCGTGCTCGATCCGCCTTCCGATCAGTCCGATGGCTTGCTCCTTATCGGCCAATTCGGTCAACGTTTCGTCGCTCAGCGACGGGGCGACCAGGATGAGCGTGTCCACCGTCCGATTCATGAGCAGGCCGAGATACTCCCTCTCCTTCTCCGGCTGGTTGTCCGAATCGCAGATGATCACTTTGTAGCCCAAGCGGTATGCCGTGTTCTGGACCCCTTTGATAATCTCGGAAAAGTAAGCGACGTTAATGTCCTGGACGATGACGCCGATCGTCCGGGTCCGCTGGGAGCGCAAATGCTTGGCCGCCGCATGAGGATGGTAGTTCAGCTCCTCGATCGCCTGCAGCACCCGTTCGGCCGTCTTCGGGTTCACCAGGCTGCTGTTGTTCAGCACCCGGGACACCGTTGCCGGCGACACGCCGGCCCGCTTGGCCACGTCAATCAGTTTGGAATCCATACTCCCTCGCCCGACATCCTTTTGGTCGAATTAATTAAGTGAATTATAAATTTGTTTCCAGATCGTGACAAGGCAAAATCTTCGGCAAAAACCGAACCGCCCGGCCGGAGTCGGGGCGGGTCCGCCGAATGCGTTGCGTTCGATCTCGCCGGATCGGTCTAACGAAACGTAGCGGCGTTAATCGGGTAAACTTGAGGAATTCTGGAACGTAACGAACCTGAGAGAGCTTATTGGGCAGACACCGCTGTATTTTTCCCTTATTTGGAGCAAATAAAGCCCCTGCGTTTCGTTAAAATTCGCTCCCTTCTTTTTAAAGCCTGATAAGATCGCTCAGTTTCGTTAAACGGGAGCGACACTCCCTCTCTATTGTCCCTATGAAAAAAAGACTGGATTCAGGATCGAGCAGAATGCCGAACCTTTCCAGTCTTATGCGAGTTGTATTTCACTTTGTCACAAAAATCCTGTAATACGAAATCGGATAAACCATCGACGTGGATCAACATCTTGAATGAGCCTGGTAAGGTTAAGGCGGGCTATGGCTTTTATCTAAAGGTCATTGCGGAATACCATACAAACCTATATGACGACTCTCCGAAAGCTTGGAGTAGCGGATGTAGCGGCTTATCGGTTTCTCCGACCATCAAAAAGGCCACCTCGTCGAGCAAAGTGACCATCACGATGCCATTCAACGATGTGAGTGGGCAACCTGTGAAGTACGTCTTGTTTGGAACCAAAACGGGTTCATGGGATCATGAAGTACAAACGTACGATATGCCAACCCGGAATGCTTTCGGTTTGACTCAAACTAACGAGATTTTCACGAAACTCTCACGTTACCCAGTAAGAAGACAAAAAACAGACCTCAAATCGGGGTCTGTTTTTTGTTGGTTCAGATAGAGGGTTAAACCTGCGCAGTGGGACGGATTATGATCTCGTTCACATCAATATCGGATGGCTGCTCTATCGCATATGCAATGGCTCGGGCGATAGCTTCTGGCGGCATAGCGACTTTCTCGAATCGTGCTCTCATCACCGGATCGGCTATTGATTCCGGCTCAAAGGTCCGTGTCATACCAGGGGATATAATGGTCACCCGAATATTCTCCCCTGCCTCTTGGCGCAAACCTTCTGAAATAGCACGCACGGCATATTTTGTGCCAGAATAGACCGATTGGGTTGCTACCGTCTTATGTCCTGCAGTAGAAGCAATATTAATAAAATGCCCTGTATCCTGTTTGCGGAAGATTGGAAGAGCTGCTGCTATTCCATATAACACGCCTTTGATGTTCACGTCGATCATTCTCTCCCAATCCTCGACTCGCAACTCGTCAAGAAGGGAGGTGGGCATGACACCTGCATTATTTAGAATCACGTCGACCTTTCCATACATATTCACAGCATGGTTAACCAGATTTTCAACATCACTACGCTTTGTCACATCCGTTACTTGAAAGCTTGCTGTGCCACCATTGGAAGTTATCGAGGCGACCAGATCTTCAAGTTGTTCTTTTCTACGTGCGCCGACAACAATTTTAGCGCCTCGTTCTGCCAACAATAATGCTGTAGTTTTCCCCATTCCACTGCTTGCACCCGTAATGACAATGACCTTATCTTTGATGTTTGACATGAAAAGTCCGCCTCCACTCTTTATGCACCTTCTCTTGAGGTAAAGATACTTCACATATAGTTCCCCAAGAATTTTTGGTCTATACTGAGCCGCCTCCAATATCAGCAGTTCTACTTTAGTGTACCAGCTTATTTTTACACGAAGTCAAACTGATATTATTATTGATATTGGAAGCCTATGAATATGAACCTTGGCGTTTATTCCTGTCTTCTGATATACTCATTTAAGTTATTCTTACTATAACTAAAAGGGGACAACTTGGATGTCTTATTCGATGAGCTATATCGAGGAGCATTTAAATATAACGGCAAATACACTTCGGTTTTATGAAAAAGAAGGGCTGCTAAAGGAAATATCTCGTGATTCCAGAGGCCGTAGAGTATATAACGATCAAGATATTGCACATTTAGAATTTATTCGTTGTTTAAGAGCGACAGGCATGCCAATCTCCGGTATAAAGCAGTATCTTGAACTACATGAGTTAGGGGATAAAACGTTATCAGAGAGAAAAGAAATCTTGATTCAACACAAATTGAAGATTCAAGAAAAACTGAATGAGGATTTAAAACATTTAGAAATGGTTAGTTACAAGGCAGCAATGTGTGAACTTAAAGTAAATGAGATTGATCCCAAACAGATCTTTCTAAATAATCAACCTGCAGTCTAAGCTTGCCCCGCAACGATGGAAAGTAATTACAGTAAAAATCGTCCGGAAGGTTTGAATACCTCTCCAGAGCACTTTAACCCCTGGATCGCCGTCACTTTTTCGCCCCAAAAAGCCGCCCAGTTTGGCCAGCGCCATTACACTCTCACGTAGCGTAGGCGGATTCGAAGATCAACTACTCTATTGTTACTATTTATTTAACCGGCAGTCAGCCGGTAGCACTTGCGACCACGGCATGAAGGATTCGAGCGCGTCGGCATCGAGCGGTCCGGAGAACTGCGGCAACTGCTCGAAGAGATACTTCAAGTAGTTGAACGGCCGCAGACCATTCTCCTTCGCCGATTCGATCACGCTATAGATCGTCGCGCTAGCCTTCGCGCCGCGAGGCGTGTTGGAGAATAGCCAGTTTTTGCGCCCGATTACGAACGGTTTGATCGACCGCTCGCTCCGATTGTTATCGAGCTCCAGCCGTCCATCCGCCAAGAACGCAGTGAGCTTGTCCCACTGATTCAAGCTATAGGCGAGCGCTTGGCCGGCCAGGCTCTTGGGCAAGGTTCTGGAACGTTGCTCCTTCAGCCATCCGTGATAGGCGTTAAGCACCGGCAGACTTCGCTCCTGCCTTTTGGCCTTTCGTTCCTCCGGGGAGGCTTCGGCAAGTTCTTTTTCAATCACAAACAGCTGGTTGCAGTAAGCCAGCCCCTGCCCTGCGACGGTTCCCAGTTTGTTCATCTCCGGCGGCCCGGCCTTCAGCGCCTCGTCATACTTGCGCCGGGCATGCGCCCAGCACCCGACGAGCAACACGTCCGCCACCTTGTGGTACCCGGGGTATCCGTCCACGTGCAGATAGCCCTTGAAGCCGGACAGGAAGTTGCGCGGATGCTCGCCGCCGCGTGTCCGTTGGTACTCGTAGAGCACCGCCGGCGGCACATCGCATCCGGTCCGATACAGCCACAGGTAGGACGTCGCTTCCGCAGACTTGCCTTATTCGCGCAGCACCTGAAGCGTCGTCTCGTCGGCATGCAGCACTTCTTGCCGCAGCAGATACGCCTTCATGGCCGCTAACAACGTTGAAAGCCATTGTTCCGCGCCGTACATCATCCAGTTCGCCATCGTCTGGCGAGACAACGTATAGCCAAGGCGCGCGAACTGTTGCTCCTGCCGGTACAGAGGCAAGCCGTCCACATACTTCTGCGTCATGACGTAAGCCATGCTGGACGGCGAAGCCAAGCTGCCGGGATAGACGGGCCTCGGCATAGGCGCCGTGACGACGGGCGTCTTGATCTCATGACGCTCGCAGTGGCGGCACGCATAGACTTGACGAATATGCCGCATGACCTTGACCTGCGGGGGCACCAACGCGTCTCGCTGCGCATCTCGGTCGTCATCTCATGCAGGGAGCAGCCGCAGCAAGCGCAGGCTTGCTCGCCTTCCTCCCGCTTGTACACGACGGTCTATACCGGCAGGTCGGAGAAGTCGTCTTCGCGTTTGCCCGTCTGTTTGCGGCGCTCGTACGTGATCTTCTCTGTCGGAGGCTCTTGTCCGACGGGTGTAGCCAGCACTTCGGCTTCGTTGAACAGATTCAGCTCCATCTGATCCGGATTCGTCTTCTCGCTGGAGGCCCCGAAGCGCTTTTGCTGCGCCAGACGGAACTGCTCCTCGTACCACTTGAACTTGGCGGATAGTTCGATATTCTGTTGTTCCAGCTTCGCATTTTGTTGCCGAAGCTAGTCCGGTTTTGGGCTTCTTTTTTCGTTTATGGAGGCCACCTGCCGCCAGGCAGGCCACGGGCTGGACAGGGGAAAGGCGCGTTGTGGCACATCCTCCGGTTTTCACAGCACCTCCCTTAAATAAAGTCAATGATGGGCATTATAATGATAACCAGTAGTTCAGACGTTAACAGCTGTCTCCCAAAATAACGCTTGCCTTAAAGTGTACTTTAAGTCTTAGGATGAGGAAGAACCAGCCGATTCCGTCTGAAAATAACCGATAAGGAGCGATCCGGCCAATGGCATTCACGATTAAAGAAGCTTCAGAGCGGCTTGGTTGCCCGGCTCATACGATTCGTTTTTACGAGAAGGAGGGATTGCTCCCTAACATTAAGAGAGATAAGAACGGGAATCGACTGTTCGAACAAGATCAGCTAGATTGGATCCGGCTGATGACATGTTTCCGGGCGACAGGGATGAAGCTGTCGTTGCTGAAGGAGATGGTGGATCTTGCGCTCGATGGTGATTCCACGATTCCACAGCGCAAGGCGATCTTGAACCAGTACAAGGAAGATTTATTTCGCCGCCAAAACGAATTGGCCGAAGCGCTCGACGCCGTCAACAACAAACTGTCGATATACGAAGACATCGAGAAAGGGAGAATCCCTTCCGAGAGCCAGTTGTTAATCAAGATGGAGGAGTCGGAGCGACAACAAACATAGAATGAGGGATTAACAAATGCAACAAAGAGTTTTGGGCAATAGCAATATCCTCGCCTCTTCGATCGGACTGGGAATTATGGGAATGTCTCCAGGCATTTACGGGGAGACTAACGACGAACAGTCGATCCAAACGATCCATCGCGCTTTGGACATAGGCGTCACGATGTTCGATACCGCGGACGTGTACGGGAACGGGCATAACGAAAAGCTGCTCGGCCGCGCTCTTCAAGGGCGCCGCGAGCAAGCCATTATCGCCACCAAGTTCTCGTACACCCCAAATTACGAGAGCATCAATGGCCATCCTGATTACGTTAAGAAAGTAGTGGAGGATAGCCTTCGCCGTTTGAATACGGATTACATCGATCTATACTACCAACACCGCGTCGATCCGCAAATCCCGATAGAGGAGACGGTCGGAGCGATGGCAGACTTGGTCAAAGCAGGCAAAGTTCGGGCGCTCGGCCTGTCCGAGGCTTCCGCTTCCACCATTCGCCGCGCTCATGCCGTCTATCCGATCTCCGTGCTAGAAAGTGAGTATTCGCTCTGGAGCCGTGACATCGAAGAGGAGATACTCCCTACCGTAAGAGAGCTGGGGATTACCCATGTGGCTTACAGTCCACTGAGCAGGGGCTTTATCTCCGGCGAGCTTCGCACTTTCGAGGATCTGGCCGCCGACGATCTTCGCAGATGGATGCCGCGGTTCCAAGGAGACAACTTCCGGAAGAACATTGAGGTTGTCGACAAGATTAAGGAGATCGCGATAGAGAAGAATTGTACACCATCCCAATTGGCCATTGCCTGGACGATTGCCAACGGGGCGCTGCCTATCCCGGGTACGAAGCGTATCAAGTACCTGGAGGAAAATGCGGCCGCAGCCGATATCCTTCTCAAGAAGGAGGACCTCGAACGAATCGATCAGGTCAGCCCCAAGAATGTCGTTCACGGCACGCGTTATATGAAAGAACAGATGACGCTGCTCGACGGCTAGACTATAATCAGAAGAAGCAATGGTCCACGGGCTCCGTGGGCCATTTGCAATTGGGTATTGTCTCAGGAGGTCGGCAGCCATGAACGCTCGTTTTACAGATCGAATCAAGATCGCTCCAGGCTTCTTGACGAGCCTGAGAGAAATCGGATAGAACCCATTGACGTTGCGCGCCAATTGAATCTTCCGATAGCCATAATTAACGGACCGGTCGTACCGCCCGCTCAATATTATGCCATTTGGCAAGCTTATTACGAACAATCCGGAGACGTCGTTGCTGGAATCGTCAAGCTTGCGACAGCATACGAGACGGCACAGTATCCGTCAGCCATCTTGGCGACCTTTCACGCTTGCGACTTCCGTAACGTTCTTAAAGAAAGGCGCGCTATAAGCAGATGTGCCCTCCCGTCTATTAGTTATTGAACTAACTGGAATCTCTAGTTGAATAGACCCAGTCTAAAACCTCTTATTAGAAGCAAACTAGACTTAAATGCTCTAATAGGAGGTTTTATTTTTGATTCTAAGTGAACTATGGAGTCAGTACGAATCGGACAAGCGAATTCAAGGATTCAGTCCGAATACTTTGAGAGCCTATGCCTTGCAGCTAAGGATGCTGATTTCGGAAGTCGGGGACATCGCCGTACGCTGTTTCATATAGTCCACGAATCGCATGAGCATTCGCCGCGTCTTCTGCAGCTCGCCGGCTCCGTCTTGCTTCAGGAACTCCATATATTCGTCGATCCAGTAACCCAGGTGATCCTCTTCAGCACGATAGGACGGCATTGCGGTTACTTTAGCCACTGTTGCCTCGAGCGAACCACGAATGCGTACGAGGTGACCTTCAGGGATATAAAAGCATTCATGACGCCCGGAGTGAATTTGAATCGGACTCCCTTGGTCGAAGCTCCATTCATAACGCCCAGGGATCCAACCATCCCCAAATTTGACCTCGGTATAGCTACCGGCACGAACCGGCTTGCCGGCGACAAAGTGGCGTAGACTGTTTGGTACATCATGTTTCCGCATATGCTGACCATGACGGACAAGGCATTTCAGGAAATCACAAAATCGAATCATCTCTTCAAACAGTACTACGCTGAATTGACGCAGTTCTCTTAGACGACATCACGAAGGATCTTTCCAAGCTGCGGCGAGAATTACGATCGCGGAATATTAAGGTCGAGGAAGATGAAACCCGAGACTACATTTTCTATTACAAATACTTTTGCGTCCGTTCCTTGTAAAATCCAATAAATATTAGGCTGGATGTTGGTTAGCCTGTGCCTACACATACTAGATCATTGTAATAACGCTCGAGCTTTCGCTCCAATTGAACGAGCTGTGACTTTTTTCCTTCAATATCATCTAGAAGTTTTTGCTTTTGATCTTGAATGATTTTAATTCGCTCAGGCAAGGTAGCGGTTCCGGCCATCACCATATTAGCGAATTGTTTAATGTCCTCTACACGCATCCCGGTTTCGCGAAGGCATTTGATGAAAACTAACCAATTTATTTCGGAATCGGTATATAGACGATTATTCTGTTCGCTCCTTGCCGCCGGTTCCAAGAGCCCTTTTCTTTCATAGAAACGTATCGCTCCTATACTGAAGCCGACTTTTTGCGCCGCTTGACCAATCGTATACATTTCATCATCCTCGTTTATTATTTTTTTGGTTGACCTACACTAAGTGTAGCATAGTAATCTAATCACTGTGAGATGAAAATAAAATTTGGAATGAGGGAAGAAAATGAAAAAGACCGCATTAGTAACCGGCGCAAACAAAGGAATTGGATTCGAAATCGCTCGAAGTCTTGGTAAGCGTGGCTATGACATTCTCGTTGGAGCGCGTGATGAAGCCCGTGGGCAGGCAGCAGTCGAAAACCTTGCCGCAGAAGACATATCGGCGGCGTTCATCAAGATTGATTTGA
>NZ_JACJVO010000041.1 GCF_014212055.1 Cohnella zeiphila | reverse complement strand
TCAAAGCTTGCGCCTTGATAACCGGATACGAAACTTTAGCGATTGTAATCATCCGTGCCTTGATTGGATCTTTAGGATAAGCCCTCGACCGATTAGTACCCGTCAGCTCCACACGTTGCCGCGCTTCCACCCCGGGCCTATCTACCTGGTGTTCTTCCAGGGGTCTTACATACTGGGAAATCTTATCTTGAGGCGGGCTTCGCGCTTAGATGCTTTCAGCGCTTATCCCTCCCGCACTTGGCTACCCAGCGATGCTCCTGGCGGAACAACTGGTACACCAGCGGTGCGTCCATCCCGGTCCTCTCGTACTAAGGACAGCCCCTCTCAAATTTCCTACGCCCGCGACAGATAGGGACCGAACTGTCTCACGACGTTCTGAACCCAGCTCGCGTACCGCTTTAATGGGCGAACAGCCCAACCCTTGGGACCTACTTCAGCCCCAGGATGCGATGAGCCGACATCGAGGTGCCAAACCTCCCCGTCGATGTGGACTCTTGGGGGAGATAAGCCTGTTATCCCCAGGGTAGCTTTTATCCGTTGAGCGATGGCCCTTCCATTCGGTACCACCGGATCACTAAGCCCGACTTTCGTCCCTGCTCGACTTGTAGGTCTCGCAGTCAAGCTCCCTTTTGCCTTTGCACTCTTCGAATGATTTCCAACCATTCTGAGGGAACCTTGGGGCGCCTCCGTTACGCTTTAGGAGGCGACCGCCCCAGTCAAACTGTCCGCCTGACACGGTCCCTTCACCGGTTTCACGGTGACAGGTTAGAACTCCGATACGATCAGGGTGGTATCCCAACGGCGCCTCCACAGAAGCTGGCGCTCCTGCTTCAACGGCTCCCACCTATCCTGTACAGACCGTACCAAAGTCCAATATCAAGCTACAGTAAAGCTCCATGGGGTCTTTCCGTCACGTCGCGGGTAACCTGCATCTTCACAGGTACTAAAATTTCACCGGATCTCTCGTTGAGACAGCGCCCAAGTCGTTACGCCATTCGTGCGGGTCAGAATTTACCTGACAAGGAATTTCGCTACCTTAGGACCGTTATAGTTACGGCCGCCGTTTACTGGGGCTTCGGTTCACAGCTTCGGGTTACCCCTAACCGCTCCCCTTAACCTTCCAGCACCGGGCAGGCGTCAGCCCGTATACTTCGCCTTGCGGCTTCGCACAGACCTGTGTTTTTGCTAAACAGTCGCTTGGGCCTTTTCACTGCGGCCCCCTCGGGCTATTCACCCTACCGGGGCACCCCTTCTCCCGAAGTTACGGGGTCATTTTGCCGAGTTCCTTAACGAGAGTTCTTCCGCGCGCCTTAGAATTCTCTTCTCGCCTACCTGTGTCGGTTTGCGGTACGGGCACCTTCGCCTGGCTAGAGGCTTTTCTCGGCAGCGTGAGCACGGAACCTTCGGTACTGTGATTTTCCCTCCCCGTCACAGCTTGAGGTTACAGTGCGCGGATTTGCCTACGCACCCCTCTTGCTGCTTGGACGAGCTATTCCATCAGCTCGCGTTCTTGCCCTCCTGCGTCCCCCCATTGCTCGTAACGGCTTACGGTGGTACAGGAATTTCAACCTGTTGTCCTTCGACTACGCCTTTCGGCCTCGCCTTAGGTCCCGACTTACCCTGAGCGGACGAACCTTCCTCAGGAACCCTTAGGCTTTCGGCGGACAAGATTCTCACTTGTCTTTTCGTTACTCATACCGGCATTCTCACTTGAATGCAGTCCACCAGTCCTTCCGGTCTGACTTCAATCCGCATTCAACGCTCCCCTACCCAAGCGTTTCTAAAAGAAACGCGTTGCCATAGCTTCGGTGGTGTGTTTAGCCCCGTTACATTTTCGGCGCAGAGTCACTCGACCAGTGAGCTATTACGCACTCTTTAAATGGTGGCTGCTTCTAAGCCAACATCCTGGTTGTCTTCGCAACTCCACATCCTTTCCCACTTAACACACACTTGGGGACCTTAGCTGATGATCTGGGCTCTTTCCCTCTTGACGACGGATCTTAGCACTCGCCGTCTGACTCCCGAGTATACAAGCATGGCATTCGGAGTTTGACTGAGCTTGGTAACCCTTGGCGGGCCCCGCACCCAATCAGTGCTCTACCTCCATGTTGCTTTACCTCGAGGCTAGCCCTAAAGCTATTTCGGGGAGAACCAGCTATCTCCGAGTTCGATTGGAATTTCTCCCCTACCCCCACGTCATCCCCAAGCTTTTCAACGCTTGTGAGTTCGGGCCTCCAGTAAGTGTTACCTCACCTTCACCCTGCACAGGGGTAGATCACACGGTTTCGGGTCTACGCCCACGTACTTAAGCGCCCTATTCAGACTCGCTTTCGCTTCGGCTCCGTCTTTCCGACTTAACCTCGCACGTGAACGTAACTCGCCGGTTCATTCTACAAAAGGCACGCCATCACCCATATAGAGGGCTCTGACTTCTTGTAAGCGCACGGTTTCAGGTTCTGTTTCACTCCGCTCCCGCGGTGCTTTTCACCTTTCCCTCACGGTACTGCTTCGCTATCGGTCGCCAGGGAGTATTTAGCCTTGGCAGATGGTCCTGCCGGATTCCCACGGGGTTTCACGTGTCCCGCGGTACTCGGGATCCGTCTCGGAGGGAGCAGACTTTCGGCTACAGGGCTTTTACCTTCTATGCCGGGCCTTTCCAGACCTCTTCGCCTAACCTGCTCCTTTTTTACTCCATGTGAGACGTCCCACAACCCCGGAGGGCAAGCCCTCCGGTTTGGGCTAATCCGCTTTCGCTCGCCGCTACTGACGGAATCACTGTTGTTTTCTCTTCCTCAGGGTACTTAGATGTTTCAGTTCCCCTGGTGTGCCTCCTCATGAGCTATGGATTCACTCATGGGTGACTGGACATGACTCCAGCCGGGTTTCCCCATTCGGACATCCCCGGATCAAAGCCCGCTTACGGCTCCCCGAGGCAATTTCGCTGTTCGCCGCGTCCTTC
>NZ_JACJVO010000040.1 GCF_014212055.1 Cohnella zeiphila | reverse complement strand
CGCCGACGTTCGCCTGCGCCGCCAGCAGCGTCACGCCGCCGACCGTCTTGGCGCGGCCGGCCAGGTCCGCCGCTTCAAGGCGGCCCAGCTTGCCCTGCAGCGACTCGTTCTCGCGCGCCAGCTCGCGCGCTTCCGCCTGCGCAGCCTCGATGCGCTTCGGCACGTCGGCGACGTTGCATTTCAGCAGGGCGGCGGCTCCGCGCAGCAGCTGCAGTTGCTCATCCAGGTACGCATAAGCATGGCGGCCCGTCACCGCTTCGATCCGGCGCACGCCGGAGCCGATGCCGCTCTCGCTCACCAGCTTGAACAGGCCGATCTGCGCCGTGTTGCGCACGTGGCAGCCGCCGCACAGCTCCAGGCTGTAATCGCCGACGCGCACGACGCGCACGATGTCCCCGTATTTCTCGCCGAACAGCGCCATCGCGCCCATCGCCTTCGCTTCGGCGATCGGCTTCAGGCTGATGTCCACGTCCGTGCCGTGCCAGATCTGCTCGTTGACGCGGCGCTCCACGTCCGCCAGCTCCTCCGGCGTGATCGCCCCGAAGTGCGAGAAGTCGAAGCGCAGCCGCTCCGGCTCGACGAGCGAACCGGCCTGGTTGACGTGCTGGCCGAGCACTTCCTTGAGCGCCTTGTGCAGCAGGTGCGTCGCCGTATGGTTGCGCACGATGTCGCCGCGGTCCGCCGCATTGACGCTCGCCGAGACGACGTCGCCGACTTTGAGCGCGCCGGAGACGATCGTGACGTGATGCACCGGCTGGCCGAGCGGCGCCTTGCTCATGCCGTTCACGGAAGCGAGCACGCCGCCGGCGCCCGCGAGCGTTCCGCCGTCGCTGACCTGGCCGCCGCTCTCCGCGTAGAAAGGCGTCCGGTCGAGCACGACCGCCACCGATTGGTCCACGCCCGCCATGTCCACGAACTCGTCGCCGGAGACGATGGCGACGACTCTCGCTTCCGCCGTCAGCGTATCGTAGCCCACGAACTCGCTTTTCTCCGTCAAATCGGAGAGCGGTCCGCCCTGCACCTTCATGCTGTCCGTCTCCTGCCGCGCGGCGCGCGCGCGCTCGCGCTGCTCCTCCATCGCGGCGTCGAACCCTTCGCGGTCGACGGTCATTCCTTGCTCGGCGGCGTAATCTTCCGTCAGGTCGAACGGGAACCCGTACGTATCGTACAGCTTGAACGCGTCCGGGCCGGAGATCCGGCTCACGCCTTCGGAACGGGCCTTGCCGGCCAGATCGGCCAGAATGGACAACCCGTCGCTCAGCGTCTCATGGAACCGCTCTTCCTCGGTGCGCACGACCTTCTCGATAAATTCGCGCTTGTCCACCACTTCCGGATAGTAGGAGCCCATGATGTCGCCCACCGTCGGCAGCAGCTCCCACAGGAACGGGCGGTCGATGCCGATTACCTTGCCGTAGCGGACGGCGCGGCGCAGCAGGCGGCGGATAATGTAGCCCCGGCCTTCATTGGAAGGAAGGACGCCGTCGCCGACGGCGAACGTCACCGTGCGGATATGGTCGGCGATCACCTTCAGCGCGACGTCGTGCTCGGGATTCGCCTTGTACGAGATGCCGGCGATGCGGGCCGTATGGGCGATGATCGGCTGGAACAGATCGGTGTCGAAGTTCGAGTCGACGTCCTGCACGATCGACGCGAAGCGCTCGAGGCCGGCGCCGGTGTCGATGTTCTTGTTCGGAAGCGGCGTGTAGCTGCCGTCCTTGTTATGGTTGAATTGCGAGAAGACGAGGTTCCACACTTCGAGGAAGCGCTCGTTCTCGCCGCCCGGAAAGCATTCGGGATCGGACAAGTCGCCGTACTTCTCTCCGCGGTCGTAGAAGATCTCGGTGCACGGTCCGCAAGGCCCTTCGCCGATATCCCAGAAGTTGTCCTCCAGCTTGACGATCCGCTCCTCGGGAATGCCGATCTTCTCGTTCCAGAAGCGGAACGCCTCCTCGTCCTCCGGATGGATCGTCACCGACAGCTTATCCGGCTCGAAGCCGATCCATTCGGGTCCGGTCAGGAATTCCCACGCCCACGCAATCGCTTCTTCCTTGAAATAGTCGCCGATCGAGAAGTTGCCGAGCATCTCGAAAAACGTATGGTGCCGGCGCGTTTTCCCGACGTTCTCGATGTCGTTGGTACGAATGCACTTCTGGGAATTGGCGATGCGTGGGTTCTCCGGCTTCACCCTCCCGTCGAAATAAGCTTTAAGCGGCGCCATGCCGGCATTGATCCAGAGCAAGGAAGGATCGTTGTGCGGCACGAGCGAAGCGCTGTGTTCGATGTGGTGCCCCTTGCTTGCAAAAAACTTCAGCCATTTCTCGCGAATTTCCGCAGCTTTCATCGGTTTCATCGGACTCTCTGCCTCCTACGGACTTGAAAAAATAAAAAAACGCCCCCGACAGTCAGGGACGAATTCATCGCGGTACCACCCTGGTTATTGCGCCGCGCGTGCGGAGCAATCGCCTTATGCGGGCGTTAACGGGCCCTCCCGTCGAATGTTCGAGCTCCAAGACCGGCTTCCGTCGTCCTTCGCATGGAAGATTCTTCCAGCCAAGCGTTTTCCCGTCTTGCGAACTGCACGAATAACCTAAGGGGAAACGCGTCGGAATCTTCTCTCTGGCCTGCGGTCTACGACGTACTCTTGTCTTGTCTACGCTTTGGCGTAATGAATAATCAGTTTGATTATAGACAACCGTTTTCCGGGCTGTCAAACGGTTTTTCGCCGAATGTAGTAAGCGAACAGGTGCTGGGCCACGACTTTCAGGGCCGCATAGAAAGGAACGGCCAGAATCATCCCGATGACGCCCGCCAGCTCGCCGCCGATCAGCAGCACGAAGATGATCGTCAGCGGGTGCATCCGCATCGACTTGCCGACCACCTGGGGGCTGATCACGTTGCTCTCCAGCGTCTGGCACAGCGTGTTGACGATGACGACGAGCAGCGCCATTTTCCAGGAGATCGTCGTCGCCATGATCAGCGCCGGCAGCGCGCCGAAGAAAGGCCCCAGGTACGGAATGATATCGAACAGCGCGACGAAAGCGGCCATGAGCAGCGGATACGGCATGCCGATGATCAGGTAGCCGATATAAGCGGCCACGCCCACGCATAGCGAGACGATAAGCTGTCCGCGAATGTAGCTGCCGAGCGCCTCGTCGATCTCCTTGAGCATCCGCACGGTCCCCTGGCGCTTCGAACGCGGCACGTACTTGAAGGCGGCGCGTTCGATGACGTCCATGTCCTTCAATATGTAGAAAGCCAGAAACGGAACGATCATCGCCAGGAACACGACGTTGACGACCGCGCCGATGTTGTTCATGAAGGCGGCGATCCGCTCGGACACTTGCTTTTCCAACCCCGAGATGGCCCGGTTGATCCCGTTCCTTACGCTCTCGGGAAGCATGTCGTTGTTGTTGAAGTGATCCATCATGCTCTGGGCCTTGATCGTCAGCTCCGGCACGTGCTCGTTGAGCTCCCGGACCTGGCCGACGAACATCGGCGTCACGTTGACGAAGATGACGACGCAGCTGCAGATGAAGACGGCGTAGATCAGCAGCACCGCCGCCGTGCGCGGCACTTTGCGATTGTGCAGCAGGCTGACGACCGGATTCAGCATGTAGGCGATAATCATCGCGACGAAAAAAGGAGCCGATACCGCCCTTACGAAACGGTAGATGGATTGGAGCATCGGCCTCACCTGAATGATGAGAAACAGGACGAGCAGCCCGAGTATGGCGTACACCAGCACGGCGAACAAACGACTCTGGGCAAACCGGAACAGACGCGTCACCCCCCGCTTGGAACGGCCTTCCGCTTGCGGCCCTCTCCTACACCAGTATATGTACTTGTCCCCAGCCGTAAACCTCCTACAAATGCGAATAGCCCCGGCCATTCCGCGAATGGGCGCGGAGTGACCGGGGCGTTGCCGCTTGTGGCGGTGAATGTAAAAATTACATGCCGCCCGCGTGAACTTGCGGGGCGATCGGCTCTTCGAAGAACAAATCGTCCAGCGAACTGAGCGTACCGTCTTCTTCCACTTGATAAACGGACATCTTGTCTCCGTTCACCGTCAGCTCGATAAAGCAGCTCCAGCAGTAAAACTGATGCGATCCGATCTTGCCGATATCCTTGGAGTTGCAGTTGGGGCATCTCATCATCATCGCTTCTCACCTGTCACTTTCCGCGTAGGTTCTCTCTCCAGCACCCGATCGCAAGAAGCGGGAACCAAGATGGCATCTTCGCCCAACGTGACGCCCTCAGGCCCATCCGGAATTAGCAACCGGCGCCGACCTTCGAACACATCCGCGAGAAAACCGTCCGTCAATTCATATCCTATAATTTGTGTACCCTCGGACTTACGAAAATAAACGTCGGAAACTCTACCCAATTCTTGTCCATCCACCGTAAAAACAGGCAGCTCCTTGAGCTGAACGATGCCGGTCTGGAAGGAACGGAGCAACTCGCTCCGGCGAATGGTCGTCACGGAACCCGGGCTGCGGATAATGACCGCGTCTTCCCCGCATACCGCGACGTCGTTCCACTTCACGATTCTTACCGCCGCCCGCCGGAACCAAACTCTCGTATCCAAGACCAGGCAGGAAAGCCGCCAAAATTCGTCGAAACCGATATCCTGTATGTGTCCGACCCGTTTGCCGCTGTCCAGAAGAACGGGCAAACCGATCATTTGCTGCAAGTTTCGCACGTGGATGGCACCTCTGGGCAAGAGCCGCTGTTATCTAATACGCAGGCGGCCGATAATGGTTGCAATGATTTTTGCGGTTTTTTGGGCCTCTGCGGTATCATTCCCCATTCCAAAACTAAATCGAACCGTCGACCTGCAAAAAGGGTCGGAAAGTCCCATCGCCTTCAGCACATGCGACGGCTGCAGCGAGCCGGACGTGCAAGCCGAACCGCCGGAGGCGGCGACTCCCGCCAGGTCGAGGTTCATCAGCATCGTCTCGTTCGAGACGCCGTCGAAGCCGACGCTTAGAATGTGCGGCAGCCGGCCGGCGGGATCGGAGCTTCCGTTGATACGGAACGCCTCGGAGCCGATTTGTTCGGTCAATTGCGCTATGAGCGCGGCGCGAACCGCTTCGGCGCGTTCGCGGCGGGCGGCGCGGCCGGAGACCGCGAGCTCCGCCGCTTTGGCGAACGCGGCGATGCCGGCGACGTTCTCGGTTCCGGCGCGGCGGTTGCGCTCTTGCGAGCCTCCCCGCTGCGTCGGTTCGAACGGCGTGCCCTGGCGGATGAACAGCGCGCCGACGCCCTGCGGCCCGCCCACCTTGTGGGCCGACAAGCTGAGCAGGTCGACCGGCAGCTTATCCAGCTCCAGCGGCTCGTAGCCGAACGCCTGTACCGCATCGGTATGCATGACGGCGCCGGCTTCGCGGGCGATCCGTCCGATCTCGGCGACCGGCTGCAAGGTGCCGGTCTCGTTGTTGCCCGTCATCACGCTGACGACGGCCGTATCGGACCCGATCGCCGCCCGCGCGTCGGCGGCGCTGACTTTGCCTTCCCCGTCGACGGGGAGCAGCGTCAGCCCGAAGCCTTCGGCTTCCAGCTTGCGGCAGGCGTTCAGGACGGCGTGATGCTCGACCGCCGTCGTGACGATCCGCTTCCGCGCTCCGTCCCGCCGCCGCTGCGCCCAGGCGGCGCCGTACAGCGCGGCGTTGTCGCTCTCCGTGCCGCCGCCGGTGAACGCCAGCTCGTCGGCGCGGCAGACGAGCATTCGCGCGAGCGCGTCGCGCGCCGCCGTCAGATGGCTACGCGCTTCGCGCCCGAACGAATGCAGGCTCGACGGGTTGGCCGGACCGGCCGACGCCGTCTCCGCGTAAGCGCGAATCGCTTCCGGGAGCATCGGCGCCGTCGCGGCGTAGTCGAAATAAATCCGTTCCATCCCCGCTCACCCTTGCGAATCAGATGTAGAACATGTAGCTGTCGGGCGCGCCTTCTTCTTTGAAGTTGATCAGGTCCGACAGCGAGGTGGAGTCCAGCACCGCGGCGATGCTGTCGCGAATTCGCAGCCACAGGTCGCGCTTGGCCGGATCGTCTTCTTCGGTGAAGTCGACCGGGCTGATCGGACCTTCCAGCACGCGAATCACGTCGCCCGCCGTTATCGCTTCCGGGTCCTTCGACAGAACGTAACCGCCGTATGCTCCCCGGATGCTTTTGACCATCCCCGCGTTGCGCAAGGGCGCGATCAATTGCTCTAAATAATGCTCGGACAGCCCGTTCTTCTCCGCGATGCTCTTGAGCGAGATCGGACCTTCGCCGAATTTGGCTCCCAGCTCCATCATAATCGTCAAGCCATATCGGCCTTTCGTCGAAATCTTCAAAGAAGCACCTCTTCCCGGAACGTGTTTCCTTATATGTTTCTATACGCATCCGCAGTCGGAACGTTCGGCAGTAAATGGGAGAGTATCCCCATATCAGATATATGTTATCACAACATTACCCTTTGTGGACAAAAAAAACGCAGACTATTCATGTCATTTCCTTTACAAAACGAAAGGCCGCCGACCGCCTCCGTGAGAACCTTGACCGCTTATGCTACAATAAGGAATACTCGCTCGGATAATAAGACGAGGTTCAGGCTCGATAAGTTCAAAGATTCAACGGATTCAAGGAGATGAATCGGATGGACGCACGGTTTGCCGATCCCGCCTCGACGCGCGTCGTCGTAGGCATGTCCGGAGGAGTCGACTCTTCCGTCACCGCTCTGCTGCTCAAGCGGCAGGGGTTCGACGTTATCGGCATTTTCATGAAAAACTGGGATGACACCGACGAGTTCGGCGTCTGCACGGCCGAGACCGACGCCGAAGACGTCCGCCGCGTCTGCGATCAGATCGGCATCCCCTACTATACCGTCAACTTCGAGGACGAGTACCGGGACAAAGTGTTCGAGTATTTCCTCGAAGAGTATCGCCGCGGACGCACGCCGAACCCGGACGTCATGTGCAACCGCGAGATCAAGTTCGGCGAATTCCTGCAAAAAGCGCTGGACCTCGGCGCCGACGTCATCGCCACCGGCCACTACGCCCGCGTGGAGCTCGCCGACGGGGAATATCGCTTGCTCAGGGGCGTCGACGGGAACAAGGACCAGACGTATTTCCTGCACGCGCTGAACCAGGAGCAGCTGTCGAAGGCGATGTTCCCGATCGGCCATCTGCCGAAGCCGGAAGTGCGCCGGATCGCGGAGGAAGCGGGACTCGCCACCGCCAAGAAGAAGGACAGCACCGGCGTCTGCTTCATCGGCGAACGGAACTTCAAGGAGTTCCTGGGCCAATACTTGCCCGCCAAGCCGGGAAACATGGTCGATCTCGCGAGCGGCGAAGTCAAAGGCCGGCATGACGGGCTGATGTATTACACGCTCGGGCAACGGCAAGGGCTCGGCATCGGCGGTTCGGGCAGCGGCGAACCCTGGTTCGTCGCCGACAAGGATTTGGAGGCGAACGTGCTGTACGTCGTACAGGGCGACCGCCATCCGAGCCTTTACTCGACGGGACTCATCGCGAGCGGCGTCAACTGGATCCGGCCCGGCGGCGATCCGGCGAAGCCGATGCGCTGCACGGCGAAGTTCCGGTATCGTCAGCCGGATCAAGGGGTGACTGTCACGGCTCAGGAGGACGGCACGTACCGCGTCGACTTCGACGAGCCGCAGAAGGCGATCACGCCCGGCCAAGCCGTCGTGTTCTACGACGGCGACGTCTGCCTCGGCGGCGGCACGATCGAGAGCGCTTTGCGGATGTGGGTGCGGGTGCGCCTTCGCGGGGAAACGGAGCACACGGCCGACTCCGTCTGAGGACTTCCGGCGCCGGACAAGCAGAATAACGCTTGCTCGGCGGCCGGTTCGCTTCGGACGGCGGTTTGGTGCCGTCTCACGGCCTTCTCGCAGCGCCATCCTCCCCCTCCGTACACCGGCGAAAAAGCGATGGATCGCCCTAGACTAATGGTCCGCGCTCAGTGGGAGTAGCGGTCTGCGACTTGATGTCGGCAGCATAACATCTGCGAACGGTCCGCATGCCATGTTTACGGGCGAACGTTAAGGCGACGGCGAATGGCGTACCGCGCCGGAGATCCAAGCTTGCACCGACTTCACTCGCTAACGAAACCACACGATCTTATTTTGTGAAAAAGAGGCAGGTTTGCGTTCTTACGAATCGTAGAAGCCTTATTGGCCCATTTCATCCGGTAATCGGCCATCATTTGCCCGCATAAGGTCTGTACGATTCGTTACGTGTGACCGATCCTCGATTTTGCAGGAATAGCGCCGCTGAGATTCGTTAGGGGTAAAGCTCGTTCCCTCGGCCCCGCCGTCCGACGGATGCCGATCCCGGCAAAGCGCGGCGGTCGCGGGCGATTGAAGCGGGGAACAAGCCGGCCGCAACGAGCAAACCAACGACGAAAAAACCCCCGGCCTCAAGCCGGAGGTTTTGTCCTAGCGCTCTCGTTCGTGATATGCGATAAGTCTTCGCGATTGCGAGACTTACAGTTTCACCACGTTGGATGCTTGCGGTCCACGGTTGCCTTGCGTGATTTCGAATTCAACCGCTTGACCTTCTTCCAAGGTCTTGAAGCCTTCGCCTTGGATCGCAGAGAAGTGAACAAATACGTCGTTGCCGTCTTCTACGGAAATGAAGCCGTAGCCTTTCTCTGCGTTAAACCACTTAACTGTTCCTCTCAAATGAAAAACCTCCTAAAATCTCGCCGTCGGTCGGCGAATGTCACCATTATAACCGATCCTTTGTCAAGACGCAATATGTGAACGTTTTGTTCCGGCTTGTTTCGTCAGCGCTTTCTTAGCACGAGTACCGGGCTTTTAACCGGAATAAACGGCAGGCTGCCGGGGACCAAGCTCGCCGCGGCCGTCTCTTCCATTTCCGCCATGATCGCGCCGACGAACGAAGACTCCTCCCACTGAAGCGTGACCAGCGGATAGACGCGGACTTCTCCGCCCGGAGCCGTCACCCGCAGCATTTCCGCCACGGCGTCGCGATGGAAGGCGAGGTCGAACCGGTCCCCGTACAGGAACAGGAAGTGGCTGCACACGACGGTGCGAAAGAAGCCGTCCGCGAACGGCAGCCGGGGCACGGATGCCGCAACGTAGCGGCCGGTCCCCTCCTCCGAAAGGAAGTGCCCGGCAAACTCCTCGCAGGCTTCCTTCCGCATGATGCGATGCCCCTCCGGCGATCCGTAGAAGCTCCAGTCGTAAATCTCCTTCAGCGCTTCGATCTTGGCCTCCGCGGCCTCCGCTTCCCGCCGCGCGTTTTCGACGACGGCTTCCCTGTCCCCTCCGTAAAAAGGGTCCGCGGCGAACGCCTCGATGCCCATCGCGCGCAGCCGCGCGGTGAACGACGACGCTCCCCCGGCGACGTCGAGGACGGCGCCTCGCCGAAGATCGGCTTCCTGAAGCCCGAACATGGCCAAGTACTCCCGGTAGGACCGGCATGTGGAAGCAACCCCCGTTTGGGGATACTCCGGCAATCGCTTGTCTTGTTGTTTGTCTTGTTGCTTGTCTTGTCGCATCTCTTCTCCGCTCATCTCCGCTCTTCTCCTCTCGGCTCGTACTGCTCTTGGTTCTACTCTGGCAAATCGTCCGGCTCCCCGGACTTCTCCTATCATTCGCATACATTCGGCCCGATGTCAAGATGTTCGCCGAAAGAGCCGCAAACGTCCTTTATCCCCGCCGAAACGTTGCTTTCTGCCGCCATCTCTTCTATGATAAAGTAAAAAATCGCCAACCGGCGGCGCAGGGAGAAACGATCCATGTTCGCCAAACACGTCATTTACAAACACGATTCTTACAACATGCTGACCGTCGAAGTGCAGGGCAAGACGCTCGTCGTCCGCGAAATCTCCGAGCAATGGGGCGAGGAATGCCATAAATTCCTCAGCCGCGCGGAGATGATGGACTGGGCGGAGCGTCATTTCCGGGCGGAAGATTTCCCGCGGGGCGAGGACCAGCTTCGGGAGACGCTGGCGGCTCTGCGCGATATTTAAGGAGGCTTCCCGCTTTTGGATTACAGCGCTACGCTTATTTTCGCCATCGCCGCCTTCGGGCTCGCGGTCATTCTCATCTGGCAGCGCCGGTCGATTCCCGAGCGGCTGCGCCGGGGAATGGCAATCGTCTCCCTGGCTCTCGTGCTGTTCGCTTTCTTCCTGATCGTGTACAGCTTGGTTACGGCGGGAGCGTAATCGCGAAGTCCGCTCTCTCATAATGAGCGGACGGATGGACATACTATGGGCGGTAAACCTATCCAGATCCTGGGAGGCCCGTCGATGAAAACGTATGTCCTGCCGACCGCCGCCGCTTTGGCGGCTTTGTCGTTGCTAGGCTTTGCCGCGGAGCCGCTCGCCCCGCCCCCCGCCCACGCCGGGACGGCGAAGGCGCAGCCGGATTCCCGCGATTCCATCTCCCAAAGGAGGCCATACAAGCCCATGAACCATGTGCCGAAACGCAGTGAAACGCCGCAGGAGTTCCGTTGGAAGCTGGAGGACCTGTTCGCCAGCCAAGCCGAGTGGGACGCCGAATACGGCAAAGTGCGCAAGCAGATCGGGCAGATCGCGAGCTTTCAAGGCAAACTGAAAGATGCGGCTTCGATCTCGGATTGCTTCGCGCTGGAAGACGACATGAGCTTGTCGGCGGAACGGCTGTACGTCTTCGCCAATATGCGCCACCACGAAGACATGGCCGACAGCAAGAACCAATCTCTCTCCGAGAAAGCGAAAAAGCTGAGCGTCGAAGTGAATGAAGCACTGTCGTTCATCACGCCGGAAATTTTGGCTTTGTCCGAGGACGAACTGAAACAGCTTATTCAAAATCCGCAGCTGAACGTTACATACAAGCATACGCTCGAGCAGATGCTCCGCCAGAAGCCGCACATTCTCTCGAAGGGCGAAGAAGCGCTGCTGGCCCAGGTCGGCAACGTCTCGCAGGCGCCGGGGACGATCTTCGGCATGATGAACAACGCCGACATGAAGTTTCCGAAAGTCAAGAACGAGCAAGGCGAGGAAGTCGAGCTGACCCACGGGCGCTACATCCAGTTCCTGGAGAGCCGCAACGCCGACGTTCGCAGAGACGCGTTCAAGGCGATGTACGACACGTACGGGAAATGGCGCAACACGCTCGCGGCCACTTTGAATGCGAACGTGACGAAGAACCTTTTCTACGCGAACGCCCGCCATTATCCGTCCGCCCTGGAGATGTCCCTGTTCGGCGACAACATTCCCGTGAGCGTGTACGACAATCTGATCGCCACGATCCATAAGCATCTGCCGCTCATGCACCGTTATATGGCGCTGCGCAAGAAGCTGCTCAAGGTCGACGAGCTTCATATGTATGACCTTTTCGCGCCGCTCGTGGACGAATTCGACATGGAGGTCTCCTACGACCAAGCGAAGAAAACGGTGTTCGAGAGCCTGTCCCCGCTCGGCGACGAATACCGCAAGGAGCTGCAGGGCGGCTTCGACAACGGTTGGATCGACGTCTACGAGAACGAAGGCAAGCGCAGCGGCGCCTACAGCTGGGGAGCGTTCGGCACGCATCCTTACGTGCTGCTCAACCATAAAGACAACCTGAACAGCATGTTTACCCTCGCGCACGAGATGGGCCACGCCATGCATTCGTTCTATTCGGACGCGAACAACGAATACCGCGACGCGCAGTACACGATCTTCCTGGCGGAAGTCGCCTCCACGCTGAACGAGGCGCTGCTCATGGATCATCTGCTGCACAAGTCGACCGATCCGAAGGAGAAAATGTATCTGCTCACCTACTACGCCGACCAATTCCGCACGACGGTGTTCCGCCAGACGATGTTCGCGGAGTTCGAGAAGATCATCCACCGGAAGGCGGAGGAAGGCGAAGCGCTCACACCTCAGGAGCTGTGCCAAATTTATTACGATCTGAACGTCAAGTATTACGGGAAAGACGTTACGGTCGACAAGGACATCGAGATGGAATGGGCCCGCATCCCCCACTTCTACACGAGCTTCTACGTGTTCAAGTATGCGACCGGGTTCTCGGCGGCGACCAGCTTCGCCAAGCAGATTCTCGACGAAGGCCAGCCGGCCGTCGACCGCTACCTCGGCTTCCTCAAGAGCGGCGGCAGCGACTATTCGATCAACATCTTGAAGAAAGCCGGCGTCGACATGTCCTCTCCGGAGCCGATCGAGCAAGCGATGAGCGTGTTCGAGGGGCTGCTCGACGAGATGGAGAAGCTGACGCAAAACCGGTAATTCGTCGGCGAGACCGGCGGCACGTTCCATCGAAACGGGAGCGGCCCCGGTCTCGTCTTTTTTTGAATAACAGCTTCATGGGAGGGGAAACGAATGGATTCTTGGAAGTATCCGATCGGGGAGTTCGAGCCCCCTGCGGCAAACGCCGACGCGGAGCAGCGGCAGCGCTGGATCGACGAGCTTGCGTCGGTACCGGAAGAGCTGCGGCGCGCGATCGAAGGCCTTGGAGACGAGCAATTGGATACGCCGTATCGCCCGGGCGGCTGGACGCCCCGTCAAGTCGCGCACCATCTTGCCGACGCGTCGCTGAACGGTTACATGCGGGTCAAGCTCGCGCTTACGGAAGACGCGCCGCCGATCAAGCCGTTCGAGGAAGCGGCTTGGGCCGCGCTGCCCGATTCCAAGCTGCCGCTCGCCCCTTCGCTCGCGCTGATCTCGGGGCTGTACGAACGATGGCTGACCCTGCTTCGCTCCATGAGCGAGACCGATTACGCCCGGACGTTCGTCCATCCGGCAAGCGGTCCCTGGACGCTGGACAAAGCGCTCGCCTTCTTCGCCTGGCATGGTCGTCATCATGTCGCTCAGATCGTGTCACTGCGGGAGCGAAGCGGCTGGTAACGGCAATGCCTTAACCCCGCTCTGCCCTTCGCGCCTTGCCGCCTCCTAACGCCCGACGCCCCGAAGGGAAACGGAACGATTCCGTCTTCGGGGCGCTTCTTGTTTTTTCCGTATCATAAAAACCTCTCGCGGATTCTCTAGGTCCCATTCAAGAGTACAAATTGGATACTTACGGAAAATAATTCGAGGATAGACCTGGAGATCGGCAGGATTCGACCCCGTTCGCCACGAATACCATCGGGCATAGAGGAAAGAGTGGAGTGGGGACGTTGCTCAAGACGGATTTGAGTTCGGAAGAGCTGTTGGCCGTTATTTTCGATTATATGGCCAAGATCACCGGCGAGACGAGGCTCGAGAACGTGCTCGTCTATATGGCGAACATGGGCCGCGAGCTGATCGTCGCCGACCGCTGCACGGTATGGCTGATCGACGAAGCGAAGCAGGAAGTGTACACGACGGTCGCTCACGGAGTTCGGGAGATTCGCATTCCGGCCGGGACCGGGCTGGTCGGTCATGCCATCGCATCCGGGGAGCCGATCATCATCGAAGACGCTTATCTCGACCCCCGCCACAATCCGGATAATGACCGGAAGACCGGATACGTGTCGAAGTCGATCATCACGATCCCTTTCCGCAATAACGACGGGACCGTGATCGGAGCGTACCAAGCCATCAACAAGATGACCGAGACCGCCAAGTTCACTTCCAAGGATATGGAGCTGCTGTCCCTGGCCGCCTCTTATGCCGGCAAGTCGCTCGAATCGGTCATGCTCCACCAGGAGATCGTCGACACCCAGCGGGAGATTATCGCCACGATGGGCGAAATCGGCGAGATGCGTTCCAAGGAGACCGGCAACCACGTCAAGCGGGTGGCGGAATATTCCTACGTGCTCGCGCTGGCGCTCGGCCTGTCCCCTAAGGAAGCGGAGCTGCTTCGCACCGTGTCGCCGATGCACGATATCGGCAAAGTCGGCATTCCCGACGCGGTGCTGAACAAGCCGGGCAAGCTGACCGACGAGGAATACGAGATCATCAAGTCCCATACGAGAATCGGCCGACAGCTGCTGAAAGGCTCGCGCCGGGAACTGCTTCGGGCGGCATCGATCGTCGCCGAGCAGCACCACGAGAAATGGGACGGCGGCGGATACCCGAACGGATTGAAGGGCGAGGAGATTCACGTGTACGGGCGGATCACGGCCGTGGCGGACGTGTTCGACGCGCTTAGCGCCGAGCGGGTGTATAAGGCGGCCTGGCCGCTGGAGAGAATCGAGCGGCTGTTCCGCGAAGAGCGGGGCAAGCATTTCGACCCGGCCGTCGTAGACGCCTTTTTCGCGAAGCTGCCGCAGCTGCTCGACATTCGCGAACGATTGACGGACAAGGGATAACCCCTTGTCCGTTTTTTTATTGGCGCGTTCTCTGTGATATAGTAAAGCTAATCTTCGGGAGCTTACTCCCGGACGCGAGGAGGGAACATCAAGTCCATGAACAACCATCAACAAAATCTGGAACGCTATGCGGAACTGATCGTCCAGGTCGGCGTCAACCTGCAGAAAGGGCAAAAGCTCGTCGTCAACGCCACGCTCGACGCCGCCGAGCTCGTGCGGGAAATCGCGCGCAAGGGATACGATGCCGGGGCCGCCCTGGTCAAGGTCAACTGGAGCGACGACACGATCGCCCGGCTTCGCTACGACAAGGCCGCAGACGAGGTGTTCCTGGAAGAGCCCAAATGGTATGCGGGCGAGATGCTCGAACTGGCCGAGAACAACGCGGCCGTCATCAGCGTCGTCTCATCCGATCCGGACCTGCTCAAGGGAGTGCCGCAGGAGCGGATCGTCAACCATCAGAAGACGTACGGCAAGACGATGGCCAAATACCGCCAATACACGCAGTCGAACAAGTTCAGCTGGTGCGTCGTCGCCGCCCCGTCCCCCGCATGGGCCGCCAAGGTGTTCCCGAACGTACCGGAAGAGGAGCAGGTCGCCAAGCTGTGGGAAGCGATCTTCCACACGGTCAGAGCCGAGCGCGACAACCCGGTCTCCGCTTGGGAGGAGCATATCCGCACGCTGAACGCGAAGTCGGACTTCCTGAACGCCAAGCAATTCAAGAAGCTTCGTTACGCCGCTCCCGGAACCGATCTGACGATCGAGCTCCCGGAGGGCCATCTGTGGGTCGCCGCCGACAGCGAGAACGAGGCGGGCACGGGATTCGTCGCCAACATGCCGACCGAGGAAGTGTTCACCGCCCCGCTCGCTTCCGGCGTGAACGGCACGGTGTCCAGCACGAAGCCGCTCAGCTACGGCGGCAACCTGATCGACAACTTCTCGCTGACGTTCGAGAACGGGCGGATCGTCGGCGTCAAAGCGGAGAAAGGCGAAGACACGCTCCGCAATCTCGTCGAGATGGACGAAGGCTCCCATTATCTCGGCGAAGTGGCGCTCGTCCCCCATCAGTCTCCGATCTCGCAAACGGGCATTCTGTTCTTCAACACGCTGTTCGACGAGAACGCCTCCTGCCACCTGGCCATCGGCAGCGCTTATGCGTTCAACCTGAAAGGCGGCACCAAAATGTCGCAGGAGGAGCTGAAAGCGAAAGGCCTGAACACCAGCCTTACGCACGTCGACTTCATGATCGGCTCGGCCGAGCTGGACATCTTCGGCGTGACGGCGGACGGCCAGGAAATCCAGCTGTTCCGCCAAGGCAACTGGGCGATCTGATTCGGCTCCGCCGCTGCGGTGCAGATAGGGGTCGAGCGGGTCGAGCACCGGAGCGCTATTTCGTCAAATAAGGCCCGAGCAGCTCCCGCCAGGCGTCCAGCCGATCCTCGAAGCCGCGGTAGGACGGCGTCGGGATCGGGCTGGACGAGGGCAGGCGGATGACCGTCTTCCCTTCCAGCTCGGGCGCTTCCCGGTACCGCCTGCCGATCTCGCCGTACGACTTGCTGCCGTTGCAGGCGAGCACCCGGATGCCCGGATACCGCCGGAGCAGTCCGGGAATGTCGTTCGGAACCGCTTCGCGGATGTCGCTGTCCAGACTGCCGGGGCGAACGCAGGATGCGAGGACGTCCCAAAGCGCGATCCCCCGGCCGGCGGCGAACGCGAGCCGGTCCTCATACCGCTCCGCCGGCTCGCCGGCGTCATGCAGAGCGTAAAGCAGCCGCCACAGGTAGTTTCGCGGATTGCCGTAATATTGATAAGCCCGCAAGGATGCCGTTCCCGGCATGCTGCCGAGGATGACGATGCGGGATCGGTCGTCCGCGAATGGCGGGAAAGATTCGACTCGAGGTGCGGATTCCATGGGGATTCGCGCCTCCTTTCTATCGGGTGGCTCCATTGTCTCATCGGCGTCTGCCATACGCAAATCCCCCTCCGCTTTTCGAACCGTTTTTTTCCAGAACTAGCCTCGCCCGCTCCCCCATATATTCTGTCTAGAAGACTGAATATTCACCAATCGCATGGGAGGATGAAGGGATTGAAAAGATGGACCCTATCCGCGCTGGCGCTCGGCGTCGCCTTGGGCGTGTTCGGCGCAGCCTCGGCCGCCGGAGCGCAGACCGCCGCTCCCCCCGTTTACGTGTACGTAGACGGTAAACTGGACGGCAGCGTTCTGGTTCACGGGAATCGCGCCTATGTTCCGCTCTCCGATTTCAAGGACCCCCAGTATTTCCGCTACGGATTCGACAAAGGCTATACGATCGTTACGAAAACGACGACAGGCGATAAGCTCCGGCTCAAAGCAGGTTCGAGCAAAGCGACCGTGGACGGCAAGACCGTCACCTTGGACTCGCCGGTACTGTCCGCCAAAGGGCGCACGTTCGTCTCCCTCCAGTTCCTGAAGAAGTATCTTGGCGCAACAATGACCTACGGGAACCGGGCGAATCTGGTGTTCCTGCGCACGCCGACCGGCCAATACAACTACGACTTGCTGCGCACCGCCGACCTGGACAACGCCCGGAGCGTCGCGGTCCGGCTTCCGCTGGAGTATACCGGCGGCAAACTGACCTCCAACAGCCGCGGCTCGAGGATCACGTATACGTTCCCTAAAGGCGAGGCAACCCGCTACTTGATGGAGCGCGACGGCATCACATCGTACGTCGTTATTACGAAGGACGGCATCGCCGAAGTCAAATGGCAGAAAGGAGACTTCGGGGAGAACGAGATCGGGAAGAAGCCGGACGACTTCGGGGATTCCTACTATTTTGCCTACGAAGAGAAAGATCCCGAAAAGATTACGTACGGAAGCACGAACAGCAGCTTCGGCGGGCAGCGAAACGATCTGGGCACTTACCTGGTGGACCCGATGAACTGGACGCGCGGCGTCATCTTCCAGAAGATCCACGGCGAAGACCGCACGGACGGCATCGCGCTGCCGTAAGCGGATGAACGGCGAAAAAGCCTTCGGAACGGCGGGCGGTCGCGAAGGCTTTTTCTTTTTCGGAAGCATAACCGCGCCGCGCGAGTCAGCCCTTGATGCTGCCCGCGGTCAGGCCCTCGATGATTTTCCGCTGCAGGAACATGTACAGAACGAGAACCGGCAGCACGCTGAACACGATTCCGGTGCAGATGAGCGCGTAATTCGTCTGGAACGCGTCGCGGAACTGCACCATGCCGGCCGGGAGCGTGCGAAGCGAATCCTTGCTGATGAAGAAGAAGGACAGCAAATATTCGTTCCAGTTGCCGAGAAAGTTGACGATGAACACGGTGACGAGCGCCGGGACGGTAAGCGGCAGGACGATCTGCCCGAACATCCGCAGCACGTTCATGCCGTCGACGATCGCCGCTTCCTCCAGCTCGCGCGGGATCGATCGCATGAACGCGCAGATGAGCAGCACGCTGAACGGGAGCGCCCCGGCCGTATACGGGAGGAACAGCGACCAGTGCGTGCCGAGGATGCCCAGCTTCTGCACGAGCAGGTACTGCGCGATAAACAGCACGTTGCCGGGGATCAGCATCCCGATCAGCACGAATTGGTAGATCCACGCGCTGATGCGCCCGAACTTCATCCGCACGAGCGCGAACGCGGTGGCGGCGGCCATCAGCACCCCGACGACGGCCGAGCTGAACGCCAGGTAAAGGCTGTTGAAGAAGTACACGTTGATCTTGGCTTTGACCCACGCTTCGCGATAGTTTTCGAATTCCCACTTCTTGGGCAATCCGAACGGATGCAGCGCAATCGCGAGGTTATCCGCCTTGAACGAGGAGAACAGAATAAACAGGAACGGCGCGAGGATGACGACGACGTAGGCCATCATGAGGATGTGAGGAATCGATTTGCGAAGCGTCGGCGTCATCAGAACTCCACCCTTTCCTGCCGTCTCGCGAACAAGATCTGGTATAAAGCGGTCAGCACGAGCGCGAAGGCGAAGATGATGATCGACAACGCCGTGCCGTAGCCGTAATCGCTGTACTTGATCGCCTTGTTCACCATGTAGGAAGCCATCACGTCCGTCGCTCCGGCCGGACCGCCGCCGGTCATGACCAGCACGATGTCGACGACGCGCAGCGCGCCGGCGATCGAGAGCATGATGACGACGTTGATGATCGGCTTGATGAGCGGCACGGTCAAATACCAGGCCCGCTGCGGTCCGGTCGCGCCGTCGATCCTCGCGGCTTCGTCGATCTCTCTCGGAATGGCGAGAATCGCCGCCAGAATAAGCACGATATAGAAGCCCATCCATTGCCAGGCGTTCGTGATCAGAATCGCGGGAAGCGCCCAATTCGTATCGGCCAGCCAGTAGATCGTCGGCGCGCCCAGCGACCGAAGCGTCTTGTCCAGCAGCCCGACGTCGGGATCGTAAATGAAGCCCCACAAAATGCCGATGACCGATGTCGACAGGATGGACGGCATGAACACCGTCGTTTTGTAGAAGCCCTGCAGCCGCTTGACCCCGCTGATAAGCAGCGAGCACACGATGATCAGCGGCACTTGGATGCAGCAGGAGAACAGCAGAATGATCAGGTTGTTCAGGATCGAATGGCGAAAGTCGGCGTCCTTGAAGGCGTTCGCGAAGTTGGCGAAGCCGACGTAATCCTTCGTATCGAGGCCGTTCCAGTTCGTAAACCCGTAATAGAACGAGGTCAGCATCGGATAGATGAAAAACAGGAAGTACAGCGCGATCGTCGGAAGGACGAACAACAGGTAGACATACGGATTTTTCAGCGTGCTTCTCATGGTTCCTCCCCCGCCTTCCATCGGCTTTAAGCGGAAGACGCCGCCCGCTCGGGCGGACGGCGTCTCCTGTGCCGATGCCGGCTTATTTCGCCGCGGCCGCGTTCTCCGCGTCCTGCGCCTTCTGGATCGCGTTGCCGACTTCCTGCGGCGTGGCTTTGCCCGCGATCAGCTTCGTCAGCTGCGTCTCGGTCTCGGTGTACACCTTCGACTGCACGACGGAGTCGAAGTGCGGGAACGTCGTGCCGGCGTTCTTGAGCACGTCGAGGACCTGCTTGACGACCGGATCGGTCACCTGGGCGATCGATTCGTCGGACAGCTTCATCGACGGCAGCACGCCGTCCTCCAGCAGGCCGCGCAGCTGCATCTCGTCGCTGTACATGTTCTTGATGAACGCTTTGACCGCCTTCAATTCGTTCTCGTTCAGGTCGGACGAGAAACCGTAGCCTTCGCCGTAGTTGGCGTTGACGGACGTTTGGTTGCCTTTGCCGTTCGGGATCGGCGGCAGGCTGACGAAAGCGACTTTGCCGGAGATGTCCTTGCCGACCGCGTCGTCCTTGAACGCCGAGGAGCGCCAGGAGCCGTCGAACATCATGCCCGCCTTGCCCGCCACGAAGTCCGTCAGCATGTCGGCGTACGCTTTGCCCAGCTCGCCTTTGGGGTAATAGCCTTTCTTCTCCCAATCCGCGATCATTTGATAGGCGGCGACGACGTCCGGCGAATTCCATTTGGACTGGCCGGTAATGAAGCCCGAATTCGTATTCTCGCCGGCGATGCGGCCGATCAGCGTGTTGACCAGCATGTTGGGCACCCAGGCGTCCTTTGAGCCGGCGGCGAACGGAGCGACGTTGTTTTTCTTGAGCGTGTCGGCCGCCTTGATCAGATCGTCCCACGTGGTCGGAGGGTTCAAGTTGTATTTGGCGAAAATGTCTGTGTTGTAGAAGATGCCCTCGGTGTTGCCGCCGATCGGCAGGCCGTACACCTTGCCGTCCACGGAGAAAGGTTCGAGCACGTTCAGGAATTTGTCCTTGAGCCCGAGTTCGTCGAGAATCGGCGTCAGATCGAGCAGCCGTCCCGCCTTGGCGTACTTCTGGGTATCCCCCGCGCCGCCGAAGATGTCCATGATCTTGGGCGGATTGCCGGCGGCCATCTCGGCGGGCAGCTTCGTGAAGCGGTTGACGCTGTCCTCGACGCCGTCCAGCTCGAATTTGAGGCCGGGCACTTCCGACTCCGTCTTCTTGACGACGTCGTCGAGAATCGCCTTGCGGAACTTCTGCGCGTCGCCGATCTGAATGTGCCGGAGCGAGACGGTGAAGTTCTCCGCCTTCTCCGGCGAGGCGGACTCGGAGGCCGGCGCGGATGCGCTGGGGCTGGGACTGGGGCTGGCGTCGGAAGCTGCGGGCTGGGACGACGACGGGGAGGCGTTCGCTCCATTGCCATTATCGCCATTGCTGCCGCAGGCGGCCAGAAAAACGGACAGGGCGGCCGAAACGGCCATTGCGGATGCGACTTTCTTTTTCACTCGCGGGACCTCCCATAAGTTCGTGTTCGGATCGTAGCTACACCCTCATTGTAAGCGGGATCGGGCAATCTGTAAGGACGTCAAATCCGCAATTGAGGGATAAGATTCTATTCCCGGAGTTCTTTTGCTCCTAAAAAAAATCCGGGAGACGGCCGTCTCCCGGAAAATCGAGCTTCGTTTATGAAAAGGCCGTGCCGTCCGTTACAGAACGACCACGGCGTCTCCGACCGTCTCGCCGTCCCATTCCAAGACGAGCCGGTCGCCGGAGGTCAGCGCCCCGACGCCCGCGGGCGTGCCGGTGAAGAGCAAATCGCCTTCCCCGAAGCCGAAGCGGCTCCCGACGAAAGCGGCGAGCGCCTCGAAGCCGAATACCATCTCCTTCACGTTGCCGCGCTGCGCTTCCTTCCCGTTCAGCTTCAGAACGAAATCGCGCTCGGCCACTTCGGCATAGCCCGGATACGGCATCCATCGGCCGAGACCGGCCGCATTCTTGAAGCCTTTCGCTTCCAGCCACGGATGCCCTTTCGCCTTGAGCTTATCCTGAACGTCGCGCAGCGTAAAATCCAAACCGATCGTAAAATGGCTGATCTGCTCGTCCAGCGGACGGTCGGGCCGGTAGGGCCGGTCCAGGAGCAGCACCAGCTCGGCTTCGTAATGAACGGCCCCGAACGAGCCCGGGAGGGCCACTTCGCCCTCCCATGGCACGAGCGCATGCGTCGGCTTCGTGAAAATCATCGGCGATTCGGGAACTTCGTTGCCGAGCTCGGCGGCGTGCAGGCGATAATTGCGGCCGACGCAATAGACGTTGGCGGCGGCGGGGATACGGGCAGCGTTCATCTTCTAGGATCCTTCCTTTACGGCCGCGAGCCAGCGGTCCGGATAATTGGTGCAGATAAGAAAAGGCTGGGGCATGGCCGTCAGCCGCAGCAGCGCGCCCGGATCGTTCACCGTCCAGACCATGACGCGGATGCCGGCGTCGGCCGTCTCCCTCAGCAGCGATTCGCTCAGCATATCGTATTGGAGCGACAACATCGACGCCTGCAGCGACTGCAGCAGCGGGACGAGCCCCCGCGGTCTTCGGTCGAGAATGAGTCCGGTGGCGATCTCGGGCGCGACGCGCTTCACTTCCTGGATCAATCGCCGGTCGAACGAAGTAATGACGACGTCCGCGTCCATCCGGTGCGAACGAATCATCTCTACGGTCCGGCGGGCGAGCAGCTTGCCGTTCGGCCCTTCCTTCAGCTCGATGTTGAGATGGCTGCGGCCGCAGGCGAGCCGAAGCACTTCCTCCAGCGTCGGAATCGTCTCTTCCCCGTAGACCGGGTGGAACCAGCTGCCGGCATCCGTCCGGGCGAGCTCCGCCGCCGTTCTCTCCGCCACCCTGCCCTTCCCGCTCGTCGTCCGGTTCAGCTTGCCGTCGTGAATGACGACGGGCACTTCGTCTTTGGATAAGTGAACGTCCAGCTCCAGCCAGCGAACTTCCGGCTCGCTGAGCGCAAGCCGGAAAGCTGCGATCGTGTTCTCCGGCGCGCCGCCGGACCAGCCGCGATGAGCCACGCACGGATGAAGCCGCGCGCGCTCCGCGACCCGTTCCGTCATCGCCGTCAAGGCGTCTCCTCCCCACTCTCGGCAAGCGGAGTGATGCTGCCGTCCTCGCCGATCCGCGCGCCGATCGACAGGGAAGACAGGCTGGCCAGAAGCTGCCGCCCTTCTTCGGCGTCCATCGGAGCCGGCTGCGAATTCGAAGAGTACATCGGCTCGAACGTCAATCCGCACTGCCCGTCTTTGGCGCAGCGGGCCTTGAGCACGCCCGTCTGCTGCGTAACGGAATCGCCGTTCGTCGTAAACACGAAGTTGCCGAGGCTGTAGGCGATCCATCTCTTTTTATAATATTCGAAGCCTTGGAGCACATGCGGATGACTGCCGATGATGAGATCCGCTCCCGCGTCGATGAACGTATGGCCGACGCTCACCTGAACCGGAATCGGCTCCTGGCTCCGCTCCTTGCCCCAGTGCACCATCACCACGACGACGTCGGCCAGCTTCTTGGCATCGCGAATCGCGGCGACCGCGCGCGTCGTGTCGTACGTCTCGGCGACGCCGGGATGGTTCTTGTCGGCCTTCCAGCCGACCTCGGGCACGACGTTGGAGACGCCGATGAAGGCGAACCGGATGCCGCCGGCTTCCAGGTAAGCGGGCGTAAACGCCTCGGTATCGTCGACGCCGGAGCCGACATGCTGAAGCCCTTGTTCGTTCAGGGCGTCCATCGTATCCTGCAGCCCTTCCCAGCCCTGGTCGAGCGTATGGTTGTTGGCCAGCGTCAGCACGTCGAAGCCCGCGTCCTTAATCCCGGCGGCGTATTCCGGCTTGCCGCGGAAAACGTACTGCTTGTTCTCGGCCGGGGTTCCCCGGTTCGTCAAAGGCGTCTCCAGGTTGCCGGCCGTTAAATCGGCCGATCGGAGCGTGTCCATCGCCTTCGCGAACGGATAATCGACGCCGTTCTTGTCCATCAGGTCGCCGACCTTGGATGCTGGCAGCAGGTCCCCGACGAACGCCAGCGTCGCTTCGTTCGCGGACCCGCCTCCGTCCTGCGGCGCCGGCGAACCGTCCGGAAGGGAGAGCCCCCCGCCATCTTCCGAGCCGTCTCCATCGGGGAGCGTTCCCCCGTTCTCAGCGCCGCTTCCGTCGGGGAGCGCCGAATCGGCGGCCGGATTCGGCCCGTCCGTCGGAGGAGCCGCCGAATGGTGGCTTGGCGCCGGCCGGAACAGGCCGGACAGCATCTCGGATCCGCCTCCGTGCAGCCATCGGTAAGCGAGCAGCCCTCCGATCAGCAGAACGACCGCCAGCATCGTAACGTTGACATACAGCAGCCGGCGCATCTTTTGCCTGGCTTCCCGGCGCGAGCGGGTACGGGAATAAGACATGCAGGCGACTCCTCCCCATCCTTGTCCTGCCCGTTATTATAACATACCGGAGCGCCAGGCCGCGCCTTAAAAAACGACAAAGAACGCTTCCGCGGGCCAACGTTCGCCACGGAAGCGTGCATGCTGTCGAAGATGGACGAACGGGCAGCCGCCGGGGCGGTCAGTCGAAACGATGGCCGCTCGCGCCGGCAGAACGGCCATGGGCCCTGGCTGTCGATCGCCATGTGGATCGTCGCCCCCATGACGGCAAAATCTCGGTCTCCGGCAAAAAAGGCCACGGAAGCTGCTTCACCGTCGTCATCCCTTGCGAATAGCGCTGTTCTTTCCTTTTGCGAAATAAGGCTTGAAGTTAAAATTCGATTCTTGTACGATCGTCATGGAATGTTCAGGCATCTATCCCGTCCTTAATCGACGCAATGGAGGTTTTACCGTATGGAGACGATTCCTTTATGGCCCGGCCAGGCGCTCTCCGAAGGAGCGCAGAACGAGGTCTGTCCGAGCTACACCCCTTATCTGCTGCAAGGCGAAGGTCCGCATCCCCTAATGATCGTCTGCCCGGGCGGCGGCTATGCGATGCGCGCGTTCCATGAAGGCGAACCGATCGCCCAATGGCTGAACGCCATCGGCGTATCCGCCATCGTGCTCCACTATCGGGTCGCGCCTTACAAGCATCCGGTTCCGCTGCAGGACGCGCAGCGGGCGATTCGCACCGCTCGCCACCGCGCGACGGAATGGCGGATCGATCCGCGGCGGATCGGCATTCTCGGCTTCTCCGCCGGCGGCCACCTTGCCTCCTCCGCGGGAACCCGCTACGATGGCGGCGATTCGCAGGCGGCGGATCCGATCGAGCGCATGAGCAGCCGGCCCGACCTGATGGTCCTCTGCTACCCGGTCATCACGATGAAGCCGCCGTATACGCACGAAGGAAGCCGCACCTTGCTGCTCGGAGAGTCGCCCGAACCCGCTCTCGTCGACTTGATGTCGAACGACGAGCAGGTGACGGAAGACACGCCGCCGACGTTCCTCTGGCATACGGCCGACGACGCGGGGGTTCCGGTGGAGAACAGCCTGAACTTCGCCGCGGCGCTCTCCCGGAATCGGGTCCCGCACGAGCTGCACGTCTACGAATCCGGTAGGCACGGCCTCGGGCTCGCGGAAGAGACGCCCGGCGTTCGCGATTGGAGCCGCGCCTGCGGAGAATGGCTGCAGGTTCGCGGATTTCGGTAAAAACGGAGAAGGCTCCCGGCGCAACGATCGCCCGGGAGCCTTCCTTGTTATGGAATGCGGCAACCTTTCCGATTCAATCGTCCGGATTCATCCACCCGGACAAAAATGCTTCTTGAGGCTTCCGCTTGGATTGCTCGCGGTATTCCGACGGCAGCACGCCCGCATACTTGCTGAAGACGCGGGTGAAATACCGCCGTTCGGCATAACCGACCATCTGCCCGACGGCGGTAACGCTCTTGTCGCTGAGGGAGAGCAGCGACTTGGCCATCTCCATGCGCTGCTTGGTGACGTATTCCACGAACGTGTCCCCGAAATGCTGCTTGAACAGCAGGCTGAAATAGCTGCCGCTGATGCCCAAATAATCGGCCAGCCGATCGATGCTCAGGTCCGAAGACAAGTTCCGCTCGATGTAATCTTTGGCGGACAGCATCAGCACGTCGCTCGTCTTCTTCTTCATCGCGCTGTCGATCGACCGGTCGACCAGCCGGTTGATGAGCGCCAGCGTCTCGCGAATGCCCGGCCGACGGTCCAGCTGCGCCCAGTAGTCCGCCTCGTCGCCGCTGCCGAGGACGTCCATCTCCCGCATCTCCCGCAGCAGATGCAAGATGACGTAATGCAAGATCGGCTCGACCCGCTCGAACGACGCCTCCGGCAGAAGCCGGAAGCTGTCGTTCAATTGTTTCAGTGCCGTTTCCGTCTTTTTGCGGTCGCAGCGCTTCAGTCCCGTAACCATCTCCTCGATGCGGTCCCACACTCGTTCGGTCTCGTCGCGAACGCCTTGCGGCCGCTCCGGAACGAGGATGTCGCCCCGGGCCGGTCCTCCGAGATGAAGCGAGCGCTGGAGCTCCCGGTAAGTCGATGCGAGCCGCTCCAAGGCAACGGGAGCCGGATGCAGCGCCACCCGGATGTTCAGCTTCAAGTAACTCTCCGCCGCCCGGCGCAGCTTCCGCCCCCACGACAGCTCCCGATCCCAATCGGCCGAATCGGCCGAATCGGGGGTATGCCTCTCGATCAAGACGCACCATTCGCCGCTGCGAACCTGCAGCACCGAGTAGGGAACTTCGAACGCCTCCAAATTTTCCTGCAGCACGTTATGGACCGCGAAATTCCACAGCTTGCGCTCCTTCTCGTCCCAAAGGCATTCTTTGCGCAAATAGTCTTCGACGTCGACCAGCATCATCGTGAACCCGGGCTCGTCACCGGCCGCTTCCCGGATCTGAAGCAGCGATTTCGACACGCTGCCGGCGTCGATCAGCAGATCGTAGAGCACCCTCTCGTAAGCAAGGCGGAACATCTGCCGCCATTCGTTCCGGATCGATTGCTCCTCGGCCCGGCGCTCCCGGATCCCTTCGGCGAGACGGCCGATCGTACGCTCCAGTTCCTCGTAGTCGATCGGCTTCAGCACGTAGTCCCGGATCTCGTAGCGGATGACGGAACGAACGTAACTGAAGTCCTGATAGCCGGTCATCATGATCACTTGGGCTTCCGGATCGAACTCCCGCAGCGCGCCGAGGAACGCGATGCCGTCCATGACCGGCATCCGGATGTCGCACAGGATGAGGTCCGGCTGGCGTTCCCGGCACAGTTCGAGCGCCGCTTCTCCGTTCCGGGCCAAGCCTACGACTTCGGTGCCGAGCTCCGTCCAAGGAACGACGGCTTGAAGGTTTTTGAGAATATTTATCTCGTCATCAACCAACAGAACCTTCAGCTTCATGCGATTCCTCCTCCGCAGCTTTAGGAATAATGCACTTGATCACGGTGCCGCAGCCCGGCGCGCTGCACAGAAGCAGCCCGTTGCCGGGTCCGTAATGAATCCGGAGACGGTCCGCCACGTTGCCGACCCCCAGGCCGCGCCGCTCGCCGGTCTCGGGAGAGTCTTCGTGCGGCCAATCTTCGAGCGTCGTCACGCCGTTCGAGGCGAAGCGGGTGAGCTGCGCTTCCGAAATGCCGATCCCGTTGTCCTCCACGTAGAACGCGATCTTGTCCCCTTCCGCTCGGCCGCGCACCGCGATTTTCCCCAAATAATCGATGCCTTCGAATCCGTGCTGGATGCTGTTCTCGACGAGAGGCTGAAGCGTCAGCTTCAGAATCGAATGGGAGAGCAGTTCCTCGGGAACGTCGATCTCGTATTCGAACAGGTCCTCGAAGCGGAACTTCTGAATCTCCAAGTAGCTTCGCAGGTGCTCGAGCTCCTCGTCGACCCGGATCTCCTCCTTCTGCTGGATGCTGATCCGAAAAACGTTGCCCAGCCGCTGCACCATCTTGCTCACTTTGCGCCCCTCGTTGCGAACGGCCAAGATGTTGATCGACTCCAGCGCGTTAAACAAAAAATGCGGCTTGATCTGCGCCTGAAGCAGCATCATCTCGGCTCTTCGCTTGCGCCGCTGCTCGCGCGTGACGTCCTCCACCAGCTCGGACACCCGTTCGACCAGCCGGTTGAAGCCTTTGGCCAGGATGACCGTCTCTCCGTTGCCGGATATCGGCACTCGCGTCGTCAAGTCCCCCAGCTCTACGCGGCGCATCGCGGCGACGACCCGGACGACGAAGCCGATCGTCCGCCGGATGAACATGAGATTGAACAGCAGCGCGCAAACGACCGAGGCGGCCGTAACCCCGAGCACCCAGACAAGCACGTTCGTCTGATCGCCGGATAAATATTTCCAGTCCGTCACCGTCACGAGCGACCAGTCTCCGACCCCCAAACGCTGGATGTCGCCCAGGTTATGGACGGACACGAGACTTTGGCGGCCGAGGAACTTCATCTTGCGGCTCTGAAAGCCGCTCTCCAAATCCAGCTTGCGGCCGGAATCGGCGCTTTCGGCGAATTTTTTTCCCTCCAACGACGCTCCGCTGTCATAGACGACCGTCCCGCCCCGGCCGACGATCAAATACCGGCGGTGCCCGCTGGCTCCGGTATTATAGAAGTCGAACGTTCGGTTCAATTCGTTCATCTGGAACCGAATGACCAGGATGCCCCGGCTTTTCAGCGTATCGATATCCAGAAGCACGCGAATTTGCGTAAACAGATTGTTCTCCCCGGTCAGCTCCTTGTCCTCGTTCGGTCCGATCCAGACCGGGGCTCCGTTCTTCTTGAGCACTTCCGCATAAATCGGATTCCGGCGAAGCGCGTTCAGGGACAGCGGAGTGTCCGGAATGAACCTGACGCTGACTTCGCGGCCGTCGTTCTGGTAGAGCGTGACCGACTTGATCCCCGGATACGTGAGCAGCACCCGCTGGCTCAGCTTCTGGTTCTCCATCATCTGTTCGATATAAGGGTCGTCCGTGGACGAAGGCGGCGCCGCATCCCCTTTGCTTTTCTTATCGAACGACTCCTGCACGCTCTCCACGCTGTCCTTGGTCGTCACCCAAAAATCCGAGAAGTAGTTCGCTTCGCGGATCATGCTGCTTAAATTGCGTCCGATCGCGTTCATCGACAATTCCATCTGTTCGGTATACTTCACTTCCGTAATGTGCTGAAAGACGAGGTAGGCCACCGTTCCGAGCACGAACAGCGGAACGATGATAAAAATAAAAAAAGCGATAAATACCCGCCGGCTCAGGCTCATCGTCGCGCCGTCCTCTCTTCTCGCCGCTCTCGCTTGATTATAACAGGAAGAACGCGCTCCTCGCTTCTCCATTATATCTCCGGGTCGGGCGGCGAATAAGGTTGTTTTTCGCTCATCGGGGGATAAAAATCGATTGCCTCTATTTTCCTTATATTGGGAATTGCAAGGCGGCATATTTCTCTTTTTTCCTCTTAAATTCGAAATCCCCTTCCCTCAGGGAAGGCTCTGCCACCTCCTCGGCGGCGAACGACATCAGACCCAATGAAGGCGTCTCGCTGCCCGCAGCTTCCTGACCGAGAGGGATTTCGAAGTAGGGAAAAGAAAACATGTCTCGGGTGCGCCTGAGCGAACGGGATTTCGGTTGTAAGCGAAGAAACGAAACGTTTGCGTGCGGACCTGAGCGAGCGGGATTTCGACGGGAAGCGAAAAATCGAACGGAGGTGTGCGGACCTGAGCGAAAGGGATTTCGAAGTTAAGGGAGGAGGATAGCTTGCCGAGACCATTCCTGAGCGAACGGGATTTCGATGGAAAGAGGGAAAAAGGAACGGTTCCATCCGCAACCTGAGCGAAAGGGATTTCGGTTATCGGAGGCAAAAAAGCTTTTTCCCGCGGAGTGGTCCGGAGGAAAAAGCTTTTATGGGTGCAGCCGCCGATCAGGCCGACTGCTCTTCGCCGATGGGAGCGGCCGGGGTCGGAACGTTCGACGGGGTAGCCCGCTTCTTGCCGACCAGCAAGCCGAACGGGAGCGCGACGGCGGCGATGACGGTCGCGAGCAGGAACACGTCGTTTACGCTCATCGTATAAGCGTGCGGAAGTACGGCATCGGCCGCTTCGCCTTGGCTCGCCAGACTTGTGGAATGAGACGCCGTATGGGAAAGCAGCAGCGAGGTGAACAGCGCGATGGCGAACGAGCCGCCGACGTTGCGCACCCAGTTCGACACGGAGGAAGCCTGGCCGCTCATATGAGGCGGGATCTCCTCCATCCCGGCCGTGCTGGCAGCCGCGGCGGCAAGCGAGACGCCGATGTTGCGGACGGCCATCCACAGGATGATGTAGGCGTGGGAGGAGTCCGGCTGCAGCCGGGTCAGCTCGTAGCTGCCGACGATCACGAAGACGAGGCCGCCGACGGTCAGCCAGCGGGGGCCGAGACGGGCGTACAGCTTGCCGGCCACGGGCATGGCCAGCGCCATGATCAGGGAAGCCGGGAGCATGATGATGCCCGTATCGAGAGCGCTCACCCGCTCGACGTTCTGCAGATACAATGGGACAAGCAAGGTACCGGAATAGATGCTGATCGTCAAAATCGTCATCGACACGAGGGTCAGCGTAAAGCGGGGATTGGCGAACACCCGCAAGTCCAGCAGCGGCTGGCGCGCCTTCCCTTCCCGCAGGATAAACAGCGCAAGCGCGATCGCTCCGACGGCGAACAGCCCTAGCGTCCGCCCGGACGTCCAGCCCCACAGGCGCCCTTCGCTCAGCGCGAGCAGCAGAGACGCGCTGCTGACGACGACGGCCGCCAGCCCGGATTTGTCCAGCGTTTTACCGGTGCCGATGCGATAGTTCGGGATCATCCATTGGATGAACACGATAGCGATCAGGCCGATCGGGATGTTGAGATAGAACAGCCCGGTCCAGCTGTAATGCTCGATCAGCCAGCCGCTGATCGTCGGGCCGAACGCGGGCGCCAGCATCCCGGACAGCCCCCAGATGCTGACGGCGAACGCCTGTTTATCCTGCGGCAGCACCTGGAAGATGATCGTCATCGTCGCCGGCAGCACCAGGCCGCTGAATACGCCCTGAAGAATGCGGAACGCGATCAGCGACGACATGTTCCAGGATAACGCGCACAGAAGCGAAAACACGACGAAACCGACCATCGCGTAAAGGTACAATTTTTTGTAGCCGAATTTGTCGCCCAAATAGCCGGTCAGCGGCGCGACGACGCCCAGGGACAGCATGAACCCGGTCAGCACCCACTGGACCGTGTCCAGGTCGGAATGAAAATCGTTCATGAGCATCGGAAGCGCGATGTTAATCGTGCTGATGCCGAGCACGCTTAGGAACGAACCGAAAAAGATCGCGAGCATAATCGGCCAAAATCGAACGGAACTTTGCTCGATCGTCGTATTCATGGTTTCTCTCCCTCTTCTCCTTTTCCCAATCTCGGTGTTGGGTGCCTTCATCATACTCCACGATTCAGACTATGTAAACTGTTTTTATTGATTTTAGTTTAATTCGTCTTACTCGGTTTACCCGGGAGGATGATTTGTTTATACTAAGTAAAAAGGGGGAGAACGTTTATGAAGCAGGAGGAGCAGCCTGGACAACGTTACGTCGATCCGGAATGCCGAATGAAGTTCGCCACCAAGCTGATGTATCCGGTCAAGTCTTCCGGTTTCCAATCGCTGCGCATGGACGATGTCGCGCGATATATGGACATTTCCAAGGCCACCTTATATAAGTATTTCAGTTCCAAGGAAGAGATCGTCTCGATCATCGTCGAGATTTTCCTGGATCAGATCGTGGATTTGTATCAAGAGTATCTGGAGGATCCGAACATCTCGTTCGGGGAGAAATTTCAGCGAACGTTCACCCAGACGATGATGATCGCCAATTACGGCACCGAGCCGTTTCTCTCCGATCTCCGCGAGGCGATGCCCGAGCAGCACGAGAAGGTGGAAGCCGCGATTCGCGCGCGGAACGAGAAGCTGCAGGCGTTCTACGAAGCCGGCATGGAAGCCGGAGCGTTCGAAAGGCAGAACGCGGCGCTGCTGGTGCTGCAGGATGAGCTTCTGTTCCGCAAGCTGATCGATCCGATATTCCTGACGAAGCGGAATTTGACGCTCCGGGGCGCCTTGTTCGATTATTATCTTATGAAAAAAAAGCAGCTGTTGACGGCGGAAACGGCCGCTTCCGTGGACGACGAAGCGATGAACGCGAAGATGGATATGCTCGTGAACAAAATCTTGCACGGCATGGCGTAAAGACTCATCTCATCCGCCAAGCAAAAAAAGAAGAGACTTTCCGTGAGACCGGGCGGCTTCGCTCCGGTTTTACGGAAAGTCTCTTTTCGCATTCACGGCCGGGGATCAACCGCCGAGAATCCGCTCGGCCGCTTCCTTCGCCATGCCGACGCAATCCGGAAGGCCGACGCCTTCGAACGACGCCCCCGTCGCGTAGACGCCGGGCAGCCGTTCGGCCAATTTCTTGCGCAGCGCGGCGATCTGCTCCACGTGCCCGACCGGGAATTGGGGCATGGAACGGCGAAGCCGCGTAATCTCGACGAACAGGGGCTTCGCGTTCAGTCCCATCAGCTTGCTGAGATCGCGGCTTACCGCCGCCGTCAGCTCCTCGTCGGACAGCTCCACGGCGGAAGAATCGTCCGCGTGGCCCACGTAGCAGCGGATGAGCCGCTTGCCGGCGGGCGCGGTATGGCCCCATTTGGACGAGGTCCAGGTGCTGGCCGTAATGGTAAAGCCCTGGCCGTGCGGAACGAGGAAGCCGGAGCCGTCCAGCTTGTGGTTGAAGCCCTCGGCGTCATAGGCGAACACGACGTTGGCGACGCTGGCGTAATCGATCGCGGCGAGCGCGGAGACATCGACGTGCGGAGCCAGCAGCTTCTCCGAGACGTAAGCCGGCAGCGTCAGCAGCACGGCGTCCGCCTCCAAGGTTTCGCCGCCGCTCAGCTCCAAGCGGTAGGCCGGCGCACTCGGCTCCGCTGCGGCCTCCGAAGCCGCGCGGCGAATCGCCGCGACTTCGCTGCCGAGGCGGATGTCGCAGCCTTCGGCGCGCAGCCGTTCTTCCAGCGCTTCGATCAGCGTGGAGAGGCCGCGGCGGAACGTCAGGAACGCCGTCGGCGGAACGGGTGCCCCTCCCACGGCGGCCGAGCGGGCTTCGGCCGCCTTCGCTCCCGCCGCCGGCGCCAGCCGCCGCGCTTCCATCATTCCCTTGATGACGCTGCCGTACTTGCGCTCCATCTCGGCGAACTGCGGGAACGCCGCTTTGAGGCTCAGCTTGTATAGGTTGCCGGCATGGATGCCGGCCAGCAGCGGCTCGCCGATCCGCTCGACCATCTCCCGGCCGAGCCGTCTCTCCAGGAACGCGCCGACCGACTCGTCGGCGTCGTCCTTCTTCGGCGGCAGCCGCAGCTCGTCGAGCGCCCGCAGCTTGCCGTGCGGCGATACGAGGCTGTTCCGCGCGAACGTGCCCAGCTCGTTCGGGATACCGAGGTTCATTCCTTTCGGCATCGGCTGCAGCCGTCCGTCCGCCGCCATATACGTCTTCGTCGCCTGCGGGTTCGTGCCGACCAGCTCGTCCAGCAGATCGAGCTCGCGCGCCAGCCGCAGCATCGGCAGTTTCCGGCCGAGGAACGAATCCGGCCCCCGCTCGATGACGAAATCTTCCTTGCGCAGCGTGTTCACCATGCCGCCGAGCCGTCCGGACGCTTCCAGCACCGTCACCTCGACATCCGTTCCCCGTTCCTTCGAGAGCCGCTTCAAATAAAAAGCGGCGCTCAGGCCGGTGATGCCGCCGCCGAGTACCGCGACCCGCTTGACATCCCGTCTCATAACGCCACTCTCCTTTTATGCCGTTAAACGATTTTCCACGATTATCCTGCCGTCGCTTCGGACCCGATCGTCTCGGCCGCTTCGAGAATCGAATCGGCCAATGCCTTCATATACTGCGGATCGTCGTTCAGCATCTCGATCCGTTCCAGCCGGATGCCGCGCTCTTCGGCGAACTTGCGCGCTTCCAGATCGATGTCGTACAGCACCTCGAGGTGGTCCGACACGAAGCCGACCGGCGTCACGAGCACCGCCCGCGTTCCTTCCTTGGCCAGCGTATCCAGCGTCTCGAGAATGTCCGGGCCGAGCCATGGCTGTCCGGTCTGCCCGGCGCTCTGCCAGGTGAACTTCCATCTTCCCACGCCCGCCGCTTGCGCGACCGCGCGCGACGTTTCGAGCAGCTGCTCGGGGTACGGATCCCCGATCTCCACCACGCGAGCCGGCAAGCTGTGCGCGCTGAACAGCACCAGCGCCTCGTCTTCGCCGCCGTCGAACTTCGCCAGGCCGTTCCGGACCCGCTTCTCGAGCGCGGAGATCAGCTCGGGATGAAGATGATAGCTCTCCACCGTCGCCATCCGAATGCCCTGCTTCTCCGCTTCTTCCTTCGCGCGCTTCATGTAGCCGCCGACGCTCATCGACGAATACTGGGGCGTCAGCACGATCGCCACCGCGTCCCGAATGCCGTCCGCCGCCATCGAGGCGACGCCGTCTTCTATGAACGGGGACGCGTGCCTCAGCCCTTGGTAGCAGCGATAGGTGCCGGCGCCCGCAAGTTCGTCCAGCGTCCGCTGCAGCGCCGCCACCTGCCGGTTCGTATTCTCGCGCAGCGGGAAAACCCCGCCGACGATCGACCGGTAGCGCGACGTCAAATCTTCGAGCTGCTCCGCGGTCGGGGGATGCCCCCGGCGAATATGCGTATAATAGGCTTCGACGCCTTCCAGACTTTCGGGCGTTCCGTAGGACATCACCAGCACGCCGATCGGATTCGCGCTCATGGCGTCACCCCTTCTCTCAATCGCTTCTCGGAATAGGAATGGATAAACTCCGTCAGCTCGCGCAGCTTGTCCAAGGAAGCTTCGGGGAACAATCCGTGTCCGAGGTTGAAAATAAAGCCCGGCTCCCGCATCCCCTCGTCCAGAATGCGCCGCGCCTCCTCCCGGATAACGGCCGCCGGGGCCGTCAGCACGTAAGGATCGAGGTTCCCTTGCACCGCGAAGCGGCCGCCCGTGCGGCGGCGTCCTTCGGCGATCGGCACGCGCCAATCGAGCCCGATAACGTCCGCTTCGAGATCGACGGTCAGCGGCAGCAGCTCGCCCGAGCTGACGCCGGGGTAATAGATTTTCGGAATCGCAACATCCTTCAACTGAGCGAAGATGCTCCGCACGTGAGGCAGCACGAACTGCTCGAAATCATGCGGCGCCAGCGATCCGACCCAGCTGTCGAACAGCTGAACCGCCTGCGCCCCGGCCTCTGCGTGGGCGCGCAAATAAGCGGCCGCCATGTCGGCCAGCTTGCCCATCAGCCGATGCCAGACGTCCGGTTCGGCGTACATCAGCTCTTTCGTGCGGATGTACGACTTCGACGGCCGTCCTTCGATCAGGTAGCTCGCCAGCGTAAACGGCGCGCCTCCGAACGTGATCAGCGGCACGTCCAGCTCCTTGCGCAGGAGGCGGATCGTCTCGAGAATGTGGGGAAGATCCCCTTCTACGTCGATCGGCCGCAGCCGGTCGACGTCCGCCGCATTGCGCAACGGATTGTGAATGACCGGGCCGACGTCCTTGACGATGTCGAAGTCGATGCCGATGGAAGCGACGGGATTCATAATGTCCGAGTACAGAATCGCGGCATCGACGCCGAGCTTGCGAACCGGCATCATCGTCACTTCGACGGCCAGCTCGGGCTGCCGGCAAATCTCCAGCAGCGAATACTTCTCTTTGATTTTCCGGTAATCGGGGTCGTACCGTCCGGCTTGCCGCATGTACCACACCGGCACCCGATCGACGGGTTCCCGGCGGCAGGCGCGCAGGAATCGGTCATTCATTCGTCTTCTGCCCCTTCTTGGCTTGATATGGAATCTTTATTTTAATCCATTATGCCCCTTTTGGGAGGGACTCACAACCTGCCTCCGTCAAGGGAGTATGACAATCGTATGACAATGAAAGAGTGAACATGCGCGTTCAGCGCTCTCCGGTTGTGCTATACTGAATCCCGTGATTGTTTAACTAGTAAGAGAAGGTGATAGACATGGAACGTTGGAAAGTGAACCTGGCCGTGCTCTGGTTCGGCAACTTTCTAGTCATGGCGGGCATGACCATGATCACGCCGTTTCTGTCGCTCTACTTGCAGCAGGACCTGGGCGTAACCGGAGATCACGAGATCGGCGTTTGGGCGGGCTTTATTTTCGCGGCGAACTTCGTGACCTCGTTCTTCTTCCAGCCGTTGTGGGGCAAGCTGTCGGACCGCTACGGACGGAAAATGATGCTGCTGCGATCGGGCTTCGGCATGTCGCTGGTCATCATGCTCATGGGTTTCGCAACCGCCCCCTGGCAGCTTCTTCTGCTGCGCATGATGAACGGCGTCATCTCCGGCTTCTCGCCGGCTGCGGTCTCGCTCGTCTCGGCGACGACGCCGAAGGAGAAGATGGGCTTCGCGATGGGCACGCTGCAGTCCGGCGGAACGGCCGGAACGATCCTCGGGCCGCTGATCGGCGGCGTCATGGCCGACACGTTCGGCTTCCGGCCGATCTTCTATATTACCGGATCGCTGCTGTTCGTCGCGTCGACGCTGAGCTGGATCATGGTCAAGGAATCGTTCGACCGGGAAGCGGCGGCCCGGCGGCCCCAGGCAAGCATGATCAAAGGGTTCCGCGAGCTGGTGCGGATTCCTCAGCTTCCCGCCCTGTTCTCGGTCACGTTCCTGATCCAGTTCGCGATGCTCAGCCCGATGGCGCTCATGCCGCTCTATGTAAAGGAGTTGCACGGAACGCCCGAGAACCTGGCCTTCTGGGCCGGGTTCGTCGGCTCGGTGACCGGCTTCTCCAACATGGTGTCCGCGCCGATCCTCGGCCGGCTCAGCGATCGAATCGGCTCGACCCGCATTCTGATCGTCTCGCTGATCGGCGCCGGCGTCATGTTCGTTCCGCAGGCGTTCGTCGGCAGCGTGCCGCAGCTGCTCGTCTGCCGCTTCCTGCTCGGCTGCTTCGTCGGAGGCCTCATCCCGACGGTCAACTCGCTCATCCGCCGCTTCACGCCGGACGGGCGCGAGAGCCGGGCGTTCGGCTTCAACAGCAGCTTCCTGGCGCTCGGCAACATGATTGGCCCCGTCGTCGGCGGCGCCCTGTCCGGCTTCATCGGCATTCAGGGCCTGTTCCTCGTCTCGGCCGCGTTCCTGCTGGCCACTTCGGTATGGGCCTACGCTCTGCTGCAGCGCCGAGGCGCCCGCGCGGCCGGCCGATGATGGCTCGTGCTACTTGATCATCGCCAGCGCCAGGCCGTCGTACGCGGGCAGATGCGCGCCGGTCAGCCGCGGATCGCGGGCGATCGTGCGGTTGAAGTCGCGCACCGCCTGCACCGCCGGCCCCATCTTCTCCGCGTTCAGCGTCCGGCCGCGCAGCAGCGTGTTGTCGGCGGCGATGACCGCCCGCGGGTTCGCCAGGCGGATCGCGTACTCCAGGTAGAGAGGGTAGCCTTCCTTATCCGCGTCGATGAAGAAAAAATCAAACCGCCGCCCCTCCCGCTCCAGCCGGGCCAGACTGTCCGCGGCGGGGCCGACGATCATCTCGCTGCGATCGCCGAAGCCTTCCTCGCGAAGCTGGGCCGAGGCCAGCTCCGCGTACTCCGCCTTCAGCTCCAGCGAAGTCAGCATGCCCTCGCCGGGCGGGAGCCCCCTCGATAAACAAATGCCGCTGTAGCCGGCCAGCGCGCCGATCTCCAGCACCGCGCGCGCGCCGGTCGCCGCCACCAGCATCGTCAGCAGCCGCCCGTAGCCTCGCTCCACCGAGATGTCCGGCATGTCCCGTTCCCGAATCGCGGCCGAGATCCGTTCCCATGCCGGGTCCGTCTCGAACAGCGAATCGAAATAAGCCTCAGGTCCCGTCCCTATGTTCGCGTCCACCGTTATTCCTCCCCTATGCCGCTTTGCGCGGTCATGATCCTCTCTATTGTAACGGATTCAAATGAGCCGTTCCAACGAACGAACGGAGCTTCCGCTTCCTCGGCCGGGGCGACGGTCCCCGGTCCAACGTACCGCTTCCATGCCCCAACGTTCCCCGGATCGGCTCATTTCCCGGGCAATCGTCCCAAATAAGCCGACCCGCGACGGTCATCCCCTCTCGAGGCGGGTTTTCCTCCCCTTTACGCGGTTTGAATTCGCCGGGCCGTTCGCGCTATACTATCTGATGTTTACAGAACGATTACAAAAAGCGTTTTCAGGTCCCCTTCCTTCTCCGATTCATGCCGGCGGCGCGCCAACTGCGGGAGCGCGCGCGGCGATCGCGGGAAGAGCAGCCGGCTCTCGCCGCGCTGCCAAACAAACACGCGAAAGGATGCGTCTTCATCCATGATGTCTCAGTTGCAGACCGCCGCCCGCAAAGGCGTCCGGCTCTCTTTTCACGGAATACGTTATTGGCCTTATTGGGGAGCCATGCTGCTCATCGTCTCCATGCTTTACAAGCTGAATTGGCTGGACGGGCAGCTCAATGTCGGCGGCATGAACCATTGGAAGTGGGAAGTGAATCTCGGCGCGATGGTGCTCGCCACGTTCTGGACCGTTTGGCTCGGCCGCCGCACGCGCGCCGTCGTGCTCGCGGTGCTGGACCTGCTGCTGTCGGTCAGCACGTTCGCGGATTTGGTCTACTTCCGCTATTTCAAGGACTTCATCTCCGTGCCGGTGCTCATGCAGGCCGGCCAGGTCGGGGAATTGACGGACAGCATTCATACGCTGATCCACCCCGGCGACTGGATTCTGTTCGCCGACTTGCCGATCGCCGCCGCGCTCGCCGTCTGGTCCTGCTGGTACCACGGCCGCAGGCAGCGGAATCGTGATGCTTATCCGACATATCGCCGGGCGACGCGCGCCTCCTTCCTTGTTCGCCTGGCGCTGGGAGCCGCCTTGCTGGTCGCCGGCATCTACATGATCGCGGTGCCCGTCAATCAGCAGAAAAACGGCTGGGCAACCGGACTGTTCGTCGGCAACTGGTGGAACATCCCGATCTATAACGTTACCGGGCTGTTCGGCTTTCACGGCTACGACACGTACCGTTACGCGAAGGAGCATTGGTTCGGCGGAGGGCCTTCCGGGCAGCAGATCCAGGAAGCCTCGAACTGGTTCGACGAGCGCGCCAAGCTGCAGAAGCAGGCCGAGACCGAACCGATGTTCGGCGCCTACAAAGGCAAGAACGTGCTGATCATCCAGGCCGAAGCGTTCCAGGAGTTCTTGCTGAACCAATCGTGGAACGGCCAGGAGATTACGCCGAACCTGAACAAACTGATCGGCCAGAGCCTTTATTTCCCGAACTTCTACCATATGACGTCGCAAGGGAGAACTTCGGACGCCGACTTCCTGACCAGCTGTTCGATGCACCCGATGCCGACCGGATCCGTCTTCATCCGGTTCGCGGACCACAAGTTCGATTGCACGCCGACGATCCTGAACGGCGAAGGCTATGACACGACCGTGCACCACGCCTACGACGGAAGCTTCTGGAACCGGACGAACATGTATCGCGATATGGAATACAATAAATTTTATACCATTAACGATTTTACGAACGACGAGCCGCTCGGTTGGTCGATCGGAGACAAATCGTTCTTCCGTCAGACCGTCGACCAGCTGAAGGAGCGGGGCAAATCCCCGTTCTACGCGATGGCGATCACGATCTCCAGCCATCATCCGTTCGATCTTCCGCCTTCGGTCACCCAGTTCGATTCGGGCGACTTCAAGGGAACGACGTTCGGCAATTATCTCGAAGCGGCCCATTACGTAGACGCCGCGGTCGGAGAACTGGTCCAGGAACTGAAGGACGCGGGACTGTGGGACGACACGATCCTGATGTTCTACGGCGACCATGACAACTCGCTTTACGATATGAGCACGTACGAGAAATTTTACGGCCACCCGTTGACCGCGCAGCAGCAGGACGCCATCGTCCGGAAGGTGCCGTATTTCATCCACTTCCCGAACGACGAGCATGCCGGCGTCAACGACAAAGCCGTCGGCCAGATCGACACGGCGCCGACCGTCCTTCAGCTCTTGGGCGTTCCGGTGGGAGACAACAAGATGATGGGCGTGAGCATGGTATCCGACGCTCAGGCTCCGGTCGTGTTCCGCAACGGCGGATACACCGACAATTCGGTCTATTACGTCCCGTCCAATGACGGCCTTGTCCAGAACGGAAGCTGCTACGCGATGCCTAGCGGCGAGAAAACCGATATCTCGGCCTGCACCGCCGGCGCGGAAGCGGCGAAGAAGGAACTGGAAATATCCGATCTGGTCGTCGAGCACGATTTGGTACCGAAGCTTTAAGACGGGCGCCCGATCGCCCGGTTCAAGCACCGCGAACGCTCGTTCCGGTGCTTTTTTTCGGTCAAATTTCGCGGTTTGTAACCTTTTTCCTCAATCTGTCGTTATTTTTATGATAAAATTAAGCCTTGATTGTCGAAAGTTCTTTTATAATGGGAAAAGCGGCATTTTCTAATCGTTATCGTCTATCCGAACAGAAAGAGGGAAATCATGTTATTCAATTCGTACCCTTTCATCTTCGTGTTCTTGCCGGCGACGGCGATCGTGTACTTCCTGCTTAACCGGTTCCGCTGGACAGTCGCCTCCAAGACGTGGTTGGCGCTCGCATCGCTATTTTTCTACGGCTATTGGAACGTCAGGTACGTTCCGCTTATCCTCGGCTCCATCGTATTCAACTACTTCATCGGCCGGTGGCTCGCCGCCTGGTCTTCCCGAGGCACAGGGGCGCGTCGGGCAGTGCTGATCGGGGGATTGGCCGTCGATCTGCTGCTGCTGGGCTACTATAAATACGCAAACTTTTTCTTGCAAAACTTGGGAGATGTGACCGGACATACCTATACGGCGCTGCAGGTCGTTCTTCCGCTTGGGATCAGCTTCTTCACGTTCACGCAAATCGCCTTCCTCGTCGACGCCTATAAAGGCAAGGCGAAGGAGTTCAATTTTATCAGCTATACGTTGTTCGTCACGTTCTTTCCGCATCTGATCGCCGGCCCGATCCTGCACCACAGCGAGATGATGCCGCAGTTCGACCGCAAGCGCAACAAGGTATGGAACTGGCCGAACGCGGCCAAGGGCATTTTCGTCTTCTGTATCGGCCTGTTCAAAAAGGTCGTCATCGCCGACACGTTCGCCTTGTACGCCAACAGCGGCTTCGCCAAAGCGACCGAATTCACCGACTCGTGGATCGCCGCCCTGTCGTATACGTTCCAGCTTTATTTCGACTTCAGCGGCTACACGGACATGGCGATCGGCATCGCGCTACTGTTCAACATCCGCCTGCCGCAAAACTTCAACTCGCCTTACAAAGCCGTCAGCATCACCGACTTCTGGAGGCGCTGGCACATGACGCTCAGCCGTTTCCTGCGGGATTATATCTACATACCGCTGGGAGGCAACCGCCGCGGCTTCGCCATCGCCAACCGCAACCTGATCATTACGTTCCTGCTCGGCGGCCTCTGGCACGGCGCCGGATGGACGTTTATTCTCTGGGGCGCCCTGCACGGCGTCGGACAAGCGATCCAGCGCGTCTGGACCCGCCGCGGCCGTCCGCTGCCGACCTGGCTGGCCTGGCTGCTGACGTTTCTGTTCATCAACTTTACCTGGGTGTTCTTCCGGGCGGAGGATTGGAAGCAAGCGTTCCGTCTGCTCAAGGGCATGGTCGGCATGAACGGGATCGGCATCGGCCTGCTCAGCGCCCATTGGGCGCCGATCCTGCTCATCGTCGTCTTCCTGCCGTTCGTGCTGATCTTCCGGAATTCGTCCGAGCTCGAGACGACTTTCAAGCCCGGATGGAAGACGGCGCTCGGCATCGCGGTGCTGTTCGTCGTGTCGCTGCTCTACCTGAACCGGATCAGCACGTTCCTTTACTTTAACTTTTAGAGAGATGAAAGGCGGTTTCCCTGCATGTCTGCCATTTCCCAATCCGAGACGCGGTCCGCGCCTCTCCCGTCGCTTCGGAAGCGCGCCCGGCGAATGGTCGGCTGGTTCGTCCTGTTCGCCGCGACCGCGGCAATTGCGGTCGCTCTCCTCACCGTGCTGATCGATCCACTGCAGTTCTATCACCGGGCCGGCTGGTATACGCCCCGCTTCTCGACCGAAGAGCGGTACCAGAATCCCGGTCTGGCCAAAAACTGGGATTACGACACGATCATCATCGGCACTTCGATGACCGAGAACTTCCTGCCCTCCCAGGTAGGCGAGCAACTGGGCGGCAAAGTGATGAAGCTGTCCATCGAAGGCTCGACGGCGGACGAGCACAATAAGATCGCCAAAGTGGCGCTGAGCACGGGCAAGGTCAAACGGGTTCTGTGGGGCCTCGACTATTTCTCGCTGAAGTCGAATTCGGCGGACGACGGCTACAATTTCCCCGACTATCTGTACGACGACAAGTGGTGGAACGATTACCCGTATTTGTTCAACTACTCGGTCTATCAGCAGTTTTTTAACAGCATCAAAGCGAACCTGCAGCATTTGAAGCCGCAGAACCTCGAATATTTATACAACTGGAATCATGCGGTGACGTACGGGAAGGCCAAGGTGGCGAAGTCGTACGCCCAAGCCAACGTGGACGAAGTCTACTTCGGCTTGAACGAGGAGACGCTGGACGTCGTTCAGCAAAGCTTCGACGACAACATTCTGTCGCTGGTCAAAGCGTATCCCGACGTCGAGTTCGACTTCTACTATCCGCCCTACAGCGTGCTGCGCCAGGTCGTCTGGTACAACACGAATCCCGGACGCTTCGGCAACCAGCTGGAGATGCGCAAGTGGATGTACGAGCAGTTCGCCTCTCTTCCGAACGTGAAGCTGTACGATTTCCAGGCCAACAGCGAATGGACGTACGATCTGGACTTGTACAAGGATCTGTCCCACCACAAGCAGGACGTCAACAGTTGGATCGCCGAAGCGATCGGAGCCGACGACGCCAAGTACCGGGTCACCGACGGCAACGTGGATTCTTTGAACGCGCAGCTTAAGCAGCAGGCGGAAACGGCCGTCCTGAACGCGGACGACAATGTGGTCGGCTTCCAGGTCATGCTGAACGGAGAATCCAAAGTGTTCACGAACCGCGTGCTCGCGGACACGAAGGACGAGCTGCTCGTGCCGGTCAAGCAGGCCGCCGCCGCGCTCGGAGCCGATCTCGGATGGGACCAGGCGACCAAGACGGTCACGCTGTCCGTGAACGGACGCAAGCTGAAGATGACCGTCGGCAGCACCGAAGCCCAGGCGTCGGGAAGCGCCGTTACGTCGGCCAACGCTCCTCAGCTCGTCGGCGGCACCGCCCTGATCCCGTTCGGCTTCGCGGCCGGCCAGCTTGGCTTCAACGTCGCCGTCGACCATTCGAACGGCCAGATGACGGTGCTCACCGTCCAATCTTAATTTGCAAAAGCCGGGGACAGCTCCTCCGGCTTTTTTTGTGTTGTTGTAAGGTGTTTATCTCATCGCTTGACGCTCGTGCGGTCCGGTTCTGCGGAAGTTATTGCGTTCTGACATTAACTCAGGCCATAAGGGGGCTAATCCCTGGGCAACCGGCTCGGAGAATGTGAAGAGAAAGAGGAAGAGAGAGCCGCGGGCTCAGAAAAACACAAAACCCGGAAGGACGCCAGCAGGCTCTTCCGGGTTCCCTGACGGGCATGCGGAGGCTCAGTGCTCTCCGTGGTTGCCTTTAGACGGATTGGTGATGACGAATCCTTCCTGCGGCAAATACAGATAATCGATCACGACGCCGTCAAGCATCTCCTCGCCGGACTTGAGCAGGACGTCAATCTCTTTATCCGTCGAAACGATAACATCGTCTTCCTTCGGCTTGTCTAGATCGAGGCCGTAATGGGCGTGATCGCCATGGCTGTGGGTGACGAACACGCGCAGCTTCAGCTCGGCGTTCTCGGGCTTGTCCAGCTCGACGCGCAAAATTTTGGCGGCATTGCGGGTAATTTTACATTTCATGATGGCTGTTCGCTCCTGTCTTGTTCATCGTACCGTTCGAGAGTCACGTTCTATTGTAATGAAACGGCAGCGATCCCGCAACCGCGTTCTTCGCCGGCCGCGACTTCCTGCGGATCATTCGAACGCGTTCGGGCCATACTTGCGCTCCATCCGTCCGACGTACCAGCCGGCCGCCGCCAAGGTTACCGCGATGTCGTCGATCGGAATGAACGGCATCAAGTCCGGGAGCACCCAATACAGCAGTACCGGAACGACGAACAGCAGCTTATCCGCAACCGACACGCGAGGGGAGCGCAGAATGCGCCAGAGGCGGGTCGGCAGCTTCGTGCCCAGCCGCCGCCAAGATCCGCGCGCACGTATCCGACGAGCCATCCGCGTCCCTCCCCGCTTTCGTTTTTTTCCTCCTACAAGTGTACCCCGCGAGCGTCCGTTCGACTCACTCGGCGAATTCCATCGCTTCCGTCAATATGGCGAGCGTATCGTCATAGACATCCGGAAAAACGCGAAGCGGAAGCGGATTGCGCCCCCACCCCATCTCGGCCGTGAAGCCGGGACGGCGGAATTCCGCGATAAACCAATCTTTGAACCCGGCGTCGCTCCCCTCCAGCTTGACGGGCCGGTAGCCGGAAGCGGCGGCAAGACGGCTCGCCCGCCGTTCGGACGACTCGGGTTCGAGCCCGCGATAGTTCCAGTATATTTCCTCGCCCTGGGTGTGAAAAGAAAGCGCCGCGTGAAAATCCGTCTCCCGCGCGAATCCGGCCAGCGCCTGCGCCTCCGGTTCGGACAGAGGGGCCGGCCCCGAGTAGTCGCGCGGCCCCGGTCCGCCGCGGCCCCGCCGTTTCCGCTCCTCCTCCCAGAACGCGGGGAACTGGTCGTTCAGGTCGACGCCGCGAATGTTCGCTTTCCAGCGGTCGAAGCGGCGCGAGCCTTTATTCCATCTAAGCAGATCTTTATAGAAAGGATGATCCGGCTTCAGCCCGGCCTGCGACAGATCCGCTCCGTCGGGATTGGCCATCGGCACGACCCAAAGCGTGCAGCGGCGATAGAGCGCCGCCGCCGATCTGCCGCCGATGGAGCCGTGCCACTTGCAGGCCCGGGCATACTCTTCGACGAAGCGCATGAGCGCCAGCGCCGTTATCCACTCGTTCGCGTGGACCGTCCCGTTCGCATGAAGGCGGAACGCGCCTTCGCCCAGCCGCAGCGCGTGAATCGGCTTGCCCATGACGCTTCGGCCGATGACCGCTTCCGTCAGGAACGGATATTCCTTCTTCAGGCGCTCTATATCCCTGGCCAGCTGAGCGGAGCCGTATTCGGCGCCGGCCTTGACGATCCGGTCGCTGCCCGGTGCGGGAAGCTCGATCACTTGCCCTTCCTCCAGCTGCTCGCCCTGAATGCTTCCGTTGATCTCCCGCAGACGAGCCGCCGGGCAGCCTGCCTTGACGGCGATCGACTCCCAGGTGTCGCCGCCCAAGACCGAATACCGCCGCGGCAGCCGGACGGGCACCTGAAGCAGCTCCCCTTCGATCAGCGGCTCTCCTTCGATCCATTGCGGATTGGCGGCGGCCAGAGAGCTATAAGAGACGCCTAACGAGGCGGCGATCCGCCGCGGCGTGTCCCCGGCCCGCACGACGTAGGACATGACATTCGTCAAGGCTATCGACCCCCTTCAACATCGTTATTCTAACGATATATGAAGCGGAACATGGCAAAATGCCACCCCCGGCCATAGGGCCGAAGGGCGGCACGGTCGCTTGCTTGTGCGGACGATGACCGATCTCAGGCGCCGATATTGGGCACCTGCCAGACGACCGGCGTCAGCCGTATTTGCTCGCCGAGCCACGTCTGGGCGATCTCTTGGAACTTCTTCGTATCCCCGCTGCAAAAAAACTGATGAACCGGAGACATGCCGCTGCCTGCCAGTTGATTGTTTTCGTGAAGGATGGTGCTGATTTCCCTTGCCGTCTCGTCCGCCGAACTGATCAGCGTCACGTTCGGCCCCATCGTCTCCGAGATCGTCTCGGCCAGGAACGGATAATGCGTGCAGCCGAGAATCAGGCAATCGAGCCTGCGGCTTTGGAGCGGAAGCAAGTTTTCTCTCACGACGCGCTCTGTCTCCCCCGACCGGAAGTTCCCGTTCTCCACAAGAGGCACGAACGCCGGACAAGCCTGGCTCACCACATCGATATGCGGAGACAGGCGGTGCAGCGCTTGCTCGTAGGCTCCGCTCTTGATCGTGCCCTCCGTGCCGATGACGCCGATTCGGCCGTTCTTCGTCTTGCCGATCGCGGCGCGGGCGCCGGGATTGATCACTCCGACGACAGGAATCGACAAGCGGCTGCGAATGTCCTCCAGAGCAACCGCAGTTGCCGTATTGCAGGCGATCACCATCATTTTGGGCCGGAATTGGGACAAATAATCGACGATTTCGCGCGTAAATTTGATGATTTCTTCGGAAGGTCTGGGACCGTAAGGAGTGCGGGCGGTGTCGCCGAAATACAGGATTTTCTCCCGGGGCAACTGACGCATGACTTCCTTGACGACAGTCAGTCCTCCCACGCCGGAGTCCAGGACTGCGATCGCTTGCTGCACGAGAACACCGCGCTTTCTTCAGGTAAGGTATGACAGAACATGATACATTATGACGACTTGTCGCGAATGGTACCTACATATTAGCTCATCTTGGCGCCCGGTTCAAGGACGCGCCGGTCTCCCCCGGTTCATCGGCAAAGAAGCCGTCCGGCGGGAGCGGACGGCTTCTCTATGCGAATTGCGGGCTTATGCTCTTCTTCTTATTGATCGTCCGCCGCGTCTTCCGCGGACCCGTCGTCCGCGATGGACGCGATCTCGGCTTTATCGCGCTTGCCGAAGCGGGACCGAATGCCTTCGGCCCAATCGCCGGAACGCCGCGCCAGCGAACTTGCCGTCGCGCCGGCCTTGCGTCCGATCTCGGCCGTCTTCTCGCCCACGGTGTGGGCCGTGTCCGCAATATCCTTGCGCAGCTCGCTGCCTTTCTTCGGCGCGAACAGCAGCCCCGCGACCGCCCCCGTTACCGCTCCGGCCAGCGCGCCCCACAGAAACGACTTTACCGCCTTTTTCTCCGCCATGTCGTTTTTCTCCTCTCGCTCATCAAATGATGTCTTGGCTAACGTTCTTCATCCGCATCGCCGTCTCGGCTCGCTTCGCCTTCGTTCGGCACGCCCGCCAGACGCTGGCGCAGCGCCTGCCATAGACTCATGCCCATCTCCGCCCAATCCGGGCCCGAAGCGTGCCGCGGCGTTCTCTTCTCTTCCGCAGCCAGCGAATCGCCGACCCGGTCGGTCCACCGGCTGACCGCGTCGGCCGCCGTTTTGGCGGCCTTCTCGGCGGCGGCTCCGAGCGCCCGCCCCCCTTCCGCGAGACGCTCGAAGCCTTCCAGGCCGCGGCGGCAGCGTTCGGCCGCATCGGCGGCTTCGCTTCCAAGACGCCGCCACTGCGCGAGCGTCGTTTCCGTCTCGCGCTCCAGCCGCGCGAGAGTAGCGTCCCACCGCCGCAGCATGCGGCCGATCGCGACGGCGGCGATCAAGAGAGCCGCGGCTGCCGCCAGACACGCCGCCGCTACCGAATAAGCGGCCCAATCCCAAGCCATCGCCGCGCACCTCCTCCGCTCCCGGCGCTCTCGTCCGCCGGTCCTCCCATGGGTTCCGACCGGGACAGTCGCCCATGCGGTTAATTCAGTATAAGAACGTTGGGCTTGACTTGACACAGCGGACAAAGCAAAAATTCGGCCAGGGGAAAATCCGGCGAAAACGACCCGCTTGCGATCCAGAACATCGCTACAGCGGCTCGGCGAGGGCGGCGGAAAGCGCCATGCGATCAAAAACATCGCATCGCAATCCCTCTCGCCATCTTTTCCCGCTCCATCCGTCAAAAAAGCTAACTGCAAAAAAAGCAAACCACCAAAAAAGCGCCCTCCCCAATGGGAAAGAGCGCTTCAATACTCGTTTGCTATTTCGGCTCGTCCGACGCCGCGGCGGCGCGAATGGCATAGGTGCAGCGGTTGCCGCCGTCGGCGAAGCATTCCGTCCGCTCCACGTCCGCGCTCAGCAGCTCGGCGAACAGCGCCTTCTCGCAGCTGCAAGCCTGGCGGTACCGGTTCGCCACCTGGGCGATCGGGCAATTGCGCTCGTGCAGGACGTACCCGCCGGCGGGATCCGTCTCCCAGACCGCCATATAGCCGCCCGCATTCTGGATCGCCGCCAATTCGGCGACTCTCTCCCTAAGCGGCTTGCCCCGCATCCGGTCGCGATATCTCGCCTCCAGCTTGGCTCGCCGGCCTTCGAACAAACGGTCGACCGTCTCCGGCCCGCTCAGTTCCTCCAGCTCGCCGAGCAGCTCCAACGTCAGGTGAGGGTAATTTTTCGGAAAAAGATCGTCGGCGCTCTCCGTCAGCGTATAGCGATAAGAAGGCCGCCCCATCGCCTGCCGGACCGCCAGGGAACGGACGATGCCGTCGCGCTCCAAGCGGTGCAGATGGCGGCGGACGCCCATCTCGGTAAGGCCGAGCTCGCCGGACAATTCGGCGATGCCGCAGCCGCCCGTCGTCCGGAGCAGCTCGATCAACCGGCGGCGCGTCGTCGTTCCTTTCTCTTGCTGCGGCATCTGCCCACTTCCTTTCCGCGCGCCCGGTCGAACCGCCGAAGCGGTCCGGAGAGCGAATGTTCGTTTGTTTTCATTGTAACGGAACTTGGTTCGGGCGTAAACGAAATAACTGTACAAAGCGGAGCCCGGCTTCGAAGCTTGCCAAGATACGATGCAGAGGCCACGAAATTTGAAAAAGCAAGGGCTCCGATCGGAGTCACCTTGCTTCCCAAGGATCCAGTTCCTTGCGCAAAAAGTTGCCTACGTCATCCGCGAACCCGGTCAGCAGCTCCGGCAGTTCGGCGGTCAGCGGATGCAATGCGGTTCTCGGCCAGCTGTCGTATTCCTGAACGAGCGGCTTCCGGAGAAGCACCAGTTCGCGCAGCTTCTCGGCGCGCTCCGCCGGGACGACATTCTCTCCCGCGATGACCTCCACGATATCCTCGTAGCTGCTGGCGTCCCTCATCATGAAGCCGTCGATCAGGAAGCTGCCTGCGTCCGTCACGATCTCCAGCGCCAGATGCAGCGCCCGCTCCTGCGCCAAACCTTCGATTCGGGAGCCCGTCCAGCCCGATGCCAGCTCCGCCGCGGCGGCGGCCAGGTCGGGAATGCACGCCAGTCTCCGTTCGATTCCTTCCCGATTTACGTAATACAAATACGGTTCACCTCTCGTCCTTGCGGCCCTTGCGCTTGCCTCTTCGCTTCAACCAGGCGACCATGATGATCGCGCTGAAAATGATGACGAGAAGATACGTCATCATCTCATAAAGATCCCCTGCGCCCGAATCGGTCGAATTCACGTTCCTCTCCCCTTCAGCTCTCGTAATCGACGCTGTACGAGACGTCCTTCGCCTCGTTCATGTGCGCGATCACTTTTTGATGCTCGGGGTGCACCTGATACGCCTGAAGCCCGTCCAAATCATGGAATGTCGTCGTCAGCGCGATGTCGAACGAGCGTTCCGAACGAAGCACGTCGGTGCCGACGTCGATCGACAGCAGCCCTTCGATCTTTCCTTCCAGGTTGCGAAGCACCTGAGCGGTTCTGGCGACGCTCTCCGGGCTTCTGTCCTTCAGTTTGAACAGCACGATATGGGTAATCATCTTCGCATGTCTCCTTTTGGCAAAATAAATCGGCGCCGCGGTCCGGCCGCATGAGCGATTGCCGCGGCGCGCATACTACGAGCAAAAAAGACGACTTGCTTCAAGGAAGGAGACCTTCTCTTGCGCTATACCGTCACCTTGGCGTGTACGCTGTTCGGAGCGGCGCTCTGCCTGTTCAACGCCACCGGCTACGATCCGCATAATCTCTTCCTGTTCATGTTCAGCGTGCCGATCTGGTTCGTCGAAGTGTTCGGCGACATTCACCATGTCGACGTCTTCGCCATGTATCTGCTTACCATCGCCAGCTGGGCGGCGATCGGCTACATCTCCGACCGCCTGATCATGCGGGACCGGGCGAAGCGGGCCGCCGACTGACGCCGATGGAATGGCAAAAAAGGAGCCGACAAGGCTCCTTTTGCATGCGGTTACTCAACAATCACCTTGGCGACCATGCCCGCATGGCCTTGGCCGCACATGATCGAGCAATGCAGCTCGTACGTGCCGGGCTTGAACGTATACTCCATCTTCGGATTGTCCTTGGTCATGTTGATGCCGAGTTCGTCGATCTCGGCTCCGTGGTTGCCGAGCTTGCTGTTAAAGCTGATTAGGTATTTCGTGTCCGCTTTAAGATGGTACTCCTTCTGGTCGAACTGGAAGTTCGTCGCGGTGATCTTGAGCAGTTCCTCGCCTGCCGCGAGCTTCTCTTCCTTCGGCCTTTCGGGCAACCCTTGCGCCAGCAAGTATACACCGAACAAGCAAGCGATGACGATCAAGACGGGCATGATCCACTTGTACATTGATGCTCCCCCTGCTTCCTTCAATTGTCCATCTCTTATATTACCTAAAATGCCCGTTTGAACTCAACAGTTGCATTCACGAGAACGTCAACTTTTTTTCACATATGGCAAAAGTATGAACATTTTTCCGGCAGAAAAGACACTCTTCAGGACGGAGGCCGGTCGCCGGAAGGGGGATCGTCGTCCGGCGGCCGGTCGCCGCCCCGGTCGCGCAGCAGTTTGACTGCGTTGCGGAGTTTGTCCGGCAGCGGAAGGCCCAGGCGCCCGTAGTTCTCGATGACGGACAGCAGCTCGTTGCCGATGTAGAAATAAATAGCGGCCCCCATCGCCATGTCGACGTGAAGCAGCACGTCCACACGATGGGCGACGAGAACGACGAGCAGCATCAATCCTTTCTTGCCAAGCCCCCAGAACCCGGCGGTGCTGCTCAGCCCTTTGCCTTCCCGAAGCGAAGCCGCAACTCCGCTGATGTAATCGACTCCCATAACGACTAGCAGAAACGTGAGCGATTCCGGCCAAATGCCGAACGAGAAAACGAGAATGGCCCCGATGATGATGCTGCCCGCTCCAAGATTGGCGTTCATGCTTTTCTCCTCCTCCCGAGGCTTGTTCAATTGCATCCTATGCGAACGGGAGGAGGATGGCATCTTCGGATGCCCGTCCGAAGAGCGGAGCGGGGCGGCCGGCTTAAGGAGCCGGGTCCCCGCCGCGCCGGTAATCGTCAGCGGCCTTCGCCGGAATCGTCCGCCGGAAGCAAGATTCGGAAGACGCTGCCGGCGCCTGCAACGCTTGACGCTTCGATCGTGCCGCCGTGGCGTTCGACGATCGAGCGGGAGATCGAAAGGCCGAGTCCCGCCCCGCCGTTCTTGCGGGCCCTCGAAGCGTCGATGCGATAGAAACGGTCGAAGATCCGAGCCAGATGCTCGGCGGCGATCCCTTCCCCGTTGTCTTCAACGGAGACGACGGCCCGTTCGCCTTCGCGCGTAAGCGAGATCCGGATGCGCCCCGTCTTCGCGTCGGTATGCTCGACCGCGTTCCGAAACAGGTTCAGAACGACCTGCTTCAGCTTGTCGGCGTCGAGGCGGCACACGCATTCGGTCTCGATGTCGATCGCCACCGACCGTTCCCCGGCCAGAACCCGCCATTGCGGCTCCATCTCGCGGAGAAGTTCGCCGAGCGGCTCCCGGGCCGTCCGAAGCGGCGGCGCCTGATCCAGCTTGGCGAGCAGGAGCAGGTCTTCCACCAGCTTGTTGATCCGCTTCGTCTCTCCGAGCATGCTGGTCAACGATTTCTCCAAGCGGTCCGCATCTCCGGCCGCGCCGCGCAGCAGCACCTCCAGAAAACCGTGAATCGACGTCATCGGCGTTCGCAGCTCGTGGGACGCGTCCGCCACGAACCGTCTCATCGTCTCTTTCGCCTCTTTCTCCGCCGCGAAGGAGGCCTCCAGGCGGGCCAGCATGCCGTTGAACGACGTGGACAGCCGGTCGATCTCGACTTGCCCCTGGCGCTCGGGGAACCGAACCGCCAACCGCCCCGCATCGATCTCGCCGACGAGCTTGACCAGCCGGGACAGCGGAGATAACGTCCTTCCGAGCACCGGCTGCATGACGAGCCAGGCCGCAATCAGCGAACAAGCGGCGAGGATCGCGAAGATGGCCGACTGGCGCAGGAGCGTGAGAATAAGCGGAGCTAAATCCACGCTGACCTGAACGATCCCGTGCGTCCCGTGGATCTCCACGGTTTGGAGCACAACCAGCGTCCGTCCCTCCGTGCCGTCCCTAAGCACGCGATAAGCGCCGCCCGGATAATCGGCGAGCACGCTGCCGTAGTCCTCGTCGGACAGCCTCGGAGCGGAAGGCGTCGAAGCTTCCCCGTCCTGGCCGCCGGACAGGGACGAGAAGCCGCCGGCGTCGTCGATATAAGCGACGGAGGCGCCGCCGAACAGGAGCGAGACGTCACGCTCTCCGCCGTCCCGTCCCTCCCCGGGGCCTCTTGCGTCCCCGTAAGGGAGAGTCCGCCGCGAATCGGAGTCGCCGTCCCCGCCGCCGGGGGAGTACGTGCCGGCAATGCCCGCCGCTCTCGCCCAGATGTCCTTGTCCGCGGTCCGCACCTGGCTCTGGATGCCCTCTGCTTTATTTTCCACAAGGAATCGATACGTCAACACGAATTGGAGGCACCCGATGAGGAGAAGCAACGCGGCCATCAGCATGAGCGAGCGGGAGAGCAGCTGGAACCGCAGCGAGCCCGGCATTGCCGGGATCCAGGGGCGAAACCGCTTGCGGATGGCCCCGTTCATGGCAGATCCATCCGGTAGCCTGCGCCGCGAAGCGTGCGGATGATGCGGTGTTCCCGGTCGCCCAGCTTGTCCCGCAGCGAACGGACGTATACTTCGACGATGTTGTCGTCCCCGGCGAAGTCGTAGCCCCAGACGCGCTCCAGAATGGCCGGCTTGCTCAGCACGATCCCGCGGTTGAAAATCAAATAGCGCAGCAGCTCATATTCGGTCGGCGACAGCTCCAGCACCCGCTCGCCCAGCGAAATCTCTTTGCGGCGGTCGTCGACGCGGAACGCGCCGAAGGCGACGGAGCCGAGCAGGTGCGGGAACTGATTGCGCAGCCTCGCCTGAATGCGGGCCAGCAGCTCTTCGAAGCTGAACGGCTTCATCATATAATCGTCCGCTCCCAGCCGCAGCCCTTTGACCCGGTCGTCCACCTCGTCGCGAGCCGTCAGCATGATGACCGCCACGTCCCCTTCCGCTTTCAGCCGCTCGCAAACCTCGAAACCGTCGAATCCCGGCATCATCACGTCCAGAATGGCGACGTGCGGCCGGAACGACGCCGCGATCTCCAGGGCTGCCGTCCCGTCCGATGCGGCGTTCACCTCGTAGCCTTCGTGGCGCAGACCGAGTTCAAGAAAGTCAATAATGTGCGGTTCGTCGTCCGCGAGCAAAATTCGGATGCCGTTCCCCGCCGTCATGTCCGCGCCTCCTCTTTTCCCATGCGAAAATCCGTTTGGGATTATCCTCTCACAACAAGCTGAAAGCCAGCTGAAAAGGGTTGTCATGCAGCACCGGGCGAAAAGCATGTTCGGGGCATTCAGCAAACTTTCAGCCTGCGCTCAAGCGGGCCTAAGGTTCGAATGCCATAATGGTGGCATTCAATAGATCAGCCATCGCTTGCAAGCGAAAAAGGATGTGAAAGGACATGGCTAACAACAAGTGGGTCAAGTGGTGCGTCGGACTGTCCGGCGCGGCGCTGTTCGCCGGCTTCGTCGGCTTCATCTCCCGCGAGGATCCCGCGGCCGCGTCGGCCGGAGGACAAGCCGACGGGACGATATCGAATAACGAGGGCTCCGATCAGACGCCGCAATACGACGACAGCTTCGGCTACCGCGGGAGACGCGGCGGAGATTTTTTCGGCTCGGACGGCACGAGCGGATCGATCGGATCCGGCGGCTCGGACGGCTCTTCCTCGGAGCTTGGCGGCCGCATGAGAACGAGAGCATCTTGACCGATTAGGAGGAATGCGCCGATGCATACGTTTCAAGCGATGAATACGCAAATGGCCACGCTCGGACTGCCTCCGGAGTCCCGCCGCAAGGCGGAATCCTGGTTCGCCTTCGTCGAGCGGAACCTGAGCCGCTTCCGTCCGGACAGCGAGCTGAACCGGCTGAACCGGTCGGCCGGCCGGCCGTTCATGGCTTCCGCGCTTCTGTTCGAGGCGCTGACCGCCGCCGACGCTTGCCGGGAAGAGACGGGCGGTCTCTTCACTCCGTATCTGGGCGGCGTGCTCTCTTCTCTCGGCTATGACAGAAGCTTCGAGAAGCTGACGGCCGGCCGGCCTTCCCCGGACGGCGAACCGGACGTTTCCGATTCGCCCCGCCGTCCGGCGGCCGAGCTCCGCGCGACGTTTGACGAGCGGATGATGAGCATCCGGCTGCCGGAAGGCTGCCGGGTCGATCTCGGCGGCTTCGCCAAAGGCTGGAGCGCCGAGCAGCTCGCCGGCATGCTCCGCCGGGAAGGGATCCGGACCGGCGCCGTCGACGCGGGCGGCGATATCGCGCTATGGGGAGCTCCGGAGCGCGGCTGGGAGATCGGCGTGGCCGACCCGCGAGACCCGGACCGGGATCTGCTCGAGCTGCGGATCGGGCGGCCGGCGGGAATCGCGACGAGCAGCACGCGGAAGCGGAGCTGGACGGACGGGGAAGGGCGGGCGAGGCATCATCTGATCGATCCCGCCACGCTGCTGCCCGCCGAATCCGATCTCGTTCAGGCGACCGTCGTCGCGCCCCGGCTGACTCAAGCCGAGGTGTACGCCAAATGCCTGATCGTGCTCGGAGCCGCCGCCGGCATTCCCTGGCTGGAGGCACGCCGTCCGGAATTCGGCTACGTCCTGGTCGGACGCGACGGTTCGGTTCGGCGCGGAGGCGCGCTGGAACGCTATGCCCCGGGAGGTGAGACGCATGCGCGAGCTATCTGACGTCCTGTCGGTCTGGGCGACGACCCGGGCCGCGGGAATGACTTCCTATTTGCTGCTGTTCGCCTCTACGCTGGCAGGCTTGCTGATGACGGGCGGCATGTCCGGCAAGCGCAAGGCGGTTCTGCTGGCCGTCCACCAGTGGAGCGGCTGGTTCGGGTTCCTGTTCGGCCTGACGCACGGCATCGTGCTTCTGTTCGACAAGTACGTCGGCTATTCGCCGTTCGAGCTGCTGATTCCGTTCGCCTCGGACGACCATCGCTTCCTGAACGGACTGGGGACGCTGACGCTGTACGTCTGCGTCGTGCTGATCGCCAGCTCCGACCTGATGAAGCGGCTCGGCCGCAAGACGTGGCGCGCGATCCATTTTCTCGCCTTCGCCGGCTTCGGCATGGGATGGCTTCACGGATTCGCCCTCGGCACGGACTCCGCGGTCGGCTGGGTCCGGCTGCTCTATATCGGCACGGGAGCCGCCGTCGTCGCTTTGACCGCCGTGCGGATCTATCGCGCCCGGGCAAAGCGGCGGAACGTCGACTACATTCCGCCGGCAAGCTCCCGGCCGCCCCGGCTCGAACGGCTGGGTCCGTCCGACTAGCTGACCTCGGTTCGCCGTAATTATCCGACCATGATCTCAAGAAGTCGCCATTGGAACCGGCTGCAATTCAAAAAAGGGCGCCCCGTCCCAGGGCGCCCTTCTATTCTATTGATCTTACACGTACGAAATCGTGCGGATTCCGTTCAGACAGACGACAGTCGGTTCGCAGTCTTCCGGCAGCGGGCCCTGCAGCACGACGGTGCGCGATTCTCCCGCGCGCAGATCGAAGTAGTTGTCGCTCAGCGTGCCCGGCACGTCGGACAAGCCGACATCCTTGGCGAACGCGTCCGCCGTCAGCGTAAACTCCGTGTCGCCGCCTGGCAGCGCGCGCTTCGTTACCTGCACGTTCGCCGGCTTCAGCTTGAGCCGGTGCGGCTTGCCCAGCAGGTACGTTTGACTGGCCAGTCGGTCGCCTTCCGCCTCCAGGTGGACGTACAGCACCGTAGTCGCCGGATCGAAGCCCGACACTTCCAGCTTGCCCGCGAACGTAGATCGGCGGCCTTGACCGCGAATTTCCCGCTCCTCCGTCTTCACGACGCGATCCGTCGTCAGGTCGTAAAACTCCGCCGTCACTTTGCCCTCGATGTCGCCCAAGTCATGCACGACGTACAGCTCGGCCTCCGTCCGTCCGGGCCATGTCTTGGCGATGACGTTCGGAGACCGGAAGCTCCGCTTCATGTAATAGTAAGCCGGCTTTTTCACCTTGGCGTAGTCGACGATCGCCCAGCTGATCGACGGCCACAGGTCGCTCCACTGCCAGATAAGCGCGCCGGACGTGTCCGGCATGCGGGACACCCAATGCTCGACGCCGTAACGAAGCGCGTTCGCCTGCATCAGCTGGCTCACGTAGACGAAGCCCGCTTTATCCGCCGGCAGCAGGTAGTCCCCGACCGTATAATAGAACAGACGCTGAATGCCATACGGCGCTTTCTGCATGGCGTCGAACTTCGGATCGCGCAGGTTGGCGGCCGGATCGACCTGGTCCATCACCCGCATGGACGGGTAAGACTGCATGCCGAATTCGGAGAGAAAGCGGCCGTTCACGTCGCGGTATTCCTCATAGGGGTGCGTCTGCCCCCAGACGTGCCAGGAATGGAGATCGCCGTAATCGCCCTCGTACTTCGAATGATCGAACGTCAGCGAATACGGGCTGGTCGGCCAGTACGGGCGGAGCGTATCTTTGCGGCACGCCTCCTTCAGCACGTCGAAGTACAGCTTTTCGCCGAAGCCGTGCTTGCGGAATTTGCGGCTGCGCTCGACGAAATATTGGTTCTCGTTGTTGCCGCACCAGAGCACGATGCTCGGATGCCAGCCGAACTCGTCGATGACGAAATCCGCTTCTCGGCGGACGAGCTCGCTGAACGCATCGTCGTCCGGATAGTCGCCGCAAGCGAACATGAAGTCCTGCCACACCATGATGCCGAGGCGGTCGCACTCCTCGTAAAAATCGTGGTTCTCGTAAGTGCCGCCGCCCCAGACGCGGATCATGTTCATGTTGGCCGCCGCGATGTCCGCAATCTCGGAGCGGTACTCTTCCGCCGTGTCCAGATTCGGGAACAGCCTCAGCGGAATCCAGTTGACGCCTTTGCACAGAATGGCGGCGCCGTTTACTTCGATCAGGAATTTGCGACCCTGTTCGTCGTAAGGCATTTTGATCTTCACGTCCCGGATGCCCACCGCGCAGGAAGACGAGATCGAGGCTTCGTCCGCCACCACCGAGACCTCCAGGCGATAAAGAGGTTGATCGCCATGACCCGCGGGATACCATAGCTTCGGGTTTGCGATCTCCAGGCTCGCCTCATACCGCCGCTGTCCCGCGGCGATCGCGGTCCGTTCCTTTTTCTCCGCGCGCAGCGTCTCTCCGTCATAGATCCGATAAATCATGTCCGCATCGAACGGAGCGTCCTTCAGGTTCACGACCGTATGGTGGGCGACAACGATCGCTTTCTCGTCAGAAAGGCCGGCCAGACGGTAGCCGAGATGCTCTCCCCGGAGCGCCTGGCGGCCCTCCACGCGAACCGCCTTGTGAATGCCCACGGTCGCGAGGCGCGCGCCCCAGTCCCAACCGTAGCCGTATTGCGCCTTCCGCCCGAACACCCGCGCGGAGATGCTGTTCCACTGAATGAGCGATTCGCCGAACGCTCTCTCCTTCTCTTTCATCGTCTCCGTCGGGGAAAAGATGCGAACGACCAGCTCGTTGTTTGCCTGCGCGATCCCTTTGACGTCGAAGCGATAAGAAAGAAACATGTTTTCGGTCCGCCCGACGACTTTCCCGTTCAATTGAATTTCCGCGAACGTGTCCACGCCTTCGAAAACGAGCTCCAGCGCTTCCGAACGAAGCAGCTCGTCGTCCAACCCGAACGTCCGGCGATATTCCCAGTCGTCGTTCTCGATCCATTCGATCTTCGGTTCGAGCAGCGTGTCGTATTCGTTCGGAATGACCCCTTGCTCCATCAAATCCTTCTGGATAAATCCGGGCACGTTCGCCCGGTAGCGTTCCCCCGTCCTGCCGTTAACCGATTCCCAAATTCCGTTTAAATCCATGCTGCGCATAATAGGGCTGCCCTCTCTTCCTTCATTAAGCTGAATTCGATACTGATCCATATCGTAAACGATTATCCGTTGCAAAACAAACCCTTTTGTTTGTGTATTTTTGTTTTTTTAGCCTAATTTTTTGTCCATAAAAAAAGAAAAACCGCTTCGTAAGCGGTTTTAAGGGAAGGTTCGCTATCGGTTTATTTAATTTTGGGCTTTACGGAAGCCTGCCGCGGTCGCTTCTTGTTCCGTGCAGAACATTTCTTCCGCCTTCGTCCGGTCGTACTGTGCTCCGCCCGGAACGTGGTAAATTTTGTCCCCTTTGGCGTTGATGTTGCCCTTAATCCGAGGATTGTCGCAAGAAGCGGGCGCATCCGAGACCGCCGCCTTCTGTTCGTCCGACTCCTCGTTTTCCCCGTCCGATTGCTCCTCCGGCAGGGCAATTCCGGCTTGCAGCGACTCGAAACGTTTCTCGTCGTTCCACATGGTTTCGAATTCCTTTTCGAAGGATGCGGCAACCGTCTCGTCTCTCAACACGAGAAACACTTCATCGTTATCCGTGCTGGCCGATTTCGAATAATTGAACGAGCCGGTTGTCGCCACTTTGCCGTCGGCGACGGTCACTTTCAGATGCATGAGACCGCTATGCTTGTTGATCTTAAGCGGAATGCCGGCGCTTCCGAGCAGCTTCAGCGCTTCCTTCTGGGTCTTGCCGTTCGACTGGATGCGGTCCGAGATCAGCCGCACCCGTACCCCTCGCTTGGCCGCGTTCCGGATCGCCTGGACGATGTCCGGATACGTCAGGCTGTAAATCGCGATATCGAGCGTGGACTCGGCTCCGTCGATCACTTGAATCAGCTCGCGCTCGGGATGCTGATCCGCTTGGGTGAACGCCCAGGCGACTTGTTTTTCCCCTAACGCGGCCGAAGCGGCTTGGTCGCCGGCTCCGACCGAACAACCGGCCAACGCCGAGGCCATGCCGACCGCCAGCGCGGCGGCCAGAGCGGCCGACGGCATCCAGCCTCGGATTCTCTTCTTCATAAGCTGCACCTATCCTTACCTGTCGGAAATGATCTTGTAAATCATGGCATCGTCCCGGCTTCAAGTCAACTCGGACAAAAAAAGTTCCCCTGCCGCAAATCCGCGGCGGGGGAACCGAAAGAATGAAAATCGGAACGAATTTGGCCTCGATCTTAGCCGAGCGGGAGAACGGCTGGCCGTTCGCACTCGCTCTTCATCCGGTAATGCACGCCTTGCTCCGATGCGTCGTGAATCCCGTGCATCGCCTCCAGCACGTGATACGTCAGCTGACCGCTCGCCCGGTGCGGGCGGCCGGTCCGGATGGCTTCCGCCATATCGGCCGCGCCGATGCCGCGGGCGTTGTCGCTGTTGCCGTACAAGAGCGGCAGCTCCGACCATTCGCGCGTCCCGGCGCGCTGATACAGCACCGGCCCGCCGAACGTGTTCGGGTCCGGTACTTGAAGCGTGCCGGCGCTTCCGTATACTTCGATGCGGGGGAGCTGGGAGCCTCCCTTGACGTCGAAGCTCGTCAGGATCGTTCCGATCGCGCCGGACGCGAAATCGAGCACGCCCGCCACATGGGTCGGCACCTCTACCGGTATGATCTGGCCGTATTTGGGCTGGCTCGTAATCTTCCGTTCGGGGAACGAGATGCGTGCCGAGCCGGTGACCCGTGAGATCGGACCCAGCATCGCGACCATCGCCGTCAAGTAATAAGGTCCCATGTCGAACATCGGGCCGCCCCCGGCCTGGTAATAAAATTCCGGAGCCGGATGCCAGCTCTCGTGCCCGCCGCTCATCATGAACGCCGTGGCGCCGATCGGCGTCCCGATCCAGCCGTCCTCGATCAGCTTGATGCACGTCTGGATGCCGCCGCCAAGGAACGTATCCGGCGCCCCGCCGACGAGCAGTCCTTTGCTCCGGGCAAGCTCCAGCACCTTCTTGCCTTCTTCGCGGGTAACGGCGAGCGGCTTCTCGACGTATACGTGCTTGCCGGCCTCCAGCGCCTGGATGCATACGGACGCATGGGCTTGAGGAATGGTCAGGTTGATGACCATATCGATATCCGGAGCTTCTAGCAGCTCCTGAACCGAGCAGCCTCGCACGCCGTTCTCCGCCGCTTTCGCCTTCGCCCGCTCGACGTCCAAATCGGCGCAGGCGACGATCTCCATCGAGTCAAACCGTTTGCCGTTCTGAAAATAAATGCCGCTGATGTTGCCCGTTCCGATAATGCCGACGCGAATTTTCCCCATGGGTCCGTCCCTCTCCCGTTCGTTAAAGTTGATTGTCGGCCATTCCGGTATAAGCGGGGCCTTTAGCCGCTTGGCTGGCCGCACTCTTGCCGTCGGCGCACCAGAGGAAACCTCTGCGCATCAGTTCCGTTACAGGCGGCATCGCCACGATGTCCGCATGATGGCCCAACGAGTTGTAATAAACCCGTCCCAAGCCCCAACGCTTGGTCCACACGACCGGCATATCCACCGCCTTGTTCAACGAGTGGGGGCCCGGTGCGATCGGGAACCGCGTCGTGGCCAGCACTTCGTTCGCCGGATCGACATGCAGATAATACTGCTCGCTCTTCACCTGGAAGTCCTCGACCCCTTCCACAAGCGGGCTCGAGCTGTGCTTGACGTTTACGGTGTACTCGACGCCGTCGTTGCCGGGATGCGCCACCCACTGGCCGCCGGTCATGAACTGCCAGTCGACGTTATCCCGGAACGAATCGCACATTCCGCCATGGCAGCCGGCAAGACCGACGCCCGCCTGAACCGCTTCCGACACGTTGTTCACCCATTGCTGCTCGATCCGGCCCATCGTCCACACCGGAACGATCAAGTCGAGATCCTTCAAGCGGGCTCCGTCCGCGAACGCTTCGAGCGTGTCCGAAACGGTAACCTCGAACCCTTCTTTCTCCAACAGGCTTTGAAAAAGCTCCGCTACCTGCCGCGGCTCGTGGCCGTCCCAGCCTCCCCATACGATCAACGCTTTTCTCATGCTCCATTACTCCTCTCCAGATTGGCTCGATTTGCGAACGATTAATTGGGTCGGCAGCATGACAAGGGAGCTGCCTTCTCCCTGCAAATCCTCCCCTGTATCGCCCGACAACCGCCTTAGAAGCCTTTCCGCGGCGATCCGTCCCATCTCGTAAAACGGCACTTGAACCGTCGTCAGCGGAGGATCGAACAACGCGGCCGCGTCGGAATCGTCATAGCCGACGATCGGCAAGTCTCGCGGCAGCTTGCAGCCCCGCTCCCGGAGTCCTTGGGCCAGACCGATCGCCATCCGATCGTTCGCGCAAAGCACCGCGTCCAGCGAATCCAGGTCGCGATAAATGCCGGAAGCCGCTTCGAAACCGCTTTTGCGGCTATAATTGCCTTCGTACAGCAGCTTCCGATTCAACGGAACTCCGGCTTCGGCCAGCGCCCTGCGGTACCCCTCGGCCCGGTCCAGGCTGTTCGAATAGTGGGGCGAACCGTTCAGGAAGCCGATTCGGCGATGTCCCAAGCCGAGCAAATGCCGGGCCGCTTGCAGCGTGCCCTCCTCATGGTCCGCGCAGACCGCGGGAAAACCCGTTTCGCCGAAACGCTGATCGACCACGCAGAACGGCAAGTCCAGCTTCGCCAGCCGCTCGATCCCTTGCCGCTCTTGTGGCAGCGAGCTCGTTCCCAGCAAAACGCAGGCATCCACCCGCTGCGTGTGAAACAGCGAGGCATAATCGTAGGCGGCGCCCGGCTCCCGGTACAGCAGCAGCAGCCCCTGCCCCCCCGCTCGAGCCGCTTCGCCGATCCCGCTTAAAATTTCGGAGAAATAATAAGTGGAGAACAGCCTCACCTTCGGAACATGAGGCAGCACGACGCCGATATTCCCGCTTCTCCCCCGCGCGAAGCTGGCGGCTACCGCATTGAGTTGATAGTCAAGCTTCTTCGCCGCTTCCAGCACTCGCTGCCGGGTCGTTTCCTTGATCGGACCGACCCCGTTGAGCACGCGGGACACCGTCGCCTCGGATACTCCGGCCAGATCCGCCACTTCCTTGCGCGTTGCCATCTTTCGGACGCCCCACCTCTTCGCATCATAATGTACGCGCGTACATTATCTCACTCGCTTCCCCCTTCGTCAACCTCAATTGTGGGGCTTATCTCCTTCTTTTTTCCTTTACTTCGAAATCCCCTTCGCTCAGGATTTGGTTCCTGCAAGTCGCCTTTCTGTCCTTAACTTCGAAATCCCCTTCGCTCAGGGAAGAGTTGACACGTTATGAACAAACAACCATGTCTAAAAGCCTCATCCATCTCCTGAAAATCCCCTTTTCCCCACCGTTAAAGTCCTGCTCGCTTTGAGATGCAAAAATAACTTTTCCTTCCGAAGTAAACATAAGATTAGCCCGCGATCGCTACGTGGGAAGTGGCCGAGCGGGAACGCCGACCGGAACGAGCCGGCAGCCGCTGCGTCAATACCGGGTACGTGATGGTCCGCGTCGCCGCGCACCATCCCAGCAGATCGCCGAACCGTGACGTTTTCCGCCGATTCCAGTCATAGCAGTAGTGGTTGAGATAGGCCTGGAAATGCTTCGGACCGATCCCCCGGAACAGCTCCGCCAGCCATTTTTCCACCTCTCTTCCGATTTTCTGCAGCGCGTGATGGCGTTCTCTGCTATATTGACGGACGAAATTCACACTCATTCTCGCTTCCGTCGCGACATGCTCCAAGATAAACGATCCCGGCTTTGGCGCCTCCAACCGATGCTTCAGTAAGCTCTTGTCCTGCTTCTTGATCTTCACGTTCTCCGGTTCCCCGTTCTCCCCGTCCGTGGCCCCGATCAGAACGGATTGCTCCTGTTGATGCCACTTCATATTCGATGAAACCCGGTGATAGATACAAGCGTCGGTCAGCCGAACCGCGCCGGTGAGCAACGCGTCGGCATCCGCCCCGCTCATCGCATGGCGCAGCTTGTGGCAGATGAGCCACGCGGTTTTATAGGTAACATGGATCTCTTTGGACAATTGAAGGGCGTTGATGCTCCCGGGGCGGGAATGCAGCCAGATCGCCTGAAACCACAGATGCAGCGGCGTCCGCGTCCCTTGGAAAACGGTGCCGACAATCAGCGACGTTTGCTTGGAGCAGCGGGAACATTCATAAAGAGGAAGTCTGCGCGTGGCGATCGGATACGCATGATCGTGGCCGCAGCGCGGGCAGCGGAAGCCGTTCGGCCATTTGGCCTCATACAGAACGCGAGCGCACGCTTCTTCATCTTGCAGCAGGGCGTGCACCTTTTCAAAGGAATCGAACGCTTCGGACATCCTCAATCACCTCGAACGCGAATGTATGTTCCCTTTTTGATTATACCAAACATATGTTCCCAAATGCAACCAAAACTTTTCCAACCGTTTCCTGATCGAAGGGGATTTCGGAGAGTTAAGCAAATGTGCGAAAGCAGCCTGATTAACGGGGATTTCGACGGAAGGAGAACAAGTAATACGAAAGAGCCGGCTCCTGAGCGACGGGGATTTCGAAGGAAAGAGGAAAAACGGAACCCACTCATCAGCGGACCTGAGCGAAAGGGATTTCGAAGTTAAGGCTGACGATGAGGGTTATTCAACGGGGGAAGACACCGGAATGTGCAAATGGAAAAAGGCGTCAAGCCGCCAAAATGACGAAGCTTGACGCCTGCGGAGGAAGTTAAAGCGAAATGCCGCGTTCCAGGTAAGCCAGTTGGTCCTTGGATAAGCGGAGGCCGGCGGCGGAGAGACTGTCGCGGAGTTGGGCGGACATGCGGCAGCCGGCTATCGGAACGGTAGGAAACGGCTGGCTGGACAAATAGGCGAGTACGATCCGGTTGACGGAGACGTCCAGCTCGGAGGCAAGCGCAAGACACCGTTCAAAACGGCCGACGTTCTCGGGAGACCGATATTGCGGGCTGATGCGATTGTCGTCCTTCGCGTACTCTCCCCGTTCCCATTTGGCGAAAAGGCCCTGAGCCTGCGAGGAGTAAGGCAGAGCGGCCATTCCGGACTCCAGATGATAACGGTACATCTCCTCATCCATCGGAACGAGCGACGGATCTTGGAATAGCGAGCGGTCCGCAGAGGCCAGGCTCCACATCATCTGATTGCCGGCAAATCCTTGCAGCCCATGCTCGGCCGCATAGCGGGCGGCGTCCCGAATCCGTTCGACCGACCAGTTGGAGCATCCGAAGTAGCGGATTTTCCCCTCCCGGACGAATCGGTTCATCGTTTCGAGAATTTCCCCGACCGTGCGGTCCGTATCGTCGCGATGGAGCCAGTACAAGTCGATCTCGTCGACGCGAAGGCGCTGAAGGCTGCCGTCCACGTCCTGCCGGATATCCTCCTCCGACATTCGGGAACGGTCCATCGAATGCAGGAGGGGGTGCGCCCCTTTGGTCGTCACGATCATTCGGCTGCGAAGGCCGCGCTCCGCCATCCACTGACCGATCACCCGTTCGCTGATGCTCGGCTCGATGTCCGGCAGCCAGTTGGCGTACACTTGAGCCGTGTCGACCATATTGCCGCCTGCGTCTACGAATTCGTCCATGAGGCGGAAGGCGTCTTCGCGGCGGATCGAGCTGCCCAACGAAGCGCCTCCGAGCGCAATCGGGAACGATTGAAGATCGGTTCCCGGTATCTTTGTCCGCATGTTGTCCATCGGTAATCCTCCTTATAGGGCAATCGGCTCCGAGCGCATGAAAAATCCTTCGGGCTCGGCGCCCGAAGGATGGCTTGCTTTACTGGTCTTTTTCCGGAAGCTGCTTGACGTAGCTGTCCGACATATTGAGCAGCTCCAACGCCCGGTCGTATTGATCCTTGGTGGAGCCGTCCTGCAGCTCGCTGTTGTCGATGACCGAATAGTTGATTCCGTCTTCGTACTCGATCCCCGGCAGGAACACGCTCGTATCGTTGATAAACGAGCCTGTCGGTAGGAAGTGCCTCATCGGAAGCAGGTTCGTCTTCTGATTGAACAAATCTTCGCCGAAATGAATCTGGTTCTGCAAGGAGAAGCCCAGCAGGTTCGATACGGTCGGCAGAATATCGATCTGTCCGCCCGTTTGCTCCAGCTTTTTCGGGCTGGTCGTCACGCCCGGAGCGTGCAGAATGAGCGGGATGTTGAACATGTCGGTATAGCCATATTCCCGTCCCAGCATATCCTTCATCATGTCTTTTTCTTTCTGGCTCAGGGCGTACAGCGACAGGCCTTGATGGTCCCCGTAGAACAGAATGACGCTGTCGTCCCACAGACCGCTCGATTTCAGTTGATCGATGAATTGCCCCAGCGCATAGTCGGCGTAATTTTGAGAACGGATATAGTCGCCGACCAGCGTTCCCTCGTACCGTTCGGGCAATTGCATCTTGTACTTGCGTTCGGGAATGTTGAACGGATGATGGGCGCTCTGCGAGATGATCATCGCATAAAACGGCTTGTCGACTTGATCCATCTCCTCAAGCTTCGGCAGCGTCTTCTGGTACAGCACTTCGTCGGAAGCGCTGAAAGCGACATGATCGTCGTCGCCGTAAAAGCTCTTGTCGTAATATTTCTGCCAGCCAAGCGCGCTGTACAGTTCCTTCCGGTTCCAGAACGTTACGTCGTTCGTATGGAAGGTGGCGTTGTTGTAGCCGTTGGCCGTCGTCAGCTTCGGCAAGCTCGGCAGCGCCTTATCGACGAACACCTGAGTCGCAGGCTCGTGCTGCGGAACGTACATCGACGTGTTGACGACGAATTCCGCGTCGGAGGTAGTTCCCGCGCCGACGCTCGTATAGAAGTTGTCGTAATGATAATTCTCCGCGGCGAGCTTATTCACGTTCGGCGTAATTTCCTGCCCGTCGATCTTAAGCCCGATCAGGAAATTCTGGAACGATTCCATCTGAATGATAATCAGGTTCTTGCCCTTGTCGGCCCCGAAGTAAGCCGGAGCGGACGGCTCCGAAATGCCTTTGAGCTGATCGATCGCGGGCTGGGTAATGTCCTTCTTGTCGATCAGGTCCTCTTGCTGGGTCGAATCGGCGAAAATCGTATACACCTCGTAATTGAGGATGCCCATTCCTTCCGCCTTCTTGTTCTCGTTCATGCTGGCGTGATTCGGCCAGATGTTGAAGATGCACAGAACGAGCGACAGCACGAAACCGCCCAGCAGCATGCGCCGGTTGGCGCGCTTCATTCCGATGTTCTTCAGCTTGCGGATCGTTTTCGGCCGCAGCATGAAGATGCCGAAGACGATTATATCCACGAAAATGAGCAGATAATAAGGATCGAGAAGCGAATACGTGCTTTCCCCGACTTGCGTTACTTTGCCGGCTTGCCCCAGCGCGTGGTAGGTGACAATGATTCCGTAATATTTATAGTACATGAGTACGGCGAAGTAGAGCACCGTAAGCAGCAGATTCACGATCATATAATAGAGAAACTTCCGCTTGGTGGCGAACCACTCGATGATGCAGAATACGACCCAAAAAAACGGAATTTCCGTTATCAGCGTTGCCCACGACGGCCCGTCGGAAAAAACGACGAACCAAGCCAACGCGCCTTTGACGAGCAGAATTAAAGTAAACAGAATAAAAGGCCTGTCGCGAAGTGTCCTTATGAAGGACATGATCCTTCCCCTTCCTTTCGCACGCGCCAAAAAACAGGCAGGCTGAGCGTTCATCCTGTCTAGGGCGCGGCTTCATAATCTTGCCTGACGTTGCGGCGAACAATGATAGAGTCATTATGCTACTGCCGCATTCTTTTGTCAAAATGAAACTTATGCCGTCGGTACGATTTTATAAACTTTTAATCTAAGCCTGAAACGGGCGATCCGGCAAAATAAATTCATGCTTGTCCGTTCCTACAAAAATATGCCTTCGGAACGTGGATTATGTCAGCTTGCGGATTTAGCGGTCGTCCGCAGGATAGCGAAGTCCGATCTGCCGCCTGGCTGCGTCAACCGCTTCCATTGCCGCCAGCGAATTCGCGTGGCTGTTCGTCTCCGACTCCCGTCTCCCCCGCTTGACCAGGCGAATGAATTCCTCGATCTCGTACTTCATCGTCTCGTCGTCCTGACCGACCGACGCGTCTTCGATCCGGCCGTCCCGGTATCGGATCTCGACCCGCTGCGGTTGGCTGATCCGGTCGATCACGATCGTACCGTCTTCTCCTTGAATTTCGCTCGGAAGGGACGAGTCCGATATTTTGGAATATTGGATGACGCCCTCCATCCCGTCGTATTCCAGCAGCATGCTTCCTTCGCCGTCCGCCCCGGACGACAGCAGCATGCCTCCCGCCTTCACGGAGCGGGGCTTGCCGAACAGAACGATGGCGGGATACAGGCAGTAAACGCCCAAATCCATCAGCGCCCCGTTGGAAAAAGCCGGGTTGAAGGCGTTGAGCACCGTCCCCTTCCGGAATGCATCATATCGCGAAGAGTACTGGCAGTAGCTTGCGAAGTAGCGCCGGATTTTGCCGATCTTGGGCAGGCTCGCGCGAATGGCGGCGAAATTCGGGAGCAGCGTCGATTTCATCGCCTCCATCAACGCGCTGCCGCTCTGCTCGGATGCTTCGAGCATCCGGGCGACTTCCGCCGCGTTCGAGGCGAGCGGCTTCTCGCACAAAACGTGCACGCCCTTCCGCAAGCAGGCGATCGCATGCTCCGCATGGAGGCTGTTCGGGCTGGCTATGTACACCGCGTCGATCTCCCCGCTCGCGGCCATTCGCTCCAAGTCGGTGAACGTGTGCCGCACGCCGTGCTTGGCCGCGAACTCGCTTGCCGTCCGTTCCGTTCTCGAGTAGACGGCCGCAAGCTCGAAGCCGTCCACCTTTCGCCCTGCCCGGATGAATGAATCCGTGATCCAGTTCGTGCCGATAATTCCGAATTTCATGATCGTCAACCCCCGCCGTTCTGCTATAAACACTAGCAACCATCATACCAGTTGAACGATGAGCGCGCAAAAAAAGCCGAGTCCCCGGAAGCCGGCACTCGGCGGCAGCTGCGGAAATCAGGCTCGGGAGGATCGTTCCCGGATACGGCGGGATTAATCCCGGGATGAGGCGCTAACCGGCAGCGGCGGGGCTAAGCGCGGGAGAAGCGCTCGCGGTAACGGCGCGGCGACAACCCTTCGAGCTTCGCGAACGTGGAGCTGAAGTAAGGGGTCTGGTTGAAGCCGACTTCCTCGGCGATGCGCGCGATGGTCAGATCGGTCTGCAGCAGCAGCCGCTTGCTCTGCTCGATGCGGTAGCGCAGCAAATACTCCATAGGCGAGCAGCCGTACTCCTGCCTCATGCATCTGGCGATATAGACCGGATGGAAGTTGAGCCGTTCGCCAAGCTCCTTCGCCGTAATCTCGTTCCGGTAATGGCTGCGCAAGTATTCCGCCGCTTTCTCGGCGCAGGCCGTCGCCGGCGAATAGCGCTGCGAATCGGCCGAAGCGGCGAGCAGCTGGACCGCTTCCTGGAACAGCACCTGCTCCTTCAGGCGAACGGAGCTTTGGTGCGCCCCGGGCTCCAAGCGGACGAGCTGGAATAGCAGCTCTTCCAGCTTGCGGGGCTGGTATGCGCGGGCGAACTGCGGCAGCAGCAGTTGAAAAGGCCGCGCGGCGAACGTAAGCGGAACTTCGTCCGCTCCCTCCGTTTGGTTGGAAGACGCTCCCTTTTCCGCCATCGACCAGTTCCCGGTCGCCTGGAAATGAAGCCAGAAATATTCGGTCGGCTCCCGGCACCCCTCCGAACCGAAGTGATAGCAGTCCGGCCGCAAAATCATAAAGCTGTCCTCGGTCACCTCGTATCTCCGGTCTTCCTCGCCGATGAACAGCCGTCCCCGGCGAACGAACAGCAGGTCGAAGATTCCGATGCTGTGGCGGCTGACATGACGGTCTCCGGGCTCCCCCGTCATGTAACCGCTCGCAATATAATGAGGCAGCGGCGGCAGCGCGAATTGCAGCAGATCCACCGTTTCCCCTCCCCGAATTCAAGTTGGAAAAATGAAATTATCCGTTTGAAAAGTGATACATGGTTACGAGTATACCATCTATAATTTGTTCTGCACACAAAGATACCGGAGTCACGAGACTTAACGGCAGCACGAACATCAGGGAGTTGGGATGATGAAAACGCTTGATCCGAAATTTACGCTGTGGGCGCTTGCCTGGCCGATCTTCATCGAAGTTCTGCTGCAGACGATGCTGGGAACGGTCGACACGGTCATGGTCAGCCGCATCTCGGACGACGCCGTCGCCGTCGTCGGCTTCGCCAATCAGCTGTTTAACGCGCTGACGACGCTGTTCATGACCATCGCCAGCGGCGCGGGCATACTCGTCGCCCAGCGGATCGGTTCGGACCGGCGCGAGGACGCCCGCAAGATCGCCATCATGGCCATTACCGTCAGCACGGCCATCGGGCTCGTCATCAGCGTCCTGCTGTTCACGCAAGCCCGCCCGATCGCCCGAATGCTTCATCTGTCCGAGGATCTTCTTCCTCTTTCCGATATGTACATCTCCTACGTAGGCGGCGGAATGTTCCTGGCGGCCATGACCGCCGCCCTCGGCACGGTCATCCGCAATACGGGCAACACCAAGGGCCCGATGATGACCGGCATTGCGATCAACCTGCTGCACATCGTTCTGAACTATGCGCTTATCTTCGGCTCGTTCGGCTTGCCGAAGTGGGGCCTCGCAGGCGTGACCGTCTCCGACAACGTCTGCCGCTTGCTGTCTACGGTGCTGCTGATGTATATGTTCTTCTTTTCCTTCGAGCGGCGGATCCGGATCGCGGAATTTTACCGCACGTTCGAACGAAAGCTGTTCGGCGAGGTGCTGCGGATCGGCTGGCCGCTCGGCGTGAACATGTCCTGCTGGGTATTTTCCCAGCTTGCCATCTATTCGTTCCTCGCCATTCTCGGCGCCAAGGAGCTCGCCGCCCGCACCTATATGAACACGCTGGAATCGTTCTGCTTCATGCTCGGCTATGCGTTCGCGCTGGCGGTGCAGATCCAGATCGCCCATCTGTACGGCGCCGGCCGAACGCAGGAAGCCTATAAGTCGGCTTATCGGGCGCTCTTCATCGGGCTCGCGCTCGTCACGGCGAATGCTTTCGTCCTGTTCTTGCTCGGCAAGCGAATGCTCGGGCTCTTCACTTCAGACCCGGACATTCTCTCGCTCGGCGTGTCGCTGCTCGGCCTGAACCTGCTGCTCCAGCCGGGCAAGATGCTCAACATGGCGCTCGGCAACGCGCTCAACGCCGTCGGAGACACCCGGTACATCATGGCGACGTCGCTCGCGTCCATGGGGCTGATCGCCACAGGCTGCTCCTACTGGTTCGGCATTCATTGGTCGGGCGGATTGATCGCCATCTACGGCTGCATGATCGCGGACGAATATTCCCGCGGCATCCTGTCGTTCTTCCGTTGGCGGGACCGAAAATATTTGCGCCGCGCGGAAGCCGCGAAACAACCGGCTTTGGCCGAGGCGACTTGGGGCATATAGACGTGAGGCTTATAGACGTGGGGCTTATAAAAGGAGAGGCGTCCAGTAACATTTGCCAGCGTTCCGGATCCCGTGTATAATACGAGGACAAACGTATGTTCGCACGCCAGTCAGACTCGCAACCGGAGGAACGCATGAAGGGAAGAACCCACCTGGCCATCGGGGCCGCTATCGGTGTCGCCGCAACCATCTATTATCAACCTCATCAATGGGAGCAAGCCGTCTTTTATCTGCCTGCGGCCGCCTTCTCCGCCCTTAGCGCGGACCTGGACGGCACCAGCATGCTGAGCAGCAAGCTGGGCAAGGCATCCCATTGGCTGCGCGAAGGCGCGCTGTGGCTCGGACTGGCGGCGGTCGTCGCATCCTTCGCCGTCCAAGGCTTCCAGGGAATGCCGCAGACCAGGCTTTTTCTGGCAGGGGCCGTTCTGGCGCTGCTGGGGCTCGTTCTGAAGGAAGGCGCTCTTCGCAACGCCTTGGTCAGCGCCTGCGGCGCCGCGCTTCTCTTCGCCGGGCTTAGCGCCGGCTTGAACGGGCTGATGGGGCTCGGCGCTTTCGTCGTCATCGCCCCGTGGCTGAAGCACCGCGGGCTGACGCATACGATCTGGGCCGCCGCCGCTTGGACGGCGATCGGCGCGGCGTTCGAGCGCGAGCTGCACGTCGAGGGATTGGCCGTCGTCGCCGGGGCAGCCTACCTGTCCCATCTGGTCGCCGACACGCTGACGCCCGCCGGCGTCAAGTGGCTCTCTCCATTATCCAAAATGACGTTTCGCTCGCCGATCACTTTTTAATGAGAATTTAAGATTGTCTTCACTTTCCGCTAAGGCTTGGGAGGTAAGATGATTTCACGACCTCTTCTGTATCATAGATTTTGAAGGCCTGCGGCTAGATGCGCAGGCCGATTTTTTTTATTCGAACGTATAGCCGGCAAGCTCGGCCTTTCTATTCTATTAAACCGCGCCGGCTTCTTGCTGGTTCAGTTGGTTCATCTTGTTCCTCGCCAGCTTCAGATAGCCCAGCACGTTCTGGAACTCGCTGTTGTCGACGAACCGCAGCCGCATCGTATCGGCCGCTTCCAGCAAGTACGGCTTCAGCGCGGCCGCGCCGCCTCCCAGCACGTAGAAACATTGAATGTCCGGGTACTTTTTCCACCGTTTGCGGATCAGGTCGACGATCTTCTGCGCGGCGCGGGCGAAGAACGCATCCACGATCGGGCGAATGTCCGCCTGCCCCTCGCCGACCCGTTGAACCGTATAGTCGTGGCGGCGAATCCGTTGCATCAGCTTCGTCCGGCTCGGGAACCGGTAGCCGAATTGATCCTCGACCTCCCGGATGATCGAGTCCAGATAGGTCGCCAGGCCGATCAGCTCCCCGGTGCTGAACTGATTGTCGATCGCCATTCGCTTGATGACCGGCAGATCCGTCGTCAGCGCCCCCATCTCGCAAATGCCGATGCAGCCGTTGTACAGCTCCTCGTCCCGAATCTGCAAATTGTCGTGGGTCGCCATATTGAACAGCGCCGCGGCTCCTTCGACCGAGACAACCGCCCTGCGGACGATGACCCGGACGGTCCGGCCCTGCAGCTTCGGCGTCGACAGAAACGATACCTCGTGTTCTCCGACAAGCCGCTCTTCGAAGATTTGATGATATCTCGCATAGGATCGGACCGGAAGCCCGGTTCCGATGACGTATTCGACTTCGTCGACCGTCTGGCCCGGCTGAATGGCGGAAGACGGACCGGCAAGGCCGGCATAAGCGAGCGCCGTCAGGGCGACGATGAGCGACTGATCGCTCGTCGCCTTATTGTCGGTCTCCTCCTGCTCGGTGTTGTCCGGATCCTCCGAAGCGATCAATCCGACGAAGTAACGGGATTTCTTCTTCCGCAGCTTCGGGCTGTAGACCATGACGTCCAACGCCTTGAGCGGGGAGTCTTCCTCTTGCAGCACCAGTCTCTCGTACCCCGGCGATACGACGTTCGGGATGACGATCGGTTCGCCCCCTCCTCCGACAACCAGCTTGACGCTGTCGTTGCCGATATCGATGCCCGCTAATCTGAACATAATGCGCCTCCTGTCCTTGGTCATGCCTGATTTTCCCATATGCAAGTATTTGATTTGTACCTTTTCGCCTCATTCTGACAAAATCCTCTTTTTTTCAGGGTCTATTTTCATAATTTTTCCGTTTTAAAAGGAATTTTGTCCCATAATGTCGAACCCCTATTTCGGACAAAGCTGCTTGAAGAACCAGGAGGTCAGTCATGAAGTGGAGCATGAAGCGGTTCACATTCGTCATCATTCCGGATGCGAACGGCTCGGTCAAACGTTTTGCCTTGCCGCGGTTGATCTTTATCGCGGTACCTGCGCTTTTCGCGTTCCTTGCTCTCGTCGCCTGCGGCCTCTTCCTGCTGTATGCCCGCAATTTAAGCGATGTCGGCGACATGCGGCGGGAGCTGTCCGAATCCGCTTCCCGATACGAGCGCCAACTGGCGGACAAGAACGACAGCATCGAGTCGCTGCAAACCCAAGTCGCCGGATTGTCCGAACAGACCAAGTCGATCCAACAGAAAGTGGATGAAGTCAATCAATTGGAAAATCAGGTCAAGGGCATGGTCGGCCTGCAGGAGGCAGACTCTTCGAAAGGGGGCGCGAAGGACTTGACGACGTACGGCGGAACGGTGGAAGACGGAGATCCCTCCGACGGGGGAATGGGCGGCGAAGATTTGCCCGTCACCAATGAGGAGATCAACGCGCTGGCCCGAAATACCGCCGATCAGCTCCTTACGCTGGCGCCGGTTCTGGACGAACTGGCGAACCGGCTGAAGCAGACGAAAACCGACGTCGACCAGGCCCGGAAGCGCCTGCGGATCACGCCGACGATCTGGCCGACCGACAATCGCAGAATCACATCGCTGTTCGGCGTCCGAACCGACCCTTTCACCGGCAAAGCCCGGTTTCACGCCGGACTCGACATCGCCGGGCATGTCGGCGATCCGATCTTCGCCGCTGCGGACGGCGTCGTCGCCTTGTCCGAGAAGGACAGCGCCGAAGGCAACAACATCATTATCGATCACGGCAACGGCATTCGCACTTGGTACATGCATATGAGCAAGCTCATCGCGACGGTCGGGCAGAAGGTTGCCAAGGGCGAGCAGATCGGCGAGCTCGGCTCCACCGGCCGAAGCACCGGCCCGCATCTGCATTACGAGGTTCTCGTCGCCGGCGAGCCCGTCGATCCGCGCGCCTATCTCAAAGCTGACAGAAAGGCAAGTGAATAGAGATGTTCAAGAAAAAACTCGATCCCGGAACGACGGATACGCTCATCGGAGAAGGCAGCACCTTCGAAGGAAAGATCAAGTCGCAGGCCAGCATTCGGCTGGAAGGGGAAATCACCGGAGACGTCGTCTGCGAAGGTGACGTCATCATCGGCGAGCGAGGCGTCGCCCGCTCGAACGTCTCGGCCCGCAACGTCGTGCTGGCCGGCACGGTTCACGGCAACGTTATCGCCAAAGGCAAGCTGATCGTCAAATCGTCGGGCCGCCTGCTCGGCAATCTGAGCGCCTCGGAGCTGGCGATCGAAGCGGGCGGTTTTTTCCACGGCACCAGCCAAATGGAGAACAAGGACGCGCCTCAGCCTCAGGACGAGAACCGCGCCGCGGCAGCGACGGAGTCCGCGGACGACTCCGCGGACCGGCAGAAGTTCCGTGAACCGGAGACGCCCGGCACGGCCGCCTCCGAATCGTTCCCGGCTTTAAACAACATTCCGGCGGACTCCGTGCTGAAGTCGTGGTGACAGCCGCCGCCCGGAAGCCTTGGAGCTCGGACCGGCCAACCCGTTCCGAGCTCCCTCCGCGCCCGGCTTGCCTGGCTAGCGTAGCGCCTTCGCCAGCCGGATCGTCTCTCCGGGCGCAGTGTCCGTCTCGATCACGTCTCCCGCGGCCCAAGCCTTACCCCCTTCTCCGTCTCTCGTGATGCGAGCGCCTTCCTTCCAAGGGTTGTAGATGCGCAGCTGCGAGCCCGCCTCGCTGTAGATTTCGATCTCCCGCACATTGCCGTCCTCCCAGACCGCGCTAATAAGGAAGCCGCCGACCGCGCGCAGCGTGGAGAACGCCGCCCGCCGATCCGCCGGCCAATTCGGGAAAAACCGCAAAACTCCGTTGTAGCTTTGCAGCAGACATTCGTTGATGACGGCGGGCAGCGCGAAGTTTTCGAACCAAATGCCCATGCCGCCCATATAATCGAAGTCCGTCTCGTCCGAGTAGCGCCCGCCGCTCTCCAGCAGCCGATCCGTACACGTACCGTTCGGCAGGAGGCAGTAAGCGATCTGCCGTTTGAACCGCTCCAGGTCGAGCTGACCGAGCCGCGCGCCCGCCATATGGTAGAAAACAAGCTCGTTGCCGCCTTCGTTGCGGTGGTTGCGGTACGAGTTGACGGCGATCGCGTACGGCTCCGGCGGCGAATGCAGTCCGTGCTCCTCGCCGGGAAAAACGGTCGTTACCGAGTTCGGCACATTGTAGACGACGTCCGGATCCTCCCCCGCGACAGAGACGAACACGGTGCCTTGGCGCGACTCCGCGGTCGGATAGTCCGGGAACCGGCCCCGCACGTCGGCGACCTCCGCAAGCAGCTCCCGCTCTTCCTCTTCTCGGCCAAGCGCCGCACAGGTTTGCTCGAACGACCGCAGCAGGAACTTCGTCAGCGTCAGGTCGACGAGGCAGTCGCGATTCCGGCGGAAGCCCGGCGTCAGCTCGTACAGCTCCGGCACGACCGTCGGAAAAATATGATAGCGGTCGTCGCCCCATGCCTCGCCGCTTGCCTCCGGCCGCTTCATGTAATCGACCATGAACAGGACCGCTTCTTTGATCGGCACGAAAGCGCGGTTCGCGAGAAATTCCTTGTCCATCGTGTACAAGTAGTGCCACCACAGACTTTGCACGGTCCACGGCGTCTCGCACACCTCCCAGCCCCAATGGGGCACCGGGTACGGCATCATCGTCATCTCGACCGGATATGCCGAGTGCGGATAGTACGCTCCGCGCAAGCCGTAGTATTCCTGCGCCCACTTCCGGCTGACCGGCAGCACGTGGTCGACCATGTTCACATAGGCGAGATGCTTGTCTGCATGGTTGCTCGAAAAGGCAACCCAAAACGGCTGCTGCGTGTTGTAGTTCATATGGTAGTCTCCGTGCCATTCGGCGCCGATGCGCCCGTGGCTCCAGTTGGCGAACAAGCCCGGGCACGCCGCGTCGGGCCGGACGGCGCATTGGAAGAAGTACAGGTTGCGATACCAGACCGCCTCCAGAAAATCGTCCTCCAGCGCCACGCCGGAACGGGACCAGTATGCGCGCCACTTCTCTTCCGAAGCCGCGAGCGCCTCCCGGCGCGCGCGGCGATCGGCCGTTAGCGTTCCCGCCGCGCCGGAGGCGGCGGGAACGTCGCGGTTCAAGCTCTCGTCCAGTCGCACGCGGACGAGGAGGTCCGCCCCCGGCGCCAGCGCCGCCTCGAGCGCGTTCGCGCCGGGCCGAAAGCCCGCGCCGCCGGACACGCGCGCGGACAGGCGGAACGCCCGGTCTCGGGGGTCGGCGGCTTTGCCGGGCCGTTCGGCCCGGGGCAGCGTCTGCCGCAGCGCCAGCGTTCCGCCGCCTGCCCTATCCGCCTCCGCATGGGTCCGGCAGGCCGGCAGCTCCGGCGGCGTGTACGGATCCGGCAGCAGCCGGATGCGATTGAACGGCGAAGCCGACCCCGCTCCGGACTTCGAACCTTTTGCCGGCTTCATTGCCAGCCAGAGTTCGTCCTTCGTCTGATCGACGAAAATCTCCAGCACCGCCCGCTTCCCGCCGATCAGGAAGAAAACCTCGCACAAGCCGCGGTCGATGTGCAGCTTGTGGCCGAGCAGCTCCGCCTTCCGCCGGTCGAAGCCCAGCAGCAGCGAGCCGCACGGCATCGGGCGCGGATACGGGCGGCCGTAGTTGTCGGCCGCCATCTGGACGTACTCCCGATACCATTCGTCTTTGCTCAAGGACTCGTAATGCTCGGGAATCTGCTTCAGCCGCTCGAACAGCTCCGCGAACGTGCCGAGCTCCTCCCGATGATTTTCGGCGATCCGGATGTCCCAGACGCTGTTATGGCCGAACCGGACGACGACCGCGTCCGGGCGCGTTGTCACGACGGCGCCGAGCCCGCCGTTGCCGAGCAGCGCCCCCTCGAAAAATCCCGGCGCCGGACGGTCGCCGACAACCGGGTGCCGCTTTGCTTGCTCCCACGCATTCAGCTTCACTGTCCTTTCCTCCCTTGAACGCGAAAGATCAGACGCCCCGCCCGAAGGGCCGTACGTCTGATCTCCCGCGATTGCTAATCTCTGGCTGTCTCGCCTCTGGCCGTCTAGCCTGTGGCTTCTCGCTTTTAGCCGTTCTTACCCTGCCGTTACTTGGCCATGTTGTCGTATGCCTGCTGCAGGATTTCCAGATAGCGGTCCAGCTTCAGATCCTTCAATCCTTTTACATAGCTGTCCCAGTCCTTGTTTAAATCCTTGTTACCGGTTACGAATTGCAGCTCGTTCTGCTCGATATAGTTGCGCAGGTTCGTCTGGAGCATGCTGGCTTCGTCCGTCAGGGAAGGATCGACCCACAGCGACCAGAGCGGGAACAGCTCCTTCGGCTCATGGCCTTGGTACAGCAGCGTTGCCTGGTACAGTCTCCGTTCGTAGCCGTCCGGAGAGTAAATGTCCGTCGCCGACACGAAGCTGTCGCGGTATTCCTTCGGCATGTAGAAGTGGCCCATGCCGCTCCAGGAACCGTTATGCGGAGCGTCGCCTTCCTTCGCCGGAATCGGCTTGAATTGCGCCTGAATGTTCTCGTCCAGCGCCTTGTCGTCCGGTCCCGGCTTTTCCCAGTCGAGGCCTTCCACGCCCGACGAAGCGTTCGTTTGGCCTTCCGGCGTGAACATGTAGTCGACCAGTTTGATCAGCGCGATCTGCGCTTCTTTGCTTGCTTTGTTCGTGATGACGAACTTCGCGCCCGGCGCGACGCCGCCTCCGTCATGCGTGGCGAACGAAGCGTGCGGTCCGGTCAGCGGCGGCACGGCGTCATAGTCGGCGGAATACTTGTTGCCTTGGTCGATATTGACGAAAATGGCCGGGTGCATGCCCGCTCCGGCGCCCAAAATTTGCGCGTCGGCGTTCTCGCCGATCTTCTTGAACGCTTCCGCGTTCTGCGTGAACGCGCCCGGGTCGATCAGCCCCTCGTCGTAGAGCGATTTGACGTAGGCGAGGCCTTCCTTCCACTCCGGAGTAATGGCGGCGGACTGCACTTTGCCGTCCTGCAGCATGAGGTAGTTGCGGTCGTCGTCATAGACGAAGCCGTTCATCAGGTACGGAATGACGCGTACGCCGAAATCTTCGGTCGAGCCGCTGAGCGGCACTTCGTCGGCTTTGCCGTTGCCGTTCGGGTCCTGCGTTTTGAACGCTTCCAGCACTTTCTTGAAATCTTCCGTCGTTTTCGGCATTTCGAGATTCAGCTTTTTCAGCCATTTCGTATTGATCCACATCTTGTTCGGATAGGAACAATGGAAGCATTGCGCATAAGCGTCGAGGCCGTAAATGTTGCCGTCCGGCGCGGTGACGTACGCTTTCAAATCCGGATGCGCTTCCATCGCCGCCTTGATGTTGGGGCCGTACTGGTCGATCAGGTCGTTCAGCGGGATGAATACCCCTTGCTTGCCGTATTTGAGCAGATCGGCCTGCGAGAACTGGTCGATGTAGTCCGTCAGCATGTAGGCGTCCGGATAGTCGCCGCTCGCGAGCGAGATTTGGCGCTTCTCCTTCGCGCCGTCCGATTGGCTGATATCCCAGTCGAATTGGATGTTGAACTTGTCTTCGGCCAGCTTCGTGAACTTGTTCGTCTTCAGGTCGATGCCTTGCTCCTGAACGGCGAACAGCTTGATCTTGACCGGCGCGGCGGCCGGCGCCGACGACGCGGAACCCGACGCGGACGAGCCGGAGGAAGATGCCGCGGAGGATGAAGACGATGCCGACGAACCGTCGTTGCCTTTCGAACAGGCGCTGAGCGCCAAACTGACCATGACCGCAATCGCAAGCAGGCTGAGCCATCTCTTTTTCACTGTGTGTTCGCTCCCTTTTTCATGTCGTTTCCTAGTATAAGCCGTTCCGGATTCCCCCGCCCCCTACATGGGAATCACCCCTTTCCGTGTCCGGGCGTCAGCCTTTGACCGACCCGACCAGCATCCCTTGCACGAAGTAACGCTGCACGAACGGATAAATGATCAGGACGGGCAGCGTAGCGACGACGATCAGCGAATATTTCAGCAGTTCGGCCAGCTGCTGGCGCTCGACCATCTTCATCGCGTCCATCAGGCCGGAGCTGTTGTTCTGAATGATGATGCTCCGCAGCACGAGCTGCAGCGGGAACAAGTTCGCCGACTTCAAATAAATCAACGCGTCGAAGTAGGCGTTCCACTGCCCGACCGCGTACATGAGCACGAGCACGGCCAGAATCGGTTTGGACAGAGGGATAACGACGCTCCGCATAAACCTCAGGTCGCTGCAGCCGTCGATTTCGCTCGCTTCGAGCAATTCGTCCGGGATCGACGAATGGAAAAACGAGCGGGCGATGATGACCTGCCATACCCAGACAGCGTTCGGTATGAGCAGCGCCCAGCGGGTGTCGATCAGGTGCAGCCCTTTGACGACCATGTATGTCGGAATCAATCCGCCGCTGAAAATCATCGTGAACGTCACGAACACCATCATCGCGTTGCGTCCGAAAAACGTTTTGCGGGAAAGCGGATAGGCGATCATGACGGTCATCGCGACGCTGATGAACGTGCCTGCCGCCGTGTAAAAAATCGAGTTGCCGTAGCCCGACATCACCTGCGGCGTATGGAACAGCGTCTCGAAGCCCTTGAACGAGATGTCGACCGGCCACAGCCAGACCCGTCCGGACGTAACCGCCGCCGGACTGCTGATCGAGCTGCTGACGATGTAGATGAGCGGGTACAGCACGACGATCAGCACGATGCCGAGAATGGCATAGATCGTCGTCAGGAAGATTCTGTCGCCCGTCGATTCCCGGATCGTCTTCTTCATGGTTGCCATGCGGTTGCTCTCCTTTTTACCAGATGCTGGTGTTCGAGAACCGTTTGGCCAAACCGTTCACGAGCAGCAGCAGAATGAAGTTGATGAGGGAATTGAACAGGCCGACCGCCGTCGCGAAGCTGTAATTGGCGTTCAGCAGGCCGATGCTGTACACGTACGTCGCGATAATCTCCGAATTGACGAGGTTGAGCGGGTTTTGCAGCAGGTACACCTTCTCGAACCCGATGGCCATGACGTTGCCCACGTTCAGAATGAGCACGATGATGATCGTCGGCAGAATGCCCGGCAGATCGACATGGCGGATTTTCTGAAAACGGGAAGCCCCGTCCACCTTGGCGGCTTCGTAAAGCGTCGGATCGATGCCCGCCAGCGCGGCCAAATAGATGACTGCCGTATAGCCGGCCGTCTGCCAGATGTCCGACCAGACGTAAATCGACCGGAACATGCCCGGCTCGCCGAGGAAGTTGATCGAATGCAGCCCCAGATGGTTCAGCGCGATATTGACGAAGCCAAGCCTGGGCGCCAGAAACAGCATGATCATCGACACCATGACGACCGTGGAAATAAAGTAAGGCGCGAACGAAACCATCTGCACCAGCTTTTTGAACCTTCCGCTCCGCACCTCGTTCAGCATCAGCGCGAGCAGGATCGGAATCGGGAAGCCGGCCAGCAGCAGATAGCCGCTCAAATAGATCGTGTTCTTCAGCAGACTCCAGAAGAGCGGATTGTCGAAAAACAAGTTGAAGTTTTTGAAGCCGACCCAAGGGCTGCCCCAGATTCCTTTGATGACGTTGTAGTCCTTGAAAGCGAGGACCGCGTTCAGCATCGGAATATATTTGAATATCAGAAAAAAGAGCAGCGGCGGCACGACGACCAAATAAAGCTGCCAATGTCTGCGCAAGCTTTTGCGGGCCGCGTAGGCCATGCCGCGTTTGCGAGACGCCGGCGTTTTCGAATCCAGTGCGATTTCAACGTTCAGAACGATCCCTCCCAAGTCGCTTGCCTGCGATGCCTGTTGCGCTGCGGCTGTGGCAGCGCTTACTACAGGTTGATCATAGGGGAGAATCGCCCGTTTCGGGTAGGTACAACTGCTCCTTTCGGCGTACATCTCTCCCGTTTTGGCGGGTCCAGTTCGCCTTCCGGCGGCCTTTTCTCCCAAAGCTCCGGGCTCTCTCCGTCATCTCGCTCGTTTGCCGTCCTCTTCACCCGTTCTGTTCCTTTTTCGTTTCTCGCGTCGCCGGGCTCCTCCTCCTCCTCCTCCTCCTCCTCCTCCTCCTCCTCGCAGCACCTCTTCCGCTCCCTTACCTTCGAAATCCCGTTCGCTCAGGTTCCGGCGCTCTCCCTCACCTTTCGGCGCTCTCCTCGGCCTCGCTCGAAATCCCGTTCGCTCAGGAGGTGCTTTCTCTTATGCGGGCCTTCCCTCCCGCTTCCATTCGAAATCCCTTTGCTCAGGTTCGTTATCTCGCATGCAGGGCTCTCCGCCCGCTTTCAATCGAAATCCCGTTCCCTCAGGTCCGAGTTTAAGTTAGCCGGGTTTCAGATTAGTCCCGAGGCGTGACGGAGTGAGGCGGGGCTAGTTGGTTGGATATCCGATTCATTCGGCGAAAAGTAGGGCGGTCCGAGTTTCATTAGTCTGATTTCAGGCTAATTCCGGGCGTGGAGAGGTGGGGACCGGGCAATTTAATCTGTTATCAGATTAAATCTGCGGAATTTGGGGCGACTCGAAGTTAGTTAATCTGAAATCAGATGAAATCGGGATAAGTGGCAGGGTGAGGCGGGGCTCGTTCGGTTGGGAATAGCGGCAAAAATGGCGAGCCGGGGATAATGGGACGAGTCCTGAGCGAACGGGATTTCGAAGATAAGGAGACAAAACGAGGGGATACCCGAACTGAGCGAAGGGGATTTCGAGGATAAGGAGAAAAACCGAGGATACCAAGGACTGAGCGAACGGGATTTCGAGGATAAGGAGTCAAGACGAGGGGATACCCGGACTGAGCCAAGGGGATTTCGAAAGAAAGGCTGCGAACGAAGGTACTGCACAACGCCCCGTTCTGCCTATCGCCGCAAGTTCCCGGAAAAAAGCAGCCTCCGGCTTCGCTTTGGTAGCGATGCGGGAGGCTCCTGCTATTACGAGCGGCTTTCAGTGGTGCGGAGCGTTCGGATCAGACGATTGTTCCTTGCCGGGAGACGACCTGAAGCTGCCCGTCCACGGCGAGCGATTCGCCGGCTTCGAGGCTGAGGGCGACGGAGCGGTCTCCGCAGCGGAGCGTCGTCAGCAGCGCGCCCCGCGCCGTCACGGTCGCCGACGTCAGCCGGCCGTCCGCCCAGGCCAGCGACACTTCCGCGTTGCCGCGGGCGCGAAGGCCGTCGGCCCGGCCGGACGGCCATGCCGACGGCAGAGCAGGCAGCAGGCGAATCTCCCCGGCGCGGCTTTGCAGCAGCATTTCCGCCAGCGCCGCAGTGCCGCCGAAATTGCCGTCGACGACGAAAATGTTCGTCTCCGCTCCGGCAATTCCGGGCTTGGAGTAGGTGAACAAGTTATCGAAGCAAAGCTCTCCGATGAGATGCGACAGCTGGCGGTAAGCTGCCTCGCCGTCCCGAAGCCGGGCGAACCCGGCGGCGAACAGGGAGATCGTAAACTCGACGTCCTCCAGACTGTCGCTGATCATGCGCGTATCGAGCGTTTTCCGCGCCGCGGCCGCCAGTTCAGGCGTTCCGTCCGGCGTCACCCGGTCGCCGGGATACAGAGCGTACAGATGCGACAAATGGCGATGGTCGGGCTGAGCCTCCCCATAATCCTCCAGCCACTCCATCAGTTGTCCGCCTGCGCCGACCCGCAGCGGCGGGAGCAGCGCGATCGCCTCGCGAAGCCGAGCTTGCAGCGCTGCGTCCGAATCAAGCTGCTCCGCCGACCGCAAGCAGAACTCGAACAAATCGAGAACGAGCGTCTGGTCCATCGTCGGGCCCATCGACAGCGTGTGCGAGCCGGCTTCGGGCGGCCCCGGGTAAAAGCTGTTCTCCGGCGAATTGGACGGGCCGGTCACGAGCCAGCCGTACCGGGGATGAACGGTCATATAGTCCAGATAGAAAACGGCCGCCTCCCGCAAAATCGGATAGGCCGTCTCCGCCAGGAAGGCTCGGTTCAGGCTGAACTCATAGTGCTCGCGCAGCTGCATCGCCAGCCATAAACCGCCGGTAACGTTCATCCCCCACGAATAGTGCCAGCCCGGCGCCGTAAAACCCCAAGCGTTCGAAAATACGTGAGCAACCCAGCCTCCGCAGCCGTAAAAGTCCTGCGCCGTCTCTCTCCCGGCGTCGGACAGCCGGCGAAGGTAGCGAAACAGCGGTGCGCGGCACTCGGTCAGATGGCCGACTTCGGTCGGGTAGTAATTCATCTCCGTATTCACGTCGAGATGGTAATCGCAGCTCCACGCCATCCGGTTCGCCTCGCCGTCGTTCCAGATGCCTTGCAGATTCATCGGAAGCGGCGAATCTTCCCGAGATCCGGCGATCGTCAAGTAGCGCCCGTATTGATAAAATAGCGCGAACAGCTGAGGATCGTCCGTCGACCCGCTTTGCAACAGGCGCCGCCTTTCATCGGTCGGCAGTTCCGAACGGCCGGTGTCTCCCAGCTCGACGGTTTGCCTAGCGTACAGCCGACGGTAGTCCGCCACATGCCGCTCGCGCAGGCGGGCGAATCCCAGAGCGGCAGCTTGAGCGAGCTGCCGCCCGCTGCGGGAGCGCCACTCTTTGCCGTCCTCGCCGTAATCGGTGTTCACGGCCAGGTAAACTTCCGCCTCGTCGGCGCCCTGCACGACGATCCGTCCCCCTTCGGCGCGAATCTCCCCGCCCCGCGCGACGACGCGGATCTCTCCTGCGCACCGGACGCCGCAGTCGCCGTCGCTGTGCACCGATTCGACCGCCTGGCCCGCGAACGTCAACGTTCCGTTGCCCGCGGCCTTCGCCTCGAACCGCTCGGTCCGCCCGCTCACGGCGAGTGAAAAGCGGAGTCCGCCCGCCCGATCGCAGCTCAGCCGGGCCGCTGCCACCCCCTCGGCATGCGAAGCGAGCAGCTCGCGCCGGTAGCGGCAGCCGTCCGCCCGGTAAGAGACGCCGGCGACCGCCTCCTCCAGATTCAGCTCGCGCACATAGTCTCCGGCTTCCCCCGCATGGCCGAATTCGAGCCGCACGTCGCACACGGCAAGGTTCGTGCCGAAATTCCCTTTGGCCGGCTGCAGCAGCTCTTCCGCCAGCTTTTCTCCGCCCGCGTAGTCGCCTGCGAAGAACCGCTCCCGAAGACGCTCCAAATCCCGCTTGCCCGCCGAGCGGCTCGGCGTTCTTTCCGTCCGTCCCGACCAGTACGTAATCTCGGTCAGACACCACGTCTCGGCCTCCAAGCCTCCGTCCGAGACAAGCCCGATTCTGCCGTTGCCGAGCGGCAGGCTCTGCGACCAGTCCGCCGCCGGCCGATCGTACCACAATCTCCATCGATTCATAGCGTCCCATCCTTTATAAGCACAATATCCATCCTTCTATCAGCGAACCCGGTACTGCTCGAAATACTTCGGCATGATATCCGTGGATGCGCCCGGAAGCTCCGGCAGCACGTAGTACCCGTCCTTCACCGTCGCCGGTTCGACGAAAATTTCGCGGATCCAAGGAATGTATTCCAGCATGATCGCCCCCGGCGTCGCCGCCGCCAAATGCTGGTGAATCTGTCCCATGTCGCCGACATGCGGGCATACCGGCACGTCGTACGCGGCCGCCAGCCCGGCGACCTGCAGCCATTCGGTAACGCCCGCGACCCGCGTCGCGTCGACCTGGCAGTATTCGACCGCGCCCTGGTGAATGTAATCGCGGAACGCATACTTCGTATACACGTGCTCGCCGAGGGCGATCGGCACGTTCAGCTCGTCGGCCAGCTTCTTGTGCCCCAGGATGTCGTCGGGATTCAGCGGCTCCTCCAGCCAGAACAGGTCGAACTCCTCCAGCTTTTTGCCCCAGGTCATCGCCGTATTGAGATTCCATTGCTGATTGACATCGATCATGAAAATGACGTTGTCCCCGATCGCCCGCCGCACCGCCTTCACGCGGTCATAATCCTCGCGCGGGTCGGGCTTGCCGACCTTGATCTTAACCCCCGTAAAGCCCGCTTCCACGATGTCGGTCACGTCCTTCAGCAGCCGCTCCTTCGTCCAGTTGAGCCAGCCGCCGTTCGTGTTGTACGCCTTGATGCCCTTGCTCTTATGCCCGCCGAGGTACTGCCAGAGCGGCTTGCCCGCCGCCTTCGCCATCAGGTCCCACAGCGCGATGTCGACGGCGGCCAGCGCCATGTGAGTGACGCCCGCGCGGCCGATCCAGTGCATCTTGCCGAAGCGGAGCGAATCCCAAATTTCCTTCACCATAAAAGGATCCTTGCCGATCAGCTCCGGCGCGTAGTAGCGGTCGATCGTCTCCGCGATCATCTCGTCGCCTTGCGCGCACGTGCCCGTATAGCCGCAGCCGACGAGCCCCTCGTCGGTGAAAATGCGCACCCCCGACAAGCCCCAATGCGTCGCGACGTTGATGGCGTCGGTAATCGGCGGGGTAATCGGCACATGCAGCACAAACGTCTCTACCTTCGTAATCTTCATCCGCTATCTCTCCCGATTGAATTAATAACCGAGCATCGCCCCGCCGTCGACCGGCAGCGCGGCTCCCGTTACGAAGCCCGATTGCCCGCTCGCCAGGAACAGAACCGCCTCGGCCACTTCCTCCGGGGTGGCCGGCCGCCCCAGCGCGTGCATGTCGTTCAGCTCTTGAAGCGTCGCCGCCGGATCCTCCTGCCGCCCCGTCCAATCCCGAAGCAGCGGCGTCATCACCCCGGCCGGGCAGACGCAGTTGACGCGAACGCCGTCCGCCGCCGCATCCAGCGCCACCGACTTGCTCATCGCGATGATCGCGCCTTTGGTCGCCGCGTACGCCGGATTTTGCTTCTGCCCCACCAGACCGTTAAGCGACGCCATGGTGACGATCGTCCCTCTCGTCGCCTTCAGCAAGGGCAGCGCATGCTTCATCATCAGAAAAACGCCCTTCAGGTTCACGGCCACGACGCGGTCGAATTCCGTCTCCTCGATGTCTTCCAGCCGCTTAGGCAAAATGACGGCTGCGTTGTTGAACAGCACGTCGACTTGTCCGAATACGGCCAGCGACTGGGCAAACACGTCCGCAACGTCCGCCGACCGCGACACGTCGGCCCGTACGCAGACGGCGCGCGGAAGCCCGCTCTCGCCGGGGAAGGCCGCGTTCAGCCGCTCGGCGACGCGAAGCCCTTCCGCTTCGTTCCAATCGGCGATGACGACCGATGCCCCTTCTGCGGCGAACCTCTCCGCGCTCGCTTCGCCGATGCCGGAGCCTCCTCCCGTGACGAGGACGGTTTTCCCGTCAAAACGGCGCATGGCGATCCCCTCCTTCAAGCGCATTTCAATTTGTCGATTTATCCGCTTATCCTGAGCGAATATGCTTTTCCTTTTCACCAGATTATCGTATCATTTTGATGAGATCTCGTATTTGCACAGACATCCATTTATTTGACAAAAAATCCGGTGATTTTCGCAATTGAGGGGGAGAACGATGATGAGCTTGGCGGAGATCACGCCTCATCTCGGGGATTGCATGCCCTACCGGTACGACGGAAGCTCCAGCGAGCGGCTGCGGACCTGCAGCGTTTACGCGTTTCACCTTTTCCCCGAGGGGCCGGGCGAATTCGAGATCGAGGGCATTCGGCATCCGATCGGGAAAAGAACGCTGTTTTTTATCAGGCCAGGCCAGCCGCACGCCTTCCACGTCTCTCCCGACCGTCCGTTAAACTCGTACAATTTATACTTCGATCTGTGGGATCGGGAGCGCCCGGCTTCGGTCAACCGGCAATTTTATTTCGTGCCCGAGCCGTTCCGGACGGACGCGGCCGCCGTCTCTCGGCCGTGCGAACAATTGGACCGCTTGCCCGGAGCTTTCTCTCTGCAAGCGTACCCCCAGCTTTATGACGGGCTGCTCGCCATCGCCCGAACGTTCGACGAGGCGCGCCATTATCGCTCGGAGACGGTTAATGCCCTGCTTTATGCCTGGCTGCTCGGCTGGTATGACGCCATCCACTCGCAGCGTCCGAGCGACTATCGCATCGTCCGGCTGCTCGCCGAACTGGACGTCCACCCGGAGCGCCGGGAGCCGGTCGAGATCTGGTGGCGGCGCTGCGGTCTGAAGCGCACTTATTTCCACGAGCTGTTCCTCCGCGAGACCGGCATGACGCCGAAGGCGTACCATCATAAACTGCTCATGAAGCGCGCCGCCCAATTGCTGCGGGAGAGCGATCTGAGCGTTACCGAGATCGCCGACCGCCTCGGCTACCCGTCCATCCACCCGTTTACGCGGCATTTCGGGGCCTACCACGGCCTGAGCCCGCGCGAATACCGCCGCAACCCTTCGGCCGGGCGGTAAACGCGGCTGCGCTTGCCGCATCGTTTGGCCGCATCGTATGGCCGAATGGGCCAGAGGTGACCGCCGCCCCAAAAAAATCACCATCGCTCTGAAAGTGCCATCCCCTGCCTACTTCCGGCTAAGGCGGAGCGACGCGTCGTACGCCTGCTGCATGATCGCCAGGTAAGAGCTCAAGCCGAGGTCGCCGAAGCCCTTCACGTACGAATCCCAGTCGCTGTCCAAATTTTTGTCGCCGGTAATGAATTCCAGCGCGTTCTGCTCGATGTAATACTTCAGGTTCGTCTGCAAAATGCTGGCCTCGTCCGCCTGGGAAGAGTCGATCCACACCGACCAGGTCGGGTACAAATTCGGAGACTGCTTGCCGTCGTACAGACCGGTCGCTTCGAACAGTCTGCGCTCATAGCCGTCCGGCGCGTAAATGTCCATGCCCTGAACCCAGCTGTCCCGGTACGACTTCGGCATGTAGAAATGGCCCATGCCGCCCCAGCCCGAGTTGCGGGGCTTCTCTCCCTTCCCGAGCGGGATCGTGGCAAACGAAGGTTGGATGGCTTCGTCGAGCCCTTTCTCTCCGGGGAGCGGACGCCTCCACTCCACGCCCTCTTTGCCGATCTCGGCGAAGGCTTGGCCTTCGGGCGTGAACATGTAATCGACCATGCGGATCAGCGCGATTCTCTCCGCTTCGCTCGCCCGATCCGTGATGACGAATTTGGCGCCCGGCAGAATCCCCATTTTCTTGTATACGGCATAGGAACCGTAAGGACCGACGAGCGGCGGCACCGGATTATAGTCGCTTCCCCTGGTGTTCCCTTGCCCGGTATCGACGAAGATCGCCGGGTGCATCGCCGCCCCGGCCCCGAGAATCTGCGCGCCGTCGTTCTCGCCGATCATCTTGTACGCGTCGGCGTTCTGGGTGAACGCGCCCGGATCGATCAGTCCCTCGTCGTACAGCGACTTGATATAGGCTAGGCCTTCCTTCCACCGTTCCTGGTTCGCGACCATCTCCGCTTTCCCGTTCACAAGCTGCAGGTACGTCTGGTCGTCGTCATAAATAAAGCCGTTCATGAGAAAAGGAATGACGTGCACGCCGAAATCTTCCGTCGACCCGCTGAGAGGCACCTCGTCGGCCAGCCCGTTGCCGTTCGGGTCGCGCGTCTTGAACGCCTCCAGCACCTGCTTGAACTGCTCGGTCGTGCGCGGCATGTCCAGATGAAGCCGATCCAGCCATTTCGTATTCAGCCACATCTTGTTCGGATAAGAGCAGTGGTAGCATTCGCTGTAATCGACGAGCCCGTAGATGTTGCCGTCCGGCGCGGTGCTGAAAGCCCGCAGATCGGGATTGTTCGCCAGCGCGTCGCGGATGTGCGGGGCGTATTTCCCGATCAGATCGTTAAGCGGCACGAACACGCCCTGCTTCCCGTAGCGGAGCACGTCCGCCTGCGAGAATTGGTCGATGTAGGCCGTCAAAATATAAGCGTCGTCGTAATGTCCTCCGGCCAGCGAGATTTGCCGCTTTTCTTTGGCCCCGTCGTAAGGGACGAGGTCCCAGTCGAACCGGACGTTGAACCGGCTCTCCAGCTGCTTCGTGAAGTCGTTGGTGGCCAGGTTCTGGTCCGCGTTCTGCTGGGCGAACACGCGCAAGACGAGCGGATCCGCGGATGGGCTCGCTCCCCGCGGTTCTCCCGCCGGGGAACAAGCCGTTGCCGTCAGAGCCAGAAAAATCGTCAACATCGGCAAGATGCCCGTTCGCACGTTCATTCGGCGATCTGCCCTCCTTCCCAATGGTCGGCGGATTGCCGGAACGAGCTCGGGGATACGCCCGTTACCCGTTTGAACGCCCGCCGGAACGAATGGGAGCTGTTGTAGCCGACCTTGGACGCGATCTCGTCCACCGTATGGTCGTGGTTCCGCAGCAGGGCGACGGCTCGGTCCATGCGGACTTTCTCCAGATGGTCGGACAGATTCGTGCCGGTCACTTCCTTGAACAGCTGCGAGATGTATTTCTCGGGCCGGTCGACCTGCTCGGCGATTCGATACAGCGTCAGCTCGGAATCCGAATACCGCTCCTGCACGAACTGCTTGATCTGCTCCACCGTCCGCATATGGGAATCGTTTTTGCGGCTCGTGACGAGCCTGCACAACGTTCCCATGACTTCGTCGATCTCCCGTCTTACCCCGTCGATCGTCTCCGTCTCCTGAATGCCGAGAATCCGCGTTTTGACGGTCTCGAATTGATCCGACTCCTGAAATGCTTTCTGGTCCAGCAGCTTCAGGAACGTTCCTTTGATCTCCCCGACCAGCTGGTGCTTCATCTCGATCGACAGCTCGCGCCGCATCGTATTTTGCGAAATGACGGAATCGACGATCCGCCGCGCTTCCTCGATCTCCCCGGCGCGGATCGTGCCGATCAGCCTCAGCTCCATATCCAGCGGGTAATAGAACGTGGCGCTCTCCAGCTTCATCTCGTCGTGCCACAGCACGCCTTTGCGGTTCAAGTGGAGGGCGTATTCCAGCGCCTGCTTCGCCTGCTCGAACGAGTGCGGAACTTCCGTCTCGCTCGGGAAAAAGCCGCCCAACGCGGCGGTGAAGCTCATCCGGTATTCCGCCGCCACGTGCCTCTCCAGATTGTTCAAATAGTGCTCGACATCCTCGCGGGCGACCGGATGCCCGGTCTCCCCGTCGACGGTCGGGAACAGAATCACGATTTTGTCCGAGCCCAGGTCCGTCATCGGAATCTGCCCCGCCCGGTCGATCAGTCCCTGCTTCAGCAGCAGCCGCGCCGCGCTCAGCTCGTTCAGTATCTCGACGCTGTCCATTCCGGAATAGCCGTTGATCTGCAGGATCGCGGCGTAGCCGGAATGGCCGCTGACGCCGGTGTTCGCCTGGGCCGCCGCGGCCAGAATCTCGTCCCGCGACTTGAATTCGCCGGCGATCAGCCGCTTGAGAAAAGCGTCCCGTACGAGCGGAAGCTGCCTTCGAAGCTCGGACTCGAGCCGTTTGTTGCTCGTGATCATCTCCGAGATGTTGCCGTGCAGGAAGTCGTAGTCGCTGCGGTTCGAAGCGCCTCCTTCCTGGCCGAACTGCTCGCGCACGATGCCCAGAAGCCGATGAATCGGGGCGCTGTTGCGATAGGCGAGCAGGAAGCCGACGACAACCCCGAGGACGAGCGCCATTCCGGTCACGGTCCACGTGATCGCTTTGATCTTGTTCGCGTTCTCCATCAGGGCATGTCTCGGAATGCCGGCCCGGTATACCCAGCCGTTCGACGACGAGCGAATCGTAATGACCAGATCGTCATCGTAGAACTGGTCCATCTTGTTCGAGTCGAAGCTCGGGTCCGACGTCATGCTCGCGATGTCCGCTTGCGCGATGCCCTGCATCGCGATCGGCTGGCCCTGGGCGTCGCTGATGTCGACCCAGCCTCCGTAGCGGTCCGTCAGCCCCGACAGCAGACTCGTCATCGTCTTCGCGTCGATCAGCACGACCGCGATGGCGGGCGACGAGCCGTTGAAGCTGTCCAACGGCAGCGACTGCATGTAGGTGATGACGGAAGTATCCGTCCCTTTGTTGACGAACGGATGAAGCGGCATGATCTCGCTGCGGTGCGTCTGATCGAGAATCTTCTGCTTCCATTCGTCGAACGACAGATCGCCGTAGTGGAAGCTCTCATAATAATGCTCCGGACGGAAATAAGCAGAGCCCGGCGTCAGCACCACGTTGTAGTTGGTCAGATAAATAAAGAAGTTCTGCAAAAAATCGTTCGTCTGCCCGAACGTCAGCACGTCTCTCATCATTTTCCAAATGCCGTAGACGTTCGTCTGGTCATTCGCCGTTCTCTCGTTCATCAGCACGTTCAAGTCCTGATTGATCGCTAGCTGCCGAGTGAAGCCTTCGACTTCGGCCATGCGCCGCTCCAATATCTCTTTGCTCTTCTGGAGCTGGGTAATGCCGTTCTCGATCGAGACGGACTTCGTGACGGAGATCGACGTGCGGTAGGACATGTACCCGGCCAGGCTGGGAATGATCAGGATGACGATGTACGAGATCAGAAAACTTCGAAAGACCCCCGAAAACTTAGGCACGTTCATCCCCCCAAATTAACCCCTCAAAAAAACGGAAAAGCAACTCCCGATGACTCACCGTAGTTGCTTTGGCCCGATATGGCAACCGAGTCCGACCGACCAGATGCGAAGCGGAGGAATCCCTTTTCTTTGTGAGCGCTTACTATAGCAAGATCGTACCGTTTTCCCCGCCGCAAGTAAAGGTACAATTCCGGCTTCGGCGTACCATTTTCCGCCGGAAACGCCGGAAATGCCTGCCGGAATGCGATTCCGGCCCGCCGCTTGCTCACGCTCCGCGCGGATGTGGTATACTAGTAGTCGCCCAAATCTAATGAACAAGGTGAAAAAGACCATGAATCCATCGTTCCCCTATCGGGTGCTGCTGTTCTATAAATATGTCCGGCTGCCGGAGGCGGAGACGTTCGCCCAGGAGCATCTGGCCTACTGCAAGGAGCTCGGCGTCAAAGGCCGCATTCTCATCGCCGACGAAGGGATCAACGGCACGCTGTCCGGAACCCCGGAGCAGACCGAGCGATATATGCGCGACCTGAAGGCGAATCCGTTGTTTGCGGACACCGTCTTCAAGATCGACGAAGCGGAAGAGCACGCGTTCAAGAAAATATTCGTCCGCTACCGCAAGGAGCTCGTGACGATGCGCTTCGACGAAGAGGAGCTTGATCCGAACGTCGTCAGCGGGGCGCGTCTGGCGCCGAAGCAGTTTTACGAGATGCTCCGGCGGGACGACGTCGTCGTGCTGGACGGACGCAACGGCTACGAGTACGACCTCGGGCACTTCCGGGGCGCGATCCGCGCGGACGTCGAGAGCTTCCGCGAATTCCCGACCTGGATCCGCGAGAACATGGACGGGTTCAAGGACAAGCCCGTGCTCACTTATTGTACGGGAGGCATCCGCTGCGAGAAACTGAGCGGCTTCCTGATCAAGGAAGGGTTCAAGGAAGTGTACCAGCTGGAAGGCGGCATCGTCACTTACGGCAAAGACGAGGAAGTAAAGGGACGGCTGTTCGACGGCAAATGCTACGTGTTCGACGAGCGAATCTCCGTGCCGATCAACCATACGGACGAGGATATCGTCGTCGGCCGCTGCCACCACTGCGGCAAGCCCGCAGACCGTTACATCAACTGCACGGACGATACTTGCCACATGCAATTCATCGTCTGCGACGACTGCGAGCGGGAACACAACGGCTACTGCTCGGATAAATGCGAGGACCACGATCGGATGGCCGGTTAAATCGAACGTCGCAAGCGCGCCGATGCGGTTAAAATAAAAAAACCAGAACTGTGCGTATGTCCAGTCCACGATATTCTCCCCACATATGATAGGAGGGTGAACCACAACATCAACCTACAGCGGGGTGATATCATGGGCTATGTTGGTGGAGCTTCTTGCGCAACAAACGGTGCCGCATTCGTGCTCGTTCTGTTCGTGCTGCTGGTTATCATTCTCAAAGCCGGCATCTTCTATTAATTGGCACGACCGCTTTTCTCGCCGCCTCGGCTTGCCGAGCGCGGCTTTTTTTGCCTTCAGCCTGTCCATCAAGTCGATTCCGGGATAAGGCCGAGCCGCGAGCAAAGCCACGGCCATACGATCTCCAGCAGCCGGTCCAGGTTGGAACGTCCTTGCGGGTCGACGAACGGCGTCCGGTCGCGGAAATAGTCCGCGTGACCGCCGATGACCGGGACCGAGACGGCGTTCTCCGGCGCGAACTTGCCGGCTCGCCAGACGGGCAGCCGGGAGCGGTCGGAGACGGTCCAGCCCCCGAAGGAGCCGATCCGCGCGACCGGATCGGCCGACCGCCCGGGCGTGCGTCCCTCCGCATGGATATAGAGCGTGGCCGCACGCAGCCGCTCGGGGATGCGGATCCTCGGCGAGCCGACGAGGACGACCGGGCACGGCTGCCCGCCCTCGCGTTCCCAGAGCGTCTGCGCCGCATGCACCGCCGCCACGCCTCCGCCGCTGTGACCGATCAGAATTCGTCTGCCCGGCGCCGGGACGCCGGACGACCGCTCTTCCTCGTCGATCGCCAGCAACGCCCGTCTGCCGCCCGTCGACCGCGCGGTCCGATGCGGAGTTCGCCTCATGTCCCGGCGGATCTCCCACAGCTGGGGCACGGCTTGCCGGCTCCAATCCCCGTAAGGCAGCAATAAGCGGGAATGTACCCCCTCCCCCGCCGCCTTCAACCGTTCGTGCAGCGCGAGACGCATTCCTTCCATAAACAACGGCGCCGTTTTCAACCCGCCCAGCAAATAGAGCCCCAGCTCATTCCCCATGGGCTTTGGCGAATCGCTCGGCATCGATCATTCTATCCATATCGGTGGGATGGTCGTCGCGGAACCAAAAGGAGAGCAGCGGCGGATTGACGTCGCTTAAGGAAGCCGCCGCCATCTTCTGGTACATCGTCACCGCCCCGTCGGCGCTTCCGATCAGCTTCATGCCGTATTGGTCCGCAGAAGCCTCGGCTTGCCGGGAGACCGCGTTCGAGATCGGCAGCGACACGAACGACAGCACCGACAGCAGAAGCAGCATCGCGGGCAGAGCCGCCGGATCCGCCAGCGAGCGGATGCCCCAGGCTTCGCCGCGCCTGCGGATGAGCCAGGCGTACAGCTTCGAGCCGATCCATAGCACGGCCAGCGAAGAACCGACCGCGCCGACCGCGCTCCATTCCAGATGATGCATGACGTAGTGTCCCATCTCATGGCCCATAATTAGCAGGATTTCCGGCTCGTCTAGGCTTTTGAGCGTCGTATCCCAGAGCACGATGCGCAGCGAAGAGCCGATTCCGCTGACGTAGGCGTTCATGGCGTTCGTCTTGCCCGACATTTTCACTTCGTACACCCGGTCCGCGGGAATGCCCGCATTCGCGGCCATATCCAAGATCTTCTTCTCCAGATTCGGGTCCGACAACCGGGAGAAGTGATTGTACAGCGGATCGATGACGACCGGCTGCACGTACATCATGAACAGCGTGAACGGGATCGAGATCAGCCACAGCTTCAGCCACCATCTCCCGCCGCGCGACAGCATCCAGAACACGACCGCCGCCACGGCCAGCGCGGTAATGTAGGAGACCGCGAAGCCGACCAGCTTATCCCTCAGCCAGCCGAGCACCGGCTGGGTCGTGACTCCGTAAGACTTGGACATCGCGTAGCTGAATATTTGCAAGGGCAAGTACAGCACGAATGCGAACGCGTTGACCGCCAGCACGAAAACGGGAAAACGCACGGATAGCGGCCACTTCCGCCGAGCCAGCGACGCCCACCAGCGGCTTCCCGTGCCCCCGACGAGCAGCAGCAGGTAGATGAGCCATTCCCACGGCCCGCCGAGGAAGAAGATCCAGTTTCTCGCCGCGTTCAGCGTCTCGCTGTCGTGCAATTGCTGCGGCGTAAAATAAGTCGCCGGATCGACATCGGTCCCCTGGTAAGCGGCGGGGACGGTATTGGGTGACGTATATTTCGCGTATAATGCCATCACGATCGCATAAGCGGCAAAAATGATCGCGTACCTTATCCAGGGAGAACGGGTTCGCATCGGCTGGGCTCCTGTCCGAAAAGAGTAAGACGAATCTGCGTTCGTGCCCAGTATAGCAATCGCGGAGGCGCATCGCAAACGAACCCCGCGGGAAAAGCGGCTCCAAGCGTTTCACTTCGCCGGACGACAAAAGCCCCGGCGCCTTCCATGAATAGGAAGTTTGCCGGGGCTGCCCGCTTGACCGAACACGTCACGGGCAAGAACGCCGCCGGCGAGTCCGCTTATAATGGAAGCAAGTGTAGGAGGAATCGAAAATGTTGTCAAGAATCGGCGATCGGATCCAAGCCGAACTTGATTCTTGCCGCGTTCTCCTCTTCGATCGTCGGGAACTTGCCCGTAATCGCGGCGCGGCGCGCCAAATACATCTCCGCCTTCTGCTTGGCGTCGACGCCAACCGACACCTCGTCGTCATCCTGCGCATAGGCGACGGAATTCATGTTGGCGACCATCGTATCGTAGGAGTCCGTCGCCGCTTTGCCTTCTTCCGTCGCCGTCAGCGCCGACTTGTTCGGATCGAACGCGTAGCCGAGCTGGTTGAGCTGCACGGCGCTGCTGACGTCCCCCGCCTCCAGCAGGCTGCGCTGGCTGTTGCGATATTCTTCCGAATTGAAGCCCGACGCGTCCCGCGATCCGTGAGTGCCCGTCCCGATGTGGTCGCGGTGAAGCTCCTTCACTTCCTGATAGGCCGGGGCCCGATTCTCCAGGGACCGCGCCGTGGCGTTCTCTCCCCGTTTGTTCCCCGACGTCTGGTTGAGAGGTTCGAAGCCGATCGTATGCTCCGATTCGTGCGTCGAGCCCGTTACGCTGATGCCGTACGCATTCGACAGCCGCTTCTGCTCCGACTTTTTGTACCCGTGCATGCCGAGGGTATATTTCCCTCGCCTGACGGCAAGCGCATCGTCCTTTTCGTTCTTGCGTTTCTTCTTGGCGGCCTCGACGGTTTTGGCCAATCTCTCTTCCCGCGTCGACGACGTGTCTTTCAGGTTCTTCCGTCTCGCCGGTCTCCCGTCGCCGCCGATCATCTGCAGTACGGCTTGATTGCCGACCGTTCGCTGCAGCGCCTGCCATCCGCCGGGCGCGCTTCCCGAACGGCCCGATGCCGCACCCGTATTGGGCTGCGCGCCGGAGCCCATCTTGGCCTTACGATTGGCAAACATGCGAAGCCTCCGATCTATTATCGTCCTGTCTCTTTTATCGGCATCGGCGGAGGCCGATTGTAGCGTCGGATATCCAATCTTTGCATTGGTTACAATAGGAAGCAGCGCAGCCGGCCTTACGCTCGCTCCAGCCAAAAAGGGAGGTGCCGCTCCTGTCGACCGAACACGTACAACAGCTGAAGGAGTTGCTGGATTCGCCCATGGCCGAGTCCTCCGACTTCGTGATCAGACAGCTTGATCATCATGATACGACAGTGCATCTCTTTTATTTGAAAAGTATCTGCGACGACCTCAAAATCCAGCGGGATCTAGTTCTGCCGCTATACCAGGCCGATCGGGCGGAGAGCTACGAGAATTACGTTCGTTCGCTGATCAATCAAAAAACGTCGTCGAGTCCGGGTCAACTCCTCGAACGGGTCATCAAAGGCGAAGCGATCGTCTGCATCGAAGATACGTTCATCGCCAACGTTCCGATGAAAAAGCCGTTGAACTCCTCGCCGGGTCCCGCGGAAGTGGAAGTTTCGGTCGTCGGTCCGAAGCACGCGTTCAGCGAGGAATTGGACACCAACATGAACGTCATTCGAAGCCGTTATACCGAGTCGAGCCTGACGGTGGAGAGGGCCAATCTGGAATCCCATCCGAAAACCGAAATCGCGATCTTCTACGATCGGGAGCTCGTCGACCCCGAGGTTCTCGAAGGAATCAAAAAGGATCTGAAGCGAATAAGCGATCATATCGTCATCCAGGCGGCGGGACAGCTTCAGCGCAAGATGAGTCCCGCCAGACGAACCCTTTTCCCGACGGTCATGATCACCGAGCGGCCCGATCGGGTCGTATTGAACCTCAGTCAGGGCAAAGTGGCGATTCTGGTCCAAGGGACTCCCTTCGGGATTGTCGCTCCCGCCGTGTTTTACGATTTCATGACGGCGATGGACGATGTGTATTCGCATTACTGGACCTCGCGGTTTCTGCTCGTGCTTCGCTATATCGGCTTGTTTTTCAACCTGACGATGGCCTCGTTCTATGTCGGCCTGACCTCGTACAATCCCGAATTTCTCCGGGTGCAGCTGGCCTTGTCGATTGCCGGAAGCCGCGCGCCGGTACCGTACCCGTCCTTTATCGAAGTGCTGTTCATGCTGCTCATGATGGAGCTGCTGACGGAAGCGAGCATTCGGCTGCCGCGAACGATCGGTTCGACCGCGACGACCGTCGGCGGGCTGATTCTGGGAACGGCCGCCACGCAGGCCGGGCTGGTCAGCAACATCATGATTATTATCGTCGCTTGCGTGGCGATCTCCAACTTCGTATTGCCGATCAACGAGATGATGTTCTCGATGCGGGTGATGAAGTACGTGTTCCTCGGCATTACGACGATCTTCGGGATTATGGGGCTGGTCATCGCGTTCATCGGCCTGATCGTGCATCTGACCCGAAAGCAAAACTACGGCCGGGCTTATTTGAGATTTTTTGCGGAAAACGGGAAGGTCGTCCCTCGGAAAGAAGCGGGTTAAAAGGAGATCTGCGTTTGAATCGGTATTTCGTTTACCTTGTATTCCTGAACATGCTGGTCAACATCGTGTCCTATGTGCCCCAAATCCTGATCGGCTCGCGGTTTCAAGGCGCCATCTGGGCTATTCTCGCCTCCGTGCCGATCGGGATGCTGCTTATTTATACCTGTTTGAAATCGATGTCCCGCTTTCCGCGGCAGGGATTGACCGACATCCTCGACTCGATTTTGCCCCGTTGGATCGGCCGGGTGCTTCTTTTGATGTCAGCCTGTCAGTTTTTCATGGCCGGCTGCATTTCGCTCCTGTCCATCGCGGATACGAGCATCCGGTATATCAGTCCGGAGACCCCTCTCGTTATGGGGATATTCATGTTCCTGATCGTCATCTGCATGGCCGCCGTCCATCGAACCAAGCAGGTCCTTTATCTGGTCGAAATCATCTTGTTTATCGATGTTCCCCTCATCCTTTTCATTATCGTAAAGGCATTCTGGAACCGATCCTACGATTGGGACGCGGTGGCGACCGTGGGGATGAGCTATTCCGCGCTTCCGACGTGGACCGCCTTGTCCGCCGCGACGTATATTTTCAGCGGGTATTCGGACCTGGTCGTCGTTCACAAAGCCTTTAAACAGACGCCTTCCCCGAAGTCGGTATGGCTGTTCGGGGCGCTCGGCCTCGCGATCCTGTTCGCCTCGTTCTCGATCCCGATCGCCTTCCAGGGAGCGGACGGCGTCTCGGACTACATCTACCCCTGGATCATCACGGCCGATTCGATGCGGGTGGAACTGGGCATCGTCGAACGGGTCCTCCCTTTATTCCTGCTGCTCTATTCCGGAATCTCCCTGGGGAGCATCATCGTCCGATGGCACATCGCCTCGGATCTCCTGAAGGATTGCTTGCCCTCCTCCTGGTCCCGGAAGAAGCCGTTGACTTCCTGGATCTTTTTCGCCTTTTTCGCGTCGGTCTCGCTCGTTCTCGCTTTTTTCTTCAACGAGAACAACATTTTGGCCGTCGGAAGAGTATGGTTAAACTTTCGCTTGCCCAGCGAGGTGCTGATCGTCGCCCTTATTCTTATTGCCGCCAGAAGGAGAAGAACGTCATGAAGGGGAAACGGCTTCTCGTTCTCTTGACCCTGCTGCTCGCGGGATCGGCGCTCGGCGGCTGCGGATTCAAAGATATCGACAAACGCTTCTTTGTCGTCGCGATGTCGGTCGATCCGTCGGGCAAGGAAGACAAGAAGTATCTCGTTACCGTAAAGCTGGCGATTCCGAGTCCGTCGGAAAAATTCGGTTCCAACCAGTACACGCTCGTCTCCGAAGACACCGATTCCATTGCGCAAGCGGTCCGGATTATTAAATCGAAAGTGGATAAAGAACTCGATCTGGGCCATTTGAAGGCGATCGTCATCGGCCGCGAGCTCGTCGAGAAAGGGAACATGGACGAGGTGATGGACTGGTTCGTCCGACGCCGGGACATCCAGAATATCGCCTGGGTCGCGGCGGGAGTCCCCGACGGCAGATCGATCCTGGACCTTCGGCCGCCGACCGAGCGGCTTCCGTCCAACATGCTCTTTATGTCGTTCGGGCAAGTCGGTACCGAGACGGCTTATATCGTCTCCGAATATTTGTTCGATTTCCGCCGCAGGCTCAGAGAGCGGGGACTCGATCCCATTCTTCCGATCGTCGAATCGAGGGGCGACCAGCAAGTCGCCATCAACAAGGTGGCTCTTCTGGATAAAAACAAGATGAGGCTCGTTCTCGATCCTCTGGATACGAAGATCTTCAACTCCTTCTATCAAGGAATCGGAAAATACGACATCCAAATCCGTCAGGACCAAGGCTACTTCATCATCTCGGCGGATAACGTCAAAGGCTCGTTCACGATCGAAAACGTTCAAGGCAAAACCGTTATTACGCTGAAACCCCATATTCATGGGATTATCGAAGAAGCGACCAGTCCCATTTCCAAAACCGAATTGGCGAAGTACGAGCGCCAAGCGGAGCAGGAAATCAAGGAGCGGGCCCTTCAATTCGTCAAGCGTCTGCAGCAGGCGAACATCGATCCGATCGGATTCGGGCTGCGCTACCGTGCCCGGCATCCCGGGAACCCCGATCACGTGTGGAAAAAGTGGGTGGAACTGTATCCCGAAGTCGAATTCCGGGTACAGCCCCACGTACGCTTGACAAGCACCGGTCAGCTCGGTTGATCGTCGAAATAGCTTCTCACCACGATGTCCTGATCGTAGATTCAGCGCCATTCGGCTAACCGCGAATTCGTAGAACGGTCACCGAATGGTTCGGGAACTCATAATCGAAGGAAGGTCCGTCGAAGGTCAATGTCTTCGTCTTCGGGGCGATGCGGGCAGGCTCTTCGAACGAATTGGCTTCGTCCGGACGATAGCCGGAGAGAATATGCGCTTCTACCGTTACCGGACCTTTGCCCGGCCAACTCTCCAGCACCATCGCGGCAAGTTCGGATTCGTCTCGGACATTGACGACCTTCACGATCGTGTCTCCGGTCGCTTCTTCTACGCTTGCCGTATAATACAGCGGTTCGATGAGCGGAATCTTGTCCTCCGTCTCGGCCATTAGCGTTCCGTCAATGGAAGCTTGAACGCTCCGGCCCGATATCCGCAGCGTCAAATCGTACCCTACGCCGTTCTCGACCTCGAACAGGCTCTGGGTCAACACGGAGCCCCTTCCGTCGATGAAGGAATGGATGATGCTGTCCTGGTTCTGCCATCCGCCGATCTCCCAATTCAGATGGTTCCGATCGTCCTTCCAGCCGAAATACAGGTTGAATCCCCTTGGACCGCCGCCGTCCTTCCTGGCTCTCAGATGCAGCGTATAGTCGTCCCCGTCCGCTGCTCCCAATTCGAAGATTTGCTTCTTGCCCGCGCCGGATTGGTCCAGCGAGACGTCCGGATATTCGAGCGTCTCGCCCGTCGCGTTGTTGACCAACCGGATCGACGAGTAATGAACGCTGCTTCCTTCCGTTCCCAGCGCGATCGTTCCCCGGATCGGCGTCGCTTCCCGAAGCGGCTTCGCAGCCTCGAAGCCGCTCGCCTCGATCGGCAGCAGACGGTCGCCCTGGTGGTGCATGAACAGCTGCTGAACGTAGTAATTCGCGGTCCCGAACGCCTGATGATTGTCGAACCAGATCAGGTCCGGCTTCCAGTTGACGTAATCGGCATTGCAGAGCAGCGGGGCGTAGCAAGCGAGCGCTACCGCGTGCGCGTTCCGTTCGAGTCCGGTCATGAAGGCGGCTTCGGCCAGCGCATTGTAGTAGGTGTTGCCCCAGGAGGCGTATTCGCCCAGGAATACCTTCGGATCGTCGGCCTTGAAGCCGTCGTAGCGGCCGGCATGGGCCAGGAACCACTCCGGCGTCTGGTAATAGTGCTCGTCGACGAGATCCGACCGGTTGTCCCGGGCGGACTTCCATCCGCGCTCGTATTCGCCGCCCGCGGCGAAAGGGCCGCTGGAGTTGATGATCTTGATCTCCGGGTGCTTCTCCTTGATCGCGCGATGGAAATATTCGTAGCGCTCGAAGAAGGGCGCGCCGACTTCCTCGTTGCCGATGCCGATATATTCGAGTCCGAACGGTTCCGGGTGGCCAAGCTCCGCGCGGATGCGGCCCCATTCGGTCGACGCGCCGCCGTTCGCGAACTCGATCAGGTCCAGCGCGTCGCCGATCCAAGGCCCGAGCTCCTCGATCGGCACGATGCGCTTGTGATGGGGATCGTAGCCGGCGGGCAGGATCGGGATCGGCTTCGCGCCGATATCCTCGCAGAATTGAAAGAGTTCGTAATAACCCAGGCCCAACGTCTGATTGTATCGCCAATTGTTGCGCCGCGCGGGTCTCTGGGCAACGTCTCCGATCGTGTTTTTCCATCGGTACATCGAATCCCGATCGTCCGGATCGAGCGACCCGTCATGAACGAGACATCCGCCGGGGAACCGCATGAACTTCGGCTTCAGGCCGGCCAGCAGGCTCGCGATATCCTCGCGAAGGCCGTTCGGCCGGTCGCGGAACGTCTTCGCGGGGAACAGGGACACCATATCCAGGTACAGCTTGCCGGTTCCCTTCGTGACGATCGTCAGCTTGCCGCCGTTGTCGGTCGCGTTCGCGACGATGTCCGCCTCGTACCGCTTCCACTCGGAGGAATCGACCCGAATGATCGTCTCTCCGAGAACCGTACCGTCCCCTCGCTCGATCGCAATCCGAACCGGCTCTTCGAAGCTGGCGTCCCTTCTCGCATAGACGGAGAACCGGTACCGTTCTCCCTGCCTCGCCGGAATGCCGGTATTGAAACCGCGATTGGCCAGGCCGACTCCGTCGCCTTCCGATACGATATCGATGGCCGCGTAATGGATGTTCCGCGGGTTCAAAGGCCGCTCGTCTTCGACGGTCAGATTCGCCCTGCCCTGTCCGCGTTCGACGATCTCCCATGCGGTTAAGGCATGATAGTCCGGATGATCGACCGGATCGAATTCGAACGACCGGTTCTGAACGAGCTCGGCATAAAGGCCGCCGTCTGCGGCATGATTGAGATCTTCGAAGAAGATGCCGAACAAGTCTCCCAATGGCGCGCCCTTATCCTGCGTGCGAACCCTTAACGTCCCTTGCCGTCTCATATTCCATTCCTCCAATCCGCTGATGGATGCCTAATCAAAATTGTAGGAGTTTGATAGCGGGACAACAATCGACTATGATGATATTAACTGACCTATTCTGCTTTTTTTAAGCCGGGGAGAGGATGGAATGATCGAATTGCTGGGCTGCGGCTATCGCTATATCCATCCGGACGGGATCCTGATAAATCGTCCTCAGGGCTCGGGGGATTATGCTTTCGTCTTCTTCCGCTGCCGATCCGAGGTCGTCGTCCGCGGCAAGCGGTCGATCTGCGAACGGGACTCTTACATTCTGTTCGGCCCGACGACCCCTCACTCGTATCGCGAATCCGACCTGCCGTTCGTCAACGACTGGTTCCATTGCGTCGGCCCCGGGATGGCGGAGCTTCTCGCCGATCTGCAGCTTCCGCTCGACACGCTTCTTCCCGGGACCGACCCCTCGCTCATCTCCCGAAGCATCATGGAACTGCACCGGATTCGCAAATCGGGCGGGCCGCTTACGCAGCGGATCGTCGACACCGAGATCCGGTCGCTCCTGATGAAGCTGAGCAACCTTCGCGAGATGTCCCTCACCGAGAAGCAGGGCCGCTACTTCCGGCAGTTCTCGGAGCTGCGCGACGAGCTCTTTAATTCTCCGCAGCGGCACTGCACCGTAGAGCTGCTGGCCTCGCGGCTCAACTTGAGCAAATCCTATTTTCAGCATCTGTATAAGGATTTGTTCGGCTGCTCCGTCGTTACCGACATCATTAACGGAAGATTGGAGTATGCCAAGTATCTCCTGCAGCACAGCGCCTATTCGGTGACGGAGGTCGCCGCGATGTGCGGCTACGAGCACGATACCCACTTCATGCGCCAATTCAAGAAGTTCGTCGGCGTCACTCCCGGCCAGTATCGGGCCCATATTTAGCCGTCAGCCCCTCTAAGAGTCGTGATGGCGCAGTGAAAGGGAAAGTCCCCTTCATGAACGCCCAATGCGCTTCCTGCAAATCCCCATTTCCGAAGTTTTTAATTCAATTTAAGAGGAGAAATTCCCGTTCCTTCTCTCGATTGACTCGCTTCTTTTCCGGCCCGCGTCCACCGTTAACACAATCGTTTACAATTGTTTGCCTGGGCGCAACCCTGGACCACGAATTTTATACTTTCTGATAGGTTCAGAAAAAACCGCCCTCCCGCCGCTGCCGCGGCAAGAGGACGGCCTCTTCCAACTGGTACGATACTCTTATTTTTTCACGGTGCTGTTGTACTGCGCGATCTTGTCCGTGATTTGCTTGGCGGCGTCGTCCAATGCGGCCTTCGGCTCCTGCTTGCCGTTCAGAACGGACTCGATGGCGCCTTCGACGACCTGTCTGGCTTCGGGGAACACGCCCATCATCGCGCCCTGCGTCGCCGTCGAATCGGCCGAAGCGTGAAGCTGGTCGACCGCCGTCTGGAACTGCGGGTACTTGGCCATGTTGTCTTTCAAAACTTGCTGGTCGTACGCCGCTTTGGTAATCGGGAAGTAACCGGTGCTTACGCTCCAAGTAGCCTGTACTTCCGGCGAGGTCAGATACTTGATAAATTTCCAAGAAGCTTGCTGCTCGTCTTCCGGTTTGTTGTTCATGATATACAAGCTGGCGCCGCCGACGACGACCCCGCCTTGGTTCGCGCTGGCCGGCCGGGGCAGGAAGCCCGTGCCCACTTCGAACTTGCCGCCGACCTGGTTGACGATATTGCGCAGCGAGGCGGTGGAATCGAGCGTCATGGCGATTTGTCCGGCGGCGAACGCGGCGTCCGTATCATCGGTGTTGCGTCCGAGGTTGGTCGCCGTCTTGGCGTCGATCATTCTCTTCCACCAGGTCAGCGTGTTGACGCCGGCGTCGGCGTTGACGAGCGATTCGGTCGCCGGAGACGTCCGGCCGTTGCCGTTGTTCAGATAGTCCGCGTTCTGATTGGCGAAGAACTGCTCCATGAACCAGCCGTAAATGGCGATCGACGCGCCGGCCTGGCCTTTTTTGGTCAGCGCCTTGGCGTCCTTCTCGAACTCCTCGTACGTGGTCGGCGGCTTCTCCGGGTCGAGCCCGGCCGCTTTGAAAGCGTCCTTATTGTAGTAGAGAATCGGATTCGACGTGTTAAAAGGCATCGCGTTCAGCTTGCCGTCCACCGTGTAATACTGGAGGATGTGCGGCTCGAGCTGGCTCAGGTCGAACGAGTCCTGATCGATGAACTTCTGCATCGGCGTGATCGCTTGGGAATCCGCCATGAAGCGGCTGCCGATCTCGTACACCTGAATGATGTCCGGGCCTTCGGACGAGCCGAGAGTCGCTTTCAGCTTGTTCAGGCTGTCGTCGTACTTGCCCTGGAACACCGCCTGCACCTGGATGTCCGGATGCGACGCGTTGAAGTCGGACACGATCTTGTTGATCGCTTCCGCCCCCGGGCCGGTCATGGAATGCCACCAGGTGAGCTTGACGGGCTTGGCGGCGCTTACCGATTCGGACGGGCTAGCAGACGGGCTTGCGGACGGAGTCGCGCTGCTCTGGGACGGGCCGTTGGCGGAGGACGGCTGGGCGGCGCTCACCGCGTTGTTGCCGTTGTTGCTGCTTCCGCAAGCGGAAACGAGCGCCAGTGCGGCTGCGGCGGATACGGCGAGCAGTGCTTTCGTCGATACCTGGTTCATGGATCGGTTCTCTCCCTTTATAGGATGATTTTAATGAATAACGAGACATTGGAATCGGCTGCCAAGCTTCACATCCCTTTTGGGGGAAATGTTTTATCCTTTCAGAGCGCCGGCGGTCATGCCTCGTACCAACTGCTTCAGGCCGAAGACGAGCAGAAGCAGCGACGGCAGGATGACGAGCGCGATGCCGGCAAAAACGAGGTTCCACGATGTCGTCTCCTGGAACTGCAGCATCGCGACGCCGATCTGCACGGTTCTCATCTTGTCGCTGTTGGTGACGAGCAGCGGCCACAAGTACGAGTTCCACATGTTCAGGAACGAGTAGACGGCCAGCGTTCCGAGGGCGGGGCGGGACAGCGGCAGCACATGCGATACGAAAAAGCGCGCGTGACCGCATCCGTCCATCCGGGCGGCTTCGAACAGTTCGTCGGGCAGCTGCAGGAAAAATTGCCGCAACAGGAACGTTCCGAACGACAGCGCCAGGAACGGAACGATAAGCCCTTGATAGGAGTCGAGCCAGCCCCATGCCCGAACGGTCAAATAGTTCGGGATGATCGTCACTTCCCATGGGATCATCATCGTGGCCATGAAGAGGGCGAACAGCGCGCTTTTGCCGAAAAACCGCATGCGGGCGAACGCGTACGCGGACATGCCGGACGTGACGATCTGCCCGATCGTGACGAGCGCGGATACGAGCAGCGTGTTGCCGAGAAACGCGGCGATCGGCACGGCTTTGAACACGCCGGAGAAATTGTCCAGACTCGGGCTGTGGGGATACAGATGCGGCGGCGACAGGTTCGATTCCCCCGGAGACATGAGCGAGGAGGAGAACGTATAGAGAACCGGGTAAAGAACGGCCAGCGCGCAAATCGTCAACACCGCATAGAGCACGGCAGCAGGCCATCTTCCGCTCATTGATAGTGCACCCTCTTTTCCACCCACTTGAACTGCACCAGCGTCAGCAGCAAAATGATGGCGAACAGCACCAGCGCCTGCGCGCTGCCCGTGCCGAAGCGGTAATTGACGAATGCCTCCTGGTAAATGGAGTAGACGAGCACGTTCGTGCTGTCCATCGGCCCGCCGCGGGTGAGGATGTTGACTTGCCCGAACGATTGGAACGCTCCGATGACGGAGATGACGGTGACGAAGAACAGCGAAGGCGAGAGCAGAGGCAGCAGAATGCCGGCGAACGACCGGAACGGTCCGGCTCCGTCGATCCTGGCGCTCTCGAGGATCTCTTCCGGAATCCCCTTGATGCCGCTCAGCAGCACGATATAAAGAAACCCCATGTTCATCCAGACCGTCATCATCGAGACGGAGACGAGCGCCCATTGCGGGCTGACGAGCCAAGGCACCGGCGATACGTTCAGCAGGCCCAGGAAGTAGTTCAACATGCCGAGAGACGGATGGAACAGGAACATCCAGATAACCGAGGAGGAACCGACCGAGAGCACGACCGGCATGGAGAAAACGAATTGGAATCCTTTCATTCCCCTGCTTCTGCCGCTGGTCATGGCGGCGAGCGCCAGCGCGATCGCAATTCCCGTCGGGACGGTCAGCAGCGTGAACATCGCGGTGACCTGCAGCCCTTTCAGGAAATGGAAGTCCTGCGTCAGGAACTTGAAGTTGTCCAGTCCGACGTAGCCGACCACCTTCCCCGTCGGATCGGTGGAATGAAGGCTCAAGATGACCGAGTCAAGCATGGGGTAAAAGAAGAAAATGCCGAACAGAATGAGCGACGGGCCAAGAAAAACGTAAGCCAGCAAACTCTCGCGCCGGCGTAGACCGCTGAGGGTTGCCGCTCTTCCCAGCCGCTTCGCCGTCCGTGGGGAAGCGACGTTGCCGGGCAGGCGGACGCTCCTCTCCGATCCGTTCATACGGGTTGCTCCCTTCGGAATGCTTGATTGCGCCGTCCGCCCTTCTTATGGGCTTCGGACATGCTTGCATTCTGTGAAGAGCTTACCTTTCGTGTGTTTGTTGCAAATTACCGGCAAGTTAATGCAGATAGCCATCGGCGTAAACAATTTGTAAATTGTCAAATGAATGGGGGGTTTATGTAAAACAAAAAAACCAGCTAATACA
>NZ_JACJVO010000004.1 GCF_014212055.1 Cohnella zeiphila | reverse complement strand
GCTATTGTAAATCGCATGCGCATGAATGACGAACATCGGAAAGCCGTATGAGGGAAAACCTCACGTACGGTTTGATGAGGAGGGGCCGATCTTGGTCAGCCCTTCACTCTAGCGCAAAGTACCTGAGCGTGCTTCGAAGTCAATCCCTCAAATTGCCCGATGAACGGGATTTTCTCCTTTTATTGCTTCAAAAAAGGGTACATTTCCGTTCTGAACGGGAAAAGCTCCCTATAATCGGCCCACCGATACGCAAAATCGCGGTTCTTGGACCGAATAAGCGGAGCATTTCCCTTTCATTCCTGGCAGGAAGCGTGTATTTGCATCACTGAAGGGAGGTTTTCCCGTTCACTGAGCGGTTTCGACTCGTTGAGGCGGTGTTGCGCAAAGGGAGGACTCGCCCGGCGTGGAAAATAGCGCGAAAACCGGACCGTGCTTGGATTACCGCGCGATGGAGCGGACCGATGCAGGGCGGCGCAGTCGTTTTCCTAAGGGCACGGGGTTATTCGGAATTCGCAGCAGGCGAACGAGCCAAGCGGCTCCGAAATCGGGTAGTTTTGTGCAACAAATCGGAGTTTTGTTTAATGAAGCGCCAAATGTAAGCGTTTAATATGAATGTATAGAAACCGGTTACATGATACCGATTACCATACGACGGGAGGGCGCGACTTGACCGAACTCATCCGAAGCGAGCCGTGGATCCGAATGGAGCCGGACAGCCTGTTCGTGAACGGCCGAAGCGAAATCCTGCTTTGCGCATCGCTGTTCTACTTTCGCATACCGAGGGCGCTGTGGCGCGAACGGATGGAGCAGTTGAGAGGAATCGGCTACAACGCGATCGACGTGTATTTTCCTTGGAACTTCCATGAGCGGGAGGAAGGCGTCTGGGACTTCGAAGGAGAAAGGGATGCGGCGGAATTTTTGAGGCTGGCGGCGGAATCGGGCTTGCGGGTCGTGGCCCGGCCGGGCCCTTATATTTGCTCCGAATGGGACGGCGGGGCGCTGCCCGCTTACCTGCTGGCCAAGGAAAACCTGAAGCTTCGGGATAGCGACACCGCCTACTTGGCCCATGTCGCCCGCTGGTACGAGAAGATCTTGCCGCTGCTGCGGCGGTTCGAGCTGGGACGCGGCGGTACGGTCGTGGCGGTGCAGCTCGAGAACGAGCTTGATTTCTACCGCTGCGAAGATCCCCGCGGCTACATCTCCGCGCTGCGGGACTTGGCGCTGGAACACGAAATCGGCGTGCCTCTCATCGCTTGCGCGGGACAAGGCGGGATCTTCGGGGCTTCGGGCGATGCCGACGGCGTCGTGCCGACCTGCAATTTTTACCCCGACAACCGCAATCCGGGCTTCGAGACGATCGTGCAGGCTTACAAGCGAGAGATGGCGACGAGAGGGTATCCGCTTCTCGTCACGGAGACGAACCGCAGCCATTTCCTGCTGCGGAGGCTGCTATCGTGCGGCGTAAAGCTTCTCGGCCCATATCTGCAGGTATCCGGCACCGACTACGGCTTCACGAACGCCGTCAACAACTGGGGCCGGCCGATGGCGTTCATGACGTCGGATTACGACTTCGGCGGCATGATCTCGCCGGAAGGCCATCTCCGGGCGGAAGCGTACGAGGGCCGGCTGCTGAGCCGGCTGCTGAACGTCTACGGCCCGGCCCTCGCGGAGGCGTCGCCGACGGAAACCGCGGATGCGGAGGAAGCCGTGGATGCCCGGGAGACGATTGAAGCGGGGAAAGCCATGAACGCGCAAGAGGTGGATGAAGCGGGAGGGCCGTTCTGGCGCGAGCGAGGCTACGATGTCGGTCCGTATCGCCTGGCTCTGAAAGGAGGCGGCCGGCTTGCCTTCATCTCTGATACTTCACGAGAAAAGGGCCTCGCCGTGCCGGAGGAGCTGCCGCTGAATCGCTGGGGAATCGCAGGCATGATCGTGCGGTCGACCGCGGAGCTGAGCGGCGTCTATCGCCAGGACGCCCAAAGCTGCGATCTCGTATTCTACGCCGACGAGGGGAAAGATGGTCAAATCGTCTTCCGTTTCGAGGCGGAGCCGTCCGGCTCGCAAGCCGAAGCCGCGGCGGTCCAAGCAAGCGGTTCGGATGGCAAGGAATGGAGCCGCGCCGTCGAATTCGATGGCCGGAGCCGAGGAAAAGTCTCGTTTGAATGGGCCGACGGCTCCCGGCTGACGGTGCACGGAATCAGCCGCGAGGACGCGCTTATGCTGGAGGCTATCGAGGAAGACGGGACGCTGACGTTCGGCGCCATGCCCGAGTACGAGCAGCGGGAAACGGAGCTTCCGGAAGGCTGGTCCGCGACGTTGCCGGAACCGCATTCGCCGCCGGCAACCGCGGTCCCGGCGCCGACGGCGGGAGAGGGGAGCCTGGAAGCGCGGGGCGTTTATCGCGGGTACGCCTGGTATGAGCTGGACGCCGCAGGTTCGGCGGAAGCAGACTCGGGGACGGACCCGAGAAACGGCGGGATCGCGAATCCGGATTCGAACGCGCCCGATGCGCCGGGTACGCCTTCGGACTCGGAGTCGGAGCCGGACGCAACGTTGTTGCCGCGAGGTTCCATTGCCGGCTCCGCCGTCGGCTTGCTCGTGGCGCGGGGAAGCGACATCGTCACCGTGCATGCCGACGGGAAGTACGTCGGAACGGTCGTTCCCGGCGGCTCCAGCCGGTATTTGAGCCTTCCGGAAGGAGGGTCGCCGGGGAAGCTGACCGCCCGGGTCGAGATTTGGGGGCATTCCAACTTCGACGACATCCGGCTGCCGACGCTTCGCCTGAGCGCCGGCAAGGGGTTGGGCGATCTGGTCGTCGTCTCCCGCAAGCGCGATCTGACGGCTCCCTGGCGCTTCGACCGGACGACGGATCCGCGGCGCGCCGCTCCCGGGACGGACGACGAACGGTGGCCGCTTGCCGCATTCGGCGGCTGGCACCCGAACGACCGCGTCGCCTGCGAATATTACTGCCGAACGGTCCGGCTGACGCCGGGCGCCGATTGCGCCGCGCTTTGGTTCGACGGCCTGGAGACGAGCGTTCGCGTGTGGGCCGACGGCCGGGAAGCGGGAACGGCGACGCCGGACGATCCCTGGCTTTGGCTGGAGCGCCGCATGCCGGGCGAGGCGGAGAGCGTGCCATTGACGCTTGCGCTGGAACGAAGGATCGGCGCGTCCGCCGGCAAGATTCACCTGCTCGAAGGCCGAAGCGCCGTCCTTCGGAGCTTGCGTTCGGCCGAGGAGCGCGAGCTGTCGGCGGCGGCCGATCTCGCCCGGCCGGACGCCGCGGCGATTCGCCTTCCCTATTCGCTCGCTCCCGGCCAGGTCGCCTGGCTTTTCGCTTCGCTGGCCGACGCCGTCGCCGGCGCCGAACGGGGCGTGCGGATGCGGGCGGACGGAGCCAACGTGAAGCTGACGGCGTTCGCCGGCAGCCGCCTGATCGGCAGGCTGTGGCTGCCGGGCGGCGCGGAGCGCCCGAGGATGAGCGGCGGCAGCCCGGACAGCGTGTTCGTTCCGGCCGCATGGCTGGCCCGGGCGGAGGAACGGCGGGTGCGAATTTTCGCCGAGGCGGTCGTTCCCGGCGAGCCCGGACAATTGCAAGCGCTCCGATTTTTGTTGGTCTGAAGATAGCGCGGCATCTCCGCCCTCGACGTTCTCCGCCGACATTCGATATAAGGGGAAAGGCTCCGCTTATTTCATACCGCAACCCGATACAGCGAGGAAATAAGCGGAAAACCTCCTCACAAACCACTGCTTTTCCGACTATGCGCGGATTTTCCGCCGGATTACAGGGAGCTTTTCCCACTAAAGGCCGGAATCCGAGAGACCAACCGGTATAGCGGGAGGATTTCCCGCTATATCACCAAACCTCAATGCCGCTACACCCACTACACCCTTACGCTCGTATATCCGCAAGATACGAACAAGGAGGTCGATTCATGAGCGCCTCATCTTCCGCTTCGCCTTCAGCCGCCGCTACGGCCGCGGCCGACCGGCCCGCCTTGGCCGCCCGACGCGGACGTTCGCCGTTCCGCATGCTGGTCGCCAACCGCACCTTGCTCCTGATGTGCTTTCCGGCGATCGCGTTTTTCGTTATCTTCTCTTATCTGCCCATGCCGGGCTTGTACCTGGCCTTCATTCAGTACAATTACACGGACGGCATCTTCCACAGTCCGTTCGTCCATTGGCAGAACTTCCGCTTCCTCGTCATGACCGGCGACCTGTGGCGGCTCACCTTCAACACGATCGCCTACAACCTCGTCTTCATCCTGCTGGGCAACGCCGTCCAGATCGCGGTGGCGATCTTCCTGAACGAGCTGCGCAGCCGATGGTTCAAGAAAGTCGCGCAGTCGCTCATGTTCCTGCCCTATTTCATGTCGTTCGTGCTGATCGGCCTGATCGCCTACAACATTCTCAGCTACGACTACGGGCTGCTGAACGGATTCCTGAAGGCAATCGGGGCGGACCCGGTCAAAACGTATTCGAATCCGCACATCTGGCCGTTCATTATCGTCATTACGTTCCTGTGGCAGTCCACCGGCTACGGCTCGATCGTCTATTTCGCCGCGGTGATGGGGCTGGATTCGGAGATCGTGGAAGCTTCGCAGATCGACGGGGCCAACGCGCTGCAGCGGATCCGCTACATCGTGCTTCCCTGGCTGAAGCCGACGTTCATCATCCTGCTCCTGTTCTCGCTAGGGGGCGTGCTGCGCGGCAACTTCGGGCTGTTCTACAACCTCGTCGGGGCGAACAACACGTCGCTGTACGCGACGACCGACATTATCGAGACGTACGTGTTCCGCTCGCTCATGACCAACTTCAACTTCTCGATGGGAAGCGCCGTCAGCTTATACCAGTCGGTATTCGGGTTCTTCGTCGTCCTGAGCGCGAACTGGCTGGTGAAGCGGCTGTCTCCGGAAAATTCCTTGTTCTAACTGCAACCGTTAACGTCGGCCGAAGGGCGATTGTTCGGTTGTCAGTACTGCAACCGTTATCATCGGTCGGTTGCGAGGAAAAAACGAAAGGAGAGAAAAGCCGTGTTCAAAGAGCGAACCGCCATTCGCGTGGACGGCTCGACCGTCTTCGTCCGGGTTGTCGGTTACGGTGTCATCGGGTTTTTCGCCCTCGCCTGTCTGCTGCCCTTTCTGCTCGTCATCGGCACCTCGCTGACGAGCGAGCGTTCGATCGCGCGGCACGGCTTCAACCTGTGGCCGAGAGAGTTCAGCACGTTCGCCTACAAGATCGTGTTCCAGAATCCCGACCTGATCATCGGCTCCTACTACGTGACGATCGGCATCACGGCCGTCGGCACGATCGCCGGACTGTTCATCGTCGCCATGACCGGTTACGCCCTGCAGCGTCCGGACTTCCATTACCGCAACCGGATCTCCTTCTTCATCTACTTCACGACGCTATTTTCCGGGGGGCTCGTTCCGTTCTATCTGCTGGTCAACCAGTATTTGGCGCTCAAAGACAACTACCTGGCCGTCCTGCTCCCGGGGCTCATGTCGCCGTTTCTGATCATCATGATGAAAAGCTTCGTGCGCTCCATTCCCCACGCGATCACGGAATCGGCCAAGATCGACGGAGCCGGCGACTTCCGGATTTTCCTGAGGCTCATTCTGCCGATGACGACGCCGGCGCTCGCGACCATCGGGCTGTTCATCGCGATCGGCTACTGGAACGAATGGTACAACGCCATGCTGTTCCTCTCGCCGAACATGAAGTACCGCACGCTGCAGCTGTTCCTGTACACCGTCGTGACCAGCGCGGACTACGTCAAAAACTCGTCGGCCGCCTCCAACGTGCCGCTGCGGGATCTGCCGCTGGAATCGATGAAGATGGCGACCGCGGTCGTTGCGACCGGCCCCGTCATCCTGCTGTATCCGTTCGTTCAGCGGTTCTTCATCAAAGGAATTACGGTCGGCGCGGTCAAGGGGTAGCGATGTGTCTGGAGGGGGGCCCCGCCCTCTTATCCTCCACATAGAAGCAAGACCATTTCGTAAAGGGGAGGCACCATTCGATGACCAAAGTCAAAAAGCTCGGCGCCCTCATTCCGGCCCTGACGCTCGCGTTCGGTCTGGCGGCTTGCAGCGGAGGAGGCGGCAACGGCAATAGCGGCAGCCCGTCCGCCAGCACGGCGCCCAGCACGGACGCCGGCGGTTCCAGCGCAAGCGCAAGCGCGTCGCCGTCCGCCAGCACGGCGATCGACACGTCCAAGTTCGTGAAGATCAGCTACGTCATTCTCGGCGACAAGCCGAAGAACGGACAATTCGAGAAGGTCATGGCCGAAGTCAACAAGCTGATGAAGGAGAAAATCAACGCGGAGCTCGAATGGAAATGGGTGGAGTGGGCGGATTGGCAGACGAAATACAACCTGCTGCTCGCCTCCGGCGATCCGGTCGACCTGATCACGATCGGCACCGACTGGCTCGACACGTGGGGCAACGCCCAGCGCGGCGCGTTCATGAACCTGGACGATCTGCTGCCGAAGTACGCGCCGATCACCTGGAACTCGATCCCGCAGGAAAATTGGGACCAGAGCAAGTATAAGGGCAAAATCGTGCTCATTCCGGAAGACGCCTATACGCAGTGGGTCAACCACGGCTTCTTCTATCGAGGCGACTGGGCGAAGGAAGCGGGCATTACCGAACCGATCAAGGATTGGGACGGCATCGAGAAGTACCTGCAATACATCAAGGACAACAAGCCGGACGTCGTTCCGTGGGACGTCAACCCGTCCGACAGCACGTTCGGCGGCTGGGTCAACTCGTACACGCAGGAGCTGGAGCTGCCGATCTCGACGGGCTGGCTGCCGGTCTTCACCGCGAAGAGCTCGGACGACCCGTATACGATCGTCAGCCCGATCTTCGACGACGACTCGCTGCTGAACTACGCGACCAAGATGAAGTCGTGGGCGGACAAAGGCTTCTGGCGCGAAGACGTGCTGAACTTCAAGGGCGACACGCGGACGGAGCTCAAAGGCGGCTTGACCGGCATGGACCAGCACCATACGCAGACGTTCGGCGGACTGCGCGTCGAGATGGACCGCAACCAGCCGGGCTCGGAGCTGCAGATGTATCCGTTCGCGCGGACCAGCGGCAACCTGCTGGAGCTGTCGATCACGCACGGCGGCACGTCGGTCGGCGCCCACAGCAAAAATCCGGAGCGCGCGCTCATGGCGTACGACCTGATCCGCAACGACGAGCAGATCTACCGCCTGCTCAACTACGGCATCGAAGGGGTTCAATACGAGATCAAGGACGGCAAGCGCGTCCTGCCCGCGAACTACGACCAGGACAAAGACTCGTTCTACTCCGACTTCTGGGGCGGCCGCAACGACAAGCTGGAAATTCCGAGCGACACCGTCTGGGATCAGCTGCCGACGACGCTGTACGCGGAATACGACAAGATCAAGAAGCCGTATCCGTATGGCCAGTTCGTCTTCGACAAGACGCCGGTGGACGCGGAGCTGACCGCGATCTCGCAGGTGACCGGCGAGATGGGACCGGCGATCGCGTTCGGCAAGGCGGGCGATCCCGCCAAAGCCGTCGAAGCGTTCAAGGCGAAGCTGAAGGCCGCCGGCTACGACAAGGTGAAGGCGGAATTGCAGAAGCAGATGGACGCTTACAAGCAGCAGATGCAAGGCTGATCGGCCGAAGCGTACGGGCAAGATGCTGCCTCCCCGAGGGGCGGCATCTTGCGTTCCGTTCGGGCGCCGCGTATGCGTTCTCGGGGCCGGGCGTTGTGATATACTTGGCCCATAACCATACTGTCCGACGGAGGCTGACACCGATGAGATCCCGCATGTGGCTGGTCGCAGCTTCGATAGCGCTCTTGGCGGCGGCGTTTTTCTGGATGATGGAACGTTGGATGGAGAGGGTCGATTTCCGCGCGTCCGACGCGGGAGCGGAGGCCCCCGTCAATCTTGTATGGTACCATCATTTTCGCGAAGAAGGCGCCCGGAAATGGTTGGAGATCGGAACAAGCCGTTATATGAAAGCGCATCCGAACGTGACCGTTCAGGTGATCTCGGACGACGGGGGCACGTACCCCAATACGCTGCACAACCTGGCGGCCATCGAGCGAATGCCCGACATTTATATGGCGGACAGCATCTCGTCTTTGGAAGAGTTCATCGATGCCGGGTACGCGATGAATTTGACGGGACGGCCCATCGTCCAGGATTTCGACCCGCAGCAGCTGAGCGGAGTCCGGAAGCCGGACGGCAGCGTATGGGCGGTTCCGTTCGACCGCAACGGCGTGGGCGTTTTTTATAATCGCGACGCTTTTCGAAAAGCCGGCATCCAAAGCGTCCCGCGGACGTGGGAGGCGTTCCTGGACGCTTGCCGCAAGCTGGAGCAGGCGGGCATCAAGCCGATCGCGGCGGGGTATCAGGACACCTGGACGCTGATGCTGGACATTCAGCCGGACCTGATCGTCTCCGGAATCGGCCAGCCCGCCTGGATCGAGGACGTCGAAGCCGGCCGGGCCTCGTTCGAAGACGACAAAGGCGGCCTCCGGGGCATCCTGCAACGGCTGGCCGAACGCTTCCCGTTTACGGGCCCGGAGCCGTTCCGAACGAGCTGGAACGACGCGCTCGAGCAGCTCGCGAGCGGGGAAGCGGGGATGATCGTGAACGGCACCTGGACGGTGGACGGCGTCCGTTCGTTCAAGCCGGACGCGGACATCGGCATGTTCGCGTTCCCGGCGTCCGATCGGCCGGAAGAGGCCAGATTCGAGATGAAGACGACCGGCGGGTTCGTCGTCAATCCGAAATCCCGGCACGTCGACGCCGCGCTGGATTTGGTCCGTTATTTTACGACTCCGGAGATGGCTCGGGTGTTTCAGGACAACAAGAAAGGGATCTCGATCGCGAAGGGCGCGACGCTCGATTTCGACCCGGCCTACGAGGAATTGGACCGGGACTACGTGCAAACCGGACGCATCCTGGACTATTCCGCTTTTTATCCGGATTTCGTCAATGCCGAACTCGGCAATGCGTTCCGCACCGGTCTCATCCAATTCCTGTACGATCCGCGCCACGACGTCGACAAGTGCCTCGCCATGCTGGACGAAGCGTTCGACCGCATTCGCCCGCGCGCGGGCACGGAAGGGCGGGGCTGAAGATGCGGCGGCCGTTCCGGCTCAGTCCCCTGAAGCGATTGCGCGACATGCGCATCCGCAAGAAGATTCTGCTGTCGAACATGGTCATCATTCTCATGCTGGCGCTGGCGATCGGGACGGCGGCAACGACCGCCTCCCGCCATTATATCCAGGCGAATACGCGGGAGCTGTCCGCCCGCGTCATCGATCAATATTCCAAGAACGTCGACAATCATGTCAAGGAGTTCGTATCGTCGACGCTGTTCCTCCTGAACGACGAGCTGCTCACGCATATCGTGGCGGGGCGGGACGAAGGGAAGGGCGGCGATCGGTACGCGGTCGACTTCAGCCGGGTGTCCGGGCTGCTCTATCAGTACGGCAACAACAATCCGTCCATCAATTCGGTAACGATCATGGATCGGGGCGGCCGGCTCTATTGGTGGCAGCGCCCCGCCTCCGGCACCGAGATGAACGCCGACACGGCGCGAGGCATCGCGACGAAGGCGGAGGCGCTGCTCGCCGAATCCGGCCAAGGCATCTACTGGTCGGCGTCGCTTCGCGGAACCGACGAAGTGGCGCTGTCCCGCTATTACCTGGATATGAACCAGGTGAACCGGAATTTCGGCGTCATCGTGTTCCATCTGGACCGCGCCTACTTCATGAATTTGCTCTCGGAAGGGTCCATCATTCAGGCGGACAATCTGCTCATTCTGAACGAGAACGACGAGCCGCTGTTCGAAGGGGATGCCGGTCTGCTCGCGGCCATCCGGGCTTCGGCTCGAGCCGGAGCAAGGGCGTCTTCCGATGAAGAGACGATGAAGATCGACGGGCATCCATCGCTGATGCTTCGCTCCCGTTCCGAGGAGACGGGCTGGAGCGTTCTCTGCTTCATCCCGATGGCCCGCCTCATGGAGGGAACCCGCATTCTGGAGACGATGATCGCGTTCATCTGCGCGCTGTTCATCTTCGTCGCGATGGCGGTGGCGTTCTGGTTCTCGATCGGCACGACCCGGGACATCAAGCTGCTCGAGCGCACGATGCGGCGGGTCGAGGACGGCGATCTGACCGTGAAGGCGATTCCGGCCGGGAAGGACGAGATCGGCATGCTGGCCGTCCGGTTCAATATGATGGTCGCCCGGATCAACGAGCTGGTCGTCCGGGTGTCAGAGGAGAGGCTGGCCAAGCAGCAGGCCGAATATTCGGTGCTGCTGGCCCGGATCAACCCGCATTTCCTTTACAATACGCTGGGCATGATCCGCTGGTTTTCCCGCAGCCGCGGACAGACCGAGATCGAGTCGATGGTCGGCGCCTTGAACGGGCTGCTGCAATCGTCGATTCGCCGTTCGGGCGGCATGGATACGCTCGGAGGAGAGCTCGGGAACGTCCGCGATTACGTCCATCTTCAGAAAATCGGCTACGGCGACGCGTTCGAGGTCGAATACGAAGTGGATGAGGGGCTGCTGGACGCCCAGGTGCCCGGGTTCATCCTTCAGCCCTTGGTGGAGAACGCGATCATGCACGGCCTGGAAATCTCCAAGGGCCACGGACGGATCCGCATCGGCGCCGAGCGGCGGGGGACGGACATCCGAATCTCGGTGGAGGACAACGGCATCGGGATGGATCCGGCTTTCGCGCGGGAGCTTCTCGCTTCCGATCGCGAGCGAAGATATCCCGGTCTTAACGGGATCGGAGTCCGGCACGTCCACGAGCGAATCCGCGTTTTGTACGGCGAGCCGTACGGCATGTCGTTCGATACGGCGCCCGGCGCCGGAACGACGATCATTCTGACCATGCCTTACCGGCGAGAGGAGGGGACAGGGTGAGCTTGCATCAGGCGTTGATTGTCGAAGACAACGCCGTTTACCGCTATGCCGTCCGCACGATCGTCGACTGGGAGCAGTGCGGCTTCGAGATCGCGGCGGAGGCGGTCAACGGCAAGCAAGCGCTGGAACTGCTAGACAAGCGGCCGTTCGATCTGGTGCTGACCGACGTCAGCATGCCGGAGATGAACGGAATCGCTCTCGTTAAGGCCGTCAAGGAGCGCTTCCCCGACACGCTTGTCGTGATGCTGAGCTCCTACGACGACTTTCGGTTCGTGAAGGATTCTCTGAAGCTCGGAGCGGAAGATTACTTGCTCAAGCAAGAGCTGGAGCCCGAAGCGCTGAGGTATATGCTGGACCAGATGAGAAGGCGGCTGGCGCAGCGCGAGGAGAAAAAGCGAAGAGAGGCGGAGAGCCGGACGGAAGTTCGGACGATCCTTCTGAAGATGTGGCTGACGGGAGAGACGCCGCCGGGGCACGGGGCGGAGTCGCCCCTCGGCGGCTTGGCTTTGCCGGACACGAGCCGACTCGCGCTGCTGGCCTGGCGGCCGGGAGAAGGCGACGGCCTCCGGCTTATGGGGGAGGATGAGGAGCGGATCCTCGCCGTTCCCCTTCGCGAGGATCGCCTCGTTCTCGTCGATGCCGGCGGCCCGGAAGGCGAAGACGGCGGGTACGCGGTGCGGCAGCTCGCCAGGCGGTGGCTTCGGGAAGCGGAGGGCCGCTGCCGGGTAGCCGCGGTCGGCAGCGGCGGGGAGGAGACGGGCGCACGGGGATTGCGGACCGCTTACCGGAATGCCGAGCAGGCGCTGTTCCGCGCCGTCTACGAAGGATGGGGGCGGCTGTTCGAAGCGGAACGGGAAGAACCGGAAGGCCCGGCCGCGGATCCCGCCCGGATCGCCCGCTGGCAGCAAGCGCTTCGCGGGGGAGTTCCGGAAGAGGTGGGCGACGCCCTGTCGGACTTGATCCGGGATCTGCGGCGGCGTAAGCCGCCGAAGCCCGTGCTGAAGCGGCATTTGGTCGACCTTTACGCATCGCTTTACGGTTCGGCGGAATACGCCTCGCCTTCGGAAGCCGGCCAACAGGATTGGTTGGCCGGCTTGATGGACAGCCTGGAGCGGCTGGATTCGCTGGGCGGAATTCAGGAGCGGCTGCTGGCGGTTTGCCGGGAGCGGTTCGGGGAGACGCCGGGCCGGCCGGCCTGCCGGAAGGAGGTTCGGGCCGCGCTTGCCTATATACGGGAGCATTACGCGGAAGAGATCTCGGTCGCCGATCTGTCCCGGCACCTGGGCTTCAGCCCCAACTACTTGTCGAACCTGTTCCGAACCGAGACGGGACTGCGGGTGACCGAATACGTCAACCGGGTCCGGACGGAGATGGCGAAGCGGCTGCTGCGGAACACTTCGCTGAAGGTATACGAAGTCGCCAGCCAGGTCGGATACCAGGAAACTTCCTACTTCTGCAAAGTGTTCAAGGAAGTTACGGGGGAGACGGTGACGGCTTTCCGGCGCAAGGAATGACGGATACAGACGGGGGAAGGAACGAAACGATGAAGCAAGTTACGGTCTACGATATCGCCGAGGAAGCGCAGGTCTCGGTCGCGACGGTGTCCCGGGTGCTGAACGGTTCGGCGCCGGTCAGCGCCGCGACGCGCGAGAAGATCGAAGCGATCATGAGAAAGCGCCAATTCCAGCCCAACGCGCTCGCGCGCAGCTTGACGAAGAAGGAGACGGGCATTATCGGCGTGATCCTGCCGGACATTACGAACCCCTTCTTCCCGGAGGTGTTCTCGGGGATCGAGCTGGAAGGCCAGGAGGAGGGCTATACGTTCTTCCTGTGCAACACGAAGGGCAGCTACGAGAAAGAATCGGAATTTCTGAACATTATGCGGGAGAAGCGGGTGGACGGCATTCTGTTTATCGGCGGCCGGATCAACCTGAAGCGCTGCGATCCCGCGATGGTTCGGGAAGTCGTCGAGCACGCGGAGCGAATTCCGCTGGTGCTCGTTAACGGAGACTTGAAGGACGCGGGCTTGACCCGCGTCGCCACCGACGAGTACGCCGGCACGATTCTGGCCGTGAGCCATCTGATCGAACAGGGCCACACCCGGATCGGCTTCATCGGCGGCGAGAGCCATATGTCGACCACCTCGGTCAAGCTCCGGGCTTTCCGCAGCGCGATGAAGCGAGCCGACCTTCCGGTGACGGAAAAGTGGGTGCTGCCGGGCAGCTTCTCCGTTGACGCCGGGCGGGAGCACATGAAGCGGCTGCTTGAAATGCCGGAGCGGCCGACCGCCGTCTGCTGCATCAACGACTTCACCGCGATCGGCGCGATCAAGACGGCGGTCGAGCAAGGCTTGCGCGTGCCGGACGACCTGTCGATCGTCGGCTTCGACGACATCCTGCTGGCGCATCACGTCATCCCGGAGCTGACCACGGTATCGCAGCAGGCGGGCGAGCTCGGCCGCACGGCCGTCCGGGTGCTCCGGCAGCTGATGAACAAAGACAAGGTCAAGAAGCTGACCTCGCTGGAGCCGCGGCTTATCGTCCGGCAGAGCACGTCGCCGCCGCCGAGGCAGGGCGATCGAAGACCGTAGTCGCCGCCGCCGCTTGCATTCTTCCGCTGCGAAAGAATGCAAGCGGCGGCAAGTCTCTCTTTCTTTTCAGACCGTAATCGGACGACACTGCAGCAGGAACAGCATGCCGCCCGCAAAAGCCCATTCGATATCGAGCCCGCCCGGACCGAATATCCTCTCGCTCCGGCTCGCCAGATCGTCGAGAGAGCGAAGCCGATCCGCGTTTAAACAGAACTGTTTTTTTCGATCCTCGGCTACTTGCTCTTCCGCAGTGCCTCCGCTCGAAACCGTTCGGACCTCCGTCTCCTTGCTCCCCGGCTCCGCTTGAACGGCGAGCGGGTCGCCGCGGGGAAAGACGCATCGGTCGGGAACGATCCTCCCCGCGACCACGCTCTCTCCCAGACCCCAGCCGGCTTCGATCAAGCGAACGTCTTCGCCCGTTACCGGATGGCGAGTGAACAGAACCCCGGAGATGTCGGCATCCGCCATCTCCTGCACGACGGCCGCCATCCGAACGCTCGGCCGATGCGCGGCGCCGTATGCAGCGATGGATTCGGACGACGCCGAGACGAAGACGTCCCGGATTGCCGTCGCGACCCGAGAGGCCTCCATGATGTTCAGGACGGTCTTGAACAAGCCGGCATAACTGGCGGCCGCTCCGTCTTCATCCGCGGCGGAAGAACGGACGGCGAGAGGCTTCCGCAGAGTTGCGAGCCGCGTTGTCAGAAGCCGCAAGGCGTCCGGCTGCGGCTGCTCGGCTGCGATCATCCGAACGGTGTCGCAAGAGACGGCAAAGCCTGCGGGAACAGGAAGTCCGGCGCGAACGGCTTTGCTAAGGCCCGCAGCTTTTCCGCCATAACGAAAGCGATCATCGGCTTCATGGAGCGGAACGATGCTCATCATCGGGCGATCCTCGTGACAATTCCGGCGAAGGCGTCCATTCGGATCGGTTCGCCGTCGCGAATGACTTCCGTGGCGTTCCGGCAGCCGACGATGCAAGGCAGGTTGAATTCCCTGGCCAGGATAGACGCATGGCAAACCAAGCCGCCCCGATCCGTAAGAAGTCCGGCGATTCGATCGGCAACGGCGAGGAAGGAAGGATCGGTCATCGGCGTTACGAGAATGTCGCCGGGCTTTACTTCGGAGAGCGACGACGGGTCGAGAACGACTCGCGCCGCTCCCTCGGCTTCCCCTTTGCATGCGGTTGCCCCGCTTGTCAGGAAATCCACGGCTCCGGACGAAATCTCTTCGGCGGAGCCGGTTCCCGTCGCCGGCTCCTGCCGCTCGTTGAACAATTCCCGCAGTTCCTTGCTCCAAGGCAGATCCGCGAACACTCCCGCTTTGACGCGCGCGTGAAGCTCATAGACGGCACGGTCGAAGCAAAGGATCAAGTCGTAGGGCTTCATCCGGTGCTGGATGTTCAGCAGCTCGATATAGCGCTGCTTGTAGGCCGGAATATGCGGCTTGAACCGTTCCAGATAAGGCATGATCGAACGAATGGCAGACCGCATGGACTCCTCAAGCCGGACGGATCGTTCGTTCTGATAGCGATAAATCGATTGATAGACGGAAGGCAGCAGGCGCCCCAATTCCTCCACGTCTTCGGGAAACAAATTGCGAACGGTATTCATCCGAACCCCTCCTGCGAAAAAATAAAAGAGCCCCGGGCATCGAACGCCCGAGGCTCTCCGAGAAAGAGGTCGACAAAAAGACGTCAACCCTGTTTCCGACGAAGGAGCGAGGGCAGCGAAAAAAGACGGTTGGCCGCAACGTTCTTCTTCATCGCCCTCACTCCTTCCGGTAATTGGTCTCCCCCATCCTAACAAAAACCCGCTTTCCCTGTCAACGAAAAGATCTTTACGTCAGACATTTCCAATGGCACAATAGCAGCACAACCGCATGGCAAGCATTTCGGACGGAGAGGAACAAGAGGATGAAGCGGCTATTGGCGAAATGGAACACGCTGCGCAATCAGATGCTGATCGGCTTCCTGCTCGCGATGATGATCATTCTGACGGTGGTCGGCGGCATTACGTTCGATTCCGTGTCCACCCTGCTCAAGAACAACGCCGAGAAGCATATTCAGCAGACGGCCGTGCAGGCGAGCGGGCGGATCGAAGGCATTCTGAGCCAGATCGACTCGCTGACGACCGAGGCGGCGACCAATCCTTACGTGCAATCTTTGCTGCTCAAGGAAGCGGGAGGCAGCGCGGCGAGCTTCTCGGAGCGGCAGTCGCTGTCGGCCGTCGTCGGCAACGTGCAGGTTTACGGAAGCGGGGTCGAGTCGGTAGAGCTGTACGGAGCCGACCGGCAAAGGCTGTTCCCGCTGGACGAGGCGAGCCTGCTGGACAAGGTGAGCGGGGAATGGGTCGCGCGCGCGTTGGAGGCGAAGGGAAGCATGATCTGGTACGGGCTCGATCCCGAAGACCCCGAATCGCTGCTCGCCATGCGAAGGGTCAGCCTGATGGAACGGAATTTTCAGGCCGGCGGCTATTTGCTCGTGCAGGTGAGCCGAAGCGTATTCGAGTTCAAAGACCCGCTGACGGGAGACGGGGAACCGGAGACGATGCTGCTGCTCGCGGAGAACGGAAGTCTGATCGCCTCGAACGACCCCGGCATGACCGAGTCGGAAGCGCTGAGGCTGTCCGCCGCCGATCGCCAGACGGTGACGGCCGGCGGCAGGACGTACATTCTCGTACGCCAGCGGTCGGAGATGACGGGATGGACGCTGCTCATTCTGACGCCCGTCCATGCGATAACCGAAGGCATCTCGGTGCTGCGGACCGCGATTCTCGTCTCGGCCGGCATCGGCACGCTGCTGTTCATGCTGCTCTCGTTCCTGCTGTCGACGATCATCACGCGGCCCGTTTTCCGGCTGATCAAGACGATGCGCGGGGCGCGGCTCGGCGTGCTAAGGCGGGCGGACATCGTCTCCTCGACGCTGGAGATCAACGAGTTGGGCCACGCATACAATCGGATGGTAGACCATATCAACGGACTCATCCGCATCGTCTACGAGAAGGAGCTGCTTCAGAGCCGGACCGAGCTTCAGGCGCTTCAGGCGCAGATTCACCCGCATTTTCTGTTCAATACGTTGGAAGCGCTGTACTGGTCGTTGCAGGAAAAAGAAGAGGAAGAGCTGGCCGAATTCGTCGTCGCCATGTCGGATTTGTTCCGCTATACGATCACGGGGCCGAACAAGGACGAATGGGTGACGCTCCGCGAGGAGCTGGACCATATCGAAAGGTATTTGCTCATCATGAAAATGCGTTTCGAGGACCGGCTGACATGGAGCATCGACGCCCCGCCGGCGTATGACGGCGCGAGGCTGCCGAAGCTGCTGCTCCAGCCGCTCGTGGAGAACGCCATTCTTCACGGCGTGGAGAGCCGCATCGGTCCGGGGACGGTAACCGTCTCCGTCGTTCGGGCGGAAGAGGAGCTCGCGATCTCGGTCGAAGACGACGGAGAAGGCATGGACGAGGAGACGCTGCGGCTGCTGTTCGCTTCTCCCGAGAGCCGGAGACCGTCCGCCAAAAAGTCGGGAGTGGGCATCGCCAACGTCCGGCAAAGGCTGCGGCTTTATTTCGCCGAGCCGCAGGAGGGGCTAGAGCGCTTCGCCATTCGCAGCCGAAAGGGCGAGGGCACGCGGGTAACCGTTACGATTCCGCTGACAACCCGGCAACCGGTCCATCGGCCTTCGGCTGACGATACCGGCTTCAGAGAGGAGAGAGAACCGTGAAAACCAAAACGATTCTGATCGTGGACGACGAGCCGAGAACGAGGCAGGGGCTTCAAAAAATGCTGGAGGCGTGGGCAGCCGGAAGCTGCCGGATCGTGACGGCCGACAACGGGCACGCCGCGCTGCGGCTGCTGGACGAGGAGACGGTCGACCTGATGATCACCGACATCCGCATGCCGCAGATCAGCGGACTTCATCTTGCGGACCGCCTGAGGGAGAAGGGGGAAGCGCAGCGGCCGCCTGTCATTCTCATCTCCGGCTATGCCGAATTCGAGTACGCGCGGCAGGCGATCGAACTGGGCGTCGCCAGCTATTTGCTGAAGCCGATCGCCAGGGCCAAGCTGATCGCGGCCGTCGAGCAAGCGCTAGAGGCCGGCGAGGAGCGGCAGCGGATCGGCCTCATGCGCAGGCTGGCCGATCCCGAACTGGTCGCCGCCGGGGAGAAGGAAGAGACGCTGCGCGATCCGGTGCGCGCCGCCGTCCGGTACGTCGACGAGCATCTGGAGACGACGTTCGGCTTGAAGGAAGTGGCCGCCTGCGTCCACTTGAACCCGAGCTACTTCAGCGTGCTGTTCAAGGAGCAGATGGACATGACGCTCAGCGAGTATATCGCCAGGCGCAAGCTGCAGCGGGCGAAGGAATGGCTGCTGCGGACGAAGCTGCCGATCGCGGAGATCGCCGAGCGGATCGGCTATCGGACGGCGAAATATTTCAACAAGGTGTTCAAGGAGTACGAGGGCGTAAGCCCCGGACAATACCGGGCCGAGATGACGCGGGAAGAGACGGATACCCAAAAATGATGGAATTTTCCCCAAACGCCGTGCCCTTATCCCCCGATGTTCGCAGTGATAGACTTGAACTCGGAAGGAAAGCGTTTGCGAGCCTTCCTAACGATTCATGGGGGGACGATGGATGAAAACGAAAACGATGGCGACAACTTCGATGCTGCTGGCGACGATGGTGCTGGCGGCCGCATGCGGAAGCGGTTCCAATAACGGCAGCGAAGGCTCTTCCTCCGGCGCTCCGAGCAGCTCCTCGGCCAGCCCGTCCGGCAGCCCGAGCGGCGAGGCTTCGCCGAGCGCGAGCGCCGGCGCCAGCCCGTCTTCAAGCGAGAAGGTGACGCTGAAGCTGATGCACCTGTGGCCGGAAGCGAGCAGCGCCGGGCAGTTCAAAGTCGTCTCGCAAATTATCGGCGAATACGAGGCGGCTCATCCGAACGTTACCATCGAGACGGAGGTTCTGGAGAACGAGCAGTACAAGAGCAAGCTGAAGGTGCTCTCCGCCTCCAACAACCTGCCCGACGTCGGCTTCACCTGGGCGGCCGGCTTCATGGAGCCCTATGTCAAGGGGAACATGTTCGAGCCTCTGAACGATCTGCTGGAGGGCGATCTGAAGGACAAGTTCGTGGCGGGAACGACGGAAGCCTATTCGTTCGACGGTCAAACCTACGCGCTTCCGGTCGAGCTCAACATCGTGCCGGTCTACTACAACAAAGAGATCTTCGCCAAATACAACCTGCAGCCGCCGCAAACGCTCGACGATCTGAAGAAGATCATCCAGACCTTGAACGACAACAAAGTCACGCCGATTACGCTCGGAGGCAAGGATGCCTGGACGGCTTCGTTCTGGTACATGTACCTCGCCGACCGGCTCGGCGGGCCGGACGTGCTGGACAAAGCGGTCGCCGGAAGCGATTTCTCCGATCCGTCGCTGCTAGAAGCGGCCAAGGAAGCGCAGAACCTGGTCGACAGGAAGGCGTTCGTCAAAGGCTTCAACGGCTTGTCCAACGACGAAGCGAAGGCCGAATTCATGAACGGCAAGGCGGCCATGTACGCGATGGGGACGTGGGAGGTTCCGAACTTCACGACCAATCCGGACGTGCCGCAGGAGTTCAAGGACAAAGTCGGGTTCTTCAAGTTCCCGGTCGCCGCGGACGGCAAGAGCAGCGTCAACAACTGGGTGGGCGGCCCCGGCGTCGGCCTGTTCGTGTCGCAAAATTCGAAGCACAAGGAAGAAGCGAAGTCGTTCGTCGATTTCTTCGTGCAGAAGTGGGGCGAGATCTCCGTCACCGACGCGGGCATCATCCCGGCGACGAAGGTGGACACGAGCGCGATCAAGCTGCCGCCTCTGTTCATCGACCTGCTGAACGAACTGAACAACGCGAGCAAGGTGACGCTGTATCTGGACGTGCAGATGAAGCCCGGGGCCGCTTCCGAGCATTACAACCTCGTGCAGGCGCTGCTCGGCAAGGCGATTACGCCGGAGGACTTCGTCAAGAAGCAGGATGCCGCGCTGAAGGCCGGCAAATAAGCGAACCGGGGAGCGGGAGGCGAACTCCGTTATGGAAAAGGTCATGTCGAACAAACGCGTCATCGCCCTCTACGTGCTGCCGTCCTTGCTGCTCCTGCTGGGGATCGTCTACGTCCCGATCGTGCTGACCGGGTATTACGGCCTGAACGATTGGGACGGCATCGGCAAGATGACGTTCATCGGCCTGGACAACTACGCGCGGCTGCTGAAGGACGGCGTCTTCTGGAGCAGCGCCGGCCATTCGCTTCTGTTCGCGCTGCTGTCCGCCGTTTTCCTGGCGCTCTACATGGCGGTTGCGCTGGTACTGTCCGGGAGAATCAAAGGCGCGCAGCTGCTGCGCAAAATCTATTTGATCCCGATGCTGCTCTCCTCGGTCGCCATTGCCCAGCTGTGGCTGAAAATTTACCATCCGACGAACGGCATCTTGAACGGCTTGCTCGAATCGCTCGGCGTGGAGGACACGCCCGATTGGCTGGCCGATCCGTCCATCGTGCTCGGCGCGCTGTTCGTTCCGATATTGTGGCAGTACGCCGGATTCTACATTCTGATCTATTACGCGGCGCTGAAGAACATCCCCGCCTCGCTGACCGAGGCGGCGCGGATCGACGGCGCGAACTCCCGGCAGGTCGCCCTGCGCATCAAGCTTCCGCTCGTCCGGGAAGTGGTCAAGGTGACGATCGTGCTGGCCGTCGTCGGCTCGCTCAAATATTTCGACTTGATCTACGTCATGACGGACGGCGGGCCGAACCAGGCGAGCGAAGTGATGGCTTCCTACATGTATCATAAGGCGTTCCGGGAGTTCGATTACGGCTACGGAAGCGCGATCGGATTTTTCCTGCTGCTCGTCTGCCTCGTCGCGACCTGGATCATCCGGCGGCTCACGGCGACGAAGGATCCGATTCAATATTCCTGACGGGAGGAGAGTTCACTGACGACATCGACATCCCCGTTGGCCGCCCGTCCCCGGACGAACGCGTCCGGACGATCCGTCTTCGCCGGCACCGGGCGAGGCGCGCTCTACCTCGTTCTGATCGCGGCTGCGGCGCTGCAGGTGCTTCCGCTCGTCTGGCTGCTGTTTTTCTCCTTGAAAAACAGCCAGGAAGTGTTCTCGATGCCGGCGTTCGCCCTGCCGAAGCGGCTCCGGTGGGAAAATTACGAGAACGTCTGGTCGCAGGGCAACATCGAGCGCTACTTCGTCAACAGCGTCTGGATTACGGCGGCCTCGGTCGCCCTCACCGTGCTGCTCGCCAGCTTCGTCACGTTCGCGCTGACGCGGATGCGCTGGAAGCTGCGTCCGGCGGTGCTCGGCCTGTTCATGATCGGGATGATGATTCCCGTTCATTCGACGCTTATCCCGCTGTTTATCCTGTTTCAGAAGCTGGGCCTGATCGACAACCAGGCCAACCTGATCCTTTCCTATACCGCGTTCAATCTGCCGATCACGATCATGATCCTGCTCGGCTTCTATATGGCGCTTCCCCGGGAGATCGAGGAGGCGGCCGTCATGGACGGCTGCGGCGTGAACCGGATGTTCCTAAGGATCGTGCTTCCGATGACGGGCTCGGTCATGGTGACGGCGGCGATCATCAACATGATCTACAACTGGAACGAGTTTATTTTCGTCAACACGTTCATCAGCTCCGACAAGCTGAAGACGCTGACGGTCGGCGTGCAAAACTTCGTCGGCCAGTACATGAGCGACTGGGGAGCGATCGGCGCGACGCTCATGATCAGCATCCTGCCGATTCTGATCGTCTTCTTCCTGCTAAGCAACCGGATCGTCGAGGGCATCGCGGCCGGTTCCGTGAAAGGGTGAAAAAAAGCGCCCGGGCTCGTCCAGATGTTTTATAATGGAGGCGACGATACGAAGAGAACGGCCGCCGTCGCGGCGGCCGCACGTTCGAGGAGGGCTTTCCATGTCCGGTATGACGATAAGAGAGGTCGAGACAGCGCGCCGAGCCGTCGCGTTTACGTTCGACGACGGTCCCGATCCGCTGTATACGCCGCAGATTCTGGAGATATTCCGGGAGGCGGGCGGCAAGGCGACGTTCTACATGATCGGGAGCCAGCTCGAGAAGAGTCCGGAGACGGCGGCGGCCGTTCGCGCGGAAGGGCACGAGATCGGCAATCATACGTACTCGCATCCTCACCTGACTCGGCTTGAACCGGGCCAGGTTCGCGACGAGCTGCTCCGGACGCACCGGTTGATCGGGGAGCTGACGGGCGAAGAGCCGCGGACGTTCCGGCCTCCCTACCTGGATGCCGACAAAGCGGTGGCCGAGGCCGCCGGGGAGCTCGGCTACCGCCAGATGATCGGCGCGGTCAACGGCGAGGCGAGAGATTGGGACATGCCCGGCGTCGAGCATATTGCGGCCGTTTCCCGGGCAACCGTGAAGCCGGGCTGCATCCTGCTGTTCCACGACGGTTACGGCGACCGGTCCCAGACGGTGGAAGCGGTGCGCATTCTCGCGAAGGAGCTGCGGGAGCAAGGGTACGAGCTGGTGACGGTTAGCGAATTGCTAGGGGAGCAAGCTTGACCGGGAAGGGGCGTTTCCGGACGGTTGGCCGTCGGAGGCGTCCCTTGCACATTCCGCGGATCAAGCGGTTGGAACGCCGCTGCCGCCGTTCCCATAGAAGAAGATTCCGCTCCGACTGTCGCGATTTGGGTAAATATTCGCCCGATTTGTCAATGGCCCCCTCGCGAACGGCCGTGTTAGGATAAACGTAAAACGGTTGCAGAGAGGGGACGCATCACTTGAGCCATTCGATATTTTACAACGCGCACCACGCGCCGATCGGCGCCTTCGCCAGCTTCACGCTCGGCTTCCGGGGAGGCTCCGGCGGCTTCGGCATGGAGCTCGGCAAGCCTGCCGACGAGAACGTCTACATCGGCGTGCAGTCCCGAAGCGGCGACCGGTTCGAGGCACTCCCTTTCTTCGGAGACGTAAGCGACGACGCCGCCCGGTATGATGTGGAGAAAAAGGGTAAACAGCAGGATTCCATCCTGGTGCCGTTCGAGGCGTCGACGATCAGGCGGACGCTGCGCGCCGGAGAGGACCTCTGGGAAGCGGGCGATCTGACGTTCCGGATTTACTCTCCCGTCCGCTCCGTCCCGGATCCGGCCCTGGGCGGCGACGACGAGCTTCGCGCGGCGCTCGTTCCGGCGGTATTCGCCGAGCTGACCGTCGACAACCGGGAAGGAACGCAAGCCCGTCGCGCGTTTTTCGGCTACGAAGGCAAAGACCCCTACAGCGCGATGAGAATGCTCGGCGAATCGGGCCGGGAGCCGTTCACGGGCGTCGGCCAAGGGAGCCGCACGGCCATCGCCGCGCCGCGGGAAGAGGCGTCGGCCGCCTTCGGATTCTCGATGGAGCGGATCCTGAAGCCGAAGCATCCGCAGCATCTAACGTTCGGGCTGGGCGGAACGGGCGCGCTGCTCATGGACGTGCCGGCGGGCGAGAAGCGAACGTACCGGTTCGCGATTTGCTTCTACCGCGAAGGAATCGCGACGTCCGGACTGGAGACGACCTACTTCTATACGCGTTACTTCTCGAGGATCGAGGACGTCGCCGAGTATGCGCTCGCGAATTTCGGGCGGTTGACCGCTTCCTGCGCGGCCGCCGACACATGGACCTCGGCGGGACGGCTGTCGGACGATCAGGCGTTCATGCTGAACCATGCGATCCATAGTTATTACGGGAGCACGCAGCTGCTGGACGCGGACGGCGAGCCGGTCTGGGTCGTGAACGAGGGCGAGTACCGGATGATGAATACGCTGGATCTGACGGCGGACCAGCTGTTCTACGAGCTGAAGATGAATCCGTGGACCGTGCGCAACGAGCTGGAATGGTTCTACAAGCGCTACAGCTACGAGGACACGGCGCGCTTCCCCGGCGACGCGCGGGAATATCCGGGCGGCCTGGCGTTCACGCACGATATGGGCGTCGCGAACGTGTTCTCGCGCCCGCGGCATTCGGCGTACGAGCTCGCCGGCATCGAAGGCTGCTTCTCCTACATGAGCCACGAGGAACTGGTGAACTGGCTGGCGTGCGCGGTCGTCTACCTGGAGCAGACCGGGGACCGCGACTTCCTGGAGCGCATGCTGCCGGCGCTTCGCGACGGCTTCGCGAGCATGCTGAACCGGGATCATCCGGACCCGGCGGAACGCAACGGCTTGATGGGGCTCGACGGCAGCCGCACCGCCGGCGGCGCGGAGATTACGACGTACGACAGCCTCGACGTGTCGCTCGGCCAATCCCGCAACAATATCTATATGGCGGGCAAATGCTGGGCGGTCTACGTCGCGCTGGAGAAGCTGTTCGCCGCCGAGGGCTTGCCCGAGCCCGCGACAGAGGCGGGCGCTCAGGCGGACCGCTGCGCGGCGACGCTGGCCGCCGCGTTGAACGAAGCCGGCTACATCCCGGCCGTCATCGGGGAGAACAACGACTCGCGCATCATTCCGGCGATCGAAGGGCTGATCTTTCCTTACTTCACCGGCAACCGGGAGGCGCTCGATCTGGAAGGCCGTTTCGCCGATTACCTGCTCGCGCTGCGCACGCATCTGCGGACGGTGCTCGTGAAAGGAACGTGCCTGTTCGAAGACGGCGGGTGGAAGCTGTCCTCGACGAGCAACAATTCCTGGCTGAGCAAAATTTACCTGTGCCAGTTCATCGCCCGGGAGATCATGAATCTCCCGTGGGAGGAAGAGGGCCGCGAGGCGGACGCCGCCCACGTCGCCTGGCTGACGCACCCTCAGCTGTCGTACTGGTGCTGGAGCGACCAGATTCTAAGCGGGGAGATTATCGGGAGCAAATATTACCCCCGAGGCGTGACCGCGATTCTTTGGCTGTCCGAGAATTCCCCGAACGCCGCAGGTTGAGCAAAATTTGGGACGGGCCGCCGCCGACTGAGGGCGGAGCCCCGTCCCTTCTATAATTTGCAAAGTGCTTTCTAAGGTTTTTGGGGTGTTCGGTCCGCGTAACGAAGCCTACAATAGATTCGCTAGGCTCATGGTTTCCATTAATTTTGAAAACGTTTACAATAGAAAGGGAGAAAAAATTCCATGGTCTCGAAACAAAACATGGCAACGGAAGGAACGCCGGGAGCGTTCTATACAGGAACCTATCGCAACGTTTTTCGGGAGCTTGGCTATTCGGACGCGGACATCGCGGCGAGAATCGAGGATACGTGGCATCAGCTGTTCGAAGGGGACGAGGAGACGAGAATCTATTACGAAGCGGAGCCGGACATGGGGTACCTGCTCGATACGGGCAACCTGGACGTCCGGACCGAAGGAATGTCCTACGGGATGATGATGGCCGTCCAGCTGGACCGACGCGACGTGTTCGACCGGATCTGGCGGTGGACGCGCAAGTACATGTATATGACCGAGGGAGAGAACGCCGGCTATTTCGCCTGGTCGTGCGATCCGGACGGCACCAGGCGTTCGAACGGGCCGGCTCCCGACGGGGAAGAGTTTTTCGCCATGGCGCTGCTGTTCGCCTCGCACCGGTGGGGCGATGGTGCCGAACCGTTGGATTACGGGCGCCAGGCCCGGCAATTGCTTCGGGATTGCCTGCACAAAGGCGAGAACGGCGACGGCCATTCGATGTGGAACCCGGACAACAAGCTGATCAAGTTCATCCCGAACTGCGAATTTTCGGATCCGTCCTACCATCTGCCGCACTTCTACGAGCTGTTCGCGCTGTGGGCCGATCCCGCGGACCGGGCGTTCTGGAGAGAAGCGGCAGCCGCCAGCCGGGCCTACCTGCACAAATCGTGCCATCCCCGGACAGGACTGGCGCCGGAATATGCGTTCTACGACGGAACGCCGAACGACGAGCGCGGCTACGGCAAGTTTTTCAGCGACTCCTACCGGGTCGCGGCCAATCTCGGGCTCGACTGGGAATGGTTCCGCGCCGATCCCTGGCAGTGCGAGGCGGCGGAACGCATTCAGGCGTTCTTCGCGGACAAGGAGCCGGCCGATTACCGCCGCTACACGATCGCCGGCGAACCGTTCGACGAGCTCTCGCTGCACCCGGTCGGGCTGCTGGCGACGAACGCGGCGGCCTCGCTCGCCGCGTCCGGCCCCGCCGCCGAAGCGACCGTCCGGCGCTTCTGGAACACGCCGGTGCGCACCGGGGTACGGCGCTATTACGACAACTGCCTGTATCTGTTCGCGATGCTCGCGCTGAGCGGCCGCTACCGAATCTGGAAGCCGGAGACGCAAGACACCGGCGAATGACGCCGCCGAATGACGCTTCCGAATGACGCCGCCGCCTTTTTCACCGGATTACGTCCGAACCGAATCGTTAGGAGGGGTACTCGTGAACAAGGTCGTCCTGGTCGAAGACGAGATCTTCGCCAGACAGGGACTTCGCAATTTGATCGATTGGGAGAGCTGCGGCTTTCGGGTTTGCGGGGAAGCGGACAACGGGGAAGAAGCGCTGAGCGCGATCGCCGAATGGGAGCCTGACCTGATCATTACGGACATCCGCATGCCCGTCCTGGACGGTCTGGAGCTGATCCGGACGGTCCGGGCCAGCGGGAACCGGGACGTCAAATTCATTATCGTCAGCGGCTACGGCGATTTCAAATACGCCCAGCAGGCGATCAAATTCGGCGTGAAGGACTTCATCCTGAAGCCGATCGACGAGGATGAGCTGACCGAGGCGCTGAAGCAGCTGGCGAGCCAGATCGAGAAGGATAAGCTGCTGAAGGACGCTTCGGCCGGCTATGAGCGGAAGGCGCTGGAGCGGCTGCTGCAGGATCAGACGGGCGAAGAGGAGCTCGCGGCGCTGGCCGAGCTGCTCGGGCTCGAGCGCGGCGGCCGCTACGGCTACGTCATCGTGGAGGCGAACGGCATGACGCCGCAAGCGGGCCGGACGCCTTCGGACGATCGGCCGGAGCCGCGCGATTGGCGGGGCGAGATCGCGAGGACGGCGGAGCGGCTCGAGACGGCCGCTCACCCGGTCCATCTTCACGAAGTTCGGCCCGGGGTGTGGGGCTTTCCGGCGCTGCTCGGTCCGTCGGACTCGCCGGATGCCCTGGAGGAGGCAGCCGAGCGGCTGGCCTCCCGTTTGCGTCGTCAGTGGGATCTTCCCGTCATGGTCTACATCGGGGAGATCGTGTCCGGCCTGGGCGCGCTCAGGGACGCCTACCTGTCCGCCTGCGAGACGATCCAGTACAAGTTCGCTTTCGCGGACCGGAGCGTGCTGAGACGCGACCGCCTTCCGGAGCGGGAGCTGCGTTACGCCGAATTCGAGCCCGCCGAGTATGCCGCGCGGCTGGAACAGCTGGAGGAGGGAGATCCGGACTCGCGAAGCGCCGCCGTCGACTGGATCTTCGAGCAGATCCGGACCAAGCGGTATGCGCCGGAAGCGGTCCAGAACGCCATCGCCCGCTTCGTGTTCGGCGTCATCGGGGCCGTTCGCTCTTTGCAGGGAGACGAGACCGAACTTCGCTCCCTGGAGTCCGTGCTGCAGTGGCGCGAGTATCCGGTCACGCTGTCCGGCCTGAAGGAGCGGTTCCGCGCCTTTGTCGAAGAGAGCGCGGAACTGGCGGCGCGGCTGCGCAAGAACAATGCGAAAGGCGAGATCGTCAAAATCAAGCAGTACATCGAGAACCACTATCGCGAAGATATCAACCTGAAGAGCATCGCCGCGAAATTTTACATGAATCCCGTCTATCTCGGTCAACTGTTCCGCAAAACGTACGGCGTCTACTTCAACGATTTCCTGCTGCAGCTTCGCATCCAAAACGCCAAGCGCCTGCTTCGCCAGACCGAGCTGCGGGTTTACGAGATCGCCCGGAGCGTCGGCTTCGACAACGCCGATTACTTTGTCTGCAAATTCGAGAAAGTCGAGGGCAAGACGCCTACGGCATACCGCAACGAGCTGCTGGCCAAGACATGAATGCCGGAGGTCCATATGCGAGTCAGCTTGAATCACGTCCGGCTTAGAGGCAAGATGATCCTTGTCTACCTTCTCTGCGTCTTCATTCCTATCGTTCTGACCAATCTTGTTTTTTACCTGGTGACCACCCATAACGTCAAACAGCAGAAGCTGCACGACATGTCGATGGCCATGGAGCAGGTCCGCAACGACTTCCTGGCCCAGATCGACGTGGCGATCGGCGTCTCTTCCGTGCTTTATACGGACAATCTGCTCAACGACGCCATCGAGAAAAGCTACCGGGACGCGACCGAATACGTCGACTCCTATTACGCGAACGTCAGCCCGACGCTGTTCCGGTATTCCCCCATCTACAAGGCGATCCAGGATATCGCCATCTATACCGACAATCCGACGATCGTCGGAGGCGGAGGCCTGCTCCCGATTACGGAAGAAGTCAAGAAAGAGCGCTGGTACCAGACCTTTTTCCATTCCGATACCGCGTCTCCGATCGTCGTCCGCAACATGATCGCGACATACAAGGGCGACGAGATCACGTACAGCGTCATCCGCAAGCTGGACTACTTCAAATACCAGAACCAGCGCCGGAAAATCCTGAAGATCGACATCAGCTACGACACCGTCAGCAGCGTGTTCCTGAATACGACGCTGCAGGGCAACCTGTACCTGGTCGACTCGGCCGGCGAAGTGGACTACGCGACCGACCCGGCCGTCGATTGGATGTCGCATAACGTCTCCATGTCCTCGATCGGAATTCCGACCGACGCGCTTCGGCTGGAGCAGCGCTTCGACAACGTCAATTACTTGCGCGGCTGGAGCATCGTCGGCGCGTTCCCCGAGCACCAGGTGCTTCGGGACGTCTACCGCTCCCGCAACTTCGTCCTGTACCTGGCCCTTCCGAACCTCGTGATCCCGACCCTGATCATTCTTTGGTTCACCCGTTCCTTGAACGTGCGGATCGTTCGCATTCTCAAACATATGAAGAAGGTTCGCAACCACCACTTCGAGACGATCGACCGCGAGTCGTATCGCGACGAGATCGGACAGCTGACCAACGAATTCAACCGGATGACGCTGCAGATCAAGAACCTGATCGACGACGTCTACCTGGCCGACATTCAGAAGAAGGACCTGGAGATCAAGCGCAACCGGGCGCAGCTCCACGCGCTGCAGAGCCAGATCAATCCCCACTTCCTGTTCAACGCGCTGGAGACGATCCGCATGCGCAGCCTGATGAAGCAGGAGACGGAGACGGCGAAGATCATCCGCAACATGGCCAAGATCTTCCGCAAGTCGCTCTCGTGGGAGCGGGATTGGGTGACCGTGCGGGAAGAACTGGAGCTGATCCACTGCTTCCTGGAAATTCAGAAGTATCGGTTCGGGGACAAGCTGATCTACCGGATCGAAGTGGAAGAGGCCGCGTACGATCTTTACCTGCCCAAGATGACCATCCTGCCCTTCGTGGAAAACGCGAGCATCCACGGCATCGAACCGCTGAAGGACGGCGGCCGGATCGAGCTGGACATCCGCGCGTCCGGTTCGCAGCTGACGGCCGTCGTCCGGGACAACGGCATCGGAATCGAGGAGGAGAAGCTGGCGGCCATCCGGCGTTCGCTGGAGAACGAAGATACGATGGGAGACCACATCGGCATTCGGAATGTCTACTATCGGCTCAAGCTGCACGACCGGGAGCGGCTGCAGTTCCAATTGACCAGCGTGCGGCATTTGGGCACCGCCGTCCGAATCGCCATTCCGCGCTATGAGGAACCGCCCGCAGACTAACATCTATGTTTTTTGAAGTAGGCGATAAAGTTTGTCGGGTTATCAGGTTAGTGCCGGTGTTTTAAACTGTAAATGCTTACAGAAAAGGCTTACAAATTATCTCGAGAGGGGAACGAAACATTTGGATCAAAAGAAGCTCGGCACGCTCGCCCTGATCGTCGCGACGGCGGCGTCGCTCGCCGCCTGCAGCGGCGGCAACGGCAACAACGGCAGCGGCTCATCCGCCTCGTCCTCGGAGAGTGCGGGTTCGGGAAGCCCGTCCGCATCCGCGTCTGCGTCCGAAACGGCTTCCTCGTCGCCGGCGGCGGACAAGACGCCCGTCACGTTCACGTATTTCAACGCGAACTCGCAGGTGCCGGACATCGATTCGAACAAGACGGAGATCGGCAAAGCGCTCGAGGATCAGACCGGCGTCAACTTCAAGATGCAGTTCCCAGTCGGCGACGTCAACACGAAGATCGGCACGATGATCGCCAGCGGCGACTATCCCGACGTGCTCGCGCCGGACACCGCCATCGACAAGATTCTCGACGCCAAAGCCTTCATCCCGTTGGAGGATCTGATCGACCAATACGGTCCGAACATCAAGCGTGTCTACGAGCCCTATTATAATCTCATGAAACAAGCCGACGGCCATATCTACTTCCTCCCGTTCAGCCCGGTAGTCGGAGACTACATTCCGAATCCGACCATCGATCAAGGCGCCTTCTTTATTCAGCGCCGCGTGCTGAAGGAGTTCAACTACCCGAAGATCAAGACCCTGGACGAATACTTCGACCTGATCAAGAAATATAACGATGCCCATAAGGACGATAAGCTGACCGGATTTACCTCGCTTACGTACGATTGGCGGACGATGGGCATCTTCAATCCCCCGATGCATCTCGCCGGCTATCCGAACGACGGCGACGTCATCGTCGACATGCAGACGCACGCCGCCGACGTGTACTCGAACGACGACGTGACGAAGCGCTGGCTGAAGAAGCTGAACGAGGTCAACAACGAAGGGCTGTACGACCAATCTTCGTTCGTCAACAATTACGACCAATACCTGGCTAAGATTTCGTCCGGCAAGGTTCTCGGCTTCTTCGATTACGGCTGGCAGGCGGACCAAGCGATCCAGAACATCAAGAAATCCGGCAACGACGACCTCGATTACATGCCGCTGCCGATCGTGTTCGACCAGAACACGAAGGACCAGTACCTGGATCCGCCGTCCTTCGTCGACAACCGCGGCGTCGGCATTACGACGAGCGCCAAAGACCCGGTTCGGATCATCCAATTCTTCGACAACATGCTGAAGGAAGAAAATCAGGTCATGATTCAATGGGGCTTCAAGGGCGAAACGTACGAGGTAAACGACAAAGGCCGCTACTATCGGACACCCGAAGAGATCGAAATGCTGAAGGACAACGCCAAGCAGCAAAGCATCGGATTCACCTATTTCAACTACAGCTGGCCGATGTACGGCGGAGGCTCCACTCTATCCGACGGCAACTCGTTCAACGCGGGACGACAGCCGGAAGTCGCGCAAGCCTCGTTCACCGAAGGCGATAAGCTGATCCTGAGCAAATACGGCGTTCAGACGTTCTCCGAGCTGTTCGCCAAGCCGGACGACCGGCCATGGTACCCGGCATGGAGCATCTCGATCGAGCAGGGCTCGCCGGCGGAGATCTTCCAGCAGAAATCGAAGGACGTCAAGCTGAAGTACTTCCCGAAGCTTGTCCTGGCGAAGCCGGACCAGTTCGACGCCATCTGGAACGAATATTTGGACGCGTTCAACAAGCTCGACGTCAAAGGGTTTGAAGATACGCTTACGAAGTCGATCGCGGATAAAATCGCAAAAGTAACGGGCGGCAGCAGCGGCAACTAGGCTGCGGCTAGAAGCCGGGGCCGGGTCTGGCAGGATCAGGCCCGGCCTTCGGCTTGCCGCCGGCCGGTCAGACAACCGCTTCATCGCGAGAGGAGAGAAGCCATGCGAAGCGACGCATCCGTTCAGGGAACCGTCCCGCACACCGCCGCAGTCCGATCATCGGGAGCCAGACTGTTTTTCAAAAGATTGTTCAAACAAAAGTCGCTGATCTGCATGTCCGTCCCGTTCGTCATCTGGATCTTCGTATTCAAATACGTCCCCTTGTGGGGATGGATGATCGCCTTCCAGCATTATCGGCCCAATATGGGCATGTTCGACCAAGAGTGGGTCGGCTGGTCGCAGTTCCGCTTCCTGTTCGAGGACGACTCGTTCCTTCGCGTCATTCGCAACACGTTCGCCATGGCGGTCATCAAGCTCGTATTGGGCTTCGTGACGGCCATCACGCTGGCGGTCCTGCTGAACGAGCTGCGCATCGCAATGTTCAAGCGCACCGTCCAGACGATCAGCTATTTGCCGCACTTTATCTCCTGGGTGGTCGCGGCCAATATTATCTCGACTTCCCTTTCCATCGACGGCGGCATCGTTAACCAAGTGCTCATGTGGCTTCATCTGATCGACAAGCCGATCATGTGGCTCGGGGTCGGTCATTACTTTTGGGGAATCCTCGGCATCTCGGAAGTGTGGAAGGATGTCGGTTGGAATACGATCGTTTACTTGGCGGCCATGACGATGATCGATCCGTCCCAGTACGAGGCGGCGGAGATCGACGGCGCGGGCCGGTTCCAGCGCATCTTGCGCGTAACGCTGCCGGGCCTTCGGCCGGTTATCGTCATCCTGCTGATCATGAATCTCGGCAGCATTCTGGAGACCGGTTTCGAGCCGCAGTACCTGATGGGCAACGGCATGAACGCGGACTTCTCGGAAAATCTGGAGATCTTCGTGCTGAAATACGGGATTTCGATGGGCAACTTCTCGCTCGCGACGGCGGCCGGCATCTTCAAGACGGTGATCAGCTTCATCTTGCTGTTCTCGGCGAACCACATCGCCAAGCGCGTCGGCGACGAACGATTGTTCTAGAAGGAGGAGAGGGCACTGGCAGGACCCGTCAAAAAATTGTATAAACGCAACCGCTCGCCGGGCGATGTGATCTTCGATACCGCCAACGTGCTGCTGCTCGTGCTGCTGGCCGTCATTACGCTGTATCCGTTCCTCAATACGCTGGTCGTGTCGCTCAACGACGCGAACGATTCGATTCAAGGCGGGCTTTATTTATGGCCGCGCGCGTTCAGCTGGGACAATTATCATTACGTGTTCAAGGAAGCCACGATCTTCCACGCGACGCTTATCTCGATCCTGCGGACGGTCATCGGGACGGTGGTGACGGTGTTCTGCTCGGCGATGGTCGCTTACACGATCAGCCGTCCCGAATTCGTGCTGCGCAAATTCGTGACGATCATGTTCGTGCTGACCATGTATCTGAACGGCGGGCTTATTCCGAACTACCTGCTGATCCGCGACCTGCATATGATCGGCAGCTTCTGGGTGTATGTCGTGCCCGGCATCATCGGAGTCTTTAACATGATCGTCATCCGATCGTTCATCGAAGGGCTGCCGGAAGGCATCATCGAATCGGCGCGGATGGACGGGGCCGGCGACTTCCGCACGTTCATGCGCATCGTGCTGCCGCTGTCGCTGCCCGCGCTGGCGACCGTCGCGCTGTTCACCGGAGTATTCCAATGGAACTCTTGGTTCGACGTCTTCCTTTACAACTCCCAGGACGTCAACCTCAGCACGCTGCAGTACGAGCTGATGAAGCTGCTGGCCAACTCGAACTCCAACTCCTCGATGACCTCGGCCGACGCATTCGCGAATAGCGCCAACGCGAGCGCCAATTTCGTGACGCCGACGTCGATCCGCGCCACGATGACGATCGTCGCGAGCTTGCCGATGATTATCGTGTACCCGTTCCTGCAGAAGTATTTCGTCAAAGGCATGACGCTCGGCGGCGTGAAGGGGTGAAGCCTGTCGGCCGTGCTATTGAACCCGGCGCCGCTTCCGGCAGCCTTTCCGCTCGACGTGGCCGAGCTGGGCGCCGCTTCCGGCAGCCTTTCCGCTCGACGTGGCCGAGCTGGGCGCCGCGTTGGCGGCGATCTCGGAGATCGTCGGCACGGCGACGCCGGCGGAGACGGCGATCCTGTTCGATTGGGACAACTGCTGGGCGGTGAAGGACGCCGCCGGCCCCCGCAACAAAGGCCTCCGCTACGAAGAGACCGTTTATGCCACTATCGGGCGTTCTGGGAGCAGGGCGTGGCGACGGATGGAATCGGCTCCGAGGACGATTTTCTTCCATACAAAGTCATTGTCGCCCCGATGCTGTACTTGCCGCGAAGAGACCGGGCGAAAGCTGGAGGCGTTCGTGGAAGGGCGGCACGCTCGTGACGACCGTCTTGATCTGCCCGCTTTCGGCGTTCGGATCCTGAAGGGTCAAGCCTGAGATCGTCTTGTGATAGGCGGGGACTTCCTTCTATAATATAGATAACGAGAACGCCTGAGGTTTTGCGTTCCCATCAGGAAGGAGGAACCTGCCATGGAACTGGCCATTTCGCCCTCGGCACTGCACGTTTTCCGCCAGGATTGGGGATACGGGGACGGGGATAGCGTCCGCATCTTCGTTCGGTATGTAAGCGGCGGACCCGAGCCATACGGCTTCGGCATCATGAAGGACGAACCGATGGACCCGGCGGCGGTGTACCGGTCCGACCGGCTGACCTTCTACATCGAGAGCAAAGACATCTGGTTTCTTGATCGGAACAAGCTGACCGTAGACGAACGGGACGGCGACATTGTGTTTTTTGTCAGTCAATAGAAGCTTTTGCCGTAGAAGCGCTGTGGTTTGGCGCTTCTTTTTTTGCATTTGCTTGTTCACATCCTTGACAAAAATTAAAGATTCGCCTATATTGGATATACGGTTACTAAAATTATATAAGCAAATATTAATTTGTAAGTAAATTAGGAGGATGAACGAACATGTCGAAAACAAACTGGGCAGTAGACGTCTCCCACAGCGCCGTTGATTTTTCCGTCAAGCACATGATGATCGCCAAGGTCAAAGGAAGCTTCCATAACTTCGAAGCGCAAATCTCCGCCGACGTGAGCGACCTGACGACCGCCGACATCTCGTTCGCGATCGATCTGTCCAGCGTGGACACCCGCAACGGAGATCGCGACGCCCACCTCAAATCCGCCGATTTCTTCGACGTCGAGAATCATCCGAAGCTTCTCTTCAAAGCCACGAAGATCGTCAAGACCGGCGACGGCGAATACGACGTGACCGGCGACGTGACTCTTCACGGAGTCACCCGTTCCGAGACGTTCGAAGTCGCTTACGAAGGTTCCGGCAAAGACCCGTGGGGCAACGAGAAAGCCGGCTTCAACGCCAAAGGCTCCCTGAAGCGCAGCGACTACGGCCTCACGTACAACGCCGCTCTCGAGACCGGCGGCGTGCTGATCGGCGACGAAGTCAAGTTTACCCTCGAGATCGAAGCCGCGAAAGCTTAATCTCGATTTGTTCCCGCAGCTCCACGAACCCTCCGGCCATGCGGTCCGGAGGGTTTCGTTTTTTTCTCGTTCTCTCGCCCGCGCTGCTCGTTATTCCTTTCGCTCAGGGATTTCGCGCATGCCCATTCCTTTTTTCGCCTTACACTCAGAATCCCCTTCGCTCAGTGACTTCGCGCATGCCCATTCCTTTTTTCCGCCTTACATTCGGAATCCCCTTCGCTCAGGGACATCGCGCATGTCCTTTCCTCTTTTCCACCTTACATTCGGAATCCCTGTCGCTCAGGAGATTGGCTGCTTGCCGCCCCATATCCTTTTCAGATACATCACTCCCGGTTTGGGCCTCTCTCCATGGAAGTTGGCATCTCGGCTGCCGAGATATCCCTTTCGCTCAGTATTTTATTGGATATTGATATTGAAATAGGAACATATGTTTGGTATAATGGTCGTAGAAAAATAATACGCTCGAGGTGATGGGAATGTTCGACGGTTCGCTCTCTTTCGATCAGGTGCAACGGCTTCTGCAGGACGAAGAAGCTTGCATTCGCGTTTTGTTCGACGCCAGGTGGCCGGACGGCTTCCGGTGCCCTCGCTGCGGCCGCTCTTCCTATTCCCTCATCTCGACCCGGTCTTTGCCGCTTTACGAATGCTCCCGCTGCCGAAAGCAAACTTCGCTGATTGCCGGCACGGTATTTCAGGGCACCCGCACGCCGTTGCGTCTGTGGTTTCAAGCAATCTATCTTCACAGCCGCCCTGGCGGCGTCAACGCCCTGCAACTGTCGGAGGAGATTGGCGTTACCTATAAGACGGCTTGGAGCATCTGCCACAAGCTGCGTCATGCCATGAGTCACGCCGAGGCCGGCGAGCTGCTCGAAGGATGGGTCCGCATCCAGGATGCCGCCATCATACATCGCGCTACGCCGACGTTGGAGTGGCAGCCGCAGGAACAATCGGTGCTCATCGGCGCATCG
>NZ_JACJVO010000039.1 GCF_014212055.1 Cohnella zeiphila | reverse complement strand
ATCAGAGAGCCATATGGCTCAATTCACTGCTGGTTTGTCTCCCGAAAGCCGAAGCTCTCGATTGACGATTCCAATTACGCTCGATGTTCAGTTTTCAAGGAACAAGGTCTTCCGTTTCTGGCCGCCGCCGTTTCAGCAGCGACTTTCATAATATAACATAAAGCGTTAGGCAATTGCAACAGCCAATTTCTTCTTTTGAGCCATTTTTCTTTGCTGCAACGCTCGATTGTCCCGCCACAACCGCTCGGGCGTTAGATAATTTATCATATCCCAGGCGTGGCAGTCAAGCCTTTTTGTCCAATTTTATCGAACTTTATCCGTTTCGGTTCGAACGCAGCCCGAGCGCATATCGGGAAAGCTCGCGAGGCGGGGCAATGCGCGCGTACATCCGAAAGATGATTTTGTAACGGCGAGTAATGGCATCCTTCACCGGACCGTCGAGACGGCGATCGCTCATGTCCAGAAGCATTTCGTCCATTTCTTTGCGAAGCAAATAATCGAACTCCTTGCATTCCTTATCCGTAAACATCATCCCCAGCATAGGCATGGCTAGGCCCCCTGTTCAATGGCAGCATTACGGCCCGTCGCACTTCGCGTTCGGAACGTTTTACTGTTATGCTCCATTTCTGCCACGTTTATGACGGATCGAACCGTCTCATGCCGGGTTCTTTTTGAATGTCCTCAAGAAGCTCCCATAATCCAATAAGTTACGGTGCTTTCAAGTAAAGCGGCTGCCAGCAGAACGACAACCAAAAGAAGCGCGGCCGGCACGCTTCCCTTGAGCGCCAAGGTAAATCCGCCCCAAGGCTCGGTGCGTCCGATCAAAGAGCCGAAGATGCCTTTTATGAGTTGAAAGCCGAGACGAATCCCGTAACCGCATGCGAAAAACAACGCAGGCAATTCCAAAATTCCGTGCGGCAAAATCCCCTTGACGATAAGAAGCGCGACGTTCTCCCCCTGATCCGCAAAGCCTTTGAACAAATATCCCATCATCATTCCGTTCGTAATCAGCGTGACGATGGGCATGATTCCGCCCATGATCCCCATGAACATGGCCATCAGCGAGGCGTAGATGTTGTTAAATGCAATAGATGAAAACATTGTCTGCTGCGGATGGTCGGAGTCGGCCGCGCTCTGCGCGAGATCCTTCAAGCTTCCGATCATGCTGTCCAGCCAAGCGACCCGGCTGTCCGACGCCCCGCCCACGACAATGCTCGCAAAAAACAAAATCGTCGCGAAAATCACGTAAGGACGAACTTCTCTCCAATTCTGAGCCATGCCTTTTTTGGTAAACAATCCGTTCCCCCCGTTTGCTTTTTTCGCGAGAATAACTTGTACTAGGCCAAGCATACATTGATAGGGACAAAGCCTGGCTGCCCCATGTACGGATCGAAACAACCCCCACTATGGAAAGGAGCGGAATTCCACCATGAACCACTTCTTCGTCTACAATGCCAAAAACATCAAGCGATTCTTCTACTTAACGTTGGCCGCCATTTTCTCCGCCGGCGTCATTTGGGCCGAGAAAGATAACATCAGCGTTTTCTCGCCCCATCCGCCCGCCGCGATCTACAGCGTGCCGACAGACCGCAAAGTGATTGCCCTCACCTTCGACATCAGTTGGGGGGACAAGCGGGCAGTACCGATTCTGGATATTCTGAAAAGCAAGGGCGTCAACAATGTCACGTTCTTTCTATCGTCGCCTTGGAGCAAAACGCATCCCGATATTGTCAAAAGAATCGTTGACGATGGCTATGAAATCGGCAGTCACGGCCATAAACACGACAATTACAGCCAGTTCGGCGACGAGGAAATCCGCAAGCAGATTACGACCGCAGGCGGCATTCTGTCGGAGATGACCGGTCAAACCCCGAACCTGATCCGGATGCCGAACGGGGACTTCGACAAGCGGGTGCTTCGAATCGCGGAAGACTTGAATTACAAAGTCATTCAATGGGATACCGATTCGCTCGACTGGAAGAATCCGGGCGTTCAAACCATCGTGGACAGAGTCGTGAACAAGGCGCATCCCGGCGATATCATTCTCCTGCATGCCAGCGACTCCTGCAAGCAAACGCACGAAGCCCTGCCGACCATCATCGATCAGCTTCGGGCCAAAGGATACGAATTCGTCACGGTCTCCCAACTGCTTAGCCAGACGGACGCCAACGGCAAATCGGTCGAGGACAAGTCCGCATGGAATCAGATGGTATCGGCCTGATTAATTGGCTCCCGCCGCGACGGGAGCCGGTTTGCTTTTGGGCTTGCCCAGAATATGATGTAGACGCATGATCTGGAAGCTGTTGCAGACAAACAGCGGAACGAGAGTGAACAACAGCGACGTCCACTTCTCGGTCCGGAAGCCCGGAACGGCTTCGATCGTCGTTACGGCGATCATAAAGAACAAGGTCGGGAGCCACGCTCCGGCGGTCGTCTCCTTTACCTTCCACCAAGCCACGACGATCGATGCGACCGCGAGCAGAAGCGGAGCAGCCCAGAAAAGAGCGTCCGGAAAAGCGCTGCCGTATGTCCAGTAAGCGATTTCGACCAAGACGAACGCAGCGATGAACCCCTGAAGCGCCACCCATAAATAAGGCCTTTTGATGATACTCCGCGCAATATAGTTCAACATCATGTATGCGAAAAAGCCCATGTGCGCGAAAGCTCCCAGGCTTAGGCCGGCCAAGGCCATCATGACAATATTGAAAAGCCAATCCTCCGTCTTTACCACTCGGAACGAGGAATCGCACAGAAGCATGACGACACCCGTCACCAGAGAGCATAAACCTCCGATCAGAATCGTGGTGCCGAACAAAGTCATCCATTTGCGCAAATTCAAGTTCAATTCCTCCTCTGTCATTCCCCCTCCATTTTACCACGTTCAAGCCAAAAAGCCATGAATGTCCCCCTTATATTCGCCTTGCCGAAGTCGCATACTACCGTCAGAAGCTCCATGAAGGGAGAAGGTCGGTATGCCTCGACATATCAGCAAGCGGCTGTCATCTCTATGCGCACTGCTCGGACTCACGGTATTGTTGACGTCCTGCGGAGCGGAACAGAGCGGCGGCGGCGGCGAACAGATGAGCTACAAAGACGTTAAATCCATGGTAATCGATATTCTGGGGTCAACCGAAGCCCAGGAAGCGCTGGAAAAGGCCTCGACCGCGAAATACGGAACGAGCAGCCTTCATACCCAGTCGTTGACGCCTTCCGATCAGGAGCAGGTACGGACGGCCGTCAAGGATGTCTTGACCTCTCCCGATTATGACAAGGTCCTGGAGAATATAATGACGGACCCCAAGTTCGCCGGGGAATTCGCCAAAGCGGTCAGCAAAAACAACAAGCAATTGCATAAGGATCTGCTCAAGGATCCCTCTTATCAAAAAGATCTGACGACCGTATTCAAAAGCAAAGACATGCAGGGCGTCATCTTCGACGCGATGAAAACGACCGAATACCGGACGCAGATGATGAGCGCGGTGCAAGAAGCGGTCCAGAATCCGATCTTTAAGCTGGAAATCATGAAAATGCTGCAGAGTGTCGTGAAAGAAGAACTGAACCCGAACAAGAAGAAGCCTTCTTCCGAAGGCGGCGGCGGATCAGGCGGAGGAGACGGCGGCGGCGGTCAAGGTCAAAGCCAGGGCTCCGAAGGAAACAACAGTTAAAAAACGAAAAACCGGCGCAAGCCGGTTTTTCGTTTATTTGCCGCACAACTCGATGATTCGCGCTGCCAGGCGGGCATATTCTTGTCCGACCGGGGAATCGGCTTTATAAACCGAAGGAGAAAAATCCGGTTCGGACGGATGGTTGTCCGGAGCTCCCAGCGGAAATTGCGCCAACAGTTCGGTATGCAGCGTCTCGGCCAGCTGGCCGCCGCCGCCTCTGCCGAACACGTATTCGCGCTTGCCGCTGCCTTCGCTCTCGAACCATGACATGTTCTCGACGACGCCGAGCAGCTCATGGTTCGTCTTGATGGCCATGGCGCCCGCTCTTGCCGCTACGAAAGCAGCCGTGGCATGAGGCGTCGTAACGATGATCTCTTTGCTCTGGGGAATGATCTGATGCACGTCCAAAGCAACATCTCCCGTACCCGGCGGCAGATCGAGCAGGACGTAATCAAGCTCTCCCCAATCGACTTCGGCGAAGAAATTGCGCAGCATCTTGCCCAGCATCGGACCTCGCCAGACGACGGGGCTGTTGTCTTCGACGAAGAAGCCCATCGAGATCACTTTGACGCCGAAACGCTCGATCGGCATAATCTTGTTGTTTACCTGTTGAGGCTGCTCCTCGATGCCCATCATGTCCGGTACGCTGAAGCCGTAGATGTCGCAATCCATAAGTCCGACTCGTTTGCCGGACCGGGCCAAGGCGACGGCAAGATTGACGGTAACCGTGGATTTGCCGACGCCGCCTTTGCCGCTGGCTACGGCAATGAATTGTACATCGCTGTCCGCCCGAAGCAAAGAACTGCTTGTCTCCAATCCGGCACCATGTCCTCTTACCGGAGCCGCTCCTTGCGCTCCCGCGGCATTCGGCGGAGAAGCGTTCGTTCCCGTATTGCCCAGCTTCGAGAGCGTCTCCGCCTTCTCGTGTTCGGTCATTTCTCGAATCCGGATATGCGGTACGCCCTCGTGCAGCGGCTTCAACGCTTCGGCCAGGGTCCTTTCGAGCTCTTCCGCTCCCGCTAAGCTCTCCGGATGTACGACGGCCGTAAGCGAAATGCCCGACTCCCGTACGACGATATCCCGAACCAACCCCAGTTCGGCAAGCGGCTGCTTCAACGTCGGTTCCGCGACCGACTTCAATAATTCCAATACTTTCTCTCTCGTTACCATCCGCGCAAGCCCTCGTTTCTGCTCGACATTTCCCATTTATTATAGCACATTCGGGCGGTCACGGCTTCGTTTGGGTTTGCTGGCCCTCGCCGGACAGGTAACGCAGAATTCCCCGGTACAGGGATGCCGCTACTTTTTTCTGATACGTCTCGTTCGCAAGCAGACGCGCCTCGGCCAGATGGGACAGGAAGCCGATCTCCACCAACGCGGAGGGCATCGGGAGCGTCTTAAGCAAATAAACCGTGTTGTTGGGAAGGGCGGTGCGGTTCGTGTTCCCAAGCGTTTCCTTGATCTCTTTCTGCAGAACCTGGGCCAATCGGGAACTGTCGGGCACGGTTTTGGAATAGAACGTTTGCGCGCCGGACCAAGCAGGGGAAGGCACGCTGTTCAGGTGGATGCTTACCGCCAGATCGGCTTTGCGGTTGCGAATCGTATCGACCCTCTCGAGCAGATCCGCCGTCTTCCGTTTGGAGTAACCTTTCACGTCCGCTTCGGCGAGATCGTAATCCCCTTCCCTAGTCAGTACGACTAGCGCGCCGGCTTGCTGCAGGTAGTCGCGCAAATAGAGGACGATGGACATGTTGATGTCTTTCTCGATGATCCCGTCGCGGCTTACGGCCCCTCCATCCGCTCCTCCATGCCCGGCATCGAGCGCGATGACTTTGCCCGTCAGCGGCGTTGTCCAGTAGCTCCAGGTGTGCACGGACGGGATCTCGCTGTACAGAATGACGCCCACCAGAAGAAGGAGTCCGGCGACCGTCCCGAGACGAAGCCAGCCCTTGCCGCCGATCCAGACGATCAGGCGGGGCTTGCCCGTTCTTGCGCCATTTGGCTTTTCCGATCTAAACAAAAAGACCACCTCGTCCCAACGAAGTACAATACATCTTATGGGACGAGGCGGTCTTTTATTCGGTGGACCCTTGGAAATGATTTGATTAGTTGTTCGAAGCCGCGGCGGTTTCCGCCATGCCCTCGATCAGAATCTTCGCCACTTCCGGACGCGAGAATTCCGGAGGCGGGCAGACGCCGTCGCGCAGCAGCGCGCGCACATTGGTGCCGGACAAGGCTACGTGATGTTCCTTGTCGTGCGGACACGTCTTGCTGGAAGCCATGCTTCCGCACTTCTTGCAGAAGAAGCTATGCTCGAAGAAAAGCGGAGTAATGCCCAGGTCCTCCGGCGGGAAGGAACGGAGCAGATCTTGCGCTTCGTAGGTGCCGTAATAATCGCCGACGCCCGCATGGTCACGGCCGACGATAAAGTGCGTGCAGCCGTAATTTTTGCGAACCATGGCATGGAAGATCGCTTCGCGAGGTCCCGCATAGCGCATGGCCGCCGGGAAAACGCCGAAGAACACGCGATCTTTCGGATAATAATTTTCCAGCAGGGCCAGATAGCTCTTCATCCGGACGTTCGCCGGAACGTCGTCGGATTTGGTCTCGCCGACAAGCGGGTTGAGGAACAGGGCGTCGACGATCTCCATCGCGCACTTCTGGATATACTCGTGCGCCCGGTGAACCGGATTGCGGGTCTGGAAGCCGACGACGGAACGCCAGCCTCTCTCCGCGAAGATCTTCCGGGTCTCAGAAGGATCGAAATAGTATTCGTTGAACTTCTCCGGCTTGGGCCGATTCAACACCTTCACGGGACCGCCGACATAAACGTTCGGGCGCTCATACAGCTTCGCAACGCCGGGGTGCGCCGTCTCGTCGGTTTTGAACACTTTGCGCGCTTCGTGCTGCTGATCGACTTTGTAGATGCTCTCCACATCGATAATGCCGTATACGACGCCGTCCTTCTCGCCGACCAAAGCAGCCTGCTCTCCGACCAGCAGAGTCGCCGCCTGCTCTTCCGTTACGGCTAACGTGATGGGAATGCTCCAGACAAGGCCGTTCGCCAAACGAATATTCTCGACGACCGAGCGATAATCGTCTTCGTTCAGGAAGCCGGTCAGAGGGCTGAACGCGCCGACGCCGATCAGGTCGAGGTCGGATACCGTCCGATTGCTTACCGGAATTTTAACCAATCCGGATGCACTCGCCAGCAACTCCTCTCGCTCCGCGCCTTCAGCCAATCGATTGATCAAGGTACCGCCGTGGGGTTGAATCAAACTCATGCTCGTCTTTCCCTTCTGTCCGTATTATTTGTGCAAGCCGCATTCCGTCTTGTCGGAACCTGCCCAACGTCCCGAACGGGGATCTTCCCCAGGCATAACCTGCTTCGTGCAGTATTCGCAGCCGATGCTCGGGTAGTTCTGATCGTGCAGAGGGTTATAAATGACGTTGTTCTCGCGAATGTAGTTCCATACGTCTTCGCTGGTCCAGCTCGCAAGAGGATTAAACTTGACGAGACCGAACTTCGTATCGTATTCGATCTTCTTGGCATTGGCGCGGGTCGGAGCCTGGTCGCGGCGGATGCCGGTAATCCAAGCTTCGTATTGACCGAGAATGCGCGTAAGCGGCTCGACTTTGCGAATGTTGCAGCATGCGTTCGGATCGCGCGACCACAGAGCTTCGCCATGCTCGGCCGCCTGCTCCTCGGGCGTCAGCTTCGGCTTCACTTGCACGAAGGTCATTCCGTACCGCTCCATCATGCGATCGCGCGTCTCGTAGGTTTCCTTAAAGTGAAAATCGGTATCCAGGTAAAAGACGTCCGTGGACGGGCTGATCTTCTGAAGCATATCGACAAGAACGACATCCTCGGCGCCGAAGCTGCACGCGAACGTAATGTTCGGAAACGTCTCGACCGCGAAACGAATAACGTCTTCCGGAGACGCATTCTCAAGTTCCTCCGCCTTCACGCGGATCAGGTCTTCCTTCTCCAGTAAATTCATCCGTTAAACCCCCTGTTGACAAGTAGGTATCCTATGATTTCAAATTATACGTTATCTGATCGGATTATTCAATGAATTCCCGAACAGTTTCATTGGCAATCTCTAACCGGACCGCCGATGGGCTACTATATAGAAAATGCCTTCCCGGCCGTCTGGTGACAGCGAGAAGGCGATTTTCCCAAACAAAATTAACGCTTGGAGAATTGGGGCGCGCGGCGAGCCGCTTTGAGCCCGTATTTCTTCCGTTCCTTCATCCGCGGGTCGCGGGTCAGGAATCCGGCTTTCTTCAATGTGGAACGCAGTTCCGGATCTGCTTTGAGCAGAGCGCGGGAGATGCCGTGGCGGATCGCGCCGGCTTGACCGGACATGCCGCCGCCGTTGGCCAGCACGATGATGTCATACTTGCCGGCGGTCTCGGTCAGAACGAGCGGCTGCTTCACGATCAGCTTGAGCGTATCCAAGCCGAAATACTCGTCGATGCTGCGCTTGTTGATCGTAATTTGGCCTTCACCCGGTACGAGACGGACGCGGGCAACCGAATGTTTCCGACGGCCTGTTCCAATATAATTCGCTTGAGCCATTGGTAGGTCCTCCCTTTCGATTAACCGCGAAGTTCGTAAACTTCAGGTTGTTGAGCTTGGTGCGGGTGCTCCGCGCCAGCGTATACTTTCAGTTTCGTTTGCAGCTGATGTCCGAGCTTGTTCTTCGGAAGCATGCCATATACGGCCAGTTCGATGATACGAGCCGGCTTCTTGGCAATCATCTCCGCAGCCGTCGTCGTCTTCAAGCCGCCCGGATAGTGCGAGTGCGTATAGTACTTCTTCTGTTGCAGCTTCTTGCCGGTCAGCACGATCTTCTCCGCATTGATCACGATGACGAAATCGCCCGTGTCGACGTGAGGAGTGAATTCCGGTTTATGTTTGCCGCGAATCAGGGAAGCGGCTTCGGTCGCCAGACGGCCGAGCGTCTTGCCGGCAGCGTCGATGACGTACCACTTGCGCTGCACTTCATTCGGCTTCGCGATGTAAGTTGAACGCATGTTAGTTCCTCCTTCAGTATACGCCTGTATTCCGTTCTATGTCGTCGACATAGAGTTCATAGTCAAGGTTGGAAAATGAAGTGTCGGACGGATGGATCCTGCGCCATCTTCGGGATAGGCAGGCAGTCGGACACGGTAAATAAAGCGGCATGTCTTCACCGGGGCCGTGGGATAGCCATGAAGAACACACAAAAATTATTGTACAGCATATTCACCCATACCGCAAGTTAAAAGTTCAACGAACCGCGCCCGGCTCGCCAATCGATTCCCCATTCGGCCCCATACTCGACTCTCATCAGCGTGAGCGCATAGGGAACGGCGGTCGGTCCGGCTTTCGCCCGATTCTGCGCGGCCAGAATGGCGGCAATATCGTCCGGTGTCCGTTTCCCTTCTCCGACTTGAAGCAGCGTGCCGACGATGATCCGAACCATGTTGTATAGAAAACCGTTGCCGGTAATCGTCAGCGTCGCCCTCCCTCTCCCTTCCTCCACCGAACCGTCTCCGCCGGGCTCCACGGCCAGCGTCGCCTCATAGATCGTACGGACGTGATGCGGCTTCGTGGACAGCGGGGACGTGAACGACGAGAAGTCGTGCTCGCCAAGTAGGTGCTGAAGTCCCTCGCGCATCGCATCGAAGCGCAGCGGAGCAGGATGATGAAAGACATACTTCCGTTCGAACACGTCGGGAAATCGGCAACTGGTGATGACATAGCGGTACGTCTTGCGGATGGCGGAAATACGGGAGTGAAAATCGAGGGGAACTTCCGCCGCGGCCCGGACCACGATATCGTCCGGAAGCCGCGCGTTGAGCGCAAGCGCCCACCGCTCGATCGGAATGCGGGATTCGGTGCGGAAGTGAGCGACTTGCCCCCGTGCGTGAACGCCGGCGTCCGTTCGTCCCGAACCGTGAATGGCAACTTGCTCACCCGTCAAGGTTCGGATCGCGAGTTCGAGCTTGTCTTGAACCGTGTTGCCCCCCGGCTGGCTCTGGAAGCCGTAGTAGTCCGAACCGTCATAGCTGACGAGCAGGCAGATCTTGCGCATCGGTCTATTCCTCCGCTTCCATCGTGCACAAAAAAAGGATGATCCGAAGCTTGCGTTCGGTCCATCCTTTCTTGTTCCGGTCTTACGCGCGATCTACGAGTTCGAGGTAAACCATCGGGGCGGAGTCGCCGCGACGGGGGCCGAGCTTCAAGATGCGGGTATATCCGCCCGGGCGTTCCGAGTAGCGCGGCGCCAGATCGGAGAACAACTTCTGGATGGCGTCTTGATCGCCGTTCAGAGTCTCCCGGCGAACGAAAGCCGCTACTTGCCGACGAGCGTGAAGATCGCCGCGCTTGGCGAGCGTGATCAGCTTCTCGGCGATGGAACGCACTTCCTTGGCTTTCGCCTCGGTCGTTTGGATGCGTTCGTACAGGAACAGGTCGGTCACCAGGTCGCGGAAGAGTGCCTTCCGGGAACTGGAGTCGCGACTCAGTTTTTGGTAAGCCATCGTTTTCCCTCCTTGCTGCTTATTCCAATGCGGGTTATTCCTCGACGCGCAGTCCGAGGCCGAGCTCTTCGAGCTTCTCCTGCACTTCCTCCAAAGACTTGCGGCCCAGGTTGCGAACCTTCATCATGTCTTCTTCGGACTTGGTGATTAGCTCTTGCACCGTATTGATCCCGGCGCGCTTGAGGCAGTTGTAGGAACGGACGGAAAGATCGAGCTCTTCGATCGTCATCTCGAGCACTTTCTCCTTCTTGTCCTCTTCCTTCTCTTTCATCGTCTCGGTGTCTTTGGCTTCGTCCGTCAATCCGACGAATAACGACAAGTGATCCGTCAGGATCTTGGCGCCCAAACTGACCGCTTCTTCCGGTCGAATACTTCCGTCCGTCCACACTTCGAGCGTGAGCTTGTCATAGTTGGTCACTTGGCCGACACGGGTATTTTCGACTTTATAGTTAACGCGGGTAATAGGCGTGTAGATCGAATCGACCGGAATGACCCCGATCGGCTGATCTTCCTTCTTGTTGCGATCCGCCGGAACGTACCCGCGACCCTGCCTCGCGAAGATGCGCATGTGAAGACGCGCGCCGGAAGCAAGAGTCGCGATATGCAGATCCGGGTTGAGAATCTCTACGTCGCTGTCCGCTCTAATGTCGCCGGCCGTCACGACGCCTTCGCCTTCCGCGTCAATCTCGAGCACTTTCTCCTCGTCGGAATGAATCTTCAGCGAAAGGCGCTTCAGATTGAGGATAATTTCCGTTACATCCTCAATGACGCCCGGAACGGTGGAGAACTCGTGAAGAACTCCGTCAATCTGCACCGAAATGACGGCGGCGCCCGGCAAGGACGACAGCAGAATGCGGCGGAGGGAATTACCCAGCGTCATGCCGTAGCCGCGCTCCAGCGGCTCGACGACAAAACGCCCGTACCTCTTGTCTTCCTGGATCTCCACGGACTCGATTTTCGGCTTCTCGATCACAATCACAACCATACCCCTCCTTCAAAACGTCGCTGCGTTACTGACGTTGCCGATTGTTTACCCGGTCATCTCGAACGCCGGGAACCGACTCGGGCAAACCTTGTAGTATGCCTAACCGTTACAACCATTATTCACAAGTTGTCCTCGTTTGATACCACAGGGCTCGTTTTATACGCGACGGCGTTTGGGAGGACGGCAGCCGTTGTGAGGGATCGGCGTGACGTCTTTGATCATGCTGACTTCAAGGCCAGCGGCTTGCAGGGAACGGATCGCGGCTTCGCGGCCGGCGCCCGGACCTTTAACCATGACTTCGACGGCGCGCATGCCATGCTCCATAGCTGCGCGAGCAGCGGATTCCGCGGCCATCTGGGCTGCGAACGGCGTGCTCTTGCGCGAGCCTTTGAAGCCCAGGTTGCCGGAGCTTGCCCAGGAGATCGCGTTGCCGTGCGGGTCGGTGATCGTTACGATCGTATTGTTGAACGTCGAGCGGATGTGCGCGACGCCGGATTCGATATTCTTGCGGTCGCGGCGCTTCGTGCGGACGACTTTCTTTCCTTTGGGTGCCATCTAGGTTATCCCCCCTTACTTCTTCTTGTTCGCAACCGTACGGCGCGGACCTTTGCGCGTGCGGGCGTTCGTTTTGGTACGTTGGCCGCGAACCGGCAAACCGCGACGATGGCGGACGCCGCGGTAGCAGCCGATCTCGATCAGACGCTTGATGTTCAGAGCGATCTCGCGGCGCAGGTCGCCTTCAACCTTCAGCGTCTTGTCGATCGCTTCGCGAATACGAGCGAGCTCGTCTTCGGTCAGATCGCGGACGCGGGTGTTGGGGTTGATTTCGGCGGTTGCGAGCAGCTTCTGGGAAGTCGTCTTGCCGATACCGAAGATGTACGTCAGGGCGATTTCCACGCGCTTGTCGCGGGGAAGGTCAACACCAGCAATACGTGCCATGCTTGAACAGCACCTCCTCTTAGCCTTGTTTTTGTTTATGCTTCGGATTTTCGCAGATAACCATCACGTTGCCTTTGCGGCGAATGACTTTGCATTTCTCGCAAATCGGTTTGACCGACGGTCTCACCTTCATGATAATAACCTCCTTCGATGTGCGATCGCTAGTGTGCGCTTAAGGCGCCTCGTTCGATCGGCACGTGTGGTGCGGCAGATATCGGACGAGCTTATTTGCGGTAGGTAATCCGACCTCGCGTCAAATCGTAAGGCGACAGTTGGATGACCACCTTGTCTCCGGTCAGAATGCGGATGAAGTGCATCCGCAGCTTGCCGGATACGTGTGCCAGAATCTGATGTCCGTTCTCGAGTTCCACACGGAACATCGCGTTCGGCAGCGGTTCGATGACCGTTCCTTCCACCTCAATGACGTCCTCTTTGGCCACGGTCAATCTCCTTTCTCTTCAGCATGAGCTTCAAGCCGTCGCCGGGCGTCCGCGATGGCAAACTTAAGCTTGCCGTTCGTGACTCTCCCGGTATCGCGAAGGCTGTCCGCCACCTCGCCGCTCCTTAGTCCGGTCGGTTCGAGATGCAGCACGTTTTTGCGTTTGGGCCGATCGAACCGGCGATTGTCGCCGTCGGCCACGAGCGCGGCCCGCTCGCCTTCAAGGGCGATGACGACGACCAGTTGGCCCTCGTCCTTGCCGCGCCGGCTTCTCACGATGTCGCCAGGCGACAGTCCCGCATGTTCCGTCATTGCGATTCACCTAAGTTTCCGTACGGGTCAAGATTTCGTACCCGTCTTCGATAACGGCAATCGTATGTTCGAAGTGTGCGCAGAGAGAGCCGTCCACCGTAACGACCGTCCAGTTATCGGCAAGCGTCCTTACATAGCGTTCCCCTAAGTTTACCATCGGCTCGATGGCGAGCACCATGCCCGGTTTGAGCCGCGGCCCCCGATCGGGAATGCCGTAGTTCGGAATTTGCGGTTCCTCGTGCAGTTCCGCGCCGACGCCATGACCGACGTATTCGCGAACGACCGAGAACCCGGCCTCTTCGATAACCTTCTGAATTCGGTGAGAGATCGTAAACAGACGAACGTCGGGGCGGATGATCTCCAAACCGGCGAAAAGGGACGTTTCCGTCACGTCCAATAGACGCTGGGCCTCCTCGCTGATCTTCCCGACTCCGTAGGTCCACGCCGAATCCCCGTGATACCCTTTGTACTTCGCGCCGATGTCGATGCTGATGATGTCGCCCTCTACGAGCTTCCGCGGTCCGGGGAACCCGTGAACGAGCTCCTCGTTGACGGAAGCGCATATGCTGGACGGGAACCCGTTATAGCCTTTAAAGGAAGGAACCGCGCCTTGGCTCGTAATATAAGCCTCGGCGATCCGATCCAGCTCCCCGGTCGTGATCCCCGGCTCCACCGCCTGTTTCATCAGGCGATGGGTCTCGGCGACAATCCGTCCGGCCTCCCGCATCAAGTTCAGTTCCGATTCGGATTTGCACACGATCATGGCCGGTTACCCTCTCAGGAGGGAAACGATCTCGGCCGTAACCGCGTCGATATCCTTCTCCCCGTCCACTTCCCGGAGCAAACCTTTGTTGCCGTAATACTCCAGCAGCGGCGCCGTCTTGCTCGTATATTCGTCGAGCCGGGTGCCAACCTTCTCCTCCGTGTCGTCGGAACGCTGGTACAGTTCTCCCCCGCACTTGTCGCAAACCGCTTCCTGCTTCGGCGGGTTGAACAATACATGGTACGTCGCTCCGCACGATTTGCAGATTCTCCGTCCCGTCAGGCGGGCGAGCAGCAGGCTGCGGTCCACCTTCAGGTTGATGACGTGATCGATCTTCCGGCCCATGTCGGCCAGCATCTCGTCAAGCGCTTCGGCTTGCGCCAGCGTACGGGGAAACCCGTCGAGCAGAAATCCCGATTCGCAATCGGCCAGGCCGAGCCGGTCGCGGACGATTCCGTTCGTCACCTCGTCCGGAACCAGCAGGCCCTTATCGACGTACTCTTTGGCCTTCTGACCGAGCGGGGTGTTCTCTTTCATTGCCAAGCGGAAAGCGTCCCCGGTCGAAATATGCGGGATGCCGAACCGTTCAACGATGCGTTCGGCCTGCGTACCTTTACCGGCGCCAGGAGGCCCCATAAACAAAGTGTTCATTGCTGTTCCTCCCATGGCGTTGCTACTTATTGATAAACCCTTTGTAGTGGCGCTTAATCAACTGGCTCTCGACCTGCTTCATCGTCTCGAGCGCAACGCCCACGACGATCAGCAGCGAAGTGCCGCCGAGCCGTACCGAACGCGGCAAGCCTCCCAGATCTCCGAAGGCGACCGGAAGAAGCGAGATAACGGCCAGGAAGACGGCCCCGGCCAGCGTGATGCGGGTGATAACCCGCGTCAGATAACCGGAAGTCGGCTTGCCCGGACGAATGCCCGGAATGTAGCCGCCGTTCTTCTTCATGTTGTCGGCCAACTGTTGAGGGTTGAACTGAACGAACGTGTAGAAAAAGGTGAAGCCGACGATGAGCAGAACGTACAGCACCATGCCCAGCGGCTTGTCGTAGTACAGGTGGTTGATAACCCACTGGGCCCAGTCGTGATTGGACCAGAATTGGGCGATCGTAATCGGGAACATCAGCAGCGAAGAGGCGAAGATGACCGGGATGACGCCGGCGCCATTCACCTTGAGCGGAATGTGCGTCGACTGCCCGCCGTACATCTTCTGGCCCACGACGCGCTTCGCGTATTGAACCGGAATTTTCCGAACGCCCTGTTGCACGAAGATGACGCCGACAACGATCAGCAGCACCACGAGTACAATGATGACCAGGCGTACGACGCTCCAGAACACCTGTCCGTCGTTGTTCGCGAATTGGTCGCGGTAAATATCCTGCGCGTATTGCGGAATGCGCGAGATGATCGCCGCGAACATCAGGATCGAGATGCCGTTGCCGATGCCCTTCTCGTTGATCTGCTCGCCGAGCCACATCAGGAACGACGTGCCCGCGGTGAGCACGATCGCGATCATGATGTAGGTGGCGGCCGACGGATCCAGAACCATCTGGCTGTTGTAAATCCGGTTAAAACCGATAGCGGTCGCGAATGCCTGGACCAAACCCAGAATGACCGTTCCGTATCGCGTTACCTGCGCCAGCTTGCGCTTGCCGTTCTCGCCTTCTTTAGCCCATTCCGCGAACTTCGGAATGACGTCCATCGACAACAACTGCACGATGATCGAAGCCGTGATATACGGCATGATCCCGAGCGCGAAGATCGAGAACTGGAACAGGGCGCCGCCGGAGAAAGTGTTCAACAATCCGAACAGCTCGTTGCCTTGTGTGTTCGCCATCTCAAGCACGCTTTTGTCAATGTTCGGCACCGGGATAAAAGAACCAACACGATAGACAAGCAGAATGAAAAGGGTAAACAGGATCCTTCTGCGAAGGTCCTCTACCTTCCAAATGTTGGAGACGGTCGCGAACATTAGATCACCTCGGTTTTACCGCCGGCGGCCTGGATTTTTTCTGCTGCGGATTGCGAAAACTTGTGAGCTTTGACCGTCAGCTGTACGCTCAGTTCGCCGTTGCCGAGAACCTTGATGCCATCCTTCGGGTTTTTCAGGATGCCTTCGGAAAGCAGAAGCTCAGGCGTCACTTCCGTGCCTGCAGCGAAGCGGTTCAACTGCTCCAGGTTGATGATCGCGTATTCCGTCGCGAAACGGTCGTTGTTGAAGCCGCGCTTCGGCAGTCTGCGGTACAGAGGGTTCTGGCCGCCTTCGAATCCGGGACGAACACCGCCGCCGGAACGAGCGTTTTGACCTTTGTGACCGCGGGTGGACGTTTTGCCCATACCGCTGCCGATGCCGCGACCGACGCGCTTGCGGCTGAACTTGGATCCTTCAGCAGGAGAAAGTTCATGCAATTTCATCGTTCGTCGCACCTCCTTGAGTGATTTGCGCTTGCTGGTTAATCGCGTTTTATACTTCCTTAACTTCGACCAGGTGGCTGACTTGGTTCACCATGCCGCGAATGGCCGCGTTGTCTTCTTTAACGACAGTGGAGTTTACTTTGCGAAGCCCGAGCGACTGGATCGTCGCGCGTTGATTGCCGGGACGGCCGATCAGGCTGCGCTTCAACGTAATTTGCAGTTGCGCCATGTTGTCCCCTCCTTAACCGAGCAGCTCTTCCACGGTTTTGCCGCGGAGCTTCGCTACGTCTTCGGCGCGCTTCAGTCGGGACAGACCTTCCAACGTCGCATTCACCATGTTGATGGAGTTGGAGGAGCCGAGCGATTTCGTCAAAATGTCGCCGACGCCAGCCAGTTCGAGCACCGCGCGGACAGGACCGCCCGCGATAACGCCCGTACCTTCGGAAGCTGGCTTCAACAGCACTTTGCCGGCGCCGAATCTTCCTTCGACCGTGTGCGGAATCGTGGTTCCGACGAGCGGAACGAAAATCAGGTTTTTCTTGGCATCGTCGATGCCCTTACGAATCGCATCCGGGACTTCGCTGGCTTTGCCGATACCGGCGCCAACCCAGCCCTTGCCGTCGCCGACAACGACCAGTGCGCTGAAGCTGAAACGGCGTCCGCCCTTGACGACCTTGGATACGCGGTTGATTTGAACCATCTTTTCCGTAAGTTCCAACGTATTCGGATCTACACGCAAGTCGTTAACCTCCTTATGCCCAAATTTTTAGAACTGCAGACCGGCTTCGCGAGCCGCGTCCGCCAGTGCTTGGATCCGTCCGTGGTACAAGTAGCCGCCGCGATCGAATACGACATTCTCGTATCCTTTCTCCTTGGCGCGCTTCGCGATCAGTTCGCCCACTTTGCGAGCGGACTCGACGTTGCCGCCGTTGCCGATCTGGGAAGCCAGTTCCTTGTCGACCGTCGATGCGGAAGCGATCGTTACGCCTTTGATGTCATCGATCAGCTGCGCGTAGATGTGCTTCGAAGAACGGAATACGGAGAGACGCGGACGTTCGTTCGTCCCGCTGATTTTCTTGCGCACGCGAAGGTGGCGTTTCAGGCGGGCTTTATTTTTATCGCTTTTGGTGATCATCCTAAGATACACTCCTTAACGGTTGCATGTGGGCAGCGTCAGGCCACCCGCAACTTCGTTTCATTATTTCTTCTTGCCGGCCTTGCCTTCCTTGCGGAGGATGCGCTCGCCTTCGTACTTGATGCCTTTGCCCTTGTAAGGCTCCGGCGGACGTACGGCGCGCACTTTGGCGGCGATGGCGCCGACGACTTCCTTGTCGATGCCTTTGACGATGATCCGGTTCTGAGCCGGAACTTCGAATTCGATGCCGTTCTCCGGAACGAATTCGACCGGATGAGAGTACCCGACGTTCAAGACGAGCTTCTCGCCGGACTTGCTGGCGCGATAGCCGACGCCGACAAGCTCAAGATTCTTCGCGAAACCTTCGGTTACGCCGCCCACCATGTTGGCGACGACGCTGCGCGTCGTTCCGTGAAGAGAACGATGAAGCTTCTGGTCGGAAGGACGCTCGACGGTAATGACGTCGCCTTCGACCGAAACTTTCATGTCTTTGTGCAATTCGCGGGACAAAGTTCCTTTCGGTCCTTTGACGGTAATCAAATTGTTGTCCAGGTTCACGTTCACGCCGTTAGGCACCTGGATCGGTTTGCGTCCGATACGGGACATGAGTACACCTCCTCACTTGTGCGGGTAAATTACCAAACGTAGCAAAGAACTTCGCCGCCGGCTTTCCCTTGACGGGCTTCCTTGTCGGTGACGATGCCTTTGGAAGTAGAGATGATCGCGATGCCGAGACCGCCCAGTACGCGCGGAACTTCGCTCGACTTCGTGTAAACGCGCAGGCCCGGCTTGCTGATGCGCTTCAGGCCCGTGATGACGCGCTCGTTGTTCGGTCCGTACTTCAGGAAAATACGGATCAGCCCTTGCTTGTTGTCCTCTACGTATTCGGCGTCACGAATGAAGCCTTCCCGCTTGAGGATCTCCGCGATTTGCTTTTTGACCTTCGACGCCGGCAGTTCCACCGTCTCGTGGCGTACCAGGTTCGCGTTGCGAATACGCGTCAGCATATCTGCAATGGGATCAGACATAACCATGGGGTAAACCTCCTTCCCGAACTAGGCTGATTACCAGCTCGCTTTTTTGACGCCAGGAATCTGGCCTTTGTATGCCAACTCACGGAAACAAATCCGGCAGATCTTGAACTTTTGCAGCACGGAATGCGGACGTCCGCAACGCTCGCACCGCGTGTAAGCACGGACTTGAAACTTCGGCGGACGCTGTTGCTTGATTTTCATCGACGTTTTTGCCACTTGCTTTCACACCTCCCAATGGGTCCCTTGGCTTCTGGCCAGGTGGGCGAGGTCACTTCACGAACGGCATGCCGAGTTGCGTCAGCAGTTCGCGCGCTTCTTCGTCCGATTGCGCCGTCGTTACGATAACGATATCCATCCCGCGAATCTTTTCGACCTTGTCGTACTCGATCTCGGGGAAGATCAGTTGTTCCTTGATACCCAGCGTGTAGTTGCCGCGGCCGTCGAACGCCTTGCTCGAAACGCCGCGGAAGTCGCGAACGCGCGGAAGCGAGATGTTGAACAGCTTGTCGAGGAAGAAGTACATGCGATCGCCGCGCAGCGTTACCTTGGCGCCGATCGGAGCGTTCTCGCGAAGGCGGAAGCCTGCGATCGATTTCTTCGCGCGGGTGATGACCGGCTTCTGGCCGGCGATGCGCTGAAGATCTTCAACGGCGGCGTCCAGCACTTTGGAGTTCTGAACCGCGTCGCCGACGCCCATGTTAATGACAACCTTCTCGATCTTCGGCACTTGCATCACCGATTTGTAGCTGAACTTCTGCATCAGGGCAGGAGTAATTTCATTCAGGAAACGTTCTTTCATTCTTGCTGCCATTTGTCACAGTGACCTCCTTTCCGTCCGTACTGCGATTAGTCGATCTCTTGGCCGGAACGCTTGGCGATCCGGACTTTCTTGCCGTTTTCGAGCACTTTGTAGCCGATCCGGGTCGGCTTGCCGCTCTTCGGGTCGACGTGCATCACGTTGGAAGCGTGGATCGGAGCTTCCTGTTCGATGATGCCGCCTTGTTGGTTGTTCATGCTCGGGCGCGTATGCTTCTTGACCATATTCACGCCTTCGACCAGGACGCGGTTCTCGCGCGGATAAGCGGCGATGACTCGGCCCTTCTTGCCTTTATCTTTGCCGGAGATGACGATGACGTTATCGTCCTTCTTCACGTGCAGCTTGTTGTTATGCGATTCGAGCACCTTTTTCAAACGGGGCATGGGTACACCTCCTCGAGTGTTTCTCCATGGACATCGGCCGGCTTACAGCACTTCCGGCGCCAGAGAAATGATTTTCATGAAATCACGTTCGCGCAGCTCGCGAGCGACAGGTCCAAAGATCCGGGTTCCGCGCGGGCTTTTGTCTTCCTTGACGATAACGGCCGCGTTCTCGTCGAACGCGATGTAGGAGCCGTCCTTGCGGCGTACGGAGCGCTTCGTCCGCACGATGACGCATTTGACGACATCGCCCTTCTTGACAACGCCACCTGGCGTTGCTTGTTTGACGGAAGCAACGATCAGATCGCCGATGTGTCCGACGCGGCGTCCCGTACCTCCGAGAACGCGGATGCACATCAGTTCTTTCGCGCCCGAGTTGTCGGCGACGGCCAGTCTCGTAAACGGTTGAATCATCGTAGGGTCCTCCTTTCATCTGCGGTGAGAAGCGGCGTTATACGATAACGGCTTTCTCGGTAACTTCGACAAGGCGCCAGTTCTTATCCTTCGAAAGCGGGCGGGTCTCCATGATCTTCACGGTATCGCCGATCTTCGCTTCGTTGTTCTCGTCGTGAGCCTTGAACTTCTTCGTGTACTTGATGCGTTTATGATAGAGGCTGTGCTTCTTGTACGTCTCGACAGCCACCACGATCGTTTTGTCCATCTTGTCGCTGACGACTTTACCGATCTGCACCTTGCGGTTGTTGCGGTCGCTCATTGAAATCCTCCTTCCCGGAAGCGGTGTTCGGGTTTGTTGTTCGGGGTTTAGCCGATGCCGAGTTCACGCTCGCGCAAAATGGTTTTGGCCCGGGCAATCTCCTTGCGCAGCTCGCTGATGCGATGCGGGTTGTCCAGTTGGCCGGTAGCCAGTTGGAAACGGAGGTTAAACAGCTCTTCCTTGAAGCCGGCAACTTTCTGCTCGATCTCGACGGAGGTCAAGTTGCGGAATTCACTGCCCTTCATTCGCTTCACCACCCAGTTCTTCACGTTTCACAAACTTCGTCTTGATCGGCAGCTTATGAGCCGCAAGACGCATCGCTTCACGTGCGACTTCCTCGGGTACGCCGGCGAGCTCAAACAGGATCTTGCCCGGTTTGACGACGGCAACCCATTTCTCCACGTTACCTTTACCGCTACCCATCCGGACTTCAAGAGGCTTCTGGGTGATCGGCTTGGACGGGAAAATCTTGATCCATACTTTACCGCCCCGCTTGATGTAGCGGGTCATGGCGATACGGGCAGCCTCGATCTGGCGGTTCGTGATCCAGGACGGCTCCTGCGCTTGCAGGCCGTATTCGCCGAAGTTTACCGTCGTGCCGCCCTTGGCGGCGCCCTTCATCTTCCCGCGATGCTGCTTGCGGTGCTTGACGCGTTTAGGGACCAACATGGTTTAGTTGCCTCCTTCCACAGCGGCTCTTCTCTTCTTCGCCGGAAGGACCTCGCCGCGGTAGATCCATACTTTGACGCCGATGCGTCCGTAGGTCGTATGGGCTTCAGCCGTGCCGTAGTCGATGTCCGCGCGCAGCGTGTGCAGCGGAACCGTTCCTTCGCTGTAACCTTCCGTACGTGCGATTTCGGCGCCGCCGAGACGGCCGCTGACCGAAGTCTTGATGCCCTTGGCGCCGGCGCGCAGGGTACGTTGAATCGATTGCTTCATGGCGCGGCGGAACGCGATGCGGCGCTCCAGCTGCTGCGCGATGCCTTCAGCCACCAGCGTGGCGTCCAGTTCCGGATTTTTGATCTCGGAGATGTTGATGTGCACTTTCTTGCCGTTCGTCAGCTTCGTGAGCTCGCCGCGAATCACTTCGACTTCGGCGCCGCCCTTGCCGATAACCATGCCCGGCTTAGCGGTGTGAATCGTCACGTTGACGCGATTGGCTGCACGTTCGATCTCGAAGCGCGAAACGGCCGCGTCTTTCAATTTATTTTTGAGGAATTCGCGGATTTTGACATCCTCCATCAGGAGAGTGCCGAAGTCCTTGTCGGCATACCACTTGGATTCCCAATCACGGATGATGCCGATGCGAAGACCGACGGGATTTACTTTTTGACCCACACGTTGTCCCTCCTTATTTTTCGGATACGACCAGCGTAATGTGGCTGGAACGTTTGAAAATGCTGAACGCGCGGCCCTGGGAACGCGGTTGGAACCGTTTCAGGGTCGGGCCCTCGTTGACGTAAGCTTCGGTGATGACCAGCTTGTTCACGTCCAGCTGGTAATTATGCTCGGCATTGGCCACCGCGGAGTTCAGCAGCTTCTCCAGAACGGGGGAAGCGGAACGCGGAGTGTGACGCAGGATCGCCACCGCCTCGCCCACTTTCTTGCCGCGGATCAGGTCTACGACCAAGCGGACTTTGCGGGCCGGAATGCGGATGTATCTCGCCACGGCTTTTGCTTCTTGTGCCATCGATGTACCTCCTTCCCTAATCTTGCGCGCGACCGGTGAACCGGCCGCTGCCTATTATCTTCTGCCCGTCTTCTTGTCGTCGTCGGTGTGCCCTTTGTACGTGCGCGTCGGCGCGAATTCCCCGAGCTTATGTCCGACCATGTCTTCCGTCACATAGACCGGCACATGCTTGCGGCCGTCGTATACGGCGAACGTATGGCCGACGAACTGCGGGAAAATCGTCGAGCGGCGGGACCACGTTTTGATAACGACTTTCTTGTTGGACTCGTTCATCACGTCAACTTTCTTCAGCAGATAGTCGTCGACGAAAGGTCCTTTCTTCAAGCTGCGACCCATGGAAACATCCTCCCTTCAACCCGGCTTAGAGGGTTGGCCGTAATAGCCAGATTACTTGCGGCGGCGTACGATATATTGGCTGGAAGCTTTCTTCTTCTTGCGCGTCTTGTAACCGAGAGTCGGCTTGCCCCAAGGCGACATCGGCGACTTGCGTCCGATCGGAGCGCGTCCTTCGCCACCGCCGTGCGGGTGATCGACCGGGTTCATGACGACACCGCGTACGATCGGGCGCTTGCCCATGTTGCGCGAGCGGCCGGCTTTACCGATGTTGATCAGCTCGTGGTCCTGATTGCCGACGGAACCGACCGTTGCGCGGCAGCGCTTCAGGACCCTGCGGATCTCGCCGGATGCCAGGCGAATCGTCACGTACGTCTCTTCCTTGCCGAGCAGTTGGGCTTCCGTACCGGCTGCGCGAACGAGTTGTCCGCCCTTGCCCGGCTTCAGCTCGATGTTGTGGATAACCGTACCGACCGGAATGTTCTCCAGCGGAAGCGCGTTGCCCACTTTGATGTCGGCGCCTGCGCCCGATACGATCTCGTCGCCGACCTTCAGACCCTTCGGAGCGACGATGTAGCGCTTCTCCCCGTCCAGGTAGTTGATCAGCGCGATGTAAGAGGTGCGGTTCGGATCGTATTCGATCGAAGCGACGCGTCCGGGAACGCCGTCCTTGTCGCGCTTGAAGTCGATGATCCGGTATTTGCGCTTATGGCCGCCGCCTTGGTGGCGAACCGTGATTTTGCCTTGGTGATTCCGTCCGCCGCGCTTCGGAAGAGGCGCGAGCAGCGATTTCTCCGGCGTCGAAGTCGTTACTTCTTCGAACGTGGACATCGTCATCTGCCTGCGGCTCGGCGACGTCGGCTTAAACTTTTTAACTGGCACTGAATTTCCCTCCTTACGTTGCAGACTTTAGGTTAAACCGAAGCTTCGAAGAACTCGAGCGGCTTGCTGCCTTCGGCCAGCTGAACGATCGCTTTCTTCCATTCCGAGGTGTACCCGGAGTGGCGTCCGTAGCGGCGCGGCTTAGCCGGCATGCGAAGCGTATTGACGCTGACGACCTTCACTTTGAAGATCGATTCGATCGCTTGCTTGATTTCCGTCTTGTTGGAACGGATATCGACTTCGAACACGTATTTGAGCTGTTCGACAAATTCGCTCGTGCGCTCGGTAATGACCGGACGCTTGATAATATCGCGAGGGTTTTTCATTACGCGAACACCTCCTCGACTTTGGCGACCGCATCCTTGGTGATGATGAGCTTATCATGCACCATGATGTCGAGCACGTTGATCCCCGTTGCGGAGACAAACTTGACTCCAGGGATGTTACGTGCGGACAGGGCCACGTTTTCTTCAAAGTCGGCCGTGACGACCAGCGCCTTGCGCTCGACTTTGAGGTTGTTCAGAATGGCTGCGAATTCCTTCGTCTTCGGCTGCGCCAGGCTCAGAGCGTCCAGAACGATAATTTCGTTCCCGACTACCTTGCTGGACAGAGCCGACTTGATCGCCAGACGGCGAACCTTACGGGGAAGTTTGAAGCCGTAGCTGCGCGGAGTCGGTCCGAAAACGATACCGCCGCCCTTCCATTGAGGCGAACGGATCGAGCCTTGACGGGCGCGGCCGGTGCCTTTTTGTTTCCACGGCTTGCGGCCGCCGCCGCGCACTTCGGAACGTCCCTTGGTCTTGTGCGTTCCTTGGCGTACGGAAGCTTGTTGAAGAACGACGGCGCTGTGCAGAACGTGCGTATTCGGCGTTACGCCGAAGATGTTGTCCGCCAGTTCGAGTTCTCCGACTTGACTGCCGCTAACGTTGTATACATTCACTTTAGGCATGAGTGGTCCTCCTTTCCGAAGCAATGATGATTATTTCTTCACCGACGAGCGGATTTTGAGATAGCTGTTGCGAGCGCCCGGAACGGAGCCCTTGATCAGCAGCACGTTGCGCTCGGCATCGACTTTGACGACTTCGAGGTTCTGAACCGTGATCGTCTCGCTGCCCAGACGGCCGTGCATTTTCTTGCCCTTCGGCACGCGGTTTGCGTCGCGGATCGTAGCGAGCGAACCGTTGCCGCGATGGTACTTCGAACCGTGCGTCATCTTGCCGCGCTGGAAGCCCCAACGCTTGATGGCGCCCGCCGTACCTTTACCTTTGGAAATCCCCGTTACGTCAACAAACTCTCCCTCAGCAAAAACGTCAACTTTGACTTCGCCGCCTACTTCGAGGCTTTGCGAACCGCTGATTTCGCGAATGAAGCGCTTGGGGCCAGTGTTGGCTTTTTTGGCATGGCCGATGGCCGGTTTGTTCGCGAGCTTCTCGCGCTTGTCGGCAAAGCCGAGCTGAACCGCCTCGTACCCGTCGTTGTCCGCCGTCTTGACTTGCAGCACGACGTTCGGAGTTGCCTCGACTACCGTGACCGGCACGACGCTTCCGTCGGCAGCGAACACTTGAGTCATTCCGAGTTTGCGTCCCAAGATTCCTTTCATGTTGACACCTCTTTTCCTTTCGTTATCCACAACTGATTGGTTTTCTTATTAGAGCTTGATTTCGATATCCACACCGGACGGCAGGTCAAGGCGCATCAGCGCGTCTACCGTTTGCGGCGTCGGATTGACGATGTCGATCAAGCGCTTGTGCGTACGCATCTCGAATTGCTCGCGCGAATCCTTGTACTTGTGAACCGCGCGCAGAATCGTGATGACCTGCTTCTCGGTCGGCAGCGGAATCGGACCGGACACGCCGGCTCCCGTGCGCTTAGCCGTCTCTACGATTTTCTCCGCGGATTGATCCAGGATACGGTGATCGTAGGCTTTCAAACGGATACGGATTTTTTGCTTTGCCATAGAAGTTCCCTCCTTCATTCGCCCAATTTTGGAATCGGACATACTCCGCGGGAATAACCCGACTTACTCCCATCTGCCGCCCTATGGCAAAGGGGCCGGGTGTGTCGGCAACCTCCCGCATCATCGCACAGTCACAGACCAACATTCACTATTATAGCGATCCGCCTAAGCAAAAGCAACAAAAAGTTACCCTTTTTTGAAAATGATCCGAATTGTTTTCAAACAGTCGGCCGGATGTCTCAGAGACATATATATAATAGAAGAAACGCATAGAAGAAACGCGATAAATCCGAACCGCCCTCGCATTGTTCGGACCGCCGTGCGAATGGATTTCAGCAGCTTCCTTGTGCTATGATGCTGATTGGATCTCGTACAAGGAGGAATACTCAGTATGCACTACCGTTCACGCCAGCTACTTTTGCTCGCGGCGCTCGCTCTCGTAATGCTTGCCGTCTCCGCATGCGGAGGAAAGAACGACAAATCTTCGGCATCGTCCGGAGGCGTCGATCCGAACGCCAAGCATCCCGTCGTGACGATCGAAATGGACAATGGCAAGACGATCAAGGCGGAGCTTTACCCGGAAGTCGCGCCGAATACCGTCAACAACTTCATTTCGCTCATTAAAAAAGGTTTTTACGACGGGACGATTTTCCACCGGATCATTCCCGGGTTTATGATCCAGGGAGGAGATCCCGACGGCACGGGAACAGGCGGACCGGGCTACAGCATTCCAGGAGAATTCACTCAAAACGGATTTAAGAACAATCTGCTCCACACGCGAGGAGTCTTGTCCATGGCGCGGACGAACGAACCGGACACCGCCGGTTCGCAGTTCTTTATCGTTGTAGCGGATGCATATCCGTCGTTGGACGGACTCTACGCAACATTCGGCAAAGTGACGGAAGGCATGGACGTCGTCGATGAGATCGTTGCGTTGCCTCGCGACGAGAACGATCGCCCGAATACCCCGCCGGTTATGAAAAAAGTAACCGTGGATACGCTCGGCGTCGACTATCCGGAGCCGAAGAAGTCGCCGTGAAGATTGGATGGGAGGCTCCCCGTTCGTTGAGTAACCGACATTCCACGCCAATACGGCGTTTCAGCCGCTGGAGTGCGATGGACGCATGCGCTCGTACAGCCCAGGAAAGTCGATAATTCCCTGCCTGTGCGAGCCTTCGTTTGTTACAGAGCGATTCAGCACTGCGCTTCCGGCTATCCGCCAGTAGCCCGGTCTGGCGTTCCCCCATTGGCAAGCCTGCCACTCCGGTATCCCTAATTTTAGCGTATTATACACCTTCTTCTTGAAAATAACCGATCCATCCGCTCTTCAGGTTGCGACCTGGTATGTCGATCGCCCTGTCTCCGACAGGCACTTTCGTCGATACGCTTCTCCGCACCTAGCTACACGGGGGCTTGGCCCCTCCCCCCAACCGGGCTTTCACCGGCTCGAAGATGCTTGCTTCGCTGGGTACGCCAATGTCAGAAAAGCAAGCCCTCCGGACCGGGTCCGGGAGCTTGCTTCACGTTTTACAGCTCGGTCAGCGCCTTATACAGGCTGACAGCCGCTTCCGCACGGGTCGCCTTGCCCAGCGGATTGAGCATACCACCGTTGCCCTGGATAATGCCGGCCTGCATGAGCGTGCGCACGCTCGCCTCCGCGTACGCCGACACTTGCCCGGCGTCCTTGAATCCGTCAAGACTGTCCTCCGCGTCCGCAGCCGGCAGCTTCCCGGCAAAGCGCAGCACCCGCTCGAGCAGCACCATCATGTCCTGCCGCGTAATTTCCGCCTTCGGATCGAATCGGTTGCCGCTGCTGCCCTGGATGAGCCTGAGCCGCTTCGCCGCCGTGAGCGCCTCGTAGTAATAGTCGCCCGGCCGGACGTCGGCGAAGCCAGCGCCGTCACCTGCAGCCGCATTCGCGTCCTCCTCGAGGCCGAACGCCCGGACCAGCAGCAGCACGAAGTCCGCTCGCGTCACGTTCTTCTCCGGCGAGAAGCTTCCGTTGCCGGTCCCCTTGATAATGCCTTTGGCGGCCAACGCTACGATCGCGTCCTTTGCCCAGGCGTAGTCGCCCACATCGTGAAAGGTCGCGCCCGTTTCCGTTTCCGTGCCCGGGCCATTGCTCGGCTCCGTTCCTACGCTAGTGCCCGGGTTCGACGTCACAACCGTTCCCGGATTGCCGCCGCTGCCACCGCCATTGTCGCTGCCGCCGTTGTCGCTGCCGCCGCTGCCGCTGCCATTGTCGCTGCTTCCGCTACCGCCGCCATTGTCGCTGCTACCACTGCCGCCGCCATTGTCGCTGCCGCCGCTGCTGCCGCCGTTGTCGCTGCCGCCGCTGCCGCTGCCATTGTCGCTGCTTCCGCTACCGCCGCCATTGTCGCTTACGCCGTTGCCGCCGCTATTGTCGCTGCTGCCACTGCCGCCGTTGTCGCTGCCGCCGCTGCCGCTGCCATTGTCGCTGCCGCCGCCATTTTCATTATCGCCGCTACTCAGACCGGGGCCGCCGTACGCGCCGATATTCGGTGCCGCAGCGAACGCAACCGTGTTGCCGAAGTAATCGCTGCCGCCCCTTACGGCGTCCGGCAGCCGGCTGCTCGCATAAAACGCATTGTTGTCATTGGACGCCTTGGGCTCCGGAACTTGTACCGGCGCGGCGTTCGGATCGACGCTCAGCACGCGGTGACGCGTCTCTACGATCGTATTCGCGCCGAACTCGATCGTCTTTCCGACTCCGATGGCCGGCGAGCCTGCCATCAGCTTGTAACCGTCGAGATCGGGCGCCTGATAGCCCGCCTCGAGCGACGCCATCGTCATGCCCGTGCCCGGCGCTGCGAGCATCGGGTCCTTGTCCGTGACGTTGTGCTCGCCTTTGTCCGTCGGCTCGTTCGTGCCGTGCGTGCCGTAGACGATGTTGTAGTCGAACGCGATGTTCTGCATCTCGACTCCGGCATTGTCGTCCCTCAGTCCCCAGTTGGCCGTCGGGTTTTCCAGCTGGAAGATGTTGTTGAAGAAGCTGACCGAAGTCGGATACGAGCCGCCCCACGCCCAGAAGCTGATCGGCGAGACCGATCCGGTGGAAGGCGCCTGGTAATGGGTATTATTATAGATCAGCGTTCCGTCGGAGTAGCCGCTGAACATGTAGATCCGGTTCTTCTCGTTCTGGCTCACGTTGTAGCGGATGATCGCATCGTTCGTCTTCATCACGACCGGCCGGCCGTTCACGATGGCACCGTCCTGCGCCGGCGAGCAGATGAGCATGAATCCGCCGTCGTTGTCATGCGAGTAGTTGTATTGGAAAATCGTGCCCGTCTGCGCATAATCGACGTCATAGCCCTGTCCGTCCTGCGTCGTATAGCCGCCGAACGCCTCGTTGAACTGGAACAGGCTGTCGTCCGCGTTCCACGCCCAGATGCCGGCGCTGGCTCCTCCCGAACGGCGGTTGAAGCCGTTCACCGTGTTGTACTCGGTGATCGCGCCGATCGTCACCTGCGGCAGAATGCCGTCGCCGCCGATGTTCTCCAGGTAATTTTCCCGAATGACGACGCCCGTGCTGGGGTACCAGTCGCTGATTCCCTCGCTGCCCCAATACTTGGTGTTCTGGTTGTCGACCTCGGGGCGCAGGTTCTGCCGCGAATTCAGGGTGATGCCCTGACGGTTCACATTGCGGACGTAATTGCCTTGGATCAGAATGTCGTTGAAGTTGGACTTCGTGTCCGCGTTCCCCGTCACCTCCAGCGCCCGAGCCGGATCGCGGAATTCAACCGTGTACAGGATGCCCGCGTTGCCCCAGTAGCTCTTGGTCGCCTTGTCGCCGAGCACGTCGTGAATGTAGCAGTCTTCGATATAAATGTGGTTGAGCGTGCCCGCGTTGTCGTTGCGGATGAGAATCCCGTTGCGCAGACCCGCGGCCGGCAGGCTGTCGGCGCTGTTGCTGATCTCCAGCCCCGTGATCTCCCAGTATTGCTCGTTCTCCATGTAGATCGTCGTCGACAGCTCTTCCTGGATCGGGCTTGTCGTATTCCAGCGGACGCCGTCGTGCGAACCGATATGGGAGATGGTCATCGTCTTCCCTTGCGCATTGATGTAGGGCTTCGCGTCGGCGTCGCCGTAGCTGCCCGCCACGATCGGGTCGCCGGCGGCGCCGGACCCTCTCAACCGCAGGATGTCGCCGCTCCAGACATCGCCGGACTTGAACAGGAGCCGATCCCCGGGCGCGAACGTCGCGGCGTTCACCTTCGCGATCGTCTGCCAGGGCGTCTCCGGGGACAGCCCGTCGTTGTTGTCGTCCCCGTCGCTCATCGATACGTAGTACGTCGTATGGCCGGGGGACACATACTGTTCGATCGGCGGCGGCACGGTCAAGCCGTCCATCGCGGTCTGCAGCGCGTCAAGCGCATCCGTCAGCGATTCGTCGGAGGATGCCGGATCGGCCAGCAGCGCGCTGGCGGTTGACAGCGCATCGGCGAGTACGCTCCAGCTGGCTGGCGTATAGTCGGCTTCCCGAAGCGCGCTCGACTCCAACACCTTCGCGGAGAGCGCCGCGCGGGCTGCGGATACCTTCACGAGCTCCAGATCGTCGATGTAGCCGAAGCCGCCGTCGGAATTGTTGACGGCCTGAATACCGACTTCCGTCTGGCCGTCGCCCGTCTTGAACGGCAGCTCGAAGCGAGTCCACGTCTGGCTGTTCGAGACGACTTTGTAACCGTCCGCGAGATCCGGATGCGATGCATCGAAATACCGCACGCCCACGGTGAAGCGGGTCGAGCTGGCTTCGTTGCGAATGTAGCCAGACAGCACATAGTTCGTATCCTCTTCCAGTCCGGAGACCGTCTGCTGAATGCTCGCCTTCACGGCCATGCCCGCCGGTATGGCGGCGAATTGCAAGCCGCCGTGCGGCTGGCCGTGCCGTACGGGATCGGCGGTCTGGTAGATCGGCGTTCCGTAGCTGCTCTTGGCGGCGCCCCAGGAGCCGACTTCGTTGCCGGGCACGTCGAAGCTGCCGCTGCCGGTCTCGAAGTCGCCGTTCGGAATCGGAATGCTCGTCGTCGGCACGTCCGGTGCCGCCTTCACGGAAGCGGACGACGCGAACAGAGACCCTGCCCCCAGCGTCAGCACGAGCAGCAAGGCAAGCATGCGATGGAATCTTCTCATTGCAGTTCCTCCAGTATGGATTTGTCGTTCTGAATGTGTTGAATGTCGGCCTGGCGATAAAGCGTCTCGAGATATCCATCGAATTCGCGGTCGACGTAGCGAAGCGTCAGTTCCGGCTTCACCTCCTCGAATGACAAATAGGCCGCGGGCTTCCGCCCGGCGCAGTACAGCAGCTTCAGCATGCCGCCGTCCAGACTGTCGCTGACAACCTGTACATCGCCCACCGCCATCGATTCGGCCGCTTCATACAGCTCGCCTTGGTATTTGGACAACTCGTAGGCATTGCTCTCATCGACGGTCAGCGTCTCCGCGGTCACGGACGCGCCCGCCTTGCCGGAGTCGCCGGCTGTCCCGTCCGCGTATTCCGCATACAGTCGGTCGAACGGCTCCCCCTTCTCGTACCGTTCCTTGATTGCCGTGAGCTGCGCCTGCCCTTCCTCCGTGGCAGGCACGTTCAGCACGAGCAGCTTGATCTCGTCCTGCCCCCGGGCGTACGCATCGCGATTGGCCGCATAGAAGCGGCGCAGGTTGTCGTCCGTCGGTTGAATGGCGCCTTCGGACACGAGCGCATTCTCCAGGCTGTGCGCCAGGTTGCCCATGACCTGACTGTAATAGATCGGCTCGCTGTACGTCGGCACGCCGTAGATGACCTTCCCCGCCGCCCGATCCTGCGAACGGCGATCGTTCTCGGCCGCCATGTCGGCCAGCAGCTCATCGTACGAGACCGAGCGGGTCAGCCCCCGCTTGTAGGCCTCGATCTGCATCAGCTTGTTGTGCGCGGCGCCTTCCACCGCCTGCTCGACAGCCTCGGCGTCGTGCAGTTCCAGAGAGTTCACCTCGGCATAGGTACGAAGCTGGCCGAGCACGATCGGCTGGCCGTTCATAAGAGCAACGGCATCGCCCCGCTCCTCGCCCGTATTCGACCGCGCTGCGGATACGATGCCCGCGTACAGCGCCGCTGCCGCCAGCGCGGCGGCGGCAGCGGCTATGAAGGCCCTTCTCCCTCGCCTTCGCCTTGCTCTCCCCATGTTCATCCGTTCCTCCTTTCGTCAGCGCGGCCATGCAGCCGCTACCGATGCTCCGTGCCCGTGGCCGACGGCGGCCGGCCCCGTCTTCGCAATCGTTCAACGCGACCGCGACGAGGCAGTGTGAACGCTTCCCATCGGGAGCGCGCTCTCCCTGGAGAGCACCCCTTCCCCTTCGCGCCGATCGCAGTCATTGCCCCATCTGGCTTCATGATAAGGACTGGGCCGAATGCCTGTAGGTGGCGATCCGACACTTTTCTTGGCGTATCCTACTCAATATCGCCTAGGATCGCCTTCAGCCGCACCGTGTCCACAGGCAACCCTCCTTTTCAATGGGCATACTGCTCGGTAGGCACTGGGCGTCACTCCGGCCCGCATCTGCAAGCGCATACAATTTTGTTTCTCGCATTTCCACGCGCTCGTCGAGCTGGATGATCCCGACGTATTCCCCTGTCCGGTTCTCGAAGGCGTAGCCTTGCGCCCGCCTGTCGATTAACTCCTGCATGACGTTCAGCACGGCATACAACAGCAGCTGCCGGTCGCGCTCCGTGCGGCCGACCAGCACCTCCGCGGAGTCGATTGTCGCGACCGGCACGAGATACGGCTGTTTCGTCGGCAGCTTCAGGCCGAGGAAGTCGAGCTGCTCCCGGACCGCCTTGGCCATGCGGTTGCCGTCCATCGCCGGCATCATAATATCCGTCAGCACGATGTCCGGCTTGATGCGCTCGATCAGTTCCAGTCCCGTATCGCCGTCATCCGCCTGCCCGGCCAGCTCGATGCCGAGCGTCGCCCAGTCGAACACAGCGCTTGGGCCTTGGCGCACGACCGGCTCGTCGTCCGCGATGACCAGCTTGTACATCGCGCCCCCTCTCCTTCCGCTTCTTTCAACATAAGCGAAGACATCGCGGCTTAGCCGTCATGTCTTCGCTTGGCTATCGATTCGGTGCCGTGAAAACCGCTCAGCCCTTCTGGAACACCACGTTCTGGCTGGCCAACCCGGCGTGCAGATCGTCCACGTCGACATCCAGAAGCCGGAGACCGCGCGCCGCCGCAATCGATGCGGCGATGCCGGCCGCCTGGCCGAGCCCGTAGCAGGTCGCCTGTACCCGCATCGACGACATCGCCACGTGCGTGGCCGACATGGCCCGTCCCGCGACAAGCAGTCCCTCCACGCCCTTCGGCACTAGGCAGCGGTACGGGATGTCGTAGCCGTCGATCTTCCGCTCGTCCGTGCCCGCCTTGCCGTCGGGACTGTGGATGTCGATCTCATAATTCGTCTGCGCCACGACGTCGCGGAATCGCCGGCCGGCGAGCAGATCATCCTCGCTCAGCGTGTAGTGCCCGACGATCTGGTTCGTCTCCCGGACGCCCGTCTGCCCCGGCACGTGCGACAGCACGTATTGCTCATGCCCGTTGCGCTGCAGGTAGTCGGCGACCGCGAACACCTGCCGCAGCGCTTCCCGCTCCGCGCGGCTCGCCTCCCGGACCTTGGCGCCATTGCCCTTGACCCGCGTCATGTTGACGAGCAGATTACCCGGCTCGCTCTGCTCCCAATGCAGCAGCCGGCCCTGCGGCAGCTCCTCCACGCTCTCGTACCGGGGGCAGCCCTCAGGCAGCGACAGCTTCACCGGCCTGCCCGTGTCCTGCATCATGAACATCATCGTCATTGGCTGCGTCATCCCGTCGCCTTCCCGACCGGACGTGTAGGTGGCGCCCGCATCGATGGCGACGCGCCCGTCGCCCGTACAGTCGATGAACACATCAGCTTCGAAGGCGATCAGTCCCTCGCGCGAATTCGCGACAACGGCCTTCACCCGCCCCTGCTCCGTCACGGCGCTGACGAAGCCGACGTGGAACAGTACGTCCACGCCTTCCTTCTCCAGTTTCTCGTTCAAGTAGTACCGGAGCCGGAACGGATTGTACTGGGGCCAGATCGACCCTTTATGATTGTCCGGCAGCGGCTGCTGCGGCATGAACTCGGAGACGATCTCGCGATAGATGCCCGTCACGTTACCGACGCCCATGAAGACGCTGACGTTTGCCAGCGTTCCCATGCCACCCAATTGGCCGGATTGCTCAAGCAGCAGGACCTTCCGCCCGCAGCGGGCCGCCGCGATCGCAGCCGCCACACCGGCCGGCCCTCCGCCGACGACGACGATATCGGCCCGCTCGAAGACCGGGGCTTCCTTCTGGATCATATAACTGACCATTCGCTTCCGCTTCCTTCCATGTCAATTAAATCGAACAAAATCAGGCTACGCCCCGGTTCACCTCCATCTTATACGCTAAGTCGCCTGCGGCAGTAGAGGACAATCCGAATCTTTCTGGTGTTATTCTTCAATATTTCAATGTTTGCGCGATTTCGTCAGGCCTATGGCACCATTTGCGAGGAGATCGGTTTCGTTACGTTCTCGCGCTATGCATGCCGGTCGTAGACTCGTCGCTTACGAACATCGATCCGTATACCGGCAAAGCACTTGCGATCCGGCCACTTCCCAAACGAAAGGCAGCCACTCGCCCGGAGATGGCTGCCGTCCGATTTTACTTTGCCGCGTTGGCGGCGTACCATTCGTTCGCTCTTTGGCAATCTGATCGCTGCCCGACTTTCTCCAGTTGGACACCATCTTGTCGAATTCGTAGATCCCGGCCTGCCCGTAAAAGGGATCTTGTTGTACTTCTCGTTCACGAGCTTGTTCAGCAACTCGTTCTTCTGCTTCATAGCCTCGGTCCGCCTTAATCCGCCAGACGCAAGATTTTATCCGCAACAACCTCGGTTCGACCACATTGTCCACCATTGCCGCGATCGTTCACTTGAACCCTTCGTATTTGCCGAAGATTTACAAGATTGAAACGAGCGAAGTCATCAGCGAATACTTGCTAGCGCCCGGATGGAACAGGCGGCGGTTCTGCAGCGGGAGACCCGAGAGAAAATTTACGGCATCTCGGAAAAGCAGGGCTACCAGAAGCCGAGTTACTTCATTCAACTGTTCAAGAAAACGTTCGGCATGGTGCCTCAAGAATATCGGAACAGGACGCAATGAAATCAAAAAAAAAGACCTTCCGCGGCGCGAGCCCGGAAGGTCTTTCGAGTTGAACCTGGTTTTACTTTTGGATGGAAGCGACAGCGCCGGCGCCAACCGTACGACCGCCTTCGCGGATGGAGAAGCGAGTTCCTTCTTCAACGGCGATCGGAGCGATCAGTTCGACCGTAACCGTGATGTTGTCGCCCGGCATAACCATTTCCGTACCTTCCGGCAGGTTGATGATGCCCGTAACGTCCGTCGTCCGGAAGTAGAACTGCGGACGGTAGCCCGTGAAGAAAGGCTTATGACGGCCGCCTTCTTCTTTTGTCAGGACGTAGATTTGAGCGGTGAAGTTCGTGTGCGGCTTAACCGAACCCGGCTTCGCCAGAACTTGGCCACGCTCGATTTCCTTACGGTCAACGCCGCGCAGCAGCGCGCCGATGTTGTCGCCGGCTTGAGCGGAGTCCAGCAGCTTGCGGAACATTTCAACGCCGGTAACGACGGATTTCTTGGTTTCTTCGTGCAGACCGATGATCTCGATTTCGTCGCCGATCTTGACAGCGCCGCGTTCTACGCGACCCGTCGCAACCGTACCGCGACCCGTGATCGTGAATACGTCCTCGACCGGCATCAGGAACGGCTTGGAAACATCGCGTTCCGGCGTCGGGATGTACGTATCCACTTGCTCGAACAGCTCAACGATCTTGTCAGCCCAAGGGCCGTCCGGATTTTGAAGAGCTTCGCGAGCAGCGCCGCGGATGATCGGAGTGTCGTCGCCCGGGAACTCGTACTCGTTCAGCAGGTCGCGAACTTCCATTTCAACCAGCTCAAGCAGCTCTTCGTCTTCAACCATGTCGCACTTGTTCAGGAATACGACGATGTAAGGAACGCCTACTTGGCGGGAGAGCAGGATGTGCTCGCGCGTTTGCGGCATCGGGCCGTCAGCTGCGGATACGACCAGGATCGCGCCGTCCATTTGAGCAGCGCCGGTGATCATGTTCTTAACGTAGTCGGCGTGTCCCGGGCAGTCAACGTGAGCGTAGTGACGGTTCGGCGTTTCGTATTCAACGTGAGCCGTAGAGATCGTAATCCCGCGCTCGCGCTCTTCCGGAGCCTTGTCGATTTGGTCGAATGCAACGGCAGCGCCGCCGTATTTCTTGGACAGAACAGTCGTGATCGCAGCCGTCAGCGTCGTTTTGCCGTGGTCGACGTGACCGATGGTTCCGATGTTAACGTGCGGTTTGTTACGTTCAAACTTAGCCTTTGCCATGGAATTTTCTCCTCCTTAATAAGGAACAGGAATTTTATGGGGTGACGGGCGGGAAACGGCTAAAGCCGTCCGAGCCCGTCCGAAACCAAACCGGATTAAGCGCCTTTGTGCTTGGAGATGATCTCTTCCTGGATCGATCTCGGCACTTCTTCGTAGTGCGACAGTTCCATCGAGAACACGCCGCGTCCTTGCGTACCGGAACGAAGAACGGTGGAGTAGCCGAACATTTCAGCCAGCGGCACTTTCGCACGAACGATGACGGCGCCGTGGCGCGTGTCGCTTCCTTCGATGCGTCCGCGACGGGAGCTGATCATGCCCATGACGTCGCCCATGTATTCTTCCGGAACGGTAACTTCGACTTTCATGATCGGCTCGAGCAGTACCGGAGCGCATTTGTCCTTCGCTGCCTTGAGCGCCATGGAGCCGGCGATCTTAAACGCCATTTCGTTGGAGTCGACGTCATGGTAGGAACCGTCGAAGATCGTGGCCTTGATGTCCACGAGCGGGAAGCCCGCGAGAACGCCGTTCTTCATCGACTCTTCGATACCCGCTTGTACCGGCGCGATATATTCGCGCGGTACGACGCCGCCGACGATCTTGTTCTCGAACACGAAGCCTTGGCCCGGCTCGAGCGGTTCGAACTCGATCCAGCAGTGGCCGTATTGGCCGCGGCCGCCGGACTGGCGAACGAACTTGCCTTCGACCTTTGCAGCCTGCTTGAACGTCTCGCGGTAAGCAACTTGCGGCTTGCCGACGTTCGTCTCGACCTTGAACTCGCGAAGCATGCGGTCGACGAGAATTTCCAGGTGCAGCTCGCCCATGCCGGCGATGATCGTCTGGCCGGTCTCTTCGTCGGTATGCGCGCGGAAGGTCGGATCCTCTTCGGCGAGCTTCTGGAGCGCGATACCCATCTTGTCTTGGTCGGCTTTGGTTTTCGGCTCGACCGCAAGCTGGATAACCGGTTCCGGGAAGTTCATCGATTCGAGGATAACCGGATTTTTCTCGTCGCACAGCGTGTCGCCGGTCGTCGTATCTTTGAGGCCGACGGCAGCGGCGATGTCGCCCGCGTAAACCTCGCTGATCTCTTGACGGCTGTTCGCGTGCATCTGCAGAATCCGGCCGATCCGTTCGCGCTTGTTCTTCGTAGCGTTAATGACGTACGAACCGGAATTCAGAATGCCGGAGTACACGCGGAAGAACGTCAGCTTACCGACGTACGGGTCGGTCATGATCTTGAACGCCAGCGCGGAGAACGGCTGGTCGTCCGCGGACTTGCGAGTCGTCTCGGTACCGTCTTCGAGATGTCCCTTGATATCCGGAACGTCGATCGGAGCCGGCAGGAAGTCGACGACCGCGTCCAGCATCGGCTGAACGCCTTTATTGCGGTAGGAAGAGCCGCAGACGACCGGGAAGATTTTCACTTCGCAGACGCCCTTGCGAAGACCTTTCTTGATTTCGTCCACCGTCAGCTCTTCGCCTTCGAGGTACTTCATCATCAGTTCTTCGTCAAGCTCGGCAACCTTCTCCACCAATTCCATGCGCAGCTCTTCGACCTTGTCGGCCAGATCTGCGGGAATCTCGGATTTGACCGGCTCTTTGCCCAGATCGTCCTTGTAGACATAAGCGACCTTCTCGATCAGGTCGACCATGCCGACAAAATCGTTCTCGGCGCCGATCGGCAGTTGAATCGCGACGGCGTTGGCTTGCAGACGGTCCCGCATGTCCTTAACGACTTGCAGGAAGTCCGCGCCGATGATATCCATCTTGTTGACGTACGCGATGCGCGGAACCCCGTAACGGTCGGCTTGACGCCATACCGTCTCGGACTGCGGCTCTACGCCTTCTTTGGCGCTGAATACGCCAACGGCTCCGTCCAATACGCGCAGAGAGCGCTCGACCTCGACCGTGAAATCCACGTGTCCCGGCGTGTCGATGATATTGATGCGGTGGCCCTTCCACTGAGCGGTCGTCGCGGCGGACGTAATCGTGATGCCGCGCTCCTGCTCTTGCTCCATCCAGTCCATCGTCGCGGCGCCTTCGTGCACTTCGCCGATCTTATGAACGCGTCCGGTATAGAACAGGATCCGTTCCGTGGTCGTGGTCTTGCCCGCGTCAATATGCGCCATGATGCCGATATTGCGCGTATTCTGTAAGGAGAACTCCCTTGCCATGCATTTGTCTCCTTTCGCTTCCGTGACTCCGCGGAATTACCAGCGGTAGTGGGCGAATGCTTTGTTGGCTTCTGCCATCTTGTGCGTGTCTTCGCGCTTCTTGACGGCCGCTCCCGTGTTGTTGGAAGCATCGAGAATCTCGGCTGCGAGACGCTCTTCCATCGTCTTCTCGCCGCGGTTGCGGGAGTAGTTGACGAGCCAGCGAAGTCCAAGGGACGTGCGGCGCTCCGGCTTTACCTCAATCGGAACTTGATAGTTGGCGCCGCCCACGCGGCGAGCCTTGACTTCAAGCACCGGCATGATGTTTTTCAGCGCGGCTTCGAACACTTCCATCGGATCTTTGCCGGAACGTTCGCGGATCAGGTTGAACGCATTGTACAGCAGCTGCTGGGCAACGCCTTTCTTCCCGTCGATCATGATCCGGTTGACGAGACGAGTCACCAGCTTGCTATTGTAGACCGGATCGGGGAGAACATCCCGCTTCGGTACAGGTCCTTTACGAGGCATCGATCGGTTCCTCCTTTCTCATTCTTGTTATACCAGGCTCAGCCTATACGATAGGCGAGACTTATTTTTTCGCTTTGGCGCGCTTCGTTCCGTATTTGGAACGGGCTTGCTTGCGGTTGTTGACCCCTGCGGTATCGAGCGCTCCGCGTACGATATGATAACGGACACCCGGAAGGTCTTTGACCCGGCCGCCGCGAATCAGAACGACGCTGTGCTCTTGCAGGTTGTGGCCGATTCCCGGAATGTAAGCCGTAACCTCGATGCGGTTCGTCAGACGAACCCGCGCGTATTTCCGCAATGCGGAGTTCGGCTTCTTCGGCGTCATCGTGCCGACGCGGGTGCAGACCCCGCGCTTCTGAGGGGCGCTCAGATCGGTCTCGACGCGCTTCAGGGCGTTAAAACCCTTCTGCAGTGCGGGAGATTTCGATTTGACGACCTTCGGTTCGCGGCCTTTGCGTACGAGCTGGTTAATTGTTGGCATGTTGTTGCCACCCCCTTCCCATGATTTGAACAATCGGCGAAAACACCTCAAGCTCCCGGTCGTGCGAAGCCCACAGATCCAGGCGGTTCATTTCGAGAAATGCGAAAGGGTCCGCCCGGTCCCTTCCTTGAAGAAGAGGCCGATTCGAGCCCTGAATTCTTATTCCTCCGCGACAGCGGCCGCAGCCGTGCCGACGTCAATGCCGCACGATTTGCCCAGGTTGCGCATCGTATCCACGAACGTGACGGGAACGCCACGCTGCTTGCACAGCTGTAAAATACGGCCGACCAGGCGGGAATCTGCATCTTGCGCCACATAGACCATTCGGGCATTACCTTGCTCCACCGTCTTGGCCGTCTGCTTGGTACCGACTTTCACGCGTCCGGGCGGCAGACGTCCGATGTCATCCACAGGACTTCCCACCTCCGGCAGCATAAAATACAGCACGTCGGGCACACACTAGAACATCTTATCATCCGGACTGGGCAGTGTCAAGATTATGCGGCTGCGATATGCTCGCTCGCCTCTCGTTTTTTTAAGATGATTTGCGACTCTTCGCCTGCATGGAGATCGCTCCGTTGAATCCGCATTCGGCCGCTCCTTTTTGATCAACTCGATACATATACAGCCGGCTCCATCAAAAGTTGCGTTTCCTTCTCGGCCGAACCCGCAGCAATTCTGTGGATAACCCCTTTTGGCAAATCGGATTGTTCACAACCGGATGTGGAAAAAGTGTGAAAGTTGTGAATAATCAGCCTTGTGAAAATATGGTTGTCCCCATGTGGATAATAGCTCTATTTATTTCGCTATGCACACGAAGAGTTAGTCATATGTGAATAAGCTTGATGGCGGACTAGCTTTACAGAAAATAAAGAGCCCAAAAGCAAGAAAGGCAGACCCTGTCTCAACCGAGACAAAGGTCTGCCTTTTGCTTGCTTTACATGGTTAATCGATCGTGACGGCTTCCAAGTCGGACTCTTCGCCTTCCGGTTCGTCCAGCGGAGAGACGACTTTGATGTTGCGGTAGCGGGACATTCCGGTTCCGGCCGGAATGAGCTTCCCGATAATGACGTTCTCCTTGAGGCCGAGCAGGCGGTCGACTTTGCCCTTGATGGCGGCGTCGGTCAGCACGCGCGTCGTCTCCTGGAAGGAAGCGGCCGACAGGAAGGAGTCGGTCTCCAGCGAAGCCTTCGTAATCCCGAGCAGCACCGGACGCGCGACAGCCGGTTCTTGGTCCGACATGATCGCTTCGCGGTTCGCCGACTCGTATTCGTGCACGTCGACGAAGGAACCCGGCAGCAGCTTCGTGTCGCCCGGATCGACGATCCGGATTTTGCGAAGCATCTGCTTGATCATGACTTCGACGTGCTTGTCGTTGATTTCGACCCCTTGGTTCCGGTAAACGCGCTGAACTTCCTGCAGAATGTAGTTCTGCACGCCGCGGACGCCCTTGATCCGAAGAATCTCCTTCGGGTCGATGGAACCGTCGGTCAACTCGTCGCCGGCTTCGATCTGCAGGCCTTCGTAGACGCGGATACGCGAACCGTACGTGACGGCGTACACCTTCGTCTCGGCGTCTCCCTGCACTTCGATCTCGCGGCGATCCTTCGTCTCGCGAATTTCCTTGACGACGCCGTCGATCTCGGAGATGACCGCCTGGCCTTTCGGATTGCGGGCTTCGAACAGCTCCTGGATCCGCGGAAGACCTTGCGTGATGTCGTCTCCGGCAACGCCGCCGGTGTGGAACGTACGCATCGTGAGCTGCGTTCCCGGCTCGCCGATCGATTGGGCCGCGATAATGCCGACGGCTTCCCCGATCTCGACTTTTTTGCCGGTCGCGAGGTTGCGGCCGTAGCACATCTTGCACACGCCATGGCGCGCGCGGCAGCTAAGCACGGAACGAATCTGCAGTCTCGTCACGCCGGCGGCGACGATCTCTTCCGCCTTGACGGAGTCGATCAGGTCGTTGCGTCCGACGATGATCTCGCCCGTCTCCGGATGGCGGATCGTCTCGAACGAGTAACGGCCTTCGATACGGTCGTACAAGTCCTCGATGATCTCCTTGCCGTCTTCGATCCGGGTGACGAAGATCCCCTTGTCGGTGCCGCAGTCTTCCTCGCGAACGATGACGTCCTGCGCGACGTCGACGAGACGGCGGGTCAGGTAGCCCGAGTCCGCGGTCCGCAGCGCCGTATCGGCCAGACCTTTCCGCGCGCCGTGGGTCGAGATGAAGTACTCGAGAACCGTAAGGCCTTCGCGGAAGTTCGATTTGATCGGAAGTTCGAAAATCCGTCCCGACGGCGTCGCCATCAGGCCGCGCATGCCGCCGAGCTGAGTGATCTGCGACTTGTTGCCGCGCGCCTTGGAGTCGACCATGAGCATGATGTTGTTGTAGCGGTCCATCGACTTCATGAGCACGTCGGTAATCTCGTCCTTCGTCTTCGACCAGATCTCGATGACGCGGTCGTACCGTTCGTCGTCCGTGATCAGACCGCGGCGGTATTGGGTCGTAATGACTTTAACCGCTTCGTCGGAGCGCTTCAGGATGTCGAACTTCTCCTTCGGCACGACGACGTCCGCCACTGCGACCGTGATCCCGGCGCGGGTGGAATACGTGAAGCCGAGCTTCTTGATGTTGTCCAGAATGATCGACGTCTGCATCGTATGGTACCGGTTGAAGCACTCGCCGATAATCTGGCCCAGGTATTCTTTGCCGACGGCGCCCGGAGTCGGAACTTCCTGCATGAACTTGTCGACGTCCGCGCCTTTGTCGTAGATGAAATATTTTTCGGGCGTTCCCTTGAGCAAGTTATCCTTGGTCGCTTCGTTGATGTACGGGAACGTATCCGGGAAGATCTCGTTGAAAATGATCTTGCCGATCGTCGTTACGAGAAGAGCGTCCTGCTGCTTATCCGTGAACGACTTCTTGTGCAGAGCCTTGACCGGAATGACGACGCGGGCGTGCAAATCCGCCGCTCCGCGCTGATACGCGGATACCGCTTCGTTCACCTCGGACAGACGCAGACCGGCCCCCGGAGCTTCCTTGTTGTCCATGGTCAGGTAGTAACAGCCCAATACCATGTCCTGAGAAGGCGTAACGACCGGCTTGCCGTCCTTCGGGTTCAGGATGTTGCCGGAAGCCAGCATCAAGAGGCGCGCTTCCGCCTGCGCTTCGGACGACAGCGGCACGTGAACGGCCATCTGGTCGCCGTCGAAGTCGGCGTTGTAAGCCGTACAGACGAGCGGATGCAGCTTGATGGCGCGGCCTTCGACCAGAATCGGCTCGAACGCTTGGATGCCGAGGCGGTGAAGCGTAGGCGCGCGGTTCAGCAAGACCGGATGTTCCTTGATGACGTCTTCGAGAACGTCCCACACTTCCGCGCTGACGCGTTCGACCTTGCGCTTCGCGCTCTTGATGTTGTGGGCCAGCCCCTTCTGCACAAGCTCCTTCATAACGAAAGGCTTGAACAGCTCGAGCGCCATCTCCTTCGGAAGACCGCATTGGTACATCTTCAGGTCCGGACCGACGACGATAACCGAACGGCCGGAGTAGTCGACGCGCTTGCCGAGCAGGTTCTGACGGAAGCGTCCTTGCTTGCCTTTCAGCATATGGCTCAGCGACTTGAGCGGACGGTTGCCGGGTCCCGTGACCGGACGGCCGCGGCGGCCGTTGTCGATGAGGGCGTCGACGGCTTCTTGAAGCATCCGCTTTTCGTTCTGAACGATAATGTCCGGCGCGCCCAAATCGAGCAGACGCTTCAGACGGTTGTTCCGGTTGATGACGCGGCGGTACAGGTCGTTGAGGTCGCTCGTCGCGAAACGGCCGCCGTCAAGCTGTACCATCGGACGCAGTTCCGGCGGGATGACCGGCAGAACGTCGAGAATCATCCAATCCGGCATGTTGCCGGAGTTGCGGAACGACTCAATGACTTCCAGCCGCTTGATCGCGCGGTTGCGGCGTTGGCCTTGGGCGGTGCGCAGCTCTTCCTTCAGCGTATCGAGCTCGCGGTCGAGATCGATGTCCTGAAGCAGACGCTTGACCGCTTCGGCGCCCATGCCGGCTTGGAAAGCATAGCCGTACTTCTCGCGATAGCTGCGATACTCCTTCTCGGAGAGAAGCTGCTTCTTCTCCAGCGGCGTATCGCCCGGATCCGTCACGACGTAGGAAGCGAAGTAGATGATCTCTTCCAGCGAACGCGGCGACATGTCGAGGGCAAGCCCCATCCGGCTCGGAATGCCTTTGAAGTACCAGATATGCGAGACGGGAGCGGCCAGTTCGATGTGTCCCATCCGCTCGCGGCGCACTTTGGCGCGGGTGACTTCAACGCCGCAGCGGTCGCAGACGACGCCTTTGTAACGAACGCGCTTGTACTTGCCGCAATGGCATTCCCAGTCCTTCGTCGGCCCGAAAATTTTCTCGCAGAACAAGCCTTCCTTCTCGGGCTTCAGCGTCCGGTAGTTGATCGTCTCGGGCTTCTTGACTTCGCCTCGCGACCACGAACGGATTTTGTCCGGGGAGGCCAATCCGATCTTCATAAACTCGAAATTGTTGACGTCTAACAAGGAGCAAACCCTCCTTCATCGTTGCTGCGGATTTCGATACGGTATCGATATCGGCGGCGAGCCGTCCGGATAACCGCCGCGCGAAGCGGCCGGTCAGCCGGGAAGCGGCTCGCAGCCGCTCGGGAAACGTTGCCTTCGTGCCGTCAGTCGGCGCCGACTTCGGAACCTTCCAGGTTCAAGTTCAGCTTGTCGCCGGTCGTGTCGTCCTCGTCGTCCATTTCCTTCATCTCGATCTCCTGCTCGTCGCCGGCCAGAATCTTGACATCCATGCCGAGGCTTTGCAGTTCCTTGATCAAGACCTTGAACGACTCCGGAACGCCCGGCTCCGGAACGTTCTCGCCCTTGACGATCGACTCGTACGTTTTGACGCGGCCGACCACGTCGTCGGACTTGACGGTCAAAATCTCTTGCAGCGTATAAGCGGCGCCGTAAGCTTCAAGCGCCCACACTTCCATCTCCCCGAAGCGCTGGCCGCCGAACTGGGCTTTACCGCCGAGCGGCTGCTGCGTAACGAGCGAGTACGGGCCGGTGGAGCGAGCGTGAATCTTGTCGTCGACCATGTGCGCCAGCTTGATCATGTACATGACGCCGACGGTAATCTCCCGTTCGAACGGTTCGCCCGTGCGGCCGTCGTACAGAACCGTCTTGCCGTTGCGCTGCATGCCGGCTTCTTCCATCGTATCGAATACGTCGTTCTCGTGCGCGCCGTCGAATACCGGCGTCGCGGCACGGATGCCGAGGTATTTGCAAGCCATGCCCAGATGCACTTCGAGCACCTGGCCGATGTTCATCCGCGACGGAACGCCGAGCGGGTTGAGCACGACCTGGACCGGCGTGCCGTCCGGCAGGAACGGCATGTCTTCTTCCGGCAGGATGCGGGCCACGACCCCTTTGTTCCCGTGGCGTCCGGCCATCTTGTCGCCTTCGGAAATCTTCCGCTTCTGCGCGATGTAGACGCGCACCAGCTGGTTGACGCCCGGCGGCAGCTCGTCGCCGTTCTCGCGGGTGAATACCTTCACGTCGACGACGATGCCGTCGGTGCCGTGAGGCACGCGCAAGCTCGTGTCGCGCACTTCGCGCGCCTTCTCGCCGAAGATCGCGTGCAGCAGCCGCTCTTCCGCCGTCAGCTCGGTGACGCCCTTCGGCGTGACCTTGCCGACGAGGATGTCGCCGGCGCCGATCTCGGCGCCCACGCGGATGATGCCGCGCTCGTCGAGGTTGCGCAGCGCGTCTTCCCCGACGTTCGGGATGTCGCGCGTGATTTCTTCCGGTCCGAGCTTCGTGTCGCGCGCTTCGGACTCGTATTCTTCAATGTGGATCGACGTATAGACGTCTTCGCGAACCAGCTTCTCGGACAGCAGGATCGCATCCTCGTAGTTGTAGCCTTCCCATGTCATGAACGCGACGACGACGTTGCGGCCGAGCGCCAGTTCGCCGTTCTCGGTGGACGGACCGTCCGCCAGGATGTCGCCTTTCTTGACGATGTCGCCCCTGCGGCTAAGCGGACGCTGGTTAATGCACGTCCCTTGGTTGGAGCGCATGAATTTTTGCAGCTTGTATTTGACGAGATCGCCTTTGACTTCCTTGCCGTCGATCACTTCGGTGCGGCGAAGCCAAATTTCGTTGGCGGTCACCCGTTCAATAATTCCGTCGTACTTGGATACGATACAAACGCCGGAATCTTTCGCCGACTTGTGCTCCATGCCGGTGCCGACGTACGGCGAGTCCGGCACGAGCAGCGGCACCGCCTGACGCTGCATGTTCGATCCCATCAGCGCGCGGTTCGAGTCGTCGTTCTCGAGGAACGGAATCATCGCGGTGGCCACGGACACGACCTGCTTCGGCGAGACGTCCATGAAGTCGACCCGGTCCGAAGGCATCGTCAGAATGTTGTCGGCCTGCTTGTTGTAACGGACGATGACCATGTCGTCGGCGAACTTGCTGTCTTCCGTCAGGATGGCATTCGCCTGCGCAATGATGTAGTTATCTTCTTCGTCCGCCGTCATATAGACGACTTCCTCGGTGACGCGGCCGGTCGTATGGTCGACCTTGCGGTACGGCGCTTCGATGAAGCCGTACTCGTTGATGCGCGCGAACGTCGAGAGCGAGTTGATCAGGCCGATGTTCGGACCTTCCGGCGTCTCGATCGGACACATCCGGCCGTAGTGCGAAGGATGCACGTCCCGCACTTCCATGCCCGCGCGTTCCCGCGTCAGACCGCCGGGGCCGAGCGCGGACAGGCGGCGCTTGTGCGTCAGCTCGGCGAGCGGGTTCGTCTGGTCCATGAACTGCGACAGCTGCGAAGAGCCAAAAAACTCTTTGATCGCGGCGATGACCGGACGAATGTTGATCAGCGCTTGCGGCGTGATCGCGTTCTGGTCCTGAATCGACATCCGCTCGCGAACGACGCGTTCCATCCGCGACAAGCCGATGCGGAATTGGTTCTGCAGCAGCTCGCCGACGGAACGAAGGCGGCGGTTGCCCAGATGGTCGATGTCGTCCGTGCTGCCGATTTCATGCAGCAGGTTCATAAAGTAGTTGATCGCGGCGATGATGTCCGCCGGCGTAATATGCTTCACCGACTTGTCGATGTTGCCGTTGGAGATGATCTTCACGACTTTGCCGTCTTCGTCCGGAGAGTAGACGTTGATGCACTGCAGCGGAATGTCTTCCGCCTCGTTGACGCCTCCGGCGACGCGGTACGTCTTGAACCCGACGTTCTTCTCCAGCATCGGAAGAATCTGGTCGAGCAGGCGGCGGTCGATCATCTGGCCGGCTTCGGCGAGGATCTCGCCCGTCGAAGGATCGACCAGCGTCTCGGCGAGCCGCTGATTGAACAGGCGATTCTTGATGTGAAGCTTCTTGTTGATCTTGTAGCGGCCGACGTTGGCCAGATCGTAGCGCTTCGGATCGAAGAAGCGGGCGATAAGGAGGCTTCTAGCGTTCTCCAGCGTCGGCGGTTCGCCCGGACGCAGACGCTCGTAAATTTCGATCAGCGCCTTCTCCGTGGAGTCGGTGTTGTCCTTCTCCAGCGTGTTCCGAATGTACTCGTCATGCCCGAGCAGATCGAGAATTTCGGCATCGGTGCCGAATCCGAGAGAGCGAAGCAGAACCGTGACCGGAATTTTGCGCGTCCGGTCTATCCGTACATAAACGATATCTTTCGCGTCCGTCTCCAACTCCAGCCATGCGCCGCGGTTGGGGATAACGGTCGCGGTAAAAGTCTTCTTGCCGTTCTTGTCTACTTTGGTGCTGTAGTAGACGCTCGGCGAACGAACCAGCTGGCTGACGATGACGCGTTCGGCGCCGTTAATAATGAAAGTGCCGGTCTCCGTCATGAGCGGGAAATCGCCCATGAACACTTCCTGCTCCTTGACTTCCCCCGTCTCCTTGTTCAGGAGCCGGACTTTGACGCGAAGCGGGGCGGCGTAGGTGACGTCTCGTTCCTTCGATTCGTCTACGGAATACTTCGGTTCGCCGAGGCTGTAGTCGATGAACTCCAGCACCAGGTTGCCCGTAAAGTCCGAGATCGGCGAGATATCTTGGAAAATTTCGCGCAGGCCTTCGTCCAGGAACTTCTGGTAAGACTGCTGCTGAATCTCGATCAGGTTGGGAACTTCCAACACTTCGTTAATGCGGGCGTAGCTGCGCCGCGTACGGCGGCCATACTGAACAAGATGTCCTGCCAATTAACCTCACCCCTTCAGTCTACTTCAACACAAGCGAGAACGAGATCCTCTCTCCAGCAGTAGCAGAGGCAGCCGTTCCGCGGGCGTACGCGCTCGTAACCCGGCCAAATGACAGGACAAACGGCCGGACAACGAAAATAAAGAAAAGCCCTTATGCGCCGGTAGGCGGCACAATGGCACCCGTTATCCAGTCATTTGCCCAAAACAAACCCATTATACGCCATGGGAACCATTTTTATTCCTGACGACGTAAATTTGGGTCTTGACATTTTAGCCGATTAAAGACAATGAGCCTATTCTAATACTGACATTTTTTAATGATACCATATTGAAATCTGGGAGTCAAATCTTTTTTGCGCTAAAAATTGGAGGGATGTTTCTTTAAGTATAACGTTTTCGGCTTCCCGTTTCAAAGGTATCTCTTATCGGCAGCATTTGACCGTTCCCGTCCCGGGGCTTCATAGAAAACCACCTCCCCATCCGCCTTGAGAGTCGTAGTTCCTTCGCCTCTTGCGATTACTCTGATTGCAATCGCAGCTATTCGCCCGATCGGCCCCGGCGCAAAAAAGCGGCTCCCCCATCGCTCGGAGAGAACCGCTTCTTCCATCATTATTAGAACCTTAACCGGTCCGGGTTCGCCCTCGATCCAGGGCGGCGATACGCTCTACCCCAGCTTTCTCCCAGGCTACACCGTCAGCGGAGGAAGCGAGGCGAAGTCATCGGGAAGCCGGACGAGATACAGGTTCCCGTAGCCGTTCTTGTCGCTGGTGAAAAGCAGCCGTTTTCCTTCCGGATCGAACCGGGGATGGGCGTGCACCTTCTGCGAGTGAAAGCTGCAGCGCAATTCGCACAGCGTATATGGCCCTTCGTAACGCCCGTCGGCGCCGCGCTGCCAGACGGAGATCGTCTTGACCGCGCCCTTGCCGTCCACGACCGCGTGACCGAACCCGTCGGCGAAGCCGTGCCACGTGTCGAACCCGAATTCCGTCTCCTCCATCCCGGTATTGTCGTAGCGGATGCTGCCGAAGAAGTTCGTTCCGTTCTCCCGAAAACCGTGATAGCCGACCGTTGCGCCGTCGGGGTAAAAAAATTCGTGCCCGACTTTCTCCTTCGGCTCCAGCCGCTCGCGAATTTTCCACGCCCGGCCGTCGCGCAGATCCAGCCCCCAGATCCGGTGGTCGACCAGGTGCCAAGGTCCTTCGTGGCAGAACGTGATGAGCCAGGGAACGGTCGGCGAAGCGTTGATATGGGTGATGAAACGGTTCGCCTCATAGACGATCTCCGGCTCCGCCTTGCCTTCCGCGGACAAGCGGATGATCCGGCTGTTCGGAGCGGCCTCCATCAGCTCGCGGTGCCCGACATAGCCGTTGCCGAGGTCGAGCCGGATGCGGTGCGACAAGTCTTCCTGCAGGCACGTGACGACCGACAGGCCGTCGGACGTGCAGTTCAGGTTGCCGATATGGAAGCCGTCCGGCGCCCTGAACAGCTCGGTCTCCTCCAGCGTGGCCAAGTCAAGACGGATCAGCGTTCGCCGGACCTTGACGAATGCGATGCGGCCATCCGGGCTCAAGCATGCGTCGAGCGCGTCGTTGCCGGGATAATCCGTCAGTTGGGTCATCTCCCCGCTGTCGACGCGAAGACTGAACAAATTCGCGCTGTTCTCCCTGTCCGAGACGAACAGCACGCGTTTGCCCCCGTCATGCCAGCCGTTCTCGGTAAAATACAGATGATGGCTATGCGCCTTGTAATCGGTCAGCTGCACGACTTCGATATCGGTCAGCCGGTCGCGGTACGCCTCCCGTTCCGAAGGCCACACTTTCCCTTTTCCCATCGTCCAATCCCTCCTTGAATTCATCTCGTTCACAGCCACGGCTGCAGCCCGTCCCAGCGAACCGACCATCCTTCGCGCGGAAAACCCGGGTTGTCCCGGCTCTCCGAGCCTTCCCAGCCGCAGGCCATCATCGCCACTGCCGTAAGCAGCCCGCCGTTTCCCGGTAGATAAGCCGTCAGCCCGGGACGCTGATAATTGTGGCCGCTCACGAGATACGTGTTTTTCACTTGATCCATCAGCAGAAAATCGACGGCCAGATCGCGCTCGCCCAGCCTGGCCGCCGTCATGGCGCACATCGGAAAGTCCCAGCCCCAAGCCGTATCCCACCGCCACCGATCCTTCACCGCAAGCAGCGTGCTCCGCATGACGTCCGGGTCGACGAGCGTTCCCGGCAAAATCCCGAGCGCGCCAAGCATGGACGGATGGTCGCGGTTTTTGGCCGCGAACGTGTCCGGGCACCGTTCGTGCGCAAGATAGACGCCGTCCCGATGGGCCGGCTTGGCGAGCGCGCCGGCGACCTCCGCCCAGCGCGGGTTCGGCTCTGCCCCCAGGCGTTCTGCCCAGCGAACGGCGGCGGTCAGCCCGTATTTCCAATATTCGAGCTCGTACGGCGGGTTGACCGACTCCCGCATCGAATGGCATTCCTGGGCCGGTATGAGCGGCGGCCCAAGATCGTAAGCTCGCTTCTCTTCGTTCCATACGGCGAACGACGCCATGAAGTCGGCCGACTCGAACACCGTCTCGCGGAACCGTTCCAGCGCCGCCCTCGTCGGATCGGCCTTGTACAGCAGCTCCGCCATCGCGATCGGATGCGGCTGCTGCCAGATGAGGCCCGGCGCGACAGGCGACGGGCAGGGTACGCCGTCATGGCCGACCATCTTCGGCCAGCGCGCCCCCTCGTATCCCTGCGATCGGGCGAGCTCCCGGGCGATCGGAAGGATCCGTGCGTACCAGTCCATGCTCTTCCCGAGAATGGCGGCCCGACCCCACAGCGGAAAATGCGCTGCGTGCCACCAATGCATCTCCAGATGCGCTTTGCCGAACCAGCTGTTGTACATCAGCCCGGTCTCCTGCGGGGGAAGAGAACCGCCGCTGTGCAGGGCGCACAGGAATTGCGACAGCACGACCCGCCGTTCCAGCTCGAACGCCCGCGGATCGGAGCTCCCGGCGAAATCGATCGCCGCCCCGCCGGTCCAGAACGATTCCCAATGCCGCGCGCTGTCGTCGAAGATCTCGCCTGCCGAACCGGCGGACGATGGCGCGGGCGGCATCGATGGCGAGAATCCGACGGTAAAAGCCAGCTCCTTCGCGGAAGAGTCCGGAACGAGCGTCCACTCGTGCGTTCCCGTCTGCGCCAGCCGGCCGCCGCTCCAATCCCAGCGGACGAAGTAGCGGTCCTCGTCCATCCGGCGTTCCAGCACCGCGGCTCTGTCTTCGCTCCCGACGAGCGCCGTGCCGTGCCGGTCGTCGCGGTCCCATTCGGGAAAAACGGACTTGTCCCAAGCATTGTCCGTCATATCCGGAGCCGGGAATCGAAGGAACGCTTGCAGCCGCCCCTCGGCGATCAATTCGGACCGTACCTTCACGCCGATCGCGTCGCTGCCCGGCGAGCAAGCCGTCTCGACCTCGACCGGGACGCCCCGGACGACGAATAGGCTCGTTAACCGTCCGGTCCACAAGTCGAGCTTCTGCGAGTAGTCGCCCGTGTCTTCGAAGCGGAGCTCTTTCCCGTCCCGGCCCAGGAACCGGAAGGAGACGCGGCCCAGCTGCAGCCGGTGCGGATTTTGCCTGAGCCAATGGTACGCCTCGGCTTTGGCGCCCGGCTTCATCGGATAGCCGACCATGCGACCGTTCGTCTCGAACAAATGAAGCTCGGCGTCCTCCGGGCGGAAGCGATCGCGGCCGCCGGTGAAATGCCATCCCCAGTTCGACATCGTGCCGAGCGGCACCTCATAGCGCTCCGGAAACGTCTGCAAGCCGGTAATATCCGCGGTGAACGCGAACTCTCCGTTCCCGACCGACAGCGGCGAGAGCGGGTCCGGACGATCCAGCTCCGGATGATGGCGATCGACAATACGTTTTCTGTCCATAGCTCCTCCCAAGGACGGACGGAAGCAGCCGTCATTCAAGCGTCGCTTCGATCCGGGTTTTCATCATGTCCCGGTATTTGCCGGGCGTGACGTCTTTAAACTTGCGAAAGCTGCGGATGAAGCTGTTCTCGTGCTGATAACCGACCAGCTGCGCGACCTCCGAAATTTTCCGGTCCGTCTTGCGCAGCATCTCGCTCGCCCGCTCCATCCGCAGCAGGGTCAAGTAGTTGTAAATCGTCTCGTTCGTCTCCTGCTTGAACAACTGGCTCGCCAGGCTGCTGCTGACGCCGGCGGCATCGGCGATCTCCGGAACGCCGATCGGCTCGCCGTAGTGCTGCTTCATGTATTCGATCATCCGTCGGCACAGGACGAAATCCTTGCTCTCGGCCTGCCGGCGGTAATGGCCGGCCAAATCGGCGGCCCGCTTCCGGAGCTTCGCCTCGATATCGTCCAAGGTCAGCGTATCCAGCCGCTCCGGCGAATCGCGCTCCGTCTCGCAATCCGTCTCCATGCCGTCCAGCCGTTCGAGCGCCGTATGCAGGAATGCGAGCGTTACGGACGGGTAGCCGTAGTCGTTCCGGACCCCTTGCATCCATCTCTCCAGAAGCTCCAGCGAGCGCATCTCGTCCCCGGTCTCCGCCGCGGCCGCGAGTTCTTCGAGCTCCGCCTCGCGGGGGCGCGCGTCCAGCGTCTCATGGCCGGAGATCTCCTGGAACGGCACGACCTGACCGTAACCTCTGTACAGCCGGTAGGTCGCCGCGTTCTCGGCCTCCAGCAGCGCCTGCCGGATCTGCTCGACATCGGTTCGCGGCATGCTGACCCCTGCCGTGACGGTAAACTTCAGCAAGCGGGACACGGTATCGACCGCTTGGGCGAGCACGGCCTGGGGCGGCTCCGCCCTTTCATCCCGCGGCTGAAGCAGAAGCGCCGTCCGGTCGCCGCCGAAGTCGGCGCACACGATCCGCCAGAAAGGCTCGAACAGCTCCGCCGTAATATTGGCGATCGCGAATTTGAGCAGGGAATGGTCGCTTCCCTGGAAGCGCCGGGACCATGCGTCGTAATCGTCGATCGACAGCACCGCGGCGTAATAAGGAACTTCGGTCCAATTCGGAAAAAACCGGCCCCACTTTTCGCGGATGTCCCTTCGTCCGGCGATCTGCCCCGAGTAGACGTCGAACAGATACTTGGACGCAGCTTCGGGGAGCGTCTCCCGGACGAGCTGGGACAAGTGCGCGTGATGGCTCAGCACCTCGCCGGCCAGCTTCTCCAGATCGGCCCTTTCCGCGTCTTTGGGCTTTCCGCCGTAGGCGTTGAACAGCCGCCGCAGCCGCCGAACGGGACGAAACGCGGCCTTGTTGATGTAGAAAATCGTCAGCGCGCCGACGGCGAGCGCCGCTACGGACACCCACAATGTGGCGTTGCGGATTTTTTTGGACTTGGCCAGCAGGCTGTCTTGCGAGACGATCGAGACGTAATGCCAGCCCGTCAGCGAAGATTCGAGCTGGTTGACCAGCAGCTTCCGGTCGCGGAAAGTGAGATCTCCCCGTTCGTTCTCCCTCAGCGAAGCGAGAACCTGGCCGGCCGCTTTTTGGTCGAAGTCGTAATTGGACACCGAGTACAACACTTCGCCGTTACGGTCGATGATGTAACGCGTGCTGTCCACATTGGAGAAGGCCATCGGGTCCAGCTTGCCGAACAGCTCCTCCTCCTTCAGATTGACGGCGATCATGCCTTTGAATCGGCCCTGGATCAAAATTTTGCGGAACAGCGTCAATTCCGAGCCTTTGTTGCCCGTTCCTTCGGGAACCTCTCTTTTCTTGATGAGAGTCACGTCGTCTCCGAATTCGCCGGCGACCCCGATCCACTCGGAATCCGGGAACGTGAGCTTGCTGGAGCTATATCCCTGCGGGATGGACACGAAGCTTCCCCTTGCGATGTCGTAGACGTAGATGCTCTTGATATAAGGCGAATTGGCGACCCTTGTCGACAGCATCTGATAGATGGCCGAGACGTTCGCGTAGGAGTTCTGCTCGGGCCCGGTCAGGAACTTGTAAATATTGGAGTTGATGGCGATCTGAACGGCAACCTGGTCGATCTCGCGAATCGCCTCTTCGATGGCGTTCTTATGAAGCTGCAGCATCTGATGCTGCGGCACGCTCAGCTCTTCCTGCAGGACCGACTTGGACGTATAGTATGAAGTCATGCTGACGGCCAGAATGATCAGAAAAACGGAAACGGTGAGCACCAGCGCGAGACGGGCTTGCGTATGGGCCAAACTGAGCTTGAGCCTTTCCTGGATCCAACGTGTCATTTCGGATCTTCCCCACCTTCTGGCATGTTCCTCCTCATTATACATTGAATCCGTTTTCAGAAATCGGCCGCGCGTCCCGGATCGCCGTTCCGCTCCCGTCCCATCTTCCCGATCGCCTATCTTCTTGCCGGCGCTCCTGCCGCCCTTATTTCTTCTCGCTCACCTTGGCGTACCATTCCTGGACCCGCTTCGTCACTTCGGCGCCGCCTGCCTTGTTCCAGCGATCGACGAACTCGTCGAACTTCTCGATCGGCCACTCGCCGATGACGATCTTGGTCAAATATTCCTGGAACAGCTTGTGCGACTGGATGTCCGGATAGCCCTCGTACACCGTGTTCGGCAGGCCGTCTCCGGCAATTCGCCGCGCATCGGCGGTGCTGACCTTGAAGATGTCCTTGACCATCTGCTGCATGTCCTCGGGCATCGTCTGCTCGATCCGGACCTGCATGTCCTCCTCGGTCGTCAAGTTGCGCATGCCGAGGCCGATCGGGCGGTTCTCGTCGGCCGGAAGCAGCACCTTCTTGCCGTTCGCCACTTCATGCTGCAAGCCTTCGATTCCGTAGCGGATGAAGTCGTCGTTGGCCTTGTCGTAGAAGAAATCCAGCAGCTTAAGCGAGTCGGGAGCCTTCGCCTCTGCCTTCTTCGGAATGATCCATTCCGGCTCGCCCATGCTCTTCTGCGTGACGAAGCCGTCGAAGCCTTCGGCCTTCGGAAGCGGCATGCCGACGACGTAGGCGTCGGGCGCGCTCTTCTTGATCGCGGTGAAGCGGTCCGGCAGGTTGGCGGGCAGGTGGTACCAGCTGCCGACCAGATTGTTGTTGATTTTGGCGGTCCACACTTCTCCCTTGTTCAAGAACGTCTCGTTATCCAATAGCTTCTCTTTGTACAAGTCGCGAATGTAGGCGATGGCGGCCCGCATGTTTTCCGTGACGCCCGCGTATTGGATCTTGCCGTCGTAGAGATCCCACTCCGGATTGCCCTCCCACATGGCGACGCCGAACATCGCGAACAGATGGTCCATCCACTTCCCGTATTCGCGGCCGGTCGTCGGCAGCTCGTCCTTCTTGCCGTTGCCGTTCGGGTCCTTGTCGCGGAACGCCCGCAGCACGTTCTTGTAGTCCTCCGTCGTCTTCGGCATCGTAAGACCGAGCTTGTCGAGCCAATCCTTGCGGATCATCGGCGCGCGCTCGGGCACGAGGAACACTTTCGGCACGTAATAAATTTTGCCGTCCGGCGAAGCGGAACGCACGACGTCCCACGCCTCCTGGGGAATGTTCTTCCAGACGTTCGGCGCGTACTTCGGAAGCAGGTCGTCCAGCGCGAGCGCCCCGCCTTGCGTAATAAGCGTCTGCTCGACGCCGCCGAGCGGACGAAGAATATCGGGAAGCTCGTTGGAAGCGATCAGCGTATTCAGGTACTCCACCGCGTCCGAACCCGGGGGCGTGGTCATCAGTTGATAGACGACGCCCGTCTTCTGCGCGACGTATTGGACGTGCGCATTGCTCTCGTCGGGGATGGTGCCGACCCCCAGCGGGCTCTTGAATACTTTTACCGTCGCATAGCCTTCTCCGGCGCTCGACGCGGACGAAGACGAAGCGGCCTCGTTCTTTCCGCCGCTGCAGCCGGTCAGGACCGTAGCCGTCAGCGCGGCTGCCAGCACCGCGGCGGCGGCCGGTTTTTTCCGTAATGAGATCCTCATCCATAATCCTCCTCCCGCAACCGTTATCGTCAGCCGAAGGCTGATTGATCGGTTGTCGGCTTAGCCTTTGAGAGATCCGAGCAGCGAGCCTTTGACGAAATACTTTTGCAGAAAAGGGTACACCAGGACGATCGGAATGGTCGCGAACAGAATCGTCGCCGCCTTCAGCGTCGTCGTATTGAAATCATAGTCTCCGAGAAACAGATTGACGCTCGCCAGCTCTTCCGGGGATTGCAAATAGGCGCGCAGCCGCATCTGCAGCGGCCATTTCGTCTGGTCGTGGACGAACAGCACCGCTTGCGTGAACGTGTTCCAATAGCCGACCGCATAGAACAAGCTGACGGTCGCGATGACCGGCTTGGAGAGCGGCAGGTAGATGCGGAACAGGATGCCGAAATCGTTGCAGCCGTCGATGCGGGCGGAATCGTCCAGCTCCGGCGGGATGCCCATCAGGAACGTCCGGATGACGATCATGTTGAACGTCCCGATCAGACTCGGGATGATGAGAACCCAGATCGTGTTCATCAGTCCGAGCTCGCGCACCGTCAGGAAGTACGGGATCATCGGCGCGTTGAAAATCATCGTGACGACGATGCCGAACATGATCGGCTTGCGGATCAGAAGTTCCTTGCGCGACAGCGGATAGGCCATCAGCAGAGAGAATAGCACACTGAGGAACGTGCCGACTACCGTAATGAAGATGGTGACGCCGAACGACCCCCACAGCGCTTGGCTGCGAATCACGTGATCCCATGTCCCCATCGTAAATTCGACCGGCAGCAGGAAAACCTTCTTCGAGTCGGCGGCTTCCGGCGAGCTGAAGGACACGGCCAGCATCTGCAGCAGCGGGAACAGCATCGTCGCGGAAGCCGCCAGCATAAATGCGTAGTTGAACGCCTGAAACGCTTTTTCCCCATAGGACGGTTTCATTACCACAACCCCTGTTCCGTTTTTCTCGCCAGCCGGTTGAACGCCCATAGCAGGGCAAACCCGATGACCGACTGGAACAGTCCGATCGCCGTCGTGACGCTGTACTGCCCCTGCAGCACCCCGGCCCGGTATACGTAAGTCTCGATGATGTCCCCGACCGAATACGTCATCGGCGTCAGCAGGTTAAAGATCTGGTCGAACCCGAGTTCGAGGAAATTGCCGATATCGAGCAGGAACAGCACCACGATCGTCGGCAGCATGGTCGGCAGCGTAATGTGAATCGTCTGCTTGAACCGGTTCGCGCCGTCGACCACCGCGGCTTCGTACAAGTTCGGATTGACCCCCGCGATCGCGGCCAGATAGATGATCGTTCCCCAGCCGACTCCTTTCCAGATGCCCGACAGCACGACGATCGTTCGAAAGTATCTTTCCGTCTGCATGAACAGCACCGGCTCGTACCCGAACCAGCCGCGAATGACGTTGACGATCCCTTGGTTCGACAAGAGCTCGAACACGATGCCGCCGACGACGACCCAGGACAGAAAGTGCGGAAGGTAAAACAGGCTTTGCGCCAACCGTTTGGCCGCCATCAGCCGGATCTCGTTGAACAGCAAGGCCAGCACGATCGGGGCGGGAAATCCGAAGATCAGCTTGTAAAACGCGATGACCGCCGTATTCCGCAGGACCAGGTAGAAATCGTGGTAAGAAAAGATGTACCGGAAATTGTCCAGTCCGACCCAGGGGCTGCCGCCAATGCCCTTTAAAATTTTGAAGTCCTGAAGCGCGATGACGCTTCCCGTGAGCGGAACGTACTTGAACACGATGTAATACAGAATGCCGGGCAAAACCATAACGTACAGCATCCAGTGCTTGCGGACGTTCTCCAGGTAACGCCCTTTCCGTTTGCGGGTTCCGATTCGCTTATCCTCCCTTCCGCTTATTCGTCGAAGACGTACCGTCATCATACCCGCAGGATCCGAACGTCAACAATCGATCAATTCGCCACGGAATGAGCAGATTCTTTAATCGCTTCAGAAAGGGAAGGTTGCCTCGGAGCTCGCCCATGAACTTTACGGAGGGCTTCGGATCATACGGCTCGTCGGGAGAAAAATTTTGCATGGAGACGTGCCGGAGAATCGGTTGGTCGAATGGAGAAACGGTTGATTGCCCTATGCGCGAAAAGAAGCTCCCTGCTAGGGGAGCTTCTTTTGGGACGGTCTTGCACTTTCTTGCGCGCTTGCATCGGAATGATTCTTATTACTCTCCCCCGGTCGTCCAAACGGAGACGTCATTCGATTTGATCGATTCGCCGGATGCGTTCTGCGCTTTGACGTAGTAGAGATAATGGGTTCCGGGTTCGGCGGAGCGGTCGTAGAACGTATCGACTTTCGCGGTGCCAGCCAGCTCGGCCGGCTTGCCCGGGGTAGAACGGTAGATGTTGTATTGCGTTACTCCGCCGTGCGAGGTCCAGATCAATCCGACGAACGTCTCGCCCGTCAGTCCGGCGATCAGACGGTCCGGTTTCTCGGGCAAAGGCATGGCTACAAACAGGTCGTCGGACGGTTCCGACTCGCCCTTCTCGTTGACCGCGGCGACTCGGTAGGCGTATCCGGTCTGACCCGCGCTCACGCTGTCGTCGGTATAACCGGTTTCCGCGGTATTTGCGATCAGGGTATAGCCGTCCTCTTCGTTCCCTTTCCGATAAAGGTTGTAGCTTTCGGCACCGTCCGATTCCCGCCACTTCAGTTCGAACGCGGACGCCGTCGCGCTTGCGGCGGACAGTCCTTCCGGCGCTTGCGGCAGGACGACCGGCTGTTTGGTCGTTGCCGTTACGATGGCGGAAGGCTCGGATTCACCGCCATCCGCTGTCGCCGTCACCCGATAGAAGTACGTGGTGGAGGGGTTCACCGTCTTGTCGGTGTAAGATGCCGTTCGCGCGTAGCCGATTCGTTCGAAAGAGCCTTCCGGTTCGGACGAACGGTAAATGCCGTAGCCGACCGCATCATCCTCCGGCGTCCAGGCCAGATCGACGGAGAGACTTCTCGCCGCCGCAACCGTAAGATCCGACGGCGCGGAAGGAGCCGGCAGCGAAGGATCGTACGCCGGCACCTCTATGGAATCGGATAACGAGGATTCGCCGCCGGCGCTTGCGGCAGACACTTTGTACCGATAAACCGCCCCCATCTCGACGGCCGTGTCCGCATACGTGGCTGTCGTAGAGCTGCCAACGACTTTATCGTTCGGGTCCAGGGTGGAAGAACGATAGATCAAGTAAGCTGCCGCATCGTCAACGGGTGACCATTGCAGCGATATCGAGGGCCCGTCCGATAGCGTTCCCGCTAGCTCCGAAGGAGAGGAAGCCGGGGCTGGCGTATCCGCGGCCGTCGGCTTGACGACAACGAAATAGTTCATTTGGGAAGTGCCGCCGTTCGGACCCATGACGACTCGGGAGCCTGCCGGATAGTGCTTCTTGTAAAGCTCATACTGAACAGGTTGATCGTCCGCGACGGCGAGCCCCGTGTCCTCGTATGCGCTCGCCAGCCATTGCGGCTTCGTCGCGATTCTCGAATCGTGGGCGACATACACGTCGGCGTCCGCGGCCAAGTAGAAGGACAGCAGATCTTCGCTCGCGGCGCTTCTCGACCCTACGGCCGTCCGAATCCACTCCGCTCCTTGGACTTCGTCCGGAACGGACGCGAACTTGTACGTCTTGTTCCCGGTCATTCGGTCCCCCGCCACGAAATCGCCGGGCTCCAGATTCTCTTGGACCGACCAAGCCGCGGCGTTGACGGCGCCGTTCGCGCTGTCGTCATGGACGACGGCGCTCCGAACCGTCTCCCCGTTCATGGGCGGCACCGGCTCCGTCTCGGGTTCCGGTACGGAGACGACCGGCGGTTCGAACGGCGTGCCGGACCAATCCGGAGGCGTCAACGGATAACCGTCGGGATATCCCGGGGCCGCCAGCTCGTTCAAGTAATCCTCCAGGTTCGTATAGCCGTCCCGGTTCCGGTCTCCGTTCCGATCCTCCGGATCGTTCGGATCCAGCCCCTGCGCCAGCTCCCAGACGTCGGGCATCCCGTCCCGATCCGTATCGGCGGCAGCCGCTTCCCGCTTGAGCGCCGGGAATCCGCCGACATCGTCCTCGTCGCCGATGATGGCTCCGGTCTGGCTGCGGACGCCGTCCGTCACCCGCTTGTCCACCGCATCCCGGACGAGCGAATCTCCGGCGTAGCCCAAAACGTGCTCATAAGCGGTCTCCGGCTCCTCCGTATGGACCGGCGGGTATTCGAAGCGCTCCGGAACGAGGGCGCTCGGTCTTTCGGCTTCCATCATGCCGCTGCCCGAATCTTTCCCGTCCAACTTCCCGTTTTTATTGCTATCGATCCGGTTGTCGTCCAGGAACAAATGGTAGTTTTCATTCCCGCGAACCACGGCGTATTCAGGATTCTCCGAATTGATGCCCGCGATAAAATAATTGCCCACTACGTTGCCATAACCCTTCGTGCCGGATTCGCCGCCGGCTACGTAAGGGAACTGGCCCCAGTTGTAAACGACGTTGTTGACGAAGTCCATCACCCCCTTCGTCTTCGGATTGCGGTCGTTATTGTGCGCATACAGATTGTGATGCATCGTGATCGTGTTCATCTCGACCAATCCGCCCATCGAGTGAGTCAGCAGGCCTTCCGAGATGATGGACCACTGCACGGTAATGTTTTTGGACTTCGGATGGTCGTAATCCTTGCTCTTGATGGACAGCACTTCATCCGTTCCCCAGGAGAAGGAGGAATGGTCGACAATGACGTTCTGGCTGTCCTCGAAATACATCGAATCGTCTTGAAAGATTTGAACGCCCAAGCGGAAGCGCATATAGCGAATGACGATATCGCTGCACTCGATGAATCGGATATTGTTGCCCCGGATCGTCACCCCGTCGCCCGGTGCCGTCTGCCCCGCGATCGTAAGGTTCGATTTGTTCCGGACAATGATCTGGGGAATCGTGATTTCGCCCGAAATATCGAACACGATCGTACGCGGCGTCGTCCCGGCGGTCATGAGCGCATCGTAGAATGTGCCCGGTCCGGTGAGCTCGTAGCTGGTCACATGGTACACTTCGCCGCCGCGGCCTCCCGTCGCCGCATAGCCGAAGCCTTCCGCCCCCGGAAATGCGGGCAGCTTGTCATAAGCCGCTTTCGCCGAAGGCAGCGGTTGAATCAAGGATAAGCCGATCAGCGCGCCCTGCAGAAGCGCAAACCATCTTTTCATGGTCAAACCTCCTCATTGAAAATCGTTCCGCCTGCCCGTCATCCCTCCGTCTCGACCGTAACCGCTTACAACATTGGCCTCCTTTCTTTCGTTAGGTTGCTGCCATGCCCATCGTACGGCGCCGCTGCAGCCGCTTCAATCGTTCGATTCTTCACGCCATGAACCAAATCGCTTTCCCGGATCGGTTCATTCCCCGGAGGATTTGTTCATTTATCCCCCAAAAGTGACGTGAGGCTTCGAAGCGATTTCCGATTACTTTTGGGGGAGCCCCCGAATTCAGATTCCCACGAAAAAAAAGGGCGTTCCGCCGGACGGAATTGGCCGTCCTGGAACACCCCTCAATTCGCTATGGCTCAACGCCGATTTAGTCCGGCGCTTGCGCTTTATAAATTCGGTAGCCTTTGTCCTTGCCGATCTCTTCGACGGCTGCCTCTCCGAACGTCTCCTCGAGCTTCGCACGGGCGGACGGAGCGCCTTGCTTGTTCTGAATGACGATCCAAAGCGCGCCTCCCGGAACGAGATGTAGCTTCGCTTCGGTCAGAATACGATGAACGACCACTTTCCCGGCGCGAATCGGCGGATTGGACAGGATGACGTCGAACCGCCGTCCTTCCACCGCTTCATACAAATCGCTTCTATGCGCCTCTACGTTGGTCACGCCGTTGGCCTCCGCGTTCTCGCGGGCCAGAGCGACGGCTCGTTCGTTAATGTCCAGCATCGTGACATGTCCTCGCGGCGCAAGGCGGGCAGCGGCCAGTCCGATCGGACCGTAGCCGCATCCGAGATCGAGAACGTTCGCGTCCTCCGCGAATTCCATCCGTTCGATCAAAACTCGGCTGCCGTAGTCCACCCCGTCCCGCGAAAACACGCCGGCATCGGATACCAGCTTGAAGCGGCTGCCTCTCAGTTCGACCGCGAACGATCGCCGATCGCTGGCCGTTTGCGGTTTCGAGGTATAGTAATGTTCGCTCATCGGGTCCGTCCTCCTTGCCTTCATGAGATAACCCCGAAAAATAGGGCCGACGCTTCGAAACTTGCTCAGGTGCTTTGCCGGGACTCCGGAATTTAACAAACCCCTCGAAGAATCGTGATTCTTCAAGGGGTTTGTATGTTATGCGGAGGTTCGATTACTTAACTTCGACTTTAGCGCCGGCTTCTTCGAGCTTAGCCTTGAGCGCTTCTGCTTCTTCCTTAGCCACTTTCTCTTTGATCGGCTTCGGAGCGTTGTCGACGACGTCTTTCGCTTCTTTCAGGCCGAGACCCGTAATTTCGCGAACAACCTTGATAACGTTGATCTTGGAAGCGCCGGCTTCAGCAAGAATGACGTCGAACTCGGTTTGTTCGGCAGCTTCGGCAGCGCCGCCGCCGCCAGCGACAACAGCAACCGGAGCTGCTGCGGTAACGCCGAATTCTTCTTCGATTGCTTTGACGAGATCGTTCAGTTCCAGAACGCTCATGCCCTTAATGGCTTCCAAAATTTGCTCTTTGCTCATGGAATAGTACCTCCAATGTTTGGTAGTTGTTATAGGTCTTGCTTGAGCCGCATGATGCGCGGCATTCCGCATGTCTTACGCGCTGGCTTCGTTCTTCTCGGCGACCGCTTTGACCGCGAGCGCGAAGTTGCGCACCGGCGCTTGCAGCACGCTGAGCAGCATGGACAGCAGGCCTTCGCGGGACGGCAGGTTGGCCAGCGCCTTCACTTGCTCGCTGTCGACGAAACGTCCTTCGACGATGCCGCCTTTCAGCTTAAGCGCGTCGTTCTTCTTCGCGAAGTCGTTCAGGATCTTCGCGGCGGCAACGGCGTCGTTCTTGCTGAACGCCACGGCGGTAGGTCCGGTCAGAACGGCGTCCAGATCGGACAGCTCGGCGCTTGCAGCCGCACGGCTGACGAGCGAATTCTTCAGAACTTGGAATTCGACGCCGGCCTCGCGGAGCGACTTCCGCAGCTCGGTCACTTGCGCCACGTTCAGGCCGCGGTAGTCGGTCACGACGGAGCTTGCGCTCTCGCGCAGCTTCGTTGCGATCTCTTCCACTTCCTGCTGCTTGGCCGCAATGATTTTCGCATTTGCCATTTCGTACACCTCCTGGTTCATGATCCAACCGTATCTGAATGTTCGCAGCGTCCGCGGCATCAAAAATGCCTCCGCAGACGCTGCGGAGGCATGACGTGTCTTATCGTTCCGGCGCTCATCCTGACGGAATCGGCCTTCCCTCTATCCACACACCTCGGTAGGAAATTAAGCCTCTCGGCACCTACGGTCTACGGTATCGATATTCAACTTTGTGAGCTTACCACGATCGCCCTTAGGCTGTCAACCGTAGTTTGGCCCGCGTCTTATTGACGGTAGGCGGCTACGTTGAGCCGTGCGCCCGGTCCCATCGTCGAAGAGATCGAGATGTTCTTCAGGTACACGCCTTTGGCGGCAGCCGGCTTCGCGCGGTTCAGCGCGTCGATCAGCGCCTTGAGGTTCTCGTTCAGCTTCTCGGCATCGAACGATACCTTGCCGATCGGGGCATGAATTTGTCCGGCTTTGTCCAGACGGTATTCGATCTTACCGGCCTTGATCTCTTGCACGGCTTTCGTAACGTCGTTCGTTACGGTGCCGGCCTTCGGGTTCGGCATCAAGCCTTTACCGCCGAGAATACGGCCGAGCTTACCAACTTCGCTCATCATGTCCGGAGTCGCGACGCACACGTCGAACTCGAACCAGCCTTGTTGGATTTTGTTGATCAGGTCCGCATCGCCGACGTAATCCGCGCCTGCGGCTTCCGCTTCCTTGAGCTTGTCGCCCTTGGCGAATACGAGAACGCGCTTGGTCTTGCCCGTGCCGTGAGGCAGGACGACGACGCCGCGAACGTTCTGGTCTTGCTTTCTCGAATCGACGCCGAGACGGACGGCAACTTCGACGGACTCGTCGAACTTGGCCGTTGCGGCTTTCTTGACCAGCTCAATCGCTTCGAGCGACTCGTACGTCGCGTCGCGGTCGATCAGCTTGGCAGCTTCCGCGTACTTCTTGCCGTGCTTAGCCATGTTGTTCTCCTCCTTGTGTGGTTTTAACGGTTTCAATCCGCGCTCCCGTGCGAGGAGCGGCATGGATTTCCTCCCACATGCGCCGGACCGGTTGTCCGGAGCACCCGGTTGCGGGACCGAATCCCGCCCGGAATCAGTCTTCGATGACGACGCCCATGCTGCGGGCGGTGCCTTCGATCATGCGCATAGCCGCTTCGACGGATGCCGCGTTCAGGTCGACCAGCTTTTGCTCGGCGATCTCGCGGACTTTGGCCCGTTTGACGGTAGCGACTTTCTTCTTGTTCGGTTCGCCGGAACCCTTCGGGATGCCAGCCGCTACGCGCAGCAGAACGGCAGCCGGGGGAGTCTTCGTCTCGAACGTGAAGGAACGGTCCTCGAATACGGTGATGACGACCGGAATGATCAGACCGGCTTGGTCGGCCGTACGCGCGTTGAATTCCTTACAGAAAGCCATGATGTTCACGCCCGCTTGACCGAGTGCAGGACCGATCGGCGGCGCCGGGTTTGCTTTGCCGGCAGGAACTTGAAGCTTCACCAATTTGATGACTTTTTTGGCCATGATGCACACCTCCTTGCCCCATAATGCGGTTAGACGGATGCGCGACGCGCTCCTCCCGCTCTTGCCAGAAACCGGATATTATATCTTCTCCACTTGGGTATAATCCAACTCAAGCGGGGTTTCCCTACCGAACATGTTGACGTGCACTTTGAGCTTGCTCTTGTCGTGCAGGATCTCCTCGACCGAACCGACAAAGTTGGCGAAAGGCCCGACTTTGACGCGGACGTTCTCCTTCAGCTCGAAGTCGATGACCGGCTTCGGCTCCTCCATGCCCATGTGGCGCAGAATCTGCTCCACTTCCTCGGGCAGAAGCGCCGTCGGCTTCGATCCGGAGCCCGTGGATCCGACAAACCCGGTTACGCCGGGCGTGTTGCGAACCACGTACCAGGAATCGTCGGTCTGGATCATCTCCACAAGAACATAGCCGGGATATACCTTGCGCATCACCGACTTCTTCTTGCCGTCCTTGTTCACGATCTCTTCTTCCATCGGAACGAGCACGCGAAAAATCTTGTCCTGCATTCCCATCGATTCCACGCGTTTCTCCAGGTTCGTCTTTACCTTGTTCTCGTACCCGGAGTACGTATGAACGACATACCATCTTTTCTCCATCGAAATGCCACCTTTAGGTTCCCGCATCAAATGACGAGATCGACGAGCCGCGAAATGACGATGTCCAGCACCCAGAAGTAGATAGTCACCAGCAGCACGGTTACGATAACGACGATCGTATAGCTGGTCAACTCTTTCCGCTTAGGCCAACGGACCTTCTTCAGCTCGCTCCAGCTGTCGCCAAAGAACGAGAAAAAAGACCCAAAGCTCTGTTTCATTTTGGCAAGGAAAGTCACGTCCAAACCTCCTACGACTTACCGAGTTTCACGATGAGGAAGATGCGCGTTGCAGAACTTGCAGAACTTCTTCAGCTCGATCCGATCGGAGTGAGTCCGTTTGTTCTTGGTCGTCGTGTAGTTCCGTTGCTTGCAGCTCGTGCAAGCGAGCGTAATGATTACCCGCATGTGTTCCACCTCCCGGGCTTGCCAACTTCATAAACAAATTGAATCCAAGCGCAAACAGCCGCTTCGCCGCTTCACGGCAACGAAACCTGGCGTTTCGCTTGGGATCCAGGGCCTGTGCATAAAACTCCACCTTAAGGTTACTAAAATAATTTATCACAGGGCCTATGCGATGTCAACGAAAAGCTTGCGGACGCGTCTTGCCGGCATCGCCGCGGCAGCAAGAACGGCGCGCGGGAGCCGGGGAGTCGAATTCGTCCGGCCTCGACGGGGGATGGGGTTATCGGCTTTCCTGGCCTCAGAGCCTATCAACCAGTATTCACCAGATTGGGCGACTTTAACCCGAACGTCCCGCGAGTCTCTTAGAAAAGCGCGCCCTCCGCGCAATCAAAAAAGCAGCTCGCATAGGAGACTGCCCGTTGTTCGATCTTATGGGAAAAACGATACCGACTGCGCTCAGCTGCCGACGTCCCGCACTTCCAGGTAACGCTCCAGCTTGCGCTTGACGCGCTGCAGCGCGTTGTCGATGGACTTGACGTGTCGCTCGAGATCGACCGCGATCTCCTGGTAGGAACGGCCGTCCAAATAGAGCATCAACACTTTGCGTTCCAGGTCGCTTAGAATCTCCGACATTTTGTCTTCCAGGCCGAAAAACTCTTCCTGGTTGATGATCATCTCTTCCGGATCGCAAACGCGGGAGCCGCAGATGACGTCTAGAAGAGTGCGGTCGGAATCTTCGTCGTAAATGGGCTTGTCCAGCGACACGTAAGAGTTGAGGGGAATATGCTTCTGGCGGGTGGCGGTCTTGATCGCCGTAATGATCTGGCGGGTGACGCAGAGCTCGGCGAACGCCTTGAACGAAGCCAGCTTGTCGCCTTTGAAGTCGCGGATCGACTTATAAAGGCCGATCATGCCTTCCTGCACGATGTCTTCCCGCTCCGCTCCGATCAGGAAATAGGAGCGCGCCTTCGCGCGGACGAAGTTCCGGTACTTGTTGATCAAGTACTCCAGCGCTTCGGAATCTCCAAGCCGGACGGCTTCCACGATGTCCTCGTCGGTCTTGAAGTCATATTCGTGTGCTGCCAATTCGTTTACGTCAACGCTCACGAATCATCCCTCCGACCTTCGAAACGTGCGGTTCCCGTTCGGAAACTACCAAACTACTACCAATATACTTGATGAAACTTACAGCGTCAACCGATTCGACTTGATTTGACGCGGATTCCGGGGATTCGACCTCTGGAAAAACTGGTTTAACTCCCCATCCGGCCGTCAGTCCCGCTGCCCTCTCCGCATCCGTTCCAGCTTCGACTGAATGTCGGCGGAGAGGTTCCCGCCCAGCGGGTTCCGCTTGGGCGGGGGCTCCCGGCGAATGGTCCGGTCGATCTCCCGCCGGCTCTCCTCGACGGCCAGCCGCAGCTCCCGCGCCGACAGGCGGAGCGCGCCCCGGCCGAAGGCGACGCGCTGCTCGGTCTGGTCGGACGTGGCCACGTACACATTCCGTTTGACCGACGTCATCTCCCCGACCAGCCGCTCGATGCACTCGTCGGCCGTCTCCTTCTCCCGGGTGAACACGATGCGAAGCCGGTTCTGCTTGTAGGCGGCGCCGAGCCCGGGCACCCGGAAGGCGTCGAAGACGACGTAGACGGTCACTCCGGCGTAGCTCTGGTAGTTGGCCATCAGGTCGAGCAGCCGATCCCGCGCGTCTTCCAGCCGTTCCTGCTTCAGCTTCTCCAGCTCGGGCCAAGCCCCGATCATGTTATAGCCGTCGACGATCAGGACGTCTTCACGGCGAAGCATGCCCGTCTCCTGGAACCGCGAGACCGGCGCTTTCCCCGGCTTGCCGCTCCCGGCGCTGGCGGACCGCTTCGTACAGAAGGACGCCGGCGGCGACGGAGGCGTTCAGCGAGTTGATCTTCCCGAACATCGGCAGGGAGACGAGAAAGTCGCATTTCTCGCGCACGAGACGGGAGATGCCGCTCCCCTCGCTGCCGATGACGATCGCGAGCGGTCCGGTCAGGTTCGCCCGGTACGCATCGGCGTCCGCCGCCGCGTCCGCGCCGGCGATCCACACGCCCGCTTCCTTCAGCTTGTCGATCGTCTGGGCCAGGTTCGCCACCCGCGCGACCGGCACGTACTCGACGGCGCCGGCCGACGTCTTGGCGACGACCGCGGTCAGGCTGGCGCTGCGCCGCTTGGGCACGACGATCCCGTGCGCCCCGGTGCAATCCGCCGTGCGCAGAATGGAGCCGAGGTTGTGCGGGTCCTCCACTTCGTCGAGCAGGATCAGGAGCGGCGCTTCTCCCCGCTCCGCCGCCCGGGCCAGCAGGTCTTCCACCTCGGCGTAAGAGACTGCGGCGGCCTGGGCGACGACTCCTTGATGCTGCAGGCCGGGTACCAGCAAATCGAGCTTCTTCTTGTCGGCGAACTGGACGACGACGCTCCGGCTCTTCGCTTCGTCGACGATCGGCTGGACCAGCGAGCGCTGGGCCTGGTTGGACAGCCAGATCTTGTTGAGGGCTCGTCCGGCTCTGAGCGCTTCCAGCACCGGGTGCTTGCCCGCAAGATACTGCTCGCCGGATTCGGCGGCGGACTCGTCCGTCTCGGCCGCGAGCTCCGGATCGGCCGAACGGACGGATAATTTCTTGTCCTGCCGGTAAGGCGCGGGCCGGTCGGACGCAGGAGCTCTGCGTCCCGTCCCGGCGCCGCCGCGACGGCGGTCGTCTCCTCCTTCCGCCGATGCGGAGGAATGCCGCGAAGGGCGGGGGCGGTTACGATGGTTCATTCGAATCTTCCTTTCTCACTCCGCCGCCGGCTCTTCCGAGAAGGCCAGGGCGATCAGCTGTTCGAGTCTGTCCCGCTCTCCGCGGTAATATAGATAGCCAACCAGGCTTTCCAGCCCGGTGGCGTGGCGATAATCGACCGGATCGGCGTTCTTCGGCGCCTGCCCCGACTTGCTGTTGCGGCCCCTGCGGGCGATATCCGCCTCTTCCTCGGTCAGCAGCGGCATCCACCGCTGCAGCAGCTTCGCCTGCGCCGCCGCCGACACGTAGCGGGTCGCGGCGCGGTGCAGCTCGTGCGGCTTGCGGGCCGCCGACGCGATCAGATGCTGGCGCACGTACACCTCGAACACCGCGTCGCCGATGTAGGCGAGCACGATCGGGCTCAGCTGGCTCGCCGGAACGCGGTCGGGCAGCAAGGGCGCAATGACGGCTTGGTTAAGCTCCGTCATTTGCGCCGCCAACGGATGCCCTGCTGCGTGTCTTCGAGCAGGATGCCCTTCTCCGCCAGCAAATCCCGAATCTCGTCGGCCCGCGCGAAGTTGCGGCTCTTGCGCGCTTCCGTCCGCTCCGCGATCAGAGCGTCAATCTCGGCGTCCTGCAGCTCCTCCTCCGGAGGAAGCAGCCCCAGCACGGAATCGAATTCCTCGATCAATCCGAGAATCTCCTTCAAGGTGGACGCTTCCGTCGTCTCTCTCTGCAGATACGCGTTCGTCTCGGACACGAGCTGATACCAGACGGTGACGGCGTCGGCCGTATTGAAGTCGTCGTCCATTTTCGCCCGGAACTCGGCCCGAAGCTTCTCCAGCTTCTCCGCGATCTCCGGATCGGGCCCGGCCGGGGCCGCCGGATCGACGGCGGTCAGTCGGTGCTTGGCGTTGTCGCGGCTGTTCGTCAGCCGCAGCACGCTGTTCTCCGCCTGCCGGATGACCTCCTCGCTGAAGTTGAGCGGACTGCGGTAATGCGTCGTGAGCATGACATAGCGGAGCGCCTGCGCGCTGGTCGCCTTGAGCAGCTCCCGCGGGTTGACGACGTTGCCGAGCGACTTGGACATCTTCTCATTGTTGATGTTGACGAAGCCGTTATGCATCCAATAGCGCGCCAGCGGCTTCCCGGTCATCGCCTCGGACTGCGCGATCTCGCATTCGTGGTGCGGGAACTGCAGATCGTGGCCGCCGCCGTGGATGTCCAGCGTCTCCCCCGCGTACCGAAGCGCCATCGCGGAGCACTCGATGTGCCAGCCGGGGCGCCCTTCGCCCCATGGACTCGGCCAATGGATCTCGCCCGGCTTCGCCGCCTTCCAGAGGACGAAATCCTGCGGGCTTTCCTTGCGGCTGTCCACTTCGACCCGGATGCCGTACTGCAGTTCGTCCAGATTTTTATGGGAAAGCTTGCCGTATTCCGGAAAAGCGGACGTGCGGTAATAGACGTCGCCGCCGCTCTCGTAAGCGAAGCCCTTGGCCACCAGATCGGCGATGAACGCCACGATCTCCGGAATGTTCTCGGTCACCCGGGGATTGATCGTGGCCGGGCGGACGGCGAGCCCTTCGCGGTCTTCGTTGAAGCCGGCGATGAAGCGCTCCGCCAGCTCCGGCACCGTAATTCCGAGCTGCTCGGCGCGGCGGATCATCTTGTCGTCCACGTCCGTAAAGTTCACGACGTAGTTCACTTCATAGCCGATGAGCTCCAGGTACCGGCGCACGACGTCGAAGAAGATGGCGGGCCGCGCGTTCCCGATATGGATATAGTCGTACACGGTCGGACCGCATACGTACATATTTACGCGCTCCGGATGGAGCGGCACGAACGTTTCTTTTTCCCGGGTGAGGCTGTTATAGATCGTCAGGGTCACTTGGCAAAGCTCCTTTGAAAAAAATTTACTGGTCTCGCGGGCAGGCGCCCACCGTCTCCCGTTCCAACCGTGCGGCTCTGCGTCCGGCATCGGCTTCCGCCCGTTCCTCGGCCTCGCGCTTCAGCTCCTCGACCTCGGCCCGGAGCCGGTCGATCTCCTTCTGCATGTAGCGGAACGACTCGATGAGCGGGTCGGGCAGGTTCGTATGATCGAGCCGGTCGCCGACCCGCTCGCCGTTGCGTTTGACGACCCGCCCCGGAATGCCGACGACGGTGCTTTCCGCGGGAACGGGCTTCAGCACGACCGAGTTGGCCCCGATATTGGAATTATCGCCAACTTTGAACGAACCGAGCACCTTGGCGCCGGACGCGATCACGACGCGGTTGCCGATCGTCGGGTGGCGCTTGCCTTTCTCCTTGCCGGTGCCGCCGAGCGTCACGCCTTGATAGATGACGACCTCGTCGCCGATCTCGCAAGTCTCGCCGATGACGACGCCCATGCCGTGGTCGATGAACAGCTTGCGGCCGATCTTCGCCCCAGGGTGAATCTCGATGCCGGTCATGAACCGGCTGATCTGGGAAACGATGCGGGCGGCGGTAAACCAACGGCGGCGGTACATGCCGTGCGCCAGCCGGTGCGCCCAGATGGCATGCAGCCCGGAATACGTGAAGATGACCTCGAACCGGCTCCGGGCCGCCGGATCGTTCTCGAAAACCGCGCCGATGTCCTCGCGGATCCTGCTCCAGAACCCCATGTCCCATTCCCCCTTGATGTTCGTACCCTCAGGGCCGTTCCCGCCTTCGCCCCGCCCGGTTTCCCGTTCGGAGCGCCGGGAATCGGATCGCTCCCTGCGCTCGGGCGCCGGGCTGTATGAAAAAAGCCTCCGCAGCATGTCGCTGCAGAGGCGTGTGAATACGCGGTCCCACTCTGCTTGAGCCGATCCTCCGCCTGCCTAGAAGGCGCGGATCGCCCAACTTATCCGGTCCGTAACGGGAACCATCCGGCGCCGCCTACCCGTGGGGCCGGCCGCAAGCCCCCTGCGGCCGCGCATGCCCTTCGGCATGTTCGGCTCGCGCGATCGGCGCGGCTGTCGGTACCCTCGCTCGGCGGCGCGGCTCCCAGGCGCATTTCGGTTCCGTCGGAAGGGGCCGCTTCCAGCCAAGGCGGCCTTCTCTGGTCGTTCCGGACGCGGAACCTACTCTCCTGTTCGTCGCTGCTGACGGTATGAACACTGATAACGCAAGTATATCCCAACTGGCCTGCAGTGACAAGGCGCACTTCGCGGAATCGGGCTTGGCAGCGCCTGTCGGCCCGAAGCCCGATTCACCCCAGCTTGCCGCTTGCGGCCTCCCGCAGCCGCTTCAACGCTTTCACGCGGCCGAGCAGCCAGATCGTCTCGTTCAGGTCGGGACCGTGCGTCTGGCCGGTCAGCGCTACCCGGATCGGCATGAACAGTCCTTTGCCCTTGGCGCCGGTCTCGGCCTGAACGGCTTTGATCGCGCCTTTGATGGCGTCTGCCGTGTAAGCCGCATCGTCCATGGCTTCGACCTGACGGGCGAAAGCTTCCAGCACTTTCGGCACGCCTTCTTCCGCCAGCACGGCGCGGCCTTCCCCTTCCAGCTCCGGTTCGTCCCGGAAGAACAGCTCGGTGAGCGGCACGATGTCGGCCGCGCAGTTCATCTTGTCCTGATTAAGGGCGACGAGCGTCTTGGCCCACTGCTGCCTGGCCTCGTCGAGCTGTTCCGGCAAGAGCCCGGCCCGTTGGAGCTGAGGCACGCAGAGAGCGACGATTTCGCCGAGATCGGCCTTTTTGAAGTAGTGGTTGTTCATCCACGCCAGTTTTTTCTGGTCGAAAATCGAGCCGGACTTGTTGACCCGGTCGAACGAGAAGCGCTCGATGATATCCTGCTTCGAGAAAATTTCCTCTTCCGTATCCGGCGACCAGCCGAGCAAGGCCAGGAAATTGAGGATGGCTTCCGGCAAATAGCCGAGATCGCGATATTGCGAAATGAATTGCAGAATCGACTCGTCCCGCTTGGAAAGCTTCTTGCCCGCTTCGTTCAGAATCAGGTTAAAATGCGCGAAGATCGGCTCTTCCCATCCGAACGCCCGATAGAGCAAAATTTGCCGGGGCGTGTTGGAGATATGCTCTTCGCCGCGCGTCACGTGGGTGATCTTCATCAGATGGTCGTCGATCACGACGGCGAGATTGTACGTCGGCATGCCGCTCGACTTGACGATGACGAAGTCGTTGCCGTCCGACTCGAAGGAGATCTCGCCGCGAACCTCGTCTCGGAACTCGATCTTCTCGCCTTCGCCCACGCGAAGACGAACCGTATGGCTGCGCCCTTCCGCTTCGTACGCCGCGCGCTGCTCCGGCGTCAGATGGCGGCAGCGGCCGGAATACTTGGGCGTCTGTCCCGCCGCGGTCTGCTCTTCCCGCTCGCGCTCCAGCTCCTCTTCCGTACAGTAGCAATAATAAGCTTTGTCTTCTCCCAGTAGCCGTTCGATATGCTCGCGGTAAATGTCCATCCGTTCCGTACAGCGGTACGGGCCGTACGGGCCGCCGACGTCTTCCCCTTCATCCCAGTCGATTCCGAGCCACCGAAGCCCGTTGTAGAATTCTTCCGCCGCCCCGGAGACGTTGCGCCCCAGGTCGGTGTCTTCGATGCGCAGAATGAACTGCCCTCCGCGCTGTCTCGCGAACAAATAAGTGAAAAGCGCCGTCCGGGCGCCGCCGATATGAAGATGCCCGGTCGGGCTCGGCGCGTAACGGACGCGTACTGGTTGGTCCATCTTCGTTCCCCCGTTCCTAGTGAATCAATCAGTTCCCTTCCCGCGCCAGGCACACGATCGCCTGCGCCGCGATGCCTTCCCCGCGGCCCGTGAAGCCGAGCCGCTCGCTCGTGGTGGCCTTGACGTTCACCTGCGAAACATCGGCTTCCAGCGCCCGCGCGATCACTTCCGTCATGGCCGGGATATGCGGCGCCATCTTCGGTGCCTGCGCGATGATCGTCGCGTCGGCGTTGCCCAGCTTATAGCCCCGCTCCTTCGCGAGCGACCAGACGCGCTCCAGCAGCTTGACGCTGTCCGCGTCCTTGAACGCCGGGTCGGTATCCGGAAAATGCTTGCCGATATCGCCGAGCCCGAGCGCCCCGAGCACCGCGTCGCTGATCGCGTGCAGCAGCACGTCGGCGTCGGAATGGCCGAGCAGTCCTTTCTCGTACGGGATTTTCACCCCGCCGATGATGCAGTCCCGCCCTTCCGTCAGCTGGTGCACGTCGAATCCTTGCCCTACTCTGATCAAGTCCGTCCACGTCCTTCCGACGACGCCGCGGCCAGGAACAGCTCCGCTACCGGCAAATCCTCCGGCGTCGTGATTTTCAGATTGCGGTAATCTCCGGGAACGATCGCCACCTTGCGGCCCAGCCGCTCCATGAGCATCGTATCGTCCGTCGCGGCGGCGCCTTCTTCCTTGGCCGCCCTATGGGCTTCGATCAGCTCGCGCCGAACGAACGCCTGCGGCGTCTGTACCGCCCAGAGCGTCTTGCGGTCCGGCGTCGCGGTCATGAAGCCCGGTTCGCCCTCCACCTTGATCGTGTCCTTCACCGGCACGGCCAGCGCGGCGGCGCCGAACCGCTCGGCCGCCCGGCAGCACGCTTCGATCTGCCCGCCGGTCACGAGCGGCCGCGCCGCATCGTGCACCAGCACGCCTTCCGTATCAAGAGCCGCAAGGCCCGCTCCGACGCTCTCCTGGCGCTCGGCGCCGCCGGCCACGATCGCCCGGACCTTGGCGCTGTCGGCGGGAGCCAATTCGCGGACGGCGGCGGCGGCCATCTCTTCTTCGCCCGGAGCGACCACGACGGCGATGCTGTCCACGGAAGGACAGCGAGCGAACGTCTCCAGCGCGTGAGCCAGAATCGGCCGCCCGGCCAGCGGCAGGTACACCTTGTTGCCCTGCGCTCCCATCCGCGTTCCGCGGCCCGCGGCGACGACGACGACTCCCCAATTCATCCTTCAAGCCCCTCTCAAAGAACCAATCCCCCAAAAGTGACGTGATGCTCTGAGCTTAATTCCGAATACTTTTGGGGGAGCCCCCGGTTCATCACAGGAAATTTAATCGAATCATTTCCTAAATTAACAAAAAAGAACGGGACACATCAGAGCGTGTCCCGCCCGCATTTCTATTATCATACCTTGTCAGAGCGCTTTTTCCAATAGCTTCGGCTTCGCGAAGATCATCCGGCCGGCCGACGTCTGCAGCACGCTCGTCACGAGCACTTCCATCGTCGTGCCAATGTAATCGCGCCCGCCTTCGACGACGATCATCGTGCCGTCATCCAGATAGGCGACGCCTTGTCCGTGCTCCTTGCCGTCCTTGATCACCTGTACGACGATCTCCTCGCCCGGCAGCACGACCGGCTTGACGGCGTTGGCCAGATCGTTGATGTTGAGCACCGACACGCCTTGAAGCTCGCACACCTTGTTCAGGTTGAAGTCGTTCGTGACGACTTTGCCCCTCATCGCCTTGGCCAGCTTGACCAATTTGCTGTCCACTTCCCCGGGCTCGCCGTCGACGTCTTCGTAGATCAGCACTTTCACGTCGAGCTCCTTCTGGATCTTGTTCAGGATGTCCAGCCCGCGGCGCCCCCGGTTGCGCTTGAGCAGATCGGAAGAATCGGCGATATGCTGAAGCTCCTCGAGCACGAATTCGGGAATGACCAACGTCCCTTCGATAAATCCGGTCTTGCAGATGTCCGCGATCCGGCCGTCGATAATGACGCTCGTATCCAAAATTTTATGTTCCTCGAACCTCGGCGCTTCTTCTTTCGGAGCCTCCGGCGCTTTGCGGGCGAACGTCCAGGCGGAGATTTCTTCCTGCTTGCGCAGCCCGATGCGCGCGCCTGCGTAAGCCAGCATCAGAGCCAGCAGCGCCGACAGAACGCCGCCGATCCGGGGAATATCCGATAAGTACGGGTAGAACAGCACCGCCGCCACCAGTCCCAATCCGCCTCCGGCCGCGCCGGCGAGCAGCGTCCGCGCGGGCAGCCCGGACAACGACTCGATGCTTCTCGTCAGAGATCTTACGATCGGCCCCGCCAGAACCGTCGCGGCGAACAGCCCGATCATGGCTCCGATCGCGGCGGCCATGTAACGCCCGGAAGACAGCCCCGCCGCGCCGGTACCGAACGCCGCGCTGCTCCACAGCGTTCCGCCGGAACGCGTCCAGGAAGAAAAAGCTTGTCCCATCATCATTCCAAGCAGCAGCCCCGCCGCCTGAATGATGCGTCTCATCATCATAAAAATCACTCCCTTATTTTGCAATCCGGATCGGCCTTCCCGGGTGGTCCGTCCTTTTCCGAATCGTCTCGAAAGCGGGAGCGCCCAGGCGAGAACGCCCCGCTTTATCTGGTAATCAGTATGTTCCAATTTTCTCCACTCTAATCTTTCCACAAGGTCTTTGCTTCCAACTTTCGAGTCTCCTCCGCCGGCTTCGACGGATCGCGAAGGCCCCTTTCTCCGAACTTCTTTTGAAATGGCGCACTCCTTGCTCTATAATGGGAGGGAATAGCAAATAAACGGTAAACCGAGGTGGAACGGATGAGCGCACCAACGCTGCAGGAGTTTCAAGATCAAGTATCGGAACTCTTGCTACGTCATCGCAGTCTGCTGGATGTCCTGACCAAATACAGCCAGTCAAACGCTTCCGTGAACCGGGCCGTTGCCAAATCCATAACGGAATGCGGCTGCATCGAACTGAACGCGCGCCCCCAAGGCTTCTCGGAAGAGATGGAGCTTGACCAGGCCAAGCAGCAGTCCAAATCCCATATGAAGGGCACTCTCTGCGAGAACTGCCTCGATATCGTGCGTTCGGAGCTGGGGAAAAACGTCTTCTACATGTCGGCGCTGTGCAATCTGCTGGACATCCGCCTGGAAGACGTCGTCGCCCGGGAGTCGGACAAATGCTCGACGCTGGGCTTGTTCAATATGACCTGAGGACCGCTTGCGCGTCAGGCAGGACCGCCAGCCGGCGCCGCCGGCTCGGCGGTTTTTGTTTATAAGCGGCGCTATACGCCCGCTGCGTCCCGACCCGTCCCGCATCCAGACGTCAAAGGAGGCCGCCGCACATGCAAACACCGCTAACGCCCGCAACAGCCAACGACCGCGCCGCCTCTCGGCGGATTCGCGAGCGAAGACGCCTTTCCTCCGCCGCGTGGCGGAAGGGAACGGTTCGCTTCGCCGTTTCCGTCCTTCTGTTGATCGCCGTTTTCTGCCTGGCTACTTTTCTGTTCGACCCGCTTCAATTTTACCGCCAGGCGACCTGGTACCCGCCGATCTTCTCTACGCAGGAACGCTACCAGAACCCCGGTCTGGCCCGCAATTACGATTACGACACCATCATCCTGGGCACTTCGATGACGGAGAATTTCCTCCCGTCCGTGGTGGACAAGGCGCTGCACGGCAAAACGTTGAAGCTGTCGATGGAAGGCTCGATGGCGGAGGAGCAATACAAGATTGCCGACCTGGCGCTGCGCACCGGCAAGCCGAAGCAAGTGCTGTGGGGACTCGACTATTTCGCGTTCAAGCATCAGGATCCGGCGACGGCCGCCGATTTTCCCGATTACCTGTACGACGACGACTGGACCAACGACTACCGTTACCTGATGAACGTGTCCGTGTACGAGATGCTGGCCAAAGACGTTCTAAAGATGAATACGACGCGGACGAACCAGGACCTGGAGCATCTGTACAACTGGAACGCCAGCGGCGGGTTTGGAGCGGCTAAAGTGCTTGCGGCATACAGCCGGGCGGGGGAAGAGGAGAAATATTTCGGTTTGAACGAAGACCCGCTCGATCAAATCCGTCAAAGCTTCGAGACGAACGTGCTGTCGCTCGTGAAGCGATACCCGGACGTTCAGTTTCTGTTCTTTTACCCGCCGTACAGTATTCTCCGGCAGGACGTGTGGAAGAAGACGAACGAGACCCGCTACCGGAACCAGCTGGAGATGAGCGGCTGGATGTACCGGCAGCTGGCGGCTCTGCCGAACGCCAAAGTCTACGACTTTCAGGCGGAATCGGATTGGACGTACGACCTTGACCTGTACAAGGACTTGTCGCATTATGCGCAGGACGTGAACACCGGCATCGCAGAAGCGATCGGAAGGGACGACCCGAAGTACCGGATGACGGACGAAAACGCGGATTCGTTCGCGGACAAGCTGGAGGAGCAGCTGCAGCGGTTCGTGATCACGCCGGATGATCAAGTGCTCGATGCCGACATCGAGCTGGCCGACGGCGGGAACAAACGGGAGCTCAGCTTCTCCGCCGTATCCGGCGTGTCGGGCGCCGACGAGCTGCTCGTGCCGGCCAAGGAATTCGCAGCCGCCGTCGGAGCCTCCTTGTCATGGCAGGAGAGCGCGCGCACGCTGACGTTGACGCTCGGCGGGCGGAAGCTCGCGATGACGCCCGACGAGTCAGCGGCTGTCGCGAACGGCCGGAGCGTGACGCTGGACGCCGCGCCGAAGCTGGTCAGCGGGTCGACCCGCATTCCGCTTCGTTCGGTCGCCGAATCCCTCGGACTGGCGGCGGAAGCGACGCGTCCGGACAAGCATACGTTGAAGCTGACGGTATCGTTAAGATAGGTAGGTAGGTACAATCTCATTGCGCAAAAAAGCACCGGTCCCCCTTTTTGGAGGGAAGCCGGTGCTTTGTATTTACTGGGGTTCAGGCGCTGTGCTCCGAATGATACTGATCGTCGGGGGACGGCCGTTTCTTGCGGCGGCGTCTCGGCATGAAGCGTTCAACGTTTTTTTTTAGCCCCCAGAGCGCATACAGAAGCAGCAGAGCGAGGATGAATTTCGGAATGGCCTTCGGAAATTCGAAAGCGAGCAGAACGGCTGCCGCCACCACGAGCGGAATGGCCCATACGGCCGCCCTCGGCAGGCCGAGCTTCTTGAAATTCGGATATTTAATGCTGCTCACCATCAAGTACGACAAGGCCAGCGTGCTGATCAGGAGCAGGTACACGTTCAGATCGTGATTGAACAAAGCAAGCGTGGCCAGCACGCCGCCGGCCGCCGGAATCGGCAAGCCGATAAAATAGCCGGGGATTCCTTCGATCACGTTGAACCGCGCAAGCCGCAGCGCGCCGCAAATCGGGAAAATGGCGGTAACGATCCATGCCAGAGCCGAATTCACGTCGATGAACGCAGCCTGGTACATGATGAATGCGGGAGCTACGCCGAAGGAAATGACATCGGACAGCGAATCCAATTCCTTGCCGAATTCGCTTTGAGCATTGAGCGCGCGGGCGACTCGCCCGTCTACCCCGTCCAGCAGCATCGCGATGATCACCAGCAGAGCAGCGCCGTTCGCACGGTCGTTAAACGCCAAAATAATGGAGAGCACGCCGAGAAACAGGTTGCCTACCGTGAACAAGCTCGGTATGGATTTCGTGATCATGATTCCACCTCGACTTTACTATGCCCCTCCGCAGGCCATTCTCATGAACGGTCTGGGCGATCGCGCGATCCTGGCATCGTTCCCACGCCATTTCATCATTTTAGTCCCGTTAAATCTGTCTGTCAATAAACACCTGCTCCTGGATCCGCTTCAGTCCTTCCTTGATCGTCCGGGCCCGCACTTCGCCGATCCCGTCCACTTCGTCCAATTCCTCGATGGACGCCAGCATGATGTGCGGAAGCGAACCGAAGCGTTCCACCAGATTATGGATGATGACGCTCGGAAGCCGGGGAATTTTGCTCAGCATGCGGTAGCCCCGGGGCTGAAACCCTTCTTCCGCGACGGAACTGATCGATGCGTAGCCCAGAACGCGGATCAGATGCGTCGTATCGAGCAGCTCCTCCGAAGTCAGCTTCTTGAGCGCGGCCATGATCTCCCGGATTTTGTCGTCCGAGGCGTCCCGGGCATAGTCCTTCAGCAGCAGCCTCGCTTCTTCCTCCGCCATTCCGACCAATTCCACCATTTGCATGCTGATCAGCCGTCCTTCGTTGCCGAGCTCCAGCACGTAGCGGTTGATCTCCATTTTGATTCGCAGTACCATTTCGGCGCGCTGAATGACGTAAGCCACTTCGTGCATCGTGACCAGCTCTTCGAATTCCAGCGCGGACAGATTCGTCAGCGCTTGATTATAGACGGCCCGGTACTTCTCCAGCGTCTGGATCGCTTGGTTGGCTTTGGTCAGGATGACGCCGATCTCCTTGAGCGAATAGCGCAGCTGGCCCTGGTACAGCGTAATGATGTTGCGCCGCTGGGAGATGGAGACGACCAGCTTCCCGGTCTGTTTGGCCACCCGTTCGGCCGTGCGGTGGCGAATTCCCGTCTCGGACGACGAGATCGACGAATCGGGAATCAGCTGCGTGTTCGCATACAGAATCCGCTTGCCGTCTTCGCTCAGAATGATGGCGCCGTCCATCTTGGCCAACTCGTATAAATAGTTCGGACTAAAGTCGCAATTAATGGAAAATCCTCCGTCGACCACTTCCATCACTTCCGGGCTGTAGCCGACGACGATCAGCGCGCCCGTTTTGGCGCGGAGCACGTTCTCGAGGCCGTCGCGGAACGGCATTCCCGGCGCCACCATGAGCAGCAGCTGGTTCATCGTTTGCTGCTGATCCTTCTCCTTGTATTCCTTCATATCTGCCTGGCACCTCCTATTCCAACGCCGCACGCAGCGCTTCCGCTACCGTGCTGACCGCGACCAATTCAATTCCGGCGGGCGGCTGCCAGCCTTTCAGGCTCGCCTTCGGCAAGATCACCCGCTTGAATCCGAGCTTGAGCGCTTCCTTCACCCGCATCTCGGCGCGCGACACGGCCCGAACTTCGCCGGTAAGGCCCACTTCGCCGAATACGACGTCGTCGGGCTTCGTCGGCATGTCGCGGAAACTGGACGCCAAGCTGACCGCTGCCGCCAGATCCGCGGCCGGTTCGTCCAGCCTGACCCCGCCCGCCACGTTTACGTATGCGTCTTGATTTTGCAGAAACAACCCCATCCGCTTCTCCAGCACCGCGATCACGAGCGAGATCCGCTGATGGTCGAGTCCCGAGGACATTCGCCTCGGCGACGGGAAATGCGTGGGCGCCACGAGCGCCTGAAGCTCGACAAGGACCGGCCGGGTCCCCTCCATGCTGGCCGCCACGGTCGAACCGGAGACGCCGAGCGGACGTTCCGAAAGGAACAGTTCCGACGGATTCGTCACCTCGCGGAGCCCCTCTTCCATCATCTCGAAGATGCCGATCTCGTTCGTCGAGCCGAAGCGGTTCTTGACCGCCCGCAGCAGCCGGTACGAATGATGGCGCTCGCCTTCAAAGTACAGCACGCAATCGACCATATGCTCCAGAAGACGCGGCCCGGCGATTGCGCCTTCCTTCGTCACATGGCCGACGAGGACGGTCGCCACGCCGTTCACTTTGGCGATGCGCATGAATTGGGCCGTGCATTCCCGAACCTGAGCGACGCTTCCCGGTGCCGACGGAACGTCGGGACGGTACACCGTCTGGATCGAGTCGATGACGAGGAAGTCGGGTTGCACGTCCGCGATCGCCTCTTCCACCAGGTCGAGGTTCGTCTCGCAGAGCACATACAACCGTTCGCTGAGCACGCCGAGCCGATCGGCACGCATTTTCGTCTGCCGGACCGATTCCTCGCCGGACACGTACAGCACCTTGAGCCCTTGAGAGGTCAGGGCATGGGACGTTTGCAGCAGCAAGGTCGATTTGCCGATGCCGGGATCTCCGCCGACCAGCAGCAGCGATCCGGGCACAAGGCCGCCGCCGAGTACCCGGTTCAATTCGCCGAGCCCGGTCGGCACGCGCGGCTCCTTGCCGCTATCTATATCTATGATCGATTTCGCCTTTTCTTTCGTCCGGGTCAGCTCGCTTTGGGCGACCGGAGCTTTCATCACCGTCTCCGTCTCTTCCATCATGGTGTTCCAAGCTCCGCAGCCCGGACACTTGCCCATCCATTTGGGCGATTCGGTGCCGCACTCGGAGCAGACGAACTTCACTTTTACCTTTGCCATGAACGCTCTCCCGCAAAAAAAAGATGGTACCCAAAGTGTACCATGTTCGTCCCGAAGGGTAAAATAACTTGCGGCCTATGCAGTATTCTCGCAGCGTGCATTTACATAAAAAATGAATGCGAAGCGGCTTGCCCGCCCGCATTCTGTTGCCGATAACCGTTCTAACTGTTCCACCACCAGCGCCAGAGCAGCCACAACACGACGGCGATGATCAGAAACCCCCCGCTTAAATAAAACAATACGAATAATATTTTGCTCAGAAGAAACAGCAAAAGCACGATGCCGATGCCGGTGAGCAGCAGCATGAACGGCTGCCGCCACGGGAATGGCCGGCGCGGTCGATGCATGGCGGCGTTCCTCCCCTTTCGATATGCAAGCGCCCCGTTTCGGGGAAGCTGCCGTCCTTTGCGCGGCGGACGGGCGGAAGCGGACTCCCCGGACGTATGCTATAACGTATGGCCGACGCTTCGAAAGGGTGAGCGTGCCGCGGAAGATGCGCAGGCCTCGCGGAACGGCAACAACCCGGCAGCCGTTAAGGCCCCGGGTTGTTGCATTTTCCGAACAGGTTAGCTCTTGGTGGATCCGACTTCGTCTTTGCTGAGAACGACAAGCGTGCCATCCTTCTCGTCGATCAGCAGCGTGTCGCCCCGCTTGATCTTGCCCATCAGCATCTCTTCGGACAAGCGGTCCTCGATATGCTTCTGAATCGCGCGGCGCAGCGGGCGGGCGCCGTACTGCGGGTCATAGCCTTCCTTGGCGAGGAAGCCCTTGGCCGCGTCGGTCAATTCGAACCGGACATCCAGCTCGCTCAGACGCTTGCGCAGCTCGTCGGCCATCAAGGTAACGATGCGAGCGATATGCTCTTCCCCGAGCGGATGGAATACGATCACTTCGTCGATCCGGTTCAGGAACTCCGGACGGAACGACTTTTTCAGTTCGGCCAGCACTTTGTCTTTCATGACGTTGTAGTCATGGCCGGCATCCTGAGCGGCGGTGAAGCCGAGCGTCGAGTTCCGTTTGATCTGTTCGGCCCCCACGTTCGAGGTCATGATGATCAGCGTGTTGCGGAAGTCGACCGTGCGGCCCTTGGAATCGGTCAGGCGTCCGTCCTCCAGCACTTGCAGCAGCACGTTGAACACTTCCGGATGCGCCTTCTCGATCTCGTCAAGCAGCACGACCGAGTACGGCTTGCGGCGCACCTTCTCCGTCAGCTGGCCGCCCTCGTCGTAGCCGACGTATCCCGGAGGCGCCCCGACGAGGCGGGACGTCGAATGCTTCTCCATATATTCCGACATGTCGATGCGGATGACCGCGTTCTCGTCCCCGAACATCGACTCGGCCAGTGCGCGGGCGAGCTCGGTCTTGCCGACACCCGTCGGGCCGAGGAAGATGAACGAGCCGATCGGACGCTTCGGATCCTTGAGTCCGGCGCGGGAACGGCGCACGGCGCGGGCGACCGCCTTGACGGCTTCCTCCTGCCCGATGACGCGATCGTGCAGAATGTCTTCCATCTTAAGCAGGCGTTCCGTCTCCTCTTCCGCCAGCTTGCTGACCGGAATGCCGGTCCAGCTCGCGACGACTTGCGCGATGTCTTCCGGCGTCACTTCGGAGTCGGTGCGGCCCTGCTTTTCCTTCCACTGGTTCTTGGTCGACTCCAGCTCTTCGCGAATCTTCTGCTCGGTGTCGCGAAGCGCGGCGGCCTTCTCGAACTCCTGGCTCTGCACCGAAGCGTCCTTCTCCTTGCGGATGTCATCCAGACGCTGTTCGAGCTGCTTCAGATTCGGCGGAACCGTATAGGAACGGAGGCGAACCTTGGAGCTGGCTTCGTCGATCAGGTCGATCGCCTTGTCCGGCAGGAAGCGGTCGGTGATGTAACGGTCCGACAGCTTGACGGCCGCTTCGATCGACTCGTCGGTGATTTTCACGCGGTGATGCGCTTCGTACCGGTCGCGCAGGCCGTGGAGGATTTGGATCGCTTCCTCCGGCGAAGGCTGGTCGACGGTGATCGGTTGGAACCGGCGCTCCAGCGCGGCGTCCTTCTCGATATACTTGCGGTATTCGTCCAGCGTCGTGGCTCCGATGCATTGCAACTCGCCGCGGGCCAGCGCCGGCTTCAGGATATTGGAGGCGTCGATGGCGCCTTCCGCTCCCCCTGCGCCGATCAGCGTATGCAGCTCGTCGATGAACAGAATGACGTTGCCGGCTTGGCGGATCTCATCCATGATCTTCTTGAGGCGGTCTTCGAATTCGCCGCGGTACTTCGTGCCGGCGACGACCGAACCCATGTCGAGCGTCATGACGCGTTTGTCGCGCAGCGTCTCGGGAATTTCTCCCATTACGATCTTCTGCGCGAGACCTTCCGCGATCGCCGTCTTCCCGACGCCCGGCTCTCCGATCAGAACCGGATTGTTCTTCGTGCGGCGGGAGAGCACTTGAATGACGCGCTCGATCTCCTTCTGCCGTCCGATGACCGGATCGATATGATTATCCTTGGCGCTGGCCGTCAGATCGCGGGCCAGGCCGTCCAGCGTCGGCGTGCTGACGTTCGCCGAAGGACCGTGGTTTTGCGAGACGCTCTCGCTGCTGCCGAGCAGCTGCAGCACTTGCTGGCGGGCCTTGTTCAGGCTGATGCCCAAATTGTTCAGCACGCGGGCGGCTACGCCTTCGCCTTCGCGAATGAGGCCGAGCAGGATATGCTCCGTGCCGACGTACGTGTGACCGAGTTTGCGCGCTTCGTCCATCGACAGTTCGATAACTTTCTTGGCGCGCGGGGTGTAGGCGATATTGACGGGCTGTTCTTGGCCGCGGCCGATCAGCGATTCGACTTCGTCCTGGATTTTCTCCAAGCCGAGTCCCAGCGCGATCAGAGCCTTGGCGGCAATGCTTTCGCCTTCGCGAATCAATCCGAGCAAGATATGCTCCGTACCGATGTTATTGTGTCCCAGACGCACCGCTTCTTCTTGAGCCAGCGCGAGCACCTTCTGCGCGCGTTCGGTAAATCTTCCGAACATCATGAGACAACACCTCCCCGATTAAGTTAAGAATAGAACATTTACGCTTCGTTTGCCAGTCGCGAGCGAATCGTCCGGGCCCGGGTCATATCCCGCTGCTCCGCCGACAGCGCTTCTCCATGATGCTGCTGCAGGAATCCCGGCTGCGTCGAGACGAGAAGTTCGTTCAGCGTCTCTTGGGAAACGTCGGTCAAAAGGCCCAGATGAAGCCCCAGCCGGACGTCGGACAGCCGCTGCGACGCTTCTTTGGAATCGATGATGTTCGCGTATTTCAGAATGCCGTACGAGCGAAGGATCCGATCCTCCACCCGCGGCCGCGATTCGGCCAGCAGCCTCTCGCGAGCCGCTTTCTCGTGGGCGATAATCTGCCGGGCGACGGAATACAGGTTGTCGATAATTTCGCTCTCGGACAGCCCGAGCGTCAGCTGGTTGGACACCTGGAACAAGTTGCCCGTCGCTTCGCTTCCCTCGCCGTAAAGGCCGCGTACCGCCAGACCGACCTGCGTCACCGCCGTCAAAATCCGGTTGATCTGCCCCGTAAGCGCCAAGGCCGGCAAGTGCATCATGACCGACGCCCGGATTCCGGTTCCGACGTTCGTCGGGCAGCTCGTCAGGTAGCCGTATTTTTCATCAAAAGCGTAATCGACGCCCTCTTCGAAAATATCGTCGATCTTGCTGGCGAACTCCCATGCCTCCCGAATCTGGAACCCCGGATAGAGACATTGAATGCGAAGATGGTCCTCTTCGTTAATCATAATGCTGATGTTCTCGTCAGGTCCGAGAATGAGCGCCCCGCTTCGCGACTGCCCCGCCAGCGCCGGGCTGATCAGGTGCTTTTCCACGAGCACGAGCTTCTCCAGCTCGGTCATCTCGGACAGCCGGTAGGCCGGCATCTCTCCGAGGCCGCTGAGCCGTCCGCTCTCGGCAACGCCGAGCAGCTGCTCCAACGCGCCTTCCGCCTGCTCCGGAGTGGCCATGAGCGGGAACGGGAAGCTGCGCAAGTTGCGGGCGATCCGGATTCGGCTGCTCAGCACGACGTCCGTATCGGGACCCGGCTTGCGCATCCACGGGCTAAGCGCCTGTTCGGAGAACGTATGATTGGCCACGTTCGTCACCACCTCCTTATCCAGTCCAACGGATCGGTCCGTCTAGGATCCGATCTCTCGCTCCAGCTCCCGGATCTGATCCCGGAGCCGCGCGGCCGTCTCGAAGTCCTCGCGCTCGATCTTTCCCTGCATCTCCTTCTTCAGCCGGTCGATCTCGCGTTTCGTCTTCACGCGGCCGCCCGCCCGCTTGGGAATCTTGCCGACGTGCACTGTATTTCCATGTACCCGTTTCAGCAAGGGTTCAAGCCGGTCGGCGAAATGCTTGTAACATTGGCTGCAGCCGAACTTGCCCAACTTGCTGAATTGGGAGTAAGTCATGCCGCAGTTCTCGCAGCGCAGCTGGGGCGGTTTGACCCCGTTTGCTGCCGCATCGAAGTCGAGCAAGCCCGATAGCAAGTTATGAATAGAGAAGCCGCTGGCCGTTCCCGGAATCAGCTCTCCCCTCTCCCGGGCGCACGATTCGCAAATATGCAATTCCGTCTTCTCGCCGTTAATGATCTTCGTAAAATGAAGCGTTGCCTGTCGTTTGCCGCATTCTTGGCATTGCATGGCAGCTGCACCTCCTTATCGGTGGCATCTGACGCTACTTGGCGAGCAGCGCGACGAGCATGGCCTTCATCAGCTTGGCGCGTATCTCGTCCCGCACCGGCAGCTTGAGCTGCAGAACGTCGCGGGAGATGGCCGCTCGCAGCAGGTTCGCTTCCCTCGCCGTGAGAAATCTTGCTTCCTCCAGCTGATAAACGAGCCCTTCGGCCGCGGACTGGTCGATCTGTTCGCCTACCGTCTGCCGAATGTGCCGCTGAACCGCTTCGAGCGACGGCAAATCGACCCGTTGAATGCGAATGTAGCCGCCTCCGCCTCGTTTGCTCTCGACATAATAGCCCTTCTCCAGCGTAAACCGGGTGCTGATCACGTAATTGATCTGAGACGGAACGCAGGAGAACTTCTCGGCCAGATCGCTTCGCTGGATCTCGACGACGCCGGCGGAGCTGGTCTGTAAAATCTGCTTCAAATACTGCTCGATCAGATCCGAAATATTGCGCATCGCCAGACCTCCTTTCCGGAGCGCGATCCTGACTTTGACTTTCTTTGACTATATGACCATTATAAACGCTTTAAGCGAAATTGCCAAGGGGCTTGAGCAGAAAAGTGAAAAGAGGAGGCGGGACGATTCCCGTCCCCTCATTTATAGTATTGGAAGGGCGGATATCCTTTATGCAGTTGACGTTCCATAGGATTCGGCAATTTCTTGTTTTGGAGACGTTTCAGAAAAAGTCCATCAAATACGGCGTGCGGACGGGAATGCGGCGTTCCAGCATCCCGATCGCCTCGTCGCTGCCTTGCAGCAAACCGGCCGCCCTCAGCCCACCCGGTCTCCGGTTGCCTAGCAGCATCGCCGTCAAAGCCCGAATATCGCAGCAGGCGTCGAAGTCGGCTTCAGGCGCGGCGACCGCTTCCGCCGAACCGTCCGCAGCCCAGATTAACTCGAACGTGCCGTCATTCCAAGGCGCGTGTTCGTCGCGAACGCGAATCTTAAGCCGCTCTTCCTTCCCGAATGGCACGAATGGGTACGATTGAACGATCCCCGCGACGTCCACAATCCGGGACATGAAGTAAGGAACGATCTCCTGCTTGAACCGGGGATCCGGCAGCAGGAAGGGCATGGCGTCGTCCGTCGGTACGATGAGCTCGATCCGGTCGGCCATCGAATCGTGCTGGGCGATAAACGCCCATAGCGCCGTTTGGGCTTCGCCGTTCTCGTAAGCCCAATCGCGCACCGTCAGCAGCCGGTCGCGAACCTCGTATACGATATATCCTTGAGGCGTTCCTTCGTCGTTTCTCCAGACCGCCGCCAGTCCCGAGTCGGACAGTACCGTCTGATGCCAGCGATTTTCTGCCCGCACCAAAGTGCCGGTATACTGGGAAGCCGCACGCTCGTAAATCCCGTTCAACGTCTCTATTTCTCGGCAGCGCTCCATCCGTCCCGTAGAATTCCCGCGCTTCGGCAGCAGCGGCATCGGCACCTCGTACTTCTTGCGCTCGATCGTCAGTTCCCAACCGAATTTCCGGTAAAAAGGGAACGCGAACGGATGCAGCATGCTGACGAACTGCTTCTGCTCCTTCATCACGGCCAACGAATGGGCCAGCAGCTTCGCCACGCAGCCGTTTCTCCTCGCTTCCGGCCAGGTAGCGACCCCCGCGATGCCGCCCATGCGGAACGGCTTCCCTTGGACCCAGCATTCGAACGGAATCAAGATCAGCGCGGATTGCAATCTGCCTTCCTCGTCAAACGCCCCCCAATGCTGCTCCGGCCGAAAATGAGCCCGTTCCCGTTCGATACGCTCGGCAGGCATTTTCATCTGAAACGCGAATTCCGAAAGCGCAATTCTTTCGTCGTACTCTTCCGCTTTGAGTTGGCGAATATGCACAGCGTTCTCCCCTTTCTTCCTCATCTTACCTTAAATGCAGGTTAGGCTGCACCAGCTAATGCTCGCCGGAGATCTAAAAAGAATAGGGCCAACTACGCAGCATCCTTTAAAACTTTGTTTGTTTATTGACCAAATTAAGATTGAAAATGCCGGCTCATCTTCTCGACCTCTTCGATCTGTTCCGAAGAAATAGGGATTAGGGCGCAGCCTTCTTCCTTCTCACCATTCACTTTTCAACCATTACTTCCTACTCAAAGGGTACTCCGAGCGCCTTTTTGTACCGTGCAGCCGGGCTTGATTAGTTAGCATTGGAGTTAAAGAGTCGCTCACTCATCCCTATATCCCGTGTTCTCTGCATCCATCTTCTGCTGCGCTGACTAGGAATGCATCGAAGTCGAAACAAGCAGGCGGTAATCAAAAGAAGCACCTCCGTTATTGGAGATGCTTCTTTCTGTTTGCCGGCCCGGCGGCGTACGACTGTCGCGGGACTCGGCCCGCGCCGGTCCAACTTTGCTAAAGCTCGGTTTTCTTAAGGGCTTTCCCGTTTCCCTCAAGCAACGACAAAAGAGGAGATCCGCTAAAGATCTCCTCAGAATGTCGAGAAACCCCT
>NZ_JACJVO010000038.1 GCF_014212055.1 Cohnella zeiphila | reverse complement strand
TGTTACAGATTATGAGATTCAACTGAGAGGCTAAAAACATCATGCGATTTACACAGCCTCTCAGATAGGACAAAATTTCGTTACAATCGTCAAGTTTGAGCACTTCAATAGAGGATACAAGTTTATCCCAGGCATCACGGCCTCTAGCGCCATGAAGGAATCAATCCCTTCATGGTGCACTTTTATGAGTACCTTCCATAGATTGGCGACAAAGGAAGCTTCCAAATAAAACGGACATATGTAAAAATCCTGATTTTGTGGAGTAGAACGTTAAAGCGTCACAGCATTAAAGCAGTAATGCGTGATGAAGTTAAAAGAACAATGACCGTAACCACGCCGCGGGCTCACCCGATAACTTTGTGATGTACTCTGGTCACTCCGGATTCGGCCAGCACGGCGCGATCGGAAAGACAACGGCCCCGCGGGGGAAGCGCTCCTATGCTTTTTCTAAGTTCGAGCCAGGAGACCGGCTACGTCCGCCCTGCGGCACAGCTCCATCAGGCCGCGCTCCACAATGTAGCGTCAGCATTCGAGCACCACAACCGCCTGTGGATAACGCACACCTGCAAGCGGGGTTACCCACAACGCGAAATAAAAGGACGCTTTGCTACCGCAAAGCACCATCCCCTATTTCAAGAACTGTGATGTAAGCCCGCCCACACCCGGCCGACATTGCCGGCCTGCGGTTTGTGCTCCTCTATGAAGGGAAAGCTTTTGGCAAGATCGGCGTAGGCGGCATAAACCGCGCCGACGCCATCCGCGTTGGCTACCGCCATATGGTGGATGAGTCCGGCTTCCAGAGTCCATGCCCGCGCCACCTCGGAGGCGCGAGCGTCAAATTCAGCGCCCAAAGCACGCAGATAGCCGGGCCCGTTCGTTGTGTGTCATCCGAGGCCAGGGACCCTTGTCGAATGCCTTGCGTGCCGCCGTGACGGCTCGTTCGACATCATCGGCCTGCGCTTCCGCGAAGGTGGCAAATACGTCCTCCGTCGCTGAATTGATCACATCGAAGCGCGAGGAGCTTGAGGGGTCGACCCATTCGCCGCCGATGAACAAAGCGGAGGGGTGTTGGATAGAGACTGCTTCGGTGATGGATATGCCTGGCTCCTCGCCTTACGCGCTCAGGTGCTTCGAGTAGAAGAGCACAAGACGGTCGATCGCGGGATTCACGTATTCGGGCTTGTAATACATGTCGTAGTGACCGGCGCCCTCGACCACGAAGATGTCCTTGTCGGCAGCGGGAGAGAGATCGAACAGCCGGTGCCCGGCCTCAAATTGACCGGTATTGCCGCGTTTTCCGCCAACGACGACCTGAAGCGGTTGGGTCAGCAGCTCAGGCACCAGATGGAAAGCGTCGAAGCTGAGCAGTTCGGCGTAGCTCGAAAAGAGCAAGCGATTGGTCGAGTTGGGATGGCGGTAGGACGATTCCCGATAGAATTTGACTGCTTCAAACACCTCCGGGTCCCTGATCCCTGCCGCCTCGGCCTCTTTCAGGCTGTCTGGAATCCAGGGATCGCGCCGCGGCTCGCCACCTCGCGCTTCGGCAGTGCGCTGCTTGCCAACATCCTTAAGCTTCTTGAGAAGCTCTTCCTTAGGCTGCATCTGCCGGAAAGCACTGCCGATGTCGTTGGCGACGACCGTTCCAATTGCCCTGAATCGGTGTTCGGTAAGCGCCGCGTTGATTGCATAGCCCCCGCCAGCACAGATGCCGAGCAGGCCGACCCGTTCCTCGTCCACAAATGGCTCTGTCATGAGATAATCAACGGCGCAGCGAATGTCCTCGACACGAACCGCCGGGTCTTCCAGATCACGGGGCACGCCGCCACTGTCGCCCTGATATGACGGATCGAAAGTAAGGGCGACGAAGCCGCGCTCTGCGAGCTTTTCCGCATAGATCGCCCCGATCTGCTCTTTAACACTGCTACCCGGAGTGGCGAGCACGATTGCCGCGTATGTCTTGCTCGCATCGAAGCCATTCGGGAGATGGATATTTCCCGCAACGTCGATGCTTCGGTTTTTGAACGATATGCGTTTCAAATGTCCCATCCTTCCATTATCCTTAGGTCGATCAGCAGCGTGGACGGGCGCGGCCGCTACTGCTGCGGTCGCACTCGCAGCGATTAGGACGCCACGTCTGGAAATCATGATGTTTGAGGTCTGCCATGCCACTTGAATCCTCGCAGGGTGCCATCCAAAACCTTTTAGGAGGTTCATTCCATGAGAATAAATCAACTTCGCCGGCGGGTAACTCAGTTCAGCCAACTCTTCCACGACTTGTGAGATTAATGGATCCACTAACTCTCCCTCTCAGATACGCGAAAGAATATCCTTATTAAATCAAGGAAATCAGGCTATCTTGAATTATCCGCTCTGTGACAAACAACGTTCCAACTAGTGACAAAGTGAATTACAACTCACATCTTATAATAGAAATTATGTAAATTTCCGCTGACGCTGCGATTCGAACAGCAGAACGGTAGCCGCCATGGCGACGTTGAGCGATTCCGCTTGGCCGGTCATCGGAATGATGATCGCCTGGTCGACCGAATTCTCGACCTCCGGCGAGAGGCCGCTTCCTTCGTTGCCGAAGACGAGCCATGTGCCTGGGCCGGCCAAGTCGCAGTCGTAGCAGCTGGCCGCGGCCCGGAGGCTGGTGCCGTATACTTTCGCCCCCCGCTTCCGCGCCTCCGGAAGCAGCGCCGTCAGGTCCGCTTCCAGCACCGGGATATGGAACAAGGTTCCCATCGTAGCGCGAAGCGTCTTCGCGTTGTACAGATCGGCGGTTCCCCGCCCGAGCACGATGGCGGCGGCACCGCTGGCGGCGGCGCTGCGGACGATGGTGCCGACGTTGCCGGGATCCTGCACGCCGTCCAGCGCGACCACCGGTCCGCCGTTCCCTCCGGCCCATAACGCGTCCGGCGCATGCTCCTTCTTCCGGGCGACCGCGAAGACCGGCTGAGGCGTCTCGGTACCGGCGCACCTCGCGATGACGTCCGGAGAGACCGGAATCCAGGTCGGTCCGCTAACGGAATCCGCCAAAGCTTGCAGCTCTGGGGGAATGCCGAGTCCCTCTTCGTATGCGACGTGCTCGAGCGGCCAGCCCGCCGCCAGCGCTTCCGCGACCAAGTGGACGCCATCGATCAGGAACCTGCCTTCGCGCTCCCTGTACTTTCGCTCCGATAGCTTGGCCCATCCCTTCACGCGGGGATTGGCGGCCGAGACGATCGCGGGCTCAAGGCTGGGCATACGCCTGCTCCAGCTTGTTCAAGTGCTCGTTGCGGCCGACGATGACCAGAACGTCGTTCTCCCGGAGCGGCTCGTCCGGACGCGGGGCGATGTCCATGTCTTCGCCGCGTTTGATCGCCAGCACGTTGCAGTTGTACTTGGCCCGAATATCGAGCTGCTTCAAGTTTTTGCCGTACAACGCGGTCGGCAGCTTCATGTCGACGATGCTGTGGTCCGTCGACAGTTCGATATGCTCGAGAATGTTCGGGGAGATCAGGTGGTGGGCGACGCGCAGTCCCATATCCCGTTCCGGGAAAATCACCTTGTCGGCGCCGATCTTGTTGAGCACCTTCCCGTGCAGTTCCGACTGCGCTTTGACGATGATGTTCGAAACGCCCATATCTTTCAGGATCAGCGTCGTCAGAATGCTCGACTGGATATCTTGTCCGATCGCGACGACGACCACGTCGAAATTGCGGATGCCGAGCGCCCGCATCGCTTCCTCGTCCGTCGAATCGGCCGAAACGGCATGCGTGACGATATGGGCGACGTCCTGGACGCGTTCGGCATCTTCGTCGACCGCCAGCACCTCGTAACCCATCTCCGACAGAAATTTCGCAATGCTCGATCCGAAGCGGCCGAGCCCGATAATGGCGAATTGCTTTTTGGCCATGAAACATGATCTCTCCCTTACCCGTTCGCTCTTCTTGCTACATTATACCACAATTCCGGCCCCGTTCCGCCGAACCCTCTCCCGGAGCCGTCGGCATAACCGGCCGCACCGGAGGGAACTCTAATCCGGCACGGCACGAATCGCCCCATCACCCACGATCACCACACACGAGGAGGTTTGGCTGTGGCGGCAACCATGAGCTTGCGGGAAGCCATTATCAAGCGGGTCGAGGACAAGAACGACGCCGAGCTCCAGGAAGTGATCCAGGATTCGATCGGCAACGCGGAAGTGACGCTGCCCGGCCTGGGCGTGCTGTTCGAGATCATCTGGCAGCACAGCGCGGCCGAAGACCGGCAACGAATGGTCAAAACCTTGCACGATCAAATTCAAAACTCTTCGCCGAACTCGTAATCCTTCGTCTGCTGCACGACCGTTCCCTGAACGACCGTCCGGCTTGCTACCGGATGCCCGCTTACCTTGCGCACGATCAGCAGATCGGCCCGCTTGCCGGGCTGAAGCGAGCCGAGCTCGCCTTCCAGCCCGAGCGCCCGGGCCGGCTGCAGCGTCGCCATGGCGACAGCTTCCGGAAGCGGCACGCCCTGCGCTTCCAGCATGAAGATCGCTTGCAGCATCGAAGCCGGGTGGTAGTCGGAGCAAATCATATGCGCCGCCCCCGCCTTCACCGCGTCGATCGCCGACAAATTGCGGTCGTGCGAGCCTCCCCTCACGATATTCGGAGCTCCTACGCATACGTAAAGCCCCTTCTGTTCCGCATAAACCGCCGTCTCGAGATTCAGCGGGAATTCGGTCACATTCGCGCCCAAAGAGATCGACCGGTCCACTTGGTCCGGCGTATCGTCGTCGTGCGACGCGATCGCGAGCCCGAGCCGCTTCGCTTCGGCCGCCAGCGCCTTTAGCGCTTCCCGATCGATCCGGCTCCGCCGTTCCTCCAGCTCCTCGACGATCCGTCCGACTTCCTGCAAGTCCACTCCTTGGTTTTTCATCACGTAGCGCTCGAAAGCCCCCGGCCGCTTATACTGCCCGATTCCCGGCGCATGATCCATGAAAGACAGGTAATGGACAAGCCCTTCCCGAAGAAATTGCTGAGCCAAGGGCAATCCGGACAAGTACGAAATTTCGTAACGCAGATGAACCCGGTGTCGGATCATTCCCCGCTCTCGCCGCATCCGGTCGATCAACCGGACGAGGTCCGACAGAAAGTTCTCTCCCCGCAGACTCAGGCCGGTTCCCAGCGACAACGAGTGGTACATCGTCGTGATGCCGTGCGCGGCGAGCTTCCGTTCGTATTGCAGGAAAGCCATCTCCATCGGAAAAAAAGTGTTCGGACGAGGCTCGACCTCCTTCTCGATCGCGTCGCAGTGCAGATCGACAAGCCCGGGGAGCACCCATGCCCCATTCGCGTCCAGCGCTTCCTCCTCGGCGGGCGCCGAACCGCCCGGAGCGATCCGTTCGATCCGCCCGTCCCGGATCGCCACGTCCGCTACCTCCGTCCGGTCCGGCAGCACGACTTGCCCGCCCGTGATCCACCAGCGCTTCCGCGTCATCCCGATCGCCTCCCCATCTTCATTTCCCTATTTTACACAGCGGCGGCCGTTTTCTTCAACCGAGCCTTCATCCAAAAAAAGCGAGAAGCCGTCCCAAGGGAACGACTCCATACTTTTGACCGATTACTCATAGGCTCCGAACGCGAATCTCGTCATCCGGGTTCAGACCGACCGCTTCCCATTCCGGCTCCGAGGAATCCGTCCGTTCGAAATAAAGATCGCAAGGCGCGTCGGCCTCCACCGTCCGGTCTCCGCAGCGGATCTGCGGCGCGGCGTACGACTGCTCGAATTCGTGCAGCCCCTTCACGACGCCGGCGGCCAGCCGTCCGCCTTCTACGCGGACAATGGCGGAAGACTTCGCCGGCAGCCGGACTTCGAGCTCGACGTCCCCATGCCGGACCCTGTAGGTCCACGCCTCTTCCTTCAGCCCCAGAACGAAGAAATGACTTATATCGCGCTCGCCGTCCCGGTGCACCCAAACCTGGGCGTCCGACTCCAGCTCCGGCTTCGCGCCGAGCTCCGCCAGCAATTCCAGGAACGCTCCGGAGGACCCCTCCGCCGCCAACAGGTTCGCTTCCCGGTAGGCGACCGCGCCGGTCCCGACGGCATAAACGCCATCCTTCGGCGGCGCCTCACCGAAAAGCGCTTCCCGCAGCGTGGCGCAAGGCCGCATCCGCTCATCCAGCGCGGGAACATCTCCCACGAGCGCCAGCTTGCCGCCGCTTCTCACATACGCCGCCAGATCGCGCTGCACCTGCTCCGCCATGAAGAACCCGCCGGCCAACGCGAGGACCGGGTAACGCTCCGCGGAAGGCGCGCCGTCGGCCAGGTTCAGCATCGCATAGTCCATATTGACGCTCCGCACCGCGGCCTGGAACCGGTCGAAGCCGTCTTTGCCGACGTGGGCCGGCCGGCGGCCCAGCTTCGCGATCCGCTCGTCCATGCCCCAACAGGCGAGCTGCGCGTAGCCGTTGTAGACGCCCCATGCGACCGGCATCGGCGACTCGCAGCCGAGCAGCTCTTCGCCGAACCGCGCGAAGTAGCGGTTGAGCAGCTTCATCGAGCGGTACTTCGGCGTCAACTCGCCCGTCTCGCCGATCGGCGAGCAGTCCGGATACGGCTTCTCCTGCATCGTGTCGATGCCGTCGTCCCACTGGTCGGTCCCGACGGCGGTGTAAATATTGTAGCCCGTCGCTCCGCCCGCCACCGCCATGACCGTCTGGAAGAACGGAATGGCCGTGTAGCGGTACCGGTAATCGTACAGCTTCGAGAAGCCCCAGTTCTCCTCCAGGTTCGGGCCGCGCCCCCGCTTCGTCAGCAGCAGATATCGGTTGAACGCCGACGCGTCGTGGGAGACGACGCCGATCCAGTTCGTGTAGCCGTAGTTCTGGCCCGCGAACTTCTCGATCTCCAGCCGGTTGAACCAGTCGTCGTAGCCCTCCGGCCGATCGTGCGGCGGATTCAGGTTCAGAATGTACGGCAGCTCCGTCCGGATCGCGGCGCCCCACTCCTCGTACAGCCGCCGCATGTAGTCCGACTGGTACTCCGCCCAATCTAGATACGCGAGCAGGTCCTCTTCCTTCTCCACATTCCCCGGTGCCGCCGGCGGCTCGATCTCTTCGTAGTCCGCGAATTCGGTCCGGTGCGCCTCGTTATAGCTTGCGATCGAACCGTACTTCCGCTCGATGAATTGACGGAAACGGGCTTTGGAGCTGACCGAGTAGTCGTAGTCCGTCACTTCGTGCTGGGCGTCGGAATAGACGCCTTCGTTCAAAATTTGCAGCGCGACGATCGGTCCCGCAGGGTAAGCGTTCGGCCGGATCAGCTCGCGGTCCACGATCCCGAACCAATCCCGCACCATGCCCTCGAACGCCGGATCGGTCGGCGCGGGAAGCTCCTTGTGCCATTTTCTCCGCTCGCCACGGCCATTCAGCATCGGATCGATCGCCTCGGCCTGCTCCGGGCTGACGAAGTCCGGCAGACCGCCGTAGTCGGTCTCCGCGTGGATGAACGGGCCGGGCTTGAGAAGCGCGAGCAGCCCTTTCTCCGCGCACAGGCGGATGAACGCCTTGACGTTGCGGTTCGGCCGCGTCTCGCCCGTGAAGTCGATCCGTCCGTTTACGGCGTGGTGCCGCCACGGAACGTAGAACGAGACGATGCCGATGTGCGCGGCCTTCAGCTTTTCCAGCCGGTCGCCCCAATTCGCGGGATCGTCGCGGTAATACGGATAATCCGCCGAGAGCAGAAACGTCCGCTTGCCGTTCATATAAAAGATTCCGTTTTTCATGATGATTTCGTTCAATGCTGTTCCCTCCCGGTGATGCAAAAAGTTACCATTTAAACGTGACGGCGGCTTCTCCCGGCAAACGGTAATGCCAAGCGCGGCCGCCGCATTCGAAGCGGATGTCCTGTTCCTCTTCCGTCCGGCTGGAAACGATCAGAACGGTGGAACCGTCCGGATTGCGGAACGCGGCCGTCTCCAGCTCGTCCCGATAGTCGGTCGATTCGAGGCGATAAGCTCCCGGAACGACGAACTTGCTAATATGGCCCATCGTATAATAGTCCAGGTTGTAAGTGACTTCCCTTGTCGCTTGATCGATCCGGATCAATCCGCGGCATGTGCTGTTCGACAGCACGGTCGGACCGTTGCGCTCGTCCAGGGCGACGTTCCACCAGACGACCGAGTTCGAGCCGTTGCGCACGCTGCGGACGACATGCTTCATCTGCGTCAGATAGGCTTCCCGGAACGGCGGGATCCACGCGCCGCCCGACGCTTCCGTGAACCAAATTTCCGTCCCGGGAAAAGCATCCCCGACGACGGACATCGCCTCATGCTCGCCGCCGTAGCAATGCCAGGCCGTGCCCGCTACATAGCGGGCGCAAGCCGGATCGCCAAGCACTTTTATCGCATAGTCGGTAATGTCCCAATTGTGGTCGTAACACAATACTTTGGTGTCAAGCCCTGCAGCCTCGATCGCGGGACCTAGATGGTCGCGGATGAACGTCAACTGCTCTTCCGCCGTCATGATCATGCCCGGATATTCTTTCGGCTCGTAGCCCGGCTCGTTCTGGACGGTGATCCGCGGAATCCGGAAGCCTTCCGCCTCGTAAGCTTTCAGAAACGCTACGAAATAGTTCGCGTAAGCCGGATAGCACTCCGGACGCAGCGTTCCCGCGATCATTCGCCCCGACGTCTTCATCCAGCCCGGCGGGCTCCACGGCGACGCCATCAGCTGCAGATCCGGACGCAGCGCCTTCGCTTCCCGAAGCAGAGGGAGAATGTAAGCCCGGTCGTGATCGATCGAGAACCGCCGCAGCTCGAAATCTTCCTCATCCTCCGGAGCGTCGTCGTAGCTGTATTCCTTGGTCGTATAGTCGGAGGAGCCGATCGGCTGGCGAAGCAGCGTCAGCCCGATGCCTTCCTCCCGGTCGAACAGCTTCTTCATGACCGTCTCGCGCGAAGGTTCGTCCAGAAGCGCTCCGACCAGCCACGCCGACGCATCGGTGAACGACGCCCCGAAGCCTTCCATCCGCTGGCGGCGCGCTTCCTCGTCGATCCGAATCCGCCTTCCGCCGAACGCCGGATCGTCTCCGGAAGCCGCCGATGCGCCCTGATCTTGCGGATCCAGCAACTTCCGTCCGTCGACCGTCGTCAGCCAAGTTTCGATAGTACCCATATGCACTTCGCTCCTTTCACTGGATAGAAAAAAGCGAGAGACGATGGAACCTTGGCGGGACGATCCGCTGCTCGCGTTCGTCCCGCCGGCCGTTCCGCATCTCTCGCGTCGGCTAATCGATTACCGTTACTTAATGCCCTTTTCGTCGAAATAAGCGTTGGCTTGTTCTTTGACGTAATCCAGAATCTTGTCGACGCCGGCCGCTTTCAGTTTGCTGCGGTACGTTTCCAGCGCTTTCTCCGGATCGGGGACGAGGCCCATCATCAGCGGCTGCCCGTATTGCTTGAACACTTGGTTGACGGCCGCCACTTGCGATTTGACCGGCTCGTAGTCCATCGTGATCGGATCGAAGATGTTCGGCTTGCTCTCGGCGGCGAACTCTTTGTTCAGAGCGTCCATGCCGTCCCAGCCGCCCTTCGTCTGCAGCATGTTCGGCTGGTAACGCCAGCCCCAGCTCGTAATATCGTAAGGCTTCCAGTCCTTGCTCACCGTCATGCCGGCCGGAGGCGTATCCATCGTCTTGCCGTCCGCTTCGAGCGAATAGTGCGTGCCCTCGATGCCGTACGTCATCAAACGGAAGTAGGTCGGGTCGTTGCGCAGCTTGTCGAGCACCATGAGCGACCGCTCCGGATTCTGCGAGCTCTTCGGGATCGCCATCGCGTTCGCCATCGGCAGCGTCGGAATCGCGTAGTTATGGAACCGCGTGAACGGGAAGTAGGCGAGCTTGTAGTCCGGATTCGTCTTCGAGACGTCGGTGATGAATCCGCCCGCGCCCGGAGCGTTCCGCCAGTAGATCGCGCCCGTTCCGGCCTTGATCAGATCGCCGGCTTCCGTCTGCTGCGACAGCGTGTTGGACGCCCAGAAGCCTTTGTCCGCCCACGTCTTCATCCGCTTCACGAATTCTTCGAATTGCGGCGTGAACGGATATTCGACGATGTCGCGCGGGTTGTCGTAGGAAGAGGATGCGATGACGCTGCCTTCTCCGCCGTAGACCTTGAAGTCGTAATAATCCGTAAAGAGCGTATAGACTTCGTTCCAGGCTTTGCCGCCGATCGGAGTGACGCCCTTCTTGTTCTTCTTGACGCCGTCCATGTAGGCTTCCAGGGAATCCAGGTCCTTGATCTCGGGCAGGTTCAGCTCCTCGCGCCAGTCTTCGCGATAAACGAGACCGTTCGGCGTATACTCCGGATTCGTGTTCGGCACGGCGTAGATCTTGCCGCCGACGGTAGCCGTATCCCAGTCTTCCTGCGGAACTTCCTTCCACGTCTGCGGCGCGTAGGTCGGCAGCAGGCCGGTCAGGTCCATGAACGCGCCTTGTTTCGCATATTTATAGTAGTTGGCCCAGCTGGACGCGAACACCATATCGATCTTCTCGCCGGATGCGAGCAGCAGGTTGTATTTGCTCTGCCAGTCGTTCCACGAAGTGAAGTTCAATTTGACCGTCGCGTTCAGGTCTTTCTCCAGCATCTTGTTCCATTCGTCCATTACTTTCGGGGTGTCCGCATGCGCGTCTCCGAGCACGTACCAGTTCAACTGTACTTTCTTCGACGTATCCGGCTTCGCCGCCGTATCGGCAGCCGAAGCGCCGGCCGAAGCTCCGCTGGCCGCCGGCGAGCCCGCTGCCGGCGTACTGGCCGAAGCGCTTGCCGAAGCGCTCGCCCCGCCGTTATTCGAATTGCCTCCGCACGCAGCCAGCAGAGCGGCCGACAACGTCAGCGGAACGGCGGCCGAAGTCCACTTCAAACGTTTGTGTAACATGTGCATCCCCCTAAGAATGAGAATAAATATATGTTAGCCGGAGGTCCGGTTCTAACCTTTGACCGCGCCGATCGTCAACCCTTTGACGAAATAGCGCTGCAAGAACGGATAGAGCAGAATGATCGGGCCGGTGACGACGACCGCCGCCGCCATCTTGAGCGTTTCCGTCGGCGGCTGGAAGTTCGGCGACAGGTTGCCCGCGATGCTCGTTTTGAGAACCGAGGCGCTCGCAAGAATTTTATAGAGCAGGAATTGCAGCGGCACCTTGCTGTCGGTCGTGATGAACAGGTTGGCGGTAAACCAATCGTTCCAATAGCCGAGCGCCATGAACAGGCCGATCGTCGCCAGTCCCGGCGTGGAGAGCGGCAGGATGAGCCGGAAGTAAATCCGGAAATCGCCGGCGCCGTCGATCTTGGCGGATTCGACAATCGAATCTGGAATCGATTTCATGAAGTTTTTCATCAGAATGATGTTCCAGGCGCTGAGCAAGCCCGGCACGACGAGCGACGTGTACGTGTCCTTCATGTCCAGGTAGTTGACGATCAGGATATACCACGGAATGAGGCCGCCGCTGAACAAAGTGGTGAAGTAAATGTAGAACGCGAGCCCGTTGCGGTATTTGAACTCCTTACGGGACAGAACGTAGCCCGCCATCGAGGTCAGGAACAAGCCGACCGCCGTGCCGGCCACCGTCACCAGGATCGAAACCTTGTACGCCTGGTAGATTTGAGCCGGATTCGTGAACATCGCGCGGTAGGCATCCAGCGAGAAATGCTTGGGAATCAGCTGGAAGCCCGAGGCGATAATGTCCGTCTCCGAGCTGAGCGAGCCCGTGATGATAACCAGGAACGGAACCAGGCACAGGATCGACAGAATCGACAGGAATACGTAGCCGATCGCATTGAACGCGATCGTGGATTTTTCCATCTTCATCTTGGCCGGTCCCCCTAGAATAAAGCGTAATCTTCGCGCGTCTTGCGAATGATGTAGTTGACGCAGAGCACAAGCAGCATCCCGAACAGCGACTGGTACAATCCGGCCGCCGTGCCCATGCCGATGTCGAAGTTGACGGCGAGAGAGCGGTAGACGTAAGTATCGATGATGTCCGTGGAGTTGAACAGCGAACCGTTCTGGCCGACGATCTGGTAGAACAGGTCGAACTGTCCTTTGAGAATGCCGCCCAGGCTGAGCAGAATGAGCAGGATGAACGTCGGCACCAGCATCGGGATCGTAATGCTCCGCACCCGCTGGAAGATGTTCGCGCCGTCGATCTTCGCGGCCTCGTAATATTCCTCGCTGAAGCCCATGATCGCCGCCAGATAAATGACCGTCCCGTAGCCGAGCCCCTTCCAGACGTGGAAGAACACGATGATGTACTTCCAAGGCGCGGTATGCATGTAGAAGTCGTAATGGGGAAGGCCGAGCTGCGCCATCAGCGACGGAACGAGACCGTTCTGCGAGCTGAACAGATTGAGCACGAAAGCGCCCACAAGAACGAACGAGATGAAGAACGGCAGGAACATGACCGACTGCGACGTCTTCTTGAACCATCGGCCCGGCAATTCCGCCAGGAAGATCGCGCAGACCAGCTGCAAGAAATTGCTGAGAAGGATGAACACGATGTTATAGAGAATCGTGTTGCGGGTCAGCGTGACCAGCTCGCCGGAGCTGACCAGGAATTTGAAGTTGTCGAAGCCGACGAACGGACTGCCGAACAGCCCTCCGTCGAAGCTGTAGTTCGTAAAAGCGTAATAGACGCCGACCATCGGAATGTAGCTGAACAAAGCGAAAAACAGCAGTGCGGGAGCGATCATCAAGAACAGAACCCGGTTTCTCGCCACTTCTCTGAAAAAACCGATCATGGCTGCACCTCCGTACCCCATACAGGAAAATAAAGAACAAGTCGATTCGTTCTTTGGCTGTGAAACGCATCACTCCCGGCACAATAATGAAATCGATTTCCAAAAGAAAAGAATTTCACATTTCATTTCCGAATCGACAATCCCTTTCAAACATTGCAATCTCGTGCACATGTCCGAATCGAATCGCTGAAACTTTATTGAAATCGATTTCAGTTTGAATTATAATGGGCTCAACAAGTTCCTGTCAAACAAAAATTTGAATGCAGAGTTGAGGATGACCATGGATATTAAGATCGTCGATGTTGCAAGCAAAGCGAACGTCTCTCCGGCGACCGTATCCCGCGTTCTGAACGGCCACTCCTACGTCAAATCGTCGACAAGAGAAAAGGTGATGCGGGCCATCGAAAGCCTAGGCTACCATCCGAACGCGGTCGCCAAAAATTTGCGTTCCCAACGTTCGATGACGATCGGCGTCATCGTGCCGGATATTAACGCCTCCTACTTCGCGGAGATCATCAAAGGCATCGAGAACATGGCCTATTCCCGCAAATACCGGGTGATCATCTGCGACGCGGAGAATCAACAGGACAAGGAGATGGAGTATCTCGGCTTGCTGATGAGCCGGACGGTGGACGGGATGATTCTCGTCACGCCTTCCACGGCGGATGAGGAGATCGTCCGATTGACCGACAAAGGCTACGAGGTCGCCGTCATCGGCCGAGCTGTCGAACATCCGAAGGTGCCGTGCATTTTCACGGACAACGTGAAGTTCTCGAAGGAAGTCGTGGATTATCTCGTCTCCCTTGGCCACCGGGATATCGTCTTCCTGAGCGGCTACGCCAACGCGGTCGACAGCTTCGAACGGTTGGAAGGTTATTTGAAAGGGTTGAAGGAGCACCACATTCCGTTCCGTCCCGAACTGGTCGAGAACGGCAACTTCAACGAACGCGGCGGATACGAGGCGATGAAGCGGCTGCTGGACAAGGGACTCGGGTTCACGGCGGTCTATGCCGCGAACGACGAGATGGCGCTCGGGGTTTACAAGGCGTGCGACGAGGCCGGCCTTCGCATCCCGGAGCAGCTCTCCGTCGTCGGCGTCGACAACAACCGGATCAGCAAATATATCACGCCGGCCCTGACGACCGTCAATCAGCCCAAATACGCGATGGGCGCCGTCATCGCCGAGAAGCTCATCGACCAGATGAACGCCGACGAATTCAGCGAGAAACGGGTGTTCAAAGTCGATTCCGAACTCATCGTCCGGCAATCCTCCGGTTCCTTGTAAAACAACCCCGCAAAGTGGCGCTGGGCTCCGAAGCTTACTCAGGTACTTTGCGGGGGCCCCGGGAACTTATAAATTCTTATATGTTGTAAGAATAACGTCTTACGGCGTCCTTGTACGAGGAGCTAAGCTTATAGATGCTCTATCGTTGAAATTTCAAGGGGAAAATCTCCTTCTAATTTCCTCAAATATCATAAATTTGCACAATGAAAGGGAAAACCTCCCGTTCATCATGCTCATTGGCTCCTTTTGAGGAGTTGCGGCATGAAATAACGGGAGGTTTTCCTGTTCATCCGCTTCTTGCCGAGGTTTCCACTTCTATTTAGGGGGAGAAATTCCTGCTCGTTCTCTCGATTGAACTCCATCCATCCGATCCGATTCTCACACATCGGCGGAAGGAGAAAGGCGAATCCGAATCCGCCGTTCGAACGGCGTCACCAGATTGATCAGCAGCGTCCGGCAGTTCGCCGGATAGTTCGCTTCCCGCACCGTCTTCGCCGTGTGCTCCAGGGCGCCTCCTTCGATCTCCATCCAGTCGCCGTCCGCTTCCAGACGCACCGTTCCGCCCTTCCAGAGCCACGTTCCGGCCTCGGCCGGATCGAGATCCCCTCCGCTCAGGACGCCGTCCGCGGCCAGCACGAGCGAGAGTTGCGTTACCGTCTCTTCCGGCTCCGAGGCGCGAATCGCCACTTCCCACCCGTCCTCCGTTTCCCGGACCTCCGCTTCTACGCGATGACGCTGCAAGTGCGTCTGCGGCCGGCGATGGTGGGGCAGCAAGTACCAGGGACTGACCGGTTCGCCGGCCGTCGGCGGGAGATGAGAGGACGGCACCGGGCCGAAATATCCTTTTTGCTGTTCCCCGGCGAGAAGATAACCGTTCTCCGTCGGAGTCAGGCGGTTCATCGGCACGAAGCCGGGCTCGAAGTAAGAAGCGGCTTGAACGCCAAGCAGCCGCACGGCGCCATGCCGGAGAGCGAAGAAGGACGGCGTCTCGGCGCTGACGGTCGCGCTGGTCCTTCCGTGGCGGATTCTCGCAACGGGCGCCCCGAAGTCGGGATGCAGCCGGCTGTAGACGATGCGGCCCTGATGGCCCGCGCCGCCCATCTCCGCCAGATAGCGCTCGCGCGGGAAATCGCCGTTGATCAGCACCCGGTACTCCGTCGGCAGCGCCGCAGGTTCAACTGCCCGATGCTGCAGGCGCTCGTCCAGCAGCAGCCGGACGGCGGCGTTCGCCGGCGCGCTGCCGGGATGCTTCATGAACCCGAGCGCCAGCTCCGCCGCCGCCTGGAACTGAGGGTCGGCATCCTCATGGGCCAGCATGGCGTAAGGCAAATAGTAGGAGGATAGATCGTGCCTTTGCCCGAAATCCTGCCGTCCGGAATAATCCGTCACGACGTCCCCGTCGGGATGGATCAGGTAGGTCATCATGCGCAGATTGGCGCGCACCGGCTCCAGCAGCTCCGGCCGCCCCAGCAGCCGGGCCGCATGAGCGAGCATCATGTCGCTGACCGCGTTATAGATGCCGTTGCTGCGTTCAGTCCATTCGCCGTCCGGCGTGATGTCCATGCCTTCCGCCAGCCATTGCTCCGCCCGCTCCGCCGCTTCGCGCGCTCCGAACAGCTGACGGAGAAAACCGAGGGCGGCGCACAGCACCCAGCGATGGTTCGGCGTATGACAGCCTCCGGACACGAGCGCCGGAATCGTCCGTCTCAGGAACAGCCGAACGTCCCGGGCCGCTTGCGCCGTCTCTTCCCCGCCATCCCGTTCTAGCAGCTGGCAGACCTGGGCGTAGCCCACGACGACGAACGCGGTGTCCGGCGGCGAATGGAAGTTCGTAAACCCGGGCGAGATCGTCCCGTCCGGGTGCTGCGCCCGCAGCATGTAGCCTGCCGCCAGCTCCAGCCGGCCGATCAGTTCGCGGTCGCGGTAATACCGCGAGGCCGGATTGCACAGCGCCGCCGCCCAGACCGCCATCGTCACCGGCGTGCCGGTGGAATGGTTCGGCGAGGCGAGCCCGTTGTCCGGGCTGATCACGCCGCCGTAATAGCGGCTTTCGCGGTCCAGAACCTGCCGTTCCAGCCCCTTCTGAACCCATTCGTCGTTTATTGCAAAAACCGGATGCATGTTCACGTCGTCTCCTCCCGATTCGTAAGTGTTGCCCGATTCATCCCTTCACCGCGCCGAGCATGACTCCGTTGACGAAATAACGCTGCAGCCACGGATAGACCAGCAAAATCGGAACGGTAGCGAACATGACGCTGGCCGCCTTCAAGCTTTCCGGAGCCGCACGGGTGACGCCCGGCCCTTCGTTCGCGGTCAAGTCCGTAATCATGTTGTTCTGCACCAGCTGATACAGCTTGAGCTGCAGCGGATACAATTCCGACTTCGTAATGTAAAGCAGCGTGTCCTGGAACCCGTTCCATCGTCCCACCGCATAGAACAGACTGAGCGTCGTCAGCACCGGAAGAGAAAGCGGCAGCACGACGCGGACCAGGATGCCAAGCGGGGTCGCTCCGTCGATCTCGGCCGCTTCCTCCAGGCTTGCCGGAATGCCGCCCATGAAAGAGATCAGAATGATCAAATAGAAAGGACTGATCAGTCCCGGCAGCACCAGCGACCAGATCGTGTTGAGCAGATGAAGGTCCTTCACCAGAATGTACTCCGGGATAATGCCGCCGCTGAAAAACATCGTGATCAGAATGATGACCATGATCAACTTCTTGCCCTTGAGCCCGCGCTTGGTCAGCGGATAGCCCGCCGCAATGGTCATGGCCATGCACAGCACCGTCGACAGCACCGTCAGCAAGACGGTGAAGCCCAGCGAATGAATCATCGTCATGTCGGAGAATACGCTCCGATATGCATGAAGATCGAATTCGACCGGCAGCAGCGTCACTTCCCCGGACGTCACGGCCCGGTTGGAGCTGAACGAGATCGCCAGGATATGAATGAAGGGCGCCAGGCAGATCAGAACGGAGACCGTCAGCAGAATCAGATTGATGCCGTCGAACAGCCGGTTTGACATACGATTGTTCAACTCGTTCGCGCTCCTTTCCGCAAAATTCTCATAGAATGCCTTCGTCGGTAAGCTTCTTCGAAGCGAAGTTGGCGCTGAGCACGAAGATCAGCCCCACGACCGCCTGGAACAGTCCGACGACGGTGGCAAGGGTGTATTGCCCCGATTCCAAGCCCGTCCGGTACACGAAAGTGCTCAGAACGTCGGAGTAATCCAGCACCGCTTTGTTGCCGATGACGAACGGGCGATCGAAGCCGATCGTCATCATGTTGCCGAGGTTGATGATCAGCAGCGTGACGATCGTCGTCTTCACCCCCGGAAGCGTAATGTGCCAGATCCGCTTGAACCGTCCGGCACCGTCCACTTCGGCCGCCTCGAACAGCTCGCGGTTGATGCCCGTCATCGCCGCCAGGTACAGAATCGTGCCCCACCCCGCGCTCTGCCACACGCCGGTCAGCAGGTAAATGACAAGCCACCAAGTCTTATCCGTCAGGAACGGGACGGCATCCAGGCCGAGCCGGTCGAGCAGGTTGTTGATCATGCCCGATTGCGTCCCGAACAGCTGGTATACGATGCCGCCTATAATAACCCACGAGATGAAGTGGGGAATATACAGAATCGTCTGCGACAGCCGCTTGAACCACATCGGCCTTGCTTCGAACAGCATGACGGCCAGCAGCAGCGGAGCCGGAAAAGATACGATCAAGTCCAGCAGGTTCAACATCAGCGTATTACGAAGAGTCCGGTAGAAATCCTGCATGTGGAACACCTCTCGGAAGGCGTCCATGCCGATCCACTTGCTGCCCGTAATGCCCTGAAAAAAGTTGAAGTCTTTAAACGCGATCTGAACGCCCCACATCGGGCTGTAGCGAAAAATAAAGAAATAGGCAAGAGGCAGAACCAGCAGCGCGTACAATTGCCAGTAACGCCGCAAGTAAACGATTCCTCTCATCGCGATCCTCCTCTTAGGGAAGGCGGCCCGCAAGCCGCCTTCCTCCCGTTCATTCGCCGCTTATTTAGACTGCATGGCTTGGTAGGCTTTGGTCCGCTCGTCCAGAATCGCCTGGCCGCCGCTTTGCATATAGTCTTTCAATGCAGCCTCGTAGGCTTTCTCGAAATCGGCCGGTTTGGCCATCGCCGACTTGACGATGATCTGATCGTACTTGTCCTGCAGAGCCGTTCCGTACTTCGATTCCGCATCGATCGGGTGCCCGAAGCTGATCGGCTTGAACGTGTCGGTGTCGGAGATGTCGAGCGCCTTGCGCACGTCCGCCTGGAATTGCGACGGGAAGCCCGCCACGAACGCCTGCTTGTTCTTCTCGTCGTCGCCGGCGAACTTGCCGTTGGCCAGGATGGCGATGTCGCCGAAGTTGTAGACGCGATTGGTTACGTCCGTCGGAGCGTCTTCCTTGACGACCGGAATGCCGTCCTGCATCGTATAGTTCTCGCCTTCCACGCCGTTCTGCAGCGCGACCATGTTGTCGGTTTGAGACATCCAATCGAGATATTTGACCGCTTCGGCCGCATGCTTGCTCGTTTTCGGAATCATGATGTACATGCCGTTCGAATCGTACGCCGGCTTCGCGTGCGTGCCTTCGGAGTTCGTGAACGGATCGATCGCATCGATCTTGGCCGTCGAGACGTTCTTGAGCAAGTTCGCGTAGCTGCCGTCCGCATAGTACGGATTCGGATAATCTTCCGTAAAGAAGCCGACGAGGCCGTTCTGCACGTCCTGCCCCAGCTGCTTCTTGTCCTCGTCCAGTCCGAAGTCCTTGCTGATCAGCCCTTCATTGTACAGTTTATTGAAAAATTGCATCGCGTCCTTGAAGCCCGGAAGCAGCGTCGGATAATCGTTGGAGCCCAGCTTCTGCGTCAAGGTATACTTCTGCTCGTCGGTCGTCGGCTGAATGAACGACCAGATGAGCGGATCGACTTCCGCAGGCGCGATCGTCATGCCGAACGGAATGACCTTGCCGCCCGTTCCGCCGGGATCCTTCTCTTTAAACGCCTTCAAGGCGTCGTAAAGTTCGTCCGTCGTCGTCGGCTCTTTCATTCCGAGCTTATCGAGCCAGTCCTTGCGGATAAACGACGCGTACTTGCCGGTAATGGAGCGCTTGCCCGGAATCGCGTATTGCTTGCCGTCCAATTGGCCGTAAGCCAGCGTGTCGTCGCCTAGAAACGCTTTCAAATTCGAGCCGTATTGGTTGACGAGATCCGTCACATCGGTCAGACCGCCTTGTTGGGCGTAGCGATAAAACGTGCCGGAATCGTACGTAAACACGATATCGGGAACGTCGCCGCCGCTGGCCATCAGCACATTGAGCTTGTTCAGCTCTTCGGACCGCGGAACCGGCACGAATTCCATCTTTATGTTGTTGGGCGTGCCGAAATGATCCTGGATGTATTTCGTTAAATAGCTGTCCGTAATGGTGTAAGGCTGCGGCGAGTTCCCGCGGTCGAACAATTCCACCTTCAAAGTCGCTTGCTTGCCGGACGGCGCCGCCGAACTCCCGCTTGCCGAGGCGCTGCTGCCGGAAGCCGCCGAGCCGCCGTTCGCCGAGCTGCCGTTCGAATCGGACGAACAGCCCGCCAAGGCGACCGAGGCCGCGATCAGCGCCGCGAGCGAGAAGCTTGCCGGCTTGGCCAGTTTGAACTTGCTTGCTGCCATGTTCCCATCCCCTTTTTTGAACAGATATTGATTTTCGTTGCGATTTGCCGGAGCGGCCGGTAGCCGTCCGGGTGCTCCCAGTATGCCACCCGCCATCTGACGGCGGCAATAAACCAGTTTCGACCCGCTAAACCGTTCGGCATACCGCTTCAAGCCAAGCCGTATGAACCGATTTCGCACGATAAACCATTCTCCCGATCCGCTCTTCGAGCCTCTTTCCTCTTGCCCAAAAAAAAGAAACGGCGGATCTCCCTGACGGAGGAAGATCGCGTCCGTTTCGCGTTCCGTTTTTTCGCCATAAACCATTTTCCTGCAACAAACCGTTTTCTTAGGTGGCCTCGTCCACGGGGGTTGAAGGCCGTGACTTGAGCCTGCGGTAATCTCCCGGCGTTACTCCGACCGTCCGCTTGAACACCCGGCCGAACGAGATCGAGTTGGCATAGCCGACCGCGATGGCGATATCCTGAATCGGCTGATCCGTCTCCGCCAGAAGCTCCTCGGCTCTGCGCATCCGCAATTGGACGAGAAAATCGACGAACTTCATGCCGAATTCCGTCTTGAACAAGTAGCTTGCATATTTGCCGGAGACTTGAAAGCGATCGCTCAAATGTTTTAACGACAGATCCGGATCGTCAAAGTGTTCTTCAATATAGCTTCTCATCTCGCTGATCATGGCCCGGTAGCTCTTCGTCTCGCTGACCGCAACGAAGGTCCGGTAAATGTCCGTCATAAACTCGCCGAATCGGGCTTGCATCTCGTCGAGCGAAGCGGCCTCGTTCAACATTTTCCACGCCGCTTCCGCCTTCTCGCCCGACATTTGGGCGTTGAGCTCCTCCGACACGACGCCCACTTCGCGGCTGAGCATCTGCAGCAGCGTCTGAAGCAGGGAGCGAATCGCTTCGTCTCGGAGCGGTTCCTTGCGGAACGATTCGAACAATTCCTGCAGACGGTTTCTCCAGCCGTCGTTGCTTAAACGGAAGTCCTTCACCAGCTCGGACACCATCGACAAATACGGCAGAACGTGGCTCAGATCGCCTTTGGGCAGCTCATCCCCGACCAGCACGGTCTCTTGGCCGAGCGACAGCCGGTGCTGAAGCGCTTCGGATGCCGAACGGAACGATGCTTCGACGTCCTCCAGCCTTCCCACGGCGGAGCCGATCCCGAACCCTACCGACAGATGAAGCTTCTCTTCCACCCATTTCCGGCAGCTGGCGGCGACGTCCCGAAGCGCTTCGGCTTGTCCGCCTTCTTCGCCCGATAGCGCGACCAGAATGCCGGCGCGCCTTCCGCTAAGCCATTCCATCCAGCTGTGCATGTTCCCGCTCTGGGCCAATTCCTGAAAAACGTTCATCAACGCGAATTTCAACACGTTCTGATCTCGCGCGGAATAGGCTTCCTGGAACCGGTTGTACTCATTCATTTCCGCGAGTACGACCGCATAACCGCCCGAGCCGGCCGATTCCGGGAAGGGGCCGATCTTCCGCAGCCTTTCGGCCAAATCGCGATTCGGATCCTGGCCGCCGATCAGATCGGCGAACAATTGGCTGCGCTGAAGCAGCAGATTCTCGTGATGCTGCTTCTCGTAATCCCTCGACTGGGTGATCAGGCTTTCCAGGGCGCTGTCGATCAGGGCCAGCTCGTCTTTACCCGAAGGCAGCGCGTCGCCGCGAAGCTGAAGGGACTGAAGCCGGCTCATGATGCCCTGAATCGGCCGATAGTTGCGCCGGCTGATATAAATGATGTACACGATGGCCAGCAGCACGGTCAGCACGGCGATCACGATCCAGATGTAAGAGATGACCGAGACCCAGGAATAGAGCTGTCCGGCCTTCAACCCGCTCTCGAACGTCCAGCCGAGCCGGTCCGAATGAATCGTCGTCAGCACCTTGCCTCCGGACTCGGTGCTGCCGTCGGCTTCCCCGTTGTGCGCTTCGAAGATCAGGCTTCCTCCCTCGTCCCGAAGCACAAGGAAGGATACCGAGCCGTTCGTCATGGAATCGATGATGCGTTCGATCTGGTACATATTGATGTTGATAACCATGATTCCCTGGCTGCCGAACGGGAGAGGCAGCCGCTTGTACATCGAGATGACCCGCGTCGCCGTCTCGTCGGTCGAGCCCAAGTCCTTGAAATCGCGAACCTGCGACCATCCTCGTTCGTCCGGATGAAGCAGCGCTTGCTGCAAGAAGTCCCGGTCCGGGAACGCCGCCAGATCCGTTTCCCCCCGATGCGTGAGAACCGTTTGATCGGATGCGCGGTACAAGTAGACCGAGTCGATCAAGTCGCTGCTGTCCATCAGCTTCCGAATGCGGTCGACCGTGTCGTAGAGCAAGCTCTGCCCGGTCGGTGAGCCGTTCAAATAGGAAGGGTAGGTCGAACTCGCTTGCAAATCCTTGAGCACGTTCATTTCGATGTCGGTGACGGAGCGCTCCACGTTCTCCATAATGAAGCGAGTCGAGATCGCATCCGCCTTGGACGTCTCTTTGCGGGAGATTTCATTGACGACCAGGAACGAAAGAAAAACGAGGATCGTAACCGTTACCAAAAAAATCGGGAAATACGATAAAAGGAGCCTGCGATACCAGTTACGCCGCAAGGAGAATTCATCCCTTTCCGCTTGAATGTCCCGCTCCGCGAATGGTGCCGGGCTTGCCGTCCAACGCCGAATGGCGAATAAAGAAAACCGCTTAGGTTAAGCGGTTAACTTTCGTCTTTTCCTTATTGTATCATGTTCCCCCGCTCCTGTCATGAATCCGTTTTCCAAGCTCCGGACTGCCCTTGGGTCAAAGGGAAAGCGCAGTCTCGAAGGAGACTGCGCCTGCAGGCGAATGCATCGGAAAGGCGGGACATGCGCGTCAGGGAGCCGTCTCCAGAAATTTCACGTCCGGCATCCGTTCCATGGCGGTGCGCATCGCGTATTCGTTCTCGAACAGCGCGACGTCGTAATCGTTCTTGTCCTTGACGAGCGTCGAGTTGATGCGGAACTTGGCCGGGTCCAGCTTGTCGGCTACGATCCAGCGGGCGAACTGGAACGGCGTGCGGGCCAGTTGAATGTCGACGCCGTATTCGTTCTTCATCCGGTATTCGAACACGTCGAACTGCAGCTGGCCGACGACGCCGAGATACGTGTCCTCGAACGGGCCGACGGAGCGGAACACCTGAACCATCCCTTCCTCGGTCAGCTGATCCAGCCCTTTGAGATATTGCTTCTGCTTGAGCGCGTTCTTGACGGATACTTTGGCGAAGATCTCCGGCGAGAACGTCGGCAGCTCGTCGAACGTGACGCTGCTCCCTTCGCTGAGCGAATCGCCGATCCGGAAGATGCCGGGATCGAACAAGCCGATGATGTCGCCGGGGTAGGCGGTATCGACGATCTCGCGGTCCTGCGCGAGGAATTGCTGCGGCTGCGCCAGTTTGATATCCTTGCCGACACGGACGTGGCGGACGCTCATGCCGCGCTGGAATTTGCCCGAGCAGATGCGCAGGAACGCCAGCCGGTCGCGGTGCGCCGGGTTCATGTTCGCCTGAATCTTGAAAATATAGCCGGAGAATTTCTCCTGCTCCGGCTCCACCGGTCCGTCGGTGCTGCGGCGCGAAGTCGGCTGGGGAGCCAACTGAAGGAAGTTCTCCAGGAACGTCTGCACGCCGAAGTTGTTGACGGCGCTGCCGAAGAAAACCGGCGTCAGTTGACCCTGCAGAACTTTCTCGTAATCGAACGGATCGCCGGCGACGTCCAGAAGCTCCAAGTCCTGCGCCAGCTGGTCGGCCAGATAGTCGCCGGCCATCTCGCGGATGCGCGGATCGTTGTAGTCCGCGACGGGGCGCACTTCGATCGTGGAGTGATCGTTGCCTTGGAACAGCTCGACCTGGTTTTTCATCCGGTCGTAAACCCCGCTCAATTCGCGGCCCATGCCGATCGGCCAGTTCATCGGCACCGATCGGATGCCGAGCACGCGCTCGATCTCCTCCAGCAGCTCGAACGGATTTTGCCCTTCCCGGTCCAGCTTGTTGATGAACGTGAAGATCGGAATGCCGCGCTTGGCGCAGACTTGGAACAGCTTGATCGTCTGCGCTTCGACGCCTTTGGCCACGTCGATCAGCATGACCGCGCTGTCCGCGGCCGTCAGCGTGCGGTAGGTGTCCTCGCTGAAGTCCTGGTGACCGGGCGTATCCAGAATATTGACGTGCTTGCCGGCGTATTCGAACTGCATGACCGAGGAAGTGACGGAAATCCCGCGCTGCTTCTCGATCTCCATCCAGTCGCTGGTCGCGTGGCGGGCCGCCTTGCGCGCCTTGACCGATCCGGCGATATGAATCGCGCCGCCGTACAGCAGCAGCTTCTCGGTCAGCGTCGTTTTCCCGGCGTCGGGGTGGGAGATGATCGCGAAAGTGCGGCGCTTCTCGATCTCCTGCCGCAGCTCGTCGCGTGTCGATGTGCTCATTGGACGATAATCCCTCTCTGTGCGAAATGATGTCATTCATTATATCACATTCCCCCGCCTGCGCGTGAACGTGCAGGCTGACCGGGAACGGGAGAAATTCGTTGGCGGAAATCCCAACCGCGCAAGCCATTAGATAACCCCAGGAACTTTAAATAACCCCACGAAGTGGGGCTTAACTTCGAAGCATACTCAGGTACTTTGCGGGGACCCCGGGAAACTTATACTTTCTTTATAGATAAGAAAGCTCCCGCCTTCCTCGAAGGATGGCGGGAGCTCGAAAGGCGGTGCGGCGTTTACATGTTCGCGGCGGGAAGCGCTTCTTCCTTCGGCTCCTCCCTCTTCTTGAGCACTTCGTTCTTCAGAAACCAGACGATGACGAATGCCGCGATCGAGAAAGCCAAGCCGATGGTGAAGATGTTCTGGAACGCATGCGAGAATGCGACTTGAACCTTGTCGGCGACGCTCGGATCCAGCCCTTTCGGAATGCCGCCCTTGGCGATCGTAGCCGCCGTCCCCTCCGGAAGCTGATCGCTCAGCTTCATGACGCCGCTCTTGATGTGGTTCGCGAGCAAGCTGCCGAAGACGCTCATGCCGATCGTCATCCCGATCGATTGGAACAGTTGAACGGTCGACAGCGCGATGCCGCTATGCTCCTTGTCGACGGATTCCTGCACGATCAGATTGTCTCCGCCGAACAGCGCGCCCATTCCGACGCCCATGATGACGAACGTTACGATAATGTAGACCACGGACGTGTCGACGTTGACCTGGGTCAGCAGGTACATGCCGATAATCGGCAGAATGAACGAAAGAATGAACAGCGTGCGGTAAGCGACCTTGGTGATCAGGAAGCCGATCAGGATGCTGACGGGAATCGCGCCGGCCATGAACGCCAGGTTCAGATAGCCGGAGCCCGTAGGCGTGAGGCCCATGACATTCTGGGCGAAGAACGGGAACGACGCGATGCCGCCCATCAGCCCCAGCATGAGCACGAACACGAACAGCGACAGCACGACGACGGTGCGATTTTTGAACAAATGCAGCGGAATCAGCGGCTCCTTCGCCCGCATCTCGATGCGCACGAGCAGAGCGAACAGCAGCACGGACAACGCGAGCAATCCGATCACCCAAGGAGACGACCAGCTAAGTCCCCGGTTGTCGATCAGAACGGGAGCGAGCAGCAGCGAGAGCAGGCCGAGCATCAGCGTGAAGGCGCCGGCCCAGTCGATGGACCGCTTCTCTTCGCCTCTTGTCTCCCGCATGCCGATGCCGAGAATCGTGGCCGCGAGCAGTCCGACCGGAATATTGATGAGGAACACCCAGTGCCAGTTGACGTGATCGACGAGGTAACCGCCGACCGTCGGACCCAGCAGCTGCGGCAGGAACATGACCGGCCCGATCATCGCTTGAATCTTGGCGCGCTGTTCCAGCGGATACGTGTCGCCGAGGATGACCATGGCGAGCGGCATCAGTCCGCCGGCGCCGATGCCTTGAATTCCCCGGCCGACCAGCAGCATCGGCATCGACTGCGCGAGGCCGCCGACGATCGAGCCGGCGATGAACAGCCCGACGCAAGTCAGATAGACGCGTTTGCGACCGAACAAATCCGCCAGCTTGCCGAGAATCGGCATAAACATCGTCATCGCCAGCATATAGATGCCGGCTACCCATCCGTATAGCGACAATCCGTGAAGATCGCGGATGATCGTCGGCATTGCCGTCGAGACGACCGTCTCGTCGAGCTCCGCGAAGATCAGTCCGATGAGCAGACCGATCAGCACGAGTACCTTGTTATTTTCTTTAGCTAAAACCATTCTTCCACCTCTAACTCTGTTTCGTTAAGGAAGATCCCTCGAACGGCGGTCAACCGAGTCCGTTGCCGTTCGACGGAGTCCGAAGAGACGGTCGTACGCCCGGCGCCTCCGGGGCCGACCTCTCCTTACGCAACCTAGCTTAAAAATAAAGTATGAACTGAATATGAACTTGTAGGGACGCGGGATCGCGAAGTTTCGGTGTTATGACTACTCGGCCGACGATTTGAAGCGCGGTTGAAACATGCGGCGAGTAAGCCAGTTTAGCTTCTTGATGCGGCAATTGTGGAAGGCGGCGATTTTCCACGCCCCGTCTTGTTTAACGAGCACATTGGTGTTGATGGAATTGCGGCTCGCTTGCGCTTTTTTCTGCCATCTCAGAATGACCGCGCCGGTGACATGGGCAATGGCCAACTCTGAAGTAATAAACCGCAGTTGAATGTCGTTCGGCCCGGCAGAGAGTCTGGAGCCGCGAAGCGGACCGTCCCATAAAGCCTGATGGGATTCGGCAATTTCCTTGCGCCCCTTGAGATGCTGTCCGAAAAAGGTGACGTAATCCGCATCGGGGGTGAAAATTTCGCTGTACGCTTTGCCGTTGCCTTGCGCCCAAGCAAGGGACATGGCCGTAAACAGTTCCCGAATCGCCTGAACGTCATCCTTTTTGTCGATCATCGATTTCCCCCCTTTCCGACTTCGTCGTTGCGATCGTTCCGTCGGGATCGTTGAGCGCCGGCTCTTCCTCTCGGGCGTGTATCGGTTTATGGGTTCAGTGGCCGCCGCCGTAATCCGTTTGGGCTTGGGCTCCGCCCTTTGCCCCCTTGCCGCCCTTGCCTCCTTTGGCCGGCAGCTGAAGCCGATCGCGTCCCATGAAGAGCACGGCAATCAGCGCGAGAACCGCCGCGGCAACGGCCCACATGAACATGTGCGTGATGGAGGAGGAGAGCGCATCGATAATTTTAGTCAGCACGTCTTTCGGAATGGCCGCCCGCTTCTCGGACGAGAGCGACTCCCGAACGCTGCCCAGCGAGTTGCCGCCCGGCGCGCCTCCGCCGCCTCCGGCCACGTCCGCCAGCTTCGACGTCATCGCGTTGCGCTGCAGAATGCCGAATACGGTAAGACCGACCGTCATGCCGAGCGACCGGACGAACGACATCGTCGAGCTGGCCGAGCCCCGCTGCCTGGCGTCAAAGCCATGCATGCTGGCCATGCCCAGCACCGAGAAGCTGAAGCCGACGCCGACGCCGGCGACGATCATGTAGAGCGTCAGCAGCAATTGGGAAGTATCGGGGGTCAGCGTGCTTAGTAGAACCGTACCGAGAATGAAGATCAGCCCGGAGGCGATCATGACGTTGCGGTAGGAGGTTTTGGTCGTGAAGAAAGCGCCGATCTGCGAGGAGAATACCGAGCCTAGCGTCATCGGAAGCAGGATGAGCCCCGAGTTCGTGGCCGAGCCTCCGTTTACCCCCTGCACGAATATCGGGATATACATGGCGAACGTAACGAAGCCCGCGCCATAGAACAAGCCGGTCAGCGTGCTGGCCGCGAACAGGCGGCGGCGGAACATGGCGTACGAGATGATCGGCTCCTCCGCCTTCGCCTCGGCGAACAGGAACACGATGAGCAGGACCGCGGCCCCCGCGAACAGCGACAGGATCTGGGCCGAACCCCAGGCATACTGCTGACCGCCCAGCTCCAGCGCGAACATCAGGCAGACGACCGAGCCCACCAGCGTCGCCGCTCCCCACCAATCGATCCGCTGCTTGGCGTGCTCGACCGATTCCTTGTAGAAGAACAGGATCAAAGCGAGCGCCGCAAGGCCGATCGGCAGATTGATATAGAAGATCCAGCGCCAGTCGATATGGTCTACGATATAGGCGCCGAGAAGAGGACCGAACAAGCTCGACGTGCCGAACACCGCGCCGAAGATGCCGGACATGCTGCCCCTCTTCTCCATCGGGACGACGTCGAACAGAACCGTGAACGCGATCGGCATAAGCGCGCCGCCGCCGATTCCCTGAATGGCCCGATAAATGCTGAGCTCCACGATATTGTGCGCCGTCCCGCACAGCACCGAGCCGAGCAGGAACAGGAAGATGCCCAGCACGAAAAACCGCTTGCGTCCGTACATGTCGGACAACTTGCCGAAGATCGGCATGCCGGCCATCTCCGTTACGAGGTACGCCGACGTGACCCAGACGAATTTGTCCAGACCGCCGAGATCGGACACGATCGTCCCCATCGCCGTCGCCACGATCGTATTGTCGATCGCCGCGACGAAGATGCCGAGCATAAGGCCCGCCAGGATCAGCCCCAGCCTGTTTTTTTGCACCGCCATGGTACGATTTTCCTCCCATCGCCATTAGAAATTTGAAATTGGCCTACTCGATCTTGGCTTCCGTTCCGACTTTCGCGCCGCCCGATTTGCTCAGCTTCTGCCGGTATTCGACGCGTTCGATCTCGCAGCCCGGACCGAGCCGCACCTGATTGCCTCTGACCACCTTGGCGAACGTGTACTCCAGGTCGAGGATATCCCCCTCGATCAGGTCCGCCGCCATCGAGATCGGTCCGGCGGAGACGAACAGCTTCTTGATCGACGCCATCCGGCTGCGCTTGATCTGAATCCGGCCGCCGCCGACCTCCCTCGCCCGCGAAGGCCCGTGCAGCCTCAGCTCCAACGTCTCCGCGCCGAGCAATCCGTCCACCTGCACCGCCCCCGTCGCTTGCAGCGACTCATACTCGCAGTCGCCTTCCACGCTGAGCTGCCCGGTCACCTTCAGCCGGTCGCCCCGGCTTCCGCCGCGCACCCGCACTTCTCCGGTCGTCGCGCCCCGCTCCACGGCGAAGCTGCCGTTCACCGTCAGCTCGCCGGTCAGCTTGATCAATCCCGCTTTGAAATCGCCCATGACTTCGGAAGTTCCCGTGCAGGTAAAGCTGCCGCATTCGACTTTGCCGTTCAGCCGGCATTCGCCGACGATCTTCACTTGTCCGAAGTGCCCCCCGATCGATTCCGTCGTGCCGACCAGTCTCAAATCTCCGACTTGCATCTTCTTCTCATCTCCTCGCCGATTTCATAGCTTATCTGTTACGGGGGCTATCCCGCCCGCTACCGCATCTTGCCGCTTACAGTTGAGTTTGTTCGCTTACTTTGGCCTGGGGATGGACCTGAAGGTCGGAACGGTACTCCACACGGCCGATCTTGCAGCCTTTCCCGATCCGCACCAGGTTCCCCCGCACGATATCCGCCGTCGTGTCCTCCAGCACGATCTCGTCGCCTTCGATGACATCCGCTTCCAGACGGGTGATCAGCTTCGGCATCGCCCATTGCCAGAGGCGCTTCCAGACGGAGCTCGAGCCCCGCTCGACACGGATCGTCTCGCCGCCGATCTCCCGGGCTTCGCATTTCCCGTACAGCATGATATCGACGTTCCCCGCGTTCAGCAGTCCCTTGATCGTAAACCAGCCCCGAAACTCGGCCTTCTCAGCCTCGCAATCGCCATCCGCGGTGAGCACCCCGTTTACCTCGATTCGCTCTCCCGCCACCGGGCCGTTTACCCGCACAATGCCGTCGATCCTGAGCTCCTTCGCATCCAGTGCGCCGTCGACGTTCATTTTCCCGTTGCATTGGAACCGGTCGGCCTTCACATTCCCCCGGGCCTTGCCGATGCCGTGAATATCCATCGTCTCGCACTCGACATCCGTCGCGATCGTGCATACCCCGTCGATTCGGACGCTGCGGTAGAGACCGCCGGCCGCTTGCCCGACGCCGCTCATATTCAGATCGGGCCGTTGATCCTTCGCCTTCTCCATGTTTCCTTCCCCTCTCTAGGTCAGTTGCGATTGCAGTTGCTCGATCATCTCCGACAAGCTGAGCCGGGCAACCAGCTTGGCGCCGGTCTCGACGTGAATTTCGGTGGGCGCGGACGCCAGCAGGAACACCGAAACCCCCATCTTGCGAATAAAATACAGCTCGCACGGCTTTCCTTCGAACTTGCCGAAATGCTCCTTCATCGTGTCCAGCAGCTGCTGCGCTTCGTCGAGGCTCATTTCCCCGTTGCGCAGCAGCCGGTCGGCCACATAAAAGACGAGAGCCTGCTCGAACGAATAAATCGTATCGCCGGCGTCACGGGGGCCGAAACGTTCCATCAGCACCCCTGAAACAATGTTTCGTTTCACCAGTTCGTCTTTCCGGAGCTGAATATGATCCGGCAGCGGGGAGAGCTTGCCCGCCAATTCGTCCAGCGACAGATCTTCCTTCATATTCAAAATCCGGTCGATCCGGGCCATAATCAAATCCTTCGGAAAAAACGTCTCTTGCCCGGTAAACGTTGATTTGCGAATGAACCACTCTTCCGGAATGAGCTGTTTTCTCTTCCAGCGGTAGAGCTGTCCGTAAGAAATCCCCGTCGTCTCGAGCAGATCCTTCTTGGAGATCAATTCGCGATCCGACATCGTCTATCACCTTCCTTGATGACAATGTAACATAACATTGTTACGTTGTAAAGCCAAAAACATAAAAAAAGCGTAACAACCCCCAGGGTTGTTACGCACCTTGTTACGCTAGGCTCGTATTTAATCTCCGATCAGGAACGCCCGGGCCGGCGCGGCGTCGATGCCGGTCAGCTTGAGCGGGGCGACGACAAGCCAGTAGTTGCCCGGCGGAACGTCCTTCAGCCGGAGACCCTCGACGATGACGACGCCGGCTCGCATCAGCGTCCGGTGTGTCGGGTAGCCGTCTTGATCGCGTTCGATGCCGAGCGCGTCGGTCGCCGCGACCCGAACGCCGATCTCGGCCAAGTATTGGGCTCCGTCTTCCCGAAGAAAAACGAAGTCGTCCAGATATCGCTCGCTGAACGAGCTCTTCGTCTTGAACAGTACCCGCTCGCCCCGCTGAAGGGCGAACGGCTCCAAGTCCGACCGGGTGATGGAGCCGACGACATGCATCAGATCCAGAACGCGGCAAGGACCGACCAGCTGCTCCAGCGGAATCGTCTCGATCGTCTCTCCCCCGGCAATCATGTGCAGGGGCGCGTCCACATGCGTTCCCGTATGGACGTTCATGCTGAGCACGCTCTCGTGCGGCTTGCCCTGCCCATGATTCGACGCGTTCACTATCGATGGCTGCTTGTCCCGGATGTTTTCCCAGACTTGCATGCCTTCTTCAACCGTAATCGAAATGTCGTAGATTTTCCCCATACGTCCGTTCTTCTCCTTCTCCCCGCCCGGCCGCATCCGGCGAATCCTGCCGCCGGCCGACGGCCGGCCCGTTATTCCGGCTTCGAATTCGTGACCCAGATGACGTTGTCTTCCTCTTGCCCGTTGACCGGCCACCAGTGGAAACCGTCCTCCGCCAGCAGTTCGTCCGCCCGGTCCGGTCCCCATGTTCCGCCCGGGTAGAACGCCAGATCGTCCGCATTCTCGCGCCAGGCAGCCGCGATCGGATCGACCAGCTGCCAAGCGGCGGCGAGCTCGTCCCACCGCGTGAAATACGTGGAATCGCCGCGGCCGGCATCGTGAATCAGCCGCTCGTACGCTTCCGGCGTATTGATGCCGACCTGGCAGCTCTGGCAGAATTCCATGGCCACCGGCTGAATCGTCATATCGTTGCCCGGCTTCTTGGCGTTGATCTTGATGTAGATGCCTTCCATCGGATTGACGCGAATGACGAGCAGGTTCGGCTGCAGCTCCTGCCGGCGCGAGAACAGCACGTTGTTCGGCACGTTCTTGAACTCGACGACGATCTCGGTCGACTTCACCGGCAATCGCTTGCCCGTCCGAACGTAGAACGGCACGCCGGCCCAGCGGAAATTATCGACGAACAGGCGAGCCGCGAAGAACGTCTCGGTCGCCGAATCGCCGGGCACCGATTCTTCCTGGCGGTAGCCGGGAATCGGCTTGCCTCTTGCCGATCCTTCCGCGTACTGCCCGCGGACGACGCGGCGGCGCACCTCGTCCGGCGCCTGGAAGCCGCGGATGGAACGCAGCACCTTCACCTTCTCGTCCCGAATGTCCTCCGGATCGAGGCGGCTCGGCGGCTCCATCGCGATCATCGTCAGCATTTGCAGCATATGGTTCTGCACCATGTCGCGGAGCGCGCCGGACTTGTTATAATACGCGCCGCGTTCCTCCACGCCGACGGTCTCGGCGAGCGTGATCTGGACGTTGGCGATGTGTCTTCCGTTCCACAGCGGCTCGAAGAACGCGTTCGCGAACCGGATGACCTCGATGTTCTGGACCATCTCCTTGCCCAGGTAGTGGTCGATGCGGAATACCTCGTCCTCGCGGAACACGTGCCGAATCTCCTCGTTCAGACGCTCGGCCGACGGATAATCGTAGCCGAACGGCTTCTCGATGACGAGCCGGTGCCACCCGTCGCTGTCCAGCATGCCGCCGTCCCGCAAGTTGCGCGAGACGGTGCCGAACAAATCGGGAGCCAGTGCCAGATAAAACAGCCGGTTGCCCGGAATTTCGAAGCGCTTCTCCAGCTCCAGCGTCGTCTGTTGAAGCTGCTTCATTCCTTCTACGTTGCCGATGTCCAGCGAATGGTAGCTGAAGCGGTCCGCGAACGTCCGCCACGCCTCGCCTTCCTCCGGCTTGTACCGGCAAAACTCGCGAATCGACTCCAGCACGTCCGAGCGGAACTGCTCGTCCGTCCGCGGCCGTCGCGCCAGCCCTACGATGGCGAATCTCTGGCCGAGCTTTCCTTCGCGATACAGGCTGTACAGAGCCGGGAACAGCTTGCGCCGGGCCAGGTCCCCGGTCGCTCCGAAAATGAAATAGACCGCGCCCTCTGCGGATCGAATGTTATGGTTTTGGTCGCTCATGATCCTCCACTTTCTTTATTCAAAGGATGGGATTCACGCTATGTAGTTTACCATACCCCGAGGGCTATTGCTATTTTTTGCAAACCGTCCGCGGCATTCCGAAGAACGCGGAATATGGGTTGGCGTCCATACGCATTCGCCCGCTGGTGAATATACTGGTCTCGACCAGAAACGGGAGGTTATAGCCTATGTGGAATGACAGCGTACCTGTCGACAAGGAGCGCCTGCTTCAGCTTCGGGGTCTCCCCGTCTGCATCGTCATGAAGGACGGCGAGCGTCATTACGGAGTGCTGACCGGCTGCTCGCGCGGGAAAATCGTGCTGAACGGCTCGCCGGACGACGAAGTCGGTAAACGAACCGGCCGAACGGGAAAAGGAGTCCGCAAAGGCGGCGGAACGAAGGAAAAAAAGGGAAGAAAGCCGCATGCGGGGATCGCGGCGTCTTCCGCCAAAGCGGTCCCGCCGGCTGCCGCCGCTTCTTCGGGCGGCTGGGGGTTTCTGCAACTGGATGGCCCGACCTTCTCATCCGAACGAATTGTCCTGCCGCTTAAACCAGTCGAGGCCGTGCTGCTTCTCTAGCAACCGCGCCGCCGAACGGCCGCAAGCCGCCGTCCCGTTCCGGGGGCCGGCGGCTTGAACTTTTTCCGCGGGTGTATGTACGATTCATGGAAGGTAAAAGGAGGTAATAATATAGAAAAAACGGTTAGCGAACGAGGAGGGACGGCCGCCATGCAAAAAATCCAGCGTATCGAGAATCCTCCGCTGGGAAGAATCAGACCCTGGCCTTTGGCTCAAGAGGAAATCTTGCTTACCGGCGATTTGACGGGCTATTCCCGTCCCGGACGCGGCCGGTCTGCCTCCGAACCCGCTCTCTCCGCCGGATCGCTACCGGCTTCGGTCGATCCGTCCGACGATCCGCGGAAATACGCTACGTATAACACGACCGGCCGCGCGATTCTGCCTTCTCCGCCAATCGGACTTTTGCTGGACGCCAGGAGCTAAGACCTGCTCCGTCGGCATGCGCCCTTCTATTCGGCCAAGCCGTTCCGGTGCGCGTAGATCGCCGCTTGCGTGCGATCCTCGACGCCCAGTTTGCCAAATAGATTCGTCATATGGTACTTGACCGTCTTGATTCCGATGAAAAGCTCGTCGGCGATCTCTTGGTTGGACTTGCCCTGCGCGAGCAGCTGCAGCACTTCCATCTCCCGCTCCGTCAGTTCCTCGTGCGGCTGGGAAGCCGTCTGCGCCGGCTTGCGGAACCGGTTCATCATCTTCGACGCCACCTGGGACTCGAGCACGGACTGGCCGCGCGCCGCCGCCCGGATCGCGTCGGCGATCTCGGACGCCCGCGACGTCTTGAGCAAGTAGCTGAACGCACCCGCTTCGATGACCGGGTACATCTTCTCGTCGTCCAGGAAGCTGGTCAGCACGATGACGCGGCATTCCGGCTGCTCCTCCAGCAGCTTCCGCGTCGTCTCGATGCCGTCCATCCCTTCCATGACCAGATCCATGAGCACCACGTCCGGCCGATAGGCTTTGGCAAGCCGCAGCCCTTCCAATCCGTTGCCGGCTTCGCCGACGATCTCGATGCCGTCCTCCGTGTCCAGAACGGCGGCAAGGCCGATTCTGACCATTTCGTGATCGTCAACCAGCAGAACCCGTATCGGCTGCTGCTCCATCTTCTTCCCATCCCCTCTCGTCCGTCATGATCGGCACGCGAATCTCGATCCGCGTCCCTTTGCCCGGCGCGCTTGCCACATTGAGCGAACCGCCTATCTCGGTAACCCGTTCCTCCATGCTGACCAGCCCGTAGGAGGTTTGTTTCTTCGCGAGCACGTCGAAGCCGACTCCGTTGTCGCGGATCGCGAGGCGCACCGTCTCGCCCCGCCGCTGCAGCGCAATGTCCATCTTCGTCGCCTTGGCATGGCGAAGCGTGTTGGACATCGCTTCCTGCACCATCCGGAACAGATGGTTCTCCACGCCTTTGCTGAGCGCGATATCGTCGTCCATCTCCAGCGAGATGCTCATCGGAACTTTGGCCTTCATCTCTTCGACCAGCTCCGGAATCGCTTGCGACAGCTTCTTGCCTTCGAGGTGCACCGGCCTCAGATGCAGCAATAGCGCCCGCATCTCCGACTGGGCGACGGACGCCATCTCCTCGATCAGCGAGATCTGCCGTTTCGCTTTGTTGAAGTCGTTGTCCAGCGTGCGGCCGACCGCCGTCGCCGTCATCGAGATGGCGAACAGCTGCTGGCTGACCGCGTCGTGAAGCTCCCGGGCCAGCCGCTGCCGCTCCTCGACGACGGCGCTCATCCGCGCCTTGGCGGCCAGCTCGGTGTTGTTGGTGGACAACCGCTGCAGCGACGTCACCTGTTCTTCCCACTTTCGGCTTATCCGCGACAACTGTTCCGCCAGCTCGCCGATCTCGTCCTTGCCCATCGGCGGCAGGGCCGGGACCGGGTTGCCTTTCTCCAGCATGAGCATTGCGTCCCTAAGCAAGTCTACCCGGTTGCGGATCGGATAACTGCGATAGAAACCGTATGCAGCACCGGCCACCAGCAGCATGCCGACGGCGGACAAGCCGAACACGACGATGCTCGACCACGATTCGAACGGCGCGGCCAGCCCCTGGCTCTGGAGCAAGTAGACGACCAGAATGCCGATCACGAGCGAGAACAGGACGGATTCGCCGATATGACGCCATACCACTTGCCTATCCCCTCCTTAGATCGGCCTTATTCTGATATTGCCTACGAGATAGAACAGCTGGAGTTTCACCTTCTGCTCCTTGCTCTCATAATCGGGGGAGCGCCAGCGGACCCGGTGGAGGAAGCCTCCCTCGGTCTGCTTGCCCAATCCGACTTGTCCGAGCAGCGTGGACGCTTCCACGTCCAATCCGTAATCCTCCGGCACGATCAGATCGATGTTGCCTACGATTCCCTGGAGCACGATGACCGTCTCCTTCTCCTCGGGAATCGCCAGCGACAAGTCCAGCCGAATCTCGCCGAACGCGTGCCAGAAGCTCATCGAATGAAGCACCCACGATTGCCGGTCCTGCCTCATGTTCAGAACGAGCCGATGCCGGCTCTCGCCGTTCCCCGCGCCTTGGGGTCTGGCCCTCAAATAATAAATGCCGAGCGAAATCAGGACGATGACGATGACGAAACCGATCTGTTGGACGACGAGCACCAACGCGCAGACCGCGATCAGGATCATCGCCAGCCGGTTGCGGTCCTGCCGGAACCGGTCGATCGCCAGCCACAGGAGAAGGATGGCGTTAATCGTTACGAAGCCCGCAATTCCCCCGAGGGCCAAATAAAGCCCGGCGCCGATGAACAGCAAAGCATGGTTGGACATTCTCTTCACGACGGGCTTCCCCCCCTTGCATCACTTCGCCCGCTTCGCGGCGAAAGCCATAACGGAACGGCTCCGTTATGGCTCCAGACGCATCCTTGTTAGCATACCATATCTTCCCGGTCCCGGAAACGTCCGCTTTTCGCCGGCTTAAGGCCCGGCAGAGCTTGCGTTATTCCGCCGCCGCCGGCGGCTGCAGGCGGTTCTTCAGCGCGGCGAGCTCCTGCTCGACGCGGAACGACTTCTCCGGATCGACGCCGGTACGGACCGGAGCGAACGGCGAGCTCGGCAGCCGGGCGACGTCCGCCTCCGCTTCCATCTGCATGATCTTCTCCTCCATGCGATGGAAGCCGCGCGACGCATTGCCGCTCTCGATCGTGTGCAGCGCGCTTACCTGCGCCATCTGCTTGCGGGCTTTGGCCATCTGGGCCCGGGCCGACAGTTCGTTGCGCTTGTTGCGCAGCTTGTAGTACTCTTCCTTCATCTCATGGAGCTGCGTCGTCAGCTCGGATACTTGGGCGCTGGCTTGCGTGTGCAGGCCGAGCAGGTCGGCGGATTGCTGATCGTAGTACACCTTCTCTTCGAGCAGCTTGCGGGCCAGCGCTTCGTTGCCGCCGACCAACGCTTGCTCGGCTTGCGCTTCGCGTTCGACGCCGATCCGCACCGCTTCGTCCAGGCGCTGCTTCAGGCGGCGCTCCGCGGCCATCTGCCGGGCGACCGTCACTTCCGCTTCGTGAATCTCGGTCTCCATATCGCGCAGATATTGGTTCAACATCACAACCGGATCTTCCAGTTTGTCCAGCAGCTCATGCACCGATGCCTTCGTCATGTCTTTTACGCGTTGAAATACTCCCATTTTGATTATTCCCCTTTCGATTGTTGTTCGAATTTGGCGATTCTGGCTTTCAATTCTTCAAGTTCGCGCTTCAGCGCCTTTTTCTCGATATCGTCCATCATGGCGTCCAGCTCCGGCGCAGCCGCGGAGGACGTCGGCGTCGGTTGCGGCTGCGGCTTCGGTGCCTGGGCCGACGGACCCGGACCCGGCCACGGCGTCGGTCCGGGCGTCCAGCCCGAGGACGTTCCGCCCGAATGCGGCGGCGGCGTCCAGCCGTTGTAGCCGCCTCCCCACTTGCCGCCGGTGCCCGGCGCTCCGCCGAACGGGCCTGCCCCGAACGACGGTCCGCCTCCGTACTGAGGCTCGCGGGGGATGATGAATCCGGCGAGGATATAGACGACAATGACCGATCCCGCCGAGAAGACCGCGACGACGATCAACAAAATTCTGAGCAGCGTCGCATCGATGTTCAGGTACTCCGCCAGCCCGCCGCAAACCCCGAATATTTTCCGGTCGCGGGACGAAGTGTACAATCTGCGCATGGCTTATCCTCCTTGTTGCAGTTTGCGCTTCAATTGCTGCAATTCGCGCTCGATCGTTTCGTGCACGACCGTACCGGCTTGGTAGACCATCTCTTGGCCCATCCGCCGCAGATCGCGCAGGCTCTTGGTTTCCAGCTCCAGGTCGGAAAGCCGATCGTCCAGCTTGCGGAACATGCCGGCCGGGCCGGGATCCGCGCCCGTTCCGAACCGGGCGTTCAGCCTTTGCTGCAGCCGCAGCGATTCCATCCGGGCCACGTAGAACTGCCTCCGGTCGTATACCGCGCGGTATTCGTTGCGAAGCTCCTGCAGCAGCAGGTCCAGCTCGTCTAGCTCCCCTTTGCTTTGTTCGTAAAGCTCCTTGTAGCGCTGCGCTTTTTCCTCATGTGCCACTTTGTCTTGGAGCGCCAGCTTGGCGGCTGCCTCTTCCCCGGCTTTAAGCGCCGTCAGGGCTTGCTCTTCGCGTCTCTCTCTCCACTTCTCGGCATCCTGCCACTGCCGGAACAAGTGGTCGGTATGAGCGGCGTACTGCCTCTGAAGCTGCTCGCTCTGGATGATCTCCTGGTGAGTGGACCAGAGAAACTGGTCGATCAGGCGAACCGGATCTTCCGTCTTCTCCAATCGGTCGTTCAATGTGGCTACGGTCATATCCCGCATCCGTTTGATAACGCTCATTCGCGAATCCTCCTTATTCCGGCGTTACAGCCGACCGGCCCGATTGTTGCGGCCTATCATCGAAAGTCCGAACACGATCAATCCGATCACGGCGATCCAGAAGATCACCACGGACAGCTTGCCTAGCAGCATCAGCGCCCCGATCACGGCGAGAACGCCGCCGACGATCCGTTTCCCTCTCTGCCACGCCATGACGCCGAGCCCGATGATCAGAATGGGGATCACAAGCGAGATGAGATAACCGAACAGGTGACCGAGCTTGCCGAACAGCAGCAGAATACCGACGACGATAAGGATGACGGCGAGTCCGTTTCCTTTTTTCATGGAGTTCCCTCCCCTCCTCTTGAATGTCCGGCGCCGATCGCTTCGCTCTCGCCTTCCGGATCTCTTGACCTCACATTTACATTGTAAACGCGACGGCGTTTGCGCATAACGGACTCGCGGACGTTTTTGGCCCTGGACCCGGGTCGAGGTCCCCTACCGTCTCGCGTCTCCCCCCGGCCAAGTCCCCGGAATGTCAATGGCAACAATTGAGGGGTTACCCGCGGCGAATTTCCTATGTTAGCGTTATATCAGAAGCCAATGGGAGGTGCACTTGATGAGGAAAAAACTCGGATGGCTGGCTCTTGCTTGCGGCGTCGCGGCAGCTTCGTGCGGAAGCCCGGCCGCATTCGCGGCTACTGCCGCCAAAACGTCTCCAACGGTCCGCGCCGGAATGGCCGGCGCTTCGGTCGAGAACAATAACAAAGACATAGAGAAAGTGATCGCGGACGGCATGCGCTATCTTGGCACGCCTTACGAATTCGACTCCAACCGCTCCACCGACAAGACGTTCGATTGCTCGGACTTCGTGAAGTGGATCTACGGGGAGACGCTCGGTATCGACCTGCCCTACAACTCCCGGGAACAGGGAGCTTACATCAAACAGAAGGGCGACGTCGTCACCGATTGGCATAAGCTCAAACGCGGCGACTTGATGTTCTTCATGTCTTACCACGGCTCCAGCGCTTCCGATTATAAAGGAATCGACAAATCGACCGCCCGCATTACCCATGTGGCCTTGTATCTCGGCGACGGCAAAGTGCTGCAGACATACTCGGTCAACAGCGGCGGCGTCCGCGTCGATTCGATCGAAGGCACTCATTTCGATTACCGCTTTCTGTTCGGCGGGAGCGTGGTTTAGCGGCGTCGGCGAGAACGAAAAAGACCGAAGTCCCGTACAAGGGGCTTCGGTTTTTTTCGCGAAGGCAAATAACTGTGAAAGTGCAGTTTTTGGTATGTGGAAATGGAAAATGGACAGAAAAACATGCAAGAGTGCAGGCTTTGGAGGCCAGAAGAGCCAGATCGAGGGTGCGAAGCGGAAAAAGATGCATAATCGCAGGCTTTTGATCCCGAAAGCCGCTCACATCACAAAAACCTGCACAAATGCAGGTTTTGAGAAACCTAATCCCGAATCGGAAGCTCCTCAAGCGCTCGCATCACTTCACCCATGCGGAATGACGCGCAGGCGATTCGCGGAGACCGGACTTTCTCGTCGCCGACGAAGATGTCCGCCAGGGAATAACGGTCCTCCGTCTCTTCCAGCTCGTACCGCTCGAGCGACCCGCCGGCCGGGTCGACGATCCAATATTCCGGAATGCGACACCGGACGTACGTCCGCATCTTCCCGATTTTGTCTCGGCACAGCGTCCCGGGCGACAAGATTTCCACGACGAGATCGGGATTGCCGTCGCCTCCCCTGAAGCTTTTCCAACATTATAGCACGGGCGGCTTCGGTTATCGTTTATAATGAACGGAGTAAATTTCATTCGCGAAAAAGCGAGGTGGACAGCGCATGTCGCCGCCAAGTCAGCGATTTCTTTTTTCTCCGCTATCCGAACAGATGCTTTCCGAACCCGGCGCGAATCTCGTCATAGCCGAGTGGACCGCCGAAGGATGCGAGCCCGGCGCCGAGCCCGTCAAAATCGCGCCGCTGCATATCCACCGCCAAGACGACGAAGCCTGGTATGTCCTGGAAGGGACGCTTGGATTTCAAATCGGCGATACGACGCTCGAGGCCCATCCCAACGACGCCGTGCTCGTTCCGCGGGGGATGCCCCATACGTATTGGAATCCGAGACCGGAACCGGCGCGCTACCTCATCGTGATGACGAGCCGGATCAGCGCCTTGATCGACGCCATTCATGCCGCTTCCGAGAGAAATCCGGAGACGATGAAACAACTGTTTGCCCGATATGAATCCGAGCTGCCGGATTAAACAAGATGGAAGATCGCCGGATCCTCAGCGCAAATAAAGCGACAAAGGCTGACGCTGCAGCCTCTTCAACTCCTCGTACACCAGCCGCGCGATCTCGATTCCGCCCTGCTGCCGGAAGTGCGTATTGTCTTTGGCCCCGTCGGGGAAGTTCACCGCGAAGGACGTGTCCAGCGGAATGCAGAAATCGGGGCGAAGCGGCCCCGGTTCCCTCCGGTCCTTGGCGGCGATCCTCTCCGTTCGGGTAAAGCCGAAGCCAACCTCCGCGCCGTAGCGGCTTTGCGCCGTGATTTTCGTATAGCCGGTCTGAGGTTCGCCCGTTCCGAAATCGAATCTCCAGCTCGTTGCCGCCATACTCGTCCCCCTACCTATAAGCCTGTCTCTATCGAAGCGGAATTTCTCCGCCCGGGTACAGCGTCGAATGGGACAGCCGCTTCGGCTGCGTCAAAGGATGGCTTGCACGCGAAGCCGCCAAGTCGAGCGGGCGGCCGGCATAGACCGCCGCTTCCTCGTTCGTATAGACGATCACCTGCTCCGTCCCGCTTCCGCACAGATCGGCATGAACGGCATAGCCGTCCAGCGGAAAACGGACGACTTCCTCCATATGGCCGTCGTACAGCGTCGGGAACACGCCGCCTCCCCGGCGAAAAGCGAGAATGTAGTCCGGCGCTCCCTTCTCCCAGCGGTGCAGCGTCTCGATAATCGTCAGCCAGCCGGCGGTCGTCCGGTTTTCTTTCCACAGCTCGCGCCCTTCGCTGTCGAGCAGGAACAGCGCGTCCTTGCCCTTCAGCCCTTTGCCGTCGTCTTCCCGGACGAGCCGGTCCAAGCCGGCGATCTGCAGCCCCGGCAGCTCGGGCCGGAACCGGCCGAGCGCGATATGCTGCGATTCGACCGATCCTTCGTAGCGCCACAGCTCGTTCCCTGACGGATCGTACATGACCGTGACGCTGCCGCCGATGACCAGCTCCGGCTTGCCGTCCCCGTTCACGTCGCCGACCCAAATGCAGTCCGCATGGTCGTCCAGGTCCCGGCAGCTCCAGAGCAGGCGCCCGTCGTGATCGAGCAGATCGTAGCCGGCCATCACCTCGTCCCGCCCGTCTCCGTCGAAATCGTAGACCCACGGAAAATGGCCCGGATTGCCCTCGTGCTTCCACAGCAACCGGCCTTCGCGGTCCAGCGCCCACAGCGTCCGGTACCGATCCTTCAGGATCAAGTCGCCGGCATCGTCCGCCCCCGTCAAGTTCGCGACGACGATGCAATCGTGCGCCTGCGGATCCGGAAGCTCGCGGGTCCATTTGGCCTGCCCGGTCCGTCCGTCCAACGCGAGCAGACGGCCGTCCATGACGCACAGCACCTCCAGCCGCCCGTCGCCGTCGACGTCGGCAATCTGGGCCGGATAATCCGAGCCCGGCCCGCCGGCGCCGGAGCCCGGCCTGCCGAGCTGCCAGAGCAGACGGCCTTCCAGGTCGAAGGCCGTCAGGCATTGCGTCTGATGGGGAATGTAACGGACATCCTGGCGGTTGTCCGGCTGCACCATGACGATCTCCATGCGGCCGTCGCCGTTCAGGTCTCCGAGCAGCATTTTGCAGCGCGGACCGGCGGCCCGCAGGTCGATCCTGCCTGCCAGATAAGGTTCCTTCTCCGATTGGCGCATCGATATGACCTCCTTCTATGCAGATGGCGGAACGTTAACCTTCCGCCTGACCGAGCCGTTTTTGTTCTCCGCCCTTCACTTCGACGATTTGCCCGTTCACGTCCAGCCAGACGCTTGCCGCCGTCGGATTGAACACGAAGTCCAGCGAAGCCGAAAATTTCAGCCGCTCGTAGGCGCCCGCGTATTCGACGATCTCGAGATTCGTCGCGTACCAGACGTCGTCGCGCCCGCCGGCGAAAGCGCAGAATTGCTCCATTCGCTCCCAGTTGCCGTCGTTGTCGAATTCGTAGCTGTGCCCCCAGACGTACATGAGGTACAAATATTGCTTTTTGTGCAGGCCGACGAACGTCTCCGCCAGCTCCGTCAGGTTATGGTTGTGGTGGCACGTCGGCTGCCACTGCAGCCAGTCCTCGGGCAGCCCGAATTGCCCCGTGCTCGGCACGACCCGGGCGTATTCGATGCCGAGCCCCGGCAGCAGATCCCGGATGCGCCGGCTGTGGGAGCCGTTTGGGTAGGACATGCCGCGCACGGGATACCCGACGAGCTTCTCCAGGAGACGGCGATCCTCCATCACTTCGTGTACGATCTGTTCGTTCGGGCAGCGGGCGATCGTCGGATGCGTCAGCGTATGCGCCGATACCTCGTGTCCCGCATACAGCGCCTGAACTTCCTCCGCCGCGATGCGGTCTCCCTCTCCGAGGAGGCCCGCATTCAAGTGAAACGTCCCCTTGAGTCCGTTCCTGTTGAACATCTCGACGAGCCGCCTGTCGGCGCTCCGCCCGTCGTCATAGCTGAGCGTGAGCGCTTTGTGACGCCCGCCGGGGTAACACATCAAGATTCGGTTCATGTCGATTCTCCCTCTCCCAAGCTTATTGTAGAAGCACGGAAAAGTTCGCGCAATCGTACTTTCTTGTCGGAGGCCTGTCAGCCGCTTTGCACTTTTCCTCGCGCTTTGGACATTGTTGCCCGCGGATCGCCGCGGCTCCTAAGAACGCCTGCTCAGCTCGCGGTAGCGGGTCGGGGTCATGCCCTCCATTTTCTTGAAAATGCGATTGAAATAGCTGTGCTGGTACCCGACGCTCTCGGCGACGTCGTTGATTCGCAGCTCCGTCTCCCGCAGCAGCTCCTTTGCTTTATCCGTCCGCAGCTCCGTCAAGTAATCGATGAAGTTCTTGCCGGTTACCTGCTTAAACGATTTGCTTAAGTAGAACGGATTCGTGCCCACATGCTCGGCACAGTTGTCGAGCGAGATGTCCTTCGCATAGTGGTCCTGCAAAAAAATCATCGCTTGCTCGATCATTCGCTTGATCTGGGCGTCCGAGCGGTTCGACAGCTCCGCCTGGAACGGAAGCAGCACCTTGCGCCGGAACCAGGCCAGCATCCGCTTCGGTTCGTGGATCTGGGACAATTGCTCGTACAGATTCTCCCCTTTGAACAAGCGGCCCGGGTTGATGCCGGACACCATCATCGCGTACTGCACGTTGCCGAGCAGATGCAGCATCCCTTGCTGCACGTCGAACACCGTCGCTCCGGCGCAGGTCAGCGACGCCAGGAACGAATCCAGCAGCTGCTGCACCTCGTCTTCGCGCCCCGTCCGCAGCGCCTGAACGAGTTCCCGCTCCAGCGTGAACGGATACGGCACTTCCGCATCCGCCCCTTTCCCGGCCCGTTCGTCCGACAGGTCGATGATTTGGTTGTCGCTCGCGAAATCCCGATAGCCGACCGCCTGCTTCGTCCTCTCGAAAACGAGGGGCACGTCGGAGATGCGCGGAACGGGCCGGCTGAACGCCATCGCCACCCGCATGTTCAGAATCCGGTTGATCGACTGGGTCAGCTCGTTGCCGAATTCATGCAGCGTCCGTGCGTAATCCTCTCCGTTCGGGATGAAGACGAGCAGCCCCGCCGTCAAATCGTGGAAGTTGATCGTGTCGCTCTGCTCGAAGCGGTGGCTGCCCAATTCACTGATCATGTTGACGGCCGCGAACGTGACGAGCCCTTCGTCTCCTTCCCGGAACCGCGCTTCGCCGCCGTTCATGCCGATCAGCTGCACATAGATCACGATAAGCCGACGGTCTCCCAGCTCCCACTTGAACTGCTCCATGCGCCGAACCAGGTCCGATTCCGAATAGGCGTACAAATAACCTTGGAGCAGCTGGTGCAGGAAACTCTCCTTAATATGCGGCAGCTGTTCGTCCAGCTTCGTGTTCAGCTCGAGGCTCATCTGATGGAGACTCTTCCATTGCCGTTCGATGAGCGCGAACTCGTCCTCCCGGCCGCCGCCCGAATGTCCCGCGAGCAGCGTAACAAGGCGCCGGACCGGCGAGTAGATGCGGCGAGAGGCCAGCCAGGCCAGCAAGGCGGCCAGCAGCAGCGCGGCGAGACTGACGGCGATGATCGCCTTCGAGATGGACACGACCGGGGACGTAATGTTCGAGATGGGAGAAGCCGAGACGTAGACCCAATCGTCCGCAATGCGCGTCAGACGGCCGAACGACACCGTATACGTCCCTCCCTTCCAATCGAGAAAGAAAGAGCCTTTCGCCGCGCCGAAGTCGGCCACTTTGTCCCTTAACGCCGCGATAAACGGAGTATCGTAAGCGCTTCCGTCTCCGGAGACGAACAACTCCCCTTTGTCCTGCTGCACGAACGTCTCCCCGTCGTTGTAAGGAGACATCGTGCGAAGAAGGTTGGCGACCTTGTCGCGGCTGAAACGGAAGATGAGAGCGCCGATCGGATGCGTGCTTCCGCCGGGAATCCGGTGCACGAGCGCCAGGTCTTTCGTTCCGGGATGTCGGGAATCGAACGCCCACTGCGTCCAATACATCTCGCTGCGCCCCTCGACCAGCGGCTCGTATACGTCCGCCGCCGTCTCCGAATCCAGCGCGTCGTATTCCGGGCCGAGCAGCACCGGTTTCTCCCCGCCGACGTACAGCTCCGCCTCCTTGACCATCGCGTTGGAGCCCTGCATGGCGATCAGCGTCTTGGTCAAGTCCTGCGTCGTCTCGAAATCCTTGACGAAATCGAGCCCTTCCAAGGAACTGCCGAACTTGCTGTCGAACGCCCAATGGGATAACAGCAGCTCCAGGTTGCCGAGCTGGTCGTCGATGTTCTGGGACCGCTGCTCGATCTGCCGATAATGAAGCTGTAGCAGTTCATTCTCCACACGCTTGCCTGCAATCTCGTAAACGAGCGCTCCCGTGATGAGCCCCGGAATGCCGGAGACGATAAAGATCATGATGAGGCTCTTCTTGTAGAAGCTCCCCAGGCGGGCGGAGGAACGCTCCAACCTGCTCGCCGCTCTCGCTCTTAACGTTGCCAGCATGCTCTCTCACCGCCGATATGGGATAGGTTGCCGAAGCGATCCGCTTCTCTATCTCAGCATATACCAGATTCGCCCGTTCGGAAAAGCGGCGTGCGCGCGAAAAACGCAGCAAAGACCGCCCGGATTGTAGGCCGGACGGCCCTGCTCCCTGCGTTACTTGCTCTGGGTGGCGGCGTACAGCTCGTTCATTTCCTTCACGAGATCGTCTCCGCCCGATTTTTTCCACGTCTCGAACGCGGCTTGCAGCCCGGCTTCGTCGATCTGCCCGACGATATACTTGATGCGGGCGTCGTTGATGATATCGTCGAGCTGCTGCCCCTTCTGCGTATAAACCGTAGAGATGAACGGCTCGGCCGGGTTAGGCACGACGTACTGCTCGGCTTCCGTCTGGATCTGCGTCGTCTTGGCGCGAAGCGGCGTCTGCTTCACGTTTCGGCTGGCTACGGCCCCGATATAAGGAATCATTTGATTCAATCCCTCAACCTCGGACTCCAGCAGTGCCGCATCTTTGCTGGGCACGACGTCTTCCCCGTCCAACGTGTAATGCTTGCCTTCAATGCCATAGCCGGCCAGCGTCTGGATGTCCGGATCGTTTAATTGATCGATAAACGAGAGAACCCGCTTCATTTCTTCTTCGGTCTTCACGGTCGACTTCGGAATGGACAGCATGCCCGAGAAGCCGGATGTTGGAAGCGCGTGCAGCTTGCCGTCGTCCCCGGTGACGCCGATCATGTTGTCCATGTATTGCGCGTTCGGATCGTCCTTGCCTTCCTGGGCCATCGCCGCATGAATCTTATCGTCGATGCGCGCGGCGGTATCGGTGACGTCGACGATGACGCCCGCCTGGCCGTTTATGACCGGATCGTTCCACTTCGCGCTGTCGAACACCGCGAAGTCCTGGTTGATCAGCTTCTCGTCGTACAGCTTTTTCATGAATTGGAGAGCTTCCAGATACTCCAGCGTCTGATGCTCCGGCACGAGCTTGCCGTCCGCGACGCCCCATTTGTTCGGCGCGCCGAACCACAGCTTGATCGTATCGAAGCCGCTCGCCCATCCTCCGGTCCATTTGACGAGCACCATGCCGTACGTGTCGTCCTTGCCGTTGCCGTCCGGATCCTTCTCCTTAAACGCTTTCAACATGTTGTAGAAGTCGTCGATCGTCTTCGGCGGCTGCAAGCCGACCTTCTCCAACCAGTCCTTGCGATAGTTGATGCCGTTGCGCCCCAGGGGACGCGAGCGGTAGACGCCGTAGTTGCGTCCGTCGATCGAAGAGTTGTTCAGGATGACTTCATTCGATTGGCTTAAATATTTATAGTCCTTAAAGTAGTCGGTCAGATCCCAGAACGCACCGGACCGGGCCGCGTTGACAAAGCTCGGTTCCTTGGGGCTGCCCACCATCATGATCGTCGGCAGCTTGCCGGAGGCGAGCGTAATGTTGAACTTGTCCGTGTACGAGGCATTCGGCACCCATTGAAGATGAATGTTCGTATTCGTCAGCCGGTCGATCTCCTTGGTGACGGGGCCGTCGTCCTTCGGATAGTTCGTCTTGAAGATCGGAAGCATGATCGACAGGTCGAGCGGCTTCTCGTTCGAAGCGGACGACGGCGACGATGACGACGATGACGGAGCGGACCCGCTGGCCGGTGCCGGGCTGCCGGACGAAGGGGAAGCGTTGTTGCCCCCGTTATTGCCGCCGCAGCCGGCGATCGACGCGAGAGCCAGCACGCCCGTCGCGCCCAGTACTGTCCATTTCGCTTTCGTTTGTTTCATTCGTGTTCCTCCCTTTTTTTGAAGGCGACGCTATGATCGCAATCCGTTATCCCTTGACCGAGCCGATCAAGACCCCTTTGGCGAAATGCTTCTGAAGGAACGGATAGACGAGCAGAATGGGGATCGTGCCGACGACGATGACGGCCATCTTGATCGATTGCTCCGCTTCTTTGACGTAGTTGTAGTCGACGCTGTCCGCGCTGCCCGCGGCCATCTGCGACAGCAGCACGATCTGCCGGAGCATGACCTGGAGGGGCCAACGAACCGGATCGTTGATATAAAGCAGCGCCGAGAAGAAGTTGTTCCAGTGGCCGACCGCGTAAAAAAGCGTGAACGTGGCGAGCACCGGCATCGACAGCGGCAGCACGATTTTCCAGAGCAGACTGATCTCCGCGCATCCGTCGATGCGAGCCGCCTCCTCCAATTCCTGCGGAATCTCCTGAAAAAAGTTTTTGACGATGATCAAGTTGAATGCGCTGATGGCGCCGGGCAGCATGAGCGCCCAATACGTGTCCAGCAGCTGAAGCTCCCGAACGACCAGGTACGTCGGAATCAGGCCGCCCCCGAACAGCATCGAGAAGACGACCAGGTTCAGCACCGCATTGCGCCCCGCGACCCCCCGCTTGGACAGCGCATACGCCATCGTGACGGTGAAGAACAAGTTGACCGCCGTGCCGACCACCGTAATGTAAAGCGAGTTCCAGATGCTGTGCGTGACGGTATCGGTGGAGAAAATATATTTGTAAGCGGACAACGAAAACGAGTGGGGGATGATGAAGAACGCCCGCTTCGTCAGCTCCGCGTCGCTGGCGAACGAGCCGGCGACGATGTAGAGGAAGGGCAGCACGGCGGCCACGCCGACGATGGCGAGGAAAACATAATTGGCCGTGTCGAACAGAGTGCTGCCGAAGCTTCGATACTTATGGTTCAATGGACTCTCCTCCTTTCTTCGCCGCGCCGCGGACTAATAGATGCCGGACTGGCCGAACCGCTTGGCCGTCCAGTTGGATCCGACCACCAGAATGACGCCGACCACCGCTTTGAACAAGCCTACCGCCGTGCTGTAGCTGAACGCCCCCTGCGTGATGCCCATCGTGTAGACGTACGTATCGAACACTTCCGCGACTTGGCGGTTGAGCGGGTTGAGCAGCAGATAGATTTGCTCGAAGCCGTTGTCCAGCACGTCCCCCATCCGGAGAATAAGCAGAATGATGATCGTGTTGCGGATCGACGGCAGCGTAATGTGCCACATCTGGCGCCACCTGTTGGCTCCGTCCATGATCGCCGCTTCGTACTGCTCCACGTCGACGCCGGCCAGCGCCGCGAGGAAGATGATCGTCCCGAATCCCGTCTCCTTCCAGATCGTCTGCAGGATGATCATCGGGCGGAACCACGCGGGACTGCCGAGGAAATCGACCGTATGCCCGGTATACCGTTCGATCAGGGCGTTGACGATTCCTCCTTGCGTCGTCAGGAAGACGTAAGTCAGGCTGGCGACGATGACCATCGAGATGAAGTGCGGCACGTAAATGAGTGTCTGGATCGTCCTCTTGAAGAACGCCCGCCTCACTTCGTTCAGCAAGAGGGCAAGGATGATCGGGGCCGGAAAAAAGAAAAGCAGGTTGTACAGCGACAGAACGAGCGTATTGCGCAGCAGCATCCAAAATTCGGGATTTTCGAAGAAGACGCGGAAGTTTTCGAACCCGATCCATTCGCTTTTCCAGAAGCCGAGGAACGGCTGGAAGTTCTGGAACGCGAGCAGAATGCCCCACATGGGCACGTACTTGAAAATGATGAAGTACAGCAAGCCGGGAGCGAGCAGCAGATAGACCCATCTATCCTTGCGCAATCGAGCCCATAGATTCGTTCGGCGCGCTCCGGGAATCCTGGAGGCGCGCGCCGCTTGGGCATGGCTCGAATTCGAATTCGACTCGGCCGTAAGCTTCATCCGGTCACCTCCCGTGCAGTTCGTTGCTTGCCGGCCTATCCGGCGTGCAGCTAAATTATGACTTGCGGCCCGTTTGCAGCCAATCGGATATTTTTGAAATGCGTACGACGCCTTGTCGTAAGGGCTTTTTGCGCTTCGAACAACAAAGTGCAAACCGGTCAAAATCGGAGAATACCACTTTCGATGCGTGGTCTGCTCGCCGGCTCGGCGAATTTCTCTTCATGAAAGACGAGGAATCGGCACCTTGGACCAATCGAGGTCGGACGCGAAGTAGAAGCTTGGATAACACGGCTGGTTGTACGCGACGTTCTGCCAGGCGACGCCGACGCGGTACTGCGGGTCGTGCATGAGCGTATACAGCTTCCGGTCGGTGAGCTCCGTGCCGAGATAGATGCGGATCGCCGAGCTGTCGGCCGTCCGGACCAGCAGCTCTTCCCGCCAATCGCCGAAAATGTCGGCCACCAGGCACGGATTCCCTTTGGTGCCGTTACTTTTCCTCGGAGAGAACGAGTGAACGCCCAAAAAAACCGGGGCGCTTCCGGTGCGCTCCGGTTCCTTTTCCAATCATGGGAACTGTTTCGTTAATCGCCGAACGGGGAATTGATAAGTAAGACGGGCGGTACCGCCGCCTAAGAGAGGTGATCATTCATGCCATGGACACATGACGACTATCCGCCGTCCCTCCAGAACTTCACCGCTCCGATTCGCGACAAAGCGGTCGAGATCGCCAACGCGCTGCTCGAGGAGGGCTACGACGAAGGCCGGGCCATTGCCATCGCCACCGCCAGAGCCAAGGAATGGGGCGAGGACCGCCACAAGCAGATCCGCAAAAAGGGGCATTGACTTCGGCGCGTCCGGGGGATTATCCGATCTGCAGCCTGGCCTCCGCCTCCAGCAGAAGCAGCTGCTCCCGCACCAGCACGACGTCTCCGATGACGATCAGCGCGGGATTGCCCAGCTTCATCGCTTCGGCCAGCTTATGGATATGATCCAGCGTGCCGGTGATGACCCGCTGCTCGGCGGTCGTACCCCGCTCGATCAGGGCGACCGGCGTCGCGGGACTCTTGCCGTGGCGAAGCAGCTCCGAACGGATCTCGCCGAGCCGGGAGACGCCCATGTAGACGACGAGCGTGTCGACGCCCTGCGCCAGAAGGTCCCAGCGAACGGGAGCCGTGTCCCCGTGGCAGCGATTGCCCGTCACGAGGGCGAAGGAGGCGCTTAAGCCCCGATGGGTGAGCGGAATGCGGGCGGAGGCGGCCGCGCCGATCGCGGAGGTTACCCCCGGAACGATCTCATACGGGATTCCCAGCTCCGCGAGCGCCAGCGCCTCCTCGCCTCCTCTGCCGAAGACGAACGGATCCCCGCCCTTCAACCGTACCACCGTTCGTCCGGCCAGCGCGTATTCGATCATCCGCTTCTCGATCTCGCGCTGCGGCATCGAATGCCGTCCCGGACTTTTCCCGCAATACACCCGTTCCGCTCCCGGCTTCGCGTATTCCAGCAGTTCCTCGCTCGCCAGGCGGTCGTACATCACGACGTCGGCTTCCCTCAGCCGCCGAATCGCCTTCAGCGTAATCAGCTCCGGATCTCCCGGACCGGCTCCGACCAGATAAACGGCGGCGGGCCTCATGCGCTTTGTTCCGCGGACACGGCCGAATCGAGCGTTCCGGGAACATTCCGTCCCGGCAGCAGCTTGATCCCTTTCTGCGATAGAGCCAGCATCACGCCCGTGAACAGCGCGCCTCCGATAAAATTGCCGACCAGAACAGGGATTTGGTTCCACAGCCACCAGTCCCCGACGCTCACCTTCGCGCCGAGCATCATGCCGGCCGGGATGACGAACATGTTGACGACCGCGTGCTCGAAGCCCTGCCCGAAGAAGGTCAGAATTGGCAGCCACATCGCGGCGATCTTGCCGATCGTCGAGGTCGACGACATCGCCATGACGACGCCGAGCGTCACCATCCAGTTGCACAGAATCGCTTTGACGATCACCAGCAGAAGCCCTTCGGCTCCCATGCTCTTATAGGCGATCGTCTTCGCCTCGGCCGTGGAGATGAGCGTCTGCGCCAACGGATTGGCCATGTCCGAGCCCATCTTCGTAACGGTCAGATCGTATAGCACGGCGTAGACGAGACAGCCGAGAATGTGGCCGACGATCGCCCAGCCGAAGCTGCCGAGCATGCGGCCGACCGACGCTCTCCGGGCCAGCACGGACAGCGGGATCAGCGCGAAGCTGCCGGTGACCAATTCCAGGCCGAGCAGCACGATCATCGCGAAGCCGACCGGGAAAATGATCGCGCCCGCCATGCCGATCTTGGTCTGCGACACGGCCGTGAACGCAAGCGTCGTCGCGAACGCCAGAATCGCCCCGCCCAGAAAACCGCGAACGAGCATTTGCCCCGCGCTCGCGCTCGCCTTGGCCGTACCGCCTTCGACCATCGATTTCAAAATCTCGTTCGGTTTTACGTAATCCATGCTTCTCGCCCCCCCGAATGAACTCAGATGGTAATGTAGATCGAACCGCTCGCGCCGTCCACTTCCGTCTCGAACGTCGCAACGCACCCGTCGTCCGGCTCGTAGACGTTGCCGCTTCTCAGGTCGATCTTCCAGTCGTGCAGCGGACAATGAACCGCGGTGCCGCAGACCATTCCTTCCGACAGCTTGCCGTTCTTATGCGGGCAGCGGTTCTCCAGCGCCTTGACCTGCCCGTCGGACAGCCGGAAGATCGCGATCTCCGTTCCTTCCAGCCGGATCGTGCGGGCTCCCTTGACGTCGATATCCGCGATATTTCCAACCAGCACTTTCGCCATGTCGCTTCTCCTCCCGTATCAGTTCCGCACGGCCGGTTCCGGCGTCAGCGTCTCGAAGTTTTTGCGCAGCTCGCGATCGGAGGCAATCTGCTTCCACGGATCGGTCGTGTGATCCAACGCGGTCCGAATGCGGCCGTAGAGCGCCTTCCGCTCCTCCTGCTGCTCCAGCGCGGCCTTGATCGAATCGAGACCGACGCGCTCCACCCAGACCGAAGTGCGTTCGTTCCACTGCGCGTTCTCCCGGTAATATTGCAGGAACGCGCCGCCCCACTCGACTACTTCGTCCTCCGTCTTCACGACGCACAGCAGGTCCGTCGCCCGGACATGAACGCCGCCGTTGCCGCCGACGTGGAGCTCCCATCCGCCGTCGATCGCGACGACGCCGAAATCCTTGATCGTCGCTTCCGCGCAGTTGCGGGGGCAGCCGGAGACGGCCAGCTTCACCTTCGCCGGCGTGTTCAGCCTCTCGAACTCCTTCTCCAGCCGAATGCCCATGCCGATCGAATCCTGGGTCCCGAATCGGCAGAACGTGTTGCCGACGCACGTCTTGACGGTCCGGAGCGCTTTGCCGTACGCATGACCGGAAGGCATGTCGAGCTCCTCCCACATCTTCGGCAGGTCTTCTTTCTTGACGCCGAGCAGGTCCAGCCGCTGGCCGCCGGTGAACTTCACCATCGGGACGTCGAACTTCTCCGCCACCTCGGCGATCTTCTTCAGCTCCGAAGGAGAGGTGACGCCGCCGTAGATGCGGGGAACGACCGAGTACGTGCCGTCCTTCTGGATGTTCGCGTGGTATCTCTCGTTCGTGAAGCGGGATTCCTTCTCGTCCTTGTATTCGGTCGGCCACAGCATGCCCAGGTAGTAGTTCAGGGAAGGACGGCACTTCGAGCATCCTTCCGGATTGTTCCATCCGAGAACGTTCATCACTTCCTTGACGTTCTTCAGCTCCATGCGCTTGATCTCGGCGACGATCTCGTCGCGGCTCAGCGTCGTGCAGCCGCAGATGCCCTCCTTGACCGGCTCGCCGACCGCGTCGCCTCCGTAGATCTTCAGCAGGCCTTCGACGAGCGGCTTGCAGCCGCCGCAGGAACCCGAAGCCTTCGTGCAAGCTTTGATCTCCCCGACCGTGGAGCATCCTTTCGATTGAATCGCTTCGGCGATCGTCGCCTTGGAGACGCCGTTGCAGCCGCAGATGATCTCGTCGTCCGCCATGGCTTCCAGCCGGCTCGTCGGAGAAGCGGGAGCGGCACCGGCAGAGAAGCCGAGCAGCAGCTCCTTCTCCCGTCCTTTGATCGACTCGCCTTTCTTCATGATGGAGAAAAGAGAAGCCCCGTCCGACGTATCTCCGAACAGCACCGCGCCGACCAGCTTATCGTCTCTGAGCACGATCTTCTTGTACACGCCGTCGATCTCGTCCTGATAGCGCAGCGTGCGCGTCCCCGGCGGTTCGTCGTACCGGCCGGCGGAGAAAACGTCGACGCCGGACACTTTCAGCTTCGTCGAAGTGACCGATCCTTCGTAGCCGCCCGTCTCCACGCCCGCCAGTCGTTTGGCCAGAACCGCGCCTTGCTCGTAAAGCGGAGCGACCAGACCGTAAGCGATGCCCCGATGCTCGGCGCACTCGCCGACGGCATAGATGCCCGGCTCGCTCGTCTCCAGGTAATCGTTCACGACGATGCCTCGGTTCACTTCCAGCCCGGCCGACCGGGCCAGCTCGACGTTCGGCCGGATTCCGACGGCCATGACGATCAGATCCGCTTCGACGTCCGTTCCGTCCGTGAACCGCAAGCCTTTGACCCGCTTTTTGCCGTAGATCGTCTCCGACTGCTTGCGCAGCAGGAACTTCATTCCTTGCCGCTCCAATTCCGCCTGCAGCATCTTCGAAGCCGCTTCGTCCAGCTGCCTTTCCATTAAATAGGCGTTGATATGGACGACCGAAACGTTCATGCCGAGGTGCAGAAGTCCGCGCGCCGCTTCCAGACCGAGCAGCCCTCCGCCGATGACGACCGCGTTCTTGTAAGTTTGGGACGTTTCCAACATGATCTCGCAATCGCGGATATCGCGGAACGCGATGACGCCTTCCTTGTCCGCCCCCGGCAGCGGCAGCATGAACGGCTGCGAGCCGGTCGCCAGCAGAAGCACGTCGTATTCCGCCTCGGCTCCCTCGCGCGAATACACTTTCCGTTTTTTCGTATCGATGCGGGTAACGGTATGGCCGGCATGCAGCTTGATCCGGTTCTCCTCGTACCAGTCCCAATCGTTAAGAACGATCTCCTTGAGATCCGCCCCGCCCACCAGCACGGACGACAGCATGATCCGATTATAGTTGGGATGAGGCTCCGCCCCGAAAATCGTGATCTCGTAAGCTTCCGGCGCCAGCTTCAGCAGATGCTCCAGCGCGCGCACTCCCGCCATTCCGTTGCCGACCATAACCAGCTTTTTTCTCGGCTCCGCCATGTTCATGTCCCCTCTCGCGAATCGTAGCGGAAACTCAAAAAGCCTGCCCAGCTCGCAGAGACGCACGCGTCTCCGCTAAGCTGAAGCAGGCTTCATTGCCGCTTGTTCCGAATACATCGTTGTATTCGGGATGTTATAAAAACTATAGTATGGAATTTTCTTTTTGTCAATATACATGACATTTAAATAAACGGAAATCAAAAGCTCTCGACACACCCTCCGCATTTATGTTATATATTTTAACATCTACATTGTTTTAGAACAGACGCGAGCGGGAGAGGAGAAGCGATATGCGCTCTTTGTTGGTTATTTATAACCCGGCGACGGCAAAGGAACGGAAGGCGGCCACCGCTTCAAAGACGCATCTCCCCGAGACGGTCATGCGGTCCTGCGGCTATGCCGTCACGACGGCCGATACGGAAGAGAGCGCGCGCAAGCTTGTCGCGGAGGCGGATGCCGCGATTCTTCATCTGCCCATTCCCGAGATTGGGGCTTGGAGCGCGAAGCTTTTGCAGTGGAAAACGATCCCTCTTCTATGGTGGTGCAGCGAAACGACCGCGACCTTGTCCGTGGAGGCCTGCGAGGACCGCATCATGACCGACGGCGTTATCAGCTCGTCGATGCAGCCCGCCGAGATTCACTGGTCGCTTCACTTCGGAGCGAAGATGTGCTTCGAGCGCCAGCAATGGCAATTGGAGCGCCAGCAGTTGCTCTCCAAGATCGAAGAACGCAAGTGGATCGACATCGCCAAAGGCATTCTATGCGAGATCAAGAATATTTCCGAGGCGGAAGCTTACGATATCCTGCGCAAGCAAGCGATGAACGAGCGCAAGCGCATGGTGGACGTCGCCGCCTCCATCGTGAACGTCTACAATCTGCTGCAAGAGCAAAAGCTGGGGAGGACGAAACGATGATACATTTGCTCAAAGAAGTGGCTCGCGGCAAGCGCGGCGCCCGCGACCTTGTATACGAGGAAGCCGCGGAAGCGGCGGAAGCGATTCTGACGCAGCGGGCGACGCCGGCCCAGATCGGCGCGTTCCTGATCGCCGAACGCGTGAAGCTGGAGAGCGTCGAGGAACTTGAAGCGTTCGTCCGCGTCGGCCGCCGGCACACGCTTCGTTCCGATGACTTGCCGCGGGGAATCGATTGCGCGGGACCGTACGACGGGCGCAAATCGTCTTTTTACGCGACGTTCGCCGTCGCCTTCGTGCTTGCTTCGGCCGGCTTGCCGGCCGTGCTGCACGGGGCGGCTTCCTTGCCGCCCAAGTGGGGAATGACGCTTCAGGACATCGTTCAGGCTGCCGGCATCGCGCCGGCCGATCTGACTCGCGAGCGCTCTATGCACGTCGCTCGTCATACGGGCGTCCTGTACGCCTCGACCGAGCGCTGGTGCCCCCCGTTGGGCGAGCTGCGCCCGATTCGCGAGCAGCTCGGCATGCGGACGGTGTTCAACAGCGCGGAGAAGCTGCTCGACGTGGCCTCTTCCCCTTTTATCGTGTTCGGCGTTTACCACAACACCGTATTCGACCGGCTGGCGCGCCTGCTGATTAAGCTGGGCTACGAGAAAGCGCTGATCGTCCAGGGCTCGGAAGGCTCGGAAGATCTGTTCATCGACCGTCCGACCCGAACTTATCTGGTGGAGAACGGAGAGTTCCGCCTGCAGATTTACGATCCGGAATCGTACGGTCTCGAAGCGACGCCGCCGGATACGCAGTGGACCCCCGGCGAGCAGCTGGCCGTTACCGAAGCCGTTCTCCGCGGAGAAGCCGATCTCGCTTACACCAACCAGGTTCTGCTGAACGGCGCCGCCAGGCTTCATCTGGCCGGTCGCGTAGATTCGCTCGAAGCGGGGCTGTACGCCTGCAAGGCGCTCATCGACGGCGGGGAAGCGTACACCGCCTACTTGAACTGGCGGGAAGCGATGCGGGAGCCGCTGCACGCTGCCTCGCCGTTCTAAGTCTTTTGCGATACAGCAATAGCCCGGGGTAGCCGCGCGCCGCCCCGGGCTTTCTTTTTTTGTTCGAACGTCTCTTTCCCGCCCGAACTTCAGTAAAGCGCGTAACTTGAATTTTTCATCTTGGCAAGAAGATCATCCGGAAAATTTTCAGTTAAAAACTTATATACATGGGGATTTGCCTTGGTGCCTGCTTCGAGATTCTCTCCGGCAAATTGCTTGACCGTCTCCTCCAGCAAGGCGGCAAAACCCGGATCCTTCCTCCCGTAAGATTGCTGTTCTTCCGAGAAATCGACAAGCACAAGTTCCCTTTGTTCATTATTCCTGAACCGAATATTGGCGGGACGGAAATCGGAGATCGGTTCTGTCCCCCCTCTAGCCCATAAACTCGTTACAATTTGGTTCAGATAAAACCGAATCTGTTCGATTTGTCTCTTTTCCGCTGAACCTAACTGATCTATTTCAACCTGGCCGGCCCAAACGGTCGGATCGCATTGGTCGGGAATCCGCTCAACAAGATACAAGTTGTCCAATCTCGGATTGTTATAAATCCTCGGAACAGAGATTGTTTTCTCATTTTCACGGTACATCTTCATTCCCATAGAGGTAGGAGATTCCGAGAGGTTAATCGGTACGCGAACCAACATTTTGGAATTGTTCTTTACATTATATCTGATGCGTTCCGTGCTTAAGATTTCATAAATGTCGTGATAGCTCCCTTCGGTGCTGACCAGCCTGCATCGCACATCATGATTGTTGATCCTCAGATCCTTCTCCGTTCCCGGACGATCTCGTTCCTTCGTTGGACTCGGATGCTCCGACCGATTCTTCGCGCTTATTCCCAATTCCAAATTCTTAAAGTCGAAATTGTTATGGTTGTAATCGTCCGGATAATGATAATTGTTCCGGTTCGGCTGACCGTAGCGTTCATTAGATCCGCTGTTGCGCGGCTGGCTAAAATAGGATCCGTATGCATGATTATAGTTCGGCTGGCTGTTATACAATCCATAAGCGTTATTGTTGTTCGACTGGTTATGACCCAAGCTGTAATCCATGCCATCCGTAGTCTGTTCGGGCCAGTAATAACCGCCTTGATAGTAATAAAACTGGCCCGAAGCATCCGCATAACGGTCCTGCCGATCCGTTTTGGAGAAGAGCGCCCGATAATAGGGGTCGAAGTACTTGCCTCCGGACGCCAAGTATTGCAGAGTCTGATCGTTATATCGATACCTCTCATTCGAGAGCGTTTCCTCATAAACGGAAAATGCCAATTCCTTGAACAAAAGAGGAGGAGCATGCAGCGTATCCCGGGTATCGATGAACTTTCCCTCTTCGTCTTTCTTCTTCACCAATTGCCTTTGAATAATTCCCTTCGCTGACGTTTGTTTCGCTGTCGACTCCCCGGGCTGCAGCGAATCCAGCATTCGGCTGACGGCCTGATTGCCGATCGTCCGCTGCATTTGCGCGACTTGCGCAGACGGGTCTAAATGTTCCGGCGCTCGCCTGAGCGTCCTGCCGATTCCTGGATTGCCGGATTTTAATACCGGACGACGCGGTTGGAACAGGTTGTCGACCCCCTTGCCGGCTTGCGGTCTTGCCGCAAGCCGGGGTTCATATTGCGCTCCCGGCAATCCCCGTAGGCTGCGGCAGCGCGATTGGATCAGTCGATGAACTTCGCATGCTGCAGGAAGCGTTTGAGCATGACGGTTGCCTGAGCCCTTGTGGCGAATGCCGACGGTCCGAACGAACCGTCGGGAAGGCCGGTGATGATGCCCGCAGCCGCTACTCGCTCAACGGAAGCTTCTGCCCAAGGGGAAACGGAGGCTTGGTCCGCGAATGCGCCAAAGTTTGGCTGTTCCATAGCCGCTTCGCTTGAAGATCCTTCGACGGCTGTCAGCGCTTTGGCCACCATGACCGCCAGCTGCTCCCTCGTGATTCGGTCATCCGGCGCGAAACGATCGGCCATAATTCCTTCAGCCAGCCCCGCTTTCACCGCCGCCTCAATCGCAGGCGCATACCAAGCGTCCGCCGCTACGTCCCTGAACGCCGTTTGTTCGCTGCCCGAATTCGTCGTCATTCCCATCGCACGGACAAGCAACGCCGTAAATTCCGCCCGGGTAATCTCCGCATCCGGCGCGAAACGGTCGGAAGTCACTCCGTTCACGACCAGCTTCGACGCAAGATAGCCGATGTCATTCTTCGCCCAATGGCCGTCCAGATCGGCGAACTTGACGCCGCCCGTCTCCAGGATGGCATAGATGCTGTTATGCGGCGCGCTCATCGACATCTCCGCCTTTCCGTCCGAACGGACAGCGAAAACCGCCGGGATAAACGAGAACGCCTGCGATGCCTCGTCGTAATAGGCAGCGGTCATGAGCTTCGCTTTGCCCGCATCCAGCGAGTCCACGACAATCGCCCGGGCCATGTAGGTTCCTCCGAATTCGCGGATTTCCGCTTCTTGACTGCTCGTTGTCGAGACGGTCACCTTGTAATCCACGGCGTCTCCGACGATTTTGGCGCCTTGGACGGAGGCTGCCTGGTTCAGCTCGGCTTTCTTCTGCCCGCCGACCCTCTCCGTGCTGACGTTTAAAGCAAGATCCTTCAGCTCGACGCCCAGCCGCTTCGCAACTTCATCCAGGCCAATCGCTTGAATGCTCAGCTGAAAGCTGGAGCCGTTCAATTCCATCTCCACGATGCCGTTCGGAACGGCGGCAGCGGCAGAGGCGATCCAGGCGGCGGGAAGCGTCACTTGTACGGCAGCCTCGGTATCGTTCACGACGATGGTGAGAATCGGAGTTTGGGCGTTTTTCCAGAGGTCAAGCGCCAGTTCCAGCGTTTTCTCGTCGAATTCGACCGTCTCGATAATGGTGCCGTCCTGCTGCGTTTCTTTCCGGATGCCGGACGAATCCACGGTAAGCGTCACGCCGCCGGAAGGATTGGCGGCGACTTGCGAGACCGGGGGGACGGGAACGATCGGAACCGTGCCGCTCGGGGCCGCTCGGGTTACCGCAATCGTATAGGTTTGTTTCGATCCGTTAAGAGCGGCAACGGTTAACTCGATATGATTCTCCCCCACGTTAAGCGCCAGCTGCCCGCTCTCCGCGTTGCTCGCCACGGGCAGCGGAGATCCTCCGTTCACGCTCACTGTCACCGTATCTCCGGAAGCCGCAGCCATCGGCTTGACGGTCAGCGCATCAGTGCCGTATCCCACAGAGGCCTCATAGCGGTAGATCCCGCTCGCGAACGCTGGCGTTAACGTCCCTTGGGACAAAGTCAATCCGCTTAGCGAGGCGATCGAAGAATCCAAGCGGAATCGCTGCGACACCGCGGTCGCCAAATTGCCAAAGCGGTCCGCCGCCTTCACATGCAAATACCAGTCTCCTTCCGCTCCGCTCTTCGTCAGCGTATCTCCGCTGGCGAACAAAGCCCAGTCCGCTCCCCCATCCGGCTCCGCGGCATCGTTCGTCCAAACGTACTGCAATGTCGAAGCGTCCACTCCGCTTCCCGCGTCATTCACCGTCACTTTCGTCGCAGCCGACGCAGACCAGCTTTCGCTTCCGTCCGTCTCGAATTCGACCGTAGGAGGATCGACGTCGGCGTTCACGCTGAACGTGAACGGAACCGCTTCAACGACCGGGTTATACGTGTCCTGCGCCGATACCGTCAACGTATATGTACCGTTATCGAGATCTGCCAAAGGAACCGTAAAGCTGAACGTTTGATCGCTGCCGTCCGCAATCAAATGAGACTCATCGTTCCCTACCGTAGCGCTTGAGGCGTCCTTCAAGTCGTACGCTGTTGCAACCTGCTCCCCGACGCTGCCGTCTCTCACCGTTCCCGTTATCGTGAACTCGTCATGGCCCGGGGTAAGATCGTAGACGGTCGCCGAGAGCGGTTTGACTTGAAGTACCGGCTTGGGAGCCAGCAAATACGGATACGATTCCCCTTCGCGAATTCCCCAAGTGGAGGCGAAATCATACCCGGGATAGGCAGCCTCCGACTTCATCTCGGCATTCGTTCTTCCCGACCCGGCCGCGCTGGCGGGTTGCCCGGAGGCATCCATATCCCAGAAGGAGTTGGTCACCGTCGGGGAAAAGGAGCCGATCCCTCCAACCAAGCCGCCGTAGTCGCTAGTAGTGCCCGTTACGGTCCCCGCCGAGTAGGAGCTATCGATTTGGGCGGCACTGCCGATGACTTGTCCGACCAAGCCGCCGACGTCTTGATCTCCCTTGACGCTGACGTCTGCATAACTATTTTGAATCGTTCCGTACTGCTCGCCTACCAAGCCGCCGATCCTCTTCTGACCCGTAGCGCTTCCGCTCGCGGCCGAATTTCGGATCGTTCCCGTGCTAAGCTCTCCTACCAAGCCGCCGATAGCTGCGCTGTTGACATCCCCCACTGCCTTGACGTTCGCAAAAGCGCCCTGAATCGTGCCTGTGTTAAAACCCGCCAAACCGCCAACATATGTATGTCCGTTGACATTGCCGGCGACATAAACGTCCTGGACGTTTCCTGCAATGGAGCCGGCCAGAATCCCGACGTATTGAAAACCGGTCACGTTCGCACCGATCATCCGAAGATTTTTTACCGTGCCGAATAAAATGCCAAAGAGGCCCTGCTTCAGCTCCCCCGGACGGTTGATCCGCAAATTCCGGATCGCGTGGCCATCCCCGTCCAACGTCCCCGTAAAATTAGGGGTATTCGGACCGATCGGCAGCCAGCCGCCATCGTCCCCGGTGTCATAATCTTTCAGTTCGATATCCGCCCCCAAACGGTAATAAGCCGACAGATTGTCGCGAATCGCGGACAAGTCATCGGGAGTCATAACGATGTACGGGTCGCTTTCCGTTCCGGAACCGCTCATCCCCGCCGCGTGGACCTCCCCTATTCGAACGGACATGGCAAGCGGCTGAACCGCAACAATAAGCAGAATGACAGATAATATCCATTTCCTCAACATACGACCTTCCATCCTCTCCATTGGTCGAACCAGGGTGCATGATACAGGCTCGCAAACCTAATCTTATCGCCGATGGAGGAGATCGGCCATCCCCCGCGAAGAGTGATTTTTCGCCGATCCTCCTCATGGTTTCCCGTGATATAATAGAAAAATATAACAGATTTAAAGTGGGGGAACCTGGAGAATGCGCAAGCCGCAAAAGCTTGAAAATCCGAATCATGCTCTGACTTATCGGTCCCGATGCATAGAGCTGTTGAAACGCGAGTCTCACCGGCCCTTGGTTTTGCTCATCGCTCCGACAGGGTACGGCAAAACCTCCTTGATGAAAATTCGGGCAAGCTCGTTAGCTTCCGATAACCGCACCGTTTGGCTTACACTGGAGGATGCGGACAACGACCCCCGTCATTTTCTCAACCGCTTGAACGCCGCTCTCCCTTCCCATGAAAGAAGACCGGACAAACCTCCTCTCGAATCAATCGCGGAACTTCTCAACAGCGGGAATGAAACTCATCTTTTTTTCGATCAGTATGAGGCGATTCTCAATCGGGACGTTCACGACACGTTGACGGATTTGCTCCTGCGTACGAACGCGAACGTTCGGTTCTACATCGCCGGCCGGGACAAAATGCCTTTCCAAACGGATGATCGTATTCCCCATTCGAAACTGCTTTCCCTTACGCAGGAGCATCTGAGGCTGGACCTATCCGAATTGGTGCAATTCGCGAAAGACCAAGCCGGAATCGTTCTGGACGATGAAATCGCCGAAAAGTTGGACCAATGCACCGAAGGGTGGTTACCGGCCGTGCAAAGCTATGTTTCCTGCGTTGACGGGAGCAAAGCGCGTCTCATGAGCCCATCCGCAGCTCTCCGTTCGCTTGAATCCGAGGTGCATGATTTGTTTTTGCACCGCGTCTTTTTGCGGCAGCCGCCGGAATTGCAGCAATTTATGCTCCAAACGTCGATACCCGAATGCTTTGATGATGATCTGGGGCATACCTTGACTCGCGACCCTCGTCATATCGAGAAAACGGAAAGGCTTCTGGAAGGCCAACTGTTTCTGACTCAAGACGCACATGGATGCTACCGGTACCACCCCCTGTTTTCCAAATTTTTGCGCAACCGTCTTCGACAAACCGATAAAGAGCAGTATCATGCGCTTAATGAAAGATATGGCGAGTGGCTGGAGCGAAAAGGTCATATCCTAGAAGCGGTCCAACTCTGGTTGAACTGTTCCGATTATGAACGTGCCGAGCAGGCCGTCCTGGTCGACATCCCGGCCCTCTTTTCCATTGCGAATCATAAGGTCCTTCGAACGTTGGATGCATTCCCGAGAAAGGAATTGATCCAGCGCCCTTCGATTGCCATCTTGTATGCATGGTTCCTCATTTCCGATCAGCGAATTTCCTCGGCCGAAACCGTTCTTCTTCAGATCGAATCGGAAATGCAGGACGAACAAAAGTACGTGTTTGCGCTAACCGGAGAAGATGTCCGAGGGTATATCGCCTCGTTCCATTCCATCATTTACTTTCTCCGCCATGACAAGGAGAAGGGAGCCGCGTTCATGCAGGAGACGGAATCCCGCTTGAACGGCCGCGGTCTCATTTATTGCCACACCAGTTCGATCAACAAGCCCGTGAGTTCTCTTTTCAAAAGCGCCTTTGGACATTGGGGCACGCTCGATCAATCGATCGCTATGTGCGAATATGCGGAGGAGAATTGGAGAGGAGACAATCGGGGATACGGCTATTTCCAGGCTTTGCTCGGCGAGTGCTATTATGAACGGAATCAGCTGGCCGTGGCCGAGAAATGCTTGGTCAAAGGCCGGAGAATCGGTCTCGACCTGTTGGATATCGGACTGCTGCTGCCGACGACGCTGACGATGGTTCAGATGAAGCAGCAGCAAGGAATGCATTCCACCGCACAGCTTCTTCTTGACGAGACGAAATCTCGGCTGGAAGACCGATTGGAACCGGTGGGAAGACAGCTGCTCGATTCTTGTCGAATCAGGCTGATCATGGGAAGCAACGAACCCGATCAAGTCAGCCGCTGGGTGACCGAGCATCGGCATCGCGCAAGCGAAGCTCTGGACCACAACCATATGTACGAGTATCTTACGCTGTTGAGGGCATTTCTGTATTTGAGACAGTACGAGAAAGGCATCTCGTTCGGCGAACGGTTGCTTCAGTACAGCCAGTCCTTATACCGGTTTTATTATAAAGCGGAAATCCACCTTCTTCTCGCCTTTCTTAACGACAGTTCAATGGAAACGCCCTCGGCTGTGAACCACCTGAGACAGGCGCTCGAGATCGGCCAACAGGAGGGATACTTCCGGCTGTTTCTGAATGAATGGGACCGGGTAAAGTCTCTGTTCACCAAATACGGTCAGCAGCTTCGGCAAACGACGGCATTCCACGATGAATTGTATCAACAAGGCGGAGACGCGGCAATCGATTACGGCGAACAAAATCGCGCGGTCGAACGACTTACCCCGTCGGAATCCAAAGTATTGAAGCTCCTGATCGAAGGCAGATCGAACGCCTTCATCGCCGATCGTTTAAGCAACTCCGTTGAAACCGTGAAGAGCCACTGCAAAAGTATTTATAAGAAGCTGGAGCTCAAAAATCGGGAGGAAGTCCGAACGTATTTTGAAAAGACTTTCTAACGGTCTTTCTGGATGTAACGCAGTCCAATCGGACTGCGTTATTTTCGTGCTGCTGCGTCCTAAAACACAAAAAAGCTCCTAGGACATGGTCCTTGGAGCTTCGTTTACAGAATTGGTGCTGGTGAAGGGACTTGAACCCCCACTCCGTCGCCGGAAGCGGATTTTGAGTCCGCCGCGTCTGCCATTCCGCCACACCAGCAAGTAAATGGCGCGCCCTAAGAGATTCGAACTCCTGGCCTTTAGATTCGTAGTCTAACGCTCTATCCAGCTGAGCTAAGGGCGCGCATATGCAATTTTGGAGGCGCCACCCAGACTCGAACTGGGGGTAAAGCTTTTGCAGAGCTCTGCCTTACCACTTGGCTATGGCGCCAGAAAGAAGATGGAGCGGAAAACGGGATTCGAACCCGCGACCTTCTCGTTGGCAACGAGATGCTCTACCACTGAGCTATTTCCGCGTACAAATGGCTGGGGATCTAGGATTCGAACCTAGGAATGACGGAGTCAAAGTCCGTTGCCTTACCGCTTGGCTAATCCCCAATATGCAGTTGTCATAAATGGGGCGATCGATGGGACTTGAACCCACGAATGCCGGAGCCACAATCCGGTGCGTTAACCCCTTCGCCACGACCGCCACGCTATTCAATTTGGCAGGGGCAGCAGGAATTGAACCCACACTAACGGTTTTGGAGACCGCTGTTCTACCTTTAAACTATGCCCCTACAAAGGTAAGTGGTGGAGGGTGATGGATTTGAACCACCGAACCCGAAGGAAGAGATTTACAGTCTCCCGCGTTTGGCCACTTCGCTAACCCTCCATGGGTATCCTGCATGGTGCCGGCGAGAGGACTTGAACCCCCAACCTACTGATTACAAGTCAGTTGCTCTACCAGTTGAGCTACACCGGCAAACTTCGATTATCCGTATCATGGTGGCTCGGGACGGAATCGAACCGCCGACACGAGGATTTTCAGTCCTCTGCTCTACCAACTGAGCTACCGAGCCGAAGGTGATCTTGAATGGCGGAGCCGACGGGATTCGAACCCGCGTTCTCCTGCGTGACAGGCAGGCATGTTAGGCCTCTACACCACGGCTCCACATTTGCATCCGGATCATAAGTCCGTTGGTAAAACAGTTGGTTGCGGGGGCAGGATTTGAACCTGCGGCCTTCGGGTTATGAGCCCGACGAGCTACCGGACTGCTCCACCCCGCGACATTGTACAAGCTTTCCTCAAGAGGCGACATTTAATATCATACCTTATCCGCCGCACTCTTTGCAAGTCCTAATTTCATTTTTTTCTCAAAAATTTCGGACCCGCAAGGCAAGAAAATGGTGACCCGTGGGGGAATCGAACCCCCGTTACCTCCGTGAAAGGGAGGTGTCTTAACCGCTTGACCAACGGGCCGCAGCTGGCGGAGAGAGAGGGATTCGAACCCTCGAGACGCTTGTGACGCCTACACGATTTCCAATCGTGCTCCTTCGACCAAACTCGGACATCTCTCCAAAATGGCTCCCCGAACAGGACTCGAACCTGTGACAACTCGATTAACAGTCGAGTGCTCTACCGACTGAGCTATCAGGGAACATTGCAAAAGGCGTTTGCCGGCCCGGCGGCGTTCGACTCTCACAGGACTCGGCCTGCGTCGGTCCAACATCGTCTTGCCTTGGGTATAGAACACCCGGCTTGGCAACGTCCTACTCTCCCAGGACCCTGCGGTCCAAGTACCATTGGCGCTAGAGGGCTTAACGGTCGTGTTCGGGATGGGTACGCGTGGAACCCCTCCGCCATCACTACCGGACCGACTTCTTTCTCAAAGCTTGCGCCTTGATAACCGGATACGAAACGTTAGCGATTGTAATCATCCGTGCCTTGATTGGATCTTTAGGATAAG
>NZ_JACJVO010000037.1 GCF_014212055.1 Cohnella zeiphila | reverse complement strand
GTGCTTGGCTGGGCACGCGAATTCGGAAAAGCCGGCGAGCCGGTCGCGATCGTGACCGGCTCGTCCAGCGGTTTGGGTCTATGGACATGCGTTTGCCTGGCCGCGGACGGGTACCGGGTCGTCGCGACGATGAGGAATCCGGACGCGAGCGGGGAGCTGCTCCGCGAGGCGGAACGCGCGGGCGTCGCCGGGCGGATCGCGGTTCGTCGGCTCGACGTGACGGAGCCGGAATCGATTCGGGCGGCGGTCGAGGCCGTCCTTGGCGACGGCGGGCGGATCGATCTGCTCGTGAACAACGCCGGCTACGCCGCGGGCGGATTCATCGAGGAAGTTCCGCCGGAAGCTTGGCGGGAACAGATGGAGACGAACTTCATCGGAACGGTCGCCGTCACGCAAGCGGTTCTGCCCGCGATGCGGAGACAAGGAAGCGGCACGATCGCGAACGTCGGCAGCATCAGCGGCCGGATCGGCTTCCCGGGCTTCGGTCCGTATGCTTCCTCCAAATTCGCGATCGAAGGCTTCAGCGAATGCCTCCGGCACGAGATGGCTCCGTTCGGCGTGCGCGTCGTGCTGCTGGAGCCGTCCTCCTACCGCACCCCGATCTGGCGCAAAGGCTGGGAGCGGATGTACAGCCGCCCCGGCTCCGCTTACGAACAGGCGCTGCAATCGGTGCTTCGCTATACGCAGCGCACGGCCGAGAACGCGCCCGACGCCCGAGACGCCGCGCTCGCCATCGTCCGGGCGTTGCGGGTCCGCTCCTCCCGCCTCCGTTATCCGATCGGCCGCGGCGCCCGCCTCACGCTGATCGGCAAAGCGCTGCTGCCGTGGCGGCTGATGGAGCGGCTCATCGCTTCGACGCTCCGGTAATATTCATATTGCGCTAATATATACCATGATATATTATTTATATAAGATTCTATAAGGGGGAATACCCAGGAGGACGCAAGATCATGTCAAGTCCGATGTACGAGCGAATCTTCGCAGCGCTGCGCGACGACATCCGGAGCGGAAAATACGGGATCGGCGATCGCGTGCCGTCGGAGAAAGAGCTGGCCGACGAGTATAACGTGAGCCGGATCACGAGCAAGAAAGCTCTCGAATGGCTGTCGGCCGACGGATGGATCGTGCGCCGGCCCGGCCGCGGCTCGTTCGTGGCCGGCCCCGCCGGACAGACCGCCAGCCTTGCCGGAGATGGAAGAGCCCTCTCGAAAAGCGGAGCCGCGCGCGGCAAGCTGCTGATCGGCCTGATCATCAACGACTTCTCGGAAGGCTTCGGCACCCGGCTCGTGCACGGATTGGAAGAAACGTCGCGCGAGCGGGACAGCTATTTGATCGTGCGGCGGTCGCTCGGGGATCCCGCTTGCGAAGAGGAAGCGATCAAAGGGATGCTGGAGATCGGAGTGGACGGGCTGGTCATCCTGCCGGCGCACGGGGAGTTTTTTAACGCGGAAATTTTGAAGCTGGCGATCGGCAAGTTCCCGCTCGTCATGATCGACCGGTATTTGACGGGCATCCCGGCCGGCGTCGTCTGCACCGACAATATGGCGGGAGCCAAGCGCGGCGTGGAGCATTTGTTCGACCTCGGCCACCGGCATATCGGCCTGCTCGCGCCTCCGCCGGACCATACGACGTCGGTGGAGGACCGGATCGACGGTTTCGTCAAGGCGCACGCGGAACGCGGCATTCCCGTCGACCGGGAATTATGGATGAAGGACATTCTGTCGACGATGCCAAGCGCGTTCACGGCGGAGAACCGCGAGCGGGACATTCTCAAGATCAAGCGGCTGCTGCAGAGCCGCCCCCGAATCACGGCCCTGTTCGCCATCGAGTACAATATCGCCCTGCTGGCCCGCGAAGCGGCGAGCCGGCTCGGGCTGGCCGTGCCGGGAGATCTGTCCGTCATCTGCTACGACTGCCCCGAGATGAACGGGACCTATCCGTTCACCCATCTGAGGCAGCAGGAGGAAGAGATGGGGCGAACCGCGTTCGAGCAAGTGATCGATCTGCTGGAAGACGGCGGAACGCCAAACCGAACTCTGTTGGAAGCGCAGCTCGTGCAGGGAAACTCGACCGCTCTCGCGCCTGTACACCGTTAACGGCCCCCGCTTTGTTCTCAAGCTCGTCCCGTCGGCCCGACTGGCCGACGGGCTTTTTGTTGTTTTTTGGATGGTATGCCAACATAGCATTTAATAAATTTAATATATTGACATCTAATTGTTATGACATTATATTGGAGGTGTAAACGCTTTTATGGAGATCATCCGAAGCCTATTGCCACACATCGAGGGATAACTGGAAAGGAGCATCTCTTCCATGAACACAGTGGATTCATTCGCCGCCCTGAACGATTTGATCCGGGCGGTTGCCGAACGAACGGGAGAGAACCCCAAGCTGTCCCGCATGTTCCGAAGCATGCTGGAGAATACGCTAAGTACGACGGTTCGCCGGCATCCGGACGGAACGACCTACGTCATCACGGGAGATATTCCGGCCATGTGGCTGCGGGATTCGGCGGCGCAGATCCGTCCTTTCCTCGTGCCGGCCCGGCAGGACGAACGGCTCGCGGAGCTGATCGAAGGACTCGTCCGCCGGCAAGCCGCTTTTATGGTTCTGGACCCTTATGCCAACGCTTTCAACGACGCTCCGAGCGGCAACGGGCACCAGAACGACCGCACGCGGATGACCCCCTGGCTGTGGGAACGCAAGTACGAGATCGACTCCTTGTGCTATCCCCTGCAGCTCGCCTACCTGCTATGGAAGAACACCGGCCGGACGTCGCAATTCGACGCCGCGTTCCGATCCGCCGCCAAGATCGTCCTGGATACTTGGAAGGTCGAACAGCATCACGAGACGCTGTCCCCTTACACGTTCGAACGCTTCGATTGCCCGCCGAGCGATACGCTCCCCCGGGAGGGCAAAGGGGCGGAGGTCGCCTTCACGGGCATGACCTGGTCGGGCTTCCGCCCGAGCGACGACGCCTGCCGGTACGGCTACCTGATTCCGGCCAATATGTTCGCGGCGGTCGTGCTGGAGTACTTGGCCGAGATCTCCCGCGAGGTATGGACCGATGAGACGCTGGCGGAAGAAGCGCTGGCGCTGGCCGGAGAGATCCGGTCCGGCATCGAAAAGCACGGCGTCGTCGACCATCCCGAGTTCGGCCGCATTTATGCTTACGAGACCGACGGAATGGGCAACCATCTGCTGATGGACGACGCCAACGTCCCGAGCCTTCTGTCGATCCCTTACCTTGGATATGCGAAGGCGGACGATCCGGTCTACCGGAACACCCGGCGTTTCGTGCTCAGCTCCGCCAATCCTTACTATTACGAAGGCTCGGCCGCCAGCGGAATCGGCAGTCCCCATACGCCGGACCGGTACATCTGGCACATCGCGCTCGCCATGCAGGGACTCACCTCCGAGGATCCGGACGAGAAGAGGCGGCTGCTCGCTCTGATGGCCGACACCGACGACGGCACGGAGATGATGCACGAAGGCTTTCTGGCGGAGAATCCGTCACGGTACACCCGCTCCTGGTTTTCCTGGGCTAACATGATGTTCTGCGAGCTGGCGATGGATTGCTGCGGCATTCGGGTTCAAAGTCGTTAGATACGCTGTAGCGAAGGAGGAGTCTTGAAGCCATGAAGTCCGCGATGACCAAACGCAAGTTACGGGAATGGAGAAACGGTTACTTATTCATTCTGCCTTCGATTATCGGCTTTAGCGTGTTCGTCGCCTATCCGCTGCTTTCCTCGATCTATTATTCGCTCACGGAATGGAGCGGCTACGACAAGCCCAAGTTCGTCGGGCTCGACAACTTCGACTACATCTTCAACGTGGATCCGGCGTTCTGGCCGTCCATCCGGGCGACATTCTATTACGTCCTCATGAGCGTCCCGCTGTCCCTGATCATCGGCCTGTGCCTGGCCATGCTGCTGAACCGGGGCCTGCCGGGCATCAAGTGGTTCCGCACGATCTACTATTTGCCGACGGTGGTCCCTTCGATCGCCACCCTTACCCTGTGGCTGTTCATCTACCAGCCGCAGTACGGGCTCGCCAATTCCCTGCTTCGAGCGCTGGGCTTGCCCGAGGGAACCTGGCTGACGAGCTCGCGAACCGCCCTTTTCTCCATCGTGCTCATCGGCCTCTGGCAAGTCGGATCGGGCATGATCATCTTTCTGAGCGGCCTGCAATCGGTCCCCCAGGAGCTGTACGAGGCCGCCGAGGTCGACGGAGCCCCCAGGTGGAAGGTTTCGCTCAACATCACCATTCCCATGATCACCCCCATCCTGTTTCTGCAGCTCATTCTCGGCATAATCGGCGCGTTCCAGGCGTTCAACCAGGTGCAGGTGCTGACGGCCGGCGGGCCGAACTTCTCCACCTCCCTGCTGAACTTCAAAATCTACCAGGACGCCTTCAACAACAAAATGTTCGGCTACTCGATCGCCGAGGTATGGGTGCTGTTCGTCATCATCATGATCTTCACGCTGCTGACTTACCGCTACTCCAACCGGTTCGTTTATTATGAGAGCGATTCCAGATAAAACAGATATCCACTTATGCAAAAAGAGGTGAAGGACCGATGAATGCCCAACCGGGAGTGGCAGCCGGATCCCGCCGAGGCGGTTCCCCTGCGCTCAAAGCCATTCGTTTCCTCGTGCTGTGCGTAGGAGCCGTCGCCATGCTGTTTCCGCTGCTGTGGATGGTGACGATCGCGCTGAAGAGCGACAATGAAGTGTTCCGGCTTCCCCCGCAATGGTTCCCCAAAGAACTGCACTGGTCCAACTTCGTGACGGGAACGAGAGAAATCCATTTCTGGCAGACGTTCGGCAACTCCTTGTTCATCGCCGTACTAACCGTAATCGGCCAGGTCGTCAGCTCCGTATTCGTCGGCTACGGTCTTGCCAGACTGAATTTTCCGGGCCGGAAGCTGTGGTTCTCCTTCTTCGTCGGAAGCCTCATGCTGCCCGGGTTCGTCGGCATGATTCCGCTGTTCCATCTTTACTCGAGCCTCGGATGGTATAATACTTGGCTGCCGATCATCATTCCCGCTTTCTTCGGCAACGCGACATTCTCCTTTCTGTTCGTGCAATATTTGAAAACGATCTCCGTCTCCTTCGACGAAGCGGCCAAGATCGACGGGGCTTCGGATTTGTACGTGCTGACCAAGGTGCTGGCCCCCATGGCGGCGCCGGTTATCGTCACGATGGTCATCTTCGCCTTCCAAGGCTCGTGGAACCAATACCTGGAGCCGCTGATCTACATCGTCGACCAGAAGAAATGGACGCTGGCCCTCGCCATGGCTTCCTACAAGGGCACGTACGCCACCGCCTGGAACCTATTCATGGCCGCGGATCTGATCTATATTCTGCCGATGCTGATCCTCTTCTTTTTCGGCCAGAAATTCTTCATGCAAGGTCTCGGCTCGGTGAACTCCGCTTCCTTGAAATAGCGCCCGCGTCCGCGCTCGGCGGCAACTTCGCAAAGGTGGTGGTAGCGCTTTCAAATGTACAAGTAGGCAAATCGCAATTCGCAACGATTCGCTTGATTGAAGAACCAAATTCGAAATGCGGGAGGTCTTACAATGGACAAGGCAACTCGGAAATGGGTATCGGGAATGGCGGCCGGCATGATGGCGGCCGGTTTGTTGGCGGGATGCGGCAACGGCGGCAATTCGAATGGCGGCTCGGCTTCCGGATCGGCGGGCGAGTCTTCTCCGGCATCGTCCGGAACGGCTTCGGCTTCGCAGCCCGCGTCGTCTTCCGGCGGCGGCAAGAAGGTCGAAGTGACGCTGATGACGTGGGAATCCGCGGAGATGAACGACAAGATCATGGCCGCCATGAAAAATTTCGAGCAGGAAAATCCGGACATAACGGTCAAGCTCATTCCGACCCCGCTGGATAATTACGGCGTCAAGCTGAACGGCATGCTGGCCGCCAAACAAGCGCCCGATATCTTTCAGTCAGGCAACGACATGCTCATCAGCAATGGTTCCCAAGGGTTATTATACGATTGGACGTCCCACGCGACGAACGATTCGGAGTTCTTAGGCGGTTTCTACAAAGGCACCGTCGACAGCTGGTATCTGGACGGCAAGCTGCTCGGATTGCCCGGACTCCTGAATACGTACGGCATCTTCTATAACAAGAAATTGTTCCAGGACGCCGGCTTGACGGAGCCGAAGATCGGCTGGACGTACGACGAATTTTTCGCGGATATGCAGAAGCTGTCCGGCAAGCAAGGCGGGGTTCAGCAATACGGCTATTACGCCGCTCCGGATCCGTTCATCACTTCTCTCTACGCCGTATCGGCGGGCGGCGCTCCGTTCGCGAACGACATCATCAATCCGACCAAGGTGGAGATCAGCCCCCAGTTTATCGAGGGCGCCGAGAAATATAAAGACGCCATTGCAAACGGTTACATGAACGCTCCTACCTTTGATTTGACCAACATCATGAGCTCGTTCAAGGAAGGCAAAGTGGCGATGACGTACCAAGGCCAATGGGTTGCGGACGATCTGATTCGCACGGCTCCCAAGGATTTGCAATGGGGCTTCGCCCCGATGCCGGTCGTGTCGTCGCAGACGGAAATTAACGACGCCGTCGGCTGGACCAGCCCGGCCTCCATTAAAAATCCGGATGCCGTGTGGAAAGTGCTCAAATACCTCGACTCGACCATGTACGAACAAGTGCTGCCGCAAACGCCGGTCGCGCCGGCCGCCTACAAGGCTTCCGCTTCGGCTTACTTCGACGCGCTCAAGACCGCTGGCCACCCGGAAGTGGGCGAAACGATCGACCATATTCTGAATTCCCCGAATATTCAACCTGTTCGCTTCCTTCCGGCCTGGTCCGGCAAGGCGAATCCGTTCATCGACGCGACGTGGAAAAACGTGCTGGCGGGCAAAGCGCCGATCAGCGACCTGAACGGCATGGCGGACAAGATCAACAAAGTGATCGGCGGGTAACAAATTCGCGCGGGCGCGAAGCCGACGGAAATGCTGTATGTCGGCTTCGTCTTCCGCCCAATTTCATTATAATGGAGGGAATGTAATGAAACTGCTCAGCTCGAAGCCGGCCAGGTGGGGAACCTGGACGGTCGCGGTCGCCTTGGCCTGCTCTCCCCTGTCCGTCATCGGCCCGGCCCAGGCGTCCGCCTTCACGTCTTCCGATGCGGATACGGCGATAAAGGCGTTCAATTCCGCATTCTGGGACAGCAGCGCCAAGTACTTCTGGGCGAATTCCGGCCACGGCAACAGCTATCAGGGCTTCTGGGTCGAGGCGGAGCTCTGGGAGACGGTGATGGACGCGTACTTGAACACGTCCGACCCGAGCTTGAAGGCTTCCTTGCGAACGCAGATCGACGACGTCTTCGACGGCACGGTGGCCAAATACGGCGAGGATTGGACCAACAATCACTTCAACGACGACATCATGTGGTGGGCCATGGCAAGCGCAAGAGCTTACGCTATCACCAAGGAGCAGCGCTACCTGGACAAGGCGAAATACTACTTCGACTTCGTGTACGATACGCAGTGGAGCGACGACTTTGCGAACGGCGGCATCTGGTGGATGAACAGCGACCATTCGACGAAGAACGCCTGCATCAATTTCCCGGCGGCGGAAGCGGCGATTTTCCTCTATAACGACACGAAGGACGAGCACTACCTGGATGCGGCGGCCAAGATTTTCCGCTGGGGCAAGACGATGCTGACCGACGGCAACGGGAAAGTGTTCGACCGCATCGAAGTGAAGAACGGCGCCGTTCCGGATGCCACTCATTACAATCAGGGCACGTTCATCGGCGCGGCTGTCGGGCTGTACCAAGTCACCGGCAACAGCGTCTATCTGGATGACGCCGTGAAGGCGGCCGAGTTCACCAAGAGCCATCTGGTCGACGCTAGCGGCCTGCTGCGCTTCGAAGGCCCCAACGGCGACTTGAAGGGCGGCAAAACGATTCTGATGCGCAACCTCGCTTATCTCCAGAAGGCCGTTGACGAAACCGGCGGCGCCTACCAAGCGTTCGGAACCGAGCTGAACGACTGGCTCGCCTTCAATACGGAGACGGCCTGGAGCAATCGCGGCTCGAGCAATCTGGCAGACGGCAACTGGGCCGGTCAGCTGCTGGCCGGCACGTTCGACTCCTGGGGAGCGTCCGGCGCCGTCGAGGCGCTGAACGTGATCAAGCCGCAGACGGCCGAGCTCCATGTCGCCGACAAGGATCCGTATTCCAAAGTCGAGGCCGAAAGCTTCAACACGGGCACCGGCTTCCTTCTGGAAGGCAGTCCGGAAGGAACGATGCAGCTCAGCGGCATCCAATCCGGCTTCTACGCCGCCTATAAGAATGTAGATTTCGGAACGACGGGCGCGGCGGGCTTTATCGCCAGGGCGGCCAGCGGCACGGGCGGCGGACAGATCGAGATTCGTCTCGATTCTCCGGACGGCCCCAAGGTCGGCACCGTCGACGTGACGGGAACGGGCGGCTGGAACAACAATGCGGACTTCCCCGCCGCTTTGTCGGACGATCAAGGGCAGCCGGTCACCGTTACCGGGAAGCACGATGTCTACCTTCTTTTCAACAAAACGAACGACCCATACTTATTCAACCTGAACTGGTTCAAGTTTACGGCCGGCGATCCGACGCGGACCGACGCGTACGCCAGACTGAGCGCCGGCAACTTCGACGATAGCTCCGGGCTGAACAAGAACGCCGACAACGGTTACCTGGACACCATCCATGACGGAGCTTACGCATCGTATAAAGGAATCGACTTCGGAACCGGCGCGGCCGGCGTCACCGTCCGCGTCTCGAGCGGCAATCAGGGCGGCTCGATCGAGCTCAAGCTGGACAGCCCGGACGGCCCGACCGTCGGCACGGTGAACATCCCCGCCCAAGGAGGCTGGGACGACTGGTCCGAGATTATGGCCGCGATCGACGACACGCAAGCCGCCGGCGTCCATGATCTGTACCTAATCTTCCATGGAGCGGACGGAAGCGATTATCCGTGCAACCTCGACTGGTTCAGCTTCACGACCGTCAAAGGCAAGGAACAGGACGCTTCCGGCAAAATCGAAGCCGAGAGTTATTCGACCGGCGTGCAGTTCGGAACGGAGAACGGCGGGGGACAGACTTACTTGGCCGGCATTTACGGACCGAACAATCCTTATGCCGTCTACAATTACATTAACTTCGGAGACGCCGGCCCGGCCAAGCTGTACGTGAACGCCGCCAGCGACACGCAGGGCGGGACGATCGAAGCGAGACTGGACAGCCTGAACGGCCCGCTCATCTCTTCCGTCAACGTTACGGGTACCGGCGGCTGGCAGACGTTCCAGGTGTTCTCCGGGGACGTCGCTACTCCGGTTACCGGCAAGCATATCGTATACTTGCTATTCAAAGGAAGCGACTATCTGTTCAACCTCGACAAGTTCACCTTCGGCGATCCTGACGTTCTGACGAAGCCGGACGAACCGCCGACGCCTCCGACGGACAGCGTGGCTCCTGGCGAGGTCGAGCATGTGCAGACGATCCGGGAAGACGACCAGATTCGGCTGACCTGGGACGGGCCTTACGATATCGACGGCACGAAGACGATCATTACCGTTCTCCAGAACGGGCAGCAAATCGGAGAGCCCGCCATTGTGAATCGTGGCATTCAGACGGCCCTGCTCAGCGGACTTGCGGTTGACGAAGACTATACGATCGTCTTTAGGAACGTGGACACGTCGGGCAACGTCTCCCAGGGTCTCTCCATCGAGACGAAAAACGGCCCTTCCTTCTCGCTCGCTTCCGGCGGAAAAGCGGTGAAGGAAGGCAGTTCGATCGGCGACGGCACGCCGTTAAGCTTCCAGGTCACGGACGGCGTCTCCGAGATCGTCTCGGCCGTCGTCACGCTGGACGGCAAGGATTATCCGGCCTCCGGAGGCAAGACGACCATCGATCTGGCCGGCAATCTCGGCGACAAGACGGCGGTCGTGGAGCTGACGGATCGCGCGGGAAATCGGGTTCGGGCAACCCTCGCCTTCCATGTCGTTACCAGCCTGGACGACATCGGGCGGCTCCTCTCCCGCTACGCGGAATCAGGCGACCTGACCGGCCCGCTCGTTCCCCAGCTGACCAACGCGCTCGATCAAGCGAGGCAGCAGTTGGATAAAGGAAGCAAGGAGCAGGCAGTCAAGCATATGGAGGACTTCATTAAACACCTTAATAATAAAGCGCTAAGCGATCTGGTGTCGGCCGCAGCCAAAACGGCATTGAATGCCGACGCCCAATCACTCCTCTCCGCTTGGAAATAGAAGTCGCCATACGCTCGCCGCGCACCAGCCGCCGGCCCCTCGGGCCGACGGCTTTTTGATTGGACGGCCCAACCGAAGAGAGCACAAATGAACAGGCGGACTCGAATGCTTTTTAGGTAAGATGAAAGCATCGGAACCTTAATCCAAACCCGAAAGGGAGTTTTCAGAGATGGAAACGTTATGGAAGCGTTATTGGTTCAAACGCCTGCCGATCCTCGAACAGAATGCCGCGGCCTGGGCTGCCCATACCGAGCGGCACTGGAATCTCGAGCCCTACCGTCCGGCCGATCCGGTCCCGGCCGAGGAAGTCAAGCTTCTGATCCGACAGTTTATGCCGGAACTGCTCGCCGAATTCGAAGCTCTCGTGTCGGCATCGCCGGATCGTTCCGGTCAGGCTCAGATGATCGCCATGCATAATTTGCGGCCCTTCTTCTCGGGGTGCAGCAACTCGATTTCCCTCCGGTCGGGTTACCCGACCTTGATCCGGAACTACGACTTTGCCACCGACGGTTTCAGCGGCGTGTTCCGTTACGAGCCTACGCCGGACGGCGGGTGGATCATCGGTTCCGCCGAATGCGGCTGGGGCTATCTCGACGGCTTGAACCATCACGGTCTCGCCGTGGCCATCACGTTCGGCGGAAGCTTCGAAGTCGGGGACGGCTTCAGCATTCCCATCATCGTCCGCTACCTTCTGAGGACTTGCGCGACGGTTCCGGAAGCGGCGGAACGGCTGAACGCCCTTCCGCATCGCCTCGTACAGAACCTCTCCCTCTTGGACCGCGACGGGCGCTATTGCGTCGTCTACGCTTCGCCGGATCAAGTGACCGCGGAACACGGACTTCTCTGCTGCACCAACCATCAGCAGCGCATCCAAGAGTCGGGGCATGTTGAACACGGGACGGTCGAACGATTCGACCATCTCTTCAAGAGGGCGGGCGACGTATCTCCGGAGGTTTTTCTGGAACCCCCTCTGCACTCCAAACGGTTCTCCGATCAATTCGGCACCCTGTATACCGTCGAGATCGATCCCAGGTCCGGGACGGTTCACTATCATTGGCTTGAAGGCAGACAGCTACGGGTCTCGCCCGATTCGCCGGAGACGGAGTTCAGCATTGCGTTATCGGATAGGGAGGACTAACGAGCTGCCGCGGTTCGTCGTCCGCCAACACATGCTTATTAAGCTAAGGAAATATACACTGTCAGCCGCCGGCCCACAATGGCCGGCGGTTTCGTTTTGAGCATTCTGCCGGAGCGACTCGCACTCCTACCGATTCCTGCAATTATTTTACGTTCATTGAAAATTCGACAAAATGATCGACATTATTCGCCAATCTCCCACTCATTTCCATGATAGTATAAGGTCAGAGTGCCCATTTTTAGTGACTGCAGACGGAGGTCTATCGATGCAAAAACGTTGGCTGACAGGTTTACTGGCATTTATTCTGCTTTTTCCCCTTGCACTTCCCGTACATGCCGAGGATGCCCCGAATACGAGTACCGGCGATCCGCCGACGGTCGAACATCAATCCGATGTCTCGCAGACGTCCGATCAGCAGCTTCCTCTGCCTGACGAGAACGCCGATTCGCCGGACAACCTCTCCGCTGCTGCCATGGTTCCCGGAGTTATACAAATGGGAAGCATTGAAGGCTTTTCCCCATCCGAAGGAACCGTGAATATCCTGCAGCAGGGCATGAACCATAGCCTAAACATTGTAAGCGGCCAAGTCGATCTTCGACCTCTCGAATTGTCCGCGGACGCTCCCGTTCGGGTCGATCTGGTCGACAGTTATGTCAACGATCAAGGCGAAACGCTCGTTTATTTGGACTCCGTCGACTTTGCCTCCGGAGCGCAATTGCTGCAAACGGAAGAATGGCCGATTAGCGGTGACGCGGTACGATCGACGGTAAACTTGCCGGTCTCCCCTGGCGAGACCGACCGCAATCTGTATTTTGCGATCAACGGCTATCCATTAAAAATTCCTATTCATGATGCGGCTTCTGTCGCCTTGTTGGCCGAGCCGACGTCTCAGTTGGAAGTAGTTTACACCGGCACGGTCGGTCAGACAGGCTACCTCCTGCGAAAGACGGCGACCGTAGCAGCCGGCGGAGGAATTTCCTTTACGTCCGCCGATCTCGATGCCGCCTCCGAAATCTCAATGCCCGAGGGCAACGGACTAACGTATGTCCAAGCTCCCGGTTTCTTTGCCTATTTCCAAGCTGTAGACAAAATTAGAGTGACTAACGGGGCACAATATTCTTTCAACATCACGCAGACGATAAGCGGAGAAAACGGCATTCCGTATCTCTATTTTTGGAACAGCGCGCCTCTTCAAATAACGGAGGACAAAACGCTCAGCTTCGCCTCACCGAAGGTTGTCCCCACTTACGTTCATGCAAGCTCCGATAATATCAACGTCGTTTTTACCATCCAAAATGGCGATTTCCTTCTTAATGACATTCAGGAACAGTCAGGAATCGGAAATTCGGAAATCGAAACACTCGTTCAACTGAAGAACGACGCCGGGGATCTCGTTTATGACGAAACGAGCCAGCTAGGCTGGTGCTGCATCAATCATGCATTCGACCCGAAACTGCCCGGCGGCAGCTACAGCCTTAACGTCACCGTAAACTACCCGGGATTGCCGCAGCCTCTGACTCTCGACAAAGAACTTATCTTTCTCAATACGGACAGCTCGACCAATGGCCTCACCATTCAAGCGGAAGATGAAACGGGTCAAAGACTGCAGCACGCCCGAGTTTACTTGTTCTCTAAGCAGCCCCCTTGGGTCGATCGGGCGAACCAAGGCGAAACCAGCTATGGAACCGAGCTTCTCTATCAAGCCGACGCTAAAGAAGACGGATCGTTGTTCGTTCCCGACGCATACTTGCTGAAGGGACGTTCCTATGAGATGATCGTTGCCGGTTCGTCGGCGGACGGTAAATACGATGCGATCTATCACAATTCCTTTACCGGAGGAATCTCGGAGCTTCAATTCCGCGGGGGAGACTTGAAGCATTTGACGGTCTCCGCCTCGCAGGCGCATGAGCATGACAAGCTGCTTCTATCCGTTCTAGGCGATCAAGGGGAGTTATCCAGTTGGCCTCGGCCCCTGGAGTTTGACGGCAACCATCAAGCTGAGGTTTACATTCAGGGCGGCAGTAAGCTCTCCTTCTTTACCAAATTATATGACGCCGTTAGCGACACCGGTTATTTCCTGCACAAAGACGTTGATATAACGAATGACAAAAACCAAACGGCAAACCTGAACGGCGATATGATTCAAATTACGCTGCCGCAAGAAAATACCGCTAAGCTGGATGTCAATTACAGTTGGAGCGGCGAAGCCGACGACGCTTACACTTCTCGCTATCTGGTCAGTAAAGGAACGGACGTTGACGCCCGGTACGAGGTCGATGCCGACGGTTATCGTTACGAGTTCGAGAAATATTTAGGTCCTGTCGACCGGGATGTGGCACTAAGCTTTGGCCATACGTTTGCCGATCGCAATGCCTCGGCCTCGGTCACTTCCTATCGGGCGGGCGCGGTCAATCAGAAGGTTTATACCGATTACCGGGACGATCTGGATAATGAACTGAACGACGTCACGATGTTGGAAGTGGCTAAGATAACCCAGCGAATGACCGGAGAGGACATTTCCTTCTCCGTTAGCGGAGAAACCGGGCCGCAGACGATGACGATTCAGCGCTCTGCCGACGGAGTTTCCTATGCTCCGCTCGAACGCGCCGACGCGCAGACCTCGGCTCTAACCGGGGGCTTGTTGAACTATCGGCTGTACGATTCGCAGCAGTTGCCGATCGGCCAGCCTACAGCCGCAATATCGCCGCGCAGCGTTTCGCTCGACATTCCGAATCAATCGGGTGACTATTCGCTTCGTCTCGAACAACAGGCTTTTCCGAATGATCTCATTCGGCTCGATGAGCAAAGGAAGATATCGGTAACGGGAGAGCCGATCGCCAGCAAAGAGGTGACGATCGTATACCCTCCCGGCTATACCGCTGGCTCTTCCGATAGCTATGGCGAATTGTGGGAGGCCGGAAGCAGCGACGACGCAGTCCACTTGTTTATCCAAAACGGCAAGCTGATTCTGCCCGATACGTCGGCCATCGATCCCTTGAAGACTTATGTGCTGTCATTTATCGTTTCGGTCAAACCTCCTGGAGCTAGCTCGATCAACGGAACCTTGTACTTTAACCGGCAAACGCTGAGCGGAGCGGATTTGTTGCAGCTTGACAAAGTTGCCTATCCATCCGATGCTATTTCCGTAAAACCGGAAATCAGCGATTTGCCGAGCGACTTGACTGATACCATCGTTCAGTACCAATTTCCCGTCGAAAACCGAAGCCAGCCTTTCGCCGTTTGGAAAGGCAACATTAAGATCGGCAGCACTTTCTATTTCGACGATCTGCTGATGAAACCTGGCGACTTCTCCCTCGATGTGAAGGGAACGGACGGAGCGACGACTGGGTATCACATTCTGAAACGAATTCATGTCGATTCGTTCACCGGCCGTACGACCGTTTCGAGCTTTCCGCTGCATCGCATTCAATTGGAAGGAAAAAAGCCTTTCCTGGGTCTCGATATTGTCGACAGACCGGAAGAGGCCATATACCGAAGCTATTATAACGGAACCATGTTGAACCAAGCTTATCTTCCCGAAGGGGAACACACGATTCAAGTCGAGACAGCGTCACGCGATAACGGCGCAACCCCTTGGCTCTTGTTCTGGAAAACCGGCGCTCCTATACAAATCAATAGCGACAGATCCATTCCTTTCACGGGACAGGTGGATGTTGCGGCCTCGTCGCTCGCGGTCAGCAAGCAGCAGCAGAACGAACGGACCGTTCTCACCGTTACGCCGAATCTGATAAGCGGGAATTTGAAGCTAATAGGCGTAAACGTTGAATCCAAAGTCGATGACGGCACATATTCGAGCTCTGTGCAAGCCATGGTCACGATAACGGATGCCAACAACAATAAAGTGTACGAAGCCTTAACGGATTGGCAAAGACCGTTTGACATCGCCGCGCGTTTCCAAGCTGAAACGTATACATTGACGTTCCAGTTGCCAGTCGGGCCGAATGACGAGGTTGTCTTGAAAAGCACGTTTTCCGGGGCTTCATCGGACAATAATGACGGCGGGACGGGTGGAGGTTCCGGAGGCGGAGGAGGAATCGGCGGCGGCGGTGGCGTCACTTCTCCCGGCGGTGCCGAGACCGGATCGGCTGCGTCCAAAACCGTCGAGTTCGGCGCGAAAGATATTCCCGCTGCCGTGAATGGCGTCGTTTCGCTCGACATCGCGGACAACGAAACCGTGACGCTGCCCGCCGGCCTGTGGAGCAACGCGGAAGCCTCGAACGCCATTGAAGTCGTGACCAGCCGCGGCAAGGCGGTAATTCCGCCCGAGGTATTCGCCCAGCTTACAGGCTTGATCGGAAAAGTGGATTTGGCCGACGCGAAGGTATCCTTCTCCATGAAACCGATAAGCGGCTCGGACGCCGCCGCAAAAATGGAGGGGGCGCCAGGAACCACAGTCAAGCCGGTCGGCGACGTTTACGAGATGAAGTTGTTCATTACGACGAAAGCTGGCAAGTCGATTGCTCTGACCCAGTTCGTCAAACCGATCTCCCTGACGTTCAAGATGAACGCAGGCGCGGACAAGCAGTTGACGGGCATCTACTATGTCACCGACGAGGGAGCGCTGACTTATATTCCGGCGCACAGGGACGAAGGGACGCTTACCGCCGAAGTAACGCATTTCAGCGAATACGGCGTGTTCGAGGTACACAAGGAGTTCGGAGACGTCGGCTCCTCTCATTGGGCTCACGCTGCCGTTCAAGAACTGGCGGCCAAACAAATGGCTCAAGGGGTTACCTCCGACAGGTTCGAGCCGAACCGGCAGGTAACGAGAGCGGAGTTCACGGCGATGCTCGTTCGCGCGCTTGGCCTTAGCAGCGATAAGTCCCCTACTTTTGCTGACGTTCCCTCGTCGGCATGGTACGCTTCCGCAGTATCTGCCGCATACGAGAACGGACTCGTTCAAGGAGTAGATTCCGGCTCATTCGAACCGGCCCGGGAAATTTCCCGGGAAGAGATGGCCGTCATCGTCATGAACGCCTCCCGGTTGGCGCAGTTGAACGCAGCCGGCTCCGATCCGGCCGTCTTCAAAGACGCGGATCAAATTAGCGGTTGGGCTCAGGAACCGGTTCGGTCGGCTTCGGCGCTGGGGCTTCTCAAGGGAACGCAAGAAGGAAAGTTTGTCCCCAAGGGAGACGCGACACGAGCCGAAGCGGCTCAGTTGATCGTCAATTTGCTGCACCGCATCTCGGAATAGAGAGCGGAAGAGACCCGAGCGATCGGGTCTCTTCCCTTATCCCGCTCGGAAACGGATGATCCTCGTGAAAACTGTTCCATCCAGACAGGCAGGTTTATCGTCGCTATTGCTGGCTCTTTTTCTACTGGTCGGACCCTTGGTTCATGGTTTTTTGTTTGAAGCCGAGACGTGGTCCACCGCTATTATCGTCGCCGTCGGCTTTGTCTTCTTTCTGTGGATGGGAGCCGCTCCGCGCGGGATCCTTCCCTTGCTGCTTGCGGCTTTTCTCGCTATTTATACAGCCAGCGTCTTCTACGGAACGGACCATCGAGCAGCGCTGACAGGCGCGCTTGGAGCCTGCCTGCTTCTCCCCTTGCATTCGTTCGCTTCAGTTGCTACGTCCCAAATGATGAATCGCCTTTGGACGGTCTTCGTCTGGCTGCTTGCCGTCTCCGTTCCCGTCAGCGTCGCGATGGGCCGTTTCGTCAAGGGCCGATTGGCGGGATTTCTCGATTATGCCAATGGCTATGCCATTTTGTTGCTAGCCGGTCTGATTGTGGCTTACAGCTTGTATCGCACGGAACCGGCCCGGCACCGCTGGATGCCTCTGGCCTACTTCGCATGCGCCGGCGGCCTGGTGCTGACCGAGTCGCGAACGGCGTTTTTGTTTCTGCTGATCGTCTTGGGAGTGCTCGGCTTCTGGAACCGGAAAGTCTCTCGTTTTTCCTGGTTCCAGCTTGCCGCAGGCACTTCTCTAGGCATTATCGCCGCCTTGACGTACCAGCTTTCGCCGTGGCTGCCGGTCCCTTTCGCTGCCGCAGCTGTTTGGTTATCGGTTCGGACGAGAGACACAGCGGCGACCCGAAGGGCCTATGCTCCGGCCCTGATCGCGTCCGTTCCGCTTACCCTGGCTGTCGCCTTCATGTCCAATTCCGGGCTGGCTGCCCGGTGGTCCTCCTTTTTATCGAAAACAGGCGAAGGATATGCGCGGCTCGTCTATGCCCACGACGCCTGGTCGATGATTCGGAAATCGCCGATCTGGGGATACGGCGCAGGCGGCTGGACGAATTTCCAATATCGCTATCAAACCGCCGATTATTATACGGAGTACGTTCACAATCATCTGCTCCAGTTGATGACCGAAGTGGGGGGAATCGGCCTGCTTCTGTACGTTGCCGCCTTCGCCTTCCTGATAGCAGAGGCCGTTCGAAAAGCCCGTCTTGCAGAAGGAGATGCTGCGTTCGCGATTCGCTGCCGCCTGCTCGCGTGCTTCACCCTCTTCTTTCACAGCCTGACGGACTTCACTTTTTCCTACCCTTACCTGCTCGGTCTGGCGTTCGTGCTGGCGACTGTACCTTCCGGTTCCGGCGCGATTTCGCCCCAGGAGAAAATTCCAGTACGCAAAATCGCTTTTACGGCAATTGCCGCCATTACGGTCGCCGTTGCGACTCTGCTGCTGCTGTCTTCCGCCTACGAGGGCGCCGTGGACAAAGCGCTTGCCTCCGGCCGCTCAGCCGATGCCATTCATTGGCTGGACCGCAGCGCGCGAATCGCCCTTTTTGCCGACCGGATTCATGACCGGAAAGCGCGGCTTTATTATAAAGCCTTCCTAAGCAGCCGGGATCGCCGATACTTGCAAGTGGCCGAAACGGAAAACGAAAAGTCGCTAACAGCCGCTCCACAGAATATCTGGTACTTAAAGCTGAAAAGCGACATTCTGTGGGAGCTTGGCGACCGCGATACCTCCGTCTCGCTTTTGAGCAGATTGGCCGGGCAGAACCGTTTCATCCAACAATGGCAAGCGGATCTGCAGAGCAGAAGCCAGGTCGGTTAGGAACTGCCGATAAACAAAGACCGTCCCTTGCCCGATGCCGGACGAGAGGCGGTCTTCCTATTCTCATAGGATGAACTGGAGTTACGGAAGCTTCGCGTTCAGCGTCTCGGCGAGCTCCAGCAGTTCGAGCGGCTCGCGAATCGTGTAGTCGGGACGCTGGCTGTCGTCGGCGGGCTCGTGCGGGTAGCGCGACGTCCAGCTCTGGAAGATGCTCGTGATGCCGAGCGCGTTCGCGCCCTTGACGTCGCGTGCCAGGTTGTTGCCGACCATCGCCACCCGGCCGAAGGCCGAAGCGTCCAGCCCGATCGCGCCGATCGCCGCCAGGAACATACGGGCATTCGGCTTCTCCGCTTTGACGTTCTCCGAGTTGATCATGGCCGTAAAACAGTCATAAAAGCCGTGCTGGATAAACATATTTTTGAACGATTGCGCCAGTCCGTCGGCCACCAGCACGAGCGTGTAGCCCCGCTCGTACAGCGTGCGGATCATGACGTCGGCTCCCGGAATCACATCCGCGCGGATGACGACTCCGTTTTCGTCGCGGATTTCGGTCGTCTCGTCGATAATCGTATCTCCGCTGTCCAGGAACAGAATCAGCCTTTTGTCGCTGCTTGCTTCTTTCAAGATGTGTCTCTCACTCCTTCAATTAGCCGATGGCATCGGGCGGCGGGGCCGTCGATTCCCGAACGATCAGCTCGGGCTCCATGACGAAGCGCCGCCGCTCCGGGCCGCCTGCTTCCGGCTCTCCGATCAGCAGCTCCAGCGCCTTGCCGACAATCCGATCCAGCGGCTGAGCGATGGTCGTCAGCGCCGGATCGGTCACTTCGGCCAGAATCGTATTGTCGAAGCCGACGACGGACAATCCGCCGGGAACCCGAATGCCGAGCCGCTTCGCCGCCCGCAGCGCCCCCGCCGCCAGCATGTCGTTGCAGCAGAACAACGCGGTCGGACGATCGGGGCGGCGCAGCAGCTCGCCCGCGGCCCGCTCCCCGTCCGCGACGCTCGTCTCGCAGACGAGGATGTCCGCCTCGGCTAGTTTTAGCCCCGCTTCAGCCAGCGCCTCCCGAAAACCGCGCACCCGGTCCTTGCTGCTCGTCACTTTGGCGTTCTCGGCCAGCACCGCCAGCCGCCGATGCCCGAGTCCGAGCAGGTGACGTGCCGCTCCCGCCCCTCCCGACCGGTCGTCGGTCAAGACGCTGCTTGCGGGGAGAAGATCGGAGCCGCGGGCGATCATCACGAGCGGAACCGACTTCTCCTTCAGCTGGGACAGCGCGCCGGACCCGCCGAGCCCGGTGCCGATCATGAGCCCGTCCACGCGCTTGCGCTTCAGCAGCCGGATGTAGCGCTCGATCCGCTCGTCCTTGTTGTCCGTGCTGCAGGCGATGACGCTGTAGCCGGCCTGGTGCGCGTGGTCTTCCACCAGCCGCGCGATCTCGGCGAAAAACGGGTTCGCTACGTCCGGCACCAAAAGGCCCAGCGTATACGTTTTTTTGCCCATGAGAGCGGAAGCGAGAACGTTCGGCCGGTAGTTGAGCCGCTCCATCACGGCGCGGATCTCTTCCCGCTTCTTCGCGCTCACCTTGCCTTTGCCGTTAATAACGTTCGACACGGAAGCGATGGACACGCCCGCCTCCTTGGCCACGTCGTAGATCGTCGTCTCTCTCATGGTCTCCCCCGTCATCGGTCGGTTCCGGGACTCGTCTCGTCCGCCGGTCCCTTTTCGGCTATTATCCGTCGATTCGGCTCCCGTTGCAACTTCATAATTTATTGCGAGCGGGCACTATCTCCAAAGCGATTCTAGGCATCGCCAACCGAGTTAACGTCAGAAAGCAATAACATGCGCCAATTAGCGTATTCGCAAGCCGAGTTAGTGTCAAAAGGCAATAACACGCGCCGTTAAGCTACGAGCTTTAAACTCCCTTGGGCTTCACGATCCACTCGTGATCCGGGTCGTTATGGAACTTCCACTGCCGGATCGGGCCGGCCATGACGTTCAAGTAGTAGACGTCGTAGCCGGGCGGCGCGGATACCGGATGGTAGCCGCACGGAACGAGCACGGCTTCGCCGTCGCGCGGCGCCAGCGTCTCGTCGAGCGAGCGGTCGTCGGTATAGACCCGCTGCACCGCAAAGCCTTGGCCCGGCTGAACCCGGTAGTAATAGGTCTCCTCCAGCAGCGACTCCTCGGGCAGCGCGTCCCGATCGTGCTTGTGCGGAGGATAGCTGGACCAGTGTCCGCCCGGAGTGAACACCTCGACGACGAGCAGGCTGTCCGCCGGCTTCTGCTCCGGCAAAATATTGTGAATGTAACGCAGCGTGTGCCCTTCCCCGCGCTCCTCGAAGCCGACGTCCTCCGGCCCGATCAGCCGCGAGGGATACGTTCCGGCACCCGGCGCCCAGCAGACCGCCAGCTCCAGCTCGGTCACCGCCTCCACGTCGAAACGGTTGCCGCTCGGAACGTAAACGGTGTAAGGCGGAATCCGCTCGAACACGTTCATCCGCCGGCCGATCCCTTCCCACTGCCCGTCGGCCGTGCTCGCATTCGCTTTGCCGCTCAGCAGCACGAGAGCCGCTTCGCGCTCGCCCGTCTCCCGCAGCAGACGCTGCCCGGGTCGCAACCGATACACCTCAAAACCGACATACGTCCACCCCGCCGACTCCGGCGTAACCGCAAGCACGCGCCCGTCCGCGTCCGGCGCGGTCTGCGGCACGATCAGTTCAGACGCCATGACCCAGTCCCTCCTTCAGCTTCTCGATCTCGGACAGCTTCACGGGCCGGCCGCTCTCCAGCGACAGCTTGGCGGCCAGCGCGATCCGCTCCGCCTGCCATGCGTCGCCGCCGTCCACCGGCACCGGCCGGCCTTCCCGCAGGCATTCGACGAATTGAACGGCCTCGTCGACGTAAGCCCCCTGGTATCGCTCCAGGAAAAAATACAGCGGCTTCTCGCTCACGACGCCGCTCCCGTTGCTGACGACGGCCGTGCTCGGATAATCGTTGGACGCCGCGACCGAGCCGCCGGAGCCGAATACTTCCGCCCGCTGGTCGTAGCCGTATACCGCCTTCCGGCTGCAGTCGATGACGCCGAGCGCGCCATTCGCAAACTTCAGCGTTACGATCGCCGTGTCCACGTCGCCGTGAACCGCGAAGACCGGGTCGATCAGCACGCCGCCCTGGGCGTACACTTCCTCGACCTCGCTGCCGGACAGGTAGCGGGCCATGTCGAAGTCGTGGATCATCATGTCCATGAAAATACCGCCCGACACCTTGATATAAGCCTCCGGAGGAGGGCTGGGATCGCGCGACGTAATCTTGACCACGTGGGGGTCGCCGATCGCGCCGGCGAGCACATGCTCGCGAACTCGCTTGAAATTATGATCGAAGCGGCGGTTGAAGCCGACCTGCAGCTGCACGCCGGCGACGCGAACCGCTTCGAGCGCTTCCTCCGTCTGCGAGAGGTCCATGCTGACCGGCTTCTCGCAGAAAATATGCTTGCCCGCCGCGGCCGCCCGCTTAATGAGCGGAACGTGAGTGTCCGTGGACGAACAGATAAACACGGCGTCGATATCGGGATCGGCGAGCAGCTCCTCGCTGTCCTTCGTCACTTTGCCGATGCCGCGGAGCGCGGCCCATTCCCGCAGCTCTTCCCCGGCGAACAGATCGCTGACGCCCGCTACGACCGCTCCCGGAACGCCGCGCAAGTTGTCGGCGTGAATTTTCCCGATGCGCCCGGCTCCGATAATGCCGATGCGGATCAATCTCGTATCCGTCATGTCCGTTTCTCCTCCGCTTTTCCCGAGCTGCCGAACAGCCGCATTTTGGCGCGGACGGCGGCTTCCACCGCCTCGCGCGCCGGAATCAGATAGTGCCGGGGATCGTACGTCTCCGGGTGCTCGCCCAGGTAAGCGCGGATCGCGGCGGTGAAGGCGGCCTGATTGTCCGTATTCACGTTGATCTTGGCGGTGCCCGCTTCGATCGCCCGAACGATCTCTTCGTCCGGCAAGCCGCTGCCTCCGTGCAAGACGAGCGGCAGCCCCGTCCGTTCGCGGATCAGCCGCATCCGCTCGAAGCCGAGCTTCGGCTGACCGCGATACGGCCCGTGCACCGACCCTAACGCGGGTGCGAGGCAATCGATGCCGGTCTCCCGCGCCAGCCGGACGCATTCCTCCGGAACGGCGTACGCCGCCTCGGCTTCGTCCACGTTCAGATCGTCCTCGCGGCCGACGATCCGCCCGAGCTCCGACTCCACGGAAGCGCCGAGAACGTGCGCCGCCTCCGTCACGCGGGACGTCACGGCGATGTTCTCCTCCAGCGGATGATGGGACGCGTCGATCATGACCGAGGTGAAGCCGGCCTTCAGCGCCCGGATGCACACTTCATAGGAAGTGCCGTGATCCAGGTGCAGGGCGACCGGAACAGTGACCGCTTCTTGTTCCAGCAAGGCGTTGACCATGCCGGCGATGCAGGGCAGGCCGCCCATATAAGGTATATAGGCTTCGCTGACGCCCAGGATGACCGGGGATCGCTCCGCCTGGGCCGCCCGAAGAATCGCCTGCGTAAATTCCAGGTTGTTCAGATTGAATTGCCCGACGGCGTAGCCGCCGTCAACCGCCGTACGCAGCATGGCCGTCATCGACACAAGTGCCATCGCCTCAAGCCTCCCCTTCCTTGCGAACCGGCTTTACCAACGCGCGGTTACCATTTTTTTGCGGGTGTAGAACTCAATGCCGTCCGGTCCGTTCGCATGGAGATCGCCGTAAAACGACTTTTTCCAGCCGGAGAAAGGGAAGAACGCCATCGGAGCCGGGACGCCCAGGTTGATGCCGAGCATGCCCGCGTCTATGCCCTCGCGGAACTGGCGCACGCTGCTGCCGTTCGTCGTGAAAAGACAAGCCCCGTTCGCGAATTCGGAACGGTTCGCCAGCGCGATCGCCTCATCCAGCGTATCGGCGCGGGCGACGGACAGGACGGGCGCGAAAATTTCGTCCCGCCAAATTTTCATCTCGCCGGTGACCTGATCGAAGATCGTCGGTCCCACGAAGTAGCCGGGCTCGGAGATTGCCCCGTCCTTGCGGCCGTCGCGGACGAGCGTTGCGCCTTCGGCCTCGCCGGCTTCGATGTAGCCGAGCGTCCGATCCTTGTGCGGCGCGCGGATGACCGGGCCGAGGAACACGCCGTCCTCCAGGCCGTTGCCGATCGAGATCCGATCCGCGGCTTCGGTCAGGCGGCGCACCAGTTCATCCCCGATCCCTCCGACGGCGACGACGACGGCGCATGCCATGCAGCGCTCGCCGGCCGAGCCGAAAGCGGCGCTGACGATCTCCTTGACAGCCAGGTCGAGATCGGCGTCGGGCATGACGATCGTATGGTTCTTGGCGCCGGCGAGCGCCTGCACCCGCTTGCCGTGGGCGGTACCGGTCCGGTAGACGTACTCGGCGACCGGCTGCGAGCCGACGAAGGACACCGCCTGAATGCCCGGATGCCCGAGAATGCCGTTCACGACGTCGCGCGCTCCGTGCACGATGTTGAACACGCCGTCCGGCAGGCCTGCTTCATGAAGAAGCTCGGCAAGCCGATTGGCGAGCAGAGGGGTCCGCTCCGACGGCTTCAGCACGAACGTGTTGCCGCAAGCGATGGCGAGCGGGAACATCCAGCAGGGCACCATCATCGGAAAATTGAACGGAGTAATCCCGCCCACAACGCCGACCGGATACCGGTACATGCCGGATTCGAGGCTCGTCGCGATGTCGGGGAGCTGCTTGCCCATCATCAGCGACGGAGCGCCGGCGGCGAATTCGACGCATTCGATGCCGCGCAGCACTTCGCCGCGGGCTTCGCCAAGGCTCTTGCCGTTCTCGACCGTGATCAGCCGCGCCAGCTCCTCCCAATGGTCGACAAGCAGCTGCTGATATTTGAACATGACGCGCGCCCGACGAGGCACCGGGGTGCGGCTCCACGAAGCGAACGCCTCGCGGGCCGCGCTTGCCGCGCGGTCCACATCCTCCTGCGTCGACAGCGGCACCTTCGCGATGACCTCTCCCGTCGCCGGATTGTATACGTCCTCCGTTTGCGTGCCGATGGCTTCGACCCACCGGCCTCCGATCCAATTTTTCAACGTATCCGCCATTTGGTTATCCCGCTCCTTCAGGCCGCTTCAGCCGGCCGTAATCTCGCCGCGTTCGCAGCGTTCGATGTAGTCCTTCACCTGGGTCTCCGTCGGCATCGCGTCCGAGCAGCTGTGGCTGGAGATGACGATGCACGCCGCAGCGCTGCCGAACTCCATGCTCCGCTCGATGGTCCAGCCGGAAAGCAGCCCGTGCAGGAAGCCTGCGGCGTACGAATCTCCCGCCCCGAACGTCTTCACGACCTTCGCCGGGAACGAGCGAGCGCGGTGCTCCCCGCCGTCCTTCGTATAGGCGATCGAGCCTTCCTTGCCATGCTTGATAATGACGATGCCGGCCTTGCAGCCGAACCACTTCTCGGCGGTATACCGGTCGCTCCGGTCCGGGTTGCGCTCGAACCGCTCCATCTGATCGAACTCTTCCCGCGTACCGACGATAATGTCGCTTTTCTCCGCCGCCAGATTGCAGTAGGCCGCCGTCTCCTCCGGGGATTTCCACGTATAAGGCCGGTAATCGATATCGAGCACGACGACGGTTCCGTGCTTGCGCGCGTAATCCAGCGCCAGCAGCGCCGCTTCGCGGGACGGGCTGGCCGCCAGCGCCGTGCCCGAGACGAGCAGCATCCGGCTGGAAGCGATTAGCTCCTCGCTCACTTCGGTCGGCGAGAGCTTGAGGTCGGCGGCGTTGTCGCGGTACATCAGAATGCTGCAGTCGGTCGGACTCTTGATCTCCGTGAAGGCGAGGCCGGTCACCGCGCCCGTCTTGTCGGTCACGACGTTCCGGGTATCGATGCCTTCGCGCGTCAGATAGCCGTGAATGAAGCGGCCCATCTGATCGTCCGCGATTTTGCCGATGAACGCCGTCTTGCGGCCGAGCCGGCTCATGCCGATCGTAATGTTGGCCGGGGAGCCTCCGACATACTTCGTAAAAGTCATCGTTTGCTCCATCGGCCGGTTGATCTCGTTCGCGTTCAGATCGATGCAAAGCCGGCCGATGGCGACGAATTCAAATTCGCGGCCTTCCGGGAAAATGACGCTCACGCTTCTCCCTCCTTAATTGCAGGAGCCAGCTTCGCCAAATACTCGATCGCCCGCTCCGCATATTCGCGCGCCGGATGCAGCGCCGGATCCTGCTCTCCCTCCAGCATCGCCCAGCCGTCGTATCCGCGCCGGACGAGCTCGCCGACGATCGGCGCAAAGTCGATGCAGCCGTCGCCCGGGACCGTGAACACGCCGTCGCGGATGCAGGAGATGAAGTCCGCCCCCGTCTCGCGGGCTTTCCGCAGCGATTCCGGCCGGACGTCCTTCAGATGGACGTAGGCGACGCGATCGAAATGCTTGCGCAGCAGCGCCAGCGGATCCGCGCCGCCGTACAGGGCATGGCCGGAATCGAACAGCAGGAATACCGCTTCCGGATCGGTCAGCTCCATCAGCCGGTCGATCTCTTCCGGCCGCTCGACGGCCGTGCCGCCGTGGTGGTGGTACGTCAGCTTAAGGCCGTGCTCCCGCGCGATCCGTCCGGCCGCGTTCAAGCCTTCGGCCAGGCTGCGCCAGCCGGCTTCGTCCAGCCGCAGCACCTCTTTCTCGTGCGGCGTTCGGCGCGGATCGAAGTGCAGCGAGCCGCCGACCTCGCACGTGCTGATCACCTTGCTGCCCATCTCTTTCAGAAAAAGCACGTGACGCCGGTAAGCCTCCAGCTCCTGCTCGCGGTAAGCGGGATCGGAGAACAGCACCGATTTCCACTGCGAGACGAGCTGAATGCCGCGCTTGGCCAGCACCTCTTTGAGCAGCCCGATGTCGGTCGGGTATTTGCGCCCCATCTCGGTGCCGGCGAGGCCGAGCGATTGCATGTCGTCGAGAATCTGTTCGTAAGTCGTGTCGTCCCCGTGCTCCTTGACGTCCTCGCCGACCCAGTTGATCGGATGGGCGCCGAGCCGGAACGGATACGGAAGCGCCGATGCGTCCGCCATGTTGGTGGCCTCCTTTTATTCGGGAGTATGCTAAGTGAATGGGGCGGGCGGAAAACCATCTGGCCGGGTCGCCATTCCCGGCTTCGCCGGCTAAGCGAAAACTGCAAAAGTGCAGGAATTTCAAGCGATATTACCGCTTATTTGCTAAATACCTGCAAAAGTGCAGGATTTCTCCCCGTTTACCCGCCCAGGTCCGCTATTGCCTCTAAAATAACTGCATTTTTGCAGGTTTAAGGGTTCGTCGTTTGAGTCGAGAACAAATTCCTGTATATTTGCAGGCCTTGGTCGCCCATCCACCGGAAAGATCCCGTTTCGCCTGCCGTCAGTAAGGCTTCGCCAGCCCGATCTGACGTTTCATCTCGGCATGCGCGGCGACGACTTTGTCGCTCTCCGACACTTCCGGAACGCCGACGTTCCACCACGACTCGTAACCGTCGGTGTTCGTGCCGGGCAGCACCGGGATCTCGATCAGCGTCGTGCGCGTCTCCTGGCGAGCGGCAACCAGCGCCGCGCGCAGCTCATCGGTCGTCCGGGCCGTGTAGGTCGCCGCCCCCAGGCTGCGGGCGTGACCGGCGAAGTCGACCGGAAGGTAGCTGCCGGTATATCGGTTCGTTGCGGCTTCCCGGTAGCGGAATTCGTTGCCGAACCCGTCGCTGCCGTGGCCCCGCTGCAGGTTGTGGATGCATTGGAAGCCGTGGTTGTCGAACAGCAGCACCGTGATCTTGCGGCCCTCCTGCAGGCTGGTGACCAGCTCGGAATGGAGCATCAGGTAGCTGCCGTCGCCGACGACGGCGTACACGTCGCGGTCCGGCTCCGCCAGCGCGGCGCCGAACGCCCCGCTCACCTCGTAGCCCATGCAGGAAAAACCGTACTCTAGATGGTAGTTGGCCGGCTCTTCCGCGCGCCACAGCCGCTGCAGGTCGCCCGGCAAGCTTCCCGCCGCGCACACGATGACGGAGCGCGGGTCGATCGTCTCGTTGATGACGCCGAGAGCACGGGTTTGCGCCAAGCCATCTTCCCGTTCCAGCGCGTACAGCCGGTCGATCTCGGCTTCCCACTCGCCGCGGACAGCCGCCACTTCTCCGTCTGCATAGCCGGCCGAGTAGCCTTCCGTCTGCAGCGCTTCTTTCAGAGCAATGAGCGCCGTCTTGGCGTCGGCCGCGAGCGCCGCGCCCTCCAGCTTGGCGGCGTCCATGGCGTTCACGTTAAGGTTTAGAAACTCCGCTTCCGGATTCGAGAAAGCCGACTTCGAAGCAGTGGTGAAGTCGGAGTAGCGCGTTCCGACGCCGATGATCAGATCGGCGTCCTTCGCCAGCTTGTTGGCGGCCAATCCGCCGGTCACCCCGATGCCGCCGACCGCGAGCGGATGCCGCCACGGCAGCGAGCCTTTGCCCGCCTGCGTCTCGCCGACGGGAATGCCGAACGCTTCGGCGAACGCTTTAAGCTCCGCCGTCGCCTCCGAGTACCGGACCCCGCCGCCGGCGATCAGCAGCGGCCGCTTCTTCGAGCGGATCAGTTGGACGGCCCGTACCAGGGCGGCCGCGGTCGGAACGCGGCGCTCCACGTAATGGACGCGCTTCTCGAAGAACGACGCCGGATAGTCGTACGCCTCCGTCTGCACGTCCTGCGGCAGCGCCAGCGTCACCGCGCCCGTCTCCGCCGGGTCCGTCAGCACCCGCATCGCGTTCAGCGCCGCGCTCATCAGCTGTTCCGGCCGAACGATCCGGTCCCAGTAGCGGCTGACCGGCTTGAAGCAATCGGTCGCCGACACCGTGTAGTCGCTGCCGACTTCCATCTGCTGCAGCACCGGATCGGGCTGACGCGAGGCGAAGTTGTCGCCCGGAAGCAGCAGCAGCGGGATGCGGTTGACCGTCGCCGTGCCCGCCGCCGTCACCATATTGAGCGCGCCCGGTCCGATGGAGGACGTGCAGGCGTAAATCCGCCTCCGGTTCGCCTGCTTGGCGTAAGCGGTTGCAGCGTGGGCCATCCCCTGCTCGTTTTTGCCCTGCACATAGACGAGGTCTCCCGGACTTCTCTCCAGCGCCTCGCCGATCCCCGTCACGTTGCCGTGCCCGAAGATGCCCATGACACCCGTTACGAACTTCGTCTCGACGCCGTCGACCGAGATATACTGCCGATCCAAAAAGCGGATCAGCGCTTGCGCCATCGTCAACCGTATAGTCGTCATACGCACTCTCCTTCAACATGAGATTAAGCGCTTCACTCATTGTGCCAATGACTCCAATATACCTCCACTTCGAGAAAAGGTAAAGCGCTTAACGACAAAAAGATAAATTATTTTATGTCTGCGGAGCGGCGGATATGCTCAGAGCGGCTCGCGCTGAGCATAACTTCGTCCAAACGCCTAAAATCGTGCCGAACCGACACGCCCGGACGCTTAATCTTCGTTCCGTTCCGTTGACCGTTGCTTTGGCGCCCGCTTCATCTACCGCTGCTTCGGATGACATTGTCCCCCACAATAGCGTCCGGGCAAGCCGTCAGGCGGACGGCGTCCGCGGGAGATTGAATCTCAGCCGAGAAGGCGCCATAAAGCCGCAGCTCGTTGCTTCGGAACCGGATCGACGCGGCGCTCCGCGCTTCGAGCGCCAACCCTTCGCGCATCTCGAAGCGATTGCTCTCGATCGCGATGCCGCTGTGAACCGGATGTTCTTCGTCCGTCTCCGCAACCTCGGGCGTGATCGCGATAACGGGAAAATCCGCCCCGCCGCACTCCGCGAACCGGTTGCCGCGAATCGCCATCTCCCGCACCCGGCCGGATTCGTACCAGTTCTCGGCTTCGCAGGTGACGAGAACCGCGTTCATGATCATTCCCTCGAACTCGTTGTTCTCGATCGTCGTCGGGCGCCGGGTCGTAGCCAGAACGCCGCGCGTCGGAATGCGCGCGAACGTATTGCCCTCGATGCGCACTTCCGGCGTCCATGTCACATTCTCCACGGCGTCTCCCTCTCCGACGCCGTCCGGCAAATCTTCCCGCAGCGTGAGCACGATCTCTCGCGGCGAGACGAGCTCGGCGCGCTCGACCGTCCCCGTGCCGCAAGCCGCAAGCGAACGGCTCCGCACGAATTCGAGGTCGTCGCCGGGGTAGAACGCGTCGAAGCCATACGTTTGCGGGTGCATGAACCGCACGCGAAGCCGGCGAGGGCCGAGACGCTCGATCACTCGCAGGAACGTTCCGTGCACGTTGATGCCGTCGTCGTGCAGCCCATCGAAGCGGCAGCCCCGGATATCGACGCGGCCCCTGCAGCCGGACAGATGGATGCCGTCCGCGAAGCCCGCGACGGTCCGGCCGGTCTCGGGGCGCGGAGCGATCGTCACCGCATCGAAGCTCATGTTCTCGCTGAATTGGCCGACGACGCCGAGCCCGTGCATGAAATGAAGCCCGACATCGGCGAACGCCGTGTTCCGGCTCTGCCGGATCAGGACGCCCACCTGGTCGCGGATGCCGTCCCGCGCTTGAAGCACTCTTCCGGCGGTCTGCACAGGATCGAAGTCGAACCGCAGCCGCAGAAGAGACGGCTCCAGCTCCTCGGCGGAAGAGGCCCGCTCGAACCAGTTGTCGATCCGCCAAGTCCGGTTCGTCGCCGGATCGTATTCCTGCATCGGCCCCCCGAGAAAGCGCCAGCCGGGCCCAACCCAATAAAACCTGCCGTCCGCAAACTCATAACGGCTGTCCCGATGAACCCGCACGTCCATCAAACCGCGTCCGATCCGCTCCACCGTCATCTCGACGACGGTGGGCCGCTCATAGTCGAAGCCGACGTTCCGAATCGCGACTCCTTCGCATTCGTCGATAACCAGCATCGTCATCTTGGCGTGGAAGACGCACAGCGCCCCTTGTCCGTCCAGCGTAAAGTCCGACAGCCCCCGCAGCCAGATCCCGAGCGTCTTCGTAACGTCCGGATTTTCCTCTTCGCTGGCCGTATTCGTAATGTAAAGAGGCACTTTCGCCGCCTGCTCCGCGAAAAAATCGTAACGTCCCGGTTCGCATACCAGCCGAACCGGCCCTTCTAGCCGAGAGGCCGCCTCAAGCGCCCGCCTCATGGCCGGCAGCGCATCCCGGCCCGAATTCGGCTCCGCGCCGAAATCCGCCAGCCGAATGATCGTCGCTGCGGCTTGCTCCGCTTTTACCCCGCTCATGGTCTCGCCCCTCCATCCTTCCGCTGCCCTTATAACGAGGAAAAGTCCCGCGCCTCGCGCGGAACGATCCCCATGGCTGAATCATTTTCCTTCAACTTACTTCCCTTGCTGAGCCTCGTTTGCGGTGACTTCGTCCACGGCAGCCTGCAGCCCTTTGCTGTCATAATAGCCCTTCACGATGTCGTGCCACATGGCGACCGGGTCCTGCTTGCTGAGAATGACCTTGGTGAAATCGTCGTCCGCGTTGATCGTCAGCTTGTCTTTGGCCGGCGTCGACATGGTGGAGATATCGAACGCGGTCGGAATCGCCTTGGCGTTGTCCAGCTGCCAGTTCAACTCGTCGAGCTGGAACTTGAGGACGTCGGCGCCCTGAACCGCCCGGTTCGCGTCGGTGTCTTCGAAATGGCTCGAGTCGCGCCACGCCGCCAGCTGCGAGATGATCTCGATCGAAGGATATTCCTTCTTCAGGTCGATATAGTTGTCGCCGTCCTTCGGGCGCGTAATCGTGATCTTGCCGGACGCGTCCTTCGTGTAGTCCTTGCCTTCGATCCCGTAGTCGAACATCTCCTTGCCTTCCGGCGACAGCAGCCAGTCGTAGATGCGCAAGATGCGGTCCAGCTTCTTGTCGTCGACGTCGGCGTTGATCATCGACTCCGACCAGAAGGAGATCGAGGTATGGCGATAAAGCGTGCCGTCCGTAGATGGCCAAAGGTGAAGAATCTTCACGTGATCGAAGAAGTTCTGGCCGGGATTGTTCTTCTCCCATTCCGCCTTGATGCCGGTCGGCCCGGAGATGGAACCGACGTTGAACGCGAGCGCCCCCGCCTGGTTCTGATAGAACTTCTGGTTGGCTTCCCCTGCTTTCTCCACCGCGAAGTCCGGATCGAGCGCGCCGTCCTGATACAGCTGCCGGGCTTGCGTCACGACCTGATCCATCTGCTTGGAAGCGTAATAAGGAATCCACTTGCCGTCTTCCTTCAGCCAGCCCGAATTGTCGAACTGCGGGAACGTCGGCATGAAAACGGATTTAAAATAGCCTAGCGTGTTCATGACGATACCGGTCGTGTCCTTCTTGCCGTTGCCGTCCGGATCCTGGTTGGCGAACGCCTTCAGCATCGCGTCGAACTCCTGGAAGTTGGTCGGGTCCTTGATGCCGAGTTTGTCCATCCAGTCCTTGCGGACATAAATCGCGCGGTCGACCGCCCACATGTCGGTGTTCGGATACGTCATGCGCGGAATCGCATACAGCTTTCCGTCGCGGTATACGCCTTGAACGTCTTCGGCTTTGGCCAGCTTCTCGACGTTGGGGTAGGCGCTCAGATCGTCGGGCAGCGCGTGGATGAGCCCTTGCTTCACCCAGTCGTTGTACGTAGCCGGACTGTCGTTCACGAGGCTGTTCGAGATAATGTCCGGCAGCTGTCCGGCTGCGGCCCATACCTGGTTTTTCTCTTTGTAGTTGTCCCAGCCGATGTCGACCGGCTTCAGCGTGACATTGAAGTCCTTCTCCAGCTTCTGGATGAGCTCGTCGTGCTTCTCGAAGGCGACGCCGATTCCCCACCAGGAGAGGGAGATGTCGAGATGCTCCGCATACGGATTGTCCGCGGACGCCGAGGCCGACGCAGGCGCGGAACCCGACGCGGACGGCGAAGACGAAGCCGATGCGGATGACGAGGCCGAGCCGTCGCCGGAATTGCTGCCGCAGCCGCTGAGCACCGAAGAAAGGATGAGTACCGAGAGCAAACTTGCCGAGCCGAGCAGCTTTGTTTTTCTCATGGTTTTTAGTCCCCTTAGTTGATTTTTATAATAAAAGCTTGCGCTTCTACTACCCTTTGATCGAGCCGATCATGACGCCTTTCGTAAAATATTTTTGCAGGAACGGATACAGGCAGGCGATCGGGAGCGCGCTGACGACGACGACGGCCATTTTCAGCATCTCGGGATGAAGATCGGTGTTCTGAAGCGAGATATTGGCGTTGATGCTGCTCAGCACCTGAGCGTAGTTGGTGAGCAGCTCCCGCAGCAGCGCCTGCAGCGGCAGCAGGTTGACGTTCGTCATGAACAGGACGCCGTTCCACCATTCGTTCCAGCGGTCGACCGCGTAGAACAGCGCGATCGTCGCGATCATCGGCTTGGCGACGGGCAGGACGACCCGGACGAGAATCTGGATGTCGTTGGCTCCGTCGATCTTCGCCGATTCTTCGAGCGCCGCCGGGATGGTGCGGAAGAACGCGATGCAGATGATCAGATAGAACGTGTTGACGGCCACCGGAAGCACCATGACGAGCAGGCTGTTGATCAGGTGAAGATTTTTCATCGTTAAATAATACGGAATAAGACCGCCGTTGAAAAACATCGTGAAGATGATCAGCGCCATGACGGCTCTGCGGCCGGGATAGCCGGTTTTGGACAGCACGTAGGCGCCCGTCAGGGTCACCGTCAAATTGACCGCCGTTCCGACGACCGTAACGAACACGGTGACGAGCAACGCCTTCAAAAACCTCGGTTCTTGGATAATGTAATGATAAGCGGACAAATCGACGACGGTCGGAACGAGATAGATCAGCTGCTTGGATACCGCCACCGAGTTGCTGAACGACATCAGCAGCACGTTGTAGAAAGGCAGGATCGTAGCGATGGTCAGCAGCGCCAGCACCAGGTGAATGACGATGTCGACCGGGCTTCTTTTGCCGCGTTTGACCTTCGGCTGCGCTTGTGTTTGTACCGCAGGTTCCATGTTAAACCAATCCCTCCCCGCCCAGTCTCTTGACCGCGAAGTTCGCGGTGTACAGCAGCGCGAAGTTGAGCGCGGCTTTGAACAGGCCGATCGCGGTGGATACGCCGAACCCCGATCCGTCGGCGAACGCGGACCGATAGACGTAAGTATCGATAATGTCGCCCGTGCTGTATACTCCCGGGTTGTACAAGTTGAAAATTTGATCGAAATTGCCGTTCATCGCGTTGCCGACCGCCAGGATGAGCAGAATGGCCGCCGTTCCGCGGATCGAAGGCCAAGTGACGGCCAGAAGCTGCTGGAACCGGTTGGCCCCGTCCATATAAGCGGCTTCGTAAAGCTCGGGGTTGATGCCGGCGATGGCCGCCAAGTAGATAATCGCGCTCCAACCGACTTCCTTCCAAATGTTCGAGAGGAACACGATCGCTTTGAACAGGCCGGGATTGGTGAGGAACGCTTCCTTGCCCGCTCCGAACGCCGCCAGGATCTGGTTCAGCACTCCGTCGCTGCCGAGAAAGTTGAACAGTATGCCGCTGATGATGACCCACGAGATAAAGTGTGGAAACGTAAACACGGTCTGGTAGAACCGCTTGGCTTTGCGGCCCGCGACTTCATTGATCAGAAGCGCCAGCACGATCGCCGCCGGGAATTCGAACACGATGCGCCCGAGGCTGATGACGACCGTGTTGCGAAACGCTTGCCAGAACTCGCTCTGCTTCAGCAGAACCGCGAAATTGTCCCAGCCGACCCACGGGCTGCGAAGAATGCCCTCCTTGATGTGAAACTCCTTGAAAGCCAGAAGAACGCCGTACATCGGCAAGTATTGAAACAGGACATAAAACAGCACTGTAGGCAGGAGCAGAATGTACAAATAACGGTACTTGTACAGCTCCTTCCCCCAACTCTTTTCCATTGCGTACCTCCTCGTAAGCGTTGCCATCTGCATAAATCATTATCTCTCGCCTCCTCTCCGGCCGGTATGCACGGGATTTAGGAAAATCCGGTCGCTCTCGTTCGGAACTATAAAAAAAGAAAACCTTCGGCGAAGGCTTCCTAAAAATAATCCATGGGGATTCTAAATAAAATCCATGGGAAAGCGGTTACGAATGCGCTTCCCGGAACTGCGTCGGCGTTGCGCCCGTGATTTTCTTGAATTGCCGGGCGAAGTAGAAGTAGTCGTGGTACCCGACCCGCTCGGCGATCTCTTGGAACGTGTCGTCCCCCTTCTTCAGCAGCTCGCAAGCGCGGGAGATTCGCAGCTTCGTCACGTAGGCGGTAAACGTCTCGCCGACTTCTTTTTTGAACAGTTGGCTGATGTAGCTCGGATTCATGAAAAACTGCTCGGACAAGCTCTGCAGCGACAAGTCCTCGCGGTAATGACCGGTGACGTACTGCAGGATGGAGTCGAACGTCCGGTTCCGCGGCTCCGCGCCCGCAGGCTCCGCTTGGTTCAGATCCCGGGCGGCCAGCTTCTTGAGCTCGTCCATCATCTCGAAGACGTCGGCGAACGTCTGCGCGAGCTGGTCGTAGCCGTACAGGATCGTCTCCGTCTGGCCCAGCTTGTACAAGAGCGAGACGGTCATGTTGTACACCTGGAAGGCGTGGCGGATCGACAGCGCTCCTTCCCGGAACAGCGCTTCGATCCGGTCCAGCGCGCGCAGCGCCTCCGCATCGCCCTTCTCCCGCACCGCTTCGCTCATCTCGGCCAGCGCCTGCCTTAGCTCCGCTTCCCGGAACGGGAGGCTCCGATGCGGTCCGGCCTCGCGGGCGATAAAAAAATGATACGCCAGCGCGTCGGCTTCCTCGATCGCATCGCCGATCAAGGCGGCATCGGCGATGCTGCGGCTTACCCCCACTCCCTTGACGCCCGGGGGAAGCGCTCCTTGCCAATCGTCCAAGACGGCGGAGGCGCGGCCGCTTCCAAGCAGGACGGCCGTCTTCGCGGCGCCGGTCTTGAAGACGAGGCAAGGCGCGGCCGGCCGGGGAAGCTCGCCGGTTCCGACGGAGACGACGGCGACGAAGCCGTCCGCTTCCCGCTCCAAGACGCCATGCTTGCGAAGCTCCTCGCGCAGCCGCCGGCCGCTCTCCCCGTCCGTTCCGGAATCTCCGACGAGCGAGACGAGCGAACGTTCCGAAGGCGCCTTTTTCTCCTTCAGCATCCGATCGAGACGGGTCAGCACGCCCGCAATCTCGATCTCGTCGAACGGCTTCAGGCAGTAGGCGAACGCGCCCTGGTTCATCGCTTTCTGGGCGTAAGCAAATTCCGCGTAGCCGCTCACGATGACGAAGTGGACCGGCAGAGACGCCGACCGGCCTCGCTGGATCAGCTCCAGGCCGTTCATCTCCGGCATGCGGATGTCGGTGAAGACGACGTCCGGCTCCAGCTCGGAGATCGCCTCCAGCGCCTCCGCGCCGTTGCGGGCTTGCCCGACGACCTCGAAGCCGTGGAGCCGCCAGTCGACCAGGTCCTTCAGGCTCTCCACCACCCAGCTCTCGTCGTCCACGAGCAGCACTTTATGCATGTTCCTTATCTCTCCTCTCCGAGATCGTCAGCACGACGCGGGTTCCTTCTCCCGGAACGCTCTCGATCCGCAGCCCGCTGGCGTCGCCGTACATCATTCGAATCCGGTTGCCCACGTTCACCAGCCCGATGCTTTTCTTCTCCCCGGTATCCAGCAGGTCCGCGAGAGGCTCCGCGAGCCTGGCGCGAATCGCTTCGAGCCGGTCCGGCGGCATGCCGACCCCGTCGTCTTCCACCCGTACGATCAGCGTCCCCGCCTCATCCACGTCCGCTCCGATCGTCAGCGCGCCCGGCCGAATCGTCGGTTCGAAGCCGTGATACACCGCGTTTTCGACGAGCGGCTGCAGGATCATTCGCGGGACGGGGAAGGACGCCGCTTCCTCCGACACTTCATAGCGAACCTCGAAGCGGTCTTCGAACCGGATCCGCTGAATCGAGACGTACGATTCGACGATCCGGATCTCCTCGCGGAGCGGCACCCGGTCCGCTCCTTTGATGCTGTAGCGGAAGATCGTCGACAGCGAGCGGGTCATCGTCTTGATCTCGGCCTGCCCTTTGACGACGGCCATGCCCGTGATCGACTCCAGCGTGTTGTACAGGAAGTGCGGATTGATCTGGCTGCGGAGAAAAGCGAGCTCCGACTTGCGCTTCTCGATCTCGGTCCCGTAAAGGGCGGCGTTGGTCTCCAGCAGGCTCTGCGTCAGCCGCTCGATCTCGTCCAGCATCGAGTTGAATTCGGCGGCCATGATGTTGATCTCCAGATATCCTCGCAAGGACAGCCGCTTTTTGAATTTCGGCAGCTCTCCTCGCTTGACGCTCGTCATGAAGAAAACCATTTTCCGCAGCGGACGCAAAATGTTGTTGATGATAAACGTGAACGGAATCGCCAGTACGATCAGTCCGATGCCGAGCATGACCAGCTCTTCCCTGCGGATGTCGACCAGCTCGCGCAGCAGCTCGTTCTTGGGCGCCATGCTCAGAATCGTTCCGTCGATGTCCGGAACTTGCTCTTTGTCCATAACGTACGTCTCTTTGTTCCACTCGATCATCTCGTTGCTGCCGCTCTGGTCGATCTTCGCGAATTCCGGCAGCTTGCTCCCCGGATCCAGTTCCGTATTGCTCGTGATGATGCCGCCTTCCCGGTCGAGCAGGTAAATCTCCGTGTTCGTCTGGCGCTGCTGGTAATCCTGCTCTCCCGCAAGCGCTTTCGGGTTGAGAATAAAAAACAAAGTCCCGATGTTCCGGTTGAACATGTCCCCCTGCTTCACGTAATAGATCGAGGTGGCGAAAATCATCTGCGGCTGGGAGCTGAACAAAGTGCCGAACGTCCGCATGCCGACATAATAAGCGTTCGCCTTCGCGGGAAGGTCGGCTTTGAGCGGATCTACGTAATAATTGGCCCCGCTGAGGTCCAGCCACGAGCCTTGGTTGCCGGAAAGCACGATGTCCAGAATGCCTTCCTTCAGCTCCTTCTCGTTCGAAAGCAAGCGGCTGAGCCGCTGGATCATCTCGAAGTCGGCGTTGCCGCCGCTGTCGCTCAGAAAGCTCTGCACGTCCTCATTGTAGGCGATATCCTGCATCAACCGCTGAATCACGTCCCGGTTGGACGTGACGTTCTTGCGGATCTCGGAGACGGTCTGTTTCACGTACTGCTCGTGATTGCGCGTAATCATGCCCGACATGACGGAATAGCTGTAAAAGATAATCAGAAGAATGACGATGACGGTGAACGCCGCAAGCATCAACAGCTGCGAGCGGATGGACAACTTGCGGAGGAAACCCACGGCTGCTCCTTCTTCCTATTCCGTCGGATTGACCGGCTAAGTACTTTATTATTGCGTTCGCGGGCGGGAGGCGTCAAGGGAGAGAGAGGAGGAATGCCGGTACCGGAAAATGATTACATGTAACTGTATAAGTTACACCGTGGATGGCTCATCATTACTGCCTAGCGCTCAAAACGGCCTTTCGGCAAACCGCTTTGCCGAAAGGCCTTGACCGCTACGAAACGTTCCTCCTCGCCTGGATTCGATCGGCCGCCTCCTCCGCGGTCACCACCGCGCTCTCCGCTTGATTCCGCTCCTTGTACTCCACTAGCCCCTCGCCGGCTTGCTTGCCGATCACGATCCGAATCGGTATGCCCAGCAGATCCGCATCCTTGAATTTGACGCCCGGACGCTCCTCCCGATCGTCCATCAACACTTCGACGCCGCTGTCCGTCAGCGTCCGGTACAAACTTTCCGCCGCTGCCATTTGCACCTCGTCCCGCACCGAGACAGGGACCACGTGAACGTGGAATGGAGCGACGGCCCAGGGCCAGATAAGACCCGCCTCGTCGTGATGCTGCTCGGCGACGGCGGACAACAAGCGGGATACGCCGATTCCATAGCAACCCATGAGAACCGGCTCGACTTGCCCCTCGGGATTCGTGAAAACGGCGTTTAGCTTCGCGCTGTATTTCGTGCCAAGCTTGAAAATTTGGCCGACCTCGATCCCCCGGTAGAACCGCAAGCTGCCCTCGTCACACCTGGGGCAAGCGTCGCCCGCCTGCGCCTGCCGGAAATCGCCGACCGCGTCGAGCGGAAAGTCCCGTCCCGGACGAACGTTGCGAAGATGCCAGTCCGGCTCGCCCGCTCCCGCAATGCCCAGGTTCATCGCCGCCACGGCATGATCGACGAGCAGCGGCAGCTTCATGCCGACCGGCCCCAGATAGCCGACGGGGCAGCCCGTCAGCCTAGCGACGGTCTCTGGATCGGCCAGCTCCAGGCTGGCCGCGCCCAGTCGGCTGCGGACCTTGATCTCGCTGACCTCGTGGTCGCCCCGAACGAGAATGGCCACGGCTTTCCCGTCCGCAAGCGCCACGATCGTCTTGATGATGTCCTGCGCCCTCGCTCCCGCCGCTTCCGCCAGCTGCTCGACGGTCCGGCTTCCGGGCGTATGAATTTTTTCCGCGGCAGGGGCCGGCTTGGCTGCTTTCCCTTCTTCCGGTTCCTTTTTTTCCGGTTTCCTTTCTTCCAACTCTCCTTCTTCCGGTTCCTCTTTTTCCGGCACCGCGGCTCTCGCTTCCGCCTTTTCCAGGTTGGCGGCATATCCGCAATGACTACACGTCGCGATCGTATCCTCGCCAATGTCGGCCAGCGCCATAAATTCGTGCGTGCCGCCTTCCCCGCCGATCGCGCCGGCGTCGGCTTCGACGGCTCGCACGTCCACCCCGCAGCGCCTGAAAATGCGCTCGTACGCCTCATGCATCCTCCGATACGTGTCGCCGAGTCCGTCCCAACCCGTATCGAACGAGTACGCGTCCTTCATCAGAAACTCCCGCCCCCGCAAAAGACCGTACCGGGGCCGCCGCTCGTCGCGAAACTTCGTCTGGATCTGATACAACGTCATGGGCAGCTGGCGGTAGGAATGAAGTTCGTCGCGGACGAGGGCGGTCACGACCTCCTCATGCGTCGGGCCGAGCGCGAACTCCCGGTCGTGACGGTCGCGAAGCCGAACCAGCTCCGGTCCGTACGCTCCGTACCGGCCGGATTCCTGCCACAGCTCGGCCGGCTGGAGCGAGGGCATTCGCAGCTCTTGGGCGCCCGTTCGATCCATCTCCTCGCGAACGATCTGTTCCAGCTTGCGAAGCACTCGCCAGGCAAGCGGCAAATACGTATAAACGCCGGCCGCCGTCTGGCGGATCATCCCGGCGCGCAGCAGCAGCCGATGGCTGGCCGCCTCCGCTTCGGACGGCGCCTCCCGCAAAGTCGGGGCAAACAACGAGCTTTGACGCATGATGAACAGCCTCCTCGTAAGGTAATGACGTTAAAGGGTAATGACGTTAAAGCTTTCCGGCCCGCAGCGCGCAGCGTTTCTGCGGCGTACGGCCCGCGAGCGGGCCGGCGACGGCGCGGCGGCGGGACGCGAAGCATCCGAGCAGGCGGTCTCACTCGCTAACGAAACCACGCGATCTTATTTGGCGAAAAAGAGGGAGGTTTGCATTCTAACGAATCTTAGGAGGCTTATTGGCCTGTTTGATCCGTTAAACGGCCAACATTTGCCCGAATAAAGTCTCCTCGTTTCGTTACGTTTGACACACCCTCGATTTTGCCGAAATAGCGCTGCTGAGATTCGTTAGCGGTTATGCTCGCTCCTCGCAAGCCTTCCGCCGGGACGTCTGACCCCGGAACACTTCAAAAATAAGCAAAAAAACGCACTCGTCAGGGACGAATGCGTTCGTGGTACCACCCTTGTTCGACCGTACGGCGCGCGCCGACAGTCCTCATCGGATAACGGGAAGGATTCCCGGCAGCGGATACTGGAGTTTTCCCCGCCGCAGCTCGCCGGATGGGAACCGTACCCTCGCGTCGAGAGACCTTTCAGCCTGCGGGTCTCCTCTCTGTCCGACCGATCGGGAACGTGCTTTCCGGGTCATGGCCATTGATGCGCGATACGCGCTTTGATTGGCTGTAATGTACGCTATTTTACGATGCGTGTCAAGTGTTCATGAGCGCCGGAGCCCGACGGTGCCGCGTCGCCTGCTCGAAGTCGTACGCCAGCTTGATCAGCGTCGGCTCGCTGTACGCCGTTCCGACAAAGGTGATCCCCTGCGGCCCTTTCGTCGGACAGCCGTCCGGCGGCGTCACACCCTTATGTGCGTAACCGGCCGGCACCGTCAGGCTCGGGTAGCCCGCCCTCGCGGCCAGATCGGAGCCCCCTTCGTCGCCCGGAAAAAGCAGCGCATCCAGCCGATGCTCCCGAAAAGCGTGATCGATCCCCTGCTCCCGGGCCGCCATCACGCTTTGCGCCAAGCTGTTCCGATAGGTCGCTTCGGCCAGCGTGCCGCTCGTCTCCTCCGCCCAAAGCAGCGTACCTTGTCCGTACTTCAACGCGCGATCCGCGTTCCGTTCGTTGAAGGCGATCACGTCCCGCAAAGAGCGGACCGGCGATTCGGGGCCCAGTCGGGCCAGATAGTCGTTGAGTCCTTTTTTGAACTCGTGGCGAAGAACTTCCGCATCCCAATCGGCGGATTCGCAAGGCAGCGAGACCGGGTCGACGACGACGGCGCCCCGCTTGCGAAGCACGGCGATCGCTTCCTCGGCGATCTCCATTCTCTCCTCGTCCAGCTCCCGGTAATAGAACCGGGGGATGCCGATCCTCGCCCCTCTCAAGCCGTCCGCATCCAAAAAAGGCGTATAATCGCGATGAGCGCGGTCGGCGTCAAAGCTCGCGGCGAGGTCTCGATCGTCCGCGCCCGCGAGAGCGCCGAGCAAGATGGCGGCGTCGGCGACGGTCCGGGAGATCGGGCCGGCCGTGTCTTGGGTATGCGTGATCGGGATGATGCCGAACCGGCTGACCAGCCCTACCGTCGGCTTGATTCCGACGGAGAAGTTCTGGCACGCCGGGCTGATGATGGAGCCCGACGTCTCCGTGCCGACGGCCGCGGCGCACAGGCTGGCGGCAACCGCGACGGCCGAGCCGGAGCTGGACCCGCCGACGAACAGTTCGCCGGGCCCGTAAGGGTTCACCGTCTGGCCTCCGCGCGAGCTGTAGCCGGCCCACATCGTCCCCGACATGAAGTTGGCCCACTCGGTCATGTTCGTTTTGCCCAGTAATACGGCCCCTGCCTCGCGCAGCCTCGCAGCGACGAAGGAATCTTCCGGCGCAACGGATTCGGCCAAAGCGAGGGAACCCGCGCTCGTATGCATGCGGTCTTTCGTGTCGATGTTGTCCTTGAGCAGAATGGGAATGCCGTGCAGCTTCCCCCGGCTTCCCGTCTCCCGTCGTTCCCGGTCCAGCGCCGCGGCAATCTCGAGCGCGTCCGGATTGATCTCCAGAACGGAACGGAGAAGCCCGTCGTGTTTGTCAATCCGCTCCAAATAGCCGCGTACGAGATCGACGGCCGTCATCTCGCCCGCTTCCATGGCGCCCTGAAGCTTGGGGATATCGGCCTCGATCAGCCAATCGCAATCGAACGGTTTCATGGATGGCGGCCTCTTTTCCGGAACTGCGACTTTAGGAGCCTTCCTTTTGCATTTTGGCGGGATTGTTGATCTTGTAAGGCACCGGGTGCTTCGTCAGCTTCTTGGCGATGACCTTGGCCTCGAACGTGATCGTATCCCCGACGTTCAGCTCCCACTTCTTGACGGTGGCGCTGTGGCTGGACCACGCATCGCCCAGCTCGGTCTCCGAGTCCAGAATGGAGACGGCTTCATAGATGACCACTTCGTCGTCGTTGTCGGAAAAGTGGTTCGGAACCGTCGTAAACTCCTTGACGGTCGCAACGAGTCTTACCTTTTCCTCCGGGAGCTGGACTTTGGACGACTTCGATCTTTTGGCGGGCTTCGGCTCCGCAGGCGTCACCTGGGCCTCGGCCTGCGCGGGCCTTTCCTTCTGAACCAGTGCCCCGTCTTCCTCGAAAACCTCGATCTCTACGAGAGCGTCGGTCTCTGCGGGAGCCTCGGAGACGGCCTCCGCTGCCGACGGGACCGTCTCGGCCTGTGCCGCCTCCTCCGCCGAAGACGCATCCGCCCCTTCTTCGGAATCCGCCGCGGCCGCGCTCCTGCGCCCGAAGTTCGCCGCCTGCATCTCCTTCAGGTAGGCAGGGTGAATGCAATGCCGCCGCCCGTCCGCGAATTCGAGCACGGCGGTCATATCATCGACGTAGCCGACAATCTCGCAGGGCTCGTTTCTGCCGTACCCTTTGTACAGGAACGTTTTGGACTTGGCCGCTTTCTCCGATAGCAGCCCCCATTCCTTGCACTTGTCGATCTGTTCCATCTCATCCGCAAATGCGGTATACGCGATCGGCTCGATGACGAACGAGTAGACCATCTAAGCTCCGTCCTTTCTCTTACTGATCTGTTAGGAACAGTGTACCATGTTTTGCGGACATCCGCCGCTGTCCGTCGCTCTTCCGTTCATGTCAGCGGCCGAAGCGCCTCGACGCCGCCCAGATACGGGCGTAGTGCCTGAGGCACGCGGACGGAGCCGTCCTCGCGCTGGTGATTCTCCAGCAGAGGGATCAGAATGCGCGGCGTCGCGATCGCCGTGCCGTTCAGCGTATGCGCGAATCGGAGCTTTCCGTCCGCGTCCCGATAACGGATTCCTGCCCGGCGCGCCTGAAAATCGAGCACGTTCGAGACGGAGTGCGTCTCGCCATAAGATTGCCTGCTCGGCATCCACGTCTCGATGTCGTATTGCTTGTGCGTCTTCTGCGACAGGTCGCCGGCGCACACGGCCACGACGCGGTAAGGCAGCTCCAGCATCTCCAGGATGTCCTCGGCGTTGCGCAGCATCTCTTGCAGCAGCCGTTCGGAGAGGAGAGGATCGGCGGCGCACAGCGCCACCTGCTCTACCTTTGCGAACTGGTGCACCCGGTACAGCCCGCGGACGTCGCGCCCGGCCGAGCCGATCTCGCTGCGGAAGCAATTGGAGGCCGCCCCCAGCCGGATCGGCTCCTCCAAGTCCACGATCTCACCCGCGTAGTACGACACCAGGCTGACTTCGGAAGTGCCGACCAGATAACGGTCTTCATCCGCCAGCGCAAACGTCTGGTCCCGTCCCGTCGGAAAAAAGCCGGTATGAAGCAGCGCCTCGCCCCGAGCCAGCAGCGGAACTTCCAACGGCAAAAAGCCGCGCCTCGTCACGACGTCCAGCGCAAGCTGCTGGACCGCGCGATGGAGTTGGCAGCCCCATCCCTTCAGCACATAGCTGCGCGTTCCCGCGATCTTGACCCCGCGCGGAACGTCCAGCAGGTCCAGACGCTCGGCCAGCTCGACATGATCCTTCGGCGCGAAGTCGAAGACGGGCGGTTCCCCGACCCGCCGGATCTCCACGTTGTCCGCGTCCGACCGCCCGTTCGGCGTGTCGCCCGACACCGGGCTCGGCACGAGCAGCATCAGCTCCCGGCACGTTCGTTCCGTCTCCGCAAGATCCGCCTCCAGCTCGCCCAGCTTTTCGTTCGTCTCTCCTACCTGCCGCTTGAGACGCTCCGCTTCCTGCCGTTCGCCGTTCCGAACCAGGGCGCCGATTCGCTCCGACGTCCGGTTCCGTTCATGCCGCAGCCGCTCGATCTCGCCGAGGAGGCTTCTCCGAAGCTCATCGCGTTCCAGCAGCGCGCGGATCGAGACGGCGATTCCTTTGCGCTCGGCCGTCCACTGCAGCAGCTCCGCATGCTCTCGAACAAACGCCATATCCAACACGGTTCGCCCCTCCTCTCAGCCGAATTTTCGCCGAAAATCGTTCATCCAGGCAGCCAGCTCCCGGCAAGCCTCAACGGGAACCGCATTGTAGATCGACGCGCGCAAGCCGCCGACGCTTCGGTGACCCGCCAGTCCGGCCAAGCCGCCGCGCTCCGCCTCGTCCGCGAACTTCCGTTCCAGCGCCTCGTCCGCGAGCCGCCACGTCACGTTCATCGTCGAGCGGAACGGCGGCTCCACGATTCCCCGGTAAAATCCGTCGCTGTCGTCGATCGCCCGGTAGAGAATCGCGGCCTTCTCCTCGCCCCGTCTCTCCATTTCCGCGACGCCCCCCTGAGCCTCCGTCCAGTCGAGCATCAGCTTCATTACGTAGATGGCATGAACCGGAGGCGTATTATAAAGCGATCCATGTTCCGCAAACGTCTTATACCGGAAAATGGCAGGAATACGCTCGTTGCCCGACTGCAGCAGATCGTTGCGAATGACGAGGGCGGTCACGCCGGCAGGCCCGAGGTTTTTCTGGGCGGCGGCGTAGAACAGGGAGAATCGGCTCCAGTCCAGCGAGCGGCCGAGCAGGTCGCTCGTCATGTCGCCGATCAGCGGCACGCCTCCGGTGTCGGGAAGCTGCCGGAACTGCGAGCCTTCGATCGTATTGTTCGTCGTCATATGCAAGTACGCGGTGTCCGGTTCCAGGTCGATCCCGCTTACGTCCGGCAGGCGGCTCCAGCCGCTCGCTTTTCCGGTGGCCGCCACGGCGGCCTCTCCCACCGTCTGCGCCTCCCGGTAGGCTTTCTCCGAGAAGCTTCCCGACAGCACGTAGCGCCCGACCTTCCCCGGCCCGAGAAAGTGGAGCGGCACGAGCGCGAACTGAGCGCTGGCTCCCCCTGCCATCAGCAGCACCCGGTAGTCCGCGGAGTTGAGGCCGATCAGCCGCAGCAGAGTCTCTTCCGTCTGACCGACCAACCGTTCCACTTCCTCGCTCCGATGCGACATCTCGAGCAGCGACATGCCCTTGCCATCATAGTCGACCAGCGTCTCCCGCGCCCGCTCCAATACCTCCAGCGGCAGCGCCGCCGGCCCCGGGTTGAAATTCCATGCTCGCTTCATGCTCCTCCGTCCTTCCTGTTCTCATGGGATTGCTAGAGTGAAGGGCTGAAAAATTTCAGCCCCTCCTCATCAAACCGTACGTGAGG
>NZ_JACJVO010000036.1 GCF_014212055.1 Cohnella zeiphila | reverse complement strand
TTTGTCCGTAGCTTTTTTCATGGCCTTGTTCATTTCTTGGTTAACAGATTCTTGGTAGATGTCGGCGTACGTTTTGGAATCTTTGATGAGATCGTCGCAAAAAGCCGCTACGTCCCTGCCCGTCACGTCGAGCACGCCTTTGCCCACGGCCGCGCCCTCTTCAAAAAGATCGACAATCCCCGAGAGCAAACCCGTACCTTCGGTCAGTTCAACGGGGCCGACCTTAAAGAGATATTTTTGAATCTCTTTATACACAATCTGATAATCCTGCGGGAGCGCTTTGACGCGCGCCACGTGCGCTCGCCACTCTTTTTTGCCTTGGATGATATCTTGTATGCTCATTTGTTATCCTCCTATTTGCCTTCATTTTATTTGCCTAATTTTTTTGCGATATTACGGTTGAGCTGCTCGCGCCACTTGTCGCGGAATGACTTTGCCCCTTCTTCGCCGGCCAGCGCCGCACAGAAGCCTTTGATATCGTCGCCCAATACCTCTTGGACACGCTGACCGTCCGCCGCCGCTTCTTCGAGCAGGCCCAGCACCCCGTCGAGAATGGGCATGAGGTTGCGACCGGAGAAATTGGTGTACATCCAAATATTTCCGTTCACTTCTTTCCATGCCGCTTGATAACCGGCCGGCAGCTTTTGGGCTCGCGATTCAAAAGCTCTCATTTCTTTCGTCATGTCGTTGCCGGTGATTTTTTCCCAAAAATTCATGGATTTCTCTCCTTTAACTCGTTCATTTTTGACGATACGAACTCCCACTTTTCCCAGAACCTCCTCAGCTCCTCGCGCCCCGCGTCGTTGATCGCGAAAAACTTTCGAGGCGGTCCCATGTCGGAGGGCTTCTTGGTGATCTCCACCAGCTTGTTTTTTTCAAGCCGGATCAGGATGGTGTACACCGTTCCCTCCACAACATCCGTGAAGCCGAGGGCGTTCAGCCGCCGCGTGATTTCGTAGCCGTAGGTTTCGTTGCGGCTTATAATTTCAAGGACGCAGCCCTCCAGCACCCCTTTGAGCATTTCCGTTAGGTTTTCCAGCGCCATCACCTCTCGCTATTCTGTATGACCGGTATGCAGCGTTACTGACTACTGCTATAAAGTAACACGCAGTAGCTGGATTGTCAATAGCTTTTGCTCTGACAATCCTGCACGATACAATAAGAACAATCCATCCATACTCTAAATACAACATTCCGATTCATTGATGAAATGGATGATTTACGCTATGAAACGATTTGAATACAAGCCAACGACAAAGGTGGGAGAAGGATGAATCTGCACGCATTGCGCGTTTTTGCGGAGGTGGCCAGCACAGGAAGCGTGACCCGGGCCGCCGGCAACTTGCTGCTCAGCCAGCCCGCAGCCACCGCCCAACTGCGGAATCTGGAGCAGGAGCTCGGGATGAAGCTGGTTGCCTCCAAGGGGCGCTCCATTCAATTGACGCCAGCCGGCGAGCGGCTGGCCACCCGAGCGCTGCAGCTGTTTTCGCTGGAATATGAAATGGAGCGGGAAATGAACGCGCTCAAAAACGGTCTCGAAGGCAGTCTCCGGATCTGTGCCACGGATCTGCCCGGCCGAACCGTGCTTCCCCCCTGGATTGTCCGTTTCGGGCAGCAGTATCCGAAGGTGAATGTCCAGTTGACCCGAGGCAGCTCCCGTACCGCGATGAAGCGTCTGCTCGACCACTCGGCGGACATTGCGCTCATCTGCGGCGAGGGCCCGAAAGATTCCGGCTTGGAATACGTCACGCTGCTTGAGGATGAGCTGATCTTCATCGTCCATCGGGACCACCCATTGGCCGGTTCCGCCGCTACGCTCCAGGATCTCATGCAAACCGCTTTTATACTCAGGGAAGAAGGCAGCTACACCCGCAAGAAGCTCTTCTCCCTGTGCGACGTCTATGAAGTGCCGAAGCCGCGGACCGGGATCTGCATTGAAGGGATGCATGAAACAATTGAAGCCGTCAAATCGGGATACGGCGTTTCTTTTGTGCCTTCGCTGGCGGTAGCCCGGGAGCTCAAATCCGGCGAGCTTGCGGAGGTGCGCATTCCCGGGATGCGCGTCAAGGACCCGATCCGGCTTTACACCCGGATTGGTGAAGAGCCTCTGGCGCCAGCGGCTAACTTTATGGCCATGATTGCTTCCCCCGCTATCCCAGGTCCGGTCATGAAACATCCATTATATTGATGATACTGCTTGATATATATATTGGATTTATCCTCGAAAGCTCATTATGCTGAAAGCACGGCATGGAAATGAAACCGCTGTTCAAACCGATCTCCCAAAGGAGGCACAACCTATGATCTCAACACTGTTCACTGCATACCAAAGCGCGGTCAAGTCCCGCCTGGAAGAAATGAAACGCACCGCCGAAGCTGCCGTCGGGCAGCTCGAAGATTCCGCCCTTTCTTGGGCGCCGGAGCCCGGCTCCAACAGCATCGCCGTGATCATCAAGCACATGAGCGGGAATATGATTTCCAGATGGACCGATATGTTTACCACCGACGGGGAAAAGCCAGATCGAAACCGCGATGCGGAGTTCATTCCGGAAGAGCTTGACCGAGCAGCCCTGCTGCATCGCTGGGAACATGGCTGGAGCCTGTTCCTGGGACAACTCGCCGCGATCCGGGAGGAGCAACTACTGATGGAAATCACGATCAAGGGCCAGCCCGTAACCGTAATCGACGCCATTGAAAAAAGTCTGTACCATAGCGCATACCACACCGGTCAAATCGTCTATATCGCCAAGCAGTACCGTAAGGAGCAGTGGGTCAGTTTGTCGTGAGCCATACGCTTCTTTCTGACAAAACCTCTGAATAAAAAAAGAAAACCGCTCAATAGCCGGTTTTCTTCTCAGGATATCGACGATGATCATGATCCTTTGACGTGAGCGGAAGCGCAAGACTCACGCTCGATCAGCTCCGTCTTCAAGCTGATGTTGACTTCGGATATCGTCTTGTTCGTGATCAGCTCCGTGAGCATTTTGACGATCAGTCCGCTGATATCGTAGCGGAATCGCCTCACGGTCGTAAGGGGCGGCGTCATATACTCGGACAGCTTCAGGTCGTCGAAGCCGACCAGGGAAATTTCCTTGGGAATCTTCAGCTTCATTTCGGACAGGGCTTTCATTGCGCCGAAGGCCATAATGTCGTTGAAAGCGAACAGGGCGGTAATTCCGCTCCGCTGCCCGATCAGCTGCTTGGCGGCTTGATAGCCGTGCGACGGGTCGAAAGCGCCAGCCAAGACATTGCGATCGTTCCACGCGAGGCCAAGGTCTCGAAATGCGTCCTTGCAGCCGTCCAGCCGGTTCTGGCTGACCAGATGGTCCTCCGGCCCCGCGATCAGGCCGATCGTCCGGTGGCCGAGACGGTGCAAGTATTGAATCACCTCGTAGGCGCCCTTGCGGTTGTCGTAATCGATATAGTTCTGGACGCGGTCGTACCTTCTGCCGTTGGTCACTAAATAGGGAATCCCCTGTTCGATCAGCTCGTCGACGAGCCGGTCGTCGACGAAAGAATCGAAAACGATCGCGGCATCTACCTTGTTGTCGTTCAACAGCCGGTAGGCGGAGCCGGACGCAGGCGCGCCGCGCGAATGGGTCGCCAGCAGGAATTGATGCCCGCACGATTCGAATTCTTCCTTCAAATGGCTTAAATCCGCCGAAGAGGCGGGATCGTTGTCGACGAAATCATGAACCTCCGGCACGAATACGGCAATGGTATACGTCAGTCCGCCGATCTTGGCCGGCGTTACGCCCGGCTTCAAGTATTCCTTGGCGATCTCCATCACTTTGCGCCGCGTTGCCTCGCTGAAATTCCCTTGGTTGTTAATGATGCGGGATACGGTACTGATCGAGACATTCGCCTTGGCCGCGATTTCCTTTAGCTTCAAGAGGGTGGCTCCCTTCCTGCGCAAACCTTTACGCTTTTATTGTAAAATTTGCGCAAAAGGGAGTCAAACGGATTTTTCCGGTCTCTCGCTAGGAACTCCGGATCCCGCAGTCGTCAGCCAAGTTCCCGCCATATAGATCAGGAAACCGAACGCTCCGCCGGCGGAATTGAGAATCAGGTCGTCGACGTCGAACTTGCCGATAGCGAACAACACTTGCGCGCTTTCTAACCCGAGACTCACCGCAAAGGAACGCCAAAAAGCCCTCGCAAGCGCCAGCTTCCCGGCTTTCGCCGCGGTGCCGAGGAGCACGCCGAAGGGGACGAAGACGGCGATATTGCCCGCAAGGTTGAAAAGTCTCTGTCCCGACATCGAATCAAACGTGCCGGCGATTTCCTTTAAGGGGATCAGATTGCCGGCTTTCAGCCTGGCCGCGACTAACGCCGGATGAGCCATACTTAGCTGCAGACGCTCCCAAAGAAATGCAACGTCGATCGGGCCGAACTTAAGTACGATAATTTTGAACAGCACCCCCATATAAAAAAATAACAGAACTCCGGCGGCCCATGATTTCGCTTTGTTCATTCCCGTTTCCTCCTTACCTTTCATTCTCTTCAGGGTAAGGGAAACAGTTTAAAAAGAACCCGGGTTAAAGATAAATATTTTCTTAAACCCGAGCATTTCGCACATATAACGACGCAAGGGTCGGATTTGTAACACACAAAAAGCATCCCCCCTGCTTGGGAGATGCTTTTCTTTGAGACTACAAGATTTCGATATACCCTTCTGTTCCATGTACGCGAATTCGCTGCCCATCCTTGATCCGTTTGGTGGCATTCTCTACTCCCACAACTGCCGGCAAGCCGTATTCGCGCGCGATAACGGCTCCATGGGTCATCAGTCCGCCGACTTCGGTGACCAGGCCTTTTAAGGATACAAATAATGGCGTCCAGCCAGGATCCGTAAAGGAGGTGACCAATATATCTCCATCTTCCAGATCGGCATTTTCCATGTTTAAAATGACACGCGCTCTTCCTTCTATCACTCCGGAAGAAACAGGTAAGCCTACAATCGCGTTTGCCGGCACCTTTTCTCGTTTGTACTCGCCTGCAATGATTTCGCCATCAGACGTGATGACACGCGGGGGAGTTAGTTTTTCGAAAAGTTTGTAATCCTCTTTTCGTTTGTCGATGATCTGATCGTCAAGTTTGTTGGTGCGTACGGCTCCGTGAAGTTCTTCGAAAGCAAGATAAAAAATATCTTCCTTTTCATGGATTACGCCAGCTTGAACGAGTTGTTCGGCTTCTTTCAGTAAAGCCTGCTTATAAACGAAGTAGCGACTTACGATGCCGTATTTTGGATATTCCCGATAGCCGATGAAATTCCGGACGAGGTCGATCCTTCGTTTGGTTTCTTTGGCTTTTTGTTCTCCATCCGGCAATAGCTTCAATCGTTCCATTAACTCTTGTTCTTTGGCCAAAGCTTCCTGACGCCCCTGCTCAAATTTTCGATTGCCGGCATTCGGCTCAAAGTTTTTGATATTAGCCAGAATCATGGGAACGAGCCCAAGTGGTTTTTCGCTCCAACGAGTTCTCGTGATATCGATTTCTCCGGCACACCGCATTCCATATTTATGGAGATAAGCACAGATAGCGTCCCGGGCTTCCTGCCCGCCATCGAGCTTAACCAGTTCATCCAAAAAGTTATCCTCTTTGACTTGTTGCAAATAATCCACGACTTCCGGATAAGGGCGAATCGCATCTGCGACATCCAAAAGCGCCAGCCCCATCTCCGAAGTAATATTGTGGGGTACGGATTGGGAAAGCGTGTCGGCTGCGTTCTTCTCGCCTAACCACTCGTTCATTTTCTCGTTGATCCATGCCGAAGCATCCATAGCAGTCATAAACACAGCCGTACTTTGCGGGTCAAATAAGATCTTCTTTAGCTCCTTGATATCTTCCAGAATAAAATCAAACAAATCCGATCCCGATTTCTCTTGGATGTTTTGTTTCAACTCTTCTATCGATGCTTGACTACGATTAATCAAATCCGTAACGATGGCCGGATCGTTCTCGAACGGTGCGGGCCTATCTGTATTCCTTCTGCCCAGAATCGGTGCCGTTGGATCGTTCGGTAACGATTTTATAAAATCCCGCTCTATTATGGTCATGATTGCGCCTTTTAGGAGCGGATCGGATCCCAGCGTATTTAATAAAGCTTCCCGGCCGACAGGCGTAGCCAGCCTTGGCGCAACGTCAACAAACAACCTCCCGCCGGCTTTACGCATAGGTGCAGGAGTAAGCAACAGGTAAAAAGACAATCCCAACGGTTTTATGGGATCTGTCATCATTTGTTGATGACCGACAGATAAATAGACGTGATTTTCTTGATCGTTCGCTTCCGGGATCGGGAATAAAGTCGTGATGGGCCGACTTTGGACAATATAAAATGTATCGTGGTCCAAACACCATTCGATATCCTGGGGGCTGCCAAAATAGGCTTCAATCTGTTTTCCGATGCGTGCCAGCCGCAAGATTTGCCGTTCCGTCAGCGCCTGAGTCATCTGCCGATCGGGTTCGATCTGCCGAGTCTCGGTTCCGCCTTCCTTCCGTCCGTAGATCGCCAATTTTTTGGCTGCGATCCTTTTATCGACGATTTCACCATCCCGGACTTTATAGCAATCGGGAGAGACCAAGCCGGAGACCAGCGCTTCTCCAAGACCAAAACCCGCATCGATGGACAGCAGCTTGCGGCTTCCGGTAAGCGGATCGGCGGTAAATAAAATTCCGGATGCCTGCGGGAAAACCATCCTTTGAACGATCACGGATAAATAAACTTGACGGTGGCCGAAGCCATTTTGCATCCGGTAGATGACCGCGCGATCCGTAAAAAGCGAAGCCCAGCATTTGCTGATATGCTGCAGGATCGCTTCTTTGCCGATGATATTCAAATAGGTGTCTTGTTGACCGGCAAAAGAGGCATGCGGCAAATCTTCGGCGGTCGCGCTGGAACGAACGGCATAAGCATGCTCGTCGCCAAACCGGGAGAGATAACCGGCAACGGCTCTCGTTACATCGGAAGGAATTTCCGCTTCCATGATGACTTGCCGGATCTCCCTGCTGATTTCACCGATTCGAACCCGATCTTCTGCCTTTACCGTTGTCAGTCGATCCAACAAAGCCTGATACTCTTCGTTGGCTTCGATGGCTTTTTGATATCCCTCTGTTGTGACGCAAAATCCTTCCGGCACATGTATTCCTTGAATTTTAGATAGTTCCCCTAAATTCAACCCTTTTCCGCCAACGAGCAAAAGCTGCGATTTGTCCAATTCCTGAAAACCGAGAACCAAAGAACCCATCCGACATCTCTCCTCACCAATCATTTGAGAAAAACATTTGACAAGAGTTCACCGGCATAGTACAATAAAGATGTAAGATAAGATATTTATGACCATTTCACGAAAAACAGTCGTAACCCGATTGTATCATCGTGTCTGTTTATATGCAAGCAAAAAGAACCTGATCCCCTCATCAGGTTCTTTTTTGATTTTCCGAGACGGATTCGGACAGAGGACGACCTCTCCTCTTCGATTCCGATACCTGGCAAGCAGACGCCAAAAAACCGGGCAACCGTCCGCTGACGGTTGGCCCGGCCCGCGACATTTATCTAAGGCTGTGAAAAGCATTCCGGCGTCCGGTCTCCATCCGATTTTCGCAGGGTGTCGTTTCTCCAGAAGTCCACGTGATAAGTGGGTCCGACTGCGTTCCATATTTTGCTGACGATATCGAGACTGCCGTCGCCGTTGACGTCGCCGACGACCGCATCGTGCCAGCCCGGCCGCCCTTCGTGGATGACGACCGGCTCGAATACCGGCGGATTGCCGCCGCGGTTCATCCAGAACACGCCGCGCTCCAGCAAGCCCTCCGGCTTCATCGGCAGCCTTCCGGCGTCCATCATGCCCCGGTCCGGATCCTCCTGCTCTGCCGCGAAGATCTCCAGCCGACCGTCGTGATTGAAGTCGGCAACCGCAAGCGAGTGGAAGGAACCGGTATCCGGGTGTCCCGGCGGATCGGGCAGGCGATGAACGATCCAGTTATCTCCCCGGTCCAGATTCTCGACCCAATAAACGTGGGAATAGCCCGTATCGCAATCGCTGTAGACGATATCGTTACGGCCGTCGCCGTTGATGTCCGCGATCCATACGCGAATGCAGGTCCCGTAGGAAGCGTTCTTGATCGGCGAATGGGGCCACTCGTGCCGCTTCCACTCGCCGGAGCCGTTGCCCGGATTCTCGTACCAGACGCCCGGCAGCACGATGTCGGGCAACCCGTCGCCGTTCAGGTCTCCTACGCCGCAGGGCGCTACGCCGCCGTGATCATCGCGGCCCTCGGCGATAATCGTCCGGGCCAAGCCGTTCGACGTGTCGAACCAAGACAACACGTCGCCGTCGTAGCATACGATATCGAGCTTGCCGTCGCCATTGATGTCGGCGGCGATGATATCATGGCCGCCTCCCTCGAACGGGTGAGCCTCCCATGGCGCGTCGGGGTCGACGTGCAGATTGCCGGGATTTCGAAACCAGACCCGATGCGTGACATAATCGATCAGACCGTCCTGGTCGACATCGACGGCGACGCCTCCGAGAGCCTCCGCCAAATGCGGCGACGTGCCGACCGTGTGCCGAACCCAGACGGCATCGTCTTTCCGTTCGAACCAGTAGGCCGTCTGGGTCTCTCTGCGCGATACGATGACATCCAGGTCTCCGTCTCCGTCAAAATCGGCGAGTCCGATCACTCCCGTCCCCCAGGCGGAGCCCGGCAGGTTGCCGTCGATCGTGAAATGCGTCCATTTCATCTCCATTGCCCGATACCTCCGTAAATCAGACCGTTGCCGTTCGTCCTCATCATAAACATTCTGGGCCGGCAAAAGTATCGGGCATTGATCAGATTTCTACGGCGATCCGACGAAGTTAAGCGTCGGCAACTAGGCCGAAAATTTCGGGAAACGCGATAATGGATACCCAATTCCCCGTTCAGGCTACTTACATTTGCACGCCGCGCTTCTATACTGAGAGCGACAAGACTTACGGGAGGAAGAATCGTTCATGGTCGACGGAGCGGTAGACGCCGTCCTGACGGCAACGGCGGGCGGCATGAGGCTGGAGTGGGACGTATCGCGGGATGAAGCGCGGTTGCTAATAGCGGACTCGGGTGACAGCGGAGCGCCGCAGGGCGACTTCACCGTGTGGACAGGCAGTCTGCTGCCTGCCTTCGAGCTCGATGAGGGCGGGACGGCGCTGTACGTCAAAGCGGCAGCGAAGGCATGCGCCTTAGGGGAGAACGGAGAATGGCGGATCGGGCTTGACTTAGGCGAGCACGGCTCGGGCCTTCTGGTATGCGAACTGCCGGCATGGGGGCTGCGCATCAAGCGGCTGGAAGCGCACTGGTCGCGTCCCTCCCGCATCCTGTCGCTGCAGTTTGGCACCAGACTGCTGACGGCGGCCGAGCGCCGCCGGACGCCGGACGCCGGCACCGTCCATTGGCCGGATTGGTCGGCGGAAGGCTACTGTGTCCCCGCGGCAGGCTCTTCCCCGACCCATTCCTTCTGGCGCTCGTGGGACATGGGCGACGCGCGGCTGCCGCTCGGCAGCTTCGGCGATGCCATGGGGACGCCTTATGCGGCCGCCTTCCCGCGCCCGCTCTACGCCGCGGCGATGGGCGGCCGACGCGGCTGGCTTGCTTTCGGCCCGGGCGAGGTGCCGGACGCGCCGCTGACGCTGCGGCTCCGGTCCGCCACGGCCTGCATTCATTACGCTTACCGCGAGGATCTGTGGGAGCCTGCGGACGACTTGAGGCGCGTCTGGAACGAGCCGCTGCGGCTCGCCCGGGGCGATTCGGGCTACGAGGCGCTCGGCGCGCTGTTCGACAGCTTCGGCCCGTTCGAGCCGAAGTCGTCCCGCCATCTTCGGTCGTTCCTGTGCACGTGGGGCGACTTCAAGGAAAAACGGTTCGACCTGAGGCGATTCGTCGATCGGGTATCCGGCTCCGCGGCCGCGGACATGATCATTCTGGACGAATCGTGGGAGACGTTCGACGGCAGCGCGGAGCCTAATGCCGAGCTGTTCCCGGACTTCGACGCCGATCTGGCGATCATCCGGGAGCATGGATACGAGCTCGCGTTCTGGCAAAGCGTCGGCTGGACGGACGCCCCCGAATTGCAGGGGCTGACCAAGGAAGATTTGCTGTGCGGCCCCGACGGCGAACCGCGCGAATGGCGATGGTCCGGCAGCCCGTTCGGCGCCAAGTTCCATTACCTGCTCGATCCGAGCTCCGAGCGGACAAGACGGCTGATTGTCGAACGGACGATGCGGCTTGTGGCGAGATGGCGGCCGGCCGCGCTGAAGCTCGACTTCGGCTACGGCTACCCGGGGCCGGACGCGGCCGCGCCCCGCGACCCGGCTTACCGCGGCGAGCGGCTGGCTTACTCCCTGCTGAAGCTGATATACGACGCCGCCAAATCCGTCGATCCGGACATCACCATCATCTACTACGGCATTCACCCGCTCATGCGCGACGTCGCCGACCTGATCAGCATCGACGATCTCGGCGACGCCGGAGACAGCGCGGCGCATGAGATCGCCGGCCACAACCAGCGCTGCTTATGGGCCTCGCTGGCGGCCAGACACGGCATGGCCGTCAATACGTCGACCGGCTATTACTACGGCGCGCTCGGCTCGATCCTGCTCGATACGGCCGTCGTGGGCGTCAACGGTCTGACGCTTGGCGAGACCGACAACGACGGCAGTAGGATGGAGCCCGCGGATCTCAACCGTTGGACGGCGCTGCAGACCTGGCGCCGCCGCACCTGCGGCTGGAAGCCGCTGTGGCTCGACGCCGACCTTGGCAGCCTCAAGGGCGAACCGCGGCTCGGCTCGTGGGGACGTCTGGAGGCCGCCCCGGACGGCGCCGGAGCATCCAGGCTGACGGCGTTGACGCTTCGAGGCGACGAATCGGCCGCCTTCTCCTACCCGGTCGCCGGCTCGGTCAGCTTCACCGGACGCTGGGCGCTTATCGCGCAGGACGACCGCGACATCGCCGATGCGGAGCGGGTCGCCTGCATCCCGTTCGCGGCCGGCGAGCTTCGGCTGGACCGCTCTTTCAGCCGGGTTCAAGTCTACGCCTCGGCCGGCGGCAAAGTCACGCCGGCGCGCACGGTTGAAGCCGGCGACCTGCCCGAACGGAAGTTAATGGTGACCGAAGGCGAGCTGGCCTCGATCGCGGGATTCGTCATCGAGGGCTGATGCGCTTAGGACCTGTCGGGCGACCGTTCCATGGCGCTCTCCGCTCTCCGGTTTCATCCGGCCAGATAAGTCCTAATGCCGTCAAAAACGCCGCTCGCCAGCCTCTCCTGATAACCCGTCGTAATGCTGTTTGCGAGCTCCTTCGGATTGGATAGAAAGCAGCCTTCGATCAGAACGGCCGGCTGACGATTATTGCGCAAGACATACAATTGATCCTGCTCGACGTGTTCCTTCTCCTCTCTGCTGCCGAGCGAGGCTAACGCAGCCTCCTCGATCGCCTTCGCCGGCGCTGCCGATTCCGGTCCGCTGTAGAAAGTAATGGTGCCGGATACGCTTGGATCTTGCACGAACATATTTTGATGAATGCTGACAAAGAGGTCGGCGCCGCTCCGGTTCGACAAGTCCACCCGGCTTTGCAAAGTAACCGTTTGATCGTTGGAAGTTCGGGTCATCAGCACTTTCGCGCCGGCGGCTTGCAGCTTATGCTTCAGCGCTCGGGCGACGGACAGATTGACATCCCGCTCATAGACATCTTCAATCTTGCCTCGCGCCCCCGAATCGATGCCGCCGTGACCCGGATCGACGACGATCGTTTTTCCCTCCAGGGGACCTTTCGCCGCTTGGAGATTTCCGTCAACGCCTTCTCCCGATTCGTTAAACGCTGCAATTGAAGCAGGTTCCCCATGGGTCCAGATGGCGTCCGATGCCTTGATCCACGATGCGGTTTCGCCTTCCCCCTGCAATTCGATCCATTGTCCGCTCACTCGATTCGGAACATAGACATGGTTCGGCCGAGCGGTTCGTACCGGGCCGAACGAAACGTCAGGACCCGAAAAAATCGGCGCATCCGCTTGAATCGAAATCACTTGCCTATTTTCGGTCAGCTTTGTCGTTTCAGTCCCTTGCTCCGGAACCCAGCCGGATTGGCTATCGCCTAACCGGACTTCGTACCAATGATCTTCCTCCCTCAGCACGGGAAACCATTCGTCCGGGATTGCTTCCAGCATTTCCGGCGAAGTCGGCTTCGGCTCCTCGCGCAAAGCGGCGGCCGTCGTAATGCGCACCCATTGCGTTGCGGAGACGGAATTTTGCGCGGATTCGGAAGCCGCTCCGCTTGGATCCGGGTGATCTTGCGGACTCCGATTTCCCGTTATGTGCACCGGAGCAACGGTTTCCCCTCCCGGCCGAGCCAGCTTGTCCAATTGCAGCAGTACTTTCCCGTCGGCGTCAGGGGCCATCATCGGGCGAAACGCGATAATGCTGAAGCAGCAAGACGATAGAAACAAATAAAAATAGCCCCATCGCCAAAAAGAGCGCCGGAACGATCCATGAGTCCGATAACCAGTTTTCAATGTCCTCATCTTCTCTCAATCTATTTTTTTAAATGATATGAAGAAAAGGACCAAGATAGAATCATACAAAAAAACCTCACCGGAATACCGGTGAGGGAAATGGGTAAACTTACGCTTTGTAAACCAGATTGATGTGGTCGAGGTTCGTGCTGCTGTTGAAAATAAACTCGAGCTGATAGGCTCCGCGGATATAAACGATTTTTTTCTGCTCCACGCTGCCGGTTTTGATAACGGTGGAGGAATGAGGCGCCCCCCATTGCTGCACGAGCATCTTCACCGTAATGCCGCCGATATTGGCCTCCCGTTCCACATTTGTCCCGAAGTAGCGCATCTCCCGGATTTTGTCCTGCTTATACGAGATCGCATACCCGGGGTGGCCCATTTCCGCGTGATAGACATCGAATGCATTCGACGCATTGGACGGCATTTCAGGCTCGCCGATCGCTTTGACTACGTCCTCCCGCGTGCTTTTGCCTAACGTCAATCCCTCAAGACCGGGAAACTGGCCTTGAAGTGCCGGCTTGTAGAAGCTGTTCAGCGTCTGCAAGGCCTGCTTATAGTAATCTCCGGCAGCGGAAGAATTATCGGACCCCGCTGCGTCCTTTTTAACCAGATTGATGTGGTCGAGGTTCGTGCTGCTGTTGAAAATAAACTCGAGCTGATAGGCTCCGCGGATATAAACGATCTTTTTCTGCTCCACGCTGCCGGTTTTGAAAACGGTGGAGGAATGAGGCGCTCCCCATTGCTGCACGAGCATCTTCACCGTAATGCCGCCGATATTGGCCTCCCGTTCCACATTCGTCCCGAAGTAGCGCATCTCCTGGATTTTGTTCTGCTTATACGAGATCGCATACCCGGGGTGGCCCATCTCCGCGTGATAGACATCGAATGCATTCGACGCATTGGACGGCATTTCAGGCTCGCCGATCGCTTTGACTACGTCCTCGCGCGTGCTTTTGCCTAACGTCAATCCCCCAAGACCGGGAAATTGCCCTTGAAGCGCCGGTTTGTAGAAGCTGTTCAGCGTCTGTAAGGCCTGCTTATAGTACTCCGATGCTGCAGACGATGCGGACGCAGACGCCGCGGCTGCTTTTGCAGGCAAAAGTTCATTCGTAATTCCAGCGGTGCTTAGCGTTAAGGCTCCTACGGCCATAATTGCAACGGTTGCTTTTTTGATTCGTTTCATTCGATTCGTCTCCTTCTTTTGCTGTCTTGTAGAAATTGACGTCTCATCCTTGAATATTGTTACACTAAATTGCTGGAAGCGAAGCGGAGTTTGCCTGCGCAGAAAAAAGAACTGTCCGGCAACAGCCGTGCAGTTCTCTTCGTTCACCTTACCGTTTGTCGCTGAATGGTGCATAAAGTCCGGAAAATTGTAAAGAGCAAGTAAAATCGGCCGGAATTCATAACAAACCGATTTTGATCTTGATATAATCGGAGAAAAAGAGAAGAATTTCCCGGAGGGATAGGCAGTGGATATCTTAATTTGAAGCGTCCAGGAATTTCTAAGGCAAAAAAGACCCGATCCTTAAGGATCGAGTCTGCTCCCCAAATCGAAGCCTCATTGAACGCATATGAAGACGTGCCGTAACCGCCTAAATGACCTGATCGTCCCGCAGCAACCGCTCGCGCAGCTTGCCATACGGCACCGCCTGAACGGCGATGTCTGCCTCCAGCGCAAGCGCGGCCGCGGTCGCCGCCGACTGGCCCAGCGCCATGAACACGGGCTCCATCCGGATGGAGCCGTACGCGATATGCGAGGCAGACAGGCAGACGGGGACTAGCAAGTTGGCGCACTGTTCTTCCTCCGGCACGAGCGAACGGTAGCTGATGGGATAAGGAGAATTCAGCTTGATCTGCACGTCTCCCTCGTTCCGGACGTCGCCTTCCGGACTGACATGCCGCTGCACGTTGTGGGAATCCATCGTGTAGGAGCCGAGGCCGACGGGGTCGTCGATGGGTGAACGCAGGAAAATATGATTTTCGTTCATCACCAGACCGCTTACCATCCGTCTGGCTTCCCGGATGTACAGCTGCGGCGTCCAGTGGCCGTTCTCCGTGAACTCGTCAAGAGGAAGCCCCCACGGCTTGTAAAATTCGCGGATAGCGGCCGGAACGCGGGGATGATGCTGCAGAGTCCAGATCAAGCCGCGCTGATGGCGCTCATGGGCGGCCGCGAGCGCCTCTCTCTCCGCATAAGAGGCTTCCGGATAGGCATAATTGCAGCCGATAAAGTCCGTCGAGAATCCCTTGTCGTTATTGGAATCGGTCTTCCGGTTCGGCACCATCCGCAGCTTAAAGAATACGTTCTCTCCCTGTTCGGCGGCACGGAACAACAGCTCGTAGTCCCGTTCGTCGTAGCCCGCCGGCTGCTCCACGGGAAAGCGGTTATCCGGCGCGTCCGTCAAGCACATCCGGTAGCAGTACGCCTGGATTTTGTCGTCTCCTTCGCCGTCCCGTCCCCCGGAGTCGGGATTGACGCCGGGCAAAAGTCCGCTCGCCCGATCGCCCGGCACGACGTAAGGATCGATGCCCCGGGGCAGCTGGTTTTTGACGGCGGCCGCCGTCTGAATGCCGTTGTACGTCTCCCCGTACCGGCTGTTCGGCTCCCTGCCCAATGCATACGAGACTCCCGCCGCTTTCATCAGATCCCCTTCGTACCCGGCATCCATGAACATTCTGCCGGCGTACGTATGCCCCGATTCCGACCGGATCGACTCGATCCGATTGCCGCGCTTCGCGACGGGATCGGCCGGATCGAGCCTTTCGCCGTACCGGACCTCGATGCCGTATTCCTCCGCCCAATCCTCGAAGACGGACAGCGCCGTCTTCGGCTCGAACATCCAGACCGCTTCGTCCGAGCCGTACTTCCGGCCGACTCGCTTGTAGAATTCCAGCGACAGCCCGCCGATCGCCGACTTGTCGCCGAAATCGGTGTCGCCCAGCCCGCCGCTGCTTAACCCCCCCAGCCTGCGGGACGGCTCCAGGACAACCGGGTTCATGCCCATTCGGCGGGCTTGAACGGCAGCGGCCATTCCTGCCGCCGTGCCGCCGTAAATCACCAGATCGTAGATCATCTCTTTATGGGTCTCCTCTCTCTTGAAATTCGAGGCCTCGCCGTCAAGGCGAAGCCCCGAATCTCTTTCCTTAATGTTGTTGGCTTGCGTACCAGTCGTTCACTTCCTTCTCTACATCCTGGCCGCCTGCGTCGTTCCAAGCTTTCTGGAGATCGCCGATCGCCTTGTCGGACACCCCGTCCACGATCATCTGGATCAGACGATCGTTGACAAGCGTATCCAGCTTGACGCTGTTCGCCGAATACTTCGGCAGGTACGGCGCGAAGGCGAGCGGGTCCATATGAATCTGATCCTGGGGAACCGAATTGATGATCTTGTAATTGTCGAACATCGGCTTGCTCTTCTGCAGGCGGGCCTGCCAGTACTGGACGAAGTTGGCTTCGTCCATCCCGATGACGAAGTTGTTGGACTGGCCGCGATCGTCGAAAAATGCGGGAGCGATCGGCATGTAATTGCCGTTCTCCACCGTATACGTCTCGCCCTCTTTGCCGATGAACAGGTCTTTGAACGTGTCCGGATCCAGCATGGCGTTGACCAGCTTGATCGCATCCTCCGGGTGTTTGGCCGACTTGGGAACGAACGTAATCTTATTGAAGCCCCCGATCTCGGTAAATCCGCTTAGCCCGCCAGGTCCTTTCAACGGAGGAATGTATTGGTACGTTGCTCCCGGCACGTTCTTCTGCAGAGCTTCGTCATAGCCCGGGATCGACGACCATCCGGCCAAATAGATGCCCGCCCGGCCGCTGGTGAACTTCTCGGCCGCAGTCGCCGATTTGTTGGTGGCGAATTCCTTGTCCAACAATCCTTGATCGTACAGATCCCGGATGAAAGTGACGTAATCCTTGAGCCCGGGATGATTGACGACGTTCACCAGTTTGCCGTCCATCTCGGTCCACGATCCGAAAATTCCGTAAGCGCCCGTCAAGTTGTCCAGCAGCGCGACGGCATCGATCGTCATCGGAATGTTGTTCTTGCCGTTTCCGCCCGGGTCTTGGTCCTTAAACGCTTTCAAAACATCGACGAGTTCGTCCAGCGTCGTCGGCATCTTCTTGCCGACCTTCTCCAGCCAGTCGGTGCGGATCAGCAGTCCCGTCCGGACGTAAGAGACGTTCAAGGTCGGAATGCCGTAGATTTTCCCGTCGACCGTTACGCCTGAGAAGCTCTCCGGCGAGATCGCTTGCTTGATGTTCGGACCGTATTGGTCGATGAGCGGGGTCAAATCCGTCAGCGCGCCGTTCTGGGCGAAGTTGAAGAAGTCCTGCTTGTTCATGGCGTCCACCAGATCGTAATCCGAGCCGGAAGCCATGATCAGATTCAGCTTGTCGCCCGGATTCTCCTGGGGCAGCATATCGTTCTGCAGCTTGTAGCCGGTCGCTTCCTCCAGGAATTGATTCACCGGATACGTGTTGTAATCGTCGGCCATGTAATTGCGCAGCAGCTTCAGCGTCGGTTTGTCCTTCGCCTCGGCGCTTGGGCTTGCGGCCGCGCCGGAGGCCGTCGGCGCGCTTCCCGTCGCCGTGGCGTTCCCGCCATCGTTGTTGCCTCCGCTTCCGCATCCGGCCAGGATGACGGAGATGGCCAGCGGCAGCGTGACAGCTGCGGCAAACCGTTTTTTCTTCGACATGTGAACCCCTCCATACCGTAATTATAAATTAACCCTTGCGGTTCCGGGAATGAGGCCGGCTCGTCAAGGGATAATTCCGTTGCCGATGCCGCAGGCTTGTTATCCTTTGACGGAGCCGATCAGAATCCCCTTGATGAAGTACTTTTGCAGGAACGGATATACGAGCAGAATCGGGATCGTCGACACGATGATCGTCGCGTTGCGAATGCCTTCGGGCGAGGCGTTCAACAGCAGGTCGTTGTCCTGGTTCAGCAGATTCTCGTCCGACGCTTGCAGCACGACATCCCGCATATACAGCTGCAGAGGCTTCAATGCCGGATCGTTCAGATACAGCATCGGATGAAACCAGTCGCTCCAGAAGGAGACGGCATAGAATAAGCTGATCGTGGCGAACACGGGCGCCGAAAGCGGAATAATCAAGCGCAGCACGATGCGAAGGTTGCTGGCGCCGTCCAGCTTGGCCGATTCCTCCAGGCTCTCCGGCAGACTTTCGTAATAATTTTTCATCAGCAGCAGATTGAAGACGCTGATCAGCGCCGGCAGCACAAGCGACAGGAGGTTGTTCATCAACCCCAGGTTTTTGATCAACAGGTAATTCGGAACGAGTCCGCCGTTAAACAGCATCGTGAAGATGTATAGCAGCAGCACGAACTTGATCCCCGGCAAATGCTTCTTCGACAACGGATAGGCGGAGACAGCCGTCATGACGACCGAAGCCAGCGTGCCGACGACGGTGAGCGAGACCGAAATCAGGAATCCTCGCTGGAACATGTCGTCGCCGATGACGAACCCGATGTTCTTCAAGTTGAGGTCGATCGGCCAGAGCCCGACCTTCCCGGAGACGATCGCCCAGTTGGCGCTGAGCGATTTGGCCAGCACATTCAGGAACGGGAAGAGGCAGAGAATGCCTGCGCCGGTCAAGACAGCGTAGACTATCGATACATAGACGACTTCGGAAAAGGGCCGGCTGCGTGATGGGGTCATCGTCTCTCTCCTCTCGTCACCAGATGCTCTTGCCCGTGATCCGCTTGGACAGCTGATTGCCGCCGATGACCAGGAAGAAGCCGATCACCGACTCGAACAGTCCGACCGCGGTGGAGAAGCTGTATTCCATGGAAGTCAGCCCCATTCGGTAAATGTAAGTGCCGATGACGTCCCCCGTATGGTATACCGTCGGGTTATACAGCAGCAGAATCTGCTCGGTTCCCGCTTCCAGCACGCCGCCGATGCGCAGGATGAGCATGAGAACGATCGTCGTCGAGATTCCGGGCAGCGTGATGTGGAACATCTGGCGCACGCGGCTGGCGCCGTCAAGCCTGGCCGCTTCGTACAGCTCGGGGTCGAGGCCGGCAATGGCGGCGATGAAGATGATGGCGCTCCAGCCCGATTCCTTCCAACCCGCCGTGGCGACGAGAACGCTGCGGAAGTAATGGTTGTCCATGAAGAAGTTCACCGGCTCTCCGCCGAACCAGCCGATGATGCCGTTAACGATCCCCGTGGACGGCGACAGAATGTTGACGAACAGCCCCGCGATCACGACCCAGGACAGGAAATGCGGCAAATAAATAATCGTCTGAATCGACCGCTTGAACCCCATTCTGCCGACTTCGTTCAACAGCACGGCGATAATGATCGGGATCGGGAACAGGAAGACGATCTTGTACAAGCTGATAAGAAGCGTGTTCGTCATAATGCGGCCGAAATCCGCGGAATGAAACAGGCGCTCGAATTGCTGCAGACCGACCCATTCGCTTCCTCCGATGCCCTTGAAGATGTTGAAATTCTGGAAGGCGATGACCAGGCCGTAAATCGGCGTATATTTGAATATCAGCAAAAAAACGAGTCCCGGTATCAACAGCAGATACAAATCATAATTGCGGCGAATCTGGGAAAGCCAATCCGCTCGGCCTTTCATGCCCTTCCTCCTCCCTTCGGTGTAGGTTATGGTTCTTATCTTAGCGGGACCGGATGGCGGCGCGTGAGGTACAGCATTCAGCTTCGCTGGTCGAATCTTCAGGTAAGGGCGTCTGGCCCACGGCATAAAACAACAAACCGCCCTCCCCGAGCGGATGCTCGGAGAGAGCGGTTCAATCGCCTGATCTTATAGGGATTCGGATGTCTCGCCGGACGGAGCCCCCTCCGGGAACGTCAGGCTGACCGTCGTTCCTTCGCCCGGTATGGACGCGACGTCCAGGCGGCCGGCGCCTCCGGTATACAGACGCAGCCGTTCCCAGACGTTGTACAATCCGTAGCTGGACGTCGAGGTCGTCGGCGACGAGAAGCTCGCGAGAAGCTCGCGCACCTTGTCCTCGCTCATGCCCGTGCCGTCGTCGGCGACGCGGATGACGAAGCCGCCGTCCTGCTCGAACACTTCCAGCCGAATGCGGCCTTGATGTCCTTCCTTGTTCTGGATGCCGTGCAGAATCGCGTTCTCGATGATCGGCTGCACGGTCAGCTTCGGCAACGGGCGTCCGGCCAGCGATTCGGGATAGGTCAGCTCGTACTCGAAGCTATGGAACCTCTGCATCTGGATCTCGAGATACGCCTTCGCAAGGTTCATCTCCTCCTCCAGCGTGACGATATCCTTGCCCTTGCTCAGGCTGAGGCGGAAATACTGCGCGAGCATGTGCAGCATCCGGCTGATGTCCTTCGCCCCTTTGGTCAGCGCCATCCAGTTGATCGTGTCAAGCGCATTATAGAGGAAGTGCGGGTTGATTTGCGCCTGCAGCACCTTCAGCCGCGCTTCTTTCTCCTTCTCCTTCGTCCGATAGTTGTCCTCCAGCAGCTGCTGCAGCGTGCTTAGCATGTGCGTCACGCTTTTCTCGAGCCGAATGACGACGCCCCGCCGCTGGGGCAGTCCTTCCTCGATCACCACCGCGCCTCGCTCCTTCAGCTGTTCGGTGATGTGCCGCAGTCTCGCGATCATGCTGCGATTGACGTTTGCAAATACGAGGAACGCGCCCAGGATGACCAACAGCACCAGAGACAGAATCAGAACAACGGAGAAGCCGACGTTGAAGTCCGCATTCGTCCGGTTGATCAGGCGAACGGGCAGCAGCGAGACGACCTTCCATCCGTTCTCATCCAACGTGTCGAAGATCAAATAATAGGCTTCATTGCCGATCGTCACGCGCCGAATGCCCGAAGCCTGGTCCCGCACATCATCGAACAGATCCGGCTCCAGTAGCCGATTGCCGATCTGATCCTCCTGCGTATGGGACATAATGAGGCCTTCGCTATCGACGACATACATCGAGCGGCTCGTCCCCTGATACTCGGCCGGCGCGAGGATAGCCGACAGGTTGGCCTCCGGCACGTCAAGCTCCAGAATGCCGATGATTCGGGCAAACTGGTGCGGATCCCGGATGATGCGGGCGGAGGAGACGACTCGAACCGAGCCCGGGGAACCGAGGAAGGAGACCGTCCGGGTGGGAATCCAGGACACGGCGCCGTTGCTCTTCATCACCTGCTCGTACCATGGCTCCTCCTTGGCTTCGTCCAGGCTGAAAAAGTTGACGTGCTCGCGAGCGTACATTTTGTCGGGATTGACGTACAGCTTGATCTTTTGAATGTCGTTCCCCTGCAGGCTTCGAACCAGATTGCCCAGTTTGGCTTCTTCCTGCACCTGGCTGTAATGCGAGCCCGCGAGCGGATCGCTGGCCAGCTGGTCGTACAGATCCGTATTCAAGATCAGCGCGTCTGAAATTTCGTCGACCTTGGACAAGCGGTAGTCCAAGTTGATCTTCACCTGCCGGATCGAGTTCAAGATCGACACGGTCACTTGCCGCTCGAGAATGTTCTCGGACCGCTGAAAGTAGTAATACAGCAGCATGCCGGCCGGCAGCAGCACGATAAGCAAATAGAGGAGAATCGTCCTTCTGTACGTCGCCCACAACAGACGGAATTGGCGAACTACGCCCATCGCCGCTGCACCGCCTCTCCTCCGATATCAGAGTGCCGCCAGGAAGGGAATAGCCAGATCGGCAATCCGCCGGTGGCCCGCCTCGTTCGGATGCAGCCGGTCGGTCGTCAACGCGTCGAGCGTCAGCTTATTGAAGCCGCTTCGCGCGTGCAAATCCAGCACGGGCAAAGCATACATCTTCCCGATCGCGACAACGGCCTCCGCGTAATCCGCCAGCAAGGCGCCTTGATCGTTGCGCCGCTCGCCGTCGAAGCCGTCCTTATCCCGCTGCAGTGGCGTCCACAGGTTCAGACGGCACAGCGGATGGCGCGCCAGCAAACCTTCGATAACCGTCTGATAGGCGCCGCAAAAAGCGCGAATATCAAAAGACGCCTGGCCGGCCGGGCAAAGGTCCCCTAAAGGCATGCCGAGCCGGTAATCGTTCGTTCCTGCGAAGACGGTCACGCAGTCGTAAGCTTCCTCGAGTCGCTCGGCCATATAAACCGTCGCGCCCTCGTCCCTGTCGCTGCCCGCCGTCATCGGACAGCCGCTCCGGCCATAATTGCCGACTCGCTCGAATGCGAGCGCTTCCGTAACCGGCGGCTGATAGCCGTTTGCCGCGGTAATACTGTCGCCGAGCGTCGCCCAGCTTTTGCCCCGCCAACGTTCCCTCATGTCCTTTACCTCCGATGAATGTCTCTGTATTCGCTTGGCTTCATGCCGGCGTATTTGCGGAATTGCTTCGTGAAGTAGCTCGGTTCCGAGTAGCCGATGGCCTGACTGACGTCGGCCAGCTTCTTGTCCGTCTCCTTCAGCAGCTCCCTCGCCTTCTCCATCCGGACTCTCGTGATATATTCGTTGATGGTCTCCCCCGTCTCCTGCTTGAAGAGCAGGCAAATATACGTTTTGGCCAAATAAACCTGCTGCGCGATATCCGAGATCGTCAGGTTCTCCGCATAACGTTCGCCGATTATCCGGACGATCTCCCCGATCACGTCGTGGGCCTTCTTGAACGACTTCGTCTCTACCTGGCGGCAGATCGAGAACAAATAATGCTTCAGATGCCGGCTCATCTCGTCCAGCGTCTCCAGCTTCAGCAGCTGCTCCCACACTTCGGATTCTTCGCCGTTCTGGAGGTCGGTGCGAAGGCCGAATTCGGACAGAAATTGCGAGGCGACGAGCAGCACCTGCAAGCAGATCCGCTGGCAATCCTTATAGCCGATCCCGCGGCTGAGGCTCAGTTCCCGGAACATCGCGTCCAGCAGCTGCTCGATCTGGTTCGCGTCCTCCGTCTTGAGCACGGATGCGATGGCCGCCAGCATCTCGTTGATGCGCCGGTAGTCGACGTCCTTGCGGGCCGCCATTGCGTCGAACATGACGGCCTGGTTCCGGCCGAGGAACAGCTTGCGCTCGATCGCCTCCTCAGCCGTATGATAGCTTTCGGCCAATTGGCCCAAGTGCGCGGCGGTGCCGCCGATGCCGATCGTCAGGTGGAGCTCCACCAGCCGCTTCAGGAATCCGTTCAGGCTGGTCGTCAATTCCTCGACGAACGGAAGGAGAATATCTTCTCCCAACATCTCCGGCAAAGCGATGATGAGCACGTATTCGCCGCGGCGATTCTCGAACGCGTAGCCCGACGCGTGCCGATCGACCAGCTCCTGGCAAATGTTCTGGATCGCGAACGAGATCAGCTGCGTGCTCTGCTCCGACATCGCTTCGAACACGGCGATCGCATTGTCGATCCGGATGATGAGCGCGCAGTAGGCAGCGTCGAAGGGCAGGCGCAGCTCCAGGAAGCCGATCCGCTTCTCGATCTGGGTTCGGTCCGGGCTGCCGTCCCGGATCAATTGGATAAAGAACTTCTCTCTCAGCAGCGGAATGCTCTGGTGCAGCTTGGCGCTCATTCGCTGCAGCAGGTCCTTGCGATTCTCTTCGCGCTTGGACATATCCATGATTTTCTCGACGACGGCTGTCAATTCGTCCAGGTTGACCGGCTTCAGGATGTAATCCACCGCGTCCATCTTCATCGCCGACTTCAGATACGCAATATCGTCGTAACCGCTAATAAAGACGATCTTGGTATCGGGCATGTCCGCCCTCAGCCGTCTGACCATCTCGATGCCGTCCATGCCGGGCATTTTGACGTCCGTCAGCACGATGTCGGGCCGGCAGCTTTGAGCCAGCGCCAGTCCCTTCGTCCCGTTCTCGGCTTCGCCGACGACTTCAATGCCGTATTCCAGCCAGTTGATGCACAAGGCAAGCCCGTTGCGGGTCGAAAATTCATCGTCGACGATGATCAATTTGTACATGAACGGCCCCTCTCCCCCAAGCGAGGTTTTGTCTCTCCATTATAAATGGAGACCACAGAGACCGCTGGTACAATCATCTCTATATCTGGTCGAATTTTCTGCAATTTCTGACCATGGGACACAGAAAGGCCGGGCAGCCGTCAATCGACGGGCGGCCCGGCCTGCGACGTTCCCCTTATCTGCCGTGCGTGGACATTCCGGAAGAACCTGTTTCCGAAGTCAGCGATGCATGCTGCAGCACGTAGCTTAAATCCTTGACCAACGAACCCGATTTCGCGCGTACCGCCCCGGACGAGAGAGCTTTATTGATTCGGTCGATGGCTTGAATGGCTTTGGGATCCCTTACCGTCAGATGAATCGCCTGATCCGCGCTCTGTTCCTGATAATTGGGGATGCCCCTTCCCTTCCTGGCGCTTCTCCCGGCGTTGCCGGCCATGGAGCGGGCGCCAAGGCCCGTTTCCCCGCTTGTCCCTTCGATTCTCATCCAGTTCCCAAGCTGCAAAATATGGGACCGTGTGCCCGGGGATGCAGTCTGTGTATGGCCGACGGCTTGATTGCCTCCGGGACGGGACAACACGTGTTGCCGAATGTTGCCTGCTTGATTCATGCTTTTGGCTGTTAAATGGCCTGCCTTATTGATGCTTTTGGTGGTTACATTGCCTGCATTGTTCATGCCGCCGCAACCGGCGAGCAGCATAGCCGAAAGTCCGACGCAAGCGAGCGACTGCACCATTCTGTTCAAATCCATAACCTCCCGCAATTCGTTTCCTGTAGTATTTGCGGCCCGGAAGGAATTAAGCGAGAGATGTTTTGGCAATACTTGTTGTTTAGAAAGAGGCATACAGCCCGCAACCGACGCCGGCGCAGATCGCCGCTCCCCGCGACGCTTCCTCCCCACCGTCGGGCAGGAGGAGCGGCAGGCCGAATAGGCGCTCCAATATACGCCGCAGCGCTCCGTTTCGACGCACCCCATTACCGGAGACAACCAGCGCTTTCGCCCGTTCCCTGACGGAAGGCGGCAATAAGTCGTAATAGCCGGCCAGTTCGCCTGCCATCCCCTCCAGAAACCCGCGGATCAAGTGACCCGGGGTCCAATTGTCCGGACAGACGCCGTCGATCGTCCCTCGCGCCAGCGGATCGGCCCGGGTGCCGAAGAACCGCGTATTTACCTTTAATTCAAATTCGTCCGCCGTCTCCGCCTCCGCCATTCGGTTCATCGTCTCGTACAGGCTTGACTCGTCGGAACCCGTAAACGACGTTATCACTTCACGAAAGAACCGCTCCAGCAGCGCATACGATTTGCCTCCGCTTAAGGAAGCGCCGACGAGCAGATATCCGCCGCCCGGGAAGGGACGAATGTCGATTCCCCCAGCCGTCCGGCATTCGTCCGCACAATACGCATCCGAATAGACGGAAATTTGCGATCCCGTGCCGATATTAAGCAGAACCGAGGACCGAACATCCGGAACCGCTCCGAGAAAGCTGGCCTGATTGTCGCCGAGCGCGGTGGCGACCGGTATTCCATCCTTTATCCTGCCGATGACCGTTCCCGACGGAACTTGTTCCGGCAGCAGACCGGCGTCGATCTCGGCGTGCGTCAGGGCGGCCCGGTCGAATTCCAGCAGCCGGGGATCATACAGCCCCAAGCCCGACGCATTCGTCGGGTCAATCAACGGTCTCGTTCGATTTGCGAGCCGCATCGCCACATAATCGGCAATCGTACAGAGGGCCGAGGCGCCTGGCGGAACCAGGCCGTTCTGCTGGTTGTAGAAATGGGTCGCCATCCCGAAGCCCGTCGCCATCGGATAACAGGTCAACCGTGCGAGCTGTTCGGCGTATGTCGCTTCCTTGGAATAAGGCATGTCGCCCCGCTTATCCTGCCATGTGTAGAGGGGCGACACCGCGTTCCCTTCCTTATCGACGTACAGGATGCCGTGCATTTGGCCGGTAATGCCGATGCCGAGGACTTCCGCACGGTCGCTGCGAAGCTCGGACAAAACCGACTCCGCCGTTCGCCAGATGGACTCTGCGTCCTGCGCAAACTCCCAGCTCCGGGAAGAACGCAAAGCGGCCGTATTGTCCAAGGTAACCGACCGGATCATTCGGCGCGTCCGTGCTTCCAGCAGCGCCCCGCACACCGAAGTCGTACCGATATCCAATCCGATCAAATGCAACGAAATCATCCCCTTTCAGTCCGATATCCGCTTGAAAATTCATTCAACCCGTTCCCGCCGCAGCATCGACTCGCTGTCGAACTCGAAATCGAGCCGTATATCCAGCGGCCTGGGCTGACGCTCCGGCTTCTCCGCGGAGGCCCACCGGCGCCACCGCTCCGGATCCGCGTCTTCCATGCGACCGCTTAACCGGCGCAGCTCCAGCAGCGCGCCGCGGGCCAGCATCGACCGGTTGTCCGACAGATAAGCGATCAGAACGGCATAGCCTTCCTCGCTTCCGCATCGGGCCAGCGCCCGTCCGATCGCCAGCTCCAGCATAGCCCGGCGTTCGAGGAAATAATCCGCCTGAGCCCGGTCCGAGCATTGCTGTCCGTTCAGCAGCGGAATCCGATGCAGCCGCTCCAGGGCCGGGAGGGCGGCGCGGCTGCCGAGCCGCTCGGCCCCCCGGCACACTGCGTCTACATAATAGAACAGGCCTTTGCGGGAATCCTTGAAGCTGACTTCGTCCAGATCGATCCGTTCGGCCACCTGTTCCCATGCCTTCACGCTGCGCGGATCGGCCGCCGGGGCAAGCGAATAGAGCAGATAAGCCGCATCCGGCATCGCGCCGTGGTCCGGCGGAAGCTGGACATACAGGATGTCCGCCGTGCGCTCCGGAAGCCGGGGGCCCTGCAGCTCTCGCTGAATCGCGTCCAGCAGCACGGGCACGCCCGAACGGGATTGCAGCATGCACAGCGCCTGGGCGATACGGATTCGGCGGTTGCCTTCCGCCCGTCCCATCGCACGCTCGAGAACCGGAACGATACGAGGGCCGACAGAACAGATCTCGACGAATGGAATCGGTTTTTCATAGGTCTCGTTCATCCGCATGTTGGCATATTCGTACAGCGGCTCCGTCTCGATCGAATCGACGAGGCGTTCCAGTTCCGCCTCCGAAAAACGTACCGGCTCCAGCCGGCGCTCCAGGACTCGCTCCGGAATCAACCCTTCGGCGGCGAGTCGGGCTTGCAACTTGGACAGCGTTAGGTTCCGCAGCCCTTCATTCGCGCGGACGGCCATCGAAGCCGCCAGCGCCGCCGCGGCGCCCAGGTTCTCCAGATCGGCCTGCATGCGGATCGCGGGCAGCGCGTCATGGGTCGCCGAGATCGCCTTGCCCGCGACAAGCAGCCCTTCCAACCCTTTCGGGAGAAGCATGCGATAAGGGATCTCGATGTCCAGATTGGGCGGGATCAAGCCGACGTTGACCCATTCCGCGCCGCTGACTCCTTTGACGTCATGGTTGCTGAAATGAACGTTGATGACGTCATGCCATCGGCGGTGCAGCAGCTGGTCGGTCAGGCGCATGACGACTTCCCCCATGATGTGTCGGCTTTCCCGGGTTGCGACGTAGATACCGTGGTCATGCAAATCTTCACCGCGCCGGCGTCCGGCCAGTATCGCCCGCGTATAGTCCAAGACGTTCGACACGTCCACCATGCCGGTAAAATTGTTCGTGCTCTTGCCCGGTTCCTTGAATTGAGCCAAAGAATACCACATGACCGCGTGGTCCCGCTCCGAGCCGTAGACGAATTCGGCACCGGCAAAGGCGGCGACGTCGCCATCTCCGGATGCGTCGATGACAACCGAAGCGAGCACCGTCGACAGTCCCCATCGGGTTGCCACGACCGCGCCGCACACCCGCCTGCCGAGCATTGCCGCCCCGCAGGTAACGGCATTCAGCAGCAGGTCGGCTCCCGTCTTCTCCGCTTCGCAGAGTAGCGCGTGCATCTTGGCTTCGAGGTTCCACTTGTGGCCTTTGTAGCGGAGCTCAGACTGCACCAACCGCACCAGCTCCGCTATTTTCGCCGCATAGCCCGTTTTCCGTCCAAACCAATAGCTGTCGACTCCGCCGTACGTCCCGGTGCCTCCCAGCCCGGGATTCAAGTCGATCAGCGTCGTCGCAGAGCCTTCTCCGGCTGCCGTAATCGCGGCGCTCGCGCCGCTGGACCCGCCCCCGACGACCAGCACCTCGGTCCGCTTCCATACCGGGATCGCCCGCGCTTCCACCGGGATCGTCCGCTCCACGCGCTGGAAGAAGTCCGTCCCCGGCACGCACAGCTCATATTCGTTCCGGTCAGACGCATCGATCCCGATACCGATTGCCGCAGCTGCCGGCTCGTCGGCCGAATGATCCGTAGCACCCGTTACCCGCTCCAGCATCGCATCCGCCGCCTGTCGTCCGAGAACGCTCGCCTGCACCGGGTCGTGCAGCATCTCGCTGCCGAACGCGAATATCGACTTCGCCAGGCTGACGACATCGGGGCGGCCGACCTCGCAATCCGCGATCGTAAAAGGCATCTCGCCCCTCGTTGCCGGCAGCGGATACGGTCCCAGCAGCTCGTGCGACGAGGCAGCCAGATCCGCTTTGCGGAAAGCCGGCGCCTGCCGGATCAGCCAGACGGCCAGACGCATGCCGGCGTGCCTGGCTTGCGATTCCCGATCGCGGTTCGCCTCGAGCGTGTTCGCGCTGGGCAGCTCGAGCTCGAATTCCGCCCAGACATGGCCGCCCCCGGCGCTGCCCGGCAGAAGGCGAATCCGATCGCCGGCCAGGCCGAGCTCCGTCGGAACAGGCAGTTCGCCTAGCGATTGCCCGGCAGCGTCCACATTCGTAAATTCAAGCGTTCTTCTATACAGCGCCCGCTCCCCTGGCCGATACCTGGACATATCCTCGCCGCATAAGGCGGCGGCCAGTGCGGTCTCCGTCGCATCGACGACGAACCGGCATTCGATGGCCTGCCTGCCGGATTTGTTCGCGATCTCCAGGCCAACCGTCCGTCCTTGCCGTTCCAGCACGGCGGTTGGCAGCGAAGCGTACAGCAGTTCGATCGAACGGCCGGCCAGCAGATCTTCCAGGCTCCGCTTCAACCGGTCGGCATGAAGCGGCCGCACTTCGTCCGAAGGGCGCATCGCCTCGCTAAGCGCCAGCACGTGACGGATCGGATCAGGCAGCGAGGCCTTCTCTTCTTCCTCCGAAAGTTCAAGCCAGGGCCGAAGCGTGGCCGTCAGCTCGCGCCCCAGATACGTTCGAGGCTCGACGACGACGACGCGCAGCCCGCATTCGGCCAGCCGCAGCGCGCAGGCGATTCCGGCGAAGGAGCCGCCGATTACCGCGGCATCCGCCTCGTAAAGGACCGGCAGGCGATCCGAAGACAATACACATTTCATTTCCAAACAACCATCCTTTCCGTTTCCGATGCTGATCTAACCGTTTTCGCTTAAGGGGCATGCAGCGAAAATGCGGCTGCTTCGGCAAAGAAGCAACCGCACCGCTTATGGCTAATGAAGCTTCCGACCGGTCGTTCGAAGCGGCTTCCCTACTTGGTCGTCTGGTACCATTCGTTGTATTGGTCCGCGAGTGCCTGGCCGCCTTTCTCCTTCCACTGCTTGACGAAGTCGTCGAACTTCGCGAGGGAGCTGTCGTCCAGCATCATCTTGATCAGCTGCTCATGGCTGAAGGTGCGCAGCTGCTGGCCGAAATCCTGCTCGGCCTGAACGACCGGCGCCTGATTGACGACCGGAGTGTATACATAAGAATCCGCTTTGGCGTTGATATCGTCCCACAGCGCGGCCATCTCCGGTTCCTTGCGGGCCCGGGCGCCGAACAGAGGCGTATACATTTTCGATTCATTGACCGGGTAGAACCAGCGGCCTTTGTTCAGCTTGTCGAACGCGGGGAAGATCGGATAGTATTTGCCGTCCTCCACCTTGTACGTCACGTTCTCGTCTCCGAGAATGAGCTTCGTATAGTTGGCCGGGTCCAGGAATGCGTTCGCGTATTGAACGACATCGGCTGCTTTCTTCGACGCTTGCGGCACGATAACGAAGCTGTAAAGCCCGCCGGTGCCGGATATTTTCTGGTTGCCGTTCGGGTCCTTCATCGGCGGCAGGAAGGCCAGCTCGGCGTTCGGATCGCTCTCCTTGAGCGCTCTGACGGCTCCTGAATCCCAGCAGGACATCGTGGCCGCCCCGACGTATCCGGCTCCGACTTTCTCCATGACTTTGTCATGCTTGGAAGCGGCAGCGTCCGGGTCGAGCAGGTCTTCTTTGTTCAGCTTGTTCAGGTACGCGATATACTCCTTGGCACCGGGCGTGTCCAGACCGGAGACGATCTTGCCGCCCTGTTCGATGAAGTCGGTCGGACCGCGGCCGAGGCCGAAGGCTTCCGCCAGCCCGCTGATCTCCAGCAGGTTGCCGTCTTCGCCGGCATGGTAGGCAAACGGAATGACGTTGTCCTTGCCGACGCCGCCCGGATCTTGCTCCTTAAACGCTTTCAATGTCTGATACAATTCGTCAGGCGTCGTCGGCATCGGCAGCCCCAATTTATCGAGCCAATCCTTGCGGATAATGAGCCCGTCGGTTACCGCCTCGTAGTTGAACGTCGGCAACGCATAGATTTCGCCGTCGACGGAGACCATGTCCCATTCCTCTTGCGTAAACGCATTTTTCAAATTCGGCCCGTATTGATCGATCAGCGTCGTCAACGGTTGAATCGCCTTGTTCTTGGCATACATGGCCAGCAGGTTCCGGTTGTTCATCGAGATCATGTCGTAGTCTTGACCGGAGCTCAAGATCAGGTTGACCTTGTCGTCGTCGTTGCCCATCGTAGGCACGATGTCGACGCCGAGCATGTCCTTGATGGCTTGGCGTTCATAGTCCGTCTCCGGGTCGAAGTTATCCTGGTAGGACAGAAACTTCAATTGAGTGTTTAGCTTGCTTCCCGACGCGGGAGCCGATGAGACCCCGGATGCCGTACTTGGCGCGGACGGCGTCGCCGTCGAGGCGGCGTTGTCCGTAGATTGGCCTCCGCAGCCGGCCAGCGTCAACGAAGCGGCCAGCACCAGCGAGCCGACAATCCCTTTTTTTCCCATTCGCATGGATGATCCCCCCTGAGTAAGATGAAGCATAATTGTTTAGGTTGCGGCTATCCATGTTCCATTGCCGCCGGGCCGTCGCGGACCCGTTCGCTCGATTTCATAAGCTTCCCCTCCCCCGATTATCCTTTGACCGATCCGATAACCATCCCGCGCAGGAAATGCTTCTGCAGGAACGGATACAGCACCGCCATCGGCAGCATCGACAGAAATACCGTTGCGTTGATAATGCTCTGCGGCGCGACGTTGCGAAGCGAGTTCTGGTCGAGCTTGAAGTTCCCCGTCGGATCCTGCGCCTCGAAGATGACCGTGCGCAGGTACACCTGAAGCGGCATCAAGTGCTGATCGGTAATGTACATTCTGGCGTTGAAATAATCGTTCCAGAAGCCGACCGCGAAGAACAAGAAGATGGTCGCCAGCACCGGCTTGGACAGCGGGAGCATGATCGTGAACAGAATCTTGAGCTGGGAAGCTCCGTCGATCTTGGCCGCTTCCTCGATCTCGCCGGGCAGCGCCTCGAAGAAGTTTTTGACGATCAGCAGATTGAACACGCTCGTGACGGAAGGAAAGATTACCGCCCATATCGTGTTCAGCAAATGCAGCTTGTTGATCAGCAAGTATTGCGGCACGATGCCCCCGCTGAACATCATGGTGAAGACGAACGCCAGCACGATCCATTTGCGGGCCGGCAAACCGGGTTTGGACAGCGGGTAAGCGGCCATTACGGCTAGAAGAAGTCCCAGCACGCTGCCGAGCAGCGTCATGATGACAGAGACTCGAAACGCGCTGAAGAACGTTTTGGATTGAATGACATACCGATAGGCATCGAATTGAAGCTGCTCCGGCCACAGCTTGATGGCGCCTGCGTATACGAGGTTTCCTCCGCTCAGCGAGACCGAGATCAGGTTGAGAACCGGAAGAGCCACGAGCAAACCCGTCACGATCAGAACAGTGTAGCAGACGGCGACGAAGACGCGGTCGCCCTTTGTCAGACGATGGATCAATGGGGCTCCCCTCCTCACCACATGCCCTGGTTAAAAAATTTCCGGCACAGCTTGTTGGCAGTCACGACCAGGATGAACCCGACCACGCCGCTGAAGATGCCGACGGCGGTCGTGTACGAATATTGCATCTGGCCGATGCCGTTGCGGAACACGTACGTCTCCAGCACGTCGCCGACATTGTAGACGGCGGGATTGTACATGATGAGAATCTGTTCGAACGAGTTGCCGAGCAGATTGCCGAGCGACATCATCGTCATGAGCACGATCGTGCCGCCGATTCCCGGAATCGTGATATGCCGGATTTGCCGCAGCTTGGATGCGCCGTCCGCTGCGGCCGCTTCGTACAGCTGCGGGTTGATGCCCGCGATGGCCGCGAGATAGACGATCGTCCCCCAGCCGACTTCCTTCCACATCGAGGATGCGACGATGATATGGCGGAAGTACGCCGGCTCGAGCAGGAACGAGACTCGTTTGCCGCCAAGCGATGCGATCAGGTCGTTGACCAAGCCGCCGTGCGTCTGCAGCAGGTTGACGAATACACCGCCGACGATAACCCAGGACAGGAAGTGGGGCAAATACAAAGTCGTCTGCAGAACTTTGCGAAACATCAGCTTGCGCACTTCGTTCAGCAGAATCGCGAAGAATGCGGGCAGCGGGACCCAAAACGCCAGTTTGTAGATGTTGATGACCAGCGTGTTGCGCAGGACCCGGTAGAACTCGTCGCTGGAGAATAAGGCGTGAAAGTGCTTCAACCCGACGAACGGACTGTGACCGATGCCTTGAAAAATATTGTAGTCTTGAAAGGCGACGATCAGCCCGCCCATCGGGATGTATTTGAACAGCACGAGCAGAGCCAGCGAAGGAAGCAGAATAAGGTACAGCTCCAAATAGCCTTCGCGATTGAATCGTTTTCGTCCCGAACGTTCACGGCCTTTGGCGCCGGGGGCAGGCTGACGAACCGATGCTTGTTCCGAGGTTGCCTGATTCATGAAGGTCGCCTCCTTTCCGAATGGTGATCAGCGCTTGCGTATGGTTGACTTCAAGGCTGATCTCATTGTAATCGGTTGCAATTCGGCAAGGAATGCACAGGATTCGGATCGACGGGTAATATATTAAATCCTTCGGGCTAAGGGCGAAGAATGGACGGAAGACGTAGAACGCAGCGGGTTCCTTCACCGAGAGCGCTATGCACGGTAAGACCATATGGCGCTTCATGCCGCATGCGGATTCGCCGGTGGACGTTGCGCAGCCCGGTACCGGACCCGTTCGTCGCCTCGGAGTCCAATCCCTGCATCACCTGTTTGAGCTTGGCGGCTTCCATTCCGAGCCCGTTGTCGCGGACTTCCAGGAACAGATCGCCTCCCTCCTCTTTGTCGCGCCAAGCGCGAATGACGATCGATCCCTTCAGCGTATCGTGCTTTAAAATTCCGTGCAGAATGGCATTCTCCACCAGCGGCTGCAAAATTAGCGGAAGCACCTGCAGCGGCTCCAGCGATTCCGGCACGCCGATCGTCAGATCGATCCGGTCCTCGAACCGGTACTTCTGAATGTTGAAATAAGCCCGGGTATGCATCAGCTCGGCCTCCAGCGTCGACGGGCCGTCGATATGCAAGCCGATGCGCAGAAAGCTCGACAAATTGCGAACCATGTAGCTGATGTCCGGCGCCTGATGTTTGACCGCCAACCAATTCACGCTGTCCAGCGTATTGTATAGAAAATGAGGATTGATCTGCGACTGAAGCAGCTTCAGTTCCGCTTCTTTTTTCTCGTAATTGGCTTTATAAACGTCCTCGATCAGCGTCCGGATGCGCTCGATCATCCAATTGAACCGGTGCGTCAGCGCCCCGATCTCGTCGTTGCGGTCGGTCGGCACCTGGATGTTGAATTGGCGGATTTCCACCGTGCCCATGACTTTCATCAGCTTCTTCAGCCGGCTGGTAACGTTGCTGGCGATTAGGTAAGCAAGTGCAAACGATACGGCAAGCACCAGCAGCGCCACGCCCCCGAATTGGTAGAGAATCTGGTGAGAGCGGTTCGTGATCTCGCGGTACGGAATATTGACCGCCAGGTACAGCGGATAACCGCCTACCGAATGGTAGACGAGCAGTTCCGCTCCATTCTTTCCTTCGAGCCGAAGACTGCCGGCCCCTGTTTGGCTCACTCGGCCGAGCTCGGCGGAATCGACCGTACGTGAAGGCATCCCGCCTCCGGCCGAACCTCCCGTATCGTAAAGAATCCGTCCCTGCGGATCGAAAACGTACAACGAGCGATCTCCCGGAATTGGCGTTCGGGAAAGGACGTCGGCCGCCGCTTTCGCACTCACGTCGAAGGCAACGGTGCCTAATTGCTGGCTGATGTCCGAACCGCTGATGATCCTTCGGCGCAGCGTGAACAGCATGTCGCCGGATTCCGGGTCCGACGGATTCGAATACAGGCTCCATTCCATCACCGAATTGCGACGGAACAAAACCGAATCGGACGCATCGCCCGACGCGCCGCTCTCTTGAAGATAACGCTCCCCATCGTTGAGGAAACGGCGCGGTTCCTTCAGGAACACCCGAATGCGGTAAGAAGGATAGTTTTTCTCGAATGCGTCGATAACCTTCTGCATATTCACATATCGGTCGTACTGCTGGATGACCGTAGCTGTACCGGGCGCAAGCGAATCCTGCACGACGTGGCTTCCCGCGAACAAATTCGCTTGCTGCTCGACTTCGGACAGCAAAACGTTCATTCCTTCCGCCGTCTGCGCCATCGTTCCTTGAACGGCGGACGTGAAGTTCTCTTCCGCCGTGCGCACGTTCGCCTTATAGGCGTAATAGCTGTAGGAGATGGTGGACACGATAAGAAGCAGCGAGAAATACAGGAACACGCGGTGTTTGAGCCGCATATCCTTCAGTCTCATCGGCTCGCCCTCCCCGACTTGTATTCGGAAGGAGAGACGTTCTCGTATTTCCGGAACACTTTGCTGAAATAATTCTCGTTGCTGTACCCTACCTTCAGGGCAACTTCAACGATTTTCATATCGGTCTCGGCCAACAAGGCTTTGGCCTTGCGAATCCGCAGCAGATTGGCGAAGTGATTGATCGTAATTCCCGTGACCTTCTTGAACGTCATGCAGAGATGGGCGCTGGTATAGGACAAGCCTTCGGCAATATCGTTAACCGTCATCGTCTCGTCGGCATAATGCCGCTCAATATAGGTCTTGATCGCTTCGACAAGCTGAGCGTTACGCTCCGATGGCGATTCGGCGTCGGGTTTTGCAGTTCCGATCTTGACCATTTGCTTGAGGCTTTCCCCGATCCGTTCCAGAGGCTCCCCCGCTTTGGACCGCTTTGCCGTTACCTGACAGCCGAAGTAATCCCGCGCGGCTTTTACGAATTCAATCGAAGCGTCCTCCAAATCCGGGAACGTTCCCGTTTTTGGGAATTCTCCGACCGCTACCATCCACTCAGGCTCCCAGGCGGTCAAGACATATCGGCAGTCGAACGCTTTGAACGCATGATGCAGCGCCGCCTTCAGCTCCTTCCGGACGACTGGAGTCAGTCTCGCCATCCGGCCTTCCCGTTCGTCGGCAAAGCGGAATACGACGGCCTGCCAACGTCGGTCTTCCTCAGCCGGAATGCCTAATGAAGCGCATAGAGACGCCAGCTCCTTATCCGGTTCGTGCTCTCCGCCGATCAGAGACAGCAGGAATTGCTCCTGCAGAAGCGGAAGGTTGCGGTCCAACACGTCGCGGTCCCGCCTGCGCGATTCGCTCTCCTCGATTCGCCGGATGGCAGACTGCACCGCCTGCTCGAGCTCGGCCATATCGACCGGCTTTAGCAGGTAGTCGACCGACTTGGTACGCATCGCCGACTTCAGATAGTTCAGTTCGGAATACGCGCTGAGCATAATGATGGCCGTATCCGGCAATTCGGTGCACAAGTGTCCGGACAGCTCGACGCCGTCCATGACGGGCATCCGAATGTCCGTGATGACGATGTCCGGCTCCATCTCCCGCGCGATCTTGAGCGCTTCTTGTCCGTTGCCCGCTTCGAGCAATTCGGAGACTCCCCATTTTTCCCAAGGAACATACTCCATCAGTGCTTCTCTCGTCTTGTTCTCATCCTCTACGATGAGCAGCGTGTACATGCTAGCCCCCCTCTTTGAGACCGCTTCCAACGATAATCGATATGGTCCGGCGGCGCCTTCATTGTATCAGAATTTTAGGATTCCGACTTCCGCTTCCGCCATTTTATAAATTAAAAAACGCCTGAATCACAGGCGTTTGCGGAGGAATATTATTTTCCTGAAATGGGTTCAGTCTTCCTCGGCTTTGATAGCGGAAACCCCGCCCACGACGATGACGGCAAGAAGAGCAGCAGCGCAAAGCGTTAAAAGGATCACATAAAGCAATTTAAATCCCTTCTTTCAAAAAGATGGCCTCTACTCAACCGATCCCATTTAATATAACAGTAACCCTTCGCCTCGTAACCATCCAATTCGACTTAAATTTATCCCATCCATTGATTCATATCCGTCCAAGCGAGTTTACTAACAGGTATACTGGCCAAGGAGGTTAGAGTGCATGAGCGAACATCGGAAAAGCTGGAAACCTGTCGCCGGCAAAAATGATCCTTGCCCCCCTCTCAAGTCCAAAACGTATGAGACTCCGCCCAATCTATATTTGGGCTTTCAGGAACCCGGGCTGAAGCAGTACAAGCCTGCCGAGGCCTTAAAGAAAGGCACGCTCTGGCCGGCATTGTTCGGTCCTTATGAATCCCCGTTCCGGTCGGCGGACTCCGCCGGAGGAAAGGAGGATTCCCGATGAAGCAGCCGACGGCAAAAGCGATGAAAACGTTGGAGGAGCTGCAGGCGCTCGATTTTGCGCTCGTCGAGCTGCGACTCTACTTGCATACTCATCCGGAGGATACGGAGGCGCTGAAGCAATATAACGAAACTGCCGAGCAGCGGACGGAGCTCAAGGGGCAGGTGGAGGCGGAATTCGGCTCGATTGCGCCGAATGAGCCGTTTACGCCCGGAAAGACGGCCGGCTGGAGCGATGATTTGTGGCCATGGCAGCTGTAATCCTTTAAACGAACACGATCGCAAGGGAGGAATGGTTGCATGTTCGTATACGAGAAAAAGCTGCTCTATCCCGTGAAGGCGAGCAGCTGCAATCCCAAATTGGCTAAATATTTGATAGAGCAGTACGGCGGATCGGACGGCGAGCTGGCCGCGGCGCTTCGGTACATGAACCAGCGCTATGCGATTCCGGATAAGGTCATCGGCTTGCTGACGGATATCGCCATGGAGGAGTTTTCCCATCTGGAGATGATTGCGGCGATGGTATTCAAGCTGACGAAGGACGCCACGCCCGATCAGATCAAAGAGGCTGGACTCGAGGCGCACTATGTCAACCACGGCAGCGGGCTTTATTATGAGAATGCCGGCGGCGTCCCTTTCAACGCATCGTATATTGCGGGAAAAGGGGATCCGATCGCCGACCTGTTCGAAGACATCGCGGCGGAAGAAAAGGCTCGGGCGACGTACCAATATATCATCGATTTAAGCGACGATCCCGACCTTAATGACGGTCTTAAGTTTCTGCGGGAGCGCGAAATCGTCCACGGGCAGCGGTTCCGCGAAGCCGTGGAATTGCTGAAGGAAGATTACGGCGCGAAAAAAGTATTTTAGCGATCCGATGAGTCATAGAGAAAGCGACCGCTCAGAAAGGGTCGCTTTTTTTGCCGGGCAGTCGGATGCCGCGCCAGTCGCTTACATCGCATTGCCCGCTATGGTTATCGCCTGCAGCAACCACCTTACCGTCCGATTGAAGACCAACGGTATGACGGCGCCCCGCCGCTAGAGTATTTTTAGGCCACAGTATAGGACACAAAGCTTTTCCTTCAACCCCCTTCCTCTTGCTGCGGAAGTTCTCGAATATCATAAATTCGATCTCGATACGTCTCTCCCCAATCCCTCATGGACAAAATGATCGGCTCCAACGTTCTTCCGAATTCCGTGAGCGAATATTCCACCTTGGGCGGTACCTGTTTATAAACCTCGCGGTGGACAATGCCGTCCCGTTCAAGCTCGCGGAGCTGCAGGGTAAGCATGAATTGCGTTATTCCCGGATAGAGGCGGCGGAATTCGTTAAATCTTTTCGGACCGTCGATCAGATGATAAAGAATGATCCCTTTCCATTTTCCTCCGATGACATCCAAAGTCGTATCAACAGGACACCCTTCCACGCTCGGAGTCGTGCAGCTCTTATTCCTTCGATTGCCCAAAGCCTCTACACCTCTAATAGTTTGATTTTTAATACTATATTATAAAATTATGCGTACTTTTCTAATCGCAGTATACACCCTATTATATAGCAGTATCAACGACACTTTCATTTGGAAGGAGACATCCCCTATGACCGCTATTAGCGCCACCCCCATCACCACTCCCAAAGCCGCGCGGCTTCCCCTCCCGGCACTGATCGTAATGGCCTGCACCGTTTTCATCGTGATCATGACCGAGACGATGCCGGCCGGACTTCTCCCGCAGATCGCCCGCGGGATCGGCGTCTCCGAAGGAGCGGCCGGCCAGCTCGTCAGCGCCTACGCGATCGGAACGGTCCTCGCGGCGATTCCTGCGATCATGCTGACCCGAGGGGCCCGGCGGAAGCCGCTTCTGTGCATCGGGCTGCTCGGCTTCCTCGTCGCGAACAGCGTCACCGCGCTGGCGCCCAACCTTGCCGTCGCTCTCGTCGTCCGGTTCATCGCGGGAGCGTTCTCCGGTCTGCTGTGGGGCATGCTCGCCGGATACGCGATGCGCATCGCCGCGCCGGAACGTGCCGGACGCGCCCTGGCCATTGCCATGTCCGGCACCCCGATCGCGCTCGCCGCGGGAACTCCACTGGGCACCTGGCTCGGTACGACGGTCGGATGGCGTTGGGCGTTCGCCGCGATGTCCCTGTTCATCGCCATCGTCCTCGTCAGCGCGCTGATCCTTGTCCCCGACGCTCCCGGCCAGCAGGCGCAGACACGTATCTCGTTCCTCAAGGTGCTGCGCATTCCAGGTCTGGCGACCATCCTCGCCGTCGTCTTTGTTTGGATGCTCGCGCACAATCTTCTCTACACCTACATCGCTCCCTACCTGCAGCAGGCGCGCCTCGATCTGAGGCCCGACCTGGCGCTCGTCATCTTCGGCGTCGCCGCGATCGGCGGGATCTGGATCACCGGCATGCTGGTCGACCGCATGCTCCGCCGCCTAACCCTGGCCAGCGTAAGTCTGTTCATCGTCGCCGGGGCGATCCTCCTCGCCACGCAGGGATCCGCACCGCTCGCGATCCTCGCCATCATCCTGTGGGGCATCGCCTTCGGCGGCTCGGCGACACAGCTCCAAACCGCCACGGGAGATGCCACGGGCGAGAATGCCGATGCGGCCATATCCCTGGTTACCACATCCTTTAACCTGGCGATTTTCGCGGGCGGCGCGCTGGGCGCGGTTCTTGTGGAAGGCATCGGAGCGTGGACCCTCCCCGTGGCGATGGTCGTTCTCGCGTTTATAGCGCTGATCGCGGTTGGTTTCGGCCGGCACGCGGCGTTCCGGTCCGGTCGCTGATCGACGCTAGCCGGGGCGCGCCATGTAACGAAAGAAGCCCGCCTTTTTCGCGGACTTCTTTCGGACAACTTTTTGTCATCCTTGATCTCAATTCCAGAAATATTTCATCTTCCTATACCCAACATCCCATAGTTTTTCATTTCCCTCGACGGTTATCGTAAGCTCGCTTACCGATTCGATCGGAATTTCGAACATTTCCGGTTCCCTGAGTTGATATTTCTCAGAGCTGGAAAAGACCTCATGGCCATCGACGAAAACGCTTATGCTTCCTTTATTATCCGTTTGATCCGGTATTCCGTAGAACAAGGAGAAAACAAGCTTCTCCTTACTGCCTAACATATACGTGTACGTTTCCCTATTTTTTCCTTCAACGCTAAACACGTTATATTGGGGTTCTACGTTTTGACCGCCCATTTCAAAGCTGTACCGTTTTGTTCCCGTCAGGGTATTTCCGGCGCTGTCTTTCAGTTCGTTTATAGCCGCGAAGGGACCTTCTTCTTGGGTGAACGCTTTGTCAACAAGCCCGCAGAATCCCCATACCCCAATTAGAAGGACAATAACGGAAATGCCGGTAGTCGCAAGAAGACTCCAAACGTTTTGGGTACGAAATCCAAGCTTGTAAGCCCCGAATCCGACTGCTGCGCCTATTGAGTTTTGAATGGCGTCGTTAACATCGAAGCTGCCGAGCAAAGTTAGGGCCTGTATGGTTTCAATCGCGAGAATGCACAGGATGAACCATGTAATGAATCGGATAAAGCTGATCCGGTATAACAATGGAATCAAGATGCCGAAAGGAATGAAGGCGGTGAGGTTTCCAAAATCTACGAAATCCATCAGCGTAGGATGCAGAAGATCGGATATGCTTGGCAGCTTAAAGAAACTGTCCGGTACAAAAATAAAGGTGTAGCCTGCCATTTGCTCTACGGTACCTAATCTACCGAAAGCGAGAAATATAAAATAAAGAATCAAAATCGTATACAGTATGGTAATGCTAAAAATAATCTTACGAGACTGCGGCATGGTGAACTCCTTTATAAATCCGGTTAAAAAGTGATCTCTTACCAATAGTCTAATATTTTATCTTCTGAAGACAATAGTCAACGGGAAAAAGCCAAAAAAGCGCGAAGAAGGTCGAATTCGACGATCCCCGGCGAGAATGGAGAGCAGAACGCCGCTATCGCTCTCGGACAGCTGCCAATACTTCCCGCTCGGCTCTTTGCTCTGCCCTATACCTTGCAATAGGTTCGAGCAGGCAGGAAAATGGGTAAGTAGATATACAATCTTCTGGCGAGGTGACCGCGATGAACGCATTTGAACGAAGCGCAGACCGTCAACGCGAGCAGCAGGGCAAGCGCGACAATCCGGAGGGCATTCCGACGGAGAAGGAGAGCCTGTTCGACAAGTTCGCCAGCGAGCGCACGGTCGATCCGATCCCGGTTGAGGACCAGTCCATCGAGCAGGAGGACGAGAAGGACAAGAACCGTACGAAACGGGATTCTTCCAGCGAGCGTAAGTATCGTACGGGGATTTGACTTGACGACAAAACAACAAGAAAGACCGCCGACGCTCGGCCTAAACCGAACGTGGCGATCCTCCTGCCGTCCGAAGACGGGGGTACCCGTGGCGCTCATTTGTTGCTTTGATTCGCATCCCGCGCCTCCGTCCGGGTCTAAATGTTTAGAATCGGGCGGACCGGGTAAGGGACGCGATCAACATGGAAGATTGAATGTTGACCACCTCCTTTCTTGTACAAACACTTTATCACAGCCGCAGGCAAAGCGCCAGATATTATTTTAATTTTCAGAACTTTCATTTATTCAATATGCGGAAACTAAGAGCTTCCACGGATTTCTTAGCGGTCACGAACTGATAAATGCCTTTAAACGTGCTGTCCAACGTGTCCGCGCTAAGTTTCGCTTCAACCGGAAAACCCAGCCCTTCTTCAAAAGCAGGCACGAACAGGCTGCCGCTCTTGGAGATCTGCCCGCCGATCACGATCGTGTCCGGCGCGAACGCGTTAAGCGCGGGCGCCAGAATATCCGCCATCCGCCGGCCGAACGCCGCGAACAGTCGCTTCGCATCCGCGTCCCCGGCGATCGCCTGCCGCGCGAAGTCGTGTACGTCCCGGCCATCCAAGTCCAAGCCGAATTCCCGCGCCAGGCTTAATATTCCTCTACGGGAGACGTAATCGTCCGCCATCCCTTCCCGAAAGGGCGTCGTGTATAACCATCCGTTCTCCGGAACGCCGTCCCCGTGCTTGACCCATCGTCCCCTCATCAAGTAACAGGATCCGAGCCCCGTTCCGATCGTCAGGCAAATCGCCCGGCTTGCGCCCGCCGCTTCCCCATAAGCAGCCTCGCCGAGGCCGAATAAAGCGGCGTCGTTCTCGAAATGGACTTCGAACGTCGGAGCAAGTCTGCCGACCAGCGCCTCGTTCCGGCGTATTTCCGCTTCCAGCAGTTTGCCTACGTTAAGCTCGTATAACGACTCGAACTTGCCCAGGCCGCGAATGAGGCTGATCCCGTTCTCGTAATCGAAGGGTCCGGGGAAAGCCATGCCGATCCCGCCGACCGGAAGCGATGCCGTCCCCGATTTGGCCACAAGATCGGCCGCGATCGCCGCAAAGTGCCCGGCGATCTCCTTCGCGCTTCGATCGGCATGGGAAGGGTAATGGGAGACGGTCGCCTCGATAAGCTCGCCTCCGACCAGTGCGCCGGCTTTGATTTGCGTGCCGCCGACATCGAAGGCAAGGATGAGCGAAGTTTCCATTTTTCGAGATCCCCCCTATACCCGGACGTACGCTTTGATGGTGCCGATCGTTTGCCCTATGCTCGGACCGCTTGGCCGGATCGTGTACGCGTCTATGCTAGCCGGAACGATAAACGTCTCCGCATAGCGGATGACGAACGGCTCGAAAGCTCCCGTCGGGCTTTCCACCGTCGCTTCTTCGCCTTCGATCAGGTTCAGCATTTGGACGCTTCCGTTCGTCTCGTGCCGGACCGGCTCGGAAAACCAATGGCGGCGCGTCTCGATAAATTCCAGCTCGTGCAAGCCCGTCCGCTCTTCCTTCCAGCCAGACCCTTCCGCGACAGTCTCCACCCGGCCCATGCAAGTCGAAGTCGTCCAATCGGTTGTCCGGGTCCACTGAATGACCTTGCCGCCGTGCTCCACGTGAACCGGACGCGGTCTCCCGTCAAGCCCTAACCGGTCCCAGTCCCACAGCTTAAACGTGAAAATATACGGAGTCGCGCTGATCTCCAGCACCATGCAGCCCGCGCCCGAGCAATGGACCGTGCCCGCCGGAATGAGGAAGTGATCGTGCTTTTATTCCGCGCCGAACCTGGCGTAAACCTTCTCCCCCAGCAGCTTGATCGATTCGAAGAACACGAGATTGATCGCCGGCAGTTCGATTCTTGTATCTCCGTATTGGAAGTAAAGGCTGTTCTCCTCCGGAACCCCGTCGAAGCCCCAGGCATACGGATGCTCCCGCTTAGGCAGCTCGATGTTCGACTCCAGCCACGTGCCGCCCCATACGCCGGGATCGAAGTAAGGCACGAGGCGGAACGGCTGCGCAGCCGTCTGGGCGAGACCGTCGAACAAGGCATGCCGCGTAACCATCTTCGGCTGATCCTTTACGTTCGTGTCCAAATAGTAATCGATGGCGTGGAAAAGCGATTTTTTAAGCCGGTCCGCCATGCGCCATTCGAAGAAGAAACCGCGTTTGTAGAGGCGCAACAGATCGTTCTCCGCGCGATTCGTCCGCCAATTGGCGTATTCTTTGGCGCGATAACGAAGCTGGATTTCCCAACGGGCAAGATCCGCGTAGAGGAGGATGTCGCCGTCCGCGACGATCGAAGCGCCAAACCCGATCACGAGCGTAACCCCAGCTTCGGCCGCCTCCAAACTTTGACGCAGCTCGGCGAGCTTGCTTGGGTCGTAAAACTCGTCGATCGCGAACGGAGCCATAAAGCCGAATACGCGGTCATCCGTTAGATATCGCTCCACGATCCGGTCGACATCCGCCGGATCCAAGGCCGCGTCTTCCGAGCGGATGATCTTTACCGGTTTAAGCGCAGCGGACAAGCCGGCGATGATCTCCTCCTGTCTGACGCCGGGATAACATTCCACGACGACGACGGAGCTGCGCCGGACTTTTTGGGCCAAAGCTTCCTTAAGGGTCGCTCCAATCGCCTCGTAGCCTGTCCAAATCTCGCGATCCCGGTTGCGAATCCGAATCGTCGGTTCTTTGTCATACGTTTTTCCCATGTTTCGGGCTCTGCTCCTTCTTATCCTTGCTGGCTTTGCCGTTCTTGCCGTACTGCGACATCAGAGCCTGAACCCGCTGCATCCAGGCTTGGTTGACGGTGCGGCAGGTCATGTCGTCCACTGCATTCGCAGCCGGACTCCATGAGGAGTAATAACCTAAATCGGCCGTATTCCGAAGTTTGTCGTTCAGCGTATCGATGTTCTGCCGAGCCGTATTCAGCCAAGCGATGTTGCCGTCCGCTTCATACAGCTTGATAAAAGATTGAGAGGCCCAACCGGAATAAACCGGACTGAGACGCGGATCCCATGTATTGATGATGAAGGCGCCGTTGCTGTTTTGCGTATTCCAAAGCACGGAATTCATGTTCGTCGCGAGAGCTTCCGCCTTCGTCAAATAAGCGTTGTCGCCCGTAATGTCCTTGTACAGCAAATTCACTTCGATCATGATGGCGTTATCGTACGTGAATTGGGCGGTTTGGACGCACCCGCAGCCTTGATCGTATTCCCAATTATAGAGCCCGTTGGAGTCCAACATTTCGCTGTTCAGCCAATCGTAGATCGAATCCGCCCATTGCTTGTAGTAGTCCGCGCCCGTGATCCGATACAATCGCAGGAACAACTGGCAAGCGAGCGCATTGACTTCGCTTCCTTTAATCTGAAAACCGGGGATCGTCTTGTTGGTCGTCCACCAGAAGCCCCCGCCGCTTGTCGAATCCCACAAGCCGCTGTTCATCAGCCAGTTCGCGATAGCGATCGCCGAATTCAAGTAGTTCGTCTGCGTCGTTCCGCTCGTCGCTTCATAGGCATCCAGATAAGCATTCCCCGTCAAGGAAGCGTCGTCGACGTACTTGTCCCCGCCGGCTCCCGTTCCGTCGATGTTGCCGAGGGCGAAATACCCGCCGATCGGACTGCCGAAATCCCACATATGACTCATGAACGCATAGGCGTCGTTTAAATAAGGCAAGTAGCTTGAGTCTCCCAAACGCACCATCGCCGCGTCCGCGTAGATTTGGCTGGCGTTATACCACTCGGTCGTCGTATGATCCCCGATCGATGTCCGATAGCTATGATAGGACGTGAGCAAATTGCCGACCGTAAAGTCATGCGTCTCCTGGGCGGCCGTCCAGTAACCGGAGCCTGCGCCGGCGGATGCGGCGCCCGCCGAACCCGAAACCAATCCCAATGCCAACAGAAGCTGAATCCCAATCATGAAAACGACTTTCGATTTCTGTTTGAAATACGATTGCTTGCGCATACACGAATGACCTCCTAAACGGTTGATGTAAGACAGGCCGGCCTCTGTCTTCGCCGTTTAGTATGCGGACCTTTTCGCCATCCGTATATATCGTATTTTTTCGAAACGCATCCGTTTTTTACGTTATTGGCTCCAGGGATACCGGAATCGTCACGCGCACCTTCGCGCCCTCCCCGGGCCGGCTCGAAATCGTGACGCCGTAGCCTATCCCGTACTGCATGCGAATCCTTTCGTTCACGTTAAACAGCCCGTAGCCCTTCGATTGCCTGGTGAGGATCTTGTCTGCGACCTCCTGCTCCATGCCGGGGCCGTTGTCCTCGACCGTGAACGCGGCGTTCGGACCTTCCCGTTCGGCGGCGATCCGGATGACGCCGCGGCCGGACCGCTTCTTGTCGATACCGTGCTCGAGCGCGTTCTCGACGATCGGCTGCAGGATCAGCTTGATCACTATGCATTCCATCAGCGATTCCTCGATGTCATAAACCGCATCGAACGAGTAGTCGTGCATGATGAGCTGGATCTCCATGTACGACTTCGTATTCTCCAACTCGTCCTTGAAACGAATTTCGTTGTTCCCTTGGTTCAGCGAAGTCCGGTAGAACACGGATAGCAGGTTCGTGATCCGGCTGATCTCGCGATTGTCGCTGTCGATGGCCTGCCAATTGATAATGGACAGCGAGTTGTAAAGAAAATGCGGGTTGATCTGCGCCTGCAGCGCCCGCAATTCCGCGTTTTTCCCGTCGATCTTGCTTTGGTACACTTCTTCGATAAGCGCCTTGATGCTGGTCAGCATCTTGATGAAACGACGCTCGAGGTCCCCGATCTCGTCCGGGGAATCGGTCTGCGCCGGAATATGGAAATCGCCCTGCTCGACCATCTTCATCTTCCGGATCAGCCGGTGAATTCGGCGGACGAACCCCTTCGAGAACAACCAAATGAACAGCAGAACGAGAACGACGCAAATGGACTCGAGGATGACGGTCGCTTTGATGATGGCGTTCACGCGGGCGTTGATCGATTGAGTTGACGTGTAAATCGAGACGGACCAGCCCGTTCCGGGGATCTCTTTCTTCAGCGACTTCCCTTCCGCTTCGCTTCCCCGTCCGCCGTTCATGGCGAACAGCGGGACTCCGGTTTCGTCGGCGACGGCGATCCGGTAGTCCCGCAATTCCGTGTCGCCGACGATGTCGAAAAATTTGTTCGGATCGACTTGCAGGTAAACGAGATTTTTCAAATCGCCGTCGACGTTGCTGAAGATCCGTTTGGCGCCGAACAGCTTCCCGTTCTCGTAATGCCACTGCGTCTCCGCCTCCTTCAAGGCTGCGGCGTACCAAGGGGCGTCGGCGATCGTGCCGATCGGAAGAATCGAGCCCGTGCGCGGCGTCAAGTTGTTCTCCGTATAAATAACGATCGACCGGATGTCGTTGTTCAGCGATTTGACCGAATTGAGCAGCGGATCGACTTTGTCCCGCAGATCCAAATACATCGAGAAATAATCGGTATAAGCGTTGTTGAACACTTGCTCAAGACCCGGATTGAAGCCGATCAAGTCGATGGCGGCGTCGTAGCGCTCGATCTTGCTGCCGAGCGTCAGCGAGATTTTATTCAAATTGTCCTGCATCAGCAGGTTGGACTGCTGAATTTGCGATTCCCGGGATTGCCGGTATGCGTAACCGCCGAGAATCGTCAGCGGGATCATGACGACGATCAAATACGAGACGATCAGTTTCTGGCGCAGATTCATCGTCTTCCAGACCGTCAGGCTTCTCCAGATCCGGCTGCTCATGGCTGCGACTCGCGGAATTTGGCGGGACTGACCCCGTAATGGTTCTTGAACGTTTGAATGAAATACGACGGATTCGCGTACCCGAGACGTTCTCCGATTTCCGCGATCTTCATCGTCGTATTCGCGAGGAGGTCCGTGGCCTTGTCCAGACGGTACGAGGTTAGATACCGGACGAGGCTCGTTCCCGTTTCCTTCTTGAACAGGTAGCTCAAATAACTTGGCGTCAAATATACTTTCTCCGCGATATATTCCAGAGAGAGATCCCTCATGTATTCATTTTCGATAACGCTTACAACTTGACGGACCACTTTGCCGATCCCCCGCCCGGCGGCATCGGCCGCTTCCGGCTCCGGCGCAAGCTGCTGGACGGCCGCGAGCAAAATCGACTTCAGCTCCTGAATGGAATCGGTCCGGAACAGCGGTTCGAACCAAGCTCCCGGCATCGGCTTCCCGAGACGTTTAAGATCCGCTACGATCTTCTGCATGATGTTCGTGACGATGAATTTCGTATACAGGACGGAAGCGCTCCGCGCCGCTTGCAAATGAGCGAACAGCAGTTCGATCCCCGTAACCGCCCCTTGCGCATCCCGATAAGCCAAACACTGCTCGATTTTCTCCAGCAACCGCTCGACTTCGAGTCCCGGCGGCAGAGAAGACGGGGTCTCCTGCTCGTCTGCGAACAGAACGGCGCTGCCCTCCAGAAAAAACTTGACGTCCCCCAGTTTCAATTCCATCTCGTGATATATGCTCTTTAAAGAAGCCCATTCCTGCACGGGTTCGCCGAAAATGACCGACGCGGGCAATCCAAACCTTCCGGCGATCTCGCCCAGCAAGCGTTCTCCCCATAAGCGCAGCTCCTGACGGTCGCAAGGCTCGTCCTGCCGCAGAAACAGCACGCTTTGGCGCTCGTTTACATTAAGAAAGTCGAAAGCCCATTCCGTAATCGTAAGGAGCATCTCCCGAAAACGGGTCGGGTCCGCGTCGAAAAAACGACTGGAGAAATCGATCAAGGCCAGCTGGATCCAGCCGCCCCGGTCGTCCGTGCCCCAATCGCCGCCCTGCTTCGTTCCGTACAAGGCGTCGAGCAGACCTTTTTCCTTCTCGTACTGCATCCCTTTCCGATAGCCTTCCATCACCCGCTGCCATTCTTCCCGCTCTCTCTTCCGCTCCTCGCAGCTTGCGATGGTCGTTTCAAGCACTTTCCGGAATTCGGCGATGTTGATCGGCTTCAGTATATATTGAGAGGCGTTCGTCTTTAGCGCCCTCTTCGCATACTCAAAATCGCTGAAAGCGGAATAGATGATGACCTCCAGATCGGGATTCAGCTCGCTTGCCTTCTCCGCCAGCTCCAGGCCGTCCATGAAGGGCATCTTGATATCCGTCATCAGGATGTCGACGCTTTGGCTCTTCAGGACATCGAGCGCAACTTCCCCATTCTCGGCCGTAACCGGCTTGAGCGCGAAGCCTTGCCGGCCCAGCAGCTTCAAGATGCCTTCTCTCTCGATCCTCTCGTCGTCCACGATCAGAATGGTGTACATGCGAAAGCCCCCAGGTAGATTCCCTTATTCCTTAACCGAACCGAGCACGATCCCGTGGATGAAAAACCGCTGCAGGAAAGGATAAATGACCGCGATCGGCAGCATGGAGATGATGACTTTGGCTGCGTTGAGCAGCTGCCCGGACAGGTTGGTCAGCCGCTTGATCTCCTCCGGGTCGGTCGTGTTCATAATCGAGGTAACGGATACTAGCAGTTGTTGAATATACGTTTGCAGCGGCCAATTCTGCTTGTGGTTCATCAGAATCATGCCGTCGAAAAAAGAGTTCCAGTGGCCCACGATCGAGAACAGAGTCACGGAAGCCAGCGCGGGCAATGATACGGGCACGTAGATCGTCCATAAAATTTTCCAGGGACCGGCTCCGTCGATGTTGGCCGCTTCGTCGAGCTCCTTCGGGATGCCGCGGAAGAAGTTCATCAGCAGGATGACATTAAATACCGGAACGGCGGGAGGCAATACGAGCGCCCAAATCGTGTCCATGAGTCCCAGCTTGTTGATCGTCATGTACCAGGGAACGAGCCCGCCGCTGAACAACATTGTGAATATTATAAACCACATATACCCATTCCGCATTGGGAATTGCTTGCTTGTCCGGGAAAGCGGATAGGCCATAAGCACGGTTAGCAGAAAGTTCAGCCCGCCGCCGAGCAGCACCCGTTTGACGGAGACGCCGAACGATACGAAGAAGCTGCGATCCTGGAGCACCTGCTTATAAGCGAATAAGTTCGGATCGACCGGCCAGAAGGTGACTTGGCCCGCGCTGACCGCGACTTTGCTGCTTAAGGAGATGGCCAGCGTGTTCAAGATCGGAGCGAGAGACATGAACGCGACGAAGGCCAGGAATACGTATATGAACGCGTCGACGAGGCGGTTGTTTCCGCGGATGACCATGGATGGGAGCCTCCTTCGGCTAGAAAATGCGATAGTTGGCGAAACGGGTAGCGAGTCCGTACGAGGCGGCGATCAGCACGAAGCTGATGACCGATTTGAACAAGCCGACGGCGGTCGACAGTCCGTATTGGGCTTCCAGCAAACCGGCACGGTACACATAGGTATCGATAATGTCGCCGGATTGGTAAACGATCGGGTTGTACAGGTTAAAGATTTGATCGAAGCCGGCGTTCAGCACGTTGCCGAAACTGAGCGTCGCCAGCAGGACAATCGTCGCGACCATCCCGGGGACCGTCACGAAGCGAAGTCTCTGGAAGCGGTTCGCGCCGTCGATGGCTGCCGCTTCGTACAGGCTGGGATTGATGCCCGTCAAGGCTGCGAGGAAAATGATCGTGCCCCAGCCGAATTCCTTCCACACGTCGGTCGTCACCAACACGACGCGGAACCAATGATTGCTCTGCAGGAACATGACGGGATTGCCGCCGAACCATTCGATCAGCCGGTTGACGATGCCTTCCAGGCTGAGGAAATTGATGATGACCCCGGACAGGATGACCCAAGACAGGAAGTGGGGCAAATAAACGATGGTTTGCACCGTCCGTTTGAATTTCGCGTTCGCCGCTTCATGGAGCAGCAGCGAGAAGACGAAGGGCACGGCGAGGCCCGCGACGATTTTCATGACGGCGATCGCGATCGTGTTGACGAACACTTGCCTGCTGTCCGGCAGGCTGAACATATAGTTGAAGTTATCCAGTCCTACCCATTCCGAACGGAAGATCCCTTTGGTCGGCATGAAATCCTCGAAAGCGATCGTCACGCCGAACATCGGGACAATGCTGAACAGGATCAGCAGCAAGATGCCGGGTAGGAGCATGAGGTGATAATACTTGACGAAGGATCTATTGAACATGAGTCTCTCCACCCGTCTGAAAGTTGAAATAGGGTATCTGTATCTCCACCGGAGCAAAGATACCCTATGAATCCCCCACAAAGTGACGAAAAGCTTCGAAGCTTATTCCGATTACTTTGCGGGGGCCTCGAAATCGAGTCCGATTACTTTGCGGGGGCCCCGAAATCGAGTCCGATTACTTTGCGGGGGCCCCGAAATCGAGTCCGATTACTTTACGGCGTCGTTCACTTCTTTGGTGATTTGGTCGCCGCCGATACTTTTCCATTGCGAGACGAATTTGTCGAAGTCGTCGAGAGGCGCTTGGCCCGTAATGATCTTCAAGAACGTCTCGTTCTCCAGCTTGGTCAGGTTCGCGCCGCGCTTGAGCGACGTTTCCGTCTGACCGGTATAGGCGGGATCGATGCGATTGAATTTGTCCGACTCCAGCGCGGTGCCGCCAGTATAGTAGGCGAGCGAATTGGCGAACGAAGGCATGTCTTGCTTCGGATTGGCCGCGTCTTTCTTAACCGAGTCGAACGTCGCCAGCTGCCACGGCTTCAGGCCGCTCGTATCGTTGCTTGTCAGCGCTTGCTTGTACGCCGCCGCGCTGCGCGCCACGGAGTCGAAGTAGTCGAGCTGCAGGTTGAACGGCCAGTTCAGCCAGCTTACCCCTTTGTCCTTGTAAAGATTTGCCGCGTCGGAATCCAGCAGGCGCAGCCCTTGATACTCCATGCTCAGCACTTTCAGGACGGCCTCGGGATGCTCTACGCCTTTCTTCACGACAAGGAAATTCGAGGCGGGGCTCGACATGATGACGTTGCGTTTGCCGTCGGCATCCAGCGGAGCGGGCACCGGAACCCAGTCGGCCTTCGGGTCGGTCTTGACGGAATCGGACAGCATCCAGCCCGCGTACCATGGCGCCAGGACAAGGCCGGCTTTGCCGCTGGACACGAAGCCCGCGTTGTCGTCGTATGATTTGCGCGTCAGAAACTCTTTGTCGATCACGCCGCTGGCATACATCTCGCGAAGCCTGCCGAGCGCTTGCTTCGTCTCCGGCGCGATGGAACCGTTCGAGACTTGGCCCGAAGCATCCTTGAGCCAGCTGTCCGGATAGGAATGATAAGCATTAAAGATCGGGTCGAAGGTGAAGAAGCCGCCGTCTTGGAACAGATGGGAGTCGCCTAGCAAACCGAACGTATCGTTCTTGCCGTTGCCGTCCGGATCCTGGTCCTTAAACGCTTTCGCGACCGCCTCCAAATCGTCCACCGTCGCGGGAACTTGCAGGTTCAGCTTATCCAGCCAATCTTTGCGCACCCACAGCAATTGGTAGTTGCCGTCAATATTCGTATTGGGCAGAGCCATCAATTTGCCGTCCACCTTCGCCGTCTTCAGGGCGCGATCGCCGAACGAGGAGTAATAGTCTTTGATCAGCGGGGACAAGTATGGGTCATACAGCCCCGAGAGGTCCTCCAGCAAACCGGCTTGCGCGAGACGGGTGAACTGATCCTGACTCACGATCATGACATCCGGAATGTTGCCGCTTGCGATGGCCAGATTGACTTTCTGATTAAAAGCGTCGGTGTCTTCCACGGAGAAATCGTACTTGATCGTCACGTTCAGCTTGTTCTGGATGTACTTCAAGTAATCGTTGCTCTCCAGCGTATCCGGCGCAGGCAAGTTATTGCCGCTGACCCCTTGCCGGCCGATCGTGAGCGTCACCGGAGAATCGTACTTCTTCGAAAAATCTTCCGCCGCCGCTCCATCCGAAGCCGAAGCGGATGCCGCTGACGTTGCCGGCGCGGATGCCGACGGTGAGGCCGACTGTGTAGCGCTGCTGCCGGATGAAGCCGAACCGTTGCCGTTGCCGCATGCCGCGAGGCTGACGGAGAAGACCGTCGCCACCGCCAATGCCGCTGCTTTTCTGCTCATTTCCCCAAACCCCCATTGTGGATGAATGATTGCACCTTCATGTTACCCTTGCGAATCGGGGCCATCTATCTAAGATTTTTTGGATTTATATCAAAATATTAGGATGACGTTCTAAAGGACGGAATCTCTGCATTCAAAGCCTCGCACTGCCGGAAAGCCTTCTCGGGACGATCCCATTCGGGTCCCCACTGCAGCCGGTAATGGAACTCGTAGAAACCGCCCAGCGTCGCCTTGAAGTTCGTCTCCCAATAGTTGGACAGCAGCCAGGCGTAAAGCGGGTGGCCGGTTTCGCCGTCCTGCTGCCCTTGAAGAAGCCTTCGGCCGTGCTCGAGCGGACCCGTCTGAATCAGCGGCGTATCGGGAGCCGCGACGAGAAGCCCTCTTCGGTCGGACAGAAAGGCCATTCCCTCCTGGACGCAATAGTAGTCCGTACAGGTGCCCGGAAGCTGATCGACGCCCGGTCGCACGTTGGCGCCCGTTTTGTGCAGCCACAGCTGATCCTCCGCTTCGCCGGACCGGAACGGCAGCGAGAGATACATGTTCTCCGGGTCCCACACGCTGTCTTTGTGCATGCGGACGGACACGTCGACTCTGGCGATGTCTTGGTAAACCTTGAGATAAAGCGAATAGTGGCTCGTTCCTTCCAGTTCGTACCGCAGTTCTACGACGCCGTACAGCTCTCCCTGGACGACGGATTGCACGCCCGCCAGCCTGCCGGCGTAACGGCGAACGTCCGGCCCTTTGCGGTTGCGGCCCATCCGGCGGCGAACGTCTGCCATCATCGCTTCCGACGGAGCTTGGGTCACCTCGTAAACGGGCGTGAATGCCCCGTGGATGCTGCCCGAGCGGACCAGATTCTCTCCCGTCGCTTTGTCGATCCAGGATACGATGCCGTCGCTGGAAGTCCACCGGATGCAGACGTGCGCGGATTCGATGTGGTTTTCCGATAGGACGATTCCGTTCTGCGGCTTGCTCTCGTACAAATCCATCAGATCGCTGACGCGGTCGTTGCCCCGGAGCCGGGTGCTGCTCGTCGTCGCGGCAGGCTTCGAACCGTTCGGACGGATTCGAAAAACGCGTTCTTCCTGCGGTGCGAGCCGGATGACGATTGAAATTTGGTTCCCCCGGCTGACGACCTCCATTTGATGAGGAATCACCGGCTCTCCGTCCGCTTCCTCGTACACTTCGAAGCCGTTCGGGAACATGGACGGCTCCCAGCTTTCGAGGTAAAGACAGGCGACGCCGCGAAAAACGTGATCGTAAGGGTTGATCACTTTGTACCGGAACGGCAAACCCGCCGCCAGCAGCGCTTCGCCCCGCTCGTGCAGCACTTCGTCCAGCATCGTATAGACGCTGCGGCTCGCTTCCGCGGCATACGCTTCCTTGCGCACGGCCAGCGCATGAACCATCGGATGCCAAGGTTCATATACGGAGGAATGGTAGCCCCACGTATGCTCGGCGTACATCATCAACTGATGCTCGGCTTGCGCGACCCGCTTCTCGTCAAGGGACACGCGGCCGTTTGCGAGCCGTTTCACTTGACGCAGCGTGCGTTGAGCGTCGCGGAACACTTGCGTATGCACGGCCGTCGAGACGACGCCGTCCGTCCACCAATCCGGCCAATCGCCGCGGTAAGTCGGAATCGGCGCCGTTTGCTTGCGCACATGCTCGAAAAAGCGGCTCAGCGTCGTCATTTCGATCTCGACTTGCTCGCCGTGCTTCTCGTTCCATTGCCGGATGAACGCCATGACGTCGCCGTTCGGCGCGGCATTGTCGCGAAGCAGGCCCATCACGTTGACGAGCGCGAAGGAGTATGGGTATTCCTCAGACTCCAGCTGTGCCAAATATCGGCGAATGCGCGTCTCCGCGAGCTTCCAATGATCCGTCGCCGTGCCGTAAGTATCGAGTTCGTCGCGGATCGTATACGACAGAACGGCGCCCGGTGATAGGCCCAAGTCGTTGCCGAGCATGTAATGCTCCCCGTTCCAGACCAGCAGGCGGTCGCCTTTCGGCGTCTCCCAATAGAACGGCGTCTGCTTGCGGCCGATGGCGAACATTCCGTGATGCGTGTGCACGCAGGACAGCAAGTTCTCGATGCCCGCGTCATAGAGCGCTTGCGAGTAGCCCCAGCTGTACCCGTTAATGTCGGCCGTCATCGCCGAGTTAACCGATAGGCCGATCGAACGGGCATACTCGCCCGCGGCTTTTGCTTTCTTGCCGACGATATCGTAATCGATCAGTTCCGTCATGTTCAGATACGTTCCGGACAACTCGATATCCCCTTGCCTCAGAGCGCTTGCGAACCGTTCGAGCTCGTCCGGCGACGCTTTCTCCAGAAATCGTTCCACCGCCCAGAACGTCTCGCACGTCCATTTGAAGCCTTGCCATTCCGGACGGCTCCCCGTACGGGCATCCTCCACGATGCGAATGGCCTGCCTCACATAGTCGGCGTGATATTGCTCGATTTTCTCCTGCCGTTCGGTATAGCCGATATCCGAATGAGAGTGATGAATGACGTAAATTTTCCATTTGCGATTCAATTGCACGTTTTCACTTCCTGTTCCGCGGGATCGTTAAGATGTGCAGCAGCAAATCATGATCCTATTATCCCTTCATCGTCCCGGCGGTTCTATCCCAGATTTTTTGGATTCATATTAAAAAATTTCGACATCAATACTGTATCCGCAACTCTCGAAAGATACATATCCATATGAAAAAGCCGACTTCCTCGTAAAGTCGGCTCGGCATGAATTCGTATGATCTCTCGATTTTGTCATCAAAAGCTGTTGCCGTCCTCAAGCTCGTTCATTAAGGAAATTTTGGCTTTCAACATTTCGTTAAGTGTTTTGTGAATCTGCGCAAATTCGATCTGTTTCTGCTCGATCTCGCGTATCTTTTCCCGAAAGAGTTCAATGAGTTCAAATCCTTTTGAAATTGTAAGCTTATTCACAGCGTATTCTTGAAAAAGTTCCGTCATTTCGCCTAGAGAAAAACCAACGCTCTGCAGCCTCTTTATGATCATCAAATGTTCGATTGTCTCCTCTGCATAGTCACGATAGTTATTTTTCCCTCTGCGAACATGACGACTGTCTATCAAACCTTCCTTCTCATAATATCGAATGGTAGGGGCCGTTAAGCCTGTTTTTATTGCTAACTCATGGATTTTCATGTCAATCTCCTCTCAAACAAAACGATTTGCCTTCAAGTTAACTTCATAGTTTATGATTGCATTGTATCACGAGTTGCCTAAACAAAAAGGAGGAAATATTCAAATGAAGAATTTAGATACTTCAACACTTGCAACCATGCGTACGGTCCGCTTCCACCAATACGGCGAACCGGCGGATGTCTTGCGCATGGAACAGGCCGCCATCCCTAGCCCAGGTCCCGGACGTATTCGAGTGCAGGTACACGCTTGCGGGCTGAACCCGGCCGACTGGGCACTATGCAGAGGCCTGTTTCCCGGTGATCTGCCTCGCGGCATTGGTCTGGACGTGTCCGGGGTAGTGGACGCGGTCGGCGAGGGCATCACCGATGTCGTGATCGGCGACGCCGTCCTCGGCACCGCCGATTACGCCGGTGCCCCGAGCGCCGGCGCGGCTGACCGAGCAATCATGGACCATTGGGCCCGTATCCCAAAAGGACTGGACTTCGTGCGGGCCGCGGCGCTGCCGTTGGCAGTCGCAACATCCTATCACCACATTGAAGCGCTCGGAGTGAGGTCGGGTCATACCCTGCTGGTGCACGGAGCCGGAACAGTGATTGGCTTTACTGCCGTTCAAATGGGTCTGATGCGCGGTGCCCGAGTGATCGCTACCGCTGGCGACACATACGCCGATCGGCTCCGAGCGATGGGAGCGAAGGTGACCTCGTACGGCGACGGAATGGTCGAACGCATAGCCGAGTTGGCTGGACACCCGGTGGATCTGGTTCTGGATACGGCACCGCCGAGCGGAGCACTGCCTGCTCTTATCCGGATCGCCGAAGGTGATCCTCGCCGCGTCCTAACACTTAGCGACTTCGCCGCAGCCGCCGAACTCGGCGTACGCACCACCTTCACTGAGTTCTCCGCGGATCAGACTCAGAATTACGACGTTCTCGGCGAGTTCGCCCAGTACACCGCGGACGACAAGTTCATTGTCCCGGTTGCCCGGACTTTCGCGCTCGACGAATGGCGTACGGCACTCGACATCAGCCAGAGCGGGCGCGCTCGCGGCAAGCTGGTCCTGCTGCCTGCCGGCAACTAATGTAGAGATGAACTTATAGCAGAGCCGGCGTCTTAGAGGTACTTTCCCTTGCAGGTCTCGATAAATGAAATTCGAGACCTGCTATTTTTGCGGGAGTCTAGTTCAGATCAGCCACTAATCCTTGCCTTTCGACGCATGGATTCGAATAGAACCCGCCATAAACTGGAATGCTAACATGTTTATTTTTCAATTAGGCACAACGATAAAATACGGCTTCGGCGGCTCGGTCGGCCGAGATGCGTGGATCGGCGAACTCATTTCCTGCGGCTTAGGCGTATTTATCATTCTGGTCTTAACTCTTGTTCAATGGTTTCCCGCACAATTTGGACGATGAAAACACTCCTTCTGAGATTGGCCGATTCATCTAAGCCAAGTTGAACTCACATCTGAGATGTTATGGTGTTGCTGTTTTAAGAAGCTTATAAATGAATATAGCTGCTTCTGCTCTCGTCGCCTTGTCCATCGGTGCAAATTTTGCTCGGAATATCATACAGACCACTTAAAAGCCAATCTGAAAGCGTATTCATTTTTGCTGCGATTTTTATTATAGCTAAGCGCTTTCATGCTAGCCATGCAGTTGTTTGTGTGTTTTCTTGTACATTTTTTCCGTAAACTCTTTTTCGGCAATGCTCCTTAAATCCGAACACGCCGTTACGAAAGCACCCCCTAGAATAGATTGAAATAACCAAAGGTTCTCCAATACCAATCTAAAGGGTGCTTCAACTGTCTTTTGTTCTGTGTTCGAAAATTCGTTTTACCTATAATCTCTAAGGTCAACCTTTCTTCCCGTTCGGGCGCTCTCTACAGCGCCAAGGACCATCGCGATACTGTTGATATTGTCTCGGCAGTCTGTTTCGGCCGGCCGTCCTTCCTTCAGGGCGGCGAACATTTCATCGAGGCAGCCGGCATGTCCCAGGTTTCCTTCCCATTTATAATCGCTTTCAACGCGAACATAATCGAGAATGAATTTATTCTCTTGTTCGTCCGAAGCGACGATCTCGGCATAAGGAGCCGTATATCCATCCCATAGCGCCGTCCCCCGTTCGCCCGTAACCCGCCAAGAAGCCTCCCAGGAGGTAGGCGCTCCCTCCGCGCACCAGGAACCACGGTAGCAGAATACGGAACCATCCGACATTTCGAATATACATATTGCGGAAGCATTTCCCTTGTACCATGATCCGGGCGGATTAAATTCATGGCAGTATACGGAAACAGGATCGGTACCGGTAATAAAGCGGGCCTGGTCAAACGTATGGATCGCCATATCAAGCACCAGAGGGCTGTCCATCACAGCGCGAAATCCATCGAAATGAGCGCCGATAAAGAAATCTGCACCGATATAGCCCGGTCGGCCGATGGTGCCCGACTGTACAAGATTGCGAAAAGCGCGAATGTTCGGATCGTATCTGCGGTTCTGCATCACGGAAAATGACTTTTTGCTTTGTTCGGCCTGGCTAATCATCTCTTGAGCTTCCGCCATCGTTGCCGCCAGCGGTTTCTCGCTGAAGACGCTGCATCCGAGCTTCAAAGCAGTTGTACATACGCTGAAATGACTCGCAGGTATTGTTAAATCGAATACGACATCGGCGCCCGTTTGGGCAATGGCAGTAGCTACGTCCGTAAATGTAGGGCATGTAAGTCCATATCGTTCAGCCAGAGAATCTGCAGCCTCTTTTCTGATATCTGCCAACGCAACGATTTCCATGTCTGTTCGCGAGAGAGCGTTTTTCATCCACTCGTTTGCAATTGTGCCGCAGCCTGCGGATACCACCTTGAATTTTTCCATTTGAATACCTTCCTCTATTGGTTAATTTGTCGGATTGGGAATCCAGGAGCCTCCGCGACACTGCTTCAAATAATTCAATGCATGAACCTGGCCCGTTATCTCCAACTCACCCCGGTATACAGGATCGTGCCAGCCTTCGATATCGATTGTGCCCGTATAGCCGGCTTGTCTCAATATCGTGATGATATCTGTCCAATTGCTGTCGCCGAACCCGGGAGTACGATGCCAGACAAAGGGTCGGGGACCATGGACTCCGTACTCTTTGACAATGTCCCATGCAATCGTGGCATCTTTCCCATGAACATGAAATACTTTATCCACCCATTTTCGAAGCTGCGAAATCGGATCGATCAGGCTGACCATCTGATGAGCCGGTTCCCACTCCAGACCGATATTATCCATCGGAACTGCATCGAACATCATCTCCCAGGCAGATGGATTGTGCGCGATATTCCAGTCTCCTCGCTTCCAATCCCCGTCCATGTCGCAATTTTCAAAGGCAAGCCGAACGCCTTTATCCATTGCTCTTCTCGAAAGCTCTCCGAATACTTCTTTAAAACGCGGAATCGATTCGTCGATAGGCCGGTCCGTCAATCGTCCTGTGAAGCCGGTAACGAGATCGACGCCAAAAAGATGCGCATGATCGATCAGACGTTCCCAACTGGCAATCGTGTCGGCGTTGCTGCCTTCGTTCGTAAGCGCGTTCCCGAATATCGTCAGACAAGAAATACAGGCATTATGTCCGGCCAAGTGCTCCTGCAGCCGCTTCGCCATTTCTTCAAACTTAAAATTCCCCGTAGTCTGCCAGAAAGCGAGTTCAAAACATTCAAATCCATGCGGCAAAATTTGCGGAATTACGTTTAACGCATCTTTTCCCCACACCATGGTTCCAATACGCAGATTTTGCAAAGCGAAGCCTCCTTGAAAATAGAAGTATGGGCTTAAACTCGTTCTCTTACCGTCAACGCAATCTCATTCTGGCCGCGAAAAACTTGTACGACAAAACTCTCTTCAGAGGCGGCTTCATATAGTCTCAATAAATCATCCACCGTATCCACCTTTTCCCCATTCAATCCCAAGATTACGTCCGCCACCTGGAATCCTTCCTCCATCTGCCAGCTGCCCCAAGGGAGGGACTCAATCATCACTCCAGTTTCGCTCGGAAGGCCGGCTGCAGACACTTCCCCCATCCCGACGATGTTCTTTACTTTGCATCTCCCCCAGACGGCGCTTTGCGGAAGACGGCCGGACTCGCTGATCTTAACGCCAATTTCCGGCAATTTGGGAGCTTTCGCGATCTTCTTCAGCTTGGGCTTGCGCACGCCGAACCGATCCATCGGGAAATTACGGAATCCCAATCCAAGCGCGGGGGAGCCGTCGCCAACCTGATAGTTTCCGGAATCCGTATCGATAAATAAGGCATCTCCAAGGAGCGAATGGGAATCCGCCCCGCTCTGCTCTTGAATCGTCGTTGCCGGCCTCGGCTCTGCCATGCCGGCTTGATGAATGAAGTTCCAGTCACATTCTTTTCCCCAAGGCCTGGGTACGCGGATAGGCGCATACTCGCTAAAGACGATATTATGGCGAAAAATATCCCTGCTTCCCCGAAACCAGACATGCGGATGAAACGTGTTGTTCACCATAATATTGTTTTCACATATACGATAAAAACCTTCTCTTAACTTGACACCACCTCCAAGACATAAGTTGTTGTAAATGCGGTACCATGTGGAACCATCGTCAAGATCAATGTCCCATCCATAATCACAACGCCATCTGTTATTGCGAATCGTAATGGGCCTTACCATATCTAAGATTGGCAATACACTATCGGCCGTTTCGTTGTCCGGATTCATATTATCCATATCTACGTCTTCCAGCAGCCAATATCGGTCTCTCCCCCATGAGTTGAACGAACCGTGATCTCCGGTTTCAAGCACGGTATCGAACACGTCGCAGTATTCGATCAGATGTCCTCCGAAGGTCCCTTCGGAAATATTGATTCCGGCCCTTGGCACTTCATAAATACTGCAATGCCGAACCGTGATATCCAAGGACATGGAAATCTGAATGGGGGCGGATTGCTTCTCTACTCGTCCGACTCTATAGATCAGGCAGTCCTCAACCAGACACTGGGCAGGATATTGATTAGTTTTGGGCCCGCGAGCTTGATCCATTCCTTGAAGTTTTTGGCGTTCATTATATTCGAATAACGGACTGCGAACCGCGTTCGGATTCCCGACAAAAGCGATTCCGTTTGCTCCCACATCTCCAATATGACACCCTTTGATCGCCACATTGCGGTTATAGCTATCGACGAATACTGCATTCCCCCCTAAATGAACAAAAGAACAATCTTCAATCGAACAGTTCTCCGAGCCTCGCAATACAACTGCCCCTCCGCGATAAGCAGTCCAATCGCTGCGCAGGAGAGGCTCCCGGTTATCCATGAATGTTCTGGCAGTATGTTTGAAAGTAAACCCTTTAAGTTCAATGTGACGAACCGGCGAACCCTCGCTTCCGCAAAATTCAAACAAATGAGCCAAGCTCACGCTTTCGATTAGAGCCTCTTGAAGTGCGGTATCCGGATCCGGATATACATAGAGCTTTCCAGTCTTCTCGTCATAAAACCATTCGCCTGGCGCATCCAACTCCTCAAATATGTTTTCAACATACCGATAATCGTCATGCATGCCCATCAATCGGTTGTTCTGCCAACCTCCCTCAAGAATAAACTGATCGTTCTTGTCTTTCCCTTTGATCCGGTAACGAAAATCTCCCCATAAGTGCTTATGCATGGCATGCACATAACCGCCCTCCGGATTTGCCCAACGCGCGATACGTTCCGGAGAAAGGCAATCCCTGGCATAACCGTTCATGATTCGGGTAAGTTCATTAAAATTCGGGTACCGAGCCATATGCATCTGTCGATTATTAATAAATAATTGATCCATTTTCAAGCCAGGGGGGAGCGAGTCTGTTTGCATGATTTCTCCATGATCCAAACTCCATTGAAGATCAAGCTTCTCTCCGCCGCTTATTGTAACCTTTTCTTCAGAAAGCGCTTCATAAATGACCGGAGCATCGGCAGTCCCGGAATCTTCCGGCAAAAAACGCATGGTTTCCGAAAGATAATAGATACCCCCATGCACCTGCACGCGGACCGGCTTTCCTTGTCTCGCCGCAGCGCGCGCTTCGATTTGGGCCCGATGCAAGGTTGCAAAAGGATGCAGCTCGGTCCCATCGGAAACATCATCTCCGTGGGGAGAGACAAATATTTCAACAGTGGATTGTTTCATTTTTGCTCCTTTTCCGATCGAATCGGTCGTGGAATCCATTCCTTTCATCGACCCGCGTTCAATCATGAATGTTTTACGTAAAAATTATATTATCAATAAGCATAGAAAATCTAACAGGAAATTCCCTATATTTATCACGATATTATTATGGGGATCTGTTTGGGATGAACAGGAACAGGGAAAGCCGTCGTTCGGCTATCCCTGTTCCATCGATCACACTTTCAGATATCGTCCGACGCAAGACTGCAAGATTTCTTGCCCGCATATCTAAGTTGCTTATTCTTTTACGGAGCCCACAAATACGCCTTTGACAAAATACTTTTGGACAAACGGATAGATCAGAAGAATCGGAATTGTCGTGATGATGATTAAAGAATACTTGAGCAGAGTCTCCATATTTTGCATGACAACAAGTTTTTGAGTATCCAGCGAAGCTGACATGCTCGTATAATCGATTTTATTTTCTACCAGTATTTGACGGAGCACAAGCTGCAAGGGATATAGCGAAGGCGAGTTCAAAAAAATCAAGGCATTAAAATAGGAGTTCCATTGACCGACTGCCCCCCACAAGACCAGAACGGCCAGAATAGGTTTGGAAAGCGGAATGACCATACGCGTTAAAAATCGGAAATCCCCGCATCCGTCCAGTTGTGCTGCCTCATACAGTTCCTTCGGCAAGGAATTTTGGAAAAACGTCTTTGCGATAATGACTGCAAAGACGTTAAGGGCGGTCGGAACGATGATGGCCCATGGCGTATTTACCATCCCAAGATCCTTAACCACGAGATAGAACGGGATGAGGCCTCCGTTAAACAGCATCGCGATGAGAATGCCCCAGATCCATACGCTGCGGCCGAACATCTCTTTTCTGGACAAGGGGTATGCCATCATAACCGTCAGACTTACGCTGAGCACGGTTCCGCAGACCGTATAGATAATAGAATTTATAAATCCGGTCCAAACCGCGTTATATTTAAAGACGCCAATATATCCGTCCAACGTGGGATCGACCGGCCAAAGCCAAACCCTTCCATCCTGCACGGCCGCCGCGGAACTGAAGGATGAGCTTACTATAAAAAGAATCGGATATAAGACGAGGATGAGGATAACGCTTAAAAAGATGTAAACGCAGCATAAGAATATTCGGTCTTGCCCGGACTCCCGAATGGCAGATAGGCGTTGCAACGGACTTCCTCTCCTCTCTTAAAACAAGCTGCTGTCCGAAACTTTGCGAGCGGTATAATTGACAATCGAGATCAAGATCAATCCAACGACCGAGTTAAACAGGCCAATCGCCGAGGCAAAGCTGAAATCTGCATTGATCAGCCCCGTTTTGTACACATACGTAGAGATGATTTCGGATTTGCTTAGATTTAGATTGTTTTGCAAGAGAAATACTTTCTCGAATCCCACGCTCAGCAGGCCTCCGATACTTAAGATCAATAAAATGATCATCGTCGGACTGATGCTCGGGAGATCTACATACCGAATCTTCTGCACTCGTGTTGCGCCGTCAATTTTCGCAGCTTCGTAGAGATCCGTATTCACACCCGCAAGCGCCGCAAGATAGATGACGGCCCCATATCCGGTTTCTTGCCATATTCCGGACCACACGTAGATGGAAGAGAATCCGTTTGCGCTTGCCAACAAATTGGGAGGATTGGATACGCCGAACTGATGGAAAATGAGCGCAAGCGGACCGTTTGTCGGAGAAAGGATGATCTGGATCATGCCGACCAGAATGACTGTCGAAATGAAATAGGGCGCATAGGTAAACATCTGAACCAATTTCTTAAATCGAACGCTCCGCACTTCGTTCAAGGCGATGGCCAGAATGACCGAACATGGGATCGATACAACAATATAATACACGCTCAAGGTCAACGTATTCTTCACTAACGGCCAAAAATAGGGCGACGAAATAAACGACCTGAACTGCTGAAGTCCGATCCACGGGCTTTTCCATACGCCAAGAACAGGGCTGTAGTCACGAAAAGCGATTTGGACCCCCAGCATAGGCCAATAGCTGAAAGCGATCAGGAAGGCAGTCGGCAATGAGATAATTGCATATAACGGCCAGTGCCTAACGAAACTCCTCTTCATCGCAAAACCCATTCTCATGCCCATCATTCCTTCGTTAAAAAAAATTGCGTCACCCTCCCCAAGCCCCTTCAGAGGATGACGCCAGTCCACGGGATATGAATCAATGGCCGGAGAGGGGCGACCGGATCCGAATTTACTTCAAGGACTCCAGATACGTAACTACATTGTCGTCTTTCTGGAAAGAACTCGTATCGAATGGCTGAACCATTGCGGACTCCGTAATGCTGAGGTATTGATCGAGACCCAACTTCTTAACGCCGGAGACGTAGCTGTCCCAATCCTTGTCAAGGGATTTATGCCCGACAATAAATTCGGCCGTCCATTGTTTTACATAATTATTGATGCCGGTCTTCAACTGGGCGTAGGTTTGCGAATCTTCCGGCTTGATCCAAATGGAAGCGGGCACCACTTCCTTCGGTTGCTTGCCTGCGTAATCTCTTTCCGTATAATATTGCAGCAAGGCTTCGGAACCGGAGCCGTCTTTGGCAAAAGGAGGCTTGGCAACAATGCCGTTTCGCCATTCTTCGGATTGGTTGAACGGTCCGAGTTGATCCCATCCCCAAGTAAACGGACTCGGCGGCTGAGCAGTCAGATCGAACAATGCAGGAGTACCCACCAATCCCTTCTCGCCTTCCTTTGCTTTGGACCAATATTTCCCTTCCGGGCCAAGGTTGGCGATTGTCGTCCCTTCCGTCGTCCACATGAAATCCAGCAGCTTCATGATCGCGATCTTTTCATCCTCTTTGGCGCTGTTTGTAATCGCAAAAACCGCGCCGCTGACGCCGTTCCCTGCAAACGATGCATAATGTACTCCGTCAGGCCCCGTTAAAGGAGGAATCGTCTCCCAATCTACGATGTCGCTCATATGCTCGGCACCGACAACGCAATTCATGCAACCCCAAGGAACCACTCCAACCTCATGGTTGATCGCTTGTTTGACCAGGACATCGTTTGTCTGGGTAAACGCGGCAGTGCTAATCAGACCTTTCGAATAGAGCTCATGAATATATTCGAGCCCTTGTCTCCACTGATCCTGGATCGGCGAGAATCCGATTTTTCCATCCGTGATATTCAGATGGTCGCCTCCATCGTCGTAGGCGAAGGAATTCATGAGGTACGTTGTAGGATCGGAGTTCCAGCCGTCCGTTGAACCGGTTAAAGGCAAAATGCCGTTTTGCTTAAACACTTCGAGCATGTGCTCGAAATCCGCTGTCGTCGTAGGAAGACTGAGATTGTATTTTTCCAGCAGCGGCTTATATACCCAAACCTTGTGCGAGTAATAGCAATGCAAGCAATAATTATAGAACGGCAATCCGTAGACGTTCCCGTCCGGAGCGAATATCCCTTGCTTCAGAGCGGGCGTATTCTGAATCGCATTCCATACGTTGGGAGCGTACTTTTGAAGCAGATCGTTCAAGGGAATAATGATGCCTTGTTTGCCGTACTTCAATAAATCTGCGTTGTTGAACGTTCCCGCCCAGAAGATATCGGGATATTGACCGCTTGCAAGAAGAATGGGCTGCTTCGTGGCCACATCCGTATTAGGCACGACCGTCCAGTTAATCTTCATGTTGAACGTATCTTCCGCATACTTGGTGAACCAGTTGGTATCCAGGTTGCCATTGAAACTGGACGTGCCGGCAAATAAATTCACGGAAACGGGCTTGGAACCGGCCGATGCCGGTTGTGAACCGGATGGACTGGAACTGCCGCCCGAACTTGAAGAATTGCCCGAATCCTTTTGAGAGCAAGCGGCCAGCAAGACGAGAAGCATCGTCGCAGCCAGCAGAAGCGATATCCATTTGTTCGCTTTCAATGCAAACACCCCTTTATTCGATTGGACATGTTTAAAGCGCTTACCATTCAACTGTGCCAGGCTTGGACGGCACGGCATCTCCTCCTTTCGTAGTCTTCGAGAATCCGCTTTGCTCATCGTATAACTTTTTCATATAAAAAATTAATTTGATCTTGGCCAATTTGCCGTTAAAGAAAGCCGCCTGAAGGTTTGATTTTAGCAAACGCTTCCATTCTAGACCTTTCAAGTGTTCCTGCTCTAAGACGGGATTCATTATCCCTTGCCGATCGTCAATTTACTTCCTGTCTCAAAGGCTGCCTTCCTCTTGCTACCAACTAAATCATAATAGATGGCTCGTCATTATAAAATCTTGTATAATTCTTATTACATATAAAAAAATGAAAGTCGGTGAACCGTTGAGGCACTTCATGAAGCAGATGTTTGTCACAGCCTTGGATCGTACTCTTCCCATCTTCATTGAATTGATGGGATGGAATGAATGGCAGGAGGAGTTCAACCGGCCGGAAGGCTATCATTGTTATCACTGGCTGCATACGACTGGAGGAAAAGGATTGTTCGAATGTTCCGGCAAGACGATGACCTTGTCGCAAAATCAAGGGGTTTTGTTGCCGCCCCATGTTCCGCACCGCTATGTAACCCTTACGCATCCTTGGTCGACCTGGTATGTTACCTTCAACGGGAACTATGCTTCATTCATCGTTTCTTCGCTCGGTTTGGCAACTTCGACCGTTATTCAATGGGAACCCGATTCTCCGCTGTCTTCCTTGCATAAAAAGAGCCGGAACATGGCCATGCGAAACTTGGATTTCAACGGATTGGACGGTTCCGCGTTCGTCTATCGCTTTCTGGTCAATCTGAAACGACATGGGCAAGTCGATAATCAACGTTCGCTTTCCCAGCATAATGTACGGCTGATGCCTCTTTTCCGATTCCTGGACGAGAACTATTCCGATCCGAATCTCGGGTTGGCCCATATGGCCGCTTATGCCGGCGTCAGCTCGCAACAATTGAATTACCTGTTTCGAACGACCACGGGAATGAGCCCCTATCAATATCTCATTCACCTTCGCATTCTGAAAGCCAAAGAAATGCTGATAAACGAAGAAAAACTTACCATCAAGTCGATCGGCGCATTGGCGGGCTTTCTGGATACGAGCCATTTTGTTTCCTCCTTCAGGAAACTTGAAAACATGACTCCTGGTCAGTATCGAAATCTTCATTTTAATCGCGTATAACAAAAAGCCGCGACCTTGGTTGGATGGTTTCGGCTTTGAATTAGGATAAAGGCGGCTGCCAGGGGGTCATTCTCTGAATTCTTGCGGCGTAACGCCAAACTGTTCCTTAAATACCTTGATGAAATACGTCGGGTTTTTATATCCCGTAAGACCTGCAATTTCGTAAATTTTATATCGGCTTTCCTTCAACAGATAAACGGCCTTCTCCATTCTCAATCTCAGCAAATAGTCGGAAAGGTTTTGGCCGGTTTCTCTTTTGAACAGCTTCGATACGTGAGTGGGATGCATATACACGTGGTTGGCGATTGCTTGCAGAGAGACGTCTTCCGACAGATGCTCCTGGATGAATTGCTGGATTTGAGCCACGAGCGAGTGGCGTGATTCCGACAATTCCGTGTTCATCTCCCCTTGAAGCCTGTCCAACATGCTCTTGGCCCAGTATTCCAGTTCCCCCAAGCCCTTTATTTCCGCTTCGTTCTGCAAGCCGTAGTCCGCGAGCAGACTACCGCTCTTATGCACGAAGTAGGAGAACGCAGCCCTCATGGAGTAATGGATTTCGGACAGATGCTCCTTCGAACCGGAATATTTGGCCCGCCATTCGCGGAAAATTTCCTGCAGCTTCTCCCTTGCGGCATCCCAGTTCCCCGCTTCAAGCAAATGCGCGAACAGCGGAGGCGTATATAACGAGGCAACGACATGGGAAGCAGGCTTCGCCACATCCCCGCTAAGCCGGACGACAAGATCGTTGTCGTTACCGATTTGCGAACGGACTGTGGCTACGCATCGTTGGTACAGATCTTCGACGCAGGCGGGAAACGTTCCCGATGGCGACAAGATGACGGATATGGTCAAATGAAGCAATCGATGGACGATTCTTCTCATCTCGTCTGCGAGCCGTTCCAGGTTCCGCTCATCCTGAATCCCATTGCTCCGGTTCGCGACGAACAAGATATGGCCGTACAAATCCTCGCAGTTCCAGCTCTTATAATGGTCGTCCAGCAATTCCTCGGTAATGTTCGTCACGGCAAAGCCCATGACCATCATATCCGAAGAACGGTAACGCTGGTCGCGATCCTCGATGCGTATCAGGAGCAAGGACACGGTGTCGCCGACCCGGACCGGAATATCGAATAATTGCAGCTGCTCGGCTAATTTACGCTCCGGCCATGATCGGCCCTGGATAAGATTATTCAACAGATTGGAACGCAGCGATGGCAGATTGCGGTGTACCATCGCCTGCGAATGCACGAATTCCCTCATCTGCTCCCGTTCCGTGAGCAAAGCTTCGACCGCTTCTTTGACCGCTGCGAGCAGCTCTGCATCCTTAACGGGCTTCAGCAGATAATGAGAAGCTTTCTGCCTTAGTCCTTCTTGCGCATATTCAAATTCTGCATGACCCGTCAGCAGCATGCATACCGTATGGGGACGCTTGCCTTTGATCGTGCGAATGAGATCGATTCCGCTCATGCCGGGCATTCGAACATCGGTGATGACAATGTCCGGTGCCTCATTGTCTATAATGTCAAGCGCCTGCCTGCCGGAATAGGCGGAGAAGAGTTCGGTTACGCCCGCTTCTTCCCAAGCGACGCTGGCGATCATGCTCTCGACCAAGTGCTCTTCATCGTCCACGATCAACAGCTTAACCATGCGTCTCCTCCTCTCTCCAATGCAGCTCCACCCGAAGCCCCAATGAGGCGTTTATCGACAGTTTTAAGCCGGATTCCTCTCCATAACGGAGCTGAAGACGCCGATGTACGTTCCGCAGGCCGCAGCTTTCCGAATGTTCGCCAATCGGATCCGCTAACAGATTCTGCATCGATTGCAGCCGTTTCTCTGTCATGGTCCCTCCGTTGTCGTCCACCGCCAGCGAATTCCAGTTGTCCGCGCGACTGCCGGTTATCGTAATAACCCCTTCGCCCTCCAGCGCTTCAATTCCATGCAACAAAGCATTCTCGACAATAGGCTGAAGAATCAATCGAGGCACGTCAAGGGTCAACATGTCGCTGCTTACGTCTATTTCGAAGCGAATTCGCTTCATCCGCATTCGGTGAATGCTCAAATAATCAACCGCGTTCTTGAGCTCCTCCTCGAGCTTGACCACTTGAGACTCCACCCGGGTCGAGTAGCGATAATAATCGGATAGATGATAGGCCATTTCCAGTATCGCGTCTTTCCGGTTCAGCTTGGCCATATTGATAACGTATGACAGACTGTTGTATAAAAAATGCGGATTGATTTGCGATTGCAGCTGTTTGAGCTCGGCCTCCCTTGCATGAAGGCGCTGCTCCAGCACGTTCTCAATGAGTTGCTGGATCTGCTCGGCCATCTCGTTGAATCTGGAGATGATGAGCCGAAATTCGTTATGGGCCTCCAGCGGGATCCTATTTTTGTAATTCCCCATCTTGATGAATTGCACTCCCTTCACAAGAGCGCGCAAGGGAACCTGGACGTGCCGGTACAGTACCCAGGATACGGCAATGCCGACGATGAGCAGCAGTCCGAGAACGAGATAGGAGAAGAGACTGGTCGTATGCAACGGAGTCAGAATCTCAGATAACGGCACCATGTCAACGACGTATCCCTCGAGTTCCCGCACCTTGGAATAAGCAAGAAGATAGGAAATTCCGTTCGATTGAATCGTAAGGCTCCCCTGATCCGCCAGCTGCGTTCGTTTTAACTTGAACACAGCTTCCCCGAGAAGATCCTGAGGGCAGGAACTTGACGAAAGTGAAACTTCATCAGGCTTATAAAATAAGGCTTCGCCGCCGCCCTGCGATTTAAACTGATCCAGCGATCGGATGATATTGCGCAAATCAAAGCTGATTTCAACGATAGAATTCGCCTTGGCGATGCCGCCTGTCTTATCGTACGGTTCGAACGTTAAGTGGATCAGCTTTGCCTGCTCGTCCGCCTTCCCGTCGTGCAATACAAAATTCCAATTGTTCAGGCTCAGCTTTTGCAAACGCTTCGGGTCAAAGGAAGCGCCGGGAAGGGTCGAGACGGTTTGCCCGGTTCGAGGAGAATAAACGGTGATGTCGTGGACCCAATCCGCCGAAGCGCTTTGCAAATACAGTTTATCCTCAATGGTTTTGATTTTTTTGATTCGATCGTAGTAGCTCGAATCCAACAAAGGCAGATCCTGAAATTCAATGACGTTCGGATCGCGGATCAAGATGCGCGAGAACGTCTCGAGCTGCAGGAGGACATTGTCCATCTGAGCCGCCAAGGTCGAAAGCTGGCTGATACTCGATTGTTTGATCTGACCGGTAATCACCTTTTCATTGACTCGATTGGAATACGCCAACAGAATCAGTACGGGAAGCAATAATAAAATAAGCGAGCCGATCAGTTTGGAGAAGAGACTGCTTTCCTTCCGGTTCATCCGCTTCGACTCCAATGGTTTTTGCCTAACTTTATTCCTTGACGGCTCCCATCGTCAACCCGTGAACGAAAAAGCGTTGCAAAAACGGGTAAACCAGCAGGATCGGAAGCGCACCGATCAGGATTTGGGAGGAGCGTACCGTTCTTTCGGACAAGACCTGCAGCGTCCCGGGATCAATGTTCGTATTTCGCATATCGCCGCTCTGAATAATCGTCTGCAGAAATGTCGCAAGCGGGTATTGCCGGTAATTGGTTATATAAATCAATCCGTCAAACCACGAATTCCAGTGCCATACCATCGCGAACAACGATAAAGTGGCCAAGGAAGGAAGGGATAACGGAAGATAAATGGTCAGCAACGATCGGATATACCCCGCGCCGTCTATGTGGGCCGCTTCCTCCAACTCTTTGGGAATGGCGCGGAAAAATTGCATCATTAGAATCGTATTGTAGACGTTAACGGCGGATGGCAAGATGAGCGCCCATAGCGTATTGGTTAAGTGAAGATTCGTTACAACCAGGTAAGTCGGAATCAAACCCCCGTTAAACAGCATCGTAAAGACGAAAAACCAGGAATAAAAGCTTCGTCCGGAAAACGATCGCGATAAAACATAAGCCGCCGAAACGGTCAAAGCCATCGAGAGCAAAGTGCCCGCCAGCGTTCGCTCTACGGAGATGACCAGCGAATTCAGGAACAAAGGATTCGCCAGCGTTCGGGTGTAGGCTTCCGCATTAAACCCGATCGGCCAGAAATAAACTTGGTTGGCGCTTGCGGCCGAGCTTGAACTGAGCGATACGGCTGCAACGTGAACAAGCGGCAAAATGCAAAGAATGGAGATCAGAGCCAGCAAAGTCGTGTTCAAACCGGTAAACCATCGATAAGTGACTGTTTTTCGATACACAGGATGACCCTCCCTTACTCAAAAAATTCGATAATTGCCAAACCGGTACGCAAGCCGGTAAGCGATAACGATCAGGACGAGCCCGACAGCCGACTTGAACAGGCCGACGGCGGTCGCAAAGCTGAACGAACCGTTCATAAGACCGATCCGGTATACAAATGTATCGATAATGTCTCCTTCCCGATAAACGAGCGGATTGTACAGATTGAAGATCTGGTCGAAGCCGGCATTCAGAATGTTGCCCAGCGCCAGCGTCCCGACAACCAGAATGACCGGTACCAGAGCCGGCAAAGTGACATGGAACGTTTGCTTAAAACGGCCCGCCCCGTCCATCTCTGCCGCTTCGTACAACGACATATTGATGCCGCTCATGGCCGCAAGATAAATAATCGTGGAGAATCCGAATTCTTTCCAGATATCGCTGACCACCACCGTAATTCGAAACCAGGTCCCGTCCCCGAGGAAGAAGATGGGGTCAGCTCCCAGTGCGGATATCAAATGATTCACGATGCCCTTGTTGCCCAGAATATCCGTCAAGATGCCGCCCAAAATCACCCAGGAAAGAAAATGGGGAAGGTAAACGAGAGTCTGAACGAATCGCTTAAAAAACAAGGCGCGAACTTCATTGAGGAGCAGGGCGAAAACAATCGGAACCACGATATTGGCCGCTATCTTGAGAGAAGCGATCAACAGCGTATTCCAAATCACTTGGACGCTGTCGGGGTAAGTAAACATGTATTCGAAATGACTCAGGCCGACCCAAGGCGAATGCAGATAGCCCAGTCGGGGCTTATAGTCTTGAAAAGCCATAACGAGCCCCGCCATCGGGTAATAATTAAACAGGAGCAAACCGATTACGGACGGCAGGATGAGCATATGCAAAGGAAGTTGCCGAATCCCCCTTTTCCTGCCCTTCTTCGTCTCCATCATCCAGACATCTCCTCTATTCCATGGTTTAGAAAAAACAGTAGGCCTTACGTCGAACGCGGTCCGTAAGGCCTACCTTAGACGATCCCCTTATTTGCGGACCTCTTGATACCACTCGTTCACTTCTTTGGTGATGTCGTCCCCTCCGGACGATTTCCACTTGGCTACGAAGCTGTCGAATGAATCCACGGGTTCCTCGCCATAGATGATTTTCAGGAAGGTTTCGTCCTCCATCTTGCGGAGCAATTCGCCTTTCTGAGCCATCGTTTCCGTCGGGGGCCCGGTAAACTGATCGTAGACCGCAGCTTGGTCGATATAAGGTTGCAGGACGGCAGCCGCTTCCGCCCACTTCTTCGGTCTGCTGGAGAAGTACTTTTCGTATGGGGTTTCAGGTTTTTCTCCTCGGCCAAGCTTCGCCATAACCTCCAGCTCTTTTTTCGGTGTCTGGATATCGTTTCCATAGATCGTGTACTTCTTCACGTCAATCCATCCGCCCGGAATTTTATCCGGATCGTACACGGGCTCGCCGTTCTCCATGACATAGTCGTATCCCTCCGCCCAACCGTTGGCGAATTCGGAAGACGGATCGTAGAAGCCGGGCCCCATGATGGCATCCAGATAGTTGAAGAAGGCGTCCATGTTTTTGAAGTCTTTATTAAAGTAGAATCGAACGGAGGATTGCGGTTCGCTACCGAAACCCATGGTTCCGTCGATTCCCGCCGGAATCGGAACCGGCTCGTAATCGAATTTCATATCGCTGTTGAACGGATATTGCGGCATCCAGGTCGGACCAAAGATCATACCCGATTTCCCTTGCACGAAGCTTTCCGCCGCTTTGGCTTCATCCATCGTCCCCGCATCCTTATCGAGATAACCTTTCTTCATCCATTCGCTAAGCTTGCCGAGTCCTGCCTTGACGGTCGGCTGTATGGAACCATATTGAAGCTTCCCGTCGGCTCCCTCGGACCAGTAGGTTGGGATGGCCGAATGACCGAACAGGAAATCGCTTGTCGCCATGAAGGTATCTTTCACGGCCGATACGCCTTTTTTTAGCGATAAAGACAATCCGATGGTGTCCTTGACTCCGTTGCCGTCGGGGTCCCGATTGACGAACGCATCCATGACTTTCTCCATGTCCTCGATCGTCTTCGGCGGCTGCAGTCCCAATTTATCCAGCCAATCCTTGCGAATCCAAAGAACGCTGAAGGAACTGTTGGCATTGAAGGTGGGAAGGCCGTAATGTTTGCCGTCGTACGTTACCGTGTTCCAGATTTCAGGATATTTGGCGTATAAATCCTTGATCCGAGGAGAAGCGTATTTGTCGAAGGCTTCGGTAATATCCATGACTTTGCCGGAATCGACCATCTGATTCTCCATGGTCGGATCGTTCAGCGTAAAGACGTCCGGCAGCTTTTCGTTAGAATTGAGCAAAAGACGAAGCCTGGTATTGTAAGCATCCGCGGTTCCTACGGTCCAGTCCACCTTGAAGTTGATGCCGAACTTCTCCTTGGCCCATCGGGTGTGAACATTGTCTTCGATGGTCTCGCCGTTTTTGAATTTGTTATCGGAGCCGACGACCCTTCCCAACGAGATCGTGACCTCTTTGGGGCTTCCCGCGTTCTCCTTGTCCGATTGCGCATCCTGTCCGGAGTTCGAAGCCGAGCTGCAGCCGGCAACGGACAACAGCGCGACGCCGGTCGCAAGCGCAACCCACGCCCGCTTCTTCAACCTTTTTTTCATTCCAAGACCTCCCTTTGACGAATCTGCATTCAGTATATCTTCCACCGCCGGAACTCATATATATCAAAAAAAAGAGAATTATATAAATATATTGGCTGATAAAAAACAAACTCATTTTTTTATATCATTCTCGTCATATCTTATATTTCTTTTCATTCTCATACCGTTTATGATACCTTTTGTACTTTAATATTTTTATATGGCGGTGATAGCTTGCTGTTTGCGGGAACCAATTACCATCCGCACGATTGGCCCTCCGAGAGATGGAGACACGATATTGATCTCATGCGCAAAGCTTCTTTCAATATCGTTCGACTCGGTCATTTGTGCTGGGATAGCTTTGAACCTACAGAGGGGAATTATACATTCGAATGGTTCGATGAAGTGATGGATCTCTTTGAGGAAGCAGGCATTCGGGTCGTTCTCGATATCGCGACACGCCCCGCTCCGACCTGGCTGCACAAAAAATATCCCGAGATCGATCTGACGGATCCGAGCGGCGTTCGATTGGAAGCGCAGACGCGATATATGGAAGACATCGGTCATCCGGCCTTCCAGGAGTATGCGTTCAAATTCGCCGAACGGCTGGTTTGCCGCTATCGGAATCACCCTGCACTTTATGCCTTCGGCTTGTGCAACGAGCTCGGCTCGGGATCGCCATCCTATTCAGCCAACGCTCGGGATCGCTTCGAAGCTTGGTTAAGGAAGAAGTACAAAACGGTTGACCGACTGAACCGGGCGTGGACGACGCAGAGATGGTCTCGAAAGTTGAGCAGCTTTAGCGATGTCGTATTGCCGGTTTCCGGTTCCGTTCACGGCGCTCCGGAACGAATGCTGGACATGTGGCGTTTTTATTCCGACGAGACCTTATCTTACATGCACGGTTTAAGCCAGCTTGTCAAGCGATTGGCCCCGGATGCGAGGGAATCGACGAACCATTGGTCGGAGAACCCCAGGTATGGGTTCGACTATTTAAAGCAGTACGAGAACATCGTCGATCTGCCCGGAATCGGCTTCTATCCCGGTACCAATCCGGAGGATCGTCAAGCATTGTTAGCGGCCTGCTTCTTTATGGACCATCGAATCGGAGAGCTGGACCGGCCGATCTGGTGCCTTGAATTCCAGACCGGAGATTTCGGAGGTTACGGTTCGCCCCGAAAGGCTATGAGAATGTATGCATACCTTTCCCTTATTCACAGATCTCAAGCGGTGTGCGCCTGGACCTGGCGCTCAATGCTTGGGGGCGAGGAGCAGTACCTGTTCGGACTCGTGGACCATGACGGCGTTCCGGGATGGAAGTATGAGGAATTCAAACAAATCGCCGAGGAATTCGTCCAGCTTCAAGATCGCGGACTTCCCAGAAGAACCAAACCCGAGATTGCCATAGCGTATTCATTCGAAAGTTTTAAAGTAATGGCCGGCAACCGAAGCTTCTACAAGACGGACTATACCCAGCAAGTCTTGCAAGCTTACGAGGCTCTCGAGCTTTCCAATCTCGACTGCAATATCGTGAATTTGCGCCAGCTGCGTCAGAATTACAAAATCCTAATCGTGCCGGGACACGCCGTGATGGATCCCGCCTCGGCGGCCTCCATCCGTACCTTCGTCGAGAACGGCGGCACCGTTGTGATGACCGCGTATTCGGCGAAAGTGGATGAGAACAACCGCGTGTTCGACACGCCGCTGCCCGGAGAGCTCAGCGACGTCTTCGGCATTCGCAGCGGAGCGTTCACGCGGACCCGAAGCCACACCCCTGCCGAGAATGCCGGAGGCCTGGAGAAGACGGAGCTTGGCTTGGAGCGGGAAAAACCGCGCATTCTGCTTGGCGGGCGCGAATATCAACCCGAGATCGACTATTATGAAATGGTTGAAGTCCGTTCCGCCGACATCCTCGCGACGTTTGCCAATACGTTCGAGAAGTCGCCGGCTGTCACTCGGAACCGGTACGGCAAGGGAGAAGCCCTCTATGTCGCCATCCCGGCGATAGCGAATTTCCTTCAGCCGCTTCTGGAGTCCTTGTACCCGGCGCTCGAAATTCAGCCCGGTCCGGTTACTCCGTTAGGCGTGGTCGCGCGAAAGATGGAAGACGGCTCCGTCCTCTACATTAACACGACCGGCACCACGCAAACCATGAAGCTTAACGCCCCGGCATCCGGACTGTTATCCGGCAATCGCTTTGAGCATTCGTTGTCGTTGGACGCTTATGAAGTTGAACTCTTGACTAACAATACAGTTATCGAAAAAGGGGAATGACAAATGGAGAAACGGATCAAAAAAGCGGCTCGAGTCGTACCGTCGGCCAGACAGCTGGCATGGCAGGAGCTGGAGTTCTATTCCTTTATTCACTTCGGAGTCAACACCTTCACCGATAAAGAATGGGGGCTGGGAGACGAGGATCCGGCTATCTTCAATCCGGCGGAGTTTGATGCGAAGCAGTGGGTGGACGTCTGCAAGTCGGCGGGAATGAAAGGGTTGATTCTCACATGCAAGCATCATGACGGCTTCTGCCTCTGGCCCAGCGCCTATACGGAACATTCGGTCAAAAACAGCCCGTGGCGCGGCGGAAAGGGCGATCTTGTCAAGGAAGTCGCGGATGCATGCCGAGAGGGCGGAATCCGGTTCGGGGTCTATCTCTCTCCCTGGGACCGCCATGATCGGCGTTACGGTTCTTCCGCGTACAACGACTACTTCAAAGATCAATTGCGCGAATTGCTGACCGGGTATGGAGATATCTTCTGTGTTTGGTTCGACGGCGCATGCGGCGAGGGGCCGAATGGTATGAAGCAGGTTTACGATTGGGACGGCTACTATGAAGTGATCCGCGAATGTCAGCCCGGCGCGGTGATATCCGTTTGCGGTCCCGACGTTCGGTGGTGCGGCAACGAAGCCGGGCATACCCGCGATTCCGAGTGGAGCGTCGTACCCGCGGAGCTTCAGGATTGCGAGAAAATTCAAGAAAATTCGCAGCACGTCGACGACGGCGAGTTCTCCAAACGGGCGAATTCCCGGGATGAGAACCTAGGCAGCAGAGAAGTCATCGAAGGGAAAGAGCCGTTGGTCTGGTATCCGGCCGAGGTGAATACGTCGATTCGGCCAGGATGGTTCTATCACGCCTCCGAGGACGATAAGGTCAGGAGTCTAGAGGAGCTGTTGGACATTTACTACAAGTCGGTTGGCGGAAATGCGACGTTCCTGCTGAACCTTCCACCCGACAAGCGCGGACTTATCCATGAGAACGACGCAGCGCGAATGGCCGAACTCGGAGAGACGATCCGCTCCACATTCAAGCATAATCTCGCTGCGGATGCCCATGCCTCGGCCACGGAAACGTTAAGCGAGAACCACGGTGCGGATCGGCTGTTCGACGGCGACAAAAATACCTTTTGGTGCCCCCTCGAAGGCACGGAGCACGCTTCGATCGAGATCGATTTGAAACACGAGCAGACCTTTGACACAATCGTCCTCAAGGAACATGTGTTATCCGGTCAACGCATCGAAAAACTTCGATTGGAATATCTGGATGACGAGACCTGGAAGCCTCTCGCCGAATGCACGACCGTCGGCTACAAACGCATCTGCCGATTCCCGGCCGTATCGGCAAGACAGATTCGGCTCGCGATCGAAGAATCCCGTTGGTGCCCTACTCTCTCGGCGTTCGAAGTTTACTTGAGTTCCCCGAACGTTGCGGCGTCGGCCATAAACTAAAAAAGCGAAGGCGTCTCCGAAGCGACAAAAGAAGATACAGCCCCCTCTTTTGAGGAAGGGCTGTACCTTTTTCTTGTGGATCAACTTTCCATTAAAGGACCTGTTATCGTTCGATACCCTCTCCTTCGACCTCGATCCGGTAAACGGTCCCGGCTTCCGCCTGAAACCGGCGGCTGCCTTCCTTGGTCGTCTCGACTTCGATTGCCTTCCCTTCATTCGTTATCAAGATTGGTTCACGAGTCATGACGGAGCATGAGCCGCCAACTGCCGATCTGAGAACCGCAGCCGACAGAACGCCGTTCTTCCAAGCGATATCGACCGTAAAGCCGCCTCTGGCGCGCAGTCCTTTAACAGTGCCGGTCGACCAAGCCGCAGGCAGTGCCGGGAGCAATTGCAGCTCGCCGGTATGGCTCTGTAACAGCATCTCGGCAATGGCGGCTGTGCCGCCAAAGTTGCCGTCAATCTGAAACGGCGGATGATTGTCCAGAAAGTTAGGCAGCGTCGAGTGCGTCAGAAGCGTCGCCAGATTGCCGGCAGCCTCTTCCGCGTCTTGCAATCGAGCCCAGAAGTTGATAATCCACGCCCGGCTCCATCCCGTATGTCCGCCGCCGTTTGCCAGCCGTCTCTCAAGCGTGCGCCTGGCAGCGGCCGCAAGCTCTGGCGTGGCGGCCGGCGTAATCTGGCTGCCGGGATGCAGGGCGAACAGATGGGAAATATGGCGGTGGCCCGGCTCAGCCTCCTCGTAATCCTCATACCATTCCTGAAGCTGGCCGTAGCGCCCGATTTTGGGCCGTGGAAGCTTGTCCAGCACCCTTAGAAGCTCCGATCCCAGTGCTTCATGCTCCGGGATGCCGAGCACCGCTTCCGCATTCAGCACCGCTCCGAACAATTCCCGAATGATCTGCGTGTCCATCGTCGGTCCCGCACATAAGACACCCGATTCGCCATTCGGCAGGATATAGGTATTTTCCGGCGACACCGAAGGGTTAGTGACTAATTCGCCGCTCTTCGCCTCTACGACGTAATCCACAAGGAACACCGCCGCCTCCCTTAAGGTCGGATATGCGGCAAGCAAGAATTCGCCGTTCATCGTGAATTGATAGTGCTCCCACAGATGGAGTGAGAGCCATGCGGCCCCTAACGGCCAGTAAGTAGAAGGGAGCCACATGTCCTGGGGAGCGGTGTCGCCCCAGATGTCGGTATTATGGTGAGCGGTAAATCCCCGGCATCCGTACATGACAGCCGCCGTATGCCTGCCCGGCTCGCGCATCCGTTCCAGCAGCTCGAACAAGGGCTCGTGGCACTCGGACAACGCGCACGATTCCGCTGGCCAATAATTCATCTGCGTATTAATGTTGATCGTAAACTTGCTATCCCACGGCGGTAGAAAATGTTCGTTCCAGATCCCCTGAAGGTTGGCAGGCAGCGAGCCGGGACGGCTGGAGGCAATTAGCAGGTAACGTCCGAATTGAAAGTAGAGCGCAAACAGTCCCGGATCCGCTTTGTTTGCCAGACGCTCCATGCGTCTCCCCAGACTCATGCGATCAAGCTCCGGATCCGCTTCGCCAAGTGACAGCGATACTCGGTCGAACAGCTCGCGGTAATCGTCGACATGGCGCCTTCGAAGCTCATGATAACCAAACCGAAGGGCCATCGACGTTTGATCCGCGGAGCTCCCCACCGGGTCGGCAATGCGGAATGTCGTAGCGGCGGCCAGCACCAGCGTCACGCTGTCTGCATTCTCCACAATGAGGTGCTCTCCGACAGCCTTCAATGTCCCCCCTTCTGCGGACGCCTTCAGTACTGTTCCGTATAAACAGCCTCCTTCGCCGCCGCAACTGCCGCTCATCCATATGGCGTCGTCCCCCGTTCGGCCGGTTCGGTCGACATAACGCCAGCCTCCCCGTTCCAGACGCGAGGTGAAGCCAATTGAGCCTGGCCGATCTGCCTCCAGCCTAAGGACGATCACTTGGTCCGGGTAGCTGGCAAACAGCTCGCGCCGAAACGTTGTGCCGCTTTGGATGAAGGAGACCGTAACAATACCGGAGTTCAAGTCCAGCACTCTCTCGTACTGCTCTACCTCTCCTCCCGGAAGTTCGAAGTCAAGCAGCAAGTGGCCGAGCGGCAAGTAGTGCCGCTGCGATTCCGGCAGTCCGGACAGCGCAAGACGAGCTAACCGTTCCGCTTCCTTCAGCTTCCCTTCGAAGATCAGCCTTCGGATCTCCGGCAGGTTGACCCGAGCGTCCGGATTGTTACGGTCCCGCGGTCCACCGAACCAGACGGAGTCTTCGTTCAGTTGTAGTCGCTCCTGCCGCGGCTGCCCGTATACCATCGCTCCCAGCCTGCCATTGCCGATCGGAATCGCTTCCTCCCATTTCGATGCAGGACCATCGAATAACAATGAAGAGCGTGTCGTTAACGATTGTTCCTCCATTAAATCTCACCCCTTATCCTTATAAACGATCGACTGCGATACAATACGTATATATTTACCTTGCTTGCAACGGGGTGACATGGCGTATGATCAATGCAGCTTATAGAAAACTTTCGCATTTTCTCCGAACAGTTTCGTCCGCTCCGCGGCGCCCCAATGATCCGGAAGGGAATGCTCGATAATGTAAATAACCTGGTCATAAGAGGCCGCGGTCAAACAGACAGGCCAGTCGCTTCCGAACAGGACGCGATCCGGTCCGAAAAGATCGAGGATATGCCGAATGTACAAGGCGAAATCTTCGTGGTTCCAACGTTCGGAATCCGCTTCGGTCACCATCCCGGACAGCTTGCATCGAATATGGGGCATTCGCGCAATCTCCCGCATATGACGCAACCAAGGTTCAACCTCTCCGTCCCGGATGCGAGGCTTGGCGATATGGTCGATTACGCCGCGAAGTCCGGGCACTTGATCAAGAAGACGAACCGTCTCTTCAAGCTGATCGCTCTTTAACAGCAGATCGACCGGCACGTCTTCATCCGCATAGCCGCGAAGCGCATCAATGAACGCCGACTCCAGGACTCGCCCGGCATCGGCCATCTCCTGAATCATGATCCGGAATCCCACGAACTTGGGGTGACGCCTGAACGCTTCGAAATGAAGACGATGATCCGGATCGAACAGATCGAGCCAGCCCACCACACCCATGATCGAGGGATTCTCATCCGCAAGCGACAGCAGGTATCGCGTTTCTTCCAGCGTAGGAGCCGCCTGGACCGCGATGCTCCCGTCCATCCGGTGCGTTGCAAAATGGGGAGCCAGATGTTCGGGCAGAAAGTCTCGATAGAGCGTCGGAATGGCGGGCGTAATCCAGCCGTAATCGCCTCGGTCGATTTTCCAGTAATGCTGATGCGAATCGATCCTCAAGTTCCTATACCTCCACCATCGCTTTGATCACTTTCGATTGCGGATCCAGCCAAGCGTCGAATTGGCCGATCATCCTCTCGAATGACGATCGATGCGTAATATAGCCGCCGACGTCGATCAAGCCGCCTCCGACCGTCTCCATGACATGAAGGAAATCCTCCTTCGTGGCATTTCGGCTTCCGAGCAGCGTCATTTCCCGCTTATGGAATTCGGGATCCTGGAAGGCAATCTCTCCTTTAACGAGTCCGACGAACACAAGCTTGCCGCCGTGTGAGACATAGCGGAAAGCGCCTGCCATGGAGCCTGCGTTCCCGGTAGCGTCGAAGACAATCGTCGGATACTCGCCGTCTGTCAGCTTTGCCAGCTGTTCGGCGGGATCCTGCAAGGCATTTACCGTGTTGTCGACGTTCGCCCATTTCTTGCAAAACGCCAGTCGTTCGTCGTTGATATCCATGGCAATGACACGCGCGCCCCGGTGCTTGGCGAATGCCATGACGCCGAGACCGATCGGTCCCGCTCCGATTACAAGCGCCGTCTCCCCGGGCTGCAGTTCCGACCGGCGCACGGCATGCGCCCCGATGCTGAGGGGCTCGATGATCGCCGCTTCGTCGAGCGTCAAGCCATTTGCGTTCAACAGATGCGTCACGGGAACGGAGATTCGTTCGCGCATGCCGCCGTCCGTATGCACGCCGAGCACGCTCATCTGCGTGCAGCAGTTTGTCTTGCCTTTGCGGCAGGCCACGCAAGTGCCGCAATGCAAGTACGGAATGATACTGACCCGATCGCCTTCCCGAAGACCGAATTCGTTAGCGCCGATGCGCTCGATGACGCCCGACAACTCATGGCCGAGAATCCGCGGATAAGTAAAGTAAGGCTGATTCCCTTTAAATGCGTGCAAGTCCGTGCCGCAGATGCCGATTCGCTTAATACTGACAATGGCTTCTCCCGGTACGAAGACCGGTTCCTCCAGCTCGACCTGCTCGAATCGCTCGACTTGTTTGCAAACAATGGCTTTCATGAACATTCTCCTCCTCTCGATGTATCCTAAAGACTCAGATTCCGGTTGTACGCCGGGATGCCGCTTGTCCAAGATTTGTCACGGATCGGCGCCAGGATGTCCAGCACTTCCCGAAGCAGCTCCCGGTCCGGTTCTTCCCCTACCCAGGAGGCATTCTTGCGTATATTATCGGGATTGGCCGTACTGACGAGCGTCGTCGGGATCCGTTCGTTCGAAGTCGAGAATTGAACTGCGAGCTTTGCGATGTCCACGCCGTTCGATGCGCAGAACTCCGCCGCCCGCTTGCAGACCGCCTTCAATTCGACGCTTGCCGGATGCCATTCCGGCGTTCCCCGCGTGCTGAGAAGGCCCATCGAGAGCGGCGAAGCGTTCACCAGTCCGATCTGTTGCCGTTCCAGCTCCGGCAGGAGCCCAAGAAGCGTCGTATCGTTCAGCGAATAATGGCAGTAGGAAATAATGGCGTCCACCTCGACGTCGGGCAGCAATTGACGGAAAAGATCGAGGGGCAGCCCGCAAATGCCCGTGTTGCGGATCTTGCCCTGCTCCTTGAGCCGGTGAAGAGTCGGAATCGCTTCCTCGTAAAGGATAGCCGGCTCCACGAATTCAATATCGTGCAGGAACAGGATGTCGACATAGTCGGTGTTCAGCCGCTGCAGACTCTCCTCGAGACTGGCGACGATCCGCTTCGACGAGAAATCGAAATGGTCCGTACCGTAACGGCCGGCTTTGGTAGACAGATAAAACGAATCGCGGGGGATTTCCTTGATCGCCTTGCCCAGTACCGTCTCCGCCTTGGTCAAGCCATAATATGGCGACACGTCGATGTAATTGATGCCGGATGCAAGCGCTTCATGCACGGTCCGAATGCTATCGCCGTCATCGGTTTCCCTGAACACCGATCCAAGCGACGATGCGCCGAAGCTGAGAATGGAGACATCGAGGCCCGTCTTGCCGAGTGTTCTGTACTTCATGGGTTAATCGCTCCTTTGAGCATTGTCTGATTATCATATCTTTCATCTTAACATCATAATTGTGCTTTATCCTCAATGAACATTGCGATTTTCTGCTCCATTTTGCTATTATATTATCTGAATCGTTCAAATTCTCTATTCGAGGTGGGCGTTCCGTGCAGCCGTTGCGTAAATCGATCGAAAGCGGCGATCGTTTTCCTTTCCGACTGGTCTATCGTGACACCAAATCGCCCAGACACGAGCTGCCCGACCATCTGCATGACGGGAATGAGCTCATTTACGTTTATGCGGGCAAAGGGGTTCTATTCGTCAATCATACATTCTACGAAATGCTGCCCGGCGATTTGTATCTTATTCCCGGCAACACGATCCATCGCGCATTTCCCGACGAGCTCACTCCCGTTACGTCGACCGCCCTCTTCTTCGGGCGTTCGTTGCTTCATCCGCTGGAGCTCAGCGAAGACTATTCCCCGCTTAGCTGCTTCGACTATGCGAAAAAACGGCAAAGCTACAAGCTGGAGATTGCAGAGGCAGATCGGAAGACGGTGATTCGTCTGATCGAGGAAATGCAGGCAGAGCTGCAATCGCGGCAAATCGGGTACCGCCATTCGGTGATGATTCGGCTTCATGACCTGTTATTGACTCTTAATCGAATGTCCGATGCCGGCACCGGGGATAAAGGGGCAAATTCGAGCATGGAGCCGGCTTGGATGAGGGATACGCTGGCATATATCGATGCGCACACCGCCAGTACGGATTTGAAGCTGTCGGACCTGTCTCGCCGGGCGTCGATTACACCGTCGCATTTCTCGCGCGTATTCAGGCAGCTGACGGGGATGACCGTAACGGATTATGTCGCGGCCAAACGGATCGTGGCGGCAAAAGAACTCTTAGCGAACACGGACGATAGCGTCAGCTCGATCTGCGGGCAGTGCGGATTTGAAAGCGAGTCTTATTTTTACAAGACCTTCAAATCGCTGACCGGGATGACGCCATCGTCTTATAAGCGAAAACGAAACAAGGACGGTTAACGCGGGAAAACTTATGCTTCCAGCTCGATCGCCAGACAGTTGACGTAAGCCGTCGGCCGATGGGACGGCAGACTGACGACCAGCGTTCCGTAGGGTTGCTCGAACGGAACCTCCCCGACGCCAAGGAGCCGTACGGATCGGACTTTCTCTTCGGGCGTCAGGCTTCGGATAACGGCGCGGTTGTCATCCGGCCAACGCATCTGGAAAGCGTACAGCGTATTTCCCTTCTGCGTAAAGCGGAAGTCCGCGCCGGACCACTCGACCCGATCTTCCTTGAAATGATCGATGACGACGCGGGATTGGCCTTCGCCCGATACGCGGAACGGACGGGTTCCGTACACGCCTTCCGAGCAGACCGCCATCCAGCCGGCCATTTCCTTCAGGATGTGCTTGCACTCGTCGTCGATCGTACCGTCGGGCTTCTGCGGAATGTTGAGCAGCAGGTTGCCGTTCTTCGCGATAATGTCGATCAGGATCTCGATGACATGCGCAGGCTGCTTGTAAACCGTTTTGACATTATAGAACCAATCCCCGACGCAGGTATCGGTCTGCCAAGCCTCGGGCTTGATATCCGGCTCCTGACTTCGCTCAATATCCAAGACGCCGAGACTGTATATTTCCTTCCTGCGGTCCTTCTGATTGTAAACCGCCTTGTTCACGCCGCCGTTTCGCGCCGCACTCGTATTATACAGATGCGCGACGGCATGGAGCCCTGCCGCAAAGTCGGGGTTGTCCAGCGAGAGGTCCGATTTTCCCCAGGAATTGACGAACGGCAGCCCCCCGTCCGAGTACAACAGATCCGGCTGGTACAGATCAATGACTTCCTTCATGACGTCAAGCCAACGCCGGTGCCACCAGGGGTTTGAAGTATACCACGGATCCAGGTCGTGATGGGCCCGATCGGGGTCGTAATGTTCACGGTTCGGCAGGTACAAGTCCTCATACCGAGGGTCGTTTCCGTCATAAGGGACGCCTTTGTACGGACCGTTCTTGTCCTGCCCTTTATTCCATTGATACCAGCTGAACGTCGCTCCCATATGCTCGGTTACCCCGAACGGCAATCCGCGCTTCGAAGCCGCTTCTTTCCAGAGGCCGACGATATCCTTCCCCGGCCCCATGTTGACCGAATTCCATCTGTGAATCTTGGAATCGTAATTGAAGAAGTTGTCGTGATGCATGGCCTGCGCGACGAAATACTTGGCACCTGCCGCCGCATACAAGTCCATCAGCCCTTCCGGGTCGAACTTCTCCGCTTTCCACAGCTGTACGATATCCTTATAGCCGAACTTGGACGGATGTCCGTAGCGGCGAAGATGATAACGGTATTGTTCGGAGCCTTCGATGTAAAGATTTCGAGCATACCAGTCTCCGTACATGGGGACGGATTGAGCCCCCCAGTGCGACCAGATGCCGAGCTTCGCGTCTCGAAACCATGCCGGGCACTCAAACTTGCCGAGAGATTCAAACGTGGGCTTGAAAGGACCTTCGGCGATTGTCTCTTTCATCATGAACAGCAGCCTCCAATTCGTTGAATATTTCGTGCGGTACGTTAGCTCCAAGATGTCAGCATTGGTTGAAAAGCGTTTTCATCAATATTATTATAACAGCGTATTTAAGCTTGAACCTCTTCAAATCATGCAAATTTATGCTTTGTTTTGCGCTACATTTTCCGTCATCGCTATAAAATGCATCGCATCCGTCGGGCTGCCGCTTGCGAAAATAATCCGCTTCGCGACGGTATGATCGGTCATGGAGGCAAAACCTCCTTGCTTTTAAATCTCGGCTTGCTGTCCTCCGTCAACCGGTTTGAGCTGCAGAGACCAAAACAGCAGCCCTTTCATATTTTTTCGATTGATTAGAGAAGCCCTGACTTGGGCGTCGCACTGTCCGGTCCGATCCAACCGGATTCGTCCGGCTCGGATCGTCAGCGGTTCATTGGCCAGAGCTTCATCCTCCTCAACCAAGCACGCCAAGCGCTGACCATGAATCGTAATTATCACTTCGTGGCCATAGTCCCATTTTCGATATTTCGGACCGGTCCCCACCAGAAGCGAGGCTTCATACTCCCCCGGCTGCGTCACGATATATTCCCAGCTCAGCCAGTCTTCCGAGCAGAACCAATTTTGAATGCCTCCGGTGCGAGCCAGCTTGATTCTGCTCCCTTCCGCCTCCCGATGTATGGCTGCCTTATTGGCAGGCAGCACGATTTCCCGCGATTCGTCCTGAATGATCGCCTGGTCCACATCGGGCGCTCCCTCCAGCTCAAGTACCACCAACGTGCAATATGGGTCCGGGGGCACCCTGGGAAGTTCAATCGCCATTCGTTCAAACTCTCGCGCAGGGGTCGAGGACTGTCGATAGGCGATTGAACAATTGGGATCGGAGAGGATATAACACCGGTTCACACGGTTCCGTAATCCGTAGAGATAGATCGTGTTCTGCCATTCATAAACGTGCAGATAAAGCTTCTCGCCTTTAACTGTGATCCTGCCCCATTGGGGACGCGTGGCAAAGGGAGACCCTTCCGTACCATAGACGGCTTCTCCGTTGACGTTCATCCAGCGGCCCACCTCCCTCAGACGCTGCTGAGCCTCGTCCGGAATTTCCCCCTCGCCGTTCGGACCAACGTTAAGCAAATAATTGCCTCCCAAGCTGGCGATATCCACCAGTTGGCGAACGAGTTCCCGAGTCGAGCGGTATTCGTTGCCTTCCCCCGTGAAATATCCCCACCAGGTGCAGATGGTCATGGGAGTTTCCCAATCTGTTCCCACCGGAATTCCCGGTATCTCGCAATCGCCCAGACTCAAATAATCGTAATCCACGGAGTCGTCGTCGGAGACGCGGCTGTTGATGAGACAGTCCGGCTGCAGCTCCCGAACCAGGTCGACAAGCTCCTTCGCTTGGTCGGGACGGATCATGGATGGCGTATCGAACCAAAGAATGCCTACGGGTCCATATTGGGTAAGCAGCTCCCTCAACTGCGGCTTGTCAAACTCGTCCAAATAGATTTGAAGATTTTTACGCTGCTCGTCGGGATAGTCCCAGAAGTTGCCGTAATTCCCGAACAAGTTCGGATCGATCGCTTCCAGGCTCTGAGCATGCGGATGGCGCCATTCGCGGACGTGGGAATAATAGAAGCACAGCTTCAGGCCCTCCCGTTCGCAGGCTCGCGCCAACTCCGTCATGACATCTTTCCCGTAAGGCGTGCCGTCGACAATATTAAAAGAGTCCGCTTTCGTCCGGAACATGGAAAACCCGTCATGGTGCTTGGCGGTGATGACGATATATTTCATGCCCGCTTCCTTGGCGATTCGCACCCATTCATCCGCGTCGTACCGGACGGGATTGAACTCTTGGGCCAGCTTCTCATATTCCTTTACCGGAATTCGTTGATTGTACATCACCCATTCTCCCTGGCCCATCCGACTATATACGCCCCAATGGATGAACATGCCGAAGCGGCTTTCTCTCCACCAAGCTTTTTTTTGTTCTTTCTTCATCTTGACACCTCGTTTGATGTTTCTCGGTTTTCCGGACAAACAGGCTCTCGAACCTGCCAACGGCAATCGGCATGTCCTGAGAGCCCGATGTTGGCGTTTCGGCCCATTTATCCGTTTTGCTTGTACGAATCGTATGCCTTCTGCATGATCTGGACATAGGTCGGTAGATTCAGCTTATTGAAGCCTTCCACATACGAGTTCCAATCCTTGTTCAAATCCTTGTTGCCCATAATAAATTGAACCATGGATTCCTGAATATATTTGTTGATATCCGTCTGGAAGTGCTGCACGTTCTCGGCGTCTTCGGGGTCGATGAACAGCGACTGAGGGAACGCCTCTTTGGGCTCGAAGCCTTCGTATTTTTGGGTTGAGAGCGTCAATAGATATTCGTAACCGACCAGGGTATACGGATTCTCGGGAACGGTGAACGAGAACCGGTAGTCTTTGGTCCTGAGCGCCGGACCGATCTGCCCCCAGCCGTCTCGCAACTCCCCGACTTTGCCGTTTTCCGGCGTTTCCGTGTATTTGGCCTGTCTGCCCATCGTATCCTTTTCGCCCGGATTGGCGGGTCGGACGTATTCACCGGACATTCCGTACATTTCGTTGGTAGCGAATGGCTCGGTATACATAAAATCGGCGAGTTTAATCGCGGCAATCGCCTGTTCTTTCGATGCCTTATTCGTGATGGCGAACGTGCCGTCGCCGAGATTCAAGGTGTGCGTAGTGAATTGTGCGCCATTTGGTCCTTTTAGCGGAGGCACCGCTTCATATTCCTTCCATCTGTCCTGCCCCTCCGTCACGCTCGGACCCATTCCGAGATGGCCTGCGGTATATGCGCCAATGATGTTGTCGCCAGGATGGTTGGCCAATTGGACGAATGCGTCATTGTTTTGCGTGAAGGCTCCTTGATCGATAAGTCCTTCCGTGAACAACCGATGCATATATTCGAGTCCTTGCTTCCATTCGGGCTTATTGGCCGCAAGATCCACTTTGCCGTGGTTGACGGTGAAGAAATAGGTATTGTCATCCGGTACAAAGGCATTCATCAGGAAGCCGTCCACATTGCCGTTCCAGCTTTGCTGGAATCCGCTCAAGGCAATTTCGTCCTGCTTGCCGTTGCCGTTCGGATCGTTTTCTTTGAACGCCTTCAGCACCTGCTCGAATTCGGCGGTCGTCGTCGGCATCTGAAGTCCAAGTTTCGCCAGCCAATCTTTGTTGATCCACATTTTTTGTCCGTAAGAGCAGTGATAGCATTCATTGATCGAAGGAATGCCGTAGATGTTGCCGTCCGGCGCCGTCATCTGGCCTTTCAGGTAAGGGATGTCTTCCATAGCCTTTTTGATATTGGGCGCGTATTGGTCGATTAAATCGTTTAACGGAATCAGAACCCCTTGCGATCCGTAATTTTGCTCCTCAGCCTTGGAGAAGCCTGACATAAATACGTCCGGAATATCTCCGCTCGCAAGAGCAAGCTGCTTCTTTTCGTTGACGACATTCGTGTCCGTGGAAGGAACGGTCTGCCAGTCGATTTTTACGCCCGTTTGGTCTTCCACCCACTTGGTGAACGGTTGGCTCGGGTAATCGATTCTTGTTGAGTCTTGCGCCGCAAAGATGGAAAGACTAACCGGCTTGCTTGCGGACGAACTGCCGGTCGATTGGGCGTCATCGCTTTGCTTGGTCGCGCATCCGGCCAGTACCAGAAGCGGCAGCAACGATAAAATGGTCGTCATTTTAATCTTTCTAAGCACACAAACCCCTCCGATTATTTAAGTGGACTGCAGCGATCGCACTATCCCTTTAGCGAACCGATCATCATGCCCTTGACAAAATATTTTTGTATGAAAGGGTAGAGAATCAATACCGGTCCGCTGGAAACGACAATCAAGGAATATTTCAGCAAGTTTTTCAGCCCTTCTCGTGCCGCCATCTCGTTGACGTTGATCATCATGGTGGGATCGACCGAATTGATCACCAAAATGTTGCGTAAGATGATTTGCAAGGGGAACAGATTGGGCGATTTCAAATAGATCAGCGCATCGAAATAAGCGTTCCAGTTGCCGACGGCGTACATCAGAAACAATACGGCTATAATCGGTTTCGCGAGCGGAAAAGCTACCCTTGCCATAAAACCGACGTCTCTGCAGCCGTCTATCTCGGCGGCCTCCCGAAGCTCGTTCGGAATGGTAGCCTGAAAAAAAGTTCTCGTTATAATCACTTGCCAGACCGCCAAAGCTCCCGGCAGCAGCATCGCCCAGCGCGTATTTAGAATCCCCAAGCCTTTGACAACCAAATAAGTCGGGATGAGGCCTCCGCTGAACAAGAGGGTGAACACCAGCATTCCCATTATCGCTTGCCTGCCATAAAAGCCCTTGACCGATAACGCATAACCAAGCATAACGGTCAGCGTGACATTAATGAATGTGCCAAAAAATGCATAAAAGACGGAATTTGCAAAGCCGATGCCAATTTGCGGATTTTTAAACACGGCTTGATATCCCATTAGCGTAGGCTCCACCGGCCACAACCAGACCCTTCCGGACAATACGGCTTGCGGCGAACTGAACGAGGAACTGAAAATGTAGACAAGCGGATACAGAACGACAAGAAAAAATACGGTTAGAAGCGCATAAATAAGGAACATAAACACTCTGTCGTTGAGTGATTCCCGAATAGCCCCTTTGTTCGCCATCTCCATCCTCCTTCTCTACCATAAGCTGTTCTCTGAATATCTTCGGGCAACTTGATTGACCGTAACCAACAAAATCACATTGATCACCGAATTAAACAAACCTACCGCAGCGGAAAAACTAAAATTGGCGCCAAGCAAACCTTCTTTGTACACATAAGTTGCTATCACTTCCGAAGACACAACATTCAGTTGGTTCTGCATGAGGTAGATCTTCTCGAATCCGACGTTCATGATGCCGCCGACGCTCAAAATCAGCATGACAACTGCGACCGGCATAATCCCCGGAAGGTCTACATGAAGCATCTTCTGAAAACGCGAAGCGCCGTCTACCCGAGCCGCTTCATATAAATCCGTATTGATGCCCGCCAACGCCGCAATATAGATAATGGCTGCGTAACCGGCGTTCTGCCAGACATCGGACAACACATAGATCGTCTTAAAGAAGCCGGCAGTGCCCATAAAGTTGATCGGTTGATAGCCGAGCGCCTGTATGAGCATGTTCACAATTCCTACGTGAGGGTCTAAAAACAGCAAAACAATCGATACCATGATGACGGTGGAGATAAAGTAAGGAGCGTAGGTCACCATCTGCACGAGCCGCTTGAATGCCCCCTGCCGAACTTCGTTCAGCGCCAATGCGAGCGCAATCGGTACGGGAAAACCGACCGCAAGCGCATACAAGCTTATCCCTAGTGTGTTGTTAAAGATCGGCCAGAAATTAGGGGAATTAAAAAAGTACTCGAAGTGTTTCAGCCCCGCCCATGGACTTCCTAAAATTCCTTGCACGACATGGTAATCTTTAAACGCGATCAAAGCCCCGTACATAGGTACGTATTTAAAGATGATGACATAAAGCATGGGGATCAGAACGACGAAATAAAGCTGCCAATGCCGCTTCATCTTTTTTAAAACCACTGTTCCATTTCACCTCCCCATCCGTTTGTAATGTGCATCGTAAACGCATTCAGGATGCACGCTAAATATAAAATGGTCGCAGCGATTTGGGCAATAAATCCTTTTCCTTTATAAATCATTTTCTACGCTACCCGGCAATCGAATGATTGTCGGGCTCGTTTTCGGAGGCTAAACCCTTTTCTATTATGAATCGTTTTCTACAACCCTTGTTTCGCCGTTCGTTTTGATCTGTTCCCGGTAAACGCTGGGGGTAACCCCGACGATTCTTTTGAATACACGCCCAAAAGCGATCGCTCCGGAATACGCGACCTCCTCGGCTATTTCCTGAACAGGCCTGTCCGTTTCGAGCAGCAGGCTTTTAGCCCGCTCTATTCTCAGATGAGTCAAGTAATCGATAAAGTTCACCCCAAATTCTTCTTTAAAAAGCTTGCTTAAATTTTTTACACCAATTCCGAATTTATCGTTGAACAGCTCCAGCGACAAATTGGAATCCGTAAAATGAGCTTCGATATACTCTCTGATTTCGTGGATCAAATGATGTTGTTTTCGCTGAACTCGATCGGTCTTGATGGCCTCTAACAGCTCGGTCAATTCCGAATAAAACTCGTTCTGTAGCTGCTCAATCTCCTCGAATTGGTCGATCTGCGCCTTCATCTGCTCTAACCGGACTTGATAGCCTCGCGGCTGATCTTGGGAATTGATTGATTCTTGATGTTCGAATTGGCTGATAAAAAACAAAAGAAGCCGGGCTACATCATCCCGGGATAGACGGCACTCTTTCATGATCCGAAAGACGTCCGCGAACTTTTCCTTCCATTGTTCCTCCTGAATTCTCATGCTCTGAGCCAACAGTTGAAACCGAACATAAATATCGTAAAAGGATTTGCGGTTATCAAGCTTTTGTACGTCACGATAAAAGATAATATTGGAGGCGCCAATCGTTGCCTTATACTGGATGGCAATCATGGCTTCTTTGTACGATTCGGAAATGGTCCCGATCGAATCGGCCTGCTCCCCGACCCCGATCGTCACGGAAAATTTCAAATTATCGTTCACCCAGTCATGAAGCCGATGGACGACCTCATGGACTTGATCGAATTGACGCACTTTGAATTGCATCAGACTGCAAAGCCGCTGGGGCGAAACCCAGTCCGACCAGACGGCGCCTTCATGGGACCCGACGATTTCTTGCAGGACTTGAATCAGAATAAACCGCAGCAAGTTTTGATCCCGTGGCGAATAGGTCTCTCCGAATAGCTGAAAACGGTCAATTTCAATAATCGCGATCCATTGATAGGGCAAAAGCCGGGGCACACTTAGATTGTCCTCGTATTCCTGCCATTCCTCAATTGAAATTCTGGTGGAGCCTTCGATCAATTCGTAAAAAAGCTGACGCTTTCGCAAATGTTTGTCTTCTTCCATCAACAACTGAAATTGAGACGACTGTTCGATCATCAGATTGAAGGCGGATTCAATGACGGACAGCTCGTTTTTGCCGGTAAGAAGATGCGTCGATTTAAAAATGGGCAATGAATTCAGCCGCAAAAATATTTTTTGAATCGGTATATATTGTTTGCGGGTTCTGATAATGATAACCACGGAACCGACCGCCACAAATATAATCCCGACAAACATCCATATGTTCGTCAGCAAGTGGATCGCAAAAACAATATTCTGATTTTCGGAACCGCTGGCTACGGACCATCCCGTATAAGGGGAGGTGACTGAGGACGAAACGACCTTGTCCAACGCTTCCCTAGTCATGTCGTTTTTCGAATCGAGAAACAGTTGGCCCGAACGATCGCTGATCTGAATTTCGTGCAGCTTAAAGTCGTAAAAGGATTTAATCAACTGATTGATCGAGCTGACGGAGATGTTGACCACCAAATAAATGCCTTCATTTGAGGCAGAAGGATACCGACGGACCAAGCTGACCACATGCGTGCATGCCTGATTCTCGAATTCGCTAAAGCACCGGGCATCCGACCAGTAGATCGAAGCGACCTGCTCGACTGTCGTCTTAACAAACGAGTAATCTCCATATTGGGGCAGCGATTGGATGGTACTGGTGCTAAGAACATAGTTTTGTTTGGGATGCACCAGATAGATGGAGTGGATTAATGAGTTGGAATCCTTTAATTTTAATAAATCCTGCACGATGGTGTAGTTCAAATAATATTGATCTTGAGCCCCGTTTTTAATGAAATTGTTCAATCCCGTAGAGGTGAGCAGCCCTTTCAGCATATTCTGGTCGATGGATTGCAAGTGGGAATCGACGGTCTGCATGACTTGAATGGCGTATTGCCTGCTGACATGGGTCATTTCATCTTCGTTTTGTTTCGTCAGAAGATGAAACAATAAAAACAGCAAAAAAGCAGCAACAAACAAAAAAATGAACAAATTAAACAAAAGCGTCTTAAACAACCAGGACTTCTTCATTGGCTCCCCCCATTTGCAATCGAGCGCAGTGATATTGCAATATTTGTAATTTTATATTTATTGAATCCGCTTTCAAGTTATCCGGGTGAACAGCGGCAAACCCTTTATGATAATTATATTATTGGGATACGAATGAAATCTAGCAGGATATTGTGTATACTTATCACGATATTATGATGGAGGTATATTTGTGTTCGAGCATCGTTATCGAGAGAATTCCCACCATGGCGTCCCCGACTTTCCATTTCATATTTATACCATTGAACATCCAGGGAATGTTCATACGATTCTGCCCATTCATTGGCATAACGAATTGGAAATGATTTATCTGGCAAAAGGGACGGCTACTTTCAAAATTGAGAGCCGGGAGTTTGAAATAAGAACCGGAGAGGCGCTGATTGTTCACCCTGGCGAGTTACATTCCGGGGTAAGCAATGATGGTGGCGGGGTGTTCTTTTACTCCATTGTGTTTAAATTATCTTGGCTGTCATCCCTTCATAACGATCGGATTCAGGAACATTTCTTGGTTCCGATTCTGAGCGGATCCTCCAGATTGCCGGCATTGTTATCTGCGGAAACAGAGGAGTATGTTGAATTGCTAAACTATATTCGACAAATCCTTTCATGCTTCGCCGGCGGATATCCCGCATACGAATTAAGCATAAAGGCCAAATTGCTTTTATTCATCGCGGATATTTATCGATTGGGTTTAGTCGAGACCAAGCTACATTCACAAAAACGACATGGGCATGAACTAAATCATCAAATAAAACGTGTATTAGCTTATATGGAGAACAATTCTTTCAGGAAGCTGGATTTAAACCAATTAGCATCCGTTGCATCTCTAAGCAGATCCCATTTTTGTAAATTTTTCAAGGACCAGACTGGTATGAGGCCAATGGAATATTTAAACTTTATTCGAATTAATAAAGCTGCCTCCTTGTTGCGTACCGGTTCTTGCAACGTGATAGAAGCTTCACTGGAAGCGGGTTATCAGAATGCCAGTTACTTTTCCAAATGGTTCAAAATCTACATGAATATGACTCCGTCCGAATATAAGACCTATTACTCATCAGGGATTTAAATGGACGAATTTGAAAAAATCCGAAGCGACGGTGTTGAAACGTCAGAAAACCGCGGCTATTGCCCAAAAAATGGACAATGCCGCGACTTAATTCATTCCTTATGCAAGTTCGACAATCTCTACCTCGTACGGCTCCATGTCCAGCTTCGGTCCAATCCGCCTCTCATGAAGCTGACTGGAATACGCTTGATCAAGCGTTACAGTCTGACGGTTCCGCGATAGATTCAAAATGAACAAATACCGCTCCTCCCCCTTCTGGCGAACCGAAATCTGAACGCCTTCCGGCAGATCCGGGAACAGCTCAACCCCGGCTTCTGAAGCGGCTTCCCGGAAAAAGTCCACATAAAAGTTCTCTTCGGCTATCATCCCCAAATAATACACCTTGCCGTCTCCAAGCGAATGCACCGAAGCGGCCGGCTTGCCGGCGAAAAAGTCGTCTTCGTACCAAGCGATCGGCGCCGCGCCCGAGAGTTCCAGAATATCGCACCATTGCGCGCACGTATACGTCTTCCCGTTCTTTGCTCGAATGGAGTGAACGTCTTTGCCGATCGGGTCGTATTCGGAAACGGATACTCCGGCCGCTTCGGCCAGCAGTCCAGGCAGCGGCTCCATCCTGCAAACATTGTTCATATTTTTTACGCCGCTGCGATTCGTAACGATCAAGGTTGCCCCGTTTCGGACACATTCCTCCAAATGGCGTGCTACGCGCTTGTCAAGCAAATAGAGGGACGGTGCGACGATGAACCGATATCCGCTTAAATCAGCTGTCGTATTCAACGCATCGGATTGAATGCCCAGCTTGGTCATGGCACGGTGATACAGCTTCAAGTTGTCGAAATAATCCATTCCCTCTGCCTGGGGCTGAATCTGCAGCGCATTGTATAAGTCGTGCGAATGGAGGATGGCCGCTTCACTTTTTACTGTCGATCCGGACAAAAGCGGAGAAAGCCGGTTCACTTCCTCGCACAGCTTGACGTATTCCTCGAACCGGCGTCCCGGGACGTTGCTATGGTCGATCAAGCCATGCCAGAATTGCTCGGCGCCTGCCGGAGCGTTTCTCCATCTGAAATGTACGAGGGTATCGGCACCGCGCGAAACGCATTGCCAGGCAAAGGCTCGAATAAAACCCGGCTGAGGAGTCCGCCACATCGGGAACCAGCATCCGGGCGGGCCGCTGATGGTTTCCATGATCCAGAAATTTCTCCGCTTAATCCCTCGAGTCAAATCCAGCGTAAGCGCCCCGCTGTATCCGCTTATCATCGACTTCTCCGGACTTGTGTTCGGATAATAGTCTAGGGAGGCAAAATCCAGTGTCTCGCAAAGTTTATAGTAGTCCAGGGACATCGGATAGCTCCAAATGTTATGGGTTACGAAATGACCCGGGCACCGATTCCGCAACACATCGGCTTGCAATTGCTGGAACTCGGCTACGGAATCCGTTTCGAACCTTTTCCAATCCAGCAAATAGGAAGGATTTTTGAAGGCGGTGCCGCCCAGCGGAGGGTTGATTTGCGACCAACTGCTGTACTCTCCGCTCCAGACGACCGTCCCCCAAGCACGATTCAGAGCTTCCAAAGATTCGTATTTGGCCGACAGCCATTGACGGAATCGTTCGCTGCAATTTTCGCAATGACATTCGTTCAGGGCAAATTCGTTGTCGATCTGCCATCCGACCACTGCCGGATGCTTCGAATAATGCGAGGCAAGCTTGTCCACGATCTTCTCCGAATATTGGCGCATGGACGGGCTGTTGTAGCAACGATGTCCCCGTATTCCGGGATTCCGGGGATGCAGCAGGGAATCAACGGGAAGAACGTCCGGATGCCGCTCCACAAGCCAGTTCGGCGGGGTGTTGGTCGGGGTTCCGAGAACGACCTCGATTCCGCGTCGATGAAAAACGTCTATTGCGTCGTCCAGCCAGGCGAAATCGTATCGATCTTCCTCCGGCTCCAGACGCGACCATGCAAATTCCGCTAACCGAACCAAACGAACTCCCGTCTTCCGCATCAATTCCGCATCTTGATCCCACAGATCTCGTTCCCAATGCTCCGGGTAATAATCAACGCCCATTTTTATCATAAGCTGCCTCCTATTGATTGCAGGATAAAAGCAATTATTTAACCTGCCGTATAAGCCGATCTGCCATCCTTGGCGTAGGAAAAGCCGTTATTCGAAACATGATTCCCCGTCAGGTTCAGGTAAACCGTGTATTCTTCTTCCTCCACCCGATAAAGCGGAATGAATTTCGTTTGATTGCCCTGCTCGTCATCCACGGCAAGTTCCAATCGATCGGACTCAAGCTTAACGAACTTGTCATGGAGTTTTTGAACTGTAATGCCCTTCAAAGGATTTCCCCCTACCTGAGCGAGCAAAACGCTGCCGTACATAACCGCCGACAAGCCTTCGGAACCCTGCAGCGGAACCAGATGCAAGGAGGCATCGATTGCTATCTCGATTTTATCGTTATGGCGAAATACACGTTGAACCGCGACATATCCATGTTCCTTCTTCAGATCGATAGAAACGGAATTGATTTTGATCGATTTAACGGCCCTTTCCTTCAACATCAGTTTAAACTCCGCTGGTTCGGCCGACTCGATCACAAGCGTTGAGGTAAGCCGGTCGGGAAAGTCCGTACGTTGAGCGATCTTGATATTCCGTTCCTTCCAATCTAATGTTGAGGGTATAAAAGCATTAAGCAGGATCGTATCTTCTTTTTTAAACCAGATATTTTTTTGAAGCTCGCTCATTGCCTCGACTCCGGACGCCGTACAGCACCAGAAGGAATCGTACAGGCCGCTGAATTTCTTGACCGCGCAGCTGCCCATGGGCTGATGGTACTGGGAAAGACCGGTTTTATCGCTCGCGCTGTTAAGAATGGCGTTATATTTCAAGGATTCCATATGATCCAGATATTCGACCGTGCCGGACCATCCAACCAACTTTTCAAGTATTCTCTCCGTATTATGAGCGCAGCAGCTTTCGCTTTCTCCGCCTGTCAATGCATCTCCCAGCTTTCCATAGCCTCCCCAATGCTCGGATTTTTCAGAAACCCCGCCTTTGATAGAAGCGGTCGCCTTGGAACTGCTGTTGCCGTTGGCAAAGGTTCTTCCCTGCAAGTAGCGGTAAAAATTCAAGGTAGCCGTCTTGTACTTCTCCTCCCCGGTAATGTTGTACCGATGCATGGCGGCAATCATCATGGGGAGATGCGTGTTGGCATGCAGATCTTCCAGCACGTCTTTGCCGGCTTCAAGAGAACCGATCCAATAATCCCTGTCGAAAGTGTTGGCCAACTCAAAGAGCTTGGCATCGCCTGTCAGGTCATACAAGGTGTAAAGGGTATCGCCAATACCTCCGAACTCGTTCACCGGGTTCACCTTCGTGCAGCGGAGAATCCCGTCGATTTTCCAGAAGGAAAGCTTCTCAAAGCGGTTATGAATGTAACGGGCCAAGTTTACGGCAAGAGACAGGGACCCGGAGATGCCCAGATAGAGATGACAATCAACCAAGCCCTGCATGATTTTGTGCAGCGTGTAATAAGGCGCCCATACGTTTCGGTTTTCTTCGAATTCCAGAATATCCAACTTCTCTTCTTCGAACGCGCTTAGATATCCGTTCGGTTTTGCGCATTTCCCCATGATATCGACGATCATGTTTGCTTTATTTCGGAGCAATTCATCCTTATCGGCAAATGCGATTTTGGCGCATGCCGAAAGAAAATGCCCGACAAAGTGTCCCCTCAAGCCGCATTCCGTATCTTCCCAACCGCCCAGTGGCTCTGCTTCTGACGGAATCCCCGCATTGATTTTAAACGTATGCATAAGTCGGTTTAAGTCAAATTCAACCATATACTTTTTAACGAGATCTCTTCGGTGAGCAAATGTTTTGTCGGTCAATTTCACTTCATCTAATTGAAAATTGACAAACATACCTGGCACCTCGCCCCATTTTCGAAAAAAAGCCTATTCATCGCATGCTAAACGACCGGTTGGGCCCCCGAGATTCGTACGCGGGCTCCGGCAAGCTTTATTTCTAATATAGCAGCATATATAAATTCGAGCCTCTTCAAAACATGCGGATTTATGCTGTATTCTGCTCTTGCTTCCGCCTACTGTTCCTGCAGCAAGAGTAAAAAGCTCCTTTATCTCGGAGGAATGACGCCATTTCCGTCATTCCTCCGGCAAAGGAGCAGCTGATGGAGTTTAGCCGCTGCATTTCTTACCTGGCTTTCATTTTTAATTCCCGCTGCTTTTTTTGTACTGATCGTATTCGGCCTGCATGATGTCCAAATAACGTTTGAGATTCAGCTTCTCAAACCCGTTGACATAGGAATCCCAGTCTTTATTGAGGTCCTTCTTTCCCATAATAAATTGGGAGGTGTTCTGCTGAATATAGCTTTGGATATTCGTTCGAAGCATGGACACTTCGTCGGCTTCCGAAGGATCGACCCAGGTCGCCCAATGGGGGAACACTTCCGACGGTTCTTTGCCGTCATACAAGTGGGTCGCTTCCTGAAGCCTGCGCTCGTAGCCGGTATCCTTATAAATGTCGGTGTCCTGTACGATACCGTCCCTATACGCCTTGTTATGGTAATATTGCGCCATCGCTCCCCAAGCGGAATTATGGGGGGCTTCGCCGTCTTTGGCAGGGATGGTGGCATAGAGCGGCTGAACGCCGTCTTCGATCGCCTTTTCTCCTTCCTGAGGCTTTCTCCAATCCAAGCCTTCCTTTCCCAAATACCCTTCCGTGGCGCCTTCTGTCGTATACATATAATCCAGTACCTTGATCGCTGCAATCTGCGCTTCCTTGCTGGCTTTGTTCGTCAGTACAAAATCGCCGCCCGGCGAACTCGGGTAGTTGTAAGTCGCATAAGAGGTTCCGTCAGGCCCTTTCAGCGGAGCAACCGGGTTGTAAACGTCCGCGTACAGCCTGCTTTTATCCGATAAGAATATCCCGGGATGCATAGCCGGCCCCGCTCCCAGAATCGGCGCTTCCGCATTATCTCCCAATGCCAGATACGCATCGGCGTTCTGAGTAAATGCGCCCGGATCGATCAAACCTTCCTGATATAAGGAATGAAGGTATTCAAGTCCTTGCCTCCATCCTTCTTTGTTGGGGGCAAACTCGACTTTGCCGTTGTCCATTAATAGGTAGGTTTGGTCGTCGTCATAGATGAATGCGTTCATCAGAAACGGAACCGGCGACGTCCAATTCCAGTTGACGGATCCGCTTATCGGCACTTCGTCGGCTTTGCCGTTGCCGTTCGGGTCTTTGGTTTTAAACGCTTCCAACACCTTCTTGAAATCTTCGGTCGTTGCCGGCATTTCCAGATTCAGCTTCTTCAGCCAGTCGGTATTGAGCCACATTTTGGCTTCGTAAGTGCAATGGTAGCACTCATTCAGCTGCGGAATTCCATAAATATTCCCATCGGGTGCCGTCAGCATGGCTTTGTAGTAAGGATGGGTATTGATGGCTTCCACGACATGCGGAGCGTATTCGTTGATAAGGTCGTTTAGCGGAATGATGACGCCTTGTTTGCCATACTTCAGAAGCTCCGCTTGCGAGAAATGGTCGACCCAGGGAACGAGCAAATACAAATCCGGGTAGTCTCCGCTGGCAAGCGATATTTTTCTCTTTTCGGAGGCGCTGGATGCATCGTATGTCGTCGTCTGCCAGGTGAATTTGATATTGAATTTGTCTTCCATTTGCTTAGAGAACCAGTTGGTATTCAGGTCGGCATCCGAGCCTTGCGGAGCAAACACGCTGATCGACGCCGGTTTGCCCGTTGTGCCGTTGTCGCCGGTTGAATTCCCGGATTCCGCCGCGTCGCCGCCTCCGGACTTCGAACAACCGGATAGAACCATGACGAAAAGAAATACCGCGACCGTGAATCCCCATACTCTTTTCTTCAATGTTGACCGCTCCTTTTTTTCGTTCGTTAATTTAATAATCTTCGTTTACCGTTCGCAAGGCGCAACTTCCTTTACATCGGCATTCCCCCTTTCAAGCTCTCGCCGTCAACCTTTCACCGAACCGATCAGCATTCCCTTTACAAAAAAGCGCTGAATAAACGGATACACGACGAGAACCGGCAAGCATGCAACGACGATGAGGGAATATTTCATCAAATCCGCCACGTCTCTTCGCTTTAACAACTCCGCCGCATCGATGTTGCCTCCGGAGACCGTATTCAGAATCAAGATGTTTCGCAGCACCAGCTGCAAAGGATACAAAGCCTGAGTTTTTAAATAAATCAATGCATCGAAATACGTATTCCACTGATAAATGCCGTACATAAGCGCGACGACCGCTATGATCGGCTTGGACAAGGGCAAGACAATGGAGCCAAGAAATCTCAGATCGCTGCATCCGTCCAGTTCGCTCGCTTCCACAAGCTCATCCGGAATGGTAGATTGAAAAAACGTTCTTGCGATAATGATTTGCCACACGGCAATCGCTTTGGGGATGAGCAGCGCCCATCTCGTATCGACCATGCCGAATTGCTTGACGATCAAGTACTCGGGGATCAATCCTCCGTTGAACAACATCGTAATCACGATAAAAATCATCAGGACGTTGCGCCCGTAAAAGGATCTCCTGGATAGCGGATAGGCGACCAGAACGGTCAGCGTCGTGCTGATGAGCGTTCCGAATATCGTGTAAAAGAATGAATTCGCATAGCCTAGCACGACTTGCGGGTTGCGAAAGACGGCCTCGTAACCGGCAAGAGAGAAGTTCACCGGCCAGAGCCATACCTTGCCCGATGAGACGGCCAGCGGACTGCTCAGAGATGCGCTGGCAATATAAACGAGAGGATAGAGGATGACAATCAGAACCGCGGTCAACAGGATATAAATAAAGGTAAGAAAAACTTTGTCCCCGTAGGATTCCTTAATCCGATTCTTTGAAGCTATCAAAGACGATTCCCCCTTGGACGTGATTACCACAATGCATTTCCGGAAATACGCTTCGCCAACGCATTAACCGCTACCAGCAGGATCAGATTGATAATGGAGTTGAACAGCCCGATCGCCGTGGCAAAACTGAAGTTTGCGTTCAACAGACCCATTTTGTACACATAAGTGGCGAGAATCTCGGATTGGCTGAGATTGATCGGATTTTGCATCAGATAAATTTTCTCGAAGCCGACCGACATTAAATTCCCTACGCTCAGGATCAAAATGATCGTTGCCGCAGGCAAAATCCCCGGAAGGTCGACGTTCAGAATTTTCTGGAATCTGGAGGCGCCATCCACCCTTGCGGCCTCATAAAGAGAGGGATCGATGCCGGCCAAGGCGGCTAAATAGATGACCGCAGAGTACCCGGTATTTTGCCACGCATCCGACCATACGTAGATGGATCGAAACAGAGACGGCTCTCCCATAAAATTGATTTCATGGATTCCGAAAAAACCCAAAAGATGATTAACCACGCCGAGCCTGGGGGACAGAAGCATGATAAGCATGGAAACGATAATAACGGTAGAAATAAAATAAGGCGCGTAGGTTACCATCTGGACCGTCTTTTTGAACCATCCGTTGCGGATTTCATTCAAAAACAATGCCAGGATGATCGGCAAAGGGAAGCTGACCGCGATTTGGTACAGACTGATGAACAGAGTGTTCTTGACCAAAATCCAGGCTTGGGGATTCTCGAAAAACAATCTGAACTGTTTATCCCCGACCCAAGGACTCCCGAACACTCCTTGCACCACGCTGTAATCTTTAAATGCGATGAGGACGCCGGCCATGGGAATGTATTTAAAGATAACAAAGTACAGCACGGGAACGATCAGCACCAGATAAAATTGCCAGTGTTTCTTGAAACTCTTCACAGCGACTTTCCTTCTCATTGCTCTTTTGTTCGTCTGGTTCGATACAGGTTGCAACGACACGGACTGCAGAAGAACCCCTCCTTCGCTTTTATGAAAACGGTAACAAAACTCTCACCGCTACTTTAAGGGATTCGTTGAAAAGGGTAAAGGAACAATTCAATCCGGCGGATACTTTCCCCGGAAATGGAAGGGAACAAATCGGAAGACGGGATACAATTCCAGCCGTTCGCCATTTCTTATTTGACCGTTTGCCGGTATTCATGGGGGGTCATTCCGCAATATCGCTTAAAAGCTCTCCGAAAAGATTGAGGACTTGCATAGCCGCATTTCTCCGAGATGCTTTCGATTTTCTCTTCCGTCTCCATCAATAATTGCCGGGCCTTGTTCATACGAATTTTTTCAAGGTGAATATAGATGTATTCCCCCGTATGCTCCTTGAACTTCTGCGTTAAATATTTCTCGGGACGACCGATCGCGTCGGCCATTTGATTCATGGTTAAATCCGGGTCTGCATAATGAGAGTCGAGGTAGGCCAATACCGTCCGAACAATCTTATTCTCCGCTTCGCTCTTTTGCTCGTCGACCAAGCTGCAGAAGGATTGCAAGCTTTGTCGAATGGTTTGCTTGATGACTTCGTTCCCTTGGCTCGCCTGCAATTGAGCCACTCGATTTTTTATGGATTTAAGTTCGTCCGAATCGGCAAGGCCTCTGACATCGAAGCCTTTCAGGAGCGACGTTTTCAGGTCGGAAATCAAAAGGCTGTAAAAATCAAACGAAAGCTCTCTCGCTTCGAAGTTCTCGTAAAAAATCCCGTTCAGAATCGCGCTGGCTTCCGGATAATCCCCCGCCCTAATGGCATGAATAAGCCTGATTTCCAATTCCAACGGGTAATCGTACATCACGCTGTCCCGAGGAAGGTCTTGAAACCAGAAAACGCCTTCGCTATCGATTGCATTGGAATATGCAAGCGCTTGTTTGGCTTCTTCGTAAGCGCGATGAATTTCTCCGGCGGAATGATAGGCGGAGCTGATGGATACCGCAAACAACAGCTTATATCTTTGGGCATTCCGTTCATGCAGCAAATCCAGCATGCGGTTGATTTCTGCTTCATGATTCTCGGATGTCGGTTGGACGGGAATCAGAATGACCAGCTTGTCGAATTCCCATTCGGTCAGCATGATTTCGGGCATGTCCTCTAATATGGCGCTTTTCATGACCAGCCGGGCGGCAAACAATTCGTTTAGGATCTCCTTGCTCTCCATCGTTCCATACCCTCTGATTTGGAGAAGAACGACATATCCTTGTTCGTCTAAATGGCGAATGTTCGCTTGGGATGCCGCGGCGTGAATGGCCGTTGCGGAGCTAAATTCTCCATTGATCAGCCTTTTCACGAATACGTCTTTGAGAATCGGCTCTTGGCGGACGATCTCTTCCCGCAAACGTCTGTTATGGGAGAGAATTCGCGAGATGTTTCCTTGAATGAAGTCATAGCCATGCCCTTGCGGCAAACCGTCTTGCGTTAAAAAAGCGCGTATGCTTTCGGCGATTTTGTATAGGGGTCTGGTGTTCCGATAGGCCAGAAATAAACTGGCTAATAACCCGAACAGCAAAGTTGCGGCTGTCAACAGCCAAGTAACGTTCTGGATCCGATAAGCGCTCTTCATCAGAATCGATTTGGGCATTCCCGCGACATAATGCCAGTTCGTCAGCTCGGAAGATCCGATACTGAAAATAATCGTACTGCCGCTAGCCTCCGGATCGGCCTGTTCGTTCCGCAGCGCGTTCACCTTCGCCGCCTCGGATTGCGAAATGCCGGATGATGCGATAATGTTGCCCTTAGAGTCGGCAATATAGGACCAACCCCCGATTTTGTCCGAAATCCCGTTTAACAAGTTTAATATTTTCTGTTCGTCGATTAAGACGACAACGGTGCCCGAACCCGATTCGATGCTCCCGATCGGCAATGTCCGGGTATAGGCGACGAATTTCTTTTCCACGGCCTGCACGGCATAGGGCTCTGCTTGCGAAAATCCGTTTTTTTCATTGTCTTCCCTCAGATTCCGAATCCATTGATCGTAGTCCTCGTCTGCAGGATGATTCAATGCAAAGAAATGATTGGGTCTGACAAATACCGACCCCGGCTCAATGACCGTATTGCTGCTTTTCAAATAAACGTATGTATTCGCCAAAAAGTCGTTGGTACTCGCATAGTGGGTTAGCGTTTGGGCCAATTTGTACATTTGAAGCGCATCCGTCTGCACGTCATCCCGATTCATCAGATCCTCCAGATCGGCATCGGAGCTGAGTTGTTGAGTGAATCGAATGACTTCGCCGAGCCTTTGGTCCACAATCTGTTTGCTTTGCTCGAGGATGGACATGCCGATTTTCAAGGAGCTGGCTCGGGCTTCCTGGATAGAAATGGTATACGAGATGTAGCCGGATAAATTGGGAATCATCAAAATCATAACATAGGAAAAAAGAAAAGCTTTGAATGGATTGGATAATTGAAAACGAATAGAAACCACTCCCATCTTTTGGATTCGGTACCGCTTTCATTTAAACATAACATAAAGGCGAATCGCCGGAAACGGCGAAAAAGCCGCGCCATCCATCGGCAGCGGCTGCGTCAAAATCGGGCCGTTCGTTCGTTGCCTCAATTAGTCATTCTTGAAAAGAAGCTGTGAAAAATGATACAGGTCGTTCTTCCAAACGCTCCAATCGTGGCCGCCGCTTTCTTCGCGCCATAGGTGCGGCACCTGACATTCCGTCAAATAGGCGTGCGTCCGGTCGCTGATCGGCTTGAGATCGTCCCGGTCGCCGCACGAAAGCCAAAGCAGCCGGAGACGGGCCGAAGCTTCCTCCGGGTTCGGCAAGAGCAGCTCGGGCTCCCTTGTGTTCGGCGCGGGAGAAAAAGCCCCGATCCAGGCGAAGCATTCGAGATGGCCAAGACCGATATTCAGCGCTTGCCCCCCGCCCATGGAAAGACCGGCCAGCGCCCGCTTCTCCCGCGCTGTCTCTGCCGGGTAGTTTGATTCGATGAAAGGAATCAAGTCATGAAGCAGATCGGATTCGAACGTCTCGAACGATTTGACCTTCTCAGGATCGAAGATGTCGCCTCCGACTCGGTCATCCGGCATTGCTCGGCCGTTAGGCAGAACGACGATCATCGGCGCAAGCTTGCCGGCGGCATACAGATTGTCCAGAATCTCCCGCAATCTGCCGTAACGGGACCACTCGGCTTCGTCCCCTCCTATGCCGTGCAGAAGGTATAGAACGGGATACCGCCGGTGCCCGGAAAATCCCGGAGGCAAATAAATCATCGTTTTACGGGGATTGCCGACCGTCGCGGAAAAATATTCGACGGTATCTATTTGGCCCTGCCGGCTATTTTCCTGGACTTGATCAAATCCTGGCGGAGCGACAGCCTTCATGGATGATGATCCTCCTTTCGGATAGGCGGATCGGACTCGGGTGTTCCGCCTGCCGTTGCGAGCGCTCGCATGCCGGCCTCCAACGTCTTGACGATCCGGTCGATGTCGTAGACGCACCCCTTCCAGGTGCCGCCGCTGGCCGCCTGAAGCGCCGCCCACAGCCGCGTATCGTCCGGCAGTTCCGGATCGGCCGCCAGACCGGGATGCGGCAGCCTCGCCGCCAGAATCGCCGTCCCGGCCTCCGGCGAATCCGGCGGCTCGCCGCAACCGACCATCTCGATTCGGCCTTCCAGCTTGCGAGTGTCGACGAGGATGTCGACCCAGTCGCCGTCCCGAAGCCTCCCGATCGGCCCGCCCGCCAACGCTTCGGGCCCGACGTGGCCAATGCAGGCGCCCGTCGATACGCCGGAGAAGCGGGCATCGGTAATCAGCGACACCTGCTTGCCGAACGATAGATGCTTCAGCGCGGACGTCAACTGGTACGTTTCCTCCATCCCGGTTCCGGAAGGTCCGCGCCCGATCAGCGCCATGATGTCGCCTGCGGAGATCCCCCCGGTTTTGATCGCGCGAATCGCATCGCGCTCGGTCGTAAACACCTTAACGCGGCCGATATGCCGGAATACGCCATCGGCGTCAAGAACCGCCGGATCGAGAGCGGTCGATTTGATCACGGAGCCTTCCGGCGCCAAATTGCCGGTCGGGAAGGTGACCGTTGGCGTCAGACCGGCTGCGCGCGCGCTTTCGGGACTGTAGATGACGCTGTCCGGATCGATCCCTTCCTTCTCGGACAGCCAAGCTCTCATCCGGAGCCGCCGTTCGGACGTCTCCCACCAGTCCAGCACCGCTCCCAGATGCATCCCGGACGCCGTAAGAGCGCTCTCATCCAGAACGCCAAGGCGGCGCAGATGCAGCATGACCTCCGGTACGCCGCCGGCCAGGAACACGCGCACCGTCGGATGAGGGACAGGTCCGTTCGGAAGCACGCTGACCAGACGCGGCACGCTGCGGTTCACCTCCGCCCAATCCCCGGCATCCGGAACGGCAAGCCCCGCCGCTTGCGCGATCGCGGGAATGTGAAGCAGCAAGTTGGTCGAGCCGCCGAAGGCCGCATGAACGGCCATGGCGTTGCGAATGGAAGCGTCCGTCAACAGGTCGCCCAAGGTCAAGCCGCGCTTCGCCAGGGCCATTGCGGCGCGTGCGGATTGCCGCGCCATCGCCGTCCATACCGGTTGGCCCGACGGCGCAAGCGCGGCGTGGGGCACCGTCATTCCCATCGCCTCGGCCACGACCTGCGCCGTTCCGGCCGTGCCCAGGAACTGGCAGCCGCCGCCGGGCGTAGCGCAGGCGCGGCAGCCGAGATCGGCGGCCGCCTCCAGCGTCAGCTCGCCATTCGCGTATCGGGCGCCGATGGTCTGAATCTTGCCGGCGTCTTCCCCATGCGTCGGCGGGAGAGTGACCCCGCCCGGCACGATCACGCCCGGCAGATTCTTCATGCCGGCGAGAGCCAGCATCATGGCGGGCAGCCCTTTGTCGCAAGTCGCCACGCCAAGGACGGCTTGGCGCGTCGGCAGGGAACGAATCAGACGGCGCATGACTATAGCCGCGTCGTTGCGGTAAGGCAGCGAATCGAACATCCCCGTCGTGCCCTGCGACCGGCCGTCGCACGGATCGCTGACATAGCCGGCGAACGGGATGCATCCGGCCTTCGCGATCTCTTCCGCAGCCGCCCTCATGAGAAGCCCGATCTCCCAATGCCCGGTATGATAGCCGAGTGCCGCCGGCGTTCCGTCTTCGTTGCGAATGCCGCCAAGCGTGCCCAGAATGAGAATCTCTCGTCCCTGCAGCCGGTCCGGCCGCCAGCCCATCCCGACGTTCTGGCTCCACCCGAACAGATCGCCGCTCGGCGAATTCAACAGAAGCTCCGGCGTAAGCGGCAGCTTGCCCGACGGACCCGGCGCATGCGTCTCGACTTCGAAATACGTCTCTTCCTCCGGCCCCATCACTTCCCTTAGCCGTTCGTCCATGACCTTCCTCCTCCCGTTCAGGGCTTGACGAACACCGTCTTGATCTCCGTGAAGAACTCGATTGCCGCTTGTCCTTGTTCGCGCGAATGGGAGCTGGAACCTTTCATTCCGCCGAACGGAGCTTGCAGCTCGACGCCTGCCGTCTCCGCATTGACACGGACGAGACCCGCTTCCGACTCCCGGGCGAACGTCAGTGCGTTCGCAAGATCGCGCGTATAGAGCGAAGCGCTGAGCCCGAAATCCGTGTCGTTCGCCAGCTCGATCGCTTCCTCCAGGTCGCGCGCTTCCATCAACGCCAGCACCGGTCCGAAAATTTCCTCCCGCGCGATGGTCATCCCAGCCGTCACCCGGTCAAAAACGGCGGGAGAGACGAAGAAGCCGTCCGCAAGCGCAGGATCGCCCGGCCGCTCGCCTCCGACGAGAAGCTCTGCCCCTTCTTCCCTCCCTTTGCGAATATATTCGAGTACCGTCTCATACTGCTTCTGGCTCGCGCAAGGGCCAAGCCAAGTGTCCGCATCCAGACCGTCGCCGATCCGCAGCGATTTGATCTTGGCCAGCAGCTTCTCTTTAAAGGGCTCGTAAACGTCGCGCACGACAATGACGCGGCTGGTGGCCGTGCACTTCTGACCGGTGGATCTCAGCCCGCCGCTGATTGTCGCTTCCGCTGCCAGGTCGAGATCGGCGTCGGCGGCGACGACGATCGGATTTTTGCCGCCCATCTCCAGCTGATATTTCGCGCCGCGCGCCAGCGCGATCTGACCGACTCGCTTGCCGACCGCGTTGGATCCCGTGAACGTCACGCCGTGGATGCCGGGATGCTCGGCAATGCCCTGGCCGATGACGGCTCCGTCGCCCATGACCATATTCAGAACTCCCGCCGGAAAACCGGCCGCGTGAAAGCACTCCATCACGAGAGCGGCGGTGACGGCGGTCTCGATCGCAGGCTTCCAAACAACCGTGTTCCCGTAGATCAAGGCCGGCGCGATCTTCCAGAGCGGAATCGCCACCGGGAAATTCCACGGCGAGATCACGCCGACCACGCCAAGCGGGACGCGGGTCGTGTACATGAGCGCGTCCGCGTCCGTCGACGGAATGACGTCGCCGACCGGACGCATGCCTTCGCCGGCATAGTAGCGAAGGATGGCAGCGCCTCGCGCCGTTTCGCCCTTCGCCTCGCCGATCGTCTTGCCCATCTCCCGCGTCATGGCCCGCCCGATCTCTTCCATGCGGCTCTCCAGCAGATCCGCCGCCTTGAACAGCAGCGCTCCGCGCTGGGCGCCGGCCAGCTTCCGCCAAGCCCGCCTAGCCGAGTCGGCCGCCGCGACCGCCGCTTCGAGATCGGCCCGGTCCGAATCGGGCGCAAATCCGACCGTCTCGCTCCTGCGGGCCGGGTTCGTGCTCGGTACCCGGCGGCCGGAAGCCGGCGGCCGCCATTCGCCGCCGATATAATTGTCGACAGTCATGGTCTCGGCATTTTCTTCATATTTCGTCATCGAATCGTCCTCCCTATTCGCTTACAAGCTCCGGTTCTATCTCATTCGCATAGACCGCCGTGTTCGCCAGCGTGCCGATTCCTTCGATCTCGATCTCGATCCGATCGCCCGACCGCAGCGTAAATTGGTTCGGCGGGACGAGACACGTTCCGGTCAGCAGCACCGTTCCGTCGAACAGCTCGTTGTCCCGCTTCAAGAAGCGGACAAGCTCGTCCAACCGGCGTTTGAGTTGGCTTGTATTCGCCGTCTCTTCAACGACTTTCGCCCCGTCCCGGTATATGCGGCAGGCTATGCCGAGAGAATAGGGATCCTCCACGGTCTCCGCCAGCCGCACGAACGGACCGATGGCGCAGGAACGTCTCCAAATCTTGGCTTGCGGCAGATATAAAGGGTTCTGCCCCTCAATATCGCGGCAGCTCATGTCGTTGCCGACCGTATAGCCGACGACCGCGCCCGTTCGGTCCAGCACAAGCCCCAGTTCCGCTTCCGGCACCTGCCAGGAGGAATCGCTCCGCAGGCAAACGCGCTCTCCGGGTCCGACCGTTCGGGCCGCAGTCGACTTCATGAACAGCTCCGGCCGCTCGGCGTCGTACACTTTGTCGTAGAACGTCTCGGCGTCCGTCCTGCCTTCCGCGGCTTCGAAATTTCTTGCCTCGCGGCTTCGTTGGTAAGTAACGCCGGCCGCCCATACCTCCGGCGCGTCCAGCGGCGTCGCCAGATCGAGCGAATGGGCAGGAGCCTCGATACGCCGGCTTTCTCGCAGCCGCGACCGGACGTATTCCTCCGTCGTTTGGCCCGCTGCCCTTGCCTGCCGGACCAACGCCATCAGATCGGAAGCTTCCAGCCGATACGCCGAGCCGTCCTCCACCCGCACTGCCAGATTCAGATTCGTCCCGTCTCGATAACGGAAGATAAGCATGAGAGCATCGCCTCCATTCAATTGTTTTACATTATAAAACCGCGTTCTGATTTATAAGCAGAAAAAGGCAAGACGCAGAAACGTCTGCGAGGGTTGCCTTATTTCCGGCGAAAGCCGAGACCGGACGAGATTCGATCCGCCGTCTCGCTGAGCCGCCTGGCGAACGAAGCCAATTCCTCGTCGTCCACCGTGGCGGCCATTGTCGATATGCTGATGGCCGCCGCGACGTTTCCGGCATGATCGTATACCGGCGCCGACGCGCAGCGCACGCCGGGCTCGTTTTCCTCCCTGTCGTAAGCGACACCCTTGTCCCGCACGGATCGCAGCTCGTCGCGAAAAGCCGCCTCGCTCGCAATCGTATGAGGCGTGTGGCGGGAATATTCATAGTTCTTCAGCAGACGCTCCCGTTCCGCGTCGGGCATAAAGGCGGCCAGAACCTTGCCGACTGCGCTGCTGTGCAGGGGAACGCGGCGCCCGATCCGGGAATAGCGGATCGCGGCTCTGCTTCCCTCGACTTTGTCGATATAGACGCCTTGCGCCCCGTCCCGAATGACCAAATGCACGCTCTGCCCCGTTTCGTCGGACAGCTCTCGCAACGGACCGCCAGCGATCTCGCGAATATCGAAGCCTTGCAGCAGCAACTGTCCCTTCTCGAGCAGACGCATGCCGAGCCGGTACAGACCGTGCTCGTCCTGCTCGATATATCGATGCAGCTGCAGCGTCTTGAGCAGGGAGTGAACCGTGCTTTTGTGCAGGCCCATTCGCGCGCTGATCTCGGTAATTTTCAATTCGCGGTGATTCTCGTCGAACAAATCCAGAATGTTAAGCGCACGGTCGAGAGACTGAATGATCGGCATAAATCGATAGATAGGCTCCTTGATTTTATAATATAAAACTATGTACTATATTATTGTAACAGATACTCTTTCCTTGCGCCATAAGCTATTCATCTGTCGAATCCGCTTTGCCGTATCCAGGCGAATGCACCGCGGCGGCCGGCTTGCCGGCGAAGAAGTCGTCCTCGTACCAGATGATCGGCGCCGCCGCGCCGGGAGTTCCGGAATACCGCACCATTACGTGCACGTATGCGTCTTGCTCAGAAATACAAAACAGCCCTCCCAAAAAGCGGAGGGCTGCTAACGGAGCCGGCACTATGCTTGCTTACCGACCCGGCATAATTCTTTTCTCCTTGCGTCGAACCTGTCTTTTAACGCACCATCCAGCCGCCGTCGACGCACAGCACATGGCCGTTCATGTAATCCGACGCGGCGGACGCCAGGAACACGGCGGGGCCGACCAGGTCGGTGTCCGCGCCCCAGCGTCCCGCCGGAATCCTTTCGAGAATCTGGCGGCTGCGATTCTCGTCGGCACGCAGCGCTTCGGTATTGTCGGTGCTCATGTAGCCCGGCGCGATCGCATTCACCTGAATCCCCTTCGGCGCCCATTCGGTAGCCAGCGCCTTCGTCAGTCCGGCCACCGCGTGCTTGCTTGCCGTATAGCCCGGCACGTTGATGCCTCCCTGGAACGACAGCATCGACGCGATGTTGATGATTTTGCCCGCTCCCTGTTCGATCATCCGCCGGCCCGCCAGCTGGCTGAGCACAAACACGGAATTGAGATTGACGTCGAGCACCTCCTGCCAATCCGCATAGGAATGTTCCGCGGCGGGTGTTCGTCTGATGATGCCCGCGTTGTTGACCAGAATGTCGATGCGTCCAAACCGTTCGACCGTTCGTTCCACCAACTCCGGCAGACGGCTGCGGTCCGCAACGTCGGCCGTTAGCGCCATCGCCTGGCGGCCGAGGGATTCGATGCGCCGCTTCGTCTCCTCCGCCGGCGTTCGGTTCGTCACGAGCGCCGCGTCGGCGCCGGCTTCGGCCAATCCGACCGCGATCGCTTGTCCAAGGCCGCGCCCTGCGCCTGTTACCAGCGCGATTTTCCCCGTTAAATCAAATAGCCGTTTCAATATCGTCTTGCCTCCCTCTAGCCGGATCGAAAAGAAGAAGGCCGCAGTCTCCGAAATTCATGAGGACCGAGGCCATCTTGTCTACTGCAGCGAATTATCTTTGAAGCCTTACAGCTTGACGATTTCGTCCCATTTTTTCTTCAGCTCGTCGTACGCCTGTTCCGGCGTCATTTTATCGAAGGCGACGGCCTGAGAGATTTTGGTCCACTCATCTGTCCAAGCGCCGAAGCCCTTCGGCCGGCTCGAGAACGGATTGGCGTCGGGCGCCACCCGGTCGATGATGTCGATTTGCGCCTTCGCCGACGAATCCAGAGTGGGAGTCAGATCGTCAAGCACTGGCTTGGAGACCGGAACGCCGCGAGCAAGCGTCAACGTGCGGCCGGCTTCTTTGTCGTTGACGAACCAATCGATGAATTTCTTGGCTTCATCCGGATGCTTGGACGCTTTGCTTACCGTAAAGAATTGGGAAGGAAGCATAAATCCTCCCGCATTCGATGCAGACGGTACCGGAGCCATGGCGTATTGACCGGGGTGTACGCTTTCAAAATTGGGGAATCCGGCCGAATAATCACGCTGCACCAGGATGGTTCCATTCATGAAGAGATCCAACTGCGGATCGTACTGCTTGTGTCCGGCCGTGACATCTGCCGGGGGGACGACGCCTTCCTTCCGAAGATCGGCGAACAGCTTGTTGAAGGCCAAATACGTGTCCCGGTCGATGTTGAATTTGCCGTCGGGCGTATGGATGAAGCCTTTCCCTTGGGCCAATTGATAAATTTCGTACTTGTCCGATTCCGTGGTCCCTGTCGCCATGGACAAGTCCATCATGAAATATTTGCCCTTCTCCAGCTTCGGCTGCGTCTCCTTTGCAATCTTCAGCCATTCATCCCAAGTGAAGCCCTTCTCCGGAACCTGAATCCCGAGCTTGTCGAACGCCGCTTTGTTATACATGAACGTAATAGCGTTCGCGCCTAGAGGAATGCCGTACAGCGTGCCGTTGACCTTGCCGGCGGACAGCAGCTTGTCGTTGATATTCGAGGTATCGATTCCGGCGGACAGGTCCGTCAATTGATCGCGCAGGGCGTAATCCATCAGATTGCCCGTATCGATCTGCATGATGTCGGGAAGATTGCGAGCGGCCGACAAGGTTGCCAGCTTGGTGAAGTAAGTATCGAACCCCATATAGGACGGTTCGAATGTCACATTCGGATTATTCTTCGAATACAGGTCCAACGCTGCCAGCGTTGCGTCGTGACGGACCTGGGACCCCGCCCAGGTAATTCCCAGTTTCACAGAAGAACCGGCCTTGGAACTTTCTTGCGAGCCCGCGCTTTCCTTCGAATCATTTGAATTCGAGCTGCCGCAGGCGGTGACCGTCAGAGCCACTGCGAGCGCGGTTGCACCCAGCCCGAACCCTCGAGCTTTTGACATTTGGATATCCCCCTCTATGCTGATTTCTCTTTTGATTATAGGCATCCGCCGCCGGGCCTCAAATGAGAGAAACCAACAAAAACTTCTATAAAACATCAAATAGCGGCCGCATTACGATTTGTTCTTCAGAACGTCCGCAGGGTTCACGCCGATATACTTCTTGAATTGGCTGCTGAAGTACGGAACGTTGGTATACCCCACCTTCATGGCAATCTCATAAATATAAAGCTTGCCCTCCAGAATCATCTGACGGGCTTTCTCCATCCGCACTCGGGTCACGTATTGATTGAAGGTTTCGCCCACGCCGTTGCGGAAAATCTGCCCCAAATAATTTTTTGAAATCTGGATCTCCTCCGCCAAAACTCCCAACGTCAGGTTCTCGTGGTAATGCTCATGCACGTAACGAACGGCGAAGTCGATGATCTGCCGATGCTTGACATTATCGGTCCAATACGCGCTGCGAGTGATCGTCTCCACGATCCGTTCCAGCCACTGCCGCAGCATCTCCGGGGAGACGTCTTCGCCCATATCGGCCGTCGGGTCGAATGTCGGCGCGATCAGGCTAAGCTCGATCCCGAGATCGTACAAGGAATAGGCGAGCGTAGCCCATAATTCCGCTCCCCAGATTTTCAGTCCCTGCTCGTCAAATACGCATCCCGAGTCGTGTCTGCCGATAAAATCATCAATGATTTTACGAGCTTCCTCCTCATGGCCGCGTCGGATCGCATACGCCAATTCCTGATAGAAACGAAAGGAGCGCTCGGGAGAAGAAAACGGAGTAGCGGCCATCTCGGGCTGCTCGAACATCCGTTTGAACGCTTCGGGAATCCCTCTCCAATCCTCCAGGACGGGACTGAGTTCGAGGGTCGCCGGAACCTTCAGCTGCGTGCTCAAATAGGACGCAAGCTCAGCCTTCAGGCGTTCGGCCTCGCGTTCGCGACTTCGAACGGGACGACCGGGCTCTCCATGCAGAATGACGATAAAGCGGCGGCTGTGCAATTCGACATAATCGAAGGAGGAGAAGGTCTTGCCGACCATTTCGCAGGTGACGTTCTGAACGGCGAACCGCAAGAGATTCCGCTCTCTCTCCCAGGCTTCCCAGCGATGATCGAACGGCAGGTCCAGGCCCAGCAATCGGTGGTCCCGTCCATTCCATCCGGCCACGATCTCCCGGATTTCCGGCAGCTCGTCCGAATATTCGGACACGCTTCCCGTTACGGCCGACTTCAGCCATTCCTGAATGACGAAAGGCTTGTAACGCTTGATTTGATCTTGCAATTGCCGATACTCGCTCTCCGTCGACCGATCTTGCTCCAGTCGTTCCGTCACGGAGGAGAGAACCGTTTTCAAGCTTTCCAGCGTAACGGGCTTGCTCAAGTAATCGTCCACGCGAAGCCGGACCGCCTGCCGCGCATATTCGAAATCCGAATAGCCGCTCAAGATGACGAATTTGCCGGCATAGCCCTCCTCTCGCAGAATCGCGATCATCTCCAGCCCGTTCATCACCGGCATGTTGATATCGGTCAGTACGATATCCGGCTGGAGCTCGCGAATGAGATGCAGCCCCTCCCGGCCGTCAATCGCTTCCCCGAGCCACCGAACCGCAAGCTTCTCCCAGGGAATGGATTCTCTCATTCCTTCCAATACGTTCGGGTCGTCGTCGATAATGACGATGGTCTTCATGTCACCCCTCCCTTTCCGTCGGCTCGTCATCCTGAAGCTCCGGTATAAGCAGCGTCACGAGCGTCCCGCCTTCCGTTCGATTGCTTATCGCTAACTGCGCGCCATTTCCAAAAAAAGCCGACAATCGCTCCCTGACATTGCGAAGTCCGTATCCTCCCCGGGTTCGGGAAGGCAATCGATCGGCTTCGGAAGGCAGACCTCTGCCGTCGTCTTCGATGACAATCCGCAGGCCGCCCTCCTCCTTCCTGCAGCGGATGGCGATCTCTCCGGATTTCCGGCCGTGAAATCCATGGCGAATGCTGTTCTCGATAAAGGGCTGCAGCGTCATCTTGGGCACCAAAAGCCCCATCGTCTCTTCCGGAACGTCCATCGCATACCGGATCCGGTCTCCCAATCGGATCTGCTGAATCCTCATATAGCATTCGCACAATTCCAGTTCCTCGGACAACGGAATCAGCGACTTCCCGTTCGACAAGCCGATCCGCAGCATCCTCCCCGTTAATTCAAGCACCCGGCTGATTCCGTCGTTGCCGTCCTTGATCGCCATCCAGTTCAGCTGGTCCAATGTGTTGTACAGAAAGTGGGGGTTGATCATCGCCTGAAGCGCGCCGATCTCCGCTTCTTTCTGCTTGCGGTACTGAACGCGGAGAGATTCGTACAATTCTTCGATCCGGTGAAGCAGCTTCCGATATCCGTGGAACAGTTGGCCGAATTCGTTCTGGTAATCCATCGGTAGCATCGCTTTCCCTTTCTCGGCGGGAAATTGGTTCATCGCCCGCAAGAGCATATAGATGGGATGGGTGAACTTCCGGTTCAGCAGCCAAAAATAAAGGACAAGCACAAGGATCGCCGCAATGCCGATCGAGAGCAAAATTCCCGCCATGCGCGCGCTTCCCGACACCAGGTCCCTCCATGGCGTCGTCTCCACAAGCAGCCAGCCCGATCCTGTGATTCGGGTCCAGACCACCAGCGCTTTTCCGTTGAGAAGCCGATACCCATTGCCTTCGGGCGAGGAGGCGACATTCCCCTCTCCCGTTCGCAATTCTTGAAGGCCGGCGCCGGGGATATCCTCTCCTACGCGGGTGATGAGATGCCCGCCCGAATCGAGCAATTGCCGATTGGTCCGGACGTTCTCCTCCAGAAGAAGCTTTTGAACCTCGCTCGCTTTCATGTTGATCATGACGATGCCTTCGTAATCTCCGCCGGAAGAATAGAACTTTCTCGCGAAGCTGACAACGGACTCCTCCCCCGTGTACGAGACGGTTCGGTGCTCGCCGATCCATGCGAAATCCGATTGATCGATCTGCGGATACCAGGGTTCATCTTGAATAGCCTTCAGCTCCATGAATCGCACAGGGTCGTTGATGCCGCTGAGGGGGGCATGGTTCACGAAGACATCGATGTTCAGGATCGCGGGTGTGCTGAAGGTCAGCGTCTGCAGCGAAGACACGACATTCTGCACCGCGACCAGGTTCTCGTAGGGCTCCCTCGGCGTACTGAACAGATTCATCAGCTCATTGTTGCGAACGGCGGAGAGCGAGACGGATTCGATCAGGGAGAGCCTTGCACGCAATTTCTCGTTTAACTGGGCGAGAATCCGCTCCTGATGGGAGGAAGTCGTTCGTATGATTCCCTGAACGGAGAAGTAGTAGCTCGTCCAGATCGCAACAGCAAACAGAAGCACGACGAAAATCGTCATGCTCCAGAAGTAAAGATGGCGGATATGAAATTTTTTGAACAAATTGTCGATCATAGCGAGTCATCCCTTGAGGCCGGTAGTCGCAATCCCTTCGACCAGATATCTTTGGGTGAAAAAGAAAAGCACGGCGCCCGGAACGATCGACAGCAGCGACATGGCGAACAATTGGCCCCAGGGCGCGGCGGACTGGGAATCGACGAACATCTTCAGCGCCAATCCGACCGTAAACTTCCCGATCGATTGAATATAGATCATCTGTCCGAAGAAATCGTCCCAATTCCACAGGAAACAGAAAATGGAAACCGTCACGATCGCGGGCACGAGCAGCGGGACAATGATCCGGCTATAGATCTTGAACGAACCGCATCCGTCCATCTTCGCCGCTTCGTCCAACTCCTTCGGAATGCTCCGGATGAACTGTACGAACAAGAAGATGAAGAACGATCCGCCGATCCCGCCGGCAAGCGCGTGCGGAATAATGAACGGCAAATACGTGTCGATCCAGCCGAACGAGTCGAACAGAATGTATTGCGGAACGATCGTCACCTGGTTCGGAAGCATTAACGTCAGCAAGACGATCGAGAACCAGAAATTTTTGAGCGGAAAATTCATCCTCGCAAAGCCGAATGCGACCAGACTGCAGGACACGACGGCAACCGCCACGACCGAAACCGCCAGCCCGATCGTATTCCCGAAAAAGATGCTGAAAGAATAATGCGTAATCGCGTTCCAGCCTTCGGAGAAGTTCTTGAGCGTCGGGTGATGGGGAATCAGGCTTGCGGAGGACAGCTCGTCCGACGGCTTGAATACCGCTCCGAACCACCACAGCACAGGATACATCATTACCGCACTGATGACAATCAGCAACAGATGCGAGGCGAAGCTCCGTTTCATGTTCTTCATGCGGTCAACTTCCTTCCGTCTCATAATGGACCCATGCTCTGGATGTCGCGAAGATGAGCGCGGTTACGGCAGCGATGATCACAAGCAAGATCCAGGCCAAAGCCGAGGCGTATCCCATCTGGAAATGAGCGAACGCCTTGTCGAACAACAGGAGCGCATACATATACGTGCTTTCGACCGGACCGCCCTTCGTGACGATGAACGCTTGCGTGAACATTTGAAAGGAACCGATCGTCTGGAGCACGAGATTAAACAAAAGGATCGGGGACAGGAGCGGAAGCGTAACCTGGAAGAACGTTCGCAACTTGCCGGCGCCGTCCACGGCCGCAGCCTCGTAATATTCTCCGGGAATTTGTTTGAGCCCTGCCAGGAAGATCACCATCGACGAGCCGAATTGCCATACCGCCAGAACGATCAAGGTTCCGAGCGCCGTCTCCGGCATGCCGATCCAGTTCTTGCCTTCGATGTGGAAGACGGATAGCAGCTGGTTGACCAGCCCTTGGACGCCGAATACATTGTTCCACAGAATCGCCACCGCCACGCTCGCTCCGATCAAAGAAGGGAAGTAAATGACGGTGCGGTAAAAGTGCATCCCCTTCAGCTTCCGATTCATCATGATGGCGATCAGAAGCGCTGCGGCCAGCTTGAGCGGCACGGACAGAAAGACGAACAGGACGGTCGCTTTCAACGAATGAACGAACGAGGTGTCATCGGTAAAAATATTCCGGTAATTGCTCATTCCGACCCACCGAGCCGGCTCCAGCAGCGAGTAGTCCGTGAAGGAAAAGTAAATCGATTGAATCATCGGCCATACGGTCAGGATGAGAAAACCTGCCAGCCACGGAGCGATATACAAATATCCCGTCATCGAAAGGTCGCGGTTCCTCCTTCGTTTCACGGATGTCCCTCCTTTCGCATTAAGTGATCGTTCTGGACTGAATCAACGGCGCCGGACACTCGGGTTCCCACGGCGTTTCATAGGAAGGCCGGTTGACGTAGCGTTCCATCGTCAATACCAGCTTCGCTCCGGCCTCCCGGCCGAGCTGAATCTGCAGCCATTTGCCTCTCACCGGTACGGATTGAACCGTCTCTCCCCGCTCGTCACGCACCTCGGCGCTCGTGAAGCGATGTTCTCCGAAGCCGCCGGCTTGGATCACGACTTCTTTCTCTTCGGTCTCGTCCAGGTTCACCAGGGTTAACGTGACGGAATCGTCCTCGATCCGCTCCACCAGCGCGCTGACCCGGGGAGGCAGACCCGGTCTGCGGGCCGCCGCATCGTAATATCGGACTCTCGCGTGCTGGAGTCCTCCGTGGGAAATGTGCATCGGCGCCCCCAACGTCAGCTGCAGCAAGCCTTCCGGATAGACCGGACACATCTCCTGCCACTTGTGAATGCTGGACAAGTCCTTCAGATTATAGCCGTCTGTGATCCAGCCGGCGGGCTCGCCCTCCGGAGACCTCATCTTGTCCAGCTGTCTCTCGACAAGAGTCAGGTTGGCCTTCAGAATTTTCTCCGGGTAGGAAGGATCGTTGCCGCGAATGTATTCGAACCACGGAACGGTATTCGCGATATAGTGCTTCGTCTCTTTGCCCGTATGGGGATTGCGGCCGGATACGATCGGGATCTCGACCTCTTTGTAGAATTCGGCGATGTCCAGCCGTTCGTACCGCCGAATATCCTGCGGATCCATGGATATGGTCCAAAGATAAATCGGATACGCGGGATTCGCCGGTTTATAGTCCGTCCAGCCGCTATCCAGATGCTTGTGCGGAACGAGCCATTTGCCGTCCAGCTGCCGGCGCAATTCCCAATTCAAGTCCAGTTGACGCCTGACGACATCCAGCCAATTCCGGTCGCCGGTCAGCAGGACGGCGTTCATGGCCGCGTTGGTCAGCGGTTCGACGATCGTAAACAAGCCGTGCGACCAGCGCCAGCCGTAATAGCCGCCCCACCATTTGCCCTCGTTGTATTCGCCGATGACGCCCGACAGTCCGACATTGTCCGGCATGATGCCGCCGTTGGCTTCCGCCCGTTCTCTCCACGCGCCCACATATTCGATCACCCACTGCCGCAGCTTCTCTTCTCCGCTGTGCATAAAAGCGTGAGCGATCAGGCTGGTGGCGTTGAGATTCAGGGGAACGTCCCCTTTCGCCATTCGCTCATTCATCTTTTGGATAATTTCTTTATATACGCGATCGTCCGACCACGGGCACTTGCCGCTCTTGATATCGACGCCTGTCAAATCTTCGAAGGGAGCCAGATAGTCGTCCAGAATGCCCCGATGCGTCATCCAGTCCTCTTCCGTCATGACGAAGCGCGGACCGCGGCTGCCGTTGATCGGCGAACGGATCAGCTTTCGCTCGGAGTCGTAATTGGGAGCTTCCGGATCTTCCCCCGTATACATTTGCGCGAAGCGTCGCGCCCTTTGCCGGTCTTTCAGGCTGTCCGGATCGGCCAAGCCGAGGAAATAGAAAAACAAGCTGCCTTCCCCGTGATGCATCCAATCGTAATAGCCGTCGAATTCGCGATGGATTTGCCCGTACTCCGTCCATTGCCAGGTAATTCCGTCGAACACCTTGCGGGCATGCTCGTACAGGGAACGATGGCCGCCCAATACGTACAGCAGCGCCAGGTTCATAAAGCCCTCATAAGGATCGTCGGATCCGTCCATGCCCGGCCAGACGCTCCTCCAGAGCAACGTTCCGTCGGGTTGGACGTATTTCCCGACGAATTCTTCCGCCGCGCGATTGAGCTTATCCATTAACTGCTGCTGCAGCGCCGCCCACTCCGGCGGTCGGAACGGACGATCGATCCGAAGCTTGACAGCCGTTTCCTTATACGCTTGCACGGGATCCCTCCTCCGCATGGCCGGCGCAATCCAGCAGGATCTTCATGACGCCCGCTCCGGACTCCATCTGCCGGAAGCCGTCTTGCAGACGCTCCAACGGATAAACATCGCTGATCAAGCCCTCGAGCGGCAAATCTCCGGAGGCCGCCAGGACAATCGCCCGTTCGAAATCTTCCTTCTCGTACACGCGCGCGCCCAGAAGCTTCAATTCCCGCCAGAAGAAACGATGAAGGTCCACCGGGGGCGGATCGCTGAAAATACCGACGACGACGATTCTTCCTCTCGTCCGGGGAAGCTGCGTCATCAGCCGCGCCCCGGCGGAAGAGGAAGTCACCTCGAATACGACATCGCAGCCCGCTCCGCCGGTGAGCTCCTCCACATATTCGGCGACGTCCCGTTCTTTCGGATTCACCGTGGCGATGCCGAGCTTCGAGAGCAGTTCGATGCGGTAAGGATTGATCTCGGAGACGAGCACGTTCGCTCCGTTCGCCTTGGCGACCAAGGCGATCAGCGTGCCGATCGGGCCTCCGCCCAGAATAACCGCGTTCTCGCCCTTCTTGACGTCTCCGATCCGAACGTCGTGACAAGCGACCGCGAGCGGCTCGATAAGCGCGCCGAGCTTCAGCGACAGCGAATCGGGGATTTTCAGCACGGTCTTGGCGGGGACGGTCCAGCAAGACTGGAAGGCGCCCGGCGTCTCGATGCCGATGAATTTCAGGCGTTGGCAAATATGCTCATGCCCCGCCCGGCATGCCGGACATTCGCCGCACGAGATCAGGGGCATGACGACCACCCGATCCCCCGCGGCCACATGGCTCACTTCCGCCCCTGCCGCCCGGACGATCCCCGACATCTCGTGGCCCATCACATGCGGGAACGTGACCCGATGATCCATGCGACCGTGATACAAGTGCAGGTCCGTTCCGCAAATGCCCGCGTAGGAGACGGCTATTTGCACTTCATCCTTCGCCGGTTGCACGCAGGTGCCTTCCGTAATCCGGATGACATGGTTTCCTTCGTAAATCGCTGCTTTCATCAGGACTTTCACTCCTTCAAAGCTTGATAAATCAAGTGTAGAGAATCGAGGCGGAAATACGTAGTAGAGAGATCAATAAATCGTTTCAATTTTTAAGAAAGTGAAAGGAACGACCCCTATAGGTCGTTCCAGCGAATCGGTAGATAATCAATTGATCGGAACCAATTGCCATTTTTGATTGGTTCCGCCGTTGTTCGTCCACTGAATAACGGATGCATTATCGGAGACGGAGGCGTTGTTGACGTCCAACAGCTTGCCGCTGTTGCGATTCTCAAGCTGGTAGTAGCCTCCGCCCGCATCGACCGGCTTCCATTGTTGATTGGCTCCTCCGTTATCGGTCCATTGGACGACATTGGATCCGTCCGCGGCGGAAGCTTGATAGACATCGAGGTTTTTCCCGCTATGAACATTGACAATTTTGTAATACCCGCCGTCCGTCGCCGACAATGTCCATTTCTGGTTGTCTCCCCCGTTGTCCGTCCATTGAATGACGGAAGCGCCGTCTTGCGTGGACGCCCCGCTGACATCCAGATTTTTTCCGCTGTTCGCATTCACGATTTTGTACACCGCGTTCGGAGAGATCGATGACGCGAACGCGTAGAAATCCCGCACGTCCCACCAGGCATTCTTCGCCTGAGTAATGACAATCTTGAGGTACCGTCCGATTTTGGCGGGAAACGACGTATCGATGGTGACATTGCTGTTCCCGGTAACCGACGCAACCGCCGTTCCCCAATTGACGCCGTCGGCAGAAACGAAGATGTCGCAAGCGACCGGGTAGTCGCCATTGGTATTCTGATCGCCGGCGAACTGCACCCTGCTCACCGCAGTCGACTGCCCCATATCCACTTGATACCAGTCGCCTACAGCTTGATTCTTGCCGGAGACCCAGCGTGAATTCGGATCGCCGTCAATGCCGTTCATGGCGCCGAAACCGGAATTGGTGCTGGAGGCGGTCGCCGTCCACCCGCTTCTGTCGATCGTGCCGGAATCGGCATTGGAAGACGAACTCTTGATATCCGCATACGCCGACTCGATGCCGGAACCGTTGATGATAGACGAATCCGTCCCGTCATTGTTATATTGCGTGTTATAGCTTTGCGTCCCGTTGAAGGCTAGACCGGGCGCGTTCACATGCACATTGTCGTGAATCGCGTAGCCGCTGCTCCCTTCATCGAAATACAGGCCCAATACCCAATAATCGGCCCATGAAGAAGTGCTGATGTCATGCAAATAGTTGTAGGCAACCGTGGAGTCGGGCTGTTTGGACAGTGTATAGACCGCCCCGCCGTCGGCCATCAGCTGAACGACATGGTGAATATGGTTATATTCGATATGATTGTTGCTCATGGCATTATCGCTCAAGGTCCATCCGTACCCTACCGAAATAGCCGTATACGGCATATTGAACAATTCATTGTGAGAAATGGTAAGACCTTTGGGATAGCCGGCCCCGATCCCCACAGCCCCCTGAAATTCAGTTCCGATATCGTGAATGTAGTTGTCCGTAATCGTGTCGTTCGTGCAAATTTCCCGCGAATCCGAAGGGTTGTAGGGAACATGATATTCCGTATTCTCGTCCTGGGTAAATTTCCCGATCGAAATCCCGTTGCCCGCGATGTCGCTGAATACATTCCCGATGATCATATCGTCATGAGTGCCATACTCAAAATCGAGGCCGGTTGCCCCCATCTGCGTAAAGGTGTTTCTCTCGAACCTTATATGGTGGGCGGCCGCAACCGATACGCCCGCAGGCGGTCTGCCGACATACTGCTTGTTGTCGGTAGTCGCGGACAGATTGTATTGGAACGCCTGCGCATCCACAAAGCCATATTGAGAAGGTCTCATGAACGTGGAATGCTGGAACGTGATGCCTGAAAACCAGATGTTGTGCGCCGGAGCGTCCAGAGTCCCCCCCACATGGACCACCGTCTGGATATTCGGCGCAACGAATTGCGCCGAAGCCATATTTTCGCCGGACCGCGGTTTGTAGTACAAGGTATGGGTGGAGTTGTTCAAATACCATTCGCCGCCCGTATCGATAAATTCATAGGCGTTCTCGAAATAATAGATGTGATCCCCTCTGCTGACTTGAACGCCGATCGTGGGGAAAGGACGGGGAAAGACGATGTTGCTCTCCGGCGTCTGGAATTTTAGAATGGCTTGGGAACCCGATACCGTATAGGAGGACAAGCGCAAGGTCGCATCGCCCCATCCCAGCATGGTATGCATCTCGACTTTGTTGAAATTTCCCCAATTGGATATTTCCGAGCTGTTGATCGTTACCGTTTGATTTGTTTTGTCGGCGGAGATCATCCGGTTGTAGCTGCCGGCGTTGGGGGTTCGAGCGCGAATCGCCTTCTGACCGTTTACGTACAATTGCCTGAAGTCGGAATTCACTCCGCCGAGCGCATAAATATTTTTGGAGGCATCGGATAAGGTCCAACTCCCGCTTAACGTTTGTCCTCCGTCTATAACCGGCTTCTCGCCGGGATAAGACAACCACTTCACGTTATAGCCGTTCGTGCCCGAATCGGAAGCCCCGAAATTGATCGTGTCGCTTGCGGCGTACGTCCCTCCGCGAAGATAAACGACAATATCTCCCGACATGCTGCCGTTTATCGCTCTGACTGCGCTTTGCGCTTTTCCGATCGTTCTGAACGGCGTCTGCGGAGACGTTCCGTTGTTGTTGTCGTTTCCTGTCGGCGATACGTAATAGGTTGCCTGCGTTGCGGCGAAGGCCGGCTGCGCGAAAAATGGGAAGGAACAAAACGAGACCATGAGCAACAGCGCAACGACACTTGCGGCATACCTGCTTATCGCTTTGCTTTTCAAAAATGCTCTCCTCCTTCAAGGCTAAAGTACGAGTCCTGTCTCGGCCCGTCATTTTGGAAAAGCGTGCGGCTTACTTCAAAATAGCGCCAGCCGTAAGCGCATCTTCGATCTTTTCATTCCCAACCATATATACGATAATCGTGGGAAGACTCGAGAGGAGCATGGATGCTCCGATAAGTCCCCAGTCCGAAACGCCGACACTTACAAAAAAGTTCAACAAGCCGACGGTCAATGGACGAAAATGATCTCTGGAAGCAATGATAAAAGCAAGCGGAAATTCGTTCCAGATGCGCATAAAGAGCAAGACGCATTGCGTCACCAGCGCCGGCATAATAATCGGGAAAATAATTCGGAAGAACGTCTGGTAGACGTTCGCTCCATCCATGCAAGCAGCCTCTTCCAGCTCTTTGGGCAGCGAACGAAGAAAGGCATACAGCATGAGTACGCAGGAGGCAATGGAGAATCCCGAGTACGGCAAGATGAGTCCCAGATAGCTATCCTTGAGATGCAACAGCTTCAGCAATTGAAAGAGTGGAATGAGAACGACCTCAATGGGTACGATCAATCCCAGGGACACGTAAAATAACGCCAGTGCGCTGAATTTCCATTGCATTCGGCTCAGACAGTAGGCGAGCATGCTGCCGGCCATCAACGTAATGACGATCGTACCGGCGGTATAAATGGTGCTGTTCTCCAAATAGACAAAGAAATGATATTGCGACAGCGCATTCTTGAAATTCGGCCAATCCCAGGAGCGTGGAATGCCGAACGGATTATTGTAAGCTTCATCTTTGGATTTTAAAGAAATCGAGATCATCCAGTACAGGGGAAACAGAAAGGTGCCGCTTACGAGCAGCCAAAAGCTGCGACTTAATATTCTCAAAACTCTGCCCCCTTAGAACTCTAGTTTTTCCCGTGCAACGAATCGCTGAATGAGAAAGGAGATCAAGAGGCATTCGAGGATGAAAATAACCGCAATCGCCGTTCCTTTTCCGAATTCAGACGTTTCAAAAGCGGTGTAATACATCTGGTATACGACGGTTCTGGATACGTCGCCGGGACCGCCGGATGTCATGACGCGGACTTGCGAATAGAACGCCATGGATCCCAGAGTGGACAGGATGAGGACGTATTTGATAATGTCCTGGAGCAACGGAATCGTGATTTTAACAGAGACTTTAAAGAAGTTGGCGCCGTCGATCAGCGCCGCTTCAAAGTAATTTTTAGGAATGGTCTTGATTCCCGCATAGAAGAGCATGGCATTCAGTCCGATATACTGCCAGAGAAAGGACAACCCGATGCTGGGCATCACCGTTCTCCGTTCTGTCAGCCAGGAATGGGTCCAGGACCCCAGACCGATGGATTTCAACAAGGAATTGAACAGCCCCCAATTCGGGTCGTAGAAGGACACCCACATCTCCGAGACGACCGTCACCGACAAAATGGCGGGGAACATGGCCGATGTCTTGAAGATTCGCCGAAACCACGGGGTCTGAGCATCCATAAATAGAGCAAGCATCATGGAAAGCGGCAACCCGATCAGAACCGAGATCCCGACGATAAGATAAGTATTTCGATGAGCAAGCCAGAAAGAGGAAGACGAGAACGCATCCTTGAAATTGTCCAGCCCGACGAATCCCAAATTCCGAAATCCGTCATTCCGGTGCAGGCTCATCCATATTTCCGGCAATAGCGGATAAACGCAGAAAACGGTAAACAGCAGCAATGCTGGCACTGCAAACACCAATAAGGACCACTTGGTGCTGTAATACTTGTTCATGGCTCTCCCACCGTTGTTTTATTTTTAAGCCGCCCCTCCCGGAATCAAGCTCCGAGAGGGAGTCGGAATTTCATCTATCGATCGATTTCAGTTCCTTATTGCTTAAACCACGTATTTTCGCTCCATGTCTTTTGCATGTCGGCATTGAATTGATCGGCAGAGTATTCGCCGGTCAACAGGTTCGCTCCGTTGGATCCCAGCTCCGCCGAAGTTTTCGAATCCAACGCGTTCAGCGCAAGAGAAGGGATTTTCGTAGGAATCGGATTGTACCAATCGATGAACTTCTTCATCAGCGGGCCTGGTTCCGGCGCTGTATCCCCCGTCTTCAACGACACCTGTCCGCCTGTGGATTCAAAATATTTGGCATCCATCATAGCCAGAAACTCAGCCAGCTTGACGGCCTCGTCTGGATGCTTGGTCTTCGTGCTGACCGCGTATCCGTTCAGAGGAGAACCCCAGTACTGCACGAATTTGCTGGAATCATATTTGTCGCTTGCGCCTGGGAAAGGGAAGAAATCGACGGTGTCGTCCTTCGCCAGATTCGGCAGCTCCCAGGTAAACATCAGCAGCATGGCCGCTTTCTTCGAGGTGAACATCTCCATGGCCGGCCCGTAGTCAAGATTGGCGATGCCATCCGGGAAGAAGCCCGCTTTAACCAACTGCGCAATGCGCGCAGCTCCTTCCTTGACTGCCGGATTGTTAAAGTCCGTCTTGTTGGCTACAAGGTCCTGCATCGCTTGAGGGTCCCCGATCTGGATCATCTGCTGAAGCAGATAAAGCTGCGGCCCCCACCCTCCCTTGCCTTGAGTCGTCGCCGGTACCATGCCCTTGCTTTTGAGCTGATCCGCCGCTTTCAGCAATTCGTCGAACGTCTTCGGAACCTGCACGCCCGCTTGCTCGAACATATCCTTATGATAGAAGATAACCGGAGTAAAATACGTGTCGGAACCCGAAGACAGGCTGTAGATCTTTCCGTCCACATGCTTCAACGCGTCAGGCACGTCGTATTTGTCCAGAAATCCATCCTTGGTAATGTAAGGCGTCAAATCCATGATGCTGTCCGCGCTTTTCAAGGGAGTGAAGTAGCCTGCATCATCCCAGAAAACATCGGGCATATCCCCTGAAGAGTTGAAGGTTTTCATCTTGTTCGCCATATCGTCGCCGCCGCCGCCGGGCTCGAATTCGACGTCCACATTCGGAAACTCCTTGGTAACGTTCGGTTTGATATACTGTTCCATAATGTGATTGCGGTTCTCGTCTGTCGTAATCGTGACGACTCTAAGCTTGATCTTCTCGCCGCTCCCGGAGCTGTTCGAGCTCTGCTCCGACGCGCTTGCGGAATTGCCGGGCGATGACGGATTGTTGTCGTTCTTCGACCCGCAAGCCGATAAACTCATAACCGTAAGCGCTGCCAAAATCGCCATGCCGACTGCCTTTTCTTTTTTTCTCATCGTGATTCCCTTTCCCTTCTCCTCGCTCAAGGCACGAAACGCAATGACTTCTGCCGGCCTTTCGCTTTTGATTTGATCTTGTTCAAGCTCGGTCCGATAACCGGAAGCTTCGTTCTTGCTTAGGGGAACACTCATCCCTCCCTGCTTGCGTCGACTTGCAATTTCAGACTTGACCTCCTTGATCATGCAGCCGTGACACCGGTTGATTCGGATGTTGTAAGCGAAACCAACCTGGGATTTATTTTATTGGCTTTCTTCATCCGATTACAGAGAATATTCTCGGTGCGTAAGGAAATTTATCGGGGAAAAAAAGAAGACGCAAGAGACAGAAGGCTGAAAGGTCTCATGGCGCCCGGTATCGGAATCGTGCTATTGGATATTATGGATATACTTGCTCGGAGAGATCCCCAAATACTTTCGAAAGCACTTGCTGAAATAATTCGAATCTGCGTAACCGACCTGACTCGCGACATATTGAACGACTTGGATGCCTTGGTCGAATAAGTCTTTCGCTTTTTTGATGCGCAGTTCGGTCAAGTAGTCGTTAATCGTGACGGAAGTCTCCTTCTTGAACACATAACAAAGATGATTGTAATTCATGTTCACATACTTGGCGATATCTTCGATTCGCAGGTCCTCGTTACGGTAATGATCTTGGATATACGCCTTAACCTCTTCCACCACTTTGACCGTTCTGCTTTGCTTCCTGTCCTGAACATGCTTCATCACCTTCAGAATGAAGGTGCGAGTCCAGCTTTCCAGTCGGCCGATAGAGTCCAGACTCCCGATTTGTTGGAAAAGATCCCGATGGCCCATTTCCGGAAAAATCCGCTCAAAGCTTTGCGACGTTTCATCCAGAAATTCCAGACAGGTGGATACAATTTCAAGACCGGACAGCAGAAACATTTCCATACTGGCATTCCTGTCGAGCGCATCCCGGAAAAACGCCGTGATCCAAGCCTCCGTCTCGGACAGATCTCCGATGCGCAAGCACATCAATAAATTGCTTCTCCTCTCCAAAGTAAATAAGCTGGCTTTCATTCCCGACTCTGAAATCATCGAATGAAGAATGACCTGATTGCCTCCAAGCACAAACCGATGTTTAAGGGCATACAACGCTTCTTGGTAGGAGACGCTGATCGACTCCAGACCGCGATGTCCATTGCCGACACCGATGGTTACCGTGCAAGGCAGGCGCGCCTGGACGGATTGTCGAATCATCTCGCAGAGCGACTCCATTCTGTCGCCGGAGTCCTCTTCCATGCCGATAATGATGACAAACCGATCATTCATATCGTAACAGGTCGTATTCACACAATTCTCCGGTATCCGTTCTTGCGCGATATCCTGAACAGCCAGCTTGTAAATTTGCTTGTTTTCTTCGGAAACGATATTTTCATTCGAATCGATCTCAAGTACGATTACTGCATAGCAAGGGGCATCCAGATTAATACCTAAATATTTCAACCGCTCTATGTTTTTAGAGGGATTCATTATATCCTGACCTTGCAGCCACTTGTTTAGAAACCGTTCCTTCAAGACGGGCAAATTCTCTTTTGCTTGTTTTTTCAATTCCTCCAGTTCAAGGCCTGCAGATCTTTCCTTCTGAATGAGGTTCTTCAAGTCAAGCAAGGAGTCTCGGAGTTCCTCCTCGTTAATCGGCTTCAGCACATAATTAAAAACGCCAAGCTGTACTGCTTGTTTGGCATATGCAAATTCATTGTGACCGGTCAGCACAATAAATTTCGGGTCCCGTTCGCTCCCTCTGACATTCTGTATAAAATCGATACCGTCCATGATGGGCATATTGATATCGACCAGCACAATATCCGGCTCCCATTCAGCCATTCGAGCAAGCGCCTCTTCCCCGTTTTTTGCCTCGCCTGCAATCCGAAAGCCCAGTTCCTCCCATGGAAGCGTAACTTTCAGCGCTTGCCTGAAGTAATATTCATCGTCGACAATCAATACTTTGTACATGTCATTCCTCCTGCGATGGTATGAACGGCAGACGGATCTTGACTTCGGTATAAGAGCCTGGCATGCTTGCGATCTCCAAACCGTATTTGTCGCCGTAGAGCATTCGAATTCGATTATGAACGCTTCTGACTCCAAAGCTTGCGCTATCCCCCGAGCTTCCGGATTCCTCCAATATTCTCCTGACTTGCGAGTTTTCCATCCCCGCCCCGTTATCGAAGATCGCAACGATCACGTCATTCCCGCAGCGGCTTCCGGCAATGCGCAGTAAACCCTTTTCCGTTTTTTGCTTCAATCCATGGTAAATCGCGTTTTCTACGATCGGTTGAAGCGTCAGTTTGGGAATGGAGCCTCCCAATATCTCCTCATCGATCGACATCGTATATTCCATGTACTCCACATAGCGCAATCGTTGAATCTCCAAATAGCTTTCCGTTAACTGAATCTCTTTGCTGATGGGAATGATATCGTTGCCCTTGCTCAGCGATATCTTGTAGAAATCGGCCATATATTTCGCCGCGGCAATCGCTTCCGTACTCATATTCAACTTGATCAGCGATATGATCGTTTCAACCGTATTATACAAAAAATGGGGTTTGACCTGGGATTGCAGCAGCTTGAACTCGATCTCCGATTTTGTCCTTTGCTCCTCGACGTTCTCCGCCATAAGCGCCTGGATTCGGTCCATTAAATTATTGAACCCGTCGCTTAAATATCCGACCTCGTCTTTTGACGGGGAAGAGCTTCTGACGTCCAGCATGCCGCTCCGAACGAATCTCATGGTCTTGGAAAGCCGGAAGATGGGCCTCGTGATCGAGCGTGACAGCAGATAAGAGATAACAAGCGCGAACAGTAAGCATACAAAGCCGGTAAGCATGATAATTTTATTGATTTCCTTGCGCTCCACCGTAATTTCATCCAGCGGCACCACATTGACGATCGACCACTGCAACGGCTCGAAATGATCAATGGACACCAGCATTTTTCGGTTTCCGACTTCTCTTATGTAACTGGCATCGCCGCTTTGCGAATCCGGAATCGAGATAGAGGCGGCTTGATTGAATTTCCGATACAAATTGGCTTTGTTTTGACTGGAGATGATGTTCCCGTTGCGATCGAGTATGTAATACTCTCCCCCGTTGTTATTCGGTTTCTTCTCGTAGATCGAGGATATCGCCGATTCACTTACATATAAAACAACCATGCCAATGACTTTGCCGGTATCCTTATGGACCACCGTCTTGGTCACTGCAAAAACATTATCATCCCCTTCGTAGCGGAATTTAAATTTGATCAAACCCGTCCAGAACGGCCTATTGGAATGCTCGTTGCTGGTGGGGCTGTTCCCAAAAATTTGAGATGCGAAAGCATTATCGGCGTAACCTACATCGACCCATTGATGATTGGCGGCAAGCACGCTGGCCGCTTTGATCATCGTATTGGGCTCCACGATGTTGCTGGTCACTTCGGAGATCGTCTTCTTCATGGATAGGTTGTCAAGTCCTGCAACGGACTCTTCTGTCGAGGGGGTTGGGTGTGCCAAAAGATCGTTGTAAATCTCGCTCTGCAGTCTGTAATCGGTCGCTAAAATTTTGGAATAGTCCTCAGCCGTCGAAATGACCGTTTGCAGATTATTATCAATCAGAACAAGTTCTCTTGACGAATCGTTCATCGCTTTCTTGATTATGACATTCTGAGAAACGATATTGGCAAAAAAAGCAAGCGTGGAGACGCAAATCAGAATGATCAAAATATTGGTGGTGAAGATTTTATTTTTGATCGAGATCCCGCTGTAAATAAGTGAAAGCCTTTTCAAATATGATCCCGCCTGTCCGTTTTCTATCTATCAATTGGCAAATACAAGGGTCCTTCGAGTTGAAAGGATCAGAGCTATTATAGCACAAAGACATCAGGAATATTGCAATGCCAACCATAAATGGAAATAAGCCGGTTTCATAAGCAAAAAGAACGACCGAGTAGAAAGCTTCTACTGCAGGCCGTTCCCCTTTTTTCATTTATGTTCCGATACGGGCCGATCCTTTATTCATTTTCCGTCACAACGCCCTTTTTCAGGATTACGTTCGCAAAACGCGCTCTTTCCCCGGTAGCCGCCACCGCGTACGCCTTACTTGCCCTGTCGTAGAACGAAAACCGTTCCATATATTCAAATCCGCTGAAATGGTCATTATACTTTTTTATGCATGAGAAATATTCATCCCATATATGCGGCTGATAGGGATTTCCGGGCGTCACCGCCATCAGCGCCACCGGTTGCCGTACCGCGTAATCGAGCGGAAAGAACTGCAGCACCGCGTCGAGCAGCGCCATCGCGCCGTGACCGTCGCAGCGCACGAGCCTTGCGGCGGTGCTTGCCGCCGGGAAGTTCCCGTCGGCAAGGACAATCTCATCCCCATGCCCCATTTCCATCAAAACCTTCATTAGCTCGGGAGAGAGTATCGAGGGAATCCCCTTCAGCATAAGAAAACTTCCCTTCCGTTTTTATATTTCTTCCAGCCGGTTGGCAGAGGCGTCCGGGACGTCGAGGGGGCCTTTGGGTTCTACCACTCCGCGGGGACCCCGTCGCCAAGCCTCCAGACCGGATTTCTCCAATGGTGGCCGACCGCCGCCATTTCCCTCACTTTATCCTCGTTGACTTCGATGCCAAGACCCGGCTTGTCCAGCCTGCCGATATGCCCATCCTTATACTCAAAAACGGTAGGATCCTTCAGATAGTCAAGCAGGTCCGAACCCTGGTTATAGTGGATGCCAAGGCTCTGCTCCTGTATAAAGGCATTGGGTGTGCAAAAATCCAGCTGAACGCAGGCTGCGAGCGCAATCGGCCCAAGCGGGCAGTGCGGGGCGATGGCAACATCGTAGGCCTCTGCCATGGCGGCAATCTTTTTGGCTTCCAGAATGCCCCCGGTATGGCTTAGATCCGGCTGCAGGATATCCACGCCGCCGTTATGAAGCATGTTTTTATATCCCCAGCGGGTATAATTGCGCTCACCCGTCGCAATCGGCGTGGAGGTGTGCCGCCGAAGCTCCGCGAAAGCCTCCTCGTTCTCCGTCAAAACCGGCTCTTCGATAAACATCAGTTTAAACGGCTCCAGTTCTTTCATCAGGACCCTTGCCATGGCTTTATGCACTCTTCCGTGAAAATCCAGGGCGATATCCATTTTATACCCCAGAGCATCCCTTACGGACTGCACCCGGTCCAGGACATCCTGAACGACTCTGAAATTATCGATCCAGCCGATCTCCGGCGTGGCGTTCATCTTGACGGCAGTATAGCCCTGCTTGAATTTTTCAAGCGCCGCGGTCGCCACATGGTCCGGCCGGTCGCCTCCGATCCAGCAATAGACCTTCAGCTTCTCCCTGACGGCCCCGCCCAGCAATTCGTAAACCGGTGCGTTCAAGGCCTTTCCCTTTATATCCCACAGCGCCTGCTCGATGCCCGAGATGGCGCTCATCAGGATCGGCCCGCCGCGGTAAAAAGCGCAGCGGTACAGAACCTGCCAAATATCCTCAATTTCATTGGCGTTTCTTCCAATCACATAATCCTTCATTTCTTCGACGGCGGCAGCCACCGTGTCGGCCTTGCCCTCGACGACCGGCTCGCCCCAGCCTACGAGCCCGGATTCGGTCGTAATCTTGAGAAAAAGCCAGCGGGGCGGCACCTTGAACAATTCCATGCTTTTGACTTTCACGACCCCGTACCTCCCATTAGTAAATTCGGCTGTTATTCCTGTTCTCGTAGTAGTCCGGGTTGGTTCCAAGCTTAGCCAGCACCGGCTCGCTGAGCTTATTGAGCCTCTCGATGACATCGCGCGGCAGCGGCTCCGAGGCGGCCTTTACATTTATCATCAACTGCGCGACATTGCGCGAGCCGACCAGCGTGCTGGTGATCCCTTCCCCGGCCATGGCCCACGCAAGAGACAGAGTCGGAATGTCGGTATGGATCTCCGCGGCGATTTCCTTCATCCCGCGAAGCAAATCAAAGATTTCCTCCTCGGCCCCTTCCTCCCCGTGACGGGACATGTCGCCGCCTCTGGTATAATGGAAGTGCCTTGAGTGAGCCCGGGGAGCCGAGAGAGAATCTGCGGTGGAGTGCGCCCCCGTGAGAATGCCCTGCTGCATGGCCATGTAGCCGAGAACTCCGATTTGATTGTCGACGCAATACGGCATAATCCCGTCCTCGATGGCCCTGGATATGAGATTGTACGGCAGCTCGTTGACCGCGATATCGGCGCCTGTCTGCCTTGCCTCTTCCATCTGCCGCAGGCCGTGATTGCTGATGCCGACCGCACGGATCTTGCCTTCCCTGCGCAGCTGCATCAGGGTGTCGAAAGCCTCCTGAACCGTGGGCGGCGAGGAGATGAGGCTCTGATCGGCGGTAAAATGCTCGATGGCCTTCTGGTTAATCGGCCAGTGCAGCATATAGATATCGATGTAATCCGTGCCAAGCCGGCGAAGGCTTTCCTCGCAGTGCTTTCGCAGAGCGGCAGATTTGGTGTTGGAGGTGCTGACCTTTGTGCCGATGACGGCCTGCGTCCTCCTGCCCTTGAGCGCAAGTCCCAGCGACCGCTCGCTCTCTCCGTCGTTATATACCTCAGCGGTGTCGAAATAATTGATTCCCTGGTCGAGCGCGGCGTGCACGACGTCGTTCACGTCCTTCTGACTCTGCTCGCCCCAGTACGCTCCTCCGCCGTATGCCCAGCATCCCATGCCCAGCACCGAGAGCGAAATATATGTCTTCCCCAACCTTTTTCTTTTCATGCGATTAGCCCTTTCTATATTCAATTTTGCAGTGGCGTTACGTAGTAGACCTCATTTGCCTTTGCCGTAAATTCCACACAAAAATCGTTGAGCCTTGTCACATCCGCGGCCCTGTCGGCCGCCGCGACGGCAATGGGAGTCTTCGCCCGCACTCTGCATCTGCCGTCAAGTTTCGGTTTCAATGCGGCAACCGCCAGGTTTCCGTCCTTCCACCGGATATCTACCTCGCATCCGCCCCTGGCCCGCAGTCCCGCAACGGACCCGGCTGTCCATACCTTGGGCAGAGCCGGCAGCAGTTTTATCTCGTTTTCATGGCTCTGCAGAAGCATCTCGGCGATCCCGGCGCAGACGCCCTGTATTCCCTGATTGCCTTCAAACGAAGGAGTTACCGTGCTGTCTTCCTCGCGGGGATGAATGCTGACGTCGCACAGCATGCGGTAAAGATAACTATGCGCCTTGTCCCCTTCTCCCAGCCTTGCGTAAAGGTTGATTTTCCAGGCGCCCGACCAGCCGAGCTTATCTTCTCCCCTTCTGTCCAGAACCGCTTTGACCGCTTGTGTCAGCTCCGGGCTCTTCTGGGGCGTAATATCGTCATCCGGGTAAAAGGCAAACAGGTGCGAGAGGTGACGGTGCCCTACCTCATACTCTTCAAAGTCGTAATACCATTCCTGCAATTGCCCGTGTTTACCTATCTTGTGCGGCGGAAGCCTGCGCAGAGCTTGCTCCATTCTGCCGCTCAGTTGCGCGTCCGTTCCGAGACTCGCGCATGCTTCGATACAATTCCTCAGCAGGCAGCGGATCATCTGCGTGTCTATGGAAGACCCCATGGAAAGCCCCGTGGGAGTGCCGTCCGCCGGATTGATAAACTCGTTCTCCGGCGAAGCCGACGGGCATGCGACAAGATGGCCCGTTTCGGGGTCCTCGACCAGCAATTCCATACAGAACAGGGCTGCGTCCCTTAGAATAGGATATATCTTTTGCAGGTACTCCCTATCGGGCATATACCTGTAATGCTCGTACAGCTGCTGGCACAGCCATGCCCCGGCCGTGGGAAAAAAGCCGAAATGCGGCGAAGGGCTCGTAAACGCCGTATTCATCCAGATATCGACTCCATGGTGCGCACACCAGCCGTCAAACCCGTATACCTCTCCGGCGGTCCTTTTTCCCGCCTCGTACAGCTGTTGTACGAAAAATAAAAGAGAGTCGTTGATTTCAGGCAAGTTGGTGCTTTCAACCGGCCAATAGCACTCCTGAATATTGATGTTTAAGGTCCAGCGCCCTTCCCATCTGCCCATAAGGTCGTTCAGCCAGATATTGTGATTGTTAAAGGCAAAGGTGCCTTCCCTTGCGGCGGCAAGCAGCAGATATCTCGCATACTGGAAGTACGTGGCGGCGAAATGAGCGTCGTCTCTGCCGTTCCTGAGGTCCTCGAGTTTTTCCGTCGTATCCTCTTCGGGGTGCATGTCGGTGCCGAGGAAAAGCCTGCAGCTGCCGAAACGCGGCTGATAATCCTGCAGATGCCTCTCCAATAGAGTCTCGTAATGCAAATCGCCGGCTTCCAGATACTTCATGCAGGCTTCCTGCTCGTCTGCGGAGATGTCATCCCACTTTACGAAGTTGGTCGCGCCCGCCAGGATCAAAGTGGCCTCGTCCGCGCCGCTAATCCGAATGCCCGCCACCGGTTGCCGACCTTCGCCGGCATCAACGGATACGGCCGACTGCACGCCTCCTCGCGAAGCCACTCTCAGACCCGCCTGCCACTTCATTTGACTTCTGATGAGCGGATCATATGGGGTTTGCGTGTCCGTCATAAGCTGATCCTGCACCCGGCCATTCATGACGAGAGTTCCATTCGCATCCACCGCGCTCGTTGCGTCTGTGTGAAGGGTATCGAACCAGGCGGTAAAGCTGATTTTTCCGGGCTTGTCCGCGCTCAGCCTCAGAACCACCACCTGATCCGGAAAGCTGGCGAATACCTCTCTTTTGTAGGTTACGTCGTCGCTGCGATAGGAAACCGATGCGACAGCGTTATCCATATCCAGTTGCCTTCGATAATCCGAATAATCGGTATGATCGTCGAATCTCACATTCAGAACGCCCATGGCCTGATAGCATTGAGTGTACATGGGGCGGCTGCCAAGCTTCATGATTTCCTTGTCCGCCTGCGTGTAGTCCTTCTCCATGATCAGTTCTCGGACCTTTTTCAAAATCTCGGGGCCTTGCGCATTGTTGGGATTATAAGGGCTGCCAGTCCATAACGTCTCGTCGTTGAATGTTATTTTTTCCTGGAAGGGATTGCCGTAGACCATTGCGGCGAACCGTCCGGTCCCAAGCGGCAGCCCTTCCCAAAACTTGGTTGGAGGGGTTTTATACCACCACAACGAGCCCGGGTATGCGAAGCCTTTTTCCACGTCTTCAAGTTTCATTTTCTTTTCTCCTCCCTCGTAAAAACTGGTCATCCGTCAGGGGACAAAGCCTGCGGCCTATCAGCCTTTAAGGCCCGTTGTCGCGATGCCCTCCACAAAATACTTCTGCGCAAAAAAGAACAGCAGTACACACGGAACAATGGTCATAAAGGACATAGCCATGACCTGGTTCCAGGGCGTGACGCCCGATTCGTTGTCAAGCGACATGCGCAGCCCCAGGGTTACCGTATATTTGCTCACGCTGTTTATATAAATCAGCGAATTGAAAAAGTCGTTCCAGGTCCAAATGAATTGGAACAGGAATGCGGAAATAATGGCGGGCTTGCAGAGCGGGGCGAGTATCTTGACCAGGATTTCAAAGGAATTGCAGCCGTCGATATAGGCCGATTCATCCAGTTCCTTGGGCAAGCCCCTGAAAAACTGAACCATCATGAATATAAAGAACGAATTGCAGGCAAGAAGAGCCGGTACGATGAACGGCAAATACGAATCTACCCAGTGTAGATTATTGAATATCATGTACCGCGGGATGATGACGACCGCGTTGGGCAGCATCAGCGTTGCGATCATAAGCATGAAAGCGGCATTTTTAAAATGGAACTTTAATCGCGCAAACGCATAGCTCACGACCACGCTGGACAAAACCGTAAACAGGGTGGTCGGGATCACTAGCCAAAAGGAATTACTAAAGAAATTGGTGTACGTATACTGGCCGCTGCCCTCCCAGCCCTTCGCAAAAGGAGCAAACGATATCTTGGACGGCAGCAGGTTCAGCGACCCGAAAATCTCGTCATTGCTTTTGAAGCTTGCCAGGCACATCCACACAAAGGGGTAGATCATGATCATGCCGACCGCGATCAGCAGAATGTATTTGATGGAATCTCTGGATACTCTCGCCATTACATGTTCCCCCCGTCTTCGTAATAGACCCAGTTGTTGGACGTTTTGAAGATGACGATCGTCAGGATAAAGATGATGATGAACAAGACCCACGACAAGGCGCTCGCATAGCCCATGTTGAAGTGGCTGAAGCCCTCCGAGTACAGCTTCATACCGTATAGATAGGTTGATTTCATCGGGCCGCCGTTCGTGACGACGAACGCCGAGGTAAACTCCTGAAACGCGCTGATCATCTGCATGATCAGATTAAAGAACAATATCGGCGTCAGCATGGGCAGCGTGATGAAGAAGAACATCCTTGGTCTGGATGCGCCGTCAACCAGGGCGGCTTCATAAAACGAACTGGGAATCTGCTTCAGTCCCGCCAGGAACAACACCATGGGGGAACCGAACTGCCAGACGATAATCAAGCCCAGTGTGTAAATGGCGATATTCGGGCTGCCCAGCCAGTCTACGGCGGGTATATGCAGATAAGCAATGGCCCTGTTTACGATGCCGTCCTTGGCAAACAAAATCCTCCAGAGGATGGACACGGCAACGCTTCCCCCCAGTATGGAAGGAATATAATAAATGGTTCTGAAAAAGTTTACACCTCTTATTTTCATATTCAGCAGCACCGCGACGAAAAGCGCAAAAATCAGCTTGAAAGGTACGGAAAACAGGACATACACGGCAGTGACCTTCAAAGACTGATAAAAGTCGGGGTCTCTTGTAAACATCGTGATATAGTTTTTGAAACCGATAAATCGTGTGGTGCCCATCAAATTCAGATTGGTGAACGAATAACCGAGCGATGCGATCAGGGGGTAGAACTGAAAGACAAGAAATCCGAGAACCCAGGGACTTAAATAAAGCAGAGCCCTCAGATCATCCTTCATCGTAATCCCGCTTTTGCCGCTTCCTTTCCGTTTCCTTTTTATGGTTACCATAGAAGCCCAACCAACTTTCTGAGTTTTTATCTAAATATCGAATGCTGCCTTGTGAGCAGCATTCGATATTTAACCGGTCTTGGATCCTTACTGCTGGTTATCTTTCAGCTCCCGCAGGATATCCTTCCATTGGCTGAGCAATTGGTCGGCAGCCTGATCGGGCGTTGTTTTGCCGAATTGGATCTCCTGAATGATGCTGACGGCCGCATCGTTGAGCTGCTGGTTGGTCGACAGATTGTTGTCGGCGAGACCTTGCTTCGGAAGCGCCTGATTTACGATCGCGACGGAAAGCGGATCAATCAGCTTGGCTTCCTCCAGCGCCGTTCTGGCCGTCTGCGTAGGCGGAACGGATCTTGTGTCCTTCAGCGCCAGCTGGGAATTCTTATCGTTGAGAAGAAAATTGATAAATTTCGCGCTTTCCTCTTTTTCCGGCGACTTATTGTTGATGACGATGAACGATTGGGGTCTGACAATGATGGATGTGTTCTTTGCGCCTTGTACCACCGGGATATTGGCTGTGGCCGGCGCGGCGCCCAAACCCGATTTGAACAGAGTCAGGTTGGAACCGTAATTCAGCGCGCCGCCGAACTGCTGGGCAACCCACTTGGGGTTTTGCTGAATCTGCTTGTCGTAGACGGTAGCCTCCTCGGCGGGCTGGACGATGTTCTCGTCATAGAACCGCTTGATGAGCGCAAAGCCCTGACTGGCCTGCTGCTTGTTGAAGCCGATTACATAATCGTCGCTCACCAGTTTTTCCCCGGTAAGCTGCCTGACGTAGTTTGACCACACATTCTCAAACAGGCCCTGGGAATTGATGTTGAGGAAATATTCGCTGCTGTTCGCCTGATGCACTTTTTTGCCTTCGGTGATGAACGTGTCCCAATCCCAATTGTCGGTGATGTTCACGCCGGCGCTCTTGAGCAGTTCGGAATTGTACATGAAGGTTACCGCGTTGATGCCCAGCGGCAGGCCGAGAAGCTTATTGTCGAACATGCTGAACTGGTTGATGAAATTCTGATCAAAGCTGCTGGTATCGATGATGTCCTTATATTTTGTCATATCGGCGAAGATATCGCCTTTTTGCGCATACCCCGGCAGCCAGGTGACGTCGACCTGAATAAGGTCCGGAGCCGATCCGCTGGCAATTTGCGTCGCAAGTTTGTCTCGGTAGCCCCCCATGTCTCCCGTGTATTCGCCTGAAATGCTTACGTTTGGATATTTATCCGTATACTTTTTTATCGCGTCGAGGGTGGCCTGGTTTCGGTCGTCGCCGCCCCACCACGAAAATCTTAGGTTGACTTTTCGATTGCTGGAACTTGCATCGCCGCTGCTCGAAGATGAGTTTTTCTGATTCGAAGAACAGGACGAGAGAACCCCGGCCAGAAGTAGAGCGCTGCAAAGATAAATGATAGCCCTTACAATTTTTCTTTTTCTCATTTCATCGTATCCTCCCTTTATTAATCTTTCTGTATGCTAAGGTACCTAGCGTGTTTCATTATGCGTATTTGAGAAGCGGATTGAAACCTATTCCATTTTACTTCTGCTATCCCAATTTAACTGTTTTGCAAAAGAGGTCTCTTGTTTTGACTTTTCGTATCCGTATTTAACTTTCGTGCGGAAAAGCGACCAATCCGGGTTCTTATCCGCAAGTAAAGTTGGCCCGGTCAATTGAATATTTTATAATCTGCTAATATAATGGTTTTCAGAATAATTCAGAATAATAGAATATCGAGGGCATGCCATGTACAAACTGTTAATCGCTGATGACGAAGTAAAAATCAGAGACGGTCTTGTCAATTACATCCCTTGGGATACTTTGGGCTTCGAAGTGGTTGCAGAGAGCGAGAACGGGAAGCAGGCTCTCGATTACCTTTCCCTCCATCCTGTCGATGTCATCCTGTGCGACATCAAAATGCCCATTTTCACCGGCATTGAGCTTGCCAAAGAGGTGTACGAAAACAGACGAAATACAAAAATCGTATTCATTAGCGCCTATAAGGATTTTGATTACGCTCAAAAGGCGATCGTATACGGGGTTTGCAATTATATCGTAAAGCCTACAAAGTTCAAGGAGCTTTCTCAGGTATTCAACAAGATAAAGGACGAACTTGACGCTGAGCGCCGTCGCCTTGAACGGACGAACCCGGAGCCCCTGCATGAAGAAAAATCGCTGGGATACTACGATAAGATTATCGAAACCATCAAAAACTATGTTAAGGAAAACTACCGGGAGGCCAATCTGAAACAGGCGGCCGAGCTGATTCATATGAATATTTATTATTTCAGCAGATTCTTCAAGCAAAAAACGGGACAAAACTTTTCGGATTACACCATTTCGGTCAAATTGGAGAAGGCGGCCGAGATGCTGAGGAATACACAATTCAAGACTTACGAAGTGGCTATTTTCACCGGTTATGAAAACGCTCACAATTTCTCCAGAGCCTTTAAGAACTACTTTGGAATGACCCCGACGGATTACAGGAATAAATCCCTTTAAGGGGAGGAGCGGCGAACGAATTGAGGAAATACTTCTTCTTCAGGAATTTCATGCTGTTCATCATGCCGTTTCTGATTGTCCTGCTTCTGTTTGTAACCATTTCCATCATCGCGATCCAGAAATTCGTTGTCGCCGATATCAATAAGAACAATATGAACCTTCTCCAGCAGGTTCAGCAAAACGTCGAGCTGAGCATGCACGACATGGCACAACAATCGATTTTTTTTGATAACAACAACAAAGCCATTCTGACCATCAAGTCGCTTCTCGGTGAGAACTCAATGAACTTAGACAAGCTCAATGCCTACGAGCTGATTACCGGCTTTATCAGTGCCCCGGCCAATTCCAAACCCTATATCGATTCGGTCTACATCTATATAGACAATCCCAACGGCCAGTTCTTTTCCTCCAACGTGGGACTTGTCTCTTTTGATTCCGTGGTGGACAAATCCTGGTTCGGCAGCTACAAATCCAAGGACAAGAGCGTCAGAAGCTGGACTGAGCTGAGAAACGTAAAAAAAAGCAGCTTTGATAAAACCGGGACCAAAATCCTGTCCATTTATCAAAAACTTGACAATGCGAACGGTGTGATCGTTCTCAATATTCTCGCCGATTATTTCAACAATACGCTCGTCTCCCTTTCATCTCTATCCAAGCAGGGAATTTTTATTGTGAATGAGCAGGGAGACATCATATTCAGCAACAAGTCCGATTCAAACCTTTTCACAGATAACCAATCGCAAATAAACACACATGCAAGCCCCATTTTTACCATCGACACCAAATCCGGCAAGTACATCGGATGCCAGCTTATATCGGATGAATATAAATGGAAATACATCTCTCTGATTCCTCAAAGCACCCTTTACGCAATGCCATCGAAATTGACCAAGTTCGCTCTGACCGCAATGATCATCTCTTTTATTTTCGGCTTTATACTGATCTATTATTTGACGCGCCGAAACTACACCCAGGTCGCAAACATCATCTCCATTTTGTCTTCCGCCGAAAAAGGTCTGTCACTGCCGCTTCCGCCCGACAAAATCAAAGACGAATACGGATATATCATACACAATATTCTCAAGACGTTCATAGAGCAGAGCTATTTGAAAATTCAGCTGTCCGAAAGAAAGTACAAACTGGAGGCCATGGAGCTTCTGGCTCTGCAGTCGCAGATCAATCCTCATTTCTTGTTCAATACGCTCGAAACCGTCAGCTGGGAATGCATGAAATTAATGAAGAGGCCTTTTCCGGAAGAAATATGGCCTGCCAAAATATTAGAAGTTCACCATACAATTGAAAATTTATCTGATATTTTAAAGTATTCACTCAGTAATCCGAATGAAAATGTGACTCTGGAAACCGAAATAAATAACACAAAAAGTTATGTGGAAATCCAAAAGTACAGGTACGAAGATAAGTTTGACGTAATATGGGACTGCGATTTGGCAGCAATGAATTGTACGGTTATGAAGCTGTTTTTGCAGCCCCTGATTGAAAACTCCATCTATCATGGAATAAAAGAAAAAGGAGAAGCGGGCATCATAAAAATCAAAATCAAAAGATCCAATCAGAATTTAAAAATTACAATCATCGATAACGGTGTTGGAATACGCCGCCGGAATTTGATGGACATCAGAGAAAATATGAAAGCGGAAAACGAACCTCATCAGCATATCGGCCTGTATAATACCAATAAAAGAATTAAACTTAAATATGGTGAAAACTATCAAATTAAAATCAATAGCAAATACAACTTTGGCAGCGCGGTATATATTCGAATTCCTATTCATTTATTGAACGGATGAAAAGGAGCTCCGCCTTTTTTTCATTCCTATCTGCGGTCTTTAATCCCCATGCAAGAGCCCCGGCCGATTCATTGGATTCGTCACCTGTTCACCTTGAAGTAAATCTGGTACGGTTCATACCCGATGTCCCGGATTCGTCTCAGCTCGATCGCCGGGTCCTGATGAACACATAGATCCCGTCCCCGTCCAGATAGTAGATCCCTCGGTTCCAGGCCGCGTTCGCCTGAACGATCGTTCCGTGGCAGCAGAAGAAGCTGTCCGTCTCCGAGCTCCAGTCCTTGCGCAAGCCGGCCTTCATCGACAGGAAGTACGTGAGCAGTCCGGTTTTCGGATCGTCGCGCTTGCTGCCGGTCAAAGGATATTCTTGATAATAGGCCTGCGCCATGATGCCGTTGTACAGATTGTATTCGATATATATCCAACAATCATGCGAATTAATATTCTATTAATATGCATCCTAATACGTTGAAGAAAACGAAAAAACCAGTTGGATACCATGGCATTCCCCCGGTCTTGTGCGTATCTTCCATATTATTAATTGCAATTTCAGCTCTCATGATTAATTGAGTCACATTATATTATTTAACATAAATTTAGGCTGAATTCCAATGATGGTCGCTAGGAGGCCAATTTATGAATTTCGTTTTGCAATAGTCTTGAAGAACTTGGAATAAAAAAGTTAAAAGCGCCGTGGCCCAAAACTGAATTCACGACGCTTGTTTTTTGTCGTTGGAGCTCGACTTCTAGCATTGGAAAAACCTGTACCTGCCCGGTTATTGCCAAAGAACGATCGATCGAATCGTTTCCAGCGACAGCTTTCTTCGTTCACGGCTCCGAAATATCTCTAGCCCTCCCATTCACTCGTTGGAAAGAGATGCCTCCGAACTCCGTTACAAGAACCGGTTCGCCGTCATAATCGTAGCCGCCGACCTGCATCTCCCTTTTTGAGGCGCTTCGTTCCCTTCGAAAATGGAGTACCGTTGTCGAAGATACTAGACGATATCGTGGAATTCCGTCTCTCCGATCCCGCTCAGCTTGCTTTGGTAACAGAACGGGAAAATGATTTTCTCGTAAAACGGATGCCCTCTGTACCATCCTTCTTTCCACCCGATATTATTATCGTCGAATTCGAAATCCCATTCCCCGTTTAAACTCAGCCAATCCGTTGAATGAATTGGGGTCTCGGGTATTCCCTCCCTGATGACCGATTATTCCAACTTCTTTTGCTCCACTCTTAATTCAACGATACATCATCGATCCTGGTCCATTGGTTCCCAACCGTAGATTTAACATGGAAGGCTACTCGTACTTTGCCTGTCGTCACGTTAAACGCCCCGCTGCTGATCTGCTGATAGCTGGTCGTTCCTGTTGGAATGGACACATTAACGGAGCTTCCGTAGCTGCTTACTTCCATCTGGTTAATCGCCAGACCGTCCGTAGATTCCGTCCATGCGGTGATCGTATGCGTTCCGTTCGGCACATGATCGAAGTCCTTGTAGATCCAAGTTTCAAAGGGCGATGCGCTCCACATCGCGTCGTGATAGGAGCCGCTATGGCTGCCTCCGTACGATTCCGGGAAATTAAAATCGGGATTCGAACCGGCCACGTACCAGCCGCTGGCGTCGTTCGATTCAAAGCCTTGGTTTTTCTGAAGGCTCACGTCGTCGACTCGAATCCACTGATTGCCCGTGGTCGATTTGGCGTGAAAGCATATATTCACGGTTCCGGTCGTCACGTTTATATTTCCCGAGTCGATCTGCTGGTAATTTGAAGTGCCGGTTGGTATGGGGACGTTGACGGAGCTGCCATAATTGCTTATCTCCATCTGGGCAACGGCCAGTCCGCCGGTGGATTCCGTCCAAGCGCCGACGTTGTAACTGCCGTTCGATAAATGATCGACGGTTTGGCATATTGACGTTTCATAGGGCGATGAGCTCCACATGGCGTCATGATAGGCGCCGTTTTGGCTTCCGCCCGGCACGCCGGAAGTCTCGACGAAGTTAGCGGAAGGATTGGGACCGGAAACATTCCAACCGTTTGGCGTTTGACCGGTGTTTTCTTCGAATCCGGCGTTTTTCACGTACCCTTTATTGACGAATGTACCGAATTTCAACTGAACGTTGCTTCGATAGTTTCCCTGGTCCACGCTCGTCATTGCGGCGATCTCGTTAGGGCCTGTCATGTAAAGGCTGCTCCAGGCCTTGCCGAATGGGACCCAAGGCGCCGCTCCGTTCAAATACCACGAAGTGCCGTAGTCGTCGCTGAAGGAAAGGTTTCCGCTGTTGGAGGTAACGGCAAGTTGTCCGTCGGGTAACGAGAGCAAGAAAGGAGCCGAGTATTGACCTGGAATCGTCCTGCCGATTCCGCTTGACCAGGTCGTTCCATCCATGGAGGTTTTGTAATGAATGTTGCAGTTGTCTGTCCCGCATACTTCAAATACGACCATAAACTGTCCATTATTCATTTTGGTCCATACGGGCATGCCGGGTCGCGAGGCGGAATTGCTCGGGTCCCAGGCGACCCAAATCTCGTTGCCCCACGTGGCGCCGTTATCCGTGGATACTCTCTGGGATATGATCTGACTATAGGAAGGGCTTTCGGTTACATGCTTCTCGTTCGCGTACATGACCGCAAGATTTCCGTTATCCAGGAAATAAAAATGGGGTTCATACATCCCCTTGTCCGGATTGCTCAAGCTGCCGGGAGTTCCGTTGTTCTGATCGATCGTGCTTAAATAGCTCCAGGTCACGCCCAAATCCGTGCTTTTATAAACTTTAAGCTGGTAGGATGTGCCCCATATCACCGATCGCGAACCGACAAGCACATCGCCATTCGGCAATTGAATAAGCATTCCGTTGTCTACATCCCGGCCCGGATCCGCGATGCTTCCGATCGGCGTCCACGTACGGCCGTTATCCGTGCTTCTGGCAATTTCAAGTTGGACGTTGGTTAAATAGACGGAATAAACCGACAGCCAATCGCCGTTGGCCAACTTCAACATCCTGCCGTATTCCACATTATGCGCAGCATCGTTCTTCACGACGGTAGCGGAACTCCAGGTTCCTACCAGGTTATAGGCGTAAGCCGGCAGTGCGAAAGCAACGAGAGAAACGATCAAAAGGAAAGCAGAGGCCATTTGAATTTTTGATTTCATCACATAAATTCCTCCATCTTTGTAATGGACTACAAATTTATGCGGATTCAAAGTTGATATACAGGCTCCGGTTTCCACCTCCGATTTGAACCCGTATTGGCTCATAGCTGCAGTCTATGATGCTCTCATTATAGGTCCCTATACAGCGCTTACATAACCCGAACCTTATTGGAATGGTGGACTCTGATTGGGTTTGCAACGGGGGCATGGTCGCTTCGTACCTTCGCACCTTTGTTCAAAAACAAGGCTGCTTCGATTTGACTTCAAAGCAGCCTTGTTCAAAATTTTTTTTACTTGTCCTTGTACGCAAGCATTCTCAGCAGGACCGTAACCGCCTCCGCTCTTGTCGTTTTATCGCCAGGAGCAAATCGGTTCGCGCCTTTGCCTTCGATAATGCCCAGCTTTTTCATAGCCGCCACTACTGTCATTTCCAATTTATAATCTGAAAAGAGATATTGCAAACGGAACGTTGTTCCGTATATAATTGGAACAACGTTCCGTTTATGCTTGATTTTCATGCAACAAAGCGACGAACACACTGCAATAAAAAAAGGAGATGTTCATTTTATGGGAATCAAGGTTAGTGCGCCAACTCCAGTCGTCTCGGTGAAGCCGGTAGTACTGCCTGCCCCAGGCCGTGAAGAGGATCTGCAGGTGCGTGTGTCTGCGCCCGCGTCTGGGAGCGAATTGCCTATTATTGTTTTCTCGCACGGCTTTGGCTTGTCGATGGGGAGCTATGACCCGTTGGTCGACTTCTGGGCTTCTCACGGCTTCGCAGTCATTCAACCCACCCATCTTGACTCGAAGACGCTGAACCTTCCTCCGGACGATCCACGTACACCGCTGATCTGGCGTATCCGAGTCGAGGACATGAAACGCATCCTCGACCGGCTTGATCTCATTGAAGCTTCCGTTCCCGGCCTCAGCGGGCGCCTCGATCGAGGTCGCATCGCCGTAGCCGGACATTCCTGGGGCGGCCAGACGGCGAGCATGCTGCTCGGCGCGCGAGTCCTCGATCCCGAGGGAGAACCGGGAGAGGACATGTCCGACTCGCGGATCAAGGCGGGCGTGTTGCTTGCCACGCCTGGCAAGGGTGGAGCTGACTTGAGTCCATTCGCGGCCGAGTACTTCCCCTTCATGCACCCTAGCTTCGCGAAAATGAGCACGCCGACCCTTGTGGTAGCGGGGGACCATGACCAGTCACCGCTGTCCACTCGGGGGCCGGACTGGTTCACTGACCCGTACTTCCTGAGCCCGGGCAGCAAGAGCCTGCTCACACTCTTCGGAGCCGAGCACTCGCTTGGCGGAATCCACGAGTACAACGCCAAGGAAACGACGGACGAGAACCCCGAACGTGTAGCTGCGCTGCGGGCGCTCGCCTGGGCCTATCTCCGCACCGCGCTCTACCCCGAAGACCACGCCTGGCCTGCGGCGTGTGAAGAGTTGATGAGCACGTCCAATCCGCTGGGTCGTGTCGAATGCAAATAAAGCTCTAAGAAGCTCCCTGCGCGCTATGTCTGATGATTGCCGCCGCTCAGAACTTGCCTTTCCGAGCGGCGGCATTGTTGTCTCCAGCGCGACTGCCCTTTCTCATCCAACGGGAGCTGGAGTCCGGCGCGATGACGGGGCAGATTCCATTGGAGCGACAAGCGCTAGGAGAGCTTGCTTGCTGACGAGCTTGCACGGTAGCGCAACCCATCTACGAGCAGAGCAACCATTTGCCGTGTATACTTAGAATCGTCGTTGTGTACCCCCGTACAGAGGCTCGCGGCAGCCCGCAGCAAATCATAGGGCTCGACGTCGGCACGCACTTCACCGGCAGCCGCCGCGTTATCAAGCAAGCTTCTCAGCACGGGAGTTAGTCGCTTTTCGAAGTAAGCAGGCAAGGTCCCGTATTCCGGGTTGCCTGAACCTAGAGCCGCCGCGAGTCCGCGTTTATTCGCAATGAAGTCCACGTATCGCTGCATCCATCGTGCCAGTGCCTCAGCAGGTTCATACTTGGCGCACAAATCCGCCGCTGCATCTGCGCAAGCATCGACTTCGTTACGAAAGACGGCCACGATAAGATCCGAGCGCTGCGGAAAATGGCGGTAAACAGTGCCGACGCCTACGCCGGCCTTCTCGGCAATCTCCCGCACCGGGGCGTCCACGCCTGAGGTCGCGAACACCTTCATCGCGGACTGGAGCAAAGCATCGATGCTGCGCTGTGCGTCGGCGCGAACACGTCGATTCGTGTGTTCGAGAGGCTCCAAGTCCTTACTGGGGTTTTCCCTTTTATCGTTCATCAAGTAGTCCCCCAAAAGTTTAATCTTGAATTTATTCTTACGGAACTCATCCTTTAGGCTTTTCACCATTAAATCCCCATATCCAAGTAATTGTACTATTAACATTAACATGGCTCAATCATTTATTCCGATTTATATGAAGTGGATTGGTTTCAACGTGGCTCTTTCTGCTGATAACATGGCGAAAGGGGCTTTTCCTTTGTCCGGAAAAGCCCCAAAATTCAGTTGTGCCTACATTCCGATCAGGTGGGGCGAGCTCGTTAAGAATTCTCGCACCGAGATGGCCGGTCGTCCAATTAAATTCGCAAGCGCTGGATCGGCTGGGGCAAATTCGCCCGCTCGGCTGGCCAGGAAGAACGTCAAAAACATATCGGCCACATGGTCTTGCAAGCCTTGGGATCTTAATTGGGCGCGAAACTCATCATCGGACACGACGACACGCCGAATGGACCGGCCGGTCAACTCCGTGAGGATAGCGGCAATCTCATTCAGGTCTAAAGCTTCCGAAGCCGTGAGACTTGGCGTTAACCCGCTCAGATTTTGCTCGTTCAAGACCGTTGCTGTCGCTTCGGCCAGATCAGCGTGGGTAGTCCAAGCAACCGGCCCGTCCTCTGGCGCAACCAACTCCCCTGTCTTAAGGGCGTCGCGGAGGAACCAGGGCAAGGACGCGGTATAGTACGCGTTTCTCAGGGACGTGAACGGAACCCCCGAAGCTTTCAACGCTTCCTCGGTGGCGGCGTGGTCAACCGCGGGAGGAAAATGCGATGTTTGCGACGAGCTCATATGGCTTGTGTAGAGGATTCGGCCGGCTCCTGCCTCTTTAGCCATGTCGATTGCGGTGCGGTGCTGACGAACGGCCTCATCTCCCAAGACATTGCTGGACACGATGAGAACCTGCGACGCCCCCTCAAAAGCGTGAAGAAGACTACTGGGATCCGTATAATCTCCCCGCCTAACGCGAACCCCTCGTTTTTGAAGTTCCTTCGCTCGCTCGGGATCACGGACGCTTACGCCTAAATGGTCTGCGGGAACCCGTTGAAGCAATTTCTCAACGACTGCTTGCCCGAGTTGTCCGGTAGCTCCCGTTATAATAATTATCAGAAACACCTCCAAATGAATGAGTCGATCCAAACGACAGCGTTGTTTTAGCTACAGGTATACTGTAAGCTATTCAGATAACCGTCGCAATCGACAAACCCTTGTCACCGTAGGATAGACAACATTCTTGTCCAATTGTAGGCTTTCAGTCGATTAGGCGAATGATTCGAATGTGGAGAGGAGAAGGAAGGATGCCAGTGAACGCAAACGATCCGCGAGTAAAGCGTACACGCGATTTGTTAATCCGTTCTTTTCAAGAACTTCTCGAAGAAACGAACAATGTTTACTCCATCTCCGTGCAGGATATCACGAAGCGGGCGTCTGTCAATCGCGCCACTTTCTATGACCACTTCGATGACAAATACGCATTCCTTGAACAATGGATGAGAATCAAGTTTAAGCAGATGCTCGAGTCCAAACTAAAGGACGCTTCGATTTTGGATATGAATGGTTTGCACGCCGTCATTCTGGCAGTGTATCAATTTCTCGATCGATTCCGCAGAAACTTTGCGCCTGCCGACGGTCGATTCGAACCCCTATTTGAAGCGGCGATGCAGAAGGAACTGTTTCATCTTCTCATACAGTGGTTAAGCGAAGTGTCAGGCTCGGAAGTCGCAAGCGAAGTTCGGAATGCTACGGCTGTCTGCGTAAGTTGGAGTATTTTCGGGTCAGCCCTGCAATGGTCTCGTCAACCCGAGCGTTGCGATATGGAGTCAAGCGTAAGAAACGTCATGGTCGTGATAGCGGCAAGTTTAGCTCCTGTTATCGGCTAGGTTGCAGCATTCCCGGTCGACTTGGCAGATTTCATAAGCTCCTGAAACGTCACAAGGACGAATTCCTGAAGTCGGCGTGTCTGGCCCGAGACGCACTAAATAACCGGGCGGTGCTATAGCTGCCTTAACCTGACAACAGCTCCCCCTACAGCGGGAGGCGCACTGTAAACGTAGTGCCCTTGCCGACGACGCTTTCCGCATGAATCGTGCCACGGCCGGCGTTCACAATATTTTGAGCGATCGCGAGTCCCAGGCCGTGTCCACCGGTTTGCCGCGTCCTCGACTGATCCTGTCGGTAGAAGCGATCGAAGATGCGTGGAAGCGCTTCGGGTGCGATGCCGATCCCGCTGTCCCTGACCTCAACGGTCATCATCCGTTCCCCTTTTACTGTCATATCGGCGAGCTTGACTTGTACGGCCCCGTTTTCCGGTGAATATTTCACGGCGTTATCGACAAGCAGAATGAGCAACTGCGCGAATTTCTCTTCGTCCCACTCCACAATGAGGTCAGTCGGAGCGTCCAGCTCGATGGCGATGTGCTTATTGTCTCCCAACGGCCGGAGGCGATCGACGACCTTCTCTGCCGCCAAGCCGGCATGAAACGGCGATCGGTTAAGATCAAGCTCTCCGGAATCGGAACGGGCAAGCTGCAGTAAATCTCCGGCTAGATTCGTAATCGATCCGACTTCCTGTTTCATTCCTGATAGGATGTTATGGGCGAGAGGGATGTCTGCGGCGCTTTCTTCCAGCTCTAGTTGGAGCGCTTCAATCGAGGTTAGAAGCACACTAAGCGGCGTTCTTAGCTCATGTGAAGCATCCGCTGCAAATTCTTTCTGTCTCGTGTAGGAACGAGCGATCGGGACCATCGCTTTGCGAGACATCCAAAAACTGAACCATAAAGCCAATAAAAAGAAGAGAAGCGCCATTCCGACCAGCAGAATGAGCAGCCAGCGGAACAAATTGTGTTGGAACGTAACTTCTTTCCCGATATATAACATGCTGCTCCGGTCCCCATTGAACACCAATTCACGGGCGGTAACCAAAAATTGCGCATCGTGGGCCGACACACCGCTGAATGTCTGCATCGATATTTGGGTGTAATCGTCCCGCTCGAATAGTCCTTGCGAGATCGCATGCATCACTTGCTCACGCAATTGAGACTGAATTTCGTCACCCAGCTGGACATGATCGTCATCGCCGATCAAATAATAGAACGACTGATCGTTGCTGATCGAGAAAGCATCCTCTACATCGCGAGAGGGCGGACGGCTCGAATCGCCGCCATGCTCGCTCCATTGCTTCAGCACTTGAAATTCTCTATCGGCGATTGTGCCTAGAGTAGATCGCTGCTCACTCCAAATAACCCCGTACAGCAGGATATACACAGCGATAATGAACAGGCTCAGAAATAAAATAAGCATGCCGCTGTATTGAAGCGTCAGCTTATTACGCGTCATGGCGAACAGATCGCCGTCCGCTGTCCGCCTCTTGATTCTCCATTTAAGCTTCAACTCGATACCCAACGCCTCTCACGCTCATAATGAGCTCCTGCGAAGAAGATGACACGAGCTTCTTGCGAATTAATTTGACGGTCGCATCGATCGTCTTCAAATTCACATCGACGTCGAGCCCCCATACTTTGTCCAATATAACTTCCCGCGCCAACGTAAGCCCCTTATTCTGTACGAGCAAGTCCAATATTTGAAACTCGCGGGGCGACAATTTCATTTCTTTGCCGCCGCTCTTGACGATCTGGTTGTTTCTGTGCAGCTCCAGATCGCCGATCCGGATAACCTCCTCTTGAAGCGGAACGAACGTTCTGCGCGTCAATGCCCGCAAACGGGCGAGCAGCTCCTCAATCTCGAACGGCTTCACTAAGTAATCGTCAGCCCCCGCATCGAGACCTTCAACGCGATCCTGCAACGTATCTTTTGCTGTCAGCATCAGAATCGCCCCGGCATACCCGTTCTTGCGCAGCTTTGCGCAGATGTCGCGGCCATTCCCATCCGGCATCATCCAATCGAGGACGACCACATCGTAGCTGGAAGCGATCGCATAGTCGTAAGCGTCGTGGCCCGTCGTCACCCAGTCAACCGTGCAGCCGGCTTTCTTCTTGATCATGTGCGCGGTCAACTCGCCTAACCGGACATCGTCTTCCGCCAGCAATATTTTCAAGGCGGTTCCCCCATTTCCAAATCACTCTTCTAAAAAAGTATATTCGATAGGGCTCACGCTTTCACTATATTTTCACCAAATCCAGGTAGCATCGGGAGCAAGCAGAACAACTCCACTATGGAAAGGAAGAGAATGAACATGAAGAAGACGGCAAAATGGATGGCAACTCTATTGGCGGTAGCGGTAATCCTCGGCGGGGGGACTGTGCTTGATCGTTCCAATCACACGATGGCAGCTCCATCTGGACATAACGATTGCGTTGCAGGGGACAAGGGCAAAGCAATACAGCCGCCGAGCAAAAACGACGGGCAGAGCAATCAAGGACAAGGGCAACCGCGCCCACCTAAACAATCCGGACCCGCAAATGGAGGCCAAGCTACCTCACCGGCTAATGCCCCTTCGTCCAGCAGCTTGACCACGGTCACTACATCAGAGGATGGCACCGTTTCCGTTACCGTCTCAGGAGGTTACGAGACCGACCCGCAAGATCATGGCCGACCAGTCGTTCTCATTGCCGCCGCCCTCGGAGTTCCGACTGAAGTGTTCCGCGAAGCATTCAGCGGCGTAACGCCAGCCGAGCTGAGCAGCGGCGGTCCGACCGCCCTAGAAGCGCAGAGCAACAAAGCAGCGCTGTTGAAAGTGCTGGCTCCTTACGGCATTACCAACGACCGATTGGACGAAGTATCCAACTACTATCGGTACAATGGACAGCAATCGCAAACATGGAAGATCGTCCCGGCAGTCGCCACCGCGATCGTGAAAAACGGCGTCGTAACGGGAATCGCCATCACGAACCCCGGCTCCGGATATTCTTCTGCACCAACGATAACGATTAAAAGTCCGAATGGCACGACGACAGCAAAGGCAACGGTTTCCTACTCCAAAGACTTTGCGTTAAACGGAAGCATCTCCTCCATCACGCTCAAATAGTCTATCGGAATTAGAAGGTAAATCGTGTTTACGATCTGACGCAGAGATCATGTACAGGTGGTACCCATTCGAGCAATGGTCGCCCCTCTCTCCTACGCAGGTAGGAGGAAGGCGAGTTTGGTGGTATGAGGAAATCCTTGTCCCACAAGCCTCGGCGAATGCCGAGAGGTTATAGAGCGATGTGGAGGTCATTTGCAATGGAAAAAAAGTTTTTAGGGAAAGCGCTAATCGGAAAACAAGTAGCACAGGACATTATGGACAAAAAGGGAGTGCTTCTGATGAGATCGGGAACGGTGTTGACGGAGGCGAAAGTGGCATTGCTTCAAAAATATCAAGTCGTTCAAGTGTTCGTTAAAGAGTGATTCGATTGCTTAGGGAGCAACACTCGATGAATGCCGAGAGGCTATTCGGCTAAGAGGATGTATAGCTCGAGTAAGCGGGGGCAGCTAGCCCCCATCCTCTCGCCTGCTGCAGATTCACGATATCGTAGATCATCGACATCTATTAGCTAAGAGAGTCCAACAGCGTTCAGCAAGTGCTGTATTGTTGATGGGCTCATTATTGCCCATACAGTCAATGACGTGTACAACTATAAGCTTAGCAGGATATTCGGAAATCCCCTGCTCTTTTGACGCTTGCAGCTTAAATCAAGAAGAATTGCAGCGATGTTACTTGGCGATTTTTGCGAAATATTCTAATGTTCTAACCAGTTGCGCGGTGTAAGACATTTCATTATCGTACCAGGCTACAGTTTTCACCAGTTGCTGGTCGCCAACCGTTAGAACTTTTGTTTGAGTGGCATCAAAAAGAGACCCCCATGTCATTCCTCTAACATCGGAAGATACGATCTCGTCCTCCGTGTATCCGTATGTTTCCGGATCTGATGCTTTTCTCATAGCGGCGTTAACTTCCTCAACCGTTACCTTAGTGTTCAAAACGGCTACGAGTTCTGTTACGGAGCCTGTCGGTACAGGTACACGCTGAGATGCACCATCAAGTTTGCCCTTCAGTTCAGGAAGAACGAGGCCAATGGCTTTAGCAGCACCGGTGGAGTAAGGAACAATGTTCTCTGCTGCAGCCCGTGCTGCACGGAAGTTTCCTTTTGAATCTGGGGCATCAAGGGTATTCTGGTTGCCTGTATAGGCGTGAACGGTTGTCATCAACCCGGACTGAATTCCAAATTTATCGTTCAGAGCTTTAGCCATGGGAGCCAGACAGTTCGTTGTGCAAGAAGCACCGGAAACGACGGTTTCCGTTCCGTCCAGTGTTTCATGGTTTACGTTATACACGATGGTCTTCATGTCGCCTGTTGCCGGAGCGGAAATAACGACCTTCTTTGCTCCGCCTTTCAGGTGAAGCTCGGCCTTTTCTTTGGTGGTGAAGAAACCTGTACATTCGAGTACGATATCTACGCCAAGCTCGCCCCAAGGAATTTCTTCAGGGTTGCGGTTAGCCAGCACTTTAATTTCTTGACAGTTAACAGTAAAGGCTCCATCATGAACTTCGATGTCACCATGGAAAGTGCCTTGTGTAGTATCATATTTGAGCAGATGCGCCAGCATTTTTGCGTCAGTTAAATCGTTTATCGCTACAACCTCGATATTTTCCACCTCTTGAATTCGACGGAAAGCGAGTCTTCCGATTCGCCCAAAACCATTAATGCCTACTTTTACACTCATTGAATAGTCCTCCTGTTTCGTTCGAAATCCATTCCACATAAGCTTGTCCAATAGAACTTAAAGGAAAGCACTGAGCCGAAGCCAAACAAGTTTGCCTTTGGAATGGGCTTATTTCAAAAAAAAAGATACCGATCGGTATCTTTTATTATATCAGGGTTTAAGACGTTTGCAAGGTTTCGGCCGTAAAATTTGATTTAACATGACCATTCCGTGTCACTGGCATGTTAATGATCCTTGTTTCCTCTGAATACGATCCCGTTTCGATTACCCTTCCTTGCTCCATAACAACGATTCTGTCCATTCCTTCCAAACCGTTGATTTTCCCCCTTGCGTACCCCGTTTCGCTCATGATGACACCCGCTTTCTGCTGCAGGCGGGCGCTACAAGACTTCTTGCATACCGTCTCCTTCCCATCTACATAGCGAACAATGTCACGGGAATGAGCTCAAGTTCTTGACATCGCCCATGAAAAGAACTTGATCTCAAGTTAAAAAAGCCGCGATAATCGCGGCTTTCAATGGGACAATGTTTTTGTCTTCAGACATTAGGAGCAAAACGACCCAAATAGCGAAGCACCGTCACTCCTAATTCAGTCAGTGAGTATGCCTCTGACGTCTGTCCTCTTGCCGGTACAACCTTGCGTCCGTCGACATATGTTGTTAGCGAGCCGTTAATCTTCTTCAAGGAGAGGGTGCAGCTTGTTCCTAAGCCCGCTAACACTTTGGATGGAAGTCGCCTTTTGGGTAGTTCTTGGTGCAATGGCGGTCAATTTCTTGGCTGAATTGTTCAAATCGTTAACGAGAGGTAGGTTGTCGTACGAACCGGTACTTGGCTACTTGAGGGACATTATCCATTACATCGTTCCTCTGTTGGTCCTCGCCGTGCTCACCACAATCGATAATACGGGCTGGATTGTTCTGGTCGGCTATTACATTGGCGCGGTCGCCGTATTGTTCAAATATCTGCGGGATATTCGATCGAAATTTTAACGAATCGGAGATAACGGCTCATCCCTAAGGGCCTGGAGGCATCTTGTCGAAGGTCCTCCCGGCCCTTCGTTTGTCTGCACGGAGACTGGCAAGGCTCGATCTCCCGGGGCGAGCCAATCGCAGGCAAGCTTACCTTACCGGATCGAATCGGTCCGAAGATGCGCTCCGGGACTTCCAGCGGCAGATGCCTCCGCATCTTCCTCTGCTTACTCCTCCTCGGGCAGATGCTCCTTGCAGAAAGTTGCCAACGCCTCTTCCTCTTCCGGCTCAAGGTCAAGATCCAGCGGATTGCCCGTCGACCGTTCAATCAGATCGTATCTGATGATGCCGGCTTGGTTTCCATCCACCTTGAAGATCGCCCGGATGGCAACGCCATTCTCGGAGTAGAGCTCGTCGTCTTCCTCTATGTCCAGATCGAGGAAGAATTCATATCGCTTTCCGGTCAGAATCCCAAATGGATCCTTCGCCAGCTCTGCGGTGTATTCCGTAATGTTCAGCATGCGTACACCCTTTCGATTCATTACCCTGCTATTTCAGTACCAAGAGCATCTCTCCCACCTCGAAAGTAAGATTGATGCCCTCGCTAAAGAAGTTGAGGAATTTATGATTATTTTTAAACTAAATATAAACTCTTAATCTTCGATGCCTACCAGTTCTCCTTTGACAATATGATACTTGCTTAATACAACTTTTTTCCCATCGGCATCTTCCACAGCAATAAGATTTGCTGCGATACCTGAAAGGTTCCATTCAAGCGAACCCTCAATTCGAATATTTTTGAGCAGTTCACCGTTTGTTAATGTAATATGGTAGATATGAACCTTCTTATCATTCTTCTTATTCAAAATGTATGCTCCTCCTCTTGCAAAACAAATGATCTGATGTTTATTTCTTCGTTCATGCCACGAATCCCTTCAATTTTTGCAGTGATTGTGCCCTTCGGCATCGCTACAAAGTCGATCTTTCCGTTAATAGTTATTAATACGCTGAGTGTTTGCATAATAGGTGTGGGTCGCGAAAGCGCGCCCAATGATCAGTTTGGCCATTGAAGGGAGTCGGGCTACCATCAGTAAGATTACTCAGATAGACATCCAAATAATTCAATTCACCAGCATCGTAGTGACAGTTTGACTAACAATCATAAGCCCTAGGCAGCGCATCAGAACTCATAAGAAAATTGATCTACATCTATATGACCCTGTTCACTTTCTTGGTTAAAGGAGTATATCCCGATCCGATCTCCTCTGTAGTTCCCCCATCCCAAAGAATAGGCCTCTCCAAAACCAGTAAAGTGCATTCCATCGATGCTATACTCAAATCGGTTGATTCCGTTCAAGTTCCAGATCGACCTAAGCCAGAGGGTAGGAACCGTTATTTGCGGTCCCCATTCAATCGTACCGGTATGGTTATACTTCAGGACCCTAATCCCCTCTTTTTGGTGAACGCCCATCATGCAATAGGTTTGCACAAAGTGACATAGCCCCGCCTCTTGATCGTCAGCCATACCGCTAATATCTATTTTTACCGTTACCGCATTGTGAACGGTCCTGAATGGCCTTTGTGTAATCGTATTGCATATTTTGAAAAAGTTATCCTTTTCGACAGGTCGGCATGCGTAGAGACGTAAATAGCCGGGCCGTTCCGTTAACGACCATTTGCCGGCTTTCGGCTGATGATTCCACTCCCACTGCGGTCCAAGCGCCGCATCCTCAAAATCGTCGTTTGTCGCAAGGACCGTTGCGGGGTATCCGTCTATCGGCTTTTTGCCTCCCCATACCATCTCGCCGATTCCGTCACCGTCCGTATCGTTGCCGATGATCGGCCATTCGTCAACCCAAGTGACCGGAAGCAAATGAAGCGTTCTTCCCTCGTAATGCCCGCCTGTTCCTTGGTGGCTAACGAAATACCACTCTCCTGAAACGGTCTGGACAAGTCCTCCTTGATTCGGTTCTCGGTCTGCATCCATGCCGTGCGTATGGATAAGCTCCTTTTCCTCATAGGGCCCATAAAGATGTTTTGACCTCAACATCATCACGACTCTAACATCCATGCCTCCCTCATTACGAACCTCGCTGTGAAAAAAATAATAAAACCCATTTATATTATAGAGCTTATTAGCCTCGCTCCCCTTGTATTGATGGATAACTTTTGCACTATCATGCGAAAGCTGCTTGCCATCCTCACTTGACTTAAACAGATGGATCTGATAGTTGTCTGCAAAGTGGGTAGCAACCAAATAACCTTGTCCATCGTCGTCCCAAAATGGACAGCAGTCATCCCAGCCGGCAACATTCCAAACATGATGCAGCGGCTCCCAAGGTCCAGCCGGATCGGAAGCCGTGCTCATAAACAGTCCTTCTCGGGCGTGAAAAAATACACCCAGAATCGATCCTTATGGAACCGGATAGCCCCCGCCCAGACTCCTCTGCCATACCGATTCATTCGATCGTAATCATATTCGGGGCCGATATTCTTCAAATGGATTCATATAGGTGCCATCCCTTTGATCGCCCCAAAATCCCTTCTTCGATAAAGCTTTGTCCCTATCCATCCTTTTGAATCAAGCCCCTTCGCATCCTATTTCCCGCCGGCGTTCAAATAAGCTTGTACCTGCTTTATAACTTCTTGCCGGATCGTATCTAAACCCAAGGCACGCCATTTCAAGTTCTGTTCTTGCGCATATTCCTTCCAATTATCGATCATGCCGGTCATCAGCAAATCGGATGCTTGCAGCATCACGGGTTTTACCTTTGCAATCTCCGTTGCAACAGGTGCCGGATTAAAGACAAAGCCTGACAACGGGAGCTGGTAATAGCTGCTTTTGTCCCTTGCCCACTTCGTGTAAGCTAATGTCATCGGGTCGTTGTCCGCCAAGATGCGAGACAAGATCGGATTATTCGTTAGCTCGTAACCCGGAAATCGGTAATTGTAGGATTCGGCCGTCAACTTGTAGCCGCCGGCTCCGTCCTTAACCCAATGCTCCCCCTCGATTCCAAGCTCGAACAAATCATGATGATCCTGACTGCTAAATAGCCAGTCCAAAAACTTCATCGTTCGGTTCGTATTCTTGGAGGTAACCGGGATGACGAGACTGTTATTGGCCCGGAACGTCGTACCGATGGACGCCGGCAACATCTCGCGCTGAGATTGGCTCCCCAGAAGGAAAGGTTCATAATCCGCTTCAGGATCAACACGCTGCAAATCTTGCCTCAATCGAGCAATTCCGGATATGGTAGTGTCTGCTTTCGAAGCTTCCCGTTTTATATCCATGGCATTTTCTTCTTCGCTCGACAGCGGATTGGGGTTGTTGTATTTTCGAAATTGGACCCTGGATTCAAAATGTCCGTATATGGCGTCATGCGAGTTGAAGGGGACCGGAAAGTCGGCAAACTCCGAATCGGGATCGCCGATGGTAGCCGCGCCGATCACTTTTTTCCCATCCTTGGACAGAGCCACGTTAAAAGGAATGCCGCCCGTAAACGAGTCGGACATAATCGGGGCGAGACGAATGTCGTGATGCCCTTTCTCCTCCGGTAATCCCAGCATGAAGATTCCTCTGCTTCCGATCGCCGCCGGAATATCCTCGGGGTACCGCTCAAGGACTCGATCATAGTAAGCTGTCAGATCCTCCATTGTCTTTAGCGGCGCCATTCCCAGCGACTCCCGGATATCCTTCCGAATCGCGATGACCGGAGGATCGTAATAGGAATCGAACAAGGGAATGGTATAGATATGGCCGTTAATTCGGTTGGCATCCATGATTTCCTTTGGAAATGCCTTCTTCAAGCCTGGATAATGATCATTGTTAAAGTATTCGTCCAACTGCTGGTAATAGCCCATGCTCAAATTGTTGAATAAATTTTTGGTCCAGGGAGCATCGAACATCAGATCGACGGACTCCCCGGTAGACATTCGCAATAACATTTTCTTTTCATATTCCAGGTACGGACTAAATTCAAATTCAAGCGAGGTGTTTAGCGTATTTTTCGTTTCTTGTTCAAACCTCTGAATAATTTTGTCCATATCATGGGGCCTATCGCCGAAAAGCATCAGCTTTAGAACGACCGGTTCCGTCGGGTCTGCAGCTTTCGTTGGCGTTCCTATGAGTCCGGCATTTGGTTGCGGACGTTCCTCGTTCTTATGGCGACTGAAGCTTGAGCAAGCGGACAGGAACAAGGTCAAACTGATAATCCAAAAGGACCACCGAGCGGGTTTGAAGCCATTGGATTTCATTGAACTCCCCCCTTTGTATTTCTGAATCCCCGTCATGCGATTACTCCTTCGCCAGGTTGTCCAGCTTATGCTCCCTACGGTAGTGATCGGGCGTCATGCCCACATGCTTTTTGAATAACACATAAAAGTAGTTCGTGTTCTCAAACCCGACGTTTGCGCCGATCTTTCTTGCAGGCTCGTCTGTCTTTACCAAAAGTTCCTTGGCTTTTTCCATTCGGAATGCCGTGAGGTATTCGGAAACGGATACATTCATTTCATCTTTAAATAGCCGCCGCATGTAATTGGTGGAGAGACCGACGTATTGAGACATTTGATCGACGGAGAGGTTGCTATCCAAGTAGTGTTCGTTCATATACTCGACAATTGCGGCAACGGTCTTGCTATTTTTCGATTTAGACTCCTGATCGCGATGCTTGACGATCTGAAGGCATAAATCCAGGTACCAGGCTTCCATTTGATCTAACGTATCGTGATGCAGCAATTCTTTCTGCCTAGTATGAATTTCCAGGTTAACGGCTGCCTGTTCGAAGCTTGCCATGCCTTTGGCTGTACGAATGGTCATGAATAGCAATTGGACAAGCGAATGAATAATCTCATCGTATTTAAATCCCATCATGGCGCCATAAAACTCGGACGTGTACTCTTTAAGCGCCTCTATATCGCCGGATTTAAGGCTAGTCATGATCTGTTTTTCCAATGCATCCGGATATTCGTACTCTCTGAACTCCGCCGTAATCCGTTCATCGTACGATAGAACGCTGTCCGTCCCGAATATTAAACGGTAAAGCATGGCCTGGTAAGCACTATCCCTGGAATCGCGCAGTTGTTCCGCTTGGCATACTACGGGTCCAATCCCCGCCGTGACTGTCATTTTCAAAAATCTTCGAATGTTTGTCTGAATGTCGGCCAATAGGCTCCTTATCGCGCTTGCAGGCTCATCATCGGCCGCATCGATATGGAAGACCAAATCCAATGAATCGTAACCATTTTCAATCACATCCAGTTTAAAGGCATCGCCGACAATCTCCTGGCTGATATTCTGAATGGCAAATTTGAATAACGACAAATCTACCGTATCGTATTTCTGAGTGATCTCATGAAATCCGTCAATTTTGAGCACGCAAACCAGATATCGATCCGATGTCGATCCGATTTGCAGATACTCCATCGCTTTCGAGACTTCCAGATGGTGGCTGATAGTCCCGTTCAATAGAGATCGAAGCAAATTTTTTCTGTGGACGGGTACGGATTGATTGAAGTCTTTTTGCAGCGTCTGAACTTTGACTTCCAATAAGGAGAAGGATTTATTTATCAAATCATATTCGTTCAGGACGGCTTTATCTTTTGTCTCCGTCGTTGTCCTTATCCTATGGAGAAGGTTAGAGACGGGAACGTATATACTTCTTGTAAAGAGCGCCGAAGTTAGCGTAACCCCCGCAAGGCAAATCAATGTCAGCACGAGAATGAAATTTTGCAAAGTACGCACGTTCCCCAACAATTGGCTTCTTTCGGTAAAGATAATGAAATTCCAGCCTAGATTATCCGACTTCACGTAAGATATGCGATACGACTTGCCTTGAATCGCTTGATCGATCTCTCCCTGCTTATCGGTAGAACGAACAATCTCTGATAGAATCTGCTTCGTTGAAGCGTTATCGGAAGACCACGCGTCGGGCTTGGCAATGATAAGACCCTGATCGTTGATGATCATCATCTTGTGCGGCCCTTCGTCGTTGCCTTTCAGGATAAGGGATTGAAGAACCTTCTGATCCAGGTTCAACACCATACTGTTTTGTTTGTCGCTTGAACCGAACCTTGTGTAGATGATCGAAATATAGTTCTGCTCGGTCTTTTTTTGCGAATCCGTTGTATACGACAAAACGGCGGTACGCGGGATAAACAATCGGTTCCTCGATACGTCCCCATGCTTGAGATAATCCGTCATGCCCGGATCAAAAAAATGATTGACCGTGTTGAATGCCTTTACTGAATTGAAAACAATGCCCGACTTGTAATTGTAAATATAAATGGAGGCCACGAGCGGACTTGTATTTTTAAAGCCTTCCAGTTGGCTATTGATCTCATAGATGTCTTGCTTGCTGAACGATGCGCCGTTCAATGCCGTGGAGATATACTCATCTTTTAAATAAAGCTGTGAATAGTAATTGTATGTAAAGGTAAGCAGAATGTCCGCCGTATTATAGGTTTGATTCATCATCCTCGTCGAGGCCTCGACAATTTCCTGGGTCATGTCGGAGGATACCTTTTTGAGAACCAGATAGGAGAAACCGCTAATAAACAGCAGGCCAATCAAGGCATAGGAAATAATGATTTTAAATAACATATTTTTTTTACGAAAAACGACAATGACCTGTTTCATCCTTATGCCACCTAGCATTTGAAATGGAGTGTAATCGAATTATACACGCAAACGGCATCACGGGTGGGAAATTGCATTGTTTGAATATCAACAAAGTGTTTGAAATCACGTTGACGAACCAAATAATGCCCGTACGGATCGAATGATCCGCACGGGCATCCCGGCATCGCCAACTGCCCCCCTATTCCCTTCATTCTCATTCATTTAAAAACAGAATGTCGGATACAAACTCATTCATCTCAAAATTCCCCTGCTCCTGACTCAAAATCAACTCGCCATTGATCCGTAGATTGGTAAAGGTGACCCCTTCCACATTCCGTTCACGGTCAAACCCGTATATCCGGTTTTTGTTCTCACTTTTCCCGTTATAGGTAACATTTCGAAAATGAACGTTCTCAATGCGTTTGCCGGCTACAGGATTATATTTCGCGTTCCACACCACGCGGATGTCCACCAGTTGGCCCAGTTCAAAGTCCTCAACTCGAATGTTATCAAAGATGACGTTCCGCACCGTGTTATTATCGCCGACATTAATATTCATGGCTCCCCAATAACCGGGCTGGGGCTCGTGATGCTCCAAAATATCAATATTGCTGAACTGGATATCCTCGATCAAATCGCCACCCCGAAGGTAATCCCCATGCCCGCCGATATTCATCGCATGAGCGACGTCTGCCCACAGAATGGAGTCTTTGACTTTGACGCAGCGCGAATCCCCTTTATAATCCCATCGGCTTCCGTATACGGCAATACAATCGTCGGACGTCCGCAGGAATACATCCTCGATCTCGATATGCGTGCTGGCCATCATGTCGATGCCGTCGCACCACCCCCGCGTACTGAACGATTTGAAGTTGCGGATCCGGATATGCTCGGACTTGCCGATGTAAATACTGTAATGCGGCGGGTCCAGCAGCACGATCCCTTCCACCGTTATATGGCGCGAATAAATGATCCGGACGCCCCGGAAAGCGGAAAACCGGTGAAAGTCGGACAAATACAAGATCCCTCTGCCGCGGATGGCGACATCCTGCACATGAGGGAACCGACAACGATGGCGCCTCCGGCCAGATAGACGGTCTTCCTGGACGGAATGCGGAAGATCGTCTCCTCCAGATAGTGCATCCCCGGACCGAAATAGATCACCTCCGGCGCCGCTCCCCCGGGCTCCCGCGGGCTGTTGACCAACTGATAAATATCCTCCATCCGGTGGATGGCAGGCTTCAGATACAAGACGTTCGGGGCGTCCGGTGCCGGCGGATTCTCCTCCCGGGCATTCGCGAACAGATGCAGATTGCCGAAGCGGTCCCCGTTCACTTCGATGGACAGCTTGCAAGGTTCGTTCAAACGAAAAGTAACGGTCGCTCCATCTACGTCGAACGGAATTTGCTTCGATAGCGGACGGATGACGATTTGATGAACGGGGCCCTTTCGACTCTCTACCCGGACCTCAACCGTTCCTTCCATGTCAAAATAGGCCATAGAGGCTTGTCTCACATGGTGCATGTCCACCTTCGCTTCATAGACGAAGAGCGGCTCCCAGTTCTCCCCCGGATTGCGGACGCATACCTCAAAGTCGTCCCGACCAACTGCGCCTTCGGGCGCCTTCCAAACCTTTAAAAAGCTCATCATGTTGTCCTCCCTATTCGTTCGGCGGCATTAGCCGGACTGCTGTATGGCAAGGAGAAGCCGTTCGACAGTCAACTTCCGTGACGGTTCGAACGGCCCCTTCGGATGGATGCTACGGCTTTACGGTAACCGTTATCGTCTCGCCGGACGTCTCGCCGGACGCATTGACCAGCACCGCCCGGTACTCGTAATCGCCCGGCGCCCGGTCCGCGATCGAAGTCGCCGCGCTCTGGGCGTTCGGAGTCGATTCGTTCAACGGCTGCGTATCGATCAGCTCGCCGTTCTCATACAGGCGGTACTCCGAGCCGTTCGTCCCCCACCACAGGTTCATCGTCACGTCATAGCTGCCGTCCTTTAATCCCGTATCGTTGCCGTTGTCGTCGGAGAGGACCGGCTTGCCCGGCGCGTCTCCCGCCAGCGGAGTCGCGTCGCTCAGCCACTGCGCCCAGCGTACCAGCGCCTCCGCCTGCTCCGCGCTCAGCTTTTTGCCGCTCTGCGCGTTCACTTGATTGTCGTAGGCATTCAGCAGCTCGCGCGCTTCCGCGCCCTGATGCGCATCGGCCTTCGCCTTCGCTTCGGAGAGCTTCGCCTGCAGGGCCGTCGCTACGCCTTCCCAGCCCGAAGCGCCGGTCGCCTCCAGGAAGCTGCCCGTCAATGCCGACAAGCTGTCGAAACTAGCGAACACGCTGTATGTCAGCTCCGACGAGCCGCTATTGCCTGCCGCGTCCGTCGCCTGCGCCTGTACCGTATGCGGTCCCGGCTCCAGCGTATAGGCGGGCTCGTCGGCCAGCGGCGCGTCGCAGGACGAGCTTGCCACGCCGGACCCGCCATCCGTCGCCTGGCAGGCAATCTCAACCTGACGGTCGATCGTGTAGGCGGTATCGCCTGTCACGGCGATCTGCGGCGCGGTCGCGTCGATCTGCACGCTCAGCGACTGCGCGTTGTCCGGGGACGCTTCGTCAGCCGCGCGGTACAATAGCTCGTTCGTTCCTTCCTGGCTCAGAACGAAAGGTTGATCGTAGACGTTCCAGCTGCTTCCGCCATCCAGACTGTATTGCAGGCCTCCTCCTCCCGATAACGTGACGGTCACGGGAGTCGTGTACCAGCCATTCTGGCCGTTCGGCTCCGCCGGATCAAGGGAAGCTTCCGTGCTCATCGCGACCAATCCGTCTATTGCCTGCTTCAGGCGGTCCGCCGCCTCGTCGATCTCGCTCTGGGTCGCGGACGGATTCGCATCAACCGTTTGGGCATCGCCGACCGCAGCTTCCAAAGCCGCGTAGCTGTCCGTCGTATAAGGATCGGATTCGATGGCCGCCGCTTGCTCGACAAGAAGCTTAAGCAGCGTACGATCCGCCGATTTCTCGTAAAATTCCACTTCCGCTACGTTCGCGTAGCCTTTAGGCGAATAATAACGCAAATACCGGTACGGCGTGCCGTTATCGATATTCAGCGTATACCAGCGAACGGTGTCTACTCCGCTAATCTCAGCGAGAGTATCATAGTGGACATCGTCATTTGAACCCTGAATCATGGCGCCGTTCGTGCGGGTGGAATTGACCGTTCTCGGCATGACCCGGACAACTCCCACGGCTTTCGCATTCCCTTCGCCCAGATCGACGCGCGCCCAGCCGGTTGCGGACTTCGTGTCGGGCGAAGTACTTGGATCTCCATCGAAGGCGAACCACCCGTTTGTCGCCGCATCGTACTGGTCATTCCAGGATACCGAGGATGCCAGGGCCATCGAAGAGTCGATCGGGATCTTCGGATACAGCTCCAGTATCGGCACCAACACCTGATCCGCCTTCAAGAAGGCATTCAGCAGCCCTGTTTTGTCGGCTCCCGGTTGGCTCAGGGCCGCCTCGATCCGATCGACCTCCTGTTGGTACAGATAATAGCTTCCTTTCGTATACCCATCGGACGTCACTGTCCTGTCCTGCAAATAATCCGCGCCGTAATCCACATCTCCGTACAGCTCGACTTCCGCCATGTTCCCGCTCCAGGCGGATTCGTTATAGAGCCGAATATAACGGTAATGCTGATGATCCAACAGTTGGTCGGCTCCCATGTCGTACCATGTCGCTTCCTGCGATCCCGCAACCGGCCGAGTCAGCGCGGTCCAAGAGCTATTATCGTTGGAGCCTTGAACGATCAGCCCGTTCATTCTCTGAGGGAAGCCGGGTCTCGGCATCAGCACGATTTCGTTTAAGGCCACGGTGGCATCCTCGCCGAAGTCGATCGTGTAGGAGGAGCCCGCAGAGGTGTTCAAATCGCCGTATGTGGCCGTATCGCCGTCAAACAACAAGTAGCCGACTTGATCCTTGGACAATCCGTTGCCCGGCCACTGCTTATCCGATGCCGTCACGGTCGCCAGCTTCGGAACTTGAATGAACTGGGTCGGGTCGCCGGCGATGAACAGATGAGTCCCGTCGGTTGAAGCATACGCCGTGTCTCCGGCGGTCCCGTCGCTCTTCCGATAATCGACGGAGAATCGGACATCGCCCTTCTGCACATTGGGATTCATGACCGCTTCGGCCGTCCAATGAATCTGGTCGGTCGTGCTTACGGTCGCTTCGACGCCTTGAATGGCAACCTTCACTTGTTGAATCGGCGATTTGGCCGTAATGCTTACTTTAACCGTGTCGCCCAGCGTAATTTTGCCGCTGACCTCCTGATCGGATCCGATGGATACGGACGCAAGCTCGTTGCCGATCTCGTAACGCGTTCCATAGACGTCAAAATCCGTCAATTCCAGGAGATTTACCACCTCGCCATACAGTACGGCGGGCAGCGGTTTGATCATTTCCAATTTGATATAACGGTATTTCTCATTTTGGTAGGCAGGATCTACGTCAAGGGTTTGATAAGCTTGCGTATACTGGGTGACCCCCGGCGTCAGACGCGTCCAGTTCACCTTATCATTCGATCCATATACCGTAGAGTTGGCGAGACGATCGACGAAGATATCGCTCAAGAATCCGAACTTGGTAACGGAAACCTTATAATCGGGACCGAAATCCAGCAAATGGTACAAATGCGGCGCTGACCCCAGCGCAAGGCCATACCCGGTGCCGGTTAAATTCGTACCATCGTCCATATTCGAGGCTAACGAACCCCAGGAGGACCAGGCGACTACCTTGGACCAGCGCATGCCGAAATCCGTTAATGGCGTCACTAATTCCAGGCCATCGGTTGCAGCCCTTAGCGCTTGCAATTGCGAATCGAACTCCGCTTCGGACGCCGTGTCAATCTGACTTAACGTGTCGTTATAAACCGTTTGGAAATGGTTAAGTGTTGCCGCCACGTAAACCTGGTTTTGATCATAGGAAGCAATGATCGCCTGTACGGCGGAAGCACGGTCGCTGCTTACGATAATGTTTACATTTCTGACCGAAACGGTCGTGCCGTCCGTAGCCGCAAGAACAACGGAATCGTTTCCGGCCTCTGCAGGCTGCCAGGAAAATACGCCTGTATTCGCATCGAGCGGTAGCCCTTTGGCATTGTTCTGCAGCTCATACGTAATCGTATCCGTGCTGCTTGCATCCGTCGCGGACAAATCTACGTTCACGGACGCGCCTACATAGGTATAGATCTTCAAATCCGTGCTTCCGTCTTTGAATACCGGCGGCGTCAGATCCGTACCTGCCGCCGCATCGACGGAGTCGAGATCGACCGTAACGCCGGGCGCTCCTCTTACCGTCATATAGACAATATCGCCAAAGGACCCGGCAAGGGACACATATTTCCACTCCCCCTTCGTATCCGGAAGGGTGAAGGTCGATCCGAACGCATCAAATGTGGATATGCCATTGGTTCGAATCTTGAAGCCGAAGGGGCCCGAACCGGCAGCATGCGCAAAACTGAGAGCCGCTATTTTGCTTCCTTCTTCCGTTGCATGAAAACGAATGAAGCGGATATCTCCCTCTTGCATAAGCTCTGTATTGCTGTCAAGCGCCGTGTATCGGTCTTCGAGCTGCAGGATGCTGCCGCTCGTTTGATCCTGCGGAACGAATTTTGCCGCATCGGCCTCGGCCTCAGGCGGCAAATAAAGCCAGTAGTCATTGCCTGCATCCTTATTGCTCCAGGCACCGGGAGCTGCGGGTTGTTTCTTGGTGAAGGCTTCCTCATAATACGGCGCAATCCGGGATACGTCTTCGTGCTTTTCATACGTATAGTAGGAATAAAAATCCCAGAAATTAGCGGTGTCGAATCTTCCCCTGTAACTCGGCGAAATAAAATTATACGTGTCTCTGATCGTTCCGCCCATACCGACGTTATCGGGGTCTCCGCCGGTAATGGCGTATGCCTGCGGTGTCCATGGCGTGTCATAACCGAGCATGAACTGCCAGAAAAAGTTGGCTGCTCCCAAAATTCGATTATTCAGGAACTCCATGATATCGACGGCATTGTCGGCAGTTGACGGGGTACCGTCCACCGGGTCTATACGGGTCCCCTGGGCGTGGATCAACCGGGTAATGATGGCCGCGTTGGTTAAGTCGCCGCCGCCGTGGGCTTGGTCTCTGCCCATCTCCATTTGCTGGACGTGGGGTTCTACCGGCGTTCCTTCTCCGACCTTCTCTCCCGGTTTCTCTTCCTCCGTAACCCACCGGAACAAAGCCTTAACCGATCCGTTGAAGCCTTGGTCCTTCGCCGTACGGTTCACGGTAAACCATTCCACGGCCTCGTTGTATCTCTCGCGATTGCCGGTAAAGATATACCCTGCCATGGCTCCCAGGATCGGATACGTATGCTGGTTCATAAAATGGTTTTGATCATGCAACAACGTTTCCGTTACCGGAATAATAAGATTGTCCGTCAATTTCGTCGTATCTTGATCCGTCCAAGCCAATGCTTCTGTTTGCGTGCTGGTATACCGTAAAATTTCCGCCGCCATAACCATTCGGTTAAGCGGTACGCCGGCATGAATATGCGCATCTGTATAGTACGCGTATTTCGCAGGATCCATCTGTTCCCAGATGCGGATTATCATCAGCGCATTGGCACGGTAAACCTCGTCGCCGGTCACATAATACATCAACGCCTGTGTATATGCCTTTATGCCGTCTGCAATAAACCTTCCTTCAATGCCTTGACTGTTAAAATAATCGGCGCTAGGCGTCTTGCCGTCGCTGCTGTTGCTTGACGTAACTGTCTTGGACGCTTCGGGAGCCGGGAGAAGCATATTATTGAAATAGTACGTCCAGGGTTGTGCGCCGGCCCTTACCTTCGACCTGACGTTCTCAAGAAGCTCTTTGGTCAGTCCGACGCCGGGATGGATAAACCCGGCTTCATCGGTGACTTCCGTAATCTGCGGCAGATAATCGGTGAAGACTGAGGGTGTATCCGCGTTCGCAACAGCCGGCTTCATGAATATAAGCATCTGCGCGATCATGACGATTGCCGTTACGAGGGATAATGCTCTGCTTGCCTTTCGTTTCATCCGTACTCATCCTCTCATTTAACTGGATTATTAAAGCGTTTCCATCAACCCGGGAAAGGAACATCTATAGATAGATTCACCTATAGATGTTCCCGATTCGCATCCGATCCTACTTTTGAGCAAGGAAGGCGTTGATTTGATTTTTCAATTCTGCCTTGATTTTTTCAACGCCCGAATCCTTCAAATCCTTGTTCATTTTCGACAAGTTATCATTAACGTCGCCAAAACCGGACAGCAGCATCGGCAGATATTTCGCGGTAACGGTGTTGCATTTGGCAATTTCATTTTTTACGGGCTCTTGATCGAACGTGAAGCCTGCCAATACGTTTTTCTTGTACGAAGCCGGGTTGAATTCATATTCGTAATCCTTTTGGAGCTGCTCCGGCAATCCATCGGGGATTCGGTTTAAGGTCGGGTTCCAGGTCAGCTGGTAGCCCGGGAACAGGTAATTTTTCGCCGGATCGACTCCGTCCGGAATTTTCCACCCCTTCTCTCCTACAGGCTGCCAGTTCGTCCCCTCGATTCCGTACGTAAACAAGTCGTTGTTTTCTTGGCTGGAGAAGATCCAATCGAGGAATTTCATCGTTCGGTCGATTTTTTTGGAAGTCGCGGGGATAGCCAGGAAGTTCCACGCTTTCCCGTCCGTCGATTGGGTTCCGGGCGCCAACTCTTGATTGTTTTTGAAGATCGGCCAGAAGCCAATTTCTGCATTGGGTACTTCTGCCTTGATTTTGGCTTCGCTTGACTTGAAATTACTCAATGTAACGAATCCGGCAGCGTTTTGTTTTCCCGTTCCGGTCGTGTTCGTCAGCGTATCGGCCGGAATAAACTTATTGAACCGCTTCGCTTGATTAAACTCGTTCATCAGATAGTCCAGACCGTATTTGGGGTTAATGTTCGCCCATTCCGATGCCGGATCTCCATAAGCCGCCACGCCTGCAACGGATTTTCCATCCTCCGAGATTTGCACGTCAATGTAATTCGCTTTCGGGTTGCCGCCGCCGGTAAACGGGAATACCTTGCCGTCGAGCTGCTGGGCGTTGATATCGGTAAACAATTTAAAGAAAGCCGTATTTCCGTAGTTCGCGAAGGGGACCAAGTCTTTTTCGTTTTCGCTTACCTTTTCGAGGTAGTTGTACAAATCGTCATAACTGGCGATATCGTTCATCCCATACTTGGTCAACAAATCCTTCCGATACCAGACGCCCTCCATATCCATAAGCGCGTTGGTAATCGGAATGACATACGTTTTGCCGAAGAGCTTGTTGTCATTGATATAATCCTCCGAGAACGCCTTCTGAAGTCCGGGATATTCCGGGTTGTTAAAGTATTTGCTCAAATCAGCCAAAGCACCGTCTTTAGCGTTTTTAGCCATATCCCACGGAACAAAGAGGTCGAAGTCTTCTCCCGATGTCAACCACAGCTGCTGCTTCGTGCCATAGTCGGCAGGCGGCGTCCAGGTCACGTTTAATTTCGTGTTAAGAGTATCCTTCGTCCGTTTCTCGAACTCCTGAATGACGGGATCGACATTGCGATAGTGCGCGTTTTCCGAGCCGAATAGATAGACATTCAGCGTGACCGGATCCATCGGAGCCGCCGCCGTACTTTCCGCCGGGCTGGAAGATTGGCTAGCAGCCGGCGTCTTCCCGGCGCTTTCCTTCGAGTCGTTCCCTTGACATCCGGCCAAGGAAGCCGCCAACACGGCGGCGACAATCGGCAAGGCAGCGAGCTTCTTCTTTCTGTTCATTCTGAACCCTCCAAATGATCATTTATACTAAACCGACGTAGCGGTATTAGCCCTTAACGGCGCCTACGACCAAGCCCTTGACAAAGTACTTCTGGGTAAACGGATAGACAAAGATAATCGGACCTACCGTGACAACGGCCGTAGCCATCTTGGCCGTATTCGTCGGAACGACATAATTGGCCGCGAGCCCCTGGATTTGGTTCATTTGATTCATGAAATCGACTTCTCTCAAAACCTTTATAATCAAATATTGCAAGGAATATAAATCTTTGTTGTTGATATACAGCGTGCATGTAAACCATTCGTTCCAGAATCCAAGCGCATAAAACAAGCCGATGGCCGCAAGAGCGGGTTTGGCTAATGGAAGGATGATTTTAAACAAAATGTAGATATCGTTTGCGCCGTCCATCTTGGCCGACTCCGCAAGCGCGTCAGGGATTTGCTTGAAGAAATTCCGCAATAGAAACATATTGAAGGGATTAATTAAAACGGGCAAAATATAAACCAGGATGTTATCGGTAAGGTGCAAATATTTTGCCGTAAGGAGATAGGTAGGGACCAGGCCGCCGTTAAACAGCATGGTGAAATAGACGAAGAAGGCAATCTTGTTCCGATGCGTGAACGTCTTGACGGAAATCGCGTACGCCATCGCGCTGGTCAGCAGCATGCAAAGAAGGGTACCCAGAACGGTGAACAGGATCGTTACCTGGTAGGCGTTGAAGATGGCATTGTCCTGAAAAATGATTTTGTAGGCAAACCAGGATATCTGTTTAGGAATAAGCGTAAAGCCGGTCATGCGCAATGTCTTCTCGTCCGATATCGAGCTTGATACGATCAGAACAAAGGGAATTAGACAAAAAATAGAAAAGACGAGCATGAAGAGATACGAAAAAATATCGATGCCTTTGTTATCCGCGCTTTTATTCATTTGATTTCTCCGCCCTCTAGAAGATAGATGAATCCGGATCCGTTTTCTTCGCGATATGATTGGTGACTAATACGATGCCGAAGCCGACGAGCGATTGATAAAGGCCGATGGCCGTTGACATGCTGATATCGTTCATCTGCCGCAGCATCCGGAACACATAAGTGTCAATAACATCGGTCGTGTCATACAAATAGGGGTTGTCTCCGACAATGGCGTAAATCATTCCCAGATCCCCGTGAAAAATGCCTCCGATGCCGAATATGGTCAGCAGAACGGCCGTCGTTCGGAGCTGCGGCAAGGTGATCCTTGTGATGCATTGCAAACGGCTGGCGCCATCGATTCTAGCGGCTTCATAGATTTCCTGGTCGATCCCCGCGATCGCCGCCAGATAGATAATGGAGCCGAATCCCGCCCCCTTCCATATTTTCAGAACGACGAGAATTCCGATCCATAGCTTGGGATTGGCATAGAAGTTAATCTCCTGCCCTTCCTTGATGAAGCCGAGCGATTTCAATGCGGTATTGATAAACCCTACATCCGTGGACAGCAGCGCAAATACGAACATCGCAACCAGGGTCCAGGAAATAAAGTTAGGCAAAATGACGATAGACTGGGTGATTTTCTTGAAAGACCTGGACCTGATCTCCGTTAACACAAGGGCGATGAGGATCGAAAAGAATAAACCGGAAAAAATGAACAGGATATTTAAGTACACGGTGTTCCAGGTGACATTCATCCAATCCTTTGACGTGAAGAAGTACTCAAAATTTTTAAAGCCGACGAATTTGCTCTTGAACAGCCCTTTCGTCGTATTGAAGTTTTCGAAAGCGACGATGACTCCAACCATCGGCAGGTACTTAAAAATGAGGAAATACAAAATGCCTGGAAACACCAACACGTACAGATAAAAGTTCTGTTTTATTTCCGATCGCAAGGTCTTTCTTTTCCTTACATTTCTGTTTAAGTTAGCCTCGTTGTTACTCAAAGCAACGTTCAAGCCGATCTGCCTCCTTCATAACATCATGTTGACTCCCCTGAACACGACGAACGTAGTGCGGAGCGGGCCCGTAGTCCGAGGAATTCTGAATGCTGCACTCGTTACGGGGGCCATCCTCGAGCCGATAGAGCCACTATCGCAAAGTTCCGGTATCCTGAATAGTTTAAGAAGCTTCAAAATCAATGAATTCAAGCAATCCGGGCTCTTTAAAAAGCTTCAAAATCACTAATTTGGAGCGTTCTTTACTTCTATACTCTTCCAAGAAGAAGGGGCCGTTCATAAGTCATCGTTAATGACTTATTGAACAGCCCCTTCGAATTGACTCTATGGCTTTTTGGTAACCGTAATCGTCTCGCCAGCCAAAAAGGGAGTCCTGCCTAGCACCCGTGCGTGCGGCAGGACTCCCTTGCTATCCATTATGGTTTTGGTCGATGAGCCAATCGATACTCATTAAGCAAGCCCTCGGTAACTAAACATGCCAGTCGAAGTAGACCGCTGACAGAGCATGGTGTTTCTAGCTCCTCAGCTGAATCTCATAATCTGTAACA
>NZ_JACJVO010000035.1 GCF_014212055.1 Cohnella zeiphila | reverse complement strand
GAAAACTATGTGAACTACCTGCTGCCCGGCATCCTGCTGATTGCGATCGCCAGCGGCATATCCTACACGGCATACCGTCTGTTTATGGATAAGCAGCGGGGCATCATCGAGCGGTTCCACTCCATGCCGATCGCGCGATCCGCCGTGCTGTGGGGGCACGTGCTGACCTCGGTGGTATCCAACGTCATTTCGCTTGTCGTCATCATTCTCGTAGCGCTGGCGATGGGCTTTCGCTCGTCGGCGGGGATCCTGCCCTGGCTTGCCGTAACCGGTATCCTCCTGCTGTTTACGCTGGCATTGACGTGGGTCGCGGCGATTGCCGGATTGACCGGAAAAACGGTGGAAGGCGCAAGCGCATTCTCCTATCCGCTGATCTTCCTGCCGTTCATCAGCTCGGCCTTTGTGCCGACCGATTCGATGCCGAAGGTCGTTCGCGCCTTTGCCGAGAACCAGCCGGTAACCTCGATCGTGGAGACCATCCGGGCGCTGCTGTCAGGGCAGCCGGTGGGCAACGAGATATGGATCGCGCTTGCGTGGTGCGTCGGGATTATGCTCGTGGCTTATTTCTTTGCGATGCGGGCGTTCAAACGGAAAACGGCTTAATTTAGTAAGCCGTTGATAAAGATAACCAGGGAGCAGACTGCCATAGGCGGCCTGTTCCCTTTTTTATTGAAGTAGGCTTTACGTACAGAAAAACGATCACACATACGAAATCTATTACTTATACAAAAGAATAAAGCATTGGCTTAGAGGAGTTAGCATGAGATCAATCATTCATCAAAAAAATAGAAAACCGAAGACGGTATGGATAAAGATCTTCGCTGCTTTCATGCTGGGTGCAGTTTTGCTAGTCATTGCATGTATCGTCATCTTCAACCTACTGGTTGCTCGTCAGAATGTATCCCTTCTGGAGGAGCCATTGCCTGCGTCAACCATCGTTTATGATCAGAACAAGGCAGAAGTGCTCCGTCTCTCGCCGAGCAAGTCCGAAGCTGTCAGCTACGACAGCTTGCCCGAACAGTTGATAGAGGCTGTTGTGGCTGTCGAGGATAAGCGGTTTTTCGAACATAGCGGTACTGACCTACGAGGCATCGGCCGTGCTCTGATAACGAATCTGTCGAGCGGCAAAACGGTACAAGGGGCGAGTACGATAACGCAGCAGCTGGCCAAGAATGTTTTTCTATCGCAAGAACGAACCTGGACGAGAAAATGGAAGGAGCTTCTGCTTGCCGAGAAAATAGAAAAGAATTACAACAAGCAGCAAATTATAACCTTTTATCTGAATCAAATTTATTTCGGCGAAGGCGCTTGGGGGATCAAGAAAGCTGCCGAAGTCTATTATGGCAAGCCGGTTAATCAGTTGACGCTGTCGGAATCCGCGTTGCTTGCGGGAATCATTAAAGCGCCGTCCGCTCTGTCGCCATACAATCATCCGGATGAAGCAAAAGCCCGCAGGAATGTTGTCCTGCAACTCATGAAAGATCAAGGGAAGATTGATCAAGCCACTTATGCCGCTTCTATAATCGAGCCGCTTCATCTTCTCAGCTCCAAGCCGGTCGGCAGCGATGTGATGAAGTATCCCTATTACATCGATCAGATGATTCGCGAAGCTGGCGAGAAATACGGACTTACGCAGAATGAAGTTCTTCATGGGGGACTTCGCATTTATACGACTCTAAATAGTCAAATGCAAGAAGCCGCCGAGCGCGTTTATGCGCAGGACAGTAATTTCCCGGCAAGCAGTTCCGACCAGCTCATTCAAAGCGGTGCCGTATTGGTAGACCCCCGAGACGGAGGAATTAAAGCGCTTGTCGGCGGCCGAGGCAAACAGCCTTTTCGTTCGTTTAACCGCGCTGTTCAGTTAAAGCGTCAACCTGGCTCAACCATGAAACCCATATCGGTGTACACGCCGGCTCTAGAGCACGGATACTCGCCGGATGATACGCTGATCGACGAACCGGTTAACTTTAATGGTTACCAGCCGCAAAACGCAGGCGGAAGCTACCATGGCGAGGTCTCGATCTATGAATCTGTCATTCATTCCTACAACGTACCGGCAGTCAAGCTGCTGAATGAGCTAGGAATCGACGCAGGGATGGAATCGGCTAACCGATTTGGATTAGAGCTTACGGATGCAGACCGGAACCTTGGGCTTGCTCTTGGCGGTCTCCAGGAGGGGGTATCTCCGCTTGAGATGGCTGAAGCCTTCAGTGTTTTTGCAAATGACGGGACACGAATTCCTGCCCATACCATAACCCGTATCGAAACAGCCGATGGAGAGATTGTGGCGGAGGACGATCTTGATGAAAAGATAAGCGTAACCGATCCCACGATTGCCAGAACGATGACTTCCATGTTAGAAGGTGTCGTGACAGAAGGAACTGGAGTCGCAGCAGCGCTAGAAGGTCGACAAGTAGCCGGCAAGACGGGAACGACCGAAATGCCCGGAACGGGCGGACAAGGGATGAAGGACAATTGGTTTGTAGGATACACGCCTCAGCTCGTCGGCGCGGTATGGCTCGGTTATGACCATACGGATGAAAGTCATTACTTGACGACAACCTCCGAGGCTGCTGCCGCCGTATTCCAGAAGCTGATGAGCGAAGCGCTTAAAGACGAACCGGTTATGACTTTTCCTAAAGCGCCGGGAACTGCTTCAAAGAAAAACGCAAATCCGAAGAAGCATGAAAAACCTAATCCCCATAAAGAAGAAAAGAAGAACAATAAAAGCACGCACGATGATAAAAAACATGGTAATGGACGGGGGCCGAGAAAAGAGAAGGGAAAGGACGACTAAAAAAGTTTCTTGCGAGTAAGAAAGAGTTCCCCATAACAAGATCAAAAGTCGCATAAACTGCGGCTTTTTATTTTGGGTATTCGGATTTTGTGGTGGAAAAGGGCTTATAACTCGCCCTTCTCCAATTTCTCAATCAAGGTGGAAATGTCGATACCAAGCAACGTGACTTCTTCTGGTTCACGAATAACAGGAGGCATCTTGAATACGGGTAAATACTCCTCCAGCTCGTATTTAACGATCCGCCGCTGATACTTAGGCTTCCGTTGTTTTGCAAACCCCTCTGTAAAAAGTATTTTGGCTCGCAGTACTTCGAATGAATAGCCCCTACCTAAATATCATATCTACATCTATTTAAGCATGAATTAATAAATAACAAGACTTTACTATGGAGGATGGACAGTTACATAAAGGAAGGTCCAATAATTGAAGAAATTTGGGCAACGGCAGGAGAGATATCCGATCATTTTGTTTTTGAAGCTTGGGATACGTTAATGCGTTCAGGACATATTGCTTCTCTTGAATTTAAGGAAATGGAAATCTACCGATACGCTGTGAAAACAGTTAGGGAGGCTGTATTCGCAGTTCGTTCGGAGTGATTAAGGTCATAGCTTAGAAATATCTTTGACCGCAAAACAAAAACCCGCGGTATCGCGGGTCTTTGACGGATTCGATTATCTAAGACGACAGAGGTTAAATTCGCTGCAAAGCAGTCGGGTGCTCAATCAAGAACACGGGCAGTTCCGGAAACGCTAGGCGTAGCAGTTCCGCTGCCGTCTCCATGCCAGCTTCTTCGCTCTTCTGGTGCCCTGCGATGATCAGCGCCTTGTTCAGCCCCATGTCGGAAGCATCCCTCACATATTCATTAGTCTCCCACTCATTGGTCTCGCCCGCAATCAGCAGATCGAGGTCATTGTCACGCATGTACCGCATTTGGACTTGTCCGCCAAGCGCGCCGACCAGCAGTCCGAAGCGGCGGACCGTCAGGTCGGGATCCCCGGCGACTTGAACGCTGTCGATTCCGAGCTTTGCCTTCAACTCCGCCGCGATCGAACGAACCGTACCGGTCTGGTCCGCGGGTAGCGTCAGCAGCTTCAGGTCGTCGGGATCGGAGTAAGCTTCCCATTCGAGCTTCTTCAGCATGCCGGCGACAATGCCGTCGGGCTTGTACCAATGGATATAATCATGAAGCCGGAAGATCGACATTCTGGTCTCCTCGATCAGCGCTTGCTTCCGTTCGTAGACCGGGTCTCCGCTCAACCAATCGCCTTCGTCGCGATGATTGTAATAAGTGGGCTCATGGGTAATGATCAGATTCGCGCCGGCTTCCGCCGCTTGGCGTATGGCGGAATATGTCGCTGTGAAGACGACAGCAATCCCCTTGACCTCGTCATCCCCTCTGCCACTCTTCAACGTGTCCACTGTATCGCTGAGCAAGCCGACTGGCTCGATCAGGCGTGTGATCGCTTGTTGTACGGTAATCGGCATTTACAAGTTCACTCCTTTTTCTCTATCAGATCGCATACTTTTATTTCCATTTATTATTTCAACAAAAGTTACCGAATACCTCCCCCGCAATCGACGAGAGGTCTTCGTCCGCCGATCCTTCGGCGAGATGACCTTTAGCGGCGAACGTCCTTCTCCCACCCGGACGTCAGCCATTCAAACAATTCCGGAGAACGCATTCGCAGCGTCTTTTTTAACGTGCTCATAGTGGCATAAACTTCATTATCACCGGCATCGTCCAGCGCAATGCTGGACCTGTCCTTTAACTCGATGATGGCGAAGCTGGTGGGCATGGTTACTTGAAATGACATGATTAAACTACTCCTTGAAATTTTACCCACTAGCTAAGTTAGCCGGGCTTGATTTCAGTTATACATTATAATGGTGACAGGTATTGTCATAGATTTAAACCGAGGATAAATTCTGTCCAAATTAAAATCATTCATGATTTTGGATTGAAGTGGTAGTTCAACAGGGAGCTTGTCGATAATTTCAGTGCATTACCAAGCTTAAGATAGCCGGTCACGTCCTAGAGTTTAGCGTATATTTTCGTTGAATGTTCGAGGGACCCTATTAAGGAATACTGGTTTTGCAAGTTTTTATTGGCTTTGGTAATGAAATGAAAGTAAAACATCCACCAGAACATATGGATTGTTTAAATCTCTCCGAGTTCATGGCTAAATATGTTTACTTAGATTATTAATTCTTCGAACTAACATTAGAGCATATAACGGAGCTTCTGAAGAAAGCCTCTAGTACACTGTAACAATTCATCGGAAGGGAAGAGGAAATGTAATGAGCAACCAACAGGGACTCTTATTGAAACGCGAGTTTAACGCCCCGAGAGAACTGGTATTTAAGGTGTGGACCGATCCGGCGCACTTTGGAAACTGGTGGGGACCCAAGGGGTTCTCTCTGGAAGTGGCAAGAATGGATGTCCGTCCAGGCGGTATGTTTCTCGGTTGCCAGAAGTCTCCGGACGGACAGCATGCCATGTGGGGCAAGTTCGTTTACCGGGAAGTGCAGGAGCCGGAGAAACTGGTATGGGTCCAATCCTTTTCCGATGAAGAAGGCAACACGGTTCGCGCGCCTTTTAATCCGAACTGGCCGCTTGAGATTCTGAATATTCTAACGCTTGAAGAAAACGAGGGAAGGACGATTTTGACGCTGCAGGGCGGGCCGCTCCATGCTTCTGCTGAAGAACAGGAAGCGTTTGACGCGATGGCGCCAATGGTTGCGCAAGGGTTCGAAGGCACGTTCGAGCAACTTACCCATTATCTGGCTAGTCAACTTTAAGTCAAGACCAATCGGTGAGAAGAATGCCTCGGGGATTTACTCCGGGGCTTTTCATCTAAGCATGGATTCGACAGCCAGCCAGGAGAGATGACATTTAAGCATTATGCGGAATAAGATAATCTGGAACTCCTTTGCTAACCTTACCAAAGTCAGGATCGCCTTGAATATGATTAATAACGATTGGCTCAACAACCACTTTCCAGCCAGAGTTAAATTTATTGATTTTGAATGGAATTTCTGGCATGGTCCCTAGATCATGAAATACATATCGAACCTTGATTATTGCCTCTGAATCGTTAATTTGTTTAAAATCCGTAACAATATAATTTTGAATAGTCTCACCCTGCGCTTCATAGGCCTTCCGACGACTTGCGTCATTTTGGTAACTAGTATCGACCGAATACTTAATCATTTCATCCGCATTATCATTTTTAAATGCAGTAAAATATCCGTTAGCTACCTCAAGAGGGTTAGCGTTAGAATTACTGTAAGAATCCTCTGAATGTGCATATACTACGGAAACGGTCGTCAATGAAATTGCGATAGCAACCAATCCAAATAGTAAAGTCCTTTTCATGAAAAAACCTCCCTCAAACTTTGTTTCTTTATGGGCGTCTAGTTCCGGAGCCAATTGTGGTGTAATAATAACAAATAATTCTAGTCGGGTACATAGGAATGGATAACTATCCATTCGAGGGTTTTTATGCGGGACGAATGTCTGGAAACGTACCAAACCCTAGAATGCCGGCATTCAGTGATAACATTTTTGCACCGCTATTCCTTTTAACCATTGGTTAAGAATATATTGTTGAGATCACGCTAATGGGAAACGATAGCCCAATTTTGTGATAATTTATAAAGTAACAGCGGAGGTGCCAAAATGGGGGAAAGACGATGGGGTATTGTTAAATGGTTCAAAGAAGATAAAGGTTACGGGCGGATCCTGTTAGACGGCCAGGACGGTAACCATGTTTTTGTTCACTTTAGCGAAATACTACCAGATCCCATTAGGTTATCGAACGGCTTTCGGTTTCTTAAAGAGGGGCAAAAAGTTGAATTCGACCTAATCGAATTCCCGAGCATAGCGGATTCCCAGCGAAGATCAGCTAAGAATGTACGAATTATAGAGGATCGAAGGTAACGTGTCGTACGGACCTCGGAATCCATAGCATAAGTAATACAAGATGGCTGGGGCAGCTCTCAGTGAAACTATATCTACATCTCAGATGAGTGGAGTTATTAGAATTATGGAACTATCGGGAAAAGATAGTTCCATAAACTCGAAGAAACGGCAGCCGGTATAAAGGCTGTCGTTTTCTCAATTTGCCAGTCGTCGTGCTATTGTGGTTCCCCTGGCGAGGCGTTCATCATCCGACGAACTCCCGCAACAGCAGATTGAACTTGTCGCGTTCGTCGTAGAACGAGCCGTGGCCGCTGTACATGAACGGCACAAGCTGCGAATGAGGAATTTTTCGGTGTATTTCCTCCGCCTGGCTGAATGGAATGACCTGGTCGTGAATGCCATGCACGATCAGCGTGGGCACCTGGATGCGAGATAAGTCTGCATTCAAATCGAAGTCCCGCAGCATGACGATGACCGCGGCCGTCGACCAGCCGGCAGCCTGCATGCCCATCCAATTGAACCAGTCCGAGAATGGCTTGGTGATGTACCGGAAGAAGAAAATGTCCGTTACGCCGAGCATCATGTTTGCCCGGTCGTTCAACGTCTGCTTCAGCAACCGCGCAGCCGTCTCATTGGTGAAGCCGCGCGGCGCCGCCGCGTCGATCAGCACGAGCTTGGATACGCCTCCGCCATTGTACCGCACGACGTATTTGATCGCGATCGCGCCTCCGGTCGAATGTCCGGCAAGCACGAATTCTTTCAATTGGAGCGCGTCGACGACGGCGCGGATATCGTCCGCAAGCCGCTCTAAATGATAGCCGCCGTAGGGCCGGTCCGACTTGCCGAAGCCACGCCAGTCGATGCCGATGCAGCGGTAACCCATGCCCGGCAGCACGTCGAACTGATATTCGAACTGTTCATGGCTGAGCGGCCAGCCATGAAGAAACACGATCGTCTTGCTTCCTGCCGGGTTGATGTCCTCCACGTAGAGCTTTACCCCCGGCTCTACCGTTACGTAGTATCCCACCGTCGATGCCTCCGCAAATCAAAATCCTTTCCCGATAGGATACGCACTCGGCGCCCAAACGTGAATGCCCTTCGCGGCGCAGCCGGCAAGCCATGCATCCCAACAGTCGGCCGGCCAACTATTAGGCTGCCGATGGTCATTTAACAAAAAAACGCAGGATAGTTTCATTGGTTCGCGAATTATAAAAACATTCAGGTGTTTTCCATAATTTTGATAGGGAGGAATAAAAGTGAGCGGAACAGGCAACTTTTCTTTATTTCCAATGTTTGCTCAAATCATGTTTATTGTGTATGGATTGTTCATTTTACTCGGATTATATTGTTTATACTTATTAATTAAATTTTTAATTCGCGGAATAACAGCATTTGATATTTATATAGAAAAGAATAAAAGAAGATAATGGAGCTGTTTTTGTTATGCAAGAATGGAGGCACTAAATTGATGAGTAGAAAAATTTTATTTGTTCTCTCATTCATTTCAATTTTTTTGACTGTATCATGTAGTCAGGATACAAGCATCGACATTAGCGATGCAGTTGGAAAATCCGAGGACTATTTTAGGAAACTTGACGGGATAGCTACTACGGCCTCTTCTTTTGATGGTAATAAAGATGTTAAATTCAGACTTATGGTTGAGGGGGATCTTACAGAAACTGAAGCAACTGTGTTGTTCAAACGCATTTTGGATGTTATTGCTAAGTATTCAAATCGTTCAGATGTTTGGAATTATTATAATGGTTATTTTGATATCAAAAATTATGATCATGGCGTCATTTATGAAGGTACAAAGCTGATTGGTAAAGATTTAAAGGTCAAGTCGAAGTGAGTTTCTATTCAGTTATATGGAATATATTGAAGAAACGGGGACTTTAATTTGGCTGTGAATACTAAAATCAATCTGTTAAAAATAACTGAATACTTACTGGCCATTTGGGTATGGTATCTGGTACTTTTTAAATTGTTTAATTGGGGTTTATTCGTTGGCTGGTTAATTGCGTTTGCGTTTATAAGTTTAAAAAAATTTGTTAATTCGTACGAACCGAAGAGAGAGTATTCAAAAAGAAATTCTACGATTCTCTCCATCGTTTTGTACGGTGCGCTTATTATCATTTATTACGTTTTTTTTAGAATGATAGCAGGGGAGGAAAGGAATGAAGGTCAAAATTTTCATTGTATTTATTTTAATTTTAGGACTTTTCTCCACATGGTATCTCATACCCAAACGGTATGAGACCACGTTAGATGGTGTGTATTATCAATTAGGAAATGAAAAGGTATTCGAGAAAGTTAAAGTACATCTCGACGGGAAACTGCAAAATCACATAAATGGCAGAAGAACGTTTAATGGTATCGTTAGCTTTGAGGGGAAGGAACTTCCCAAAATTCCGGATGAACAAACAGAACTTTTATTAGATTCTCGAGGCGGGAATTTTAGTCAAATATATTCTGGTTTTAAAATTAATGAAGGGATTGCAGTGCCTAGTATATATATTCTTGGCATGTTGTACACGAATGACCGATTTACTCCATTTTCCATCTCTGTATTTAATGGAGAGCCCAGAACATGGGCTCCATCAAATGGATTTATGATTTCGGCTCCTGCCCAGACTAGAGAAGAGGCATGGAGAATATCACAGAAATTAATGAAAAAGTTTGGTGTTTCAATAGCGAAATAAAGTGGAGCGGCTTCCTTAGTCGTAAATCCATATTCTGATTGAATACAGCTTTATTAAAAACTTGTCGCTTTTCTTTAATTCTCGGCATCGCGGGCCGTTTCTCCCTATGACAAAATAAGGGAGAATTCACCATTAAGCCGAGGAGGAGAACGATGGGAAAACGAAGAGTAGGACCGCTGCTATGCGCGGCGGCGCTGTCCGCGTTCGCGTGGTGGGGAGGGGGAACGGGATCGGGAACTGTGGCACACGCCGCCGTCGGGCCGATTACGGTAAATTTGACCGAATCGTCCGAAGCGTTCAAAAATCCGATCATGGGCTTCCGTCCGTCCCGGTACATCAATGACAGCTCGTTTGCCGACCGGGAGTATTCGGATATTTACAAGCATTACATCAAGTACACGGATCTCGAGACGGACGCGACGGATTCGGTGCAGAAGATCAAGGATTGGAGCAACGCCGCTTGGGCGGGCATCGAGAACAAGAACATCAAAGTCGTCCCGCGCGTCGTCATCGTCTATCCGGGAACCGGGGAATTCTGGCCGAACGGCGTACCTCACGACGATCCGGTGAACGAATGGCTGTCGGATACGCTGAAGTCCCGTCTCGTCGCGTTCATCGCCAAGCTCGGACAAGCTTGGGACAACGATCCCCGCGTCGCTTTCGTCGAGCTTGGCTTATACGGGAATTGGGGCGAAAATCACATTTATCCGAACAAATTCCCCGACGGCACGGACCGCATTCCGCTGAGCTTCCAAACGGCGCTGGGAGATGCGTACACGGCAGCTTTCCACAACAAGAAAGTGCTCGTTCGTTATCCCGAGACATTCCCCGACTATAACTTCGGCATCCAATGGGATTCCTTCGCGCTGCCGGACGACGCTGCGGGCGGCAACGGGGAAATTTCCCGAGATACTTGGCGGACGCAGATCAACAGCGGCGAGGTCGCCTACGATTGGGGCGATCAGTCCAATCTGGGCGGCAGCCCGGACGGCACTCTCGGCAACGCTTCCCATACGAACTACGTCATCGATTGGATCATGAACACCCATACGTCAAGCCTTGGATGGATATCGGACTATACGGCGAGCAATTCTTCCGTCGAAGCGGGAGCGACCGCGATGCAGAAAGTACTCGGCTACCGCTTCGTGCTGAATCAGGCTACGTTCACCGGCAACGTGACGCCAGGGGGGACGATGAACGTTTCGTTCCAGGTCGTCAACAAAGGCTCGTCTCCTTTCTACTACAACTGGCCCGTCGAAGCGAGCTTGCTGAAGAGCGACGGAAGCATAGCGTGGAAAGGCTTGTTCCAGGCCGATATCCGGAATTGGCTGCCGGGTACGAATTGGAACAGCACAAACCGCTCGTATAGCCAGGCCCCGGCAACGAACACGGTGAACGGTTCGTTCACGATCCCGACGAGCGTGCCGAACGGGACGTATACGCTGGCGCTGTCCATTCTCGATCCGTCGGGCTGGAAGCCGAGCGTTCGGTTCGCCAATACGAACTATTACGCCGGCGGCCGAACGCCGATCGGCAAAGTGGGCATCGGCATGGACCCGGCCAATCAAAATCTGGGAACGTTCGCCAGCTTGAAGTCCGACAACACGCTGGGCTATAGCCTGCAAAGCGGCGCTTACGACGGCGGAGCAAGCGGCGGAAGCGGAGATACGCAGGCGCCGACTGCCCCGTCCAATCTCGTCTCTACCGGGAAAACGGCAAGCACCGTCAGCCTGAGCTGGTCCGCGTCGACGGACAATGTCGGCGTCGCCGGTTACGATATTTATCGCAGCGGAACCTATGCGGGTTCATCGACCGGGACCTCCTTTACGGACACCGGGCTGCAAGCGCAGACGACCTATACGTATACCGTGAAAGCCAAAGACGCGGCAGGCAACGTGTCGAACGCCGGCAATGCGGTAAGCGTGACGACGGACGCCGCCGGCGGCGGGGGAACCTCCGTCACCTATGAAGCGGAAGCCTCCGGCAACACGCTGGCGGGCGGAGCGGCGACGGCGTCATGCAGCGCCTGCTCCGGCGGCTCGAAGGTCGGGTACGTGGGAAACAATAGCGGCACCTTGCAGTTCAACGGCGTGAACGCGCCGGCTTCGGGAACGTACACGCTGACGATCTCTTATCTGAACGGAGATGCGGCAAGATCGGCGCAGCTGAGCGTCAACGGCGGCGCGGCAACCAGTCTCAGCTTCCCGAGTACGGGCGGCTGGAGTACGGTGGGAACGGTGCAAACTTCCGTGCAGCTCAGCGCAGGGAATAATACCCTCAAACTGTCGAATGCGAGCGGATGGGCTCCGGACTTCGACCGGATCCGGCTGAATACCGGCAGCAGCGGCGGCACAGATACGCAGGCGCCGACGGTTCCGGCGAACGTCGCCGTTACGTCCGCGACGACGAGCAGCCTCACGCTTGGTTGGAGCCCGTCGACCGATAACGTGGGCGTAACGGGCTACGACGTTTACCGGAACGGCGTCTACGCGGGGACGACGGCGGCTGCGGCTTATACCGACACCGGTCTCGCCTCCGGCACGACGTACAGTTATACCGTGAAGGCCAAAGACGCGGCAGGCAACGTATCGGCGGCCAGCGGCGCGGCGTCCGGGACGACGAACGCGTCCGGAGGCGGCTCGGCTCTGCTTCTGGACAATTTCGACAATTCTCCGGCTTGGCCGGGCAGCAATGACCTGGGCAAATGGACGGGAGCCAACGGGTTCGCGAACAACGCCGGCGTCCTTGAGAACGGCGCCCTGAAGCTGCAGTACAACAACGCGGGATGGTTCGGCAGCGACGTCACGCAGAGCATAACCGGGTACAGCAAGCTGATCGTGCGGATCAAAGGCGCGGCGGGCGGCGAAGAAAGCCAGTTCCACCTTATACTCGGAGGAGCGGAGAAGACGCTCGGAGCTTTCAGCGGGGATACGGTCACCACGTCCTACAAGGATATTTCGATCGATTTGGCCGCGAACGGCGTCAACCGGGCTTCCCCGGGCCAGCTGCAAATGTCGTTCTGGTACGGCAGCGCCGGGACGGTATGGATCGACGAGATCCGGTTCGAATAAACGAGTTGACGTTGAAGAGGCTCCCCTCCGGCTTCGGCCGAGAGGGGAGCCTTCTTTAAATCAGATAGCTACTGGATCGCGATCGAGCCGAGTCCGAGCCATCCGTCGGCGCCTTGGCTTTGGTTGGCGAAAAGAATCGGAAGCGGATCGTTCCAGGGCAGATAGCTCGGCATATGGCCTTTGGCGCGAACGTCGGCCTCTTTGATTTTCCAGAGCGGATTGTAGATGTGCATCACGAGTTGATAGGAGCCGGGCGTCACGCCGGCGGCGCTTATTGTGGTGTCAAAATATTGAGGCGCGCCGAAGTCGACGTAGACCGGGTTGCCGGGGACGTTCCAATCCGGGAATGCGCGAATTTGCTTCGGCATGATGGTGCGCAAATCCCAGTTCGTCGTCCAGGTTTTTACGACGTTGCCGGAGCCGTCCTTCAGCGCCAGTTCGACCGGATACATATCCGGACCGTAATAGAACGGCGCCACGCCCGTATTTTCGATCTGCACCCCGACCTTGAAGCTTCCGGAAGCGGTATTGTCGAAGTAGGCGTTCTTTGCATAGAAGTTGTAGCCCATCTTCTGCCACGCCGCCACCTCGTTCGGGTCGTTCTTGTTGTACGTGCAGTTCTGGCAAATCATCCAGGAGGCGTGCGTCATCTCGATATCGGTCATCGCGTCGTCTTTGGTGGCTGTAGCGGGGCCGAATAAGCTGCCCTGCACTTCGGGCCGGACTTCTCCGCCGAAGCTGCCGGTGATCCATTTGTTCTCGGCGCCGAACAGAACGGCTTGCGTCAGTTGCGCGTCCGTCTTGCCGCCCATCGACAGAGGCAGCGTCATGCTGCCGACTCGGCCGAGGTTCGGATCGTTCTCCTTGTAAGCGAAGGAGTCGTCGTGATACCCGATGCGCGAGAGCGAGGCGAGGTGCGTGCCGCCGCCCGAGCGCGGATAACGATTCTCTACCGGCGTTTTGCGGAAGGCGGTATTGTAGGCATCCATCAGCACGTTCGCGCCCGAATCGGAGATCATCCAGTTCTCCGTGCCGTTGCTGCCGTCGTTCGGCCACGTGTGCCATTCTCCCCAATAGCCGACGAGTCCCATCGTGATGAACGCGATGCGCGGATCTCCGTCGTATTTGGCGCCGAAGGCGGAGATGAAGTTCTGGAACGCCTGCATAACGGTCGGAGAGTCGTAGTTCAGAATGCAGCCGTTGCGAATCTCTCCGGACAGGAAGTCCGGATAATCTTTGCTGGAGAACGACTGGCACGAAGCGACGCGCAGCGCAAGCTGTTTGCCGTGCGACGCGACTTCGTCCAAAGCGGCCTCCATCGGCTCCCAATTATACGTGTTCATGCCGGTCATCAGCTCGCCCAGACCGAAGTAGCGCCATTCGACCGAGTTGTTGATGCCGCCGTACTGGGTTGCCGTTTTGTCCGCATGGTCGCCGGGATAGAACCAGATGGCGAAGCCTTTGAGCGGATTCGTGACCGGGTCGGTCCCTTTGGCCAGGGCATGAACGGTCAAGGAGCCGTCCGGCGATTGCGCAGGATAAGGATTGCTCGGCAGGCCTCCCGGCACCGTCGGCGGATCTTCCGCCTGGCCGGAGGCGAGCGTCGTGATCGTCGCCGGAGCGCTGGCGGCCGAGACGTTGCCGGAGGCGTCCTTGGCTTTTACGGTATACGTGTAAGAGGTATTCGGCGTGAGGCCCGTATCCAGGAAGCCGGTGCCGGTCGAAGTTCCGGCAAGCGCGCTTCCGCGATAAATCTCGTAGCCGGCGACGCCCCGGTTATCGGTAGAAGCCGTCCACGACAAGTTGATCCAAGTGCCGGAGGCCGTCCCGTTCACGTTGGAAGGCGCCGAAGGCGCTTGCGTATCCGGCGCGTCGAGCGTTGCGGCCTGCAGCGCCGAGGAAGCGGCGGACGCATTGCCGGCGGCGTCCCGGGCCTTGACCGTGTAGCTGTAGGACGTGTTTGGAGAGAGGCCGGTATCCGTAAAGGATGCGGTCGCGCTGCTGCCGGCTAGCATGCCGTTGCGATACACGTCGTAGGCGGTGACGCCCACATTGTCCGTGGAAGCCGTCCAAGACAGGGAAACGGAAGTCGTCGTCCGGGAGGCTGCCGACACGCCCGAAGGCGCCGTCGGCGCCTGCAGGTCGATCGAAGAGCCCGGCGGAGAGACGAGGATGCGATCGAAGTCGGGCGACCAGCCGCCGGCGATAAAGAGCTTGATCGTATTGCTGCCGGATTGAAGCGCGACGGTTGCCGTTTGCGTGCCGACTTGATCCCATCCGCCCGTGCCCGGTAGCGTCAGGTTCAAGGCCGTTCCGCCGTTTACGCTGACGGACACCGGCCGGCTGGCATCCCCGTTCAAGTAGGCGATCGTCAGAGTATACGAGCCGGCGGCCGAGGCCAGCACGCCGTTGAACGTCAGCGTTCCGCTGTTGTTGCCGACGTACCCGACCTTGAAGCCGCCCGAGCAGCCCGGGCAGGCGGCGACGGCGGCGCCTCCCGCCAGCGCGTTGCCGGCCGCTTCGGCTTCGTAGGACGCTGCAGTGCCGGCGCCGGCCGCATCCGTCGCAGCGGAAACGGAATTGCTGGAGGCGGATGCGTTGCCCGCCGCGTCGAGCGCTTTTACGGTATAGGTGTACGAGGTGGAAGCGGCGAGCCCGGAGTCCGTAAAACTCGTTCCGGTCGCGGATCCGGCCTTCGTGCCGTTCCGGTATACTTCGTATCCCGTTACGCCTACGTTGTCGGTCGAAGCCGTCCAGGCCAGGCTGACGCTGCCGGACGTGTGGCCGGTCGCGCTCAAGTTCGTCGGCGCGGTCGGCGCCTGGGTATCCAATGCCGGCGGCGAATCGGTCGTCACGGACAGCGGAGAAGACAACGCCGAGATGTTGCCTGCCGCGTCCTTGGCATCGATCGTGTACGCATAGGCCGTACCCGGCGACAGGCCGCTATCGGTATACGAAGCAATGGTCGGGCTGCCGACCTTCGAACCGTTCCGGTAAACCTCGTAACCCGTAACTCCGACGTTATCGGTCGAGGCGTTCCAGGCGAGGGTAACCGAGGTTTGCGATTTGGAGGCGGCCGTTACACCGGAAGGAACCGTCGGCGCTTGCGTATCGCCTCCGCCTCCGCCGCTCGATGCCCCGTCCGTTTTGATCGCGTCGATCAGCAGCACGGCATAGGTGGAATCCCTATGCACGATTCGGATGTACTTCGTATTCGCGAGGTTGGCGCCGAAGGCGGACAACGGGATCGACAGGTCCGTATAGCTTCCGGTCACGTTGCCGTAAGCGGAAAGCGGGCCGACGGTATGATCCGTGCCGTCGTTCAGCACCACGTTCCAATGCTGCTCCGTGTCGGAGTCGTTCCAGTCCCGCGCCCGGACGATCAGATTTTGCAGCCCGGCCAGACTCTGATTGATATTTTCCTGCAAATATTGCCCGGACGCGCCGGAGTTCATGACCAGATTGCCGGCCGTGTCCGAGCCGTAATAGACGCTGTCCATCGACCAGCCGATCGTCTGGTTCAGGTCGTTCACCTTCGCGCTGAAATTCGCTTGGCTCGGGAACGAGTCGATCGTGACCGCCGCGGCGGGGGCAGCGGGCGTCGCGCTCGCCTGAACGGAATTGCCGCCGGTACCGCCGGAATTGACCGCTTGCACTACGTAATAGTACGTCGTTCCGTTCGTCAATCCGGTATCGGTATACGAGGTGCCGCTCACATTGCCGGAGAGGACGGCATACCCCGAGCCGCTTGTCGTTGACCGCAGCACGCGATAGCTCGTCGCGTCGGCCGAAGCCGTCCAGGTCAGCGATACTTGCGCGTTGCCGGCCGTAGCGGTCAGCCCCGTCGGCGCGGCGGGCGGCGGAACGATGTTGCTCGGCGTGACGGACGCTTCGTTGGAATTGCCGCTGGTGCCGGCCGAATTGACCGCTTTCACGACATAATAGTAGGTCGTGCCGTTCGTCAGCCCCGTATCCGTGTAGCTCGTGCCGGCTATGCCGGATGCGACCGCTGCGTACCCCGAGCCGCTCGTCGTCGAGCGGAACACGGAATAGGTCGCGGCGCCGGAGGAAGCCGACCACGCGAGTGCGGCTTGCGAATTGCCGGCCGTCGCCGTCAAACCGGCCGGTGCGGCGGGAATCGTCGGCGCGCCGATCGTCACGGCGGCAGCCAGCACGTTGTAGCCTTTCGCGGCGTCCCAAGTCCCCGTATTGGCCAGGCGCACGGAATATTCCGGCCGGGAACGCAAGCCGGGGTCGTTGTCCGGCAGCCACAACGCCAACTTGTAAGTTCCGGCCGTCATATTGGCGGGAAGCGTGACGGTCTGCGCAGGCACGTTGACCGCGCCGCTCGTCCAGAGCCTCGGATCCAGGCCGGGCAGCGGCACGTCGTATCGCTGCGTTCCGTTATCGAATACGAGGAAGACCGGCCTCGGCTTGATCATGCCGGCGTAACCGTCATTGTTCAGGTGCGCGGAGAAGGCGAAGCCGGCGCCGGGACTCGCCGAGGTCGGGAAGTCGGCGTCGACCAGCCGGAAGCGATACCCGAGCTTCCGCTTGAGGCGGGTAAACGCGGTTTCGGCCGGGTCGTTGCCGGAGGCGGGCAGATTGGCGGCTTTCCAGATGTTGAGGTTGACCGGCGCGTAATCTTCGTTGATTTCGGTAAAATGCAGCTTGCTCATTTCGGTCTGCACGTTGACGCCCGCGGCATCGTCGGAGCCTGCGGCGTCGCACGTTTCGCCGCCGACCATTTTATTGCCGCCGGAAGCCGTCGCCATGTCGTACATCCACTGCTTTTTCTCCTCGACGTAGTACCAGCCCATCCAGGAGTTGTTGTCGTAAGTTCCCATATCCGCGCTGTCGGCCAGGAAGCAGTCGTTATGGAAGCCGATGCGGTCTTTGTCCTGCTGCGTGAGCGGCGCCGAGCCGGAAGGAGTCGGCAGCTCCGTCGCTTCCTTGATGAAAATCGGGTATCGAATGACGACCGGAATGGAAGCGGGTGTCGTGCTCAGAATGGTTTGGATAATCCGGTAACGGGTGTCGGCATCGGTGCGGCTGAACGGATCGGTATACTGGCTCGTATGCCATTCGCCCCACGGACCGATATAGCCGGCTTCCAGATGGTTGACCACGTCGGCGTTGGCCGAGATTACGGCATCCAATTGCCGGATATGGCCGAGGATGCGGCTCTCGGGAACGGCGGGCGAATCGGACCACGCGTAGGCGGGACGCAGGATGATTTTCAGGCCTGCCGCGCGAACCGCAGCCAGTCCGGAGGCCAGGTTGTCCAGCAGGGCCTGCGGGAGCTGGTCGGTGTCCTTGTACTTATCGAGATGAATGTAGCTGTGAATGAGCGTGTCGCCGTCCGCCTTGGCCCGCGCGAACGTTCGGTCCAGCATGTCCGGATTGAAGCCGGCGATGCTCGTGGCGGAACTGGCGTAGTCGTTCACGCTAGGATCGTCAATGATCTCGTACCGGTTGTGGTAGCCGCGCTCCGGGTTCGGAAATGCGGTCGCGAGATCTCCCGTATAGGAGAAGGTCGCGGCGGATGCAAGGCTGTAAGGGATGATGCCGTACAACAGCGCGGCGATCAAAAGCAGCGAGAATGCTTTCCTGGTCAACATACTTTGCCTCCTTACTCAGAATGAGAAACTTGGCTCAAAGCAAAGTAAGCGCGATGAAACCACCTCCTTTCCAAAAGAAGCTGTCATGGCGTCCGTGCGTATGCATTCGATTGTCGGCGATGAGATGAGGTCGGTTCGTGTGGATGCAAAGCGGGCAGGAGAGGGATGGGGATAATCTTGAAGTCAAAAAGTTGCGCAACTAATTTCAAATTATAGGATGCTTTTGCCGGTCGCGCAAGATGCGGATTTCCTTAATTTCAAGCAGGAATCTTTGTTTCCTAGCGAAAAATATCGAAAAATAAGAAGGTTTGGAGAGCAAATCTTGATGCAATCGGGCAGGCCCTATGCTAATATAATTTTTGAACAAAAGAAGCAAAAATTTTCCCTAATCAAATTGCAGATCAGCCAAGGAGGCAAAAGAGGAAATGAGATTTCCCAAAATGAAGGCGCTTTCGATTGGAGGGTTGGCATTTTCGCTCGCCGTCGTTTGGGCGGCGCCGATCTCGAACGCCGATTCCCCGGGCGATGCGGCGGGAGGTCCCGCGCCGACGGTGCTGGACGACTTCGAATCGTATGCGGACGATGCGGCGCTGCAGGCGGCTTGGAAGCTGGATTGGTCGGATGTGCCGAATTCGGTGGGCATTGCTCTGGATCAAGCGGACGGCGGGAAAGGCATGAAGCTGTCGATCCTCGATTCGTCCGCGACATGGGCCAACATCCTGCATCCGATCGCGGAAGCGAACCGGGACGGATCGGCGTTCGAAGGAGTTGCTTTCCGGTTGTACAACGAATCGTCGGACCGCCCTCTCGATCTGGGAATGGAACTCAAGACGGACGAACCGAACGGCGCGTTCAATTTCAAGCTGACCGGCTCGGCCCAAGCGAAAGCGGACGGCGGGGATTGGCAGACGCTGCCCTTCAACGGCGGCTCCTTGCATGTGGAGGCCGGCTTCAAAGGGGAGGTTCGCATGGCCTGGGATCAATTCAACCAGGCTTCCTGGCAGTGCGGCAACGATCAGACGAAGTGTTCCGCTCCGCTTAAGCCAAACGAGTTGACCGGCATTCAATTCGGGTACAATCCTTCCGCGAACGAAGGAGATATCATCCATCTTGACGATATCGGCTTTTACGGAACGGCGGCAGGCGGCGGCGTCTCCTCCGGAGGCCAGGACGGCGGCGCGCACCCGGCGGCGAGCGCCCCGAAAGCTCCGTCTTGGGCGAAGGCGGGAGAGATCCGCAAGCTCGCTTACGCACCGGCTCCGATCGGCAATCCGCTGAAGGGCTTCATGCCTTATTTGGATGCGGGAACCGACGGATTTTACAAGACGGGCGACGATTGGCGCAATCGCGCGTCTCAGATGCCCTACAGCATGGAGTATTTCTACGAGCCGCTGAACGCCGTCATGAAGGGGCCGAATGAGTTCGATTGGTCGGATGTCGACAAGCAGTTGAATGCGATCGCGGCAAGAGGCCATCAAGCGGTGTTTCGTTTCTACGTGGACTATCCCGACAAGCCGACGGGCATTCCCCAATTCTTGCTGGATGGGGGACTGAAAACTCGTACTTACAGCGATTACGGCAACGGCACGCACGCGTCGAGCTTGCTGCCGGATTGGGACGATCCGAATCTGAACGAAGCGTTCCGGACGTTCATTGCCGCGCTCGGCAAACGTTACGACGGCGATCCGCGCATCGGGTTCATCATGGTCGGACTCATCGGGTTCTGGGGGGAATGGCATACCTATCCGTACGACGGCTGGGAGCCCGTCACCGATGCGAACGGCAAAGGCTTGACCGACGATAAGGGAGAGCCGGTGCGCCAGCCGAATCTCATGCCCTCGGAGCAAAATCAAGAACATGTACTGGAAGAGATGGACCAGGCGTTCGACAAGACCAGGCTGCTCGTCCGCTATCCGGCTTCGAACGACACTTATCAAACCAAAAACTTCGACATCGGCTATCATGACGATTCCTTCGCCTTCGAGACGCTGCCGTTAAGCATGGGAGGGCAGGATTGGCATTTCTGGGGCCGAGTCCTTACCGCGGGCGATACGGATTTCTGGAAAACGAAGCCGATGGGCGGAGAGATGCGTCCGGAAATTCAGGTTCCGATGTGGAACAACGATCCTCCGCAATACAACGATCCGGAACATCCGATCGACGGCCATCAGGGCGAGGACTATTACGCAAGCCTGGAGCTTACGCATGTGTCGTTCCTGCTGAACCAGGGCGTGTTCCAGGTTCCGTTAAGCGGCGATTCGCTGAAGCGGGCGTTGGAAGGATCTCGCCGCATGGGGTATGAGTATGACGTGCCGAAAGCCTATTTGGACGGCACCGGCGGCCAGTTGAAGGTAGGCGTCGAGATCGAGAACCGCGGCGTCGCCCCGTTCTACTACGATTGGCAGGTGGAGCTGGCGGCCAAGTCCGGCGGCAAGACCGTCAAGACCTGGAAGACGGACTGGAAGATCGGCGGCATCCTGCCCGACGAAGGGCAGAACGTCAACCGCAAGGCGTTCCAGAGTCTGCTGAACAACGGAGAGCTCGCGAACGGCAAATACGACATTTACATGCGCGTCGTGAACCCGCTTGGCGCCGTTACTTCCAAAGCAATTCCGTTTCGGTTCGCCAATGCGGAACAAGGCGCGGACGGATGGCTCGCTCTGGGCAGCGTGTCGCTTGCCGGCGGCAAAAGCAAGGAGGAGTATGTCGTTCGTCCCGGCGACAGCTTGTCCAAGATCGCCGCTCGGCTCGGCACGACGTGGCAGCGGCTGCAGCAATTGAACCGTCTGCCCGACCCGAATCTGATCTACCCCGGTCAGACGCTCCTTCTTCCGTAACCCCGGTCGATCTCGCCTCCGGCTCGGTATTTCGCGCCGGAGGTTCATTTTTTGGAAAAGCCGTGGTATGTTGAAGTTGTCGATCGGCAATCGGGGAGGCACGCATCGTGAAGAGAAAGAAACCTATTTTTGCGTTAGGGCTGCTGATTGCATTCGCTGTGCTGATCTCTGCCTGCAAGGGCGCGACAGGCGATGACGCCTCGGCCGATGGAGACTCCGCGAACGTGCCGCAGCCCTATGTGACGTTAAGAATGATCATGCCGGGCGACGAATCGGCGCGCATGCGGGAATTCGTCGATAACGAGCTGAACGAGCGGTTGAAGAAAGAATTGAACATGAAGCTGGAATTGACGTATATTCCCTGGTCGGACTACCAATCCAAGATCGAACTCGCGCTGGCTACCGGCGAGAACTACGACCTGTTCTGGTACGGAACGCCGTTCGTATCGGATTACAAGGCGAAGAACTACATCCAGCCGCTCGACACGCTCCTTCGACAATACGGCAAGGATCTGACGGCCCGTATCCCGGAAGATAACTTTAAGCTGGATGAGATCGACGGCAAGCTGTGGGCGATTCCTTCCCAGGCGTTCACCTCCGCGGGAAAATTCACGTCGGTCATGGTACGCCAGGATTTGCTGGAGTCGGTCGGAATGAAAAGCATTCAATCGATCTCAGATTTGGAAGCGTTTTACTCCCGCATGCACGCCGCGGATCCGAGCTATTACGGGTATTTGGAAACCGACCGCGGCCAAGACGCGCTATGGCGGGAGCTGTCGGACCAGCCGCTCACGTTCCTGGACGAGAATCAGATCTTCGCCGTGAACGAGAATACCGGCGGGCTCGTGGATTATCTGGAATCCGATCTGTACCGGAAGGTGGCTCAGGTGCGGGAACGATGGGTGGGCATGGGATTGATCGACAAGCAGCTCGCCGGCAACCTCGCCGCGAACATCGATCAGGAAGACGCGGGCAAGCTGCTGTTCCGGGTCGGCGCCGTATCCCGGGCGATGGAGAACCTGCAAACGGTGCAGAATGCGGACCCCGATGCCAAGCTCAGAGAGTATTATCTGGCCCCGGACAAGCCGAAATATATCGTGGCTCCTTCCAATGAAGCGTATATGATCCCGAAGAACGCCTCTCACCCGGAACGCGCCATGCGGTTCATGAATTGGATCCTGCAGAGCAAGGAGCATTACAACTTCATCATCTACGGCGTGGAAGGCAAAGATTATCGCATCGAGAACGGCAAGATCAAGCTGCTGACCAACGACCAGTTCATGTACGAGTGGATGTGGCGGAACAAAAATTATTTCATGCCGACGACCAATGTCGACGACTCCGTCGTGCGGGATATGATGCATAACGACGATAACGCGAAGGTCTCCCGGTTGTTCGGCTTCCATTTCAATCCGGAGCCGGTGAAGAACGAGTACGCCAAAGTGCTGGCGGTCTACAACGAGAAGTTCGTTCCGATCAATATCGGAATCGTCAGCTACGACAAGCAATTCGGCCAAGCGATGGACGCGCTGAAGAAGGCCGGTTACGGTCAAGTTTGGGACGAGCTGCAAAGGCAGTATGCGGCTTTTCGGGCCGGTCAATCTCTCTCCGCGGATCGGGAGGAATCAAAGTGAAATCCAGCATATTCACGAATATGGTGATCGCTTTGCTGCTTCTTCTGACCCCGATCATTACCTTATACGCTTATTCCAACCATACGAGCTCCCGCGTGCTGACGAAGGAAATCGTGAAGGCGAAGCGCACGCAGGTCGAGACGTTCGTCGGACAGCTCAGTCAAATGTTCGCCCAATTCGATTCCTATCAGAAGATGCTGTATGAAAGCACGGAGGTCCGCAATTTGGCGTATCCGGATTTGCTGGGCGACGATCTGCTCCATTTTCGCACCCTGAAAACCGTCTCCGAAGAGATCAACCGGCTGGCGGGTTACGGGGGCTGGAAGGGCATCATCGCGGTCGTCTATCCGAAGACGGGGATGGTGATCAAGAGCAATTCCAGTCTCGGCGCCATGCCCGACTCGCTTCCGGACAAAGACGAGTTCTGGAGCTATCGGGCGAATCCGAAGGGCGACGCCTATTTTATCGAAACGATATCCAATCCGGCCAAAAACGCCAAGGAGGAAGAGGCGGACCTGACGGTCGTCGCGAAAGTGGACGAAGGCGAGATCAAAAGCGATTTGTCCGAGATGAAGAGCAACGGGCTGGAGGATCCTTTTCTATACAAGCCGGGTTATTCTCCGATCTACAACTATACGGCGAATCAAGCTTTGATTCGGGAGATGCTGCCCGAGCTGAACCCGGACGGCGCCGAAGGAAGCTTCGAGCCCCTTCTCATTCGCACGGGCGACGGCGCCTACCAGGTGCACATGGAGATGGTGAAGCCGCTGGGCTGGTACCTGGTGGACTACGTGCCGATCGGCACCATCATGGCGCCGATCAAGCGGAACCAGATGACGTTCTATGCGATCAGCGGCATGATGCTGTTCATGGCGTGCATTCTCGGCTTTATCCTGTACCGGAGCATCCGCATTCCGTTCCGCAAGCTGATGCAAGGGATGAACTTTATCGAGAAAGGCATCTACACGAGCCGCATGAAAAATCCTCCGAAAGGGGAATTCCGTTACTTATACGACCGGTTCAACTCCATGGCTTCGAGAATCGAAGAGCTGATCGAGGACGTGCTGAAGGAACAGATCCGGACGAAGGAAGCGAACGTGAAGCAGCTGCAGTCGCAGATCAATCCGCATTTCCTCTACAACACGCTGGCGTATATCAAAAGCATGGTGGAGCTGGAGGAGAAGGAAGCGGCCGTATCGATGACGATGAACTTGAGCAAGTATTACCGGTACACGACCAAGCTCAGCAACAGCTTGGCGACCTTGCAGGAAGAGCTGGAACTGATCGTGAATTATTTGGACATTCACAACAGGCTGACGGACGATTTCGAGTACGAAATCGATATCGATCCGGCCATTCTGGACATGCGAATCCCCCGGTTGTCGCTTCAGCCCCTGGTCGAGAACGTGATCGTTCACGCGTTCCGAAAGCCGGTGCGGTACGGGGCCGTGCGCATCCGGGGGAGCCTGGAGGAGTCCGGGATCGCGCGGCTCTCGGTCGAGGACAACGGTCCGGGCATGGCGCCGGCGCAGCTGGAGGCGCTGCAGGCCAAGATTCGCAATGCGCCGAGCGATCAGATCGATTCCGGCCTGCAGAACGTGCACCAGCGGCTGATGCTGCTGTTCGGCAAGGGCTCGGGGCTCTCCCTCGGCCTGTCCGAATGGGGAGGATTGTGCGCGGAACTGATTTGGCAGGTGCAGGACAACGAACCGCAATAACGACGAAGAGGAGGTACGGGGCGTGTACGAAATTTTGATCGTGGACGATCATACGCATTTGGTGGACAGCTTGGCGAACGCCCTGCCTTGGGAGCAAATGGGCATCTCGGCGGTTCATAAGGCGTATTCCGGGGAAGAAGCGCTGGAGCTGCTGCAATATCACGGCATCGACCTGATCGTCACCGACATTCAGATGACGGGGATCAGCGGACTGGAGCTTGTCTCCGTCGTGAAGGAAAAATGGGCCAGGATCAAGTCGGTCATCCTGACCGGGTACGACGAGTTCCAATATGCGCAAGAAGCGATTCGCCAAGGCGTCTTCAACTATTTGTTGAAGCCCGTCTCGAACGAAGAGCTCGAGAGCGCGATTCGCGCCTTGATCGGCGAGCTGCAGCGGGAAGGGGACATGCTGGTCAATCAGCAGAAGCTGGCATACTTGTTCCGGGAGAGCTTGCCGAAGCTGAGGGAGTCGCTGCTTCAGGATCTGCTCGCGGGCAAGACGCCGCCGATGTCCCAGCTTCGCGGCAAGCTGAAGCTGTACGAGCTGCCGTTCGACGACCCGCATCCGTTTCTCATGCTGGTCATGCGCATCGAAGAAGACTTTGCCGGGACGGATCTGTACAGCGTGTCGCTGCTCGAATACGCCCTTACGAACATCGCGGACGAGATTTTCTCGCCGCGCTATCAGATTTGGCATTGCAAGGACGATTACGATTACGTGGTCTTCCTGATCCGTCCGAAGCAGTCGTCCGAAAGCTCCGAGAAGGAAGGGATGGAGGAAGCGGAGAGGCTGGCCCGGCTCGTGCAGCATCAGATCAAGCGATTCCTGAAAATCAAGGTATCGCTCGTGATGAGCCGTTGGAGCTCGTTTCCTCACGAGGTGTCCGCGGTGTATCGCCAGTCGCTGTCCTTGTTTACGGATTATATCGACTTCCAGACGGAGAGCTTCTTTCATGATCTGCAGGAGCGGAGCATGAAAGAAATCCGCCCGTTGTCCGAGCTGTATTTAAGCCCCTCGTTCATGCAGCTGCTGGAGGTCGAGCAGTGGAGCGCCGCGGAAGAGAAGATGAGCAGGGTATTCGAGGAATTGGAGCTGCGGGAAAACAAAACGAGGGAGCACGTATTCGAGGCGTACCTTACGATCATGCAGGCATTTTCTTATTACGTTCATAAGAAGGGGAAACGGTTCTCCGACATCTACGGACGCGAGGCCGAGAAGATGCTGAAGCTCGATGCCGGCTGGAGCATCGAGCCTTTGCGGGAATGGTCCTTTCAGACCCTGCGGCAATTGAAATCCTACAGCGGAAGCTTGTCCAACAGCTTCCGCAACGATGTAATCCACCGCGTCATCCGGTTCGTCAACGAACAAGTCAAAGACGTGACGCTGCAATCGGCGGCGGATCACGTACATCTGCACCCGGTCTACGTCTCGAATCTATTCAAGACCGAGACGGGAGACAACTTCTCGAACTACGTCCTGCGCGTGAGGATGGATAAAGCCCTGCAGCTGCTGAAGCAGAAGGACGTCAAGATCAATCGGATCGCGCAGGAAGTCGGCTACCAGAAGCCTCAATACTTTATCAAGCTGTTCAAGACCCATTACGGGATGACGCCCCAGGAATATAAAAACAATCTGCAGTAGCCTGAATTCAGCTCATGGCGGCGGCAGCCAGCGAAGAACGGAAGCTCCGCAAATCGACGACCTCGCCTTGGCGCAGACGGGAGACTTCGGCTGCGAAAGCCATCAGATGGCTCTCGAGCGAAGCTTCCGCCGACGTGAGCGAGCCGGCGAAGCGCTCTTCGCGCAGGTCGGACAGGAATTGGCGCAGGACGCCCGCGTCCCCTCCGTGATGGCCGCCTTCGCCGCCTGGCGTCCGGAACAGGGTGCGCGTTCCTCCGGCGAATTCAAACAGATCGACTTCTTCCTTGAGCAAGTCCCCGCGAATCTCTCCTTTGGTTCCCATAATCTGCACGATGCGGTTGGTGTCGCGCGTGAATCCGCACATGCTGAACATCGCCGTCGCGCCGCTCGCGAATTCCATATTGACCACCTGATGATCGACGACGTCGTTGTCCGTCCGATAGACGCATTTGCCGTAAGGACCCGTCAAGACGGCATTCATTCGGTTCTCCAGCGTCGGCGGATCGGCGATGAGCGCCGCGTAAGGGTTCGCCTCCAAGTCCTGCGAATAGAATCTTACGGCGGAATAAGGACAAGCCGCTTCCGCCGCGCATCCGTCCGTACACCGATCGGCTGCGTCTTCCGGCGCTTGTTCCGGGCGGAAATGGCTTAAAGACCCGAAAGAGCTGACGCGAACGCAATCCGAGTCCGCGAGCCAGCGGATCAGATCCATGTCGTGGCACGATTTGGCCAGAATCATCGGGCTGGAGAGGGAAGCAATCCGCCAATTTCCTCTGACGAAGCTATGCGCGTAATGTAGGTATCCGACATTCTCGTTATGCTGAATCGATATGACTTCTCCGATGGCGCCTTCCGAGATGAGCGTTTTGATCCGCTTCCAGAACGGAATATAGCGGGAGACGTGGCAGATCGTAAGCAGACGGCCCGACCGGCGCGCCCTCTCGGTCATCGCGAGGCATTCCGCGGGATCGTTCGACATGGGCTTTTCCAATAAAACGTGATATCCCTTCCGCAAGGCGGCCATGGTCGGCTCAAAGTGCATTCGGTCCTGCGTGCAAATGAGCAGCGCATCGCAGATGCGGGGCTGGTCGAAGAGCTGTTCCCACGACGTGAAGACGCGTTCGCCGGGCAAGCCGAACTTTTCGGCGAACGCGTTCCTTCTTTGCCCGTTCGGCTCGGCGACGGCCGCGATCTCCGCTTCATCGGGAAATTGGCTGAGGTAGGGCGCATAGCTGAGAAGCCCCCTCGCGCCAGCGCCGATTACGGCAAGCGACGGTTTTCTTTTCATAAAGTGTTCTCCCCTTGATGCAAATATTTGCGCATAAGCTTCGTTTTTTTGCCTCGAAAACATTATGTACGGTAACACCGCGCTTGAAAAGCCGATCTTAATTTTAGGGCTTCAATCTTAAGAATGTGGCATTTCAACCCCGTCGTCTCATGCCTTATGATGAATGCGCAGGGGACATCCTGTGAGGCAATGAAGGGAAAAAAAGATGCAAATTTTTTCGGGTCATTGCCGTCTCATTATGAAACAAGGGGGAAATACAGTGGTCATTCGTAAAAAAACGTGGGTATCCGCCATGAGTCTGACCGTCGTCGCGGCCATGGCGTTGGCAGGCTGCGGCAGCAACGATTCGAACAACGGCAGCTCGGCAAGCGCATCTGGAAGCACCGGGGCCAGCGCAAGCTCAAGCGCCTCGGCCGGCAAGGCTTCCGACGCTCCGAAGAAAGACGTTACCCTGACCTATGCCATCTGGGATCAGCTGCAGCAGCCGGCGATGGAAGCGATCGCCAAAGAATTTACCGCCCAAAACCCGAACATCAAGGTCAACGTCGAAGTCATTCCTTGGGATCAATATTGGACGAAGATGTCGGCGGCCGCTCCGGCCGGCACCTTGCCGGACGTGTTCTGGATGCACAGCGGTCAATTCGTCAAATACGCATCCGGCAATTTCCTCGAGCCGATTACCGACAAGGTGCAGGCCGGGGAGATCGACATGAACAATTATGCGGCGAACCTCGGTTCCATTTATGTGTTCAACGGTCAAAACTATGCGATTCCGAAAGACTTCGATACGATCGGCTTGGCCTATAACAAAGAGATGTTCGACCAAGCGGGCATTCCGTACCCGGACGATACGTGGGATTATGCGAAGCTGGCGCAAGTGGCTAAGCAGCTGAGCCAGCCGGATAAAGGCATCTACGGCTTCGCGGCCAAGATGGATACGCAAGGCGGCTACTGGAACGACATGCTCGCCAATGGCGGCTATATCGTCTCCGAAGACGGCACGAAATCCGGCTACGACGATCCGGCCTCCATCGAAGCACTGAAAGCGCGCTACCAAATGATTCTCGACAAGTCATCTCCGAGCCATCAGCAAATGACGGACACGGACTCCACGGAGATGTTCAAGTCCGGCAAGATCGCCATGATCTTCGAAGGCGACTGGAGAACGACCGACATCGACGGCAGCGACATCATCAAGGGCAAGTGGAACTGGGCGAAGCTGCCGAAGGGCAAGGTTAAGCGCGGCGACATCATCAACGGTCTCGGCAACGTCATGTCGGCTTCGGGCAAGCACAAGGACGAAGCTTGGCAGTTCCTGAAATTCCTGGGCTCGCAAAAAGCGGCGGAAATTACGGCGCAGATGGGCGCGGCGATTCCGGCCTACAAAGACACGCAGGCGGCATGGGTGCAGTCGAAGCCGGATCTGAACCTGCAGGTATTTATCGACCAAGCCGCAGACGCAACGCCATATCCGGCCGGCTCCAAAGCGTATCCGGTGTGGTTCCCGAAAGAGTCGGAAATCATGGCGCAAGCATGGGGCGGCAACATTTCCATCGAAGAGGGCGCCAAACAAGTGGCGGCCATGATGAATCAAGCGATCGCGGACAACAAGTAAGGCCGTTGCGGCTGTCATGGGAAGGAATCGAAGGCATTCCGGGAGCGGAATGCCTTCGATGAATCAGGGGAGGTAGGCCATGAATTCGAGAAGCAGGTATGTATGGGCATATGTTATGATTGCACCTACCTTGCTCGGTACGGTCTTATTCTGGAGTTGGCCGGCTGTCTATTCGATCTATCTGAGCTTTCTGAAATCCGAGAATTTCGGACTCGTCAACCACTGGGTCGGCTTTGCGAACTACGAAAAGCTGTTCAAGGATCATGAGTTCTGGCGCAACCTTCGGAATACGCTTTATTACACGGTTTTGTTCGTGCCGCTCACGCTCGTTCTTTCCACTTTCTTCGCCGTTCTGCTCAATGCCAAGATCCGCGGATTATCCGCCTACCGGGTCATCTTCTTTCTGCCCCAGGTGACGATGCCCGCCGCGGCCGCCATGGTATGGGTCGTGCTGTTCGCCCGCGACTACGGTCTGATCAACTATGTGCTCGGCACTCACGTGGCCTGGATATCCGATGCGAAGTTCGCGATGTACGCGCTCGTGATCGTCGGGGTGTGGGGCGCCATCGGCTTTAACATGCTGCTGATTCTTGCAGGCCTGCAGGGCATACCGAGAGCCTTGTACGAGGCGGCCGAGATCGACGGGGCCGTCCGGTTTCGCAAGTTCCGCTATATCACTTTGCCGCTCTTGACGCCGACCTTGTTTTTTACGTCCGTCGTGCTCATGATCGGCGCCACGCAAATTTTCGACTCGATCTATTTGCTCATCGGCAAGACGAACGTCGCGCTTCCCGCCGTACGTTCGCTCGTCTATGCGTATTATCAAAATGCGTTCGTCTACTACGATCAAAATTACGGCGCGGCGATCGTGGACGTGCTGCTCGTCATCAATTTGGTCTTGACCGGCCTGCAGTTTGCGTTTCAGAAAAAATGGGTCAACTACGACTGAGGGGAGAAGAGTATGGCGAATCGCAGTCAAACCGTCCGGCGCAATTCCAACTGGATCCTTCACCTGGTGCTGATCGCGGCGTCCGTCGTCATGATCGTCCCCTTCGTCTGGATGATCCTGACCTCGTTCAAAACCGTAACCGAAGCCACCCAGATTCCGGTCGTCATTTTTCCGTCTCATTGGAATTTTAGCAGCTACGCGAAAGCGTTCGAGAAGTCGGACTTTACGCATTATTACCTGAACACGATCTTCGCGGCATTCATGAAGACGCTGTTCCCCGTCCTGTTCAGCTCGATGGCCGCTTACGCGTTCGCGCGAATCCGGTTCCCGGGCAGAACGCTTCTGTTCTTCCTCATCATATCCGTCATGATGGTGCCGAATCCCGTCTTCTACACGCCGCAATACCTGCTTATGAGCAAATGGGGCTTGGTCAATTCGGTAACGGCCCTCTGGATTTGCTCGCTGGTCAGCCCGTTCGCCACTTTTATGCTGCGGCAATTTTTTATCGGCATATCCAAAGAGCTCGAGGAAGCCGCGATTCTGGACGGGTGCAATCCGTTTCAGACGTTCCGATACATTATGCTGCCCTTGGTGAAGTCCGCTTTGGTCGCGATCGTCATCATTCAACTGCTGTGGTCGTGGAACGAATTGCAATGGCCGCTTATCATCAATAGCTCGCCCGATAAGCTCACTTTATCATCGGGGCTGGCTACGCTCGTCTCCATGTTTAGCACGAATTATCCGATCTTGATGGCGGGAGCGTTCATGGCCGTCATTCCGATGATCGTTCTGTTCTTCCTCTTCCAGAGACGCTTCATCGAAGGCGTGGCTTTCAGCGCGCATAAAGGATGATCCCTTCATGTTAGACAAAGTCAGTCCCCTTGACGTTATGGTCATCGGGACTGATTTTACTTTTTAAAGTAAATTGTAAAATTTGAGTAAACGAAGAAACCTTTTTTACGGAGTCGCCGTCTATGATGGCACGCAAGACAAACACGACTCCAAGAGGTGGAATTTTTATGAAAAAGCCATACAAAATCGTTACGCTGTCCGCAGCCGCTGTCCTGGCGCTCAGTATCGCCGGGCAGAGCTTCGCCTCCGCCGCCACTTTTAAAGATCTGAACAGCGTGCAAGGCAAGGACCAGATCCTGGCGCTGTATGACAGCGGTCTGATCAAGGGAATTACCGCGGAATTGTTTGCTCCGAATCGAACCGTCACCCAGGCGGAGAGCACGCAGATGATCGTCAGCGCGCTGGGCCTGAATCTGGATCTGGTCCGATTTCTCAAGGAGCCCAAAGCGTCCGACTACTTCAAGAATGCCAACGATTCCGCCTGGTATGCCGACGCCATGATCGTCGCCGCGGTCAACGGACTGGAACTGCCGGCCGATCTGAAACCGAATGAGAAGATGACGCGAGAAGCCTTCACGTACCAGCTCATTCATGCGATCGAAGCGACCGGCAAGCTTCCGATGGTGAAGCCGGTTGCAGCGGATTTCAAGGACCGGGACCAAGTTACGCCCGATTACTCCGGAGCGATTCAGCGCGCTCTGAACTACGGCGTGGCGAAGTTGGATTCCAACGGGATGTTCAATCCGAAGAAGGAAATCACCCGCGCGGAAGCGGCTGTCGAGATCAGCAACGCTTTGAGTTATCTGCAAGCCCACTCGGTACCTGAGCAAGGAAGCGAGAGTGAGGCTCTCACGATGGAACAAGCCGTACAGCTGATCAAGGGCGTTGTCGGGGAAGAGGCGAATTTGCAGATCAAGATCGATCCGGATGCCGTCGTGACCCGCGAATCGTTCACGTACCTGCTGATCCATACGCTTCAAACGGGCGGCAAGCTGCCGATGCTGAATCTGATCGCGGTCGAGATCAAGGATAACGACGACATCGATCTTCCGGACCAAGGCGCCATTCAGACGGCGCTTGCTCTTAAGATCGTCGAACTGGACTCGGAAGGCAACTTCCATCCGAAGGACGGCGTTACGCTTGCAGACGCGAACGCCATGGTGGACCGCGTGCAGGAGATTGCGGAAGGCTCGGGCAAGTAATCGTTCCAGGAGCGATAGGGAGAGGACACGAGCTGTCCTCTCTTTTTTTTAGTTTGTGGGGTTATTTTACAACTTAATTACAACTTGGACATAGGTTCGCGCGCCGTTTTCCTCTATCATAAAGAGAAGAACAGATTAGCGGAGAGGTATCGGAATGCAAAAAATGATCATCATCGAAGACGACCCGGCGATTTCCGACCTGATCAAACTGAATCTGGAATTGGCGGGCTACGAATGCCGGCAGGCCTATAGCGGCAAAGACGCGCAAAGCGTTCTCTCGGGGTTTACGCCCGATTTGATCTTGCTGGATATCTCGCTCCCCGACATGGAAGGGTACGAGCTGATGGAACGGTTCCGGCGCATTGAAGTGCCGGTCATCTTCCTGACGGCCCGAAACGCGCTTGCCGAGAAGGTAAAGGGATTGAAGATGGGGGCCGACGATTATATCGTCAAGCCGTTCGAAGCGATGGAGCTGCTGGCCCGAATCGAAGCGGTGCTTCGCCGTTACGGCAGGAAGAGCGATCGGATCGCCTGCGGCGGCCTCGAGATTCATTTGGAGGAGCGCACGGTCAAGCGGGACGGCGCCGTCATCGAGCTGACGATGAAGGAATACGAGCTGCTCCTTCTTCTCCTGGGCAACCGGAACAAAGCCCTGTCCCGGGAAAAAATTCTGGAGCTCGTCTGGGGCTACGAGTACGGCGGCGAGACGAGGACCGTCGATATTCATATCCAGAAGATCCGGAGAAAACTGGGCTGGGAAGACCTTATTAAAACGGTCTACAAATTCGGCTATCGGCTAGAGGTTCTCCCATGAAGCTCTGGCAGAAAGTGTTCTGGGGCACCTTCCTCTTGTTCGAAGTGCTGTTCAACGCCTCTTCCTTTTGCCTGATCGAGCATAACTTCAATCAGAATCTGGTCAGGGAGGTCGACAGAGGGTTATCGGATCAGCAGGTTTTATCCGCCCGGATGGAGTCGGATTGGTCGTATTTCAACAACCTGAACCAGCTTTTGAACACCTCAAAGGAAGACGCCGACGATTTTTTTAGCCGGAACGCCTCCAAGTATCTGAAATCCTTCGACCCCGACCATGTCTCCATTGAAATCCGAAACGAGCGCGATCAGACGGTATTTTCCAACTTCTCCGAAACGATTGCCGGCCCGAGACCGGAGCTGGATAATGAAAAACCCGCCGTCAGAAAATACATCATTCGCAGCGTCGGCCGCAGGAGCGTTCTGTTTGTCTCCGGCGAACTCGCTGTGAGCGGGCGCGATTTCAAGCTCACGTACATCCGGGATTTGACGGGCATTTATGAGGATAAACAAGCGCAGATCCGGAATTTTGTCAAAATCAACATCGTCATCGCCGTCGTCCTGGCCGGCGGCTTGTACGGCCTGATCTGGTTCCTGACACGTTCCGTCCGCCAGCTCACCAGATCCGCTCAGACGATCGCTTCGGGCCAGTATTCGCATCGCGTCAATGTGCTGTCGAAAGACGAGATCGGCCTGCTGTCGGAAAATTTCAACGCCATGGCCGAGGCGATCGAGGAAAAAGTCGTGGCCTTGGAGACGGCTGACCGGAACAGGCAGCGGTTTATCCATTACTTGACGCATGAATTAAAGACGCCGCTTACTTCGATCATCGGTTACGCCGATTTTCTTAGAACGACGCCATTTAAGGAAGAAGTGTTTTACAAATCCCTCCATTATATTTACGGCGAAGGAAAAAGGCTGGAAAGCCTCGCTTTTAAGCTCATGGACCTCATCCTCGTTGAAAACAGCCAGCCCCGCATGACCGTCGGGGAGATCGGGCCGGTATTCGAAGAGATCGCGCTAACGATGAGACCGCAGCTGGAAAAGGCGCAGGCGGAGCTGATGATGTCCGTGGAAACCGCGAAGCTTCCGATGGAAAAGGATTTGCTCCAAATCCTCTGCACCAATCTGATCGACAATTCCATCAAAGCTTCGAAAGCCGGGAGCAGCATCTTTTTCCGCGGCTATCGGACTGAGGACTCCCGATATGTCATCGAAGTGCAAGACGAGGGAATCGGGATCCCGCAGGAAGATATCCCGAAGGTGTTCGAGCCGTTCTTCACCGCGGGGCGGTCCCGTACGCAGCCGAATCGCGGCGCCGGACTGGGGTTGGCCATTTGCGCCGAGATCGTCCGGCTGCATAAGGGGCAGCTCGACATTCAGAGCCGCCTGAACGAAGGAACCATTGTCCGGATCCTCTTGCCGGATGATACAACTAATTTACAACTTGCCGATCCTTATGAAATATCGCGTTCTTATAATGAAAGTGCAAGTAGGAACTGCGCATTCCAAACGCAAATCACAAATCCGGAGGGAAAGACATGAAACTTCTCGAAGCAGTCAAAAGCAAAAAAGTAGCGGGAACGGTCCTGGCGTCGGCGCTCGTCGTAGCCAGCTTCGGCACTATCTCCGCATTCGCGGCAAACGGAAGCGACGCGATTCCGAAAAATACGGTCATGACGGCGTCTGCGCCGACGGATGCGCCGGTCGCAACGGACAAAGCCCAAGGGACGATCGAGTACAGCAAAGATACTTATTCGAGAACCGACGGCAGCCAGAACTTCACTTTGGAAAACTGGTATGATCCGCAAACGAAAAATTTCAGAACGGATGTAAAGGATTATTCGGCCGATCATCAGCTTCTGGACTATCGAAGCACTTATTTCCTCAACGGCAGCGACATGGTCGTGATTCAACGTAATTCTAACGGCGATCCCATCAGCGGAAAATGGGTCAAGAGAACGGATGATTCGCACACATTCGATATTCTGGAGAAAAAAACGCTCGGCTTCAGCGGCGTGAAGCAGAATTACAAAGCCGACTATTGGACTTCCGTCGGCACCGGGCAAACGCCCGACGGGAAGACTCTGAACAAGCTCATGAACAGCTATCAGTCCTATATCGATGACAACACGCTGGCCAATATGCAGAACATCGTGTATGTCGATCGGCAGACCGGCCTTCCGGCCAAGGAAGAGCTTTATGAAGATTCCACCGGCACCTTCAAGCTCTTCAGCAGCGATACGGAAGAATACCAATATGTCTCGGATGACGGGTCTATCTTCAGCACGGACGGGGTAACGCTGGAATCCGTCAAGACGGAGAAAGATGCTTTGGCCAAATAACGCTGTCTCATCGCACCAAAGGTTTCAGCTCTCGCGGCTGAAGCCTTTTTTGCGGTCGTCGATACATTCGTAGATATCTCCATTGAATTCAAGGACGTTTGGATTATGATGAGGGTAACCGATTCCGAATGGAGATGAGAAAATGAAGATCGATTTTGAACGTTCGGACGCAAGGGATGCGGTATTCCTCTACCGAAGCGCCGATCGCTGCGAGGTTGCGTTGGGAGCCGAAGGCGGCGGAATCTCGCTGCACGAAGTCAAGCATTCCGGGAAGCGCTTTATTGTCGGCGACGTCGAAGTGCTGGAGGAGCATTCGGCCGCGATGATGTTCCGCTGTTTTTTGCCGGGAGCCGTCAAGGAGCGGATCTTTATGCGCTTTGGCCTTCTGCCGAAATTCAAGACCAGGATCTGTCTCGATCTTCATTGGCTGGACAACAGCACGATCTTCACGAACCGCACGCCAGGCACGCTCAAGTTGGTCATTCACGGCCAGCGCACCGACATTCGGGAGGTCGATCGGTTCGAGCTCGGTATAGAGCGCGCCTTCCACGATGTGAAGCTGCGGTTTGAAAACTTTTATTTGACGGATGAGAAGCCCGAGGATTTTCCGCTTCCCCAGCGGAAAATGGTCGATGAGTTCGGCCAATGGAAGGAGAAGGAATGGCCCGGCAAGATTCATTCGATGAAGGAATTAAGCGCGGCGCTGCAAGCCCATGAAGGTGCGGCCGAATATCCGTTTCCCGAATGGAACCGGTGGGGCGGCGACGCCGGGCGGAAGCTGAAGGAGGGAACGGGCTTCTTCTCCACCTTCAAATCGGAGGACGGGCGTTGGCATCTGACGGATCCGGACGGCTGCGACTATTTTTCCCTGGGCCCGTGCGGAACTCGTCCGGGCGACCGGTGCCGGGTGGACAGCTTCGAGCCGGTGTGCGATTGGCTCCCGGACGAGGAGGACCCGGAATTCAAGGAGCTGTACAGCAGCGGGACGATCCGCCGCGCCGCATACATGCCTTTGGACCGGTTTAAAGCGATCAGCTTCACGGCTCTGAATTTGAAAAGAGTGTACGGCGACAAATGGCGGGAGAAGTGGGAGGAGATCTCCTACCGCGTCCTGATGAAGAGCGGGATAAACTCCCAGGGGAATTTTCCGGGACTGGGCGTCAACGACGGCCGAAGCAAGCTGCCTTACGTGCGGGAGCTTCCGGGCTTTCCGACCACGAACGCTTTGATTTTCAGAGATTTCCCCGACGTGCTGTCGCCCGAATACCGCGAAAAGTCGGAAGTGTACGCCCGGACGCTTGAAGAATGGAAAAACGACGCGTGGCTGATCGGTTATTTCCTTCGGAACGAGCCGGAGTTCAACTTTGTGGAAGGGCTGGCCATCGCGGACGAGGTTCTGCGCCATCCGGCGCAAACGTATTGCCGACTCGGTTTGATTCAGTTTCTGAAGATCGCCTATGGAACCATTGAAGCCTTGAATCGGGCCTGGGGATCCCGGTTCGCCGGCTTCGCCGATCTGGAGCGGCCGATCGAAAACTGCTCGTCCGCCTATCCGGGCTCGCAGCCGGATATCCGGAAATACTCGGCTCATCTGATTCGCGAATATGTCAAGATTCCTTCCCTCGCGTGCAGATCCGTGGATCCGAATCATTTGAACCTGGGTCTGAGGTGGTCCAAGGCGTACAATCTCGACATGATGGCGGGCTGGGAATATTTCGACGTATTCTCCATCAACTGCTACGACTTCGATCCGACCCGGGATATGGATTTTGTCAAGAACGCCGGCGTCGATCTGCCGATTCTGCTGGGAGAATACCATTGCGGAGCGCTCGACCGGGGTTTGTCCGCCACCGGCCTGAAGGGCGTCGTCAATCAGGAGGAACGGGGCGTGATGTGGCGGCACTTCGTGGAGAAGGTAGCCGCCCATCCCTACGGCGTAGGCGCGCATTGGTTCCAGTACAACGATCAGTTCTGCCTGGGAAGGTACGACGGCGAGAATTACCAGATCGGCATGGTCGACATCTGCATGCAGCCCTATCCCGAACTGATGGCCGCGGCTTATGAAACGTCCAAGATCCTCTACAAGGTCAAGAACGGTGAGGCGGAGCCTTACGCCAGGCAGTCGCAATCCATCCCGATGATCGGCTATTGAGCATGGCGAATTCCCGAGATGCTGCCGGCTTCCATGTTTAAACAGCTGCATTAAACCAAAGAATGAAACAAGCGGGCATTCGCCGGGATGGAGCTAGCCGACATCGTTGCTCGTTTTTCATGGTCCCGGAAGAAATGAGGGAATCCGTTCTGAAGGTTACAGCTGCTTGGACTAAACCCATCCTATTGTTCACGGCTTTGCTTACAGCGGTGCCGGCGCTGACCGGGTGCTGGGACCGCTTGGAGATCGAAGACCGGGCGGTGGTTCTCGGAATATCCGTGGATACGGTCGAACCTTCCGAGGCGGAGCATGTGGACGAAATTACTCATCTTCCGGGCAGTTATTTGGAGCCGGGGAGGACGATGATCCGGCTCGGAGTCCAGATTGCGGTTCCGGGAAGAATTCCGCTCGGTCCCGGCGAAGGAGGCGGAGGCGGACGTTCGGCATCGAACCGTACGGTTTGGGTGATGGACGTTCCGGGCTATACGGTCGACGATGCGCTGATGAATTTGCAGCAGCAGTTGTCCGGGGAGCTGTTTTTAGGCCATGTGCGGGTCATCGTTGTCTCGGAAGCGATGGCCCGCAAAGGGCTGCAAAATTTGAACGATTATTTACGGCGCAATCCTCAGTTGAGACGGATGGCCTGGATGATGGTCTCCAAGGGCAATGCGCTGGAATTCATGAAGTCGACGCCGGAGCTGGAACGGATCCCGACCCTTTATTTAATGGCAACGATGGACAGCGCGGTCCGGATGGGCAAATTTCCTGCAAATTACATCGGCATGTTTTGGAGCCGATCGTCGAGAAAAGGGCAAGAGGGTTACCTGCCCTATGTAGAGATGAAAAAAGAACAAAACGTCGAAATCAAAGGCCTTGCTTACTTCCAAAAGGATCGCTTTGTTGGCGTTACGAGCCCAATCGAGATCTCGTCGTATATGTCCATTATGGGAATGAATCCGGGCGGTTACCGCGGATTATTCAAGATTGGAAACTCAAAGCAGGTAGTGAATATCGGAGCGTATTCGCGTAAATCGCAAATCAAAGTCGATATTCGAAATAAGATGCCGCACTTCACGGTTAATGTGTTCGACGAGTTTATTCTTGAAGAAAAAAACAGCGAGGATCTGATCGTCAACGATCCAAAGTTATTGATGGAACTCAACAAAAAAGTGGAGGAAAGTGTTTCCAAACATGTGAAAGGATTAATCGAGAAGACGCAGCGTGCGCATAGCGATATTTTCGGCTTCGGCGAACAGTTGCGCGCCAAGAAACCGGGTTACTGGCGAAAGTATGTGAAGAGCAAAGAAAAATGGGAAGAAATGTACGAAAACATAACGGTCGAAATTCACATTGAGTGCAGAATCAGACGAATTGGAATGAAGGCGAAGTAGAAGCATTGGCTCGAGTAAAGCCCGCAAACATGCGGGCTTTTTTCATGATCGGTTAATCGATCAGGTTGATTTCGATTGGAGAGGAGTATACATCTTCGACCGTCATCTGTGTATGGTTAAAGGCGACGAGCCTCCCGGCGTTTGGAGATCGCTGTCGCGAGCAAGAGCAGCATGGGGATGGCGATGCCGCACAAGGGAATGACAATCAATCTCCACAATTTCTGCAGCATTTCAATCGCCGTTTCGTTCGGAATCGCCACTGCGATCGCCACGATGAGAGGCGCGCTGAACCAGACGACCTTGCGCCAGTTTTTCAAGCCGAGACAATTGGCCATTTCGAAGCTGGTGAGGAACAGGTAGAACGATATTTTGGCGCAAACGCCGAACACCCAGATGAACAGAACGAAGATGTCCACGTTCTGGATGAAATCGAGAATGTTGATCGACCTTACAAGCGTGAAATACGGGAATCTCATCTTGGCCGATACGTTCGGTCCGAAGACAAACAGCACCATGATCGTCGAGACGAGCACGATTCCGACGATGGTTATGATGCTCGTCATGGATCGCAAAAGCGCCTTGTCCGAACGCTGCACCATCGACACGATGACGAGCAGCAGGAACGACTCGCCAAAAAAAGAGGCGGGAGGGTAAGCAGCCTTGAGAATGTTTTTCCAGCCCGTATCGGCGATGACTGGAAAAAGATTCGACAAGTTCACATTTCCGATGTTAAGCAAGAAGCTGAGGATCAACGTGATCAGCGTGAGGGGGCCGGCGATCTCGCAAAATCGGGCGATGCCGTTCATGCCTATAGCACCCGTCATTACCGTCATCATGGCTGCCATCAGGAACATGATGACCCACAGAGGCGTACGGTCGAGGAGGATCAAATGAACGAAATCGGCGAACGTGCGCAGGACATCTCCCGCCAGGATATACCAGGAGGCCAAATAAGGAAGGACAAGCAGGCCGCCTACCCATTTGCCGAGCAGCTTGCGGCTGAACACGGCCAGGCTTTGCCCTGGATGCTGCAAGCTTAGGCAAACGACCAGAAAGGTAATGGCGGCTCCGATCATCCCCGCGACCAGCATGGAAATCCATGCATCCTGCCGCGATACTTCAATAGCAGGCGAAATTCGGAGCCATACGGCCATGACGACTTCGACCGTAAACAAGATCCAGAAAAGCTGGGTGCCGGTTATTTTCACGGTGATCTCTCCTGATCGGACTTCCTGTTTTCGCGGCTTCTCTTAGATGAACCGCTTCATGGCTGAATTGCTCTGCCCGGGATCCTTCACATGCAGGGTAACTTGAACCGATACCGGAAGTTTGGAAAAGCTTTGGTCCCAATCTCTCTTCAACGTCTTCCATCGCTGAGGATAACGGCGATGGATGTGATCGCCGAACCCGAACACGTCCGTTTTGTATTGGTGCTGGACCTGATCGATCAATTGCTCCACCTTTTGGCGGGTTGAATCGGAGAGCTTCTGTTCAATGATCCGCCGATCGGGGCCTTTGGACGGATCCAAGTTTGAGTTGTTCTCGATAACGGAGCCCCCCCCGGACAAACGAACTTCGATGGCCGGCTTGCCGCTATCCGTCAGAATAACGCGGATGCGGCTTTTCAAGCTTCCCAATCTTATGGTTGCGAGCCCGCCGTCGCGGTCGACAACCGAGGTAACGGAGATCGTCGATTGTCTGCCGATCATCCAGTAAGCGAGAAACGATTGCTCCGCGTTCAAAAACCCCTTCAATTTCAAGTCGGCCGTGTTGTCGAGCATAGCCGCGCCCACGCAGGCAAATTCATTCTTACCGACGATATGGAAGGCCGGCACCAGCGGAGTCATGCCTTCGTTCAACGCATCGGATAGAAAATGCCGATAGAAATACGGAGTCGAACCTACCGACGACTGGACGCGGAGAATCGCCAGGCCCGAGAAGGGATCGAACTTCGGCTTGATGTTCAGCAGATCTTTCGCCGTTCCGTCCTTTACGACGGCTACCGTAGAACGTATTTCCGACTTCGGATTGCGTACGAACATGTCGAGCATATCTCCGACTCCGCGCTGGGCCATGCTCTGTCCAAAGATAATCGCCTGGCGATGCTCGTAGAATAAGCTGCGGGACAACTTTCCTTGCATGGTGCGGCCCGCATCCATCACATTTTTGCCCATGGCGCTCACGACGAGAAAGCTTTTGCCGATGCTGCTCTGATTCTGCTGGACGTCGATTGCCGAAGGAACCGCGATTTGAGAGCTGATCTCGATCCGTCCGTCCGGCGCGGCGTCCATTCCCGCGGCGGTAATGAAAGCAAGTTCGTCCGGTTCCGTCAGGTTCCAGCATCCCGTCGTGCACGTTATGACGAAGAAGAGCACGATCCCCAGCTTGATGATTCGCTTCATGGCGAATCTCCCTCTCGGATGGGATTGGCCTTCATGGCACGCTTGTGCGGGAAACGGACAAAAACCTTCTTGATTCGGCCGAACATGATCGGCGTCACCGGACTCAAATAGGCCGTACCGAACGGTTTGAGATGGATCAGGTGAACGAGAATCGTGATCAAACCAAGCGCGATGCCGAATAAACCGAACATGCCGGTAAGAATCAGAAGCGGAAAGCGCAGCATTCGCAGGGGAATGCCGAACCGGTACCGCGGGATGACGAAAGAGGAGATGCCGGCGGCGGATACGACGATGACGATCGGCGCGGAGATGATGCCGGCCTGAACGGCCGCCTGTCCGATGACCAGGGCGCCGACGATGCTGACAAGCGGACCGATCTGCTTGGGCAGGCGGATGCCCGCTTCCCGCAGGCCTTCGAACATGAACTCCATGATGAAGACTTCGATGACCGTCGGAAACGGCGACTTTTCCCGAAGAGCGGAGATGCTCAGCATCAGCTTGGGCGGGACCATCTCCGGATGAAAGCTGGTCAATGCAATATAGATCGATGGAAACAAGACCGAGAAGATGGCAAAAGCATATCGGATCCAACGATTCAGCGTGACGTACATAAAGCGCTCGAAGTAGTCGTCGGGCGCCTGCAGGCCATCCCAGAACGTCATGGGCACGATGAGCGCGTTCGGAGTGCCGTTCGTTAGAATGGCTACCTTGCCCTCCAGAAGTCCAGCCGCTACGGCGTCGGGGCGCTCGCTGCTCATCATTTGCGGGAACGGCGAATAATTCGTGTCCTCGATCGCCTCCTCAATATACCCCGATTCGAGCACGCCTTCGAGACGAATCCGCCGGACACGGTCGCGCACTTCCTTCAGCACAGGTTCCGCAACGCTTCCTTCGATGTAGGCGACGACGACTTCCGTATTCGTCAGCTTGCCGACGCGGTACGCTTCCAGCTTCAGCTTCGGAGTTACGATGATCCGGCGGAGCAGCGTCGTATTCGTCCGGAGCAGTTCCGTAAAGCTTTCCCTTGCGCCGCGAAGCGTCGCCTCGTTGGTGGACTCCTCGATGCTTCTCGTCTCGAAGCTCGAGACGTCCGCCAGCAGCGCCTCGTTCTCCCCGTCGGCCAGAAAAGCGGTATGTCCTCTCAAGATGAGATCTGCAATTTCGAAGACATCGGAGCTTTTCTTCACTTGAAGGATGCTCATGAGTTCGCGTCCGCACATTTCGGCGATGCTGTCGATCATGCCCAGCCCTTGCGGCAGCCCCTCGTACAGGAGCGGCTTTAAGACGGCGGATTGCAAAATATCGCTGTTGACCATGCCGTCGGTGAACATAATCAGCAGCTTCGTACGGCCTTGAACCTCAAGATCGCGAAACACGATATCCGAGCAATGCCGGAACAGATCCTGGAACGTGCGCTCGTTCTCGTCCAGGTCGAAGCTGATCGGCTGCGACGGCTCCAGATCGAAGGCGTCGGTCTCTTGAACCGGGGGTCGGTTGTCGTTCGAAGCGTTCGATTTTCCACGCCTGTTCATAAGTTGGCCGCCTTCGCTTTGGATTGATTCCCATAATATGCCCTATAAAAGCACGGTTTAAGCACGAGGCAAGACGGCCTATAACGATCGTTTATAGCGTGATCAAATATAATTATTTATCAATTTGATCGATTCGCTATGATATAATTATTCCTGACAAGCAGCGCGACGAGGTCGCGCCTTTGGTTTGCCGTTTGATGGCTTTCTTTAAATTTCAGGTTATAAGGACGGTTAACATGAGCAACGAACAAACGAAATCAGACGTGATCTTAATCGGGGCCGGAATCATGAGCGCGACATTGGGAACGATGCTCAAGCAGTTGGCGCCGGATTGGAAAATTACCGTGTTCGAGAAACTCGGCAAACCGGGAGAAGAAAGCTCGAACGAATGGAATAACGCGGGAACGGGGCATGCCGCCCTGTGCGAGCTTAACTATACGACCGAAAAATCGGACGGATCCATCGACATCAGCAAAGCGATCAACGTAAACGAACAGTTTCAGGTGTCCAGACAGTTCTGGTCTTACCTGGTAGACAGCAAGCTGATCCGCAATCCGCAGGACTTTATCGTGCCGTTGCCTCATATGAGCTACGTGCGCGGGGAAAAGAACGTATCGTTTTTGAAAAAACGGTTTGAAGCATTGTCCCATAATCCGCTGTTTCAAGGAATGGAGTATTCCGACGATCCGGCCAAACTGGCGGAATGGATTCCGCTCATGATGAAGGGCCGCTCTTCCAGCGAGCCGATCGCGGCTACCAAGATCGATTCCGGAACGGATGTCAACTTCGGCGCGCTGACGCGTATGCTGATCGAGCACCTCAAGAAGCATGACGTCGGAATCCATTACAACCACTCCGTCAAAAACATGAAACGCGCGAGCGACGGATCGTGGGAATTGAAAGTGAAAAATCTCGGCAGCGGATCCGTGGAGCGCCATACCGCGAAGTTCGTCTTTATCGGCGCGGGCGGAGGAAGCTTGCATATTCTGCAAAAATCCGGAATTCCCGAAGGCAAGCATATCGGGGGCTTTCCGGTCAGCGGGCTCTTTATGGTGTGCAACAATCCGGAGGTCGTCGAGCAGCATCACGCCAAAGTGTACGGCAAAGCTTCGGTCGGCGCTCCGCCGATGTCCGTTCCGCATCTGGACACCCGGTTCATCGACAACAAAAAATCGCTGTTGTTCGGACCGTTCGCCGGCTTCTCGCCGAAGTTCTTAAAGACAGGATCCATGTTCGACTTGATTACATCCATCAAGCCGCATAATCTTCTCACGATGATGGCGGCAGGCGTCAAAGAGATGTCGCTTACCAAGTACCTGATTCAACAGCTGATGCTGTCGAAAGAACAGCGCATGGAGGAATTGCGCGACTTCATTCCGAACGCCCGAAGCGAGGATTGGGACTTGATCGTTGCCGGCCAACGCGTGCAGGTCATCAAGGATACGGCCCAAGGCGGCAAAGGAACGCTTCAGTTCGGTACGGAGGTCGTGAGCGCCGCCGACGGCTCGATCGCCGCGCTGCTCGGCGCATCGCCGGGCGCTTCCACCGCCGTGTCCGTTATGCTTGAGATTATCAAAAGATGCTTCCCTCAGCATCTCAAAGCCTGGGAGCCCAAGCTGACGGAAATGATTCCTTCGTACGGCTTGTCCTTGCTCAAAAATCCGGAACTGATCCGGGAAATTCATACTTCGACGGCACGGTCGCTGGGTCTTAGCGAGAACGAGCCGTTGCAGGCAGCGCGCTAAATCGCAGCGTGAACGAAAAACCGTCGTCTACCGGGACGACGGTTTTTTTGTGTTCCTATTATATAGAAGAAATACGCAGCCTATTCTCGAATCGACTCCTGCTCCATCGTTAGGGCCGCACGCCATCCGCCGGCTTCGGTGATGTCGACGGCTCCTCCGCCGGCATACGCTTCGCACAAGAAGCCGGAGACGATTCGGCCGTCGTCGAGCTCGATTTTGCCGATGCCGAGCGGGGCGGGGATCGAGGCCGCGAAGGCGCCGAAGGAGGCGGCGGGCATCCGCCACAGTTCAACCGCGATGGCGGCGCCGCCTTCTGCGACCCGCACCAGACCCGGCTTGGCGGGAGAGGTCGGAAGCTTATACAGCCTGTAACGCCCGGCGGTTCGCGCTTCCGCAACGAACTCCGCGCGCAGTCCCGTCATCTGGGGTTCCAGGCCGAAATCGCGCATATGCAGCCCGCAGACCGCTACGGTAACGGATTCCGCCGCTCGTTCAAAGAACGAAGCGGCCGGGTCAAGATTCGCTTCTTCTTCCGGCACGGTGAAGAGGGTGATGCCGAAGGGCAGCCGATCGCCGGCATCGTACGAAGGGATGGCGACGGCGCTCAAGTCGAGCAGGTTGCAGTGATTCGTATACCAACCCATTTTGCTGTTCGCGGCGATCGGATCGGCTTCGACTTGCTCGCGCGTCCAGGTGCCGCCGCAGGTGGGCAGAACGAGCACGGAACCGCGCAGCATTTCCCGCGTCGACTGCCGGATGGCCGCCAGCCGATGCTGAGCCCGGAACAGAGTGGGGGCGTCGAAGTCCGGCCGGACGCCGGAACGAAGAACCGTCTCGGTCGCCGGATAGAGGGCGCCGGGATGAGCGTCGGCGAACGGTCCGAGATCGGCCCACCGCTCGGCGACGAGCGGGCCTTCGTAGAGCAGGGCGGCCGCCTCGCGCAGCAGTCCGGTGTCGACTTTCCGCACGCGGACGCCGGCATGCTCCAGCGTCTCGAGGGTCCGTTCCCATGCCGCTTCGTATTCCGCCGCGAACGGACCGTAAAATTCCGGCTTCTGCTCCGGCAGGAGCCACGTCTTCGGCAGTTCGGCGCGGCGGAGCGGACGATCCGCCGAATAGGGATCGTCGCTGGCCGGGCCGCGGACGACGCGGTCCACTTCCTTGGCGTCCGTCATCCGATAGGCGAAGACGGTGACGCAGTCGATGCTGCGGCAGGCGGGGAGCACGCCCCGCGTCGGCCAGGCGCCGACCGCCGGCTTGTAGCCGACAAGCCGGTTGAGGGCGGCGGGCACCCGTCCGGAACCGGCGGTGTCGGTGCCGAGCGCGAAAGCCGCCTGGCCCCGCGCCACGGCGACCGCCGACCCCGAGCTGGAGCCGCCGCTGATCAGCTCGGGCCGCAATGCGTTATGGGTCGCGCCGTACGGGCTGCGGGTGCCGACGAGCCCCGTCGCGAATTGATCGAGGTTGGCCTTGCCCACCGGAATGGCGCCTGCCGCCAGCAGCCGTTCCACGACTTCGGCATGAGAGCCCGGAATCCGCTCGAAGGCGGGACAGGCGGCGGTGAGCGGCCAGCCCGCAACCTCGATGTTGTCCTTGACGGCGAACGGGATGCCCCATAGCGGGCAGTCCAGCGGGTCGAGATCCGCCAGCCGAGTCAGATAGGGAACGATCCGCTCGTACGAAGGCGGAACGATCCAGATGTTCATGCCGCTGTCCCGCCGCGCCCGGTCGACGATGACCCGGACGACTTCCTCCGGGGTGAAGCTTCGGGAGCGGTAACCTTGCCGCAGCGCGTCGACGGTCATTTCGAACGGAACGGAATTCGCGGCCATCAGCTTCTCACCTCTTCCATGGCGTAGATCGCCGCGATGCAATCGCCGGCTCGAACCTGATCGCCCGTCTCGACGAAGACGGATGCGATCACGCCGTCGAACGGCGCCAGCTGGGAGAACTCCATCTTCATGCTCTCCTCGACGATCAGAACGTCGTTCTTTTTCACCGATTGGCCCGGCTGCACCAGCACCTTCCATACGCTCCCCGACATCAGGCAGTTCACGCCGACGCTTCCTTCCGGCAGATCGTCCTGCCCCTGAGAGGAGGCGGACTCCGGCTCGGATACGTATTCGGCGATGCCGAGTTCCTTCCAACGCGCGCGCTCCTCTTGGAACGCCCGCTGCTGCCGGCTCCGAAATGCAGCGGCAGGCTCCTTGATGCCGTCGAGCCAAGCCAGATAATCGCCCAGGCGGAAGGTCGTCTCCTCGATCTCGACGACGAAGTCGCCGCGCGGGAAGTCTTCCCGCATCCGGAGCAGCTCCTGTTCGGATACCGGATAGAACCGGATCTGATCGAAGAAGCGCAGCAGCCAGGGCTTGCCCGGCTCGAAGTTCGATGTGGCGCGATGCTTGTTCCACATTTGGACCGTGCGTCCGACGAATTGATAGCCGCCCGGGCCTTCCATGCCGTACACGCACAGGTAAGCGCCGCCGATGCCGACGGCATTCTCTGGCGTCCAGGTGCGCGCCGGATTGTACTTGGTCGTCACCAGCCGGTGCCGTGGATCCAGCGGGACCGCGACCGGCGCTCCCAGATATACGTCGCCGAGTCCCATGACGAGATAATTCGCGTTGAAAACGACTTCGGCCACTTCCTCAAGCGAGCCGAGACCGTTCATCCGACGGATAAACTCGAGGTTGCTCGGGCACCACGGCGCATCGGGCCGGACGTTCTGCCGATACCGTTCGATCGCAAGCCGCGTGGCGGGGTCATCCCACGACAGCGGCAGCTTCACGATGCGCGACGGAACCTCGATCGTTTCCAGTCCCGGCAGACGCAGATCCAGCTCCATGACTTTCGCCGCAGCTTCTCTGACGGTGATGAGGTCCGGCTTCAGATGAATCTGCAAGGAGCGGATGCCGGGCGTCATCTCGACGTACGGAATGCTGCCGCTTTCCTTGATCGCCTGCATAAGAACGTAAACCTGGAACCGGTACAGCAGGTTCAGCTCCCGTTCGCCGTATTCGACCAGAATGTTCTCGTCGCCCGAGCAGCGGACGGCGATCGGGAATCGGCGGCCTTCTTCCTCGTATGCGAGCAGCGGCGCGTAACGTCCGCTTGAGGATTCAGGCAGGGAGGGGAGAGGGGGATTCCCGGTCGGTAGTCCGTTCAAGAATCGTTCCTGAGCGTGCCGCAGCGCTTCCGCTTCTTCGACCGTGATCAAGACGAAACGCACCTTGTCGCCCGGATGGAGCTGGCCGATCTTCCACAGCTCCGCCGAAGCGGTCGTGACCGGGCAGACGAAGCCGCCGAGACTCGGGCCGTCCGGGCCGAGCAGGATGGGCATGTCGCCGGTCAAGTCGAGCGCGCCGACGGCATACGCGTTGTCATGGATGTTCGAGGGATGAAGCCCGGCGTCTCCTCCGTCCTCGCGTGCCCATAGCGGGGCGGGCCCGATCAGGCGGACGCCCGTTCGCGAGCTGTTGAAATGAACTTCCCAGGAAGTTGAGGTCAGCTGCTCCAGATAGGCGGGCAGCAAGTATTCCTCCGTGCAATGCGGGCCCGGGATGACGCCGATCGTCCATTCCTTCGCCGGCTCGGGACGCGACGCCGGAGCCAAGGGAGAGAGGGGGCGCGCCGGATCCGCCGGCCGGTTCACGCCCAATACGGCGCCGGTGCGAAGCGCGCCGCCCGAGTGGCCGCCGAATCCGCCTAGCGTGAAGGTCGAGGCGCTGCCGAGCGTCAACGGCATATCGAGCCCGCCGGCGACGAGCAGGTACGATCTCATGCCGGCGGCCGCCTCGCCGAACGCGAGCACCGATCCGGCCGGCGCCTGAATCGGCGCGTACATCGGAATCGGTGCTCCGTCGAGCGTTGCCCCCATGTCCGCGCCTGTCAAGCAGATCAGCATATCGTCGCGGAAGCGGTAAGAGCCGCCGCGCAACGTCATCTCCAAGCCCGGCGCGGATTCGTCGTTGCCCAGAAGGCGGTTGCCGATGCGGAAGGACAGACTGTCCATCGGTCCGGAGGGAGGGACGCCGATGTCCCAATAGCCGTTCCGGCCGGGATAATCCTGAACGGTCGTCTGCACGCCGCCGTCCAGTACCTCGATCGCATGCTCGCGCGGCGTATAGCCCTGCAGCATCGAGGTGTATACGTGCCCCTCGCGAAAAGAGGCCGTTCGCAGAAACGACTCGATGTACGATTGGTTCGTCGCAAGCCCATATACGCGAAGTTCTCCGAGAGCCGAGATCATCCGGTCGATGGCCGCTTCGCGGGTCTCGGCCCGGACAATGATCTTGGCCAGCATCGGATCGTATAGCGTCGTGACGTTCAGTCCGGGCTGAATCCATGTCTCGATGCGCACGTCGGGGAAGCGTACATCGTCGATCCGGCCGTCGCTCGGACGGAAGTCATGCACGCTGTCCTCGGCGTAAAGGCGAACCTGGAGGCTGTGTCCCGCGGACTTGCCGGCCAGATCCTCGAGTCCGCGCAGCGATCCGTCGGCCTCGCGAATCATCCACTCGACCAGGTCGATGCCGAACGCCTCTTCCGTGACCCCGTGTTCGACTTGAAGCCGCGTGTTCACCTCGAGGAAGTAATAGCGCTCCTCGTCCGGATCGTACAGAAATTCGACCGTTCCCGCGCTGCGGTAGCCGGCCGCATGGGCAAGCCGTCGCGCATGCTCGTGCATGTCGGTCCGGACGGCTTCGGGGAACAGAGGAGCCGGCGTCTCTTCGACGATTTTCTGATTCCGCCGCTGTACGGAGCAGTCGCGTTCGCCGAGCGCCACGGCCTCGCCGTACGCATTGCCGAAGATCTGCACCTCGACATGACGCGCGCGGCGGATATATCTCTCAAGGAAGACGCCGCCGTCGTTAAAGTTGGCGGCCGCGAGACGCGTGACCGAATCGAATGCCTCCCGCAGCTCGCGCTCGTCCTCGCAGATGCGCATGCCGATCCCGCCTCCGCCGGCCGTGCTCTTGAGCATGACCGGATAACCGATCTCGGCGGCAAGCCGGAGGGCTTCTTCGATCTCGCCGACAAGCCCGGTGCCCGGGAGCAGCGGGAGCCCCGCTTCCATGGCGATCGCGCGGGCCGTATGCTTGAGGCCGAACAGCTCGATCTGTTCGGGCGAAGGGCCGATGAACGCGATGCCGCGCTCCGCGCAGGCGCGGGCGAACGCCGTGTTTTCGCTGAGGAAGCCATAGCCGGGGTGGATAGCTTCGGCGCCTGTCTCCAGCGCGGTCCGCAGAATAAGCTCTGCGTTCAAATAACTGTCTTTGGCGGGGCCGTCTCCGATCCGGACCGCCTCGTCGGCGTGCGAGACGTGCAGGCTGTCGCGGTCGGCGTCGGTGAAGACCGCGACGGAGGTGATGCCCATTTTTTTGAGCGTTCGGATGATTCGGACGGCAATGGCGCCGCGGTTGGCGATCAGCACTTTATTAAACATGGGCATCTTCTCCCTTATCCCAGATGAGAACTTGAGCCGGCGTCGGGTTGTACGCATTGCAAGGGTTGTTGAGCTGCGGGCAGTTGCTGATCAGCGCCGTGACCGGCTCAAGCGCGTGCAGCTCCACGTAACGGCCGGGACCGGAGACGCCGTCGGCGAATTCCAGACCGCCCTCGGGCGTCACCGGAACGTTCATGAAGAAGTTCACGTTCGGCGCAAGGTCGCGCTTGCCGTATTCGCTTCGCTGCGACAGCATTTTCATGAAGGTGTCCCGGCAATTGTGCATCGGCAGCTTCTCGTGCGCGTAGCGGACCGTATTGCTCTGGGCCGAGCAGGCGCCGCCGATGGTGTCGTGCCGGCCGCAGGTGTCGGCCGTGATCTTCAGCATCGGGCGTCCGGATTCCGACACGAGGACGGAGCCGGTCGTCAGGTACAAATTGCGCTGACCGGTAATCGTCCGGATCGCGCTGTAGCGATCGCCCGGGTCGTCCGTCAAGTAGAACAGCGTATCGACGGCCTGGTTGCCCTCCAGATCCACAATCCGAAGCGTCTGACCGGGCAGCAGGTCGTAGATCCAGCCGTCTCCCGCCGGAATGACGCGAGAGTAGACGGCGTCTTCCTCGCGAAGCTGGCTCGTTGCGTTCCGATATTCGCTCATCTCAGTAAGCCCCCTTCAGCAGCATCTTTGCGTTCCATGTATTCTCGAAGGCCCGGCGGTTCTCGCCGCACCGCGTCAAGCATGGGTCGTCTTCCCGGACCGGCATCGCATCCTCGATCCGCAGCTCGATCGCGGCGTCGGGATAGACCCCGGAAGGATCGAGCGGGTTCGGAGTATTCGAGAGGACGATCAGCAAGCTCATCTCCGTGCGCAGCGTCACCGATCGGCCCGCCGCGGGCTGGGGCACGTACCGCATCGTGCCGTCGGCCTCGCATGCGACTTGGGAGAAGAAGTTCACCGGCGGCGCCAGATCGCGAACGCCGAGGCCATGGCGGAACAGCTCGACCGTCAGATTTTCTTCCCCGCTTCTCAGCCATTCGTTGCGGTTCGTCTGGTAGGACGTATGCCCGTACCTGTCGTCCGTGCCCTGTCTTGTGGAGTAGCCGGACAGCGGGTCGTGCCAGCCGACCTCATCCTCGACGATCGAGACCATGGCTTTGCCCTGGTCGCTCATCAGAATGTGGCCCGCGGTCAGGCGGGCGGTATGCTGGGCCTTCAGCGTGTCCGGCATATTGTAGCGTTCGGACGGATGCGCGGCGTTGAAGAACAAACCGGACAGATTGGCTCGGTCTCCATGCGCGGTCATGCGGATCGTTTTCCCGCTTCCGACGCAGGCCGACCATTTGTGGCCCGGGCCTAGCGTGATGGCATACAGTTTCGACATGGGAAATCCTCCTCGAAGAAAAAATAAAAAAGCCCTGGAAGAATCGTCAAAAAGAAAATCTTTCTGAACGGTTCTCCCGGGCTTTTATCCCGCCGTGTACATCGGTTCGCGGACCGATGCGTTTTCTCTCGGTCCAGGCGATTGCGGGGCAATCCGGAACCCTAGAAAACATTTGGTTATGAAGTTTTGTTATGTCATGAATGTTAACACCAAATTTAGAGATTGGCAATACGGAAGAAAAAAAATAAATTTCTCACTTGATTTTTAAGAATTTCCGCCTTAATAATGTGAAGTATTATCACGCCGATTCCGTTGGGGAGTTGACGAGGGGGACAATTGCGATGATCAAACCCGTTAGTCTGAAACGAAACCTGTCATTGTACCATGTCGTAGCCATGGGGCTAGCCTGGATGTCGCCGATGATCTTTTTTACGAGCTTCGGAGTGCTGAGCGAAGGGGCCCATGGCATGCTGCTCGCCGCTTACGTCCTGGCATTCGTCGCCATCCTGTTTACGGCGGGGAGCTACGGCGAGATGTCGAAGGCTTATCCGGAATCCGGGTCCGCCTATACGTACGTATCCAGGTCGATGCATCCGTTCCTCGGCTTCGTCGTCGGCTGGGCCATTCTGCTCGATTATTTGTTCTCCTGCATCATCGCCGTTCTGATGTTCGGCATCAACCTTCACGCCCAATTTCCGTCCGTTCCTTCGGCCTTCTGGATCGTATTGATCACGCTGATCGTGATGATCGTCAACATTATCGGCATCAAGACGTCCGCCAACGTCAACCGGATCTTCGTGCTCCTGCAAATCTTCTTTATCGCCGGATTTTGCGCCCTTCTCGTCTACAAAGCGGTGCAGGGCGGCTTGAGCGCGGGCTTCAACCCGTTCGGCGGCGCGGACGGCGTTACCGTCTCCGAGCTGCTGGCCGGAGCATCGCTCGTTTGTTTCTCTTTCCTCGGATTCGATTCCGTGACGACGATGGCCGAGGAGACGAAGGACCCCCGCCGAACGATTCCCCGGGCGATCATGATCATCGTCGCCGTCGCGGCGCTGCTATACTTCGCCACCGCCTACTTGATTCAACAGATGTACCCGGGCTACTCTTTCAAAAACATCGATTCGGCGGGCTTCGAGCTCATGGGAACGATCGGCGGCAGCGCTTTGGCCTCCATCTTCACCTTCGTCATCATCTTCTCGATTCTCTCCCAATCCATGTCCTCGATGACCACCGTTTCCCGCATGATGTTCGTGATGGGCCGGTCCCATATCCTTCCGGCCGGAAGTTTCGGCTCGGTGCATTCCCGGTTTCGCACGCCGGTCTTCAACATCGTCCTCGCCAGCGTCGTCTCGCTGTTCGCTCTTTTTATCCATCTGGATACGGCGATCAAATTCGTGAACTTCGGCGCCTTGACCGCGTTTCTGTTCGTGAATCTGTCCGTCGTCTTCCACTACATCGTGAGGGAGAGAAGGCGCTCCGCCGGCGACTGGATTTTCCGGTTCGGCTGCCCGTTGATCGGGGCCGGATTCGTCTTTTACCTGATTACCCGGCTGGATCTGGCATCCTTGATGCTGGGCGCGGGATGGCTGGCGTTCGGCCTCGTCTATTACGGGATCGCCAAGCTTGCAAGAGGGGGAAGAGAAGTCGCATTCGTCCATGTGGAGGAAGCACAATAGAGGACGAAGCCAACTTAGCCCGATGATGTGGCTGGACAGCCGGATATTACGTTCGCTACCGCGAAGAGAGGATTATACTGGGAGGTGAAAATAAAGAACCGACGAAGGAGAGGTGCAAGTTGCAATGAAGTTGTCACGTGCGAAAGCGCTAGTCGTCCCGCTGCTGGCCTGCATGATCGGATGGCCGGCAGCCGCCTCGGCGGAACCTTCTTCAACCGGAATTTTGGAAGCGGATTCTTTCGCCAAGGAACCGATGGACACCGTCGTCAAGCCGATTGACGGCATCAATGTGGTCTATCAATACGGCAAGCCGGTGCCCGCGTTCGATACGTGGGATTCTCCGGAAGCGGCCAGAGACTACCTGTCGTTGGACGGAATGTGGAAATTCGCCTTCGACCCGCAAGACCAAGGACTGGCCGACGGTTGGCAGGAGCAGAATTTCGACGATTCCTCCTGGGCTTCGGAGAAGGTGCCCGGCAGCTGGGATTTGTACGATACGCCGGGCTTCGGCACCTATGACGGCAGCCGGTTCGGAGAAGGGAGCGCGTTCCGGGACGGGTACGCCTGGTATCGAACGCACCTCAAGCCGGATGCCAATTGGAAAAATCGGTTCGTGAAATTGAACTTTCTCGGCGCCGGCTACAAGACCTGGGTGTACGTGAACGGGGAATTCGTCGGGGCCCATGAAGGAGGCAATACGCCGTTCTCGCTCGATGTCGGGGATCGGCTGCAGCCGGGCAAAGACAACGTGATCGCGGTGAGAGTCTATCGGCGACCTTCCTTCGATACCTATACGGGGCCGAATCCGAAGCCGATCCGATCCCAGACGGAGCTGCCGCCCGGTCCGGTCGACTACTGGCCATATGCCGGGATCACGCGCAGCGTCTACCTGGAAGCTTCCTCGCAGGTTACGGTCAGCAAGCTGTTAACCGTGGCGAAGGATCACCGGCTTCGGCTGGCGGCCGTCCTTTACAATCACGGCGAGAAGGAAGAATCGAGGCTCGTCGCGGCGGACCCGGGCGAGGGAACCGGAGGCGGCATTCAGAACCGGGAAGTCACGATTGGGCCCGGCGAAGCGAAGGTCGTCTCGTTCGATCTTCCGATCCCGGAAGCCCAGCCCTGGGATACGGCGACTCCGAATGTGTACGAAGCGTCCGTCGCTTTGTACAAGGGCAATGGAGAAGGTCAGCTTCAGAACGGACACGGCTCCGTCGACGACCGGCTGTCGGTCCGGTACGGCATGCGCACCATCGAGGCGGCGAACGGAAAGCTGATGCTGAACGGAAGGCAAATTTTCCTGAAGGGCGTCAATTGGCATGAGGAGACGGCGGCGAGCGGCCGGTCCATGACCAAGGAGGAGTACGACGCCGAGCTCGGCCTGGTGACCGATCTGAAGGCGAACTTCATCCGCAACAGCGTATACAACCGCCATCCCTACGTCTACGAATATGCCGATAAGCATGGCTTGCTCGTGATGGACGATCTCGACAACATGTGGGTCGATACGGCAAGCATTCAAACCCAGACCGAAACGTACGGTCTTTCCCGGGCGCTTGCCCTGACCATGGCCTGGAATCAGGCGAACGATCCTTCCGTGATCCTGTGGTCGCTGCAGAACGAATCGACGATCGGCTCGGATCCGACCGCGTACCGGAATTGGCTGGCGGACATGAAGCAGGCGGTGAAGAGCGTCGACCTGCAGAACCGGCCGGTCACATGGGCGTCCAGCAGCAGCTGGGATCCGGCGTTCGACCTTGCCGACGTGATCGGGTTCAACGAGTACTTCGGCTATTTTTACATGAAAGACAGCGATCTGGGGCCGACGCTCGATGCCGTTCACCGGCAGTATCCGGACAAGCCGATATTGATTACCGAGAACGGCACCTGGTCCATCTACGGCACCCACGGTTCCGCGGACACGGCCGGCACCGAGGAATGGCAGGCGAACAAGTTCAAGCTTCACTGGGACCAGGCGGTCGCCCGGAAGGACTTCATGGCGGGATACACGTTCTGGAACTTGAAAGATTACAAGGAACGCGATAATTACAACCAGTCGCTGAACGGCATTTCGGGTATGGGGCTAGTGACCTTCGACAATGAGGCTCGCCGTTTGGTCTATTACGATTTCCGCGATGCCGTCAATCCGAATCCTTGAGAAACTCCTTGCGCACCCCTTCGGGGTGCGTTTTTTCGTATGATTCGCAATTTTTATAACTTGACGATGAACCTAAATGCTTTAAGATATTCAAAAAAGGAGAATGAGGGGGAGCCTTTCGCATGGGCATGATCCGAGCGCTCGGCAGCCGGAAATACTTGCGGCGAATCCTGATTTATTTCAACTTGTCGGCCGCCTCCGTGCTGATCATCTTTTCGTTCTCCTACTACTTTTTCACCAAGGATATCGTGTTGAAGACGCAGCAGGACGCCAACGAGAAAGTGCTGACGCAGATCAAGTACAACATCAACTATTTGAACGAGATCGTTCAAAATATCGCGATCATGATGAGCTTCGACAAGAGCATGGTCTATCTGATGAACGCAAGAGAGCCGGACCCGTTCACGAAGTTCCAGACGCTGCGGACGCTGGACACCGTAGCCGATTCCACGTCGTTCGTCGATTCCATCGCCGTCTACAGCGGCGCGGCCGAACAATTGTATGTAAGCGGTTCAGGAAAATGGTCGCGGGACCACATGGACGAACTGCGCAAGATGACGCTGGAACAGCTGCGGCAATTCGCTCCGTCGCCCAGCGGCAGGCTCGTTCCGATGAAGAGGGACGAAGGCAGTTCGAACGTGGATCTGTTCTCTTACTTCGTGCTGGACAGCCATCCGTCGGGCGACGCCCTCCCGAACGCCGTGATCGTGAACGTCAGGCCGCAATGGATCTTCGACAACATCTCCAATCTGAACGAGCTGGCCGATCCGCGGGACGGCATTCTCGTCCTGGATCAGAACGGACGGCTGCTGGCCTATCATGACGGGAAGAACGGCGGAACGGAGGAGGCCGATATCGAGACGGTCAAGCGGATCCCCCGAGACCGTCCCGGCGAATCCGGGCAGTGGTCGATCCTCAGCGAAGACGGACGCAAGTTTTATGTCTCCGAGATGAGCATCGGCCTGAACGATTGGCGGCTGGTCAGCCTTCTCTCTTACGAGAAAGTCATGGGCCGGGTGGAATCGTTCCGGAATATTTCGTTTCTCTTGATCGCCGTCTCGCTCGCCGTCTCCATCGTTCTCTCCGTCGCGGCCGGGAACCGGCTGTACCGGCCGGTCGGCAAGCTGACGGAGCTGTTCCGGCGCCACTCCGCCCATCGGGAGCAGGAGCCGCCGAGTACCAGGGACGAAATGAGCTATATCACCGGCGTCTACCGGCATACGCTCAGCGAGCTCGAGTCGGCCAACCGGGAGGAGAAAAGAAACCAGCGAATCGTCGGCGATTACCGCCTTAGGCGATGGATAACCGACAGCGGTTCCATGACGGAGGCGGAGCGGAAGGAGTGCGCGGACGCGCATCCCGAGCTCTTCCCCGGAGAAGATGAGAGCCCGCAATGGAAGCTGGCCGTTCTGGTTCCCGACTTGCCGACGGCGACTCCGTCCGTTCAGGAGGACCTTTATCGGTTCGCGGTGTGCAATATCGCGGAAGAGACGCTCTCCCGGACGTATTCCGCGAGAGTGCTGGATATGAAGAACGAGTTTATCGTCGCGGTCGTTCGGCTGCCGGAAGGCAAGGAGGATCCCGAAGAGCTGAAGGCGCTGCTGAAGGAAGCCGTCGACACGTGCGGCCGCTATTACCGCAGGACGTTCTCCGTGTCGGTCAGCCATCCCGTGTCGGATGACAAAGCCGTCAGCGAAGCCTATCATTTGACGGTTCAGCAATTGATGTATCGCCTGCTGTACGGTCGCGGTTCGGTCATCTTCCCCGAGGATGTCGCGGCCAATATGGACCGCCAGGATGCCGCGATCCCGCCGGAATGGGAGAAGAAGCTGGGCGAAGCGATCCGCTCGAGAGAGAGCAAGGCGATCCGCGCCGCGCTGGACAAGTGGTTCGCGGCGATCTCTGCCTTCCCGTACGACGAGATGACGTTCGCGGTTCAGCAGCTCGTGCTTGTCATCAAGCCGCTGCTGCGGGAGCCTGCCTTTCAAGATCAGGTTCATCCGGTCGAGATGCAGACGCTTGGCGCCAAGGTGATCCGGTCCGATACGCTCGCGGAGATGAGGGAGAAGATCGAACAGTTCCTGGAGCAGCTCTGCCAGTCCGAGCCGCTCCCGCAGAAGGAAGACAAGAACCGGATGATCGTCGACGCGATCAAGGAATTCGTGGAGAAGAACGCGCTCGACGTCAATCTGAGCCTGCAGAACATCGCATCCAACTTCAAGATGTCGACGGCCTACGTCGGCCGCATTTTCAAGCAGTACGAGAAGATGTCGGTCGGAGACTACATTAACGGGCACCGGCTGGAGAAAGCGCGGGAGATGCTGCTGGGCAGCGACTTCAGCGTCAAGGAGATCGCCGACTATCTCGGCTTCAACAACTCGAGCTATTTTATCACCTTGTTCAAAAAAAGGTTCGGCGTCACGCCCAAGGATTACCGTTTCCATCGGACGATCGGCGCCGAAGCGCGGGCCGGAACGCAAAATTGAGACGATGTTCGAATTTTGGGATGCGCATCGCGACATTGTCTCCGATTTGGGATGGCCGGCGCCGGGTGCCGTTTGCCAGAATGATACCGGTAACACATTTCGAATCCGAAAGGTGTGAAGGGTAATGGGCAAGCGGTATTCGGCATTAGGGCTGGCAGTCTGTCTATTGCTGGGCTGGTTCCCCGTGGCGCATGGGGTTCCGCATGGGTATGCGGAGGGGAGCGCCGGGACGGCATTTTATGTCGCTCCGAATGGAAGCGATTCCAACTCCGGCGGTCCCGGCGATCCGTTCCAAACGCCGGAGGCGGCGAGGGATGCGATCCGAACGCTGAAGAGCACGAACGGATTGCCGGCCGGAGGCGTCACGGTCTATTTGCGGGAAGGAACCTACGAGAGAAACGAAGCGTTCGAACTTACGGAGGCGGATTCGGGCACCGCGGATTCCCCGATCGTCTACCGCTCGTATCCGGGCGAGACGGCGCGGCTGACGGGCGGCACGAATCTGGACCGTTCCGGCTTCGAGCCGGTGACGGATCCGGCCGTTCTGCAGCGAATCATCGATCCGGCCGCGCGCGGTCAGGTGCTGCGCTTCGATCTGAAAGCCCACGGCCTGACCGATTACGGGACGATCAGCCGGCACGGGTACTGGAAAGCGAGCGATATCAGCGAGCTGCCTCCGATGGAGCTGTACATCGACGGGCAGGGGATGACGCTGGCGCGCTGGCCGAACGAAGGGACGGTCCAGATGGGGGACATCGTCGATCCCGGTCCGACGGTGGACGACCCGGATCTTCAGACGAGAGGCGGGACGTTCCATTACGATTACGACCGCCCGTCGTTATGGACGCAAGCGGACGATATTTGGCTGGACGGCATCTTCGGCTACAGCTGGGAATGGTCCTACAACAGGATCGCGTCCATCGATACCGAGCAGAAGACGATTACGCTGCAATACGGGGAGATGTCCGGCATCCAGAAAAACTGGTACCCCGACTTCCATTTCGCGGAGAACCTGCTCGAAGAGATCGATCGGCCGGGCGAATATTACATCGACCGGACGAACGGACTCCTGTATCTGCTGCCGAACGCGGCGTTCAAGACCGGGCATGGCGACGTTACGGTAACGACGCTGCGCGATCCGATGATCTCCGCGCGCGACGCCTCCTACGTGAGCTTCGAGGAGTTGTCGCTGGAGTACGGCCGGGATACGGCGGCCGTCATCATCGGCGGAAGCCACGTGACGATCGACCACTGCGATATCGGCAACTTCGCGAACAAGGCGGTGTCCGTCAACGAGACGACGCGGTTTATGGATCCGGTCCCGGACGATGCGCTTACCGGTCACGACCATCTTGTCTCGAATACGCATATCCACCATATCGGGGGCGCCGCCGTTACGCTGAACGGAGGCGACGCGGTCACGTTGACTCCCGGTAACAACAAGGTGGAAAATTCGCATATCCATGATTTTGCCTACTACAACAAAGCGTACAATCCCGGCGTGTCCCTAAGCGGAGTCGGCAATCAGGCGATCGGCAACGAGATACACGACGCGCCGCATCCGGGCATTCTGATCTTCGGCAACGACCATCTGGTCGAGAACAACGACATTTACGACATCTGCAAAATGTTCTCGGACCTGGGCGCGATCTACATGAACGAAGGCGCCACGCCGCAGCACCGGGGAACGGTCATCCGGCACAACTACTTCCACCATATCGGCGAGAACAAGCCGGGCGTGGAGGGCGTATACCCGGACAACCTGACAATGGGGCTGACGATCGAAGGCAACATTTTCTACAAGATGGGCAATTCCGGAATCAAGAACAATATGGGCTCCTATATCAAGGCCGACAACAACATTTTCGTGGACACGTACATCCCGTACGACAACCAGGAGCTGTTCATGGGCGACGGACCGGGCAACAAGGTCGATACCGCCTACATGCCGCAATGGAAGGCGCTGTTCGAACAGAACGACAACTTCGCCGGAACGCCTTATTTGGAGCAATATCCGGAGCTGGCAAACTTCTTCGACGAGAACCGGTATTATCCGGACACCAACACGTTCACGAATAACGTCGTCTATAACAAGGCGGTGCAGCGTTCGAAGGATGTGGACGCGCAGGGCGCGCGGGACGTCAATCAGCTGCTTCATGCCGAAGGCAACTGGGTGGCCGATCAGGATCCGGGCTTCGAGGACCTCGCGGCAGGAGATTTCCGGCTGAAGGACGACGCGGCGGTGTTCGCGCGCATTCCGGGATTTGAGGCCATTCCGTTCGAACAGATCGGGACGCACGGGAAAATCGGCCTCACCGCCTCGCCCGATACGGTCGAACTGGCCGGAGTCGCTTTCCCCTCTTCTAGCGTGACGCTGGAATTGGGAACGAAGGCGCCGGTCCGGGCGGAACCGATTCCGTGGAACGCCTCGGAGACCGGCATCGCGTACAGCAGCAGCGATCCGAACGTTGCGGCCGTGGATGCCGGCGGCGAGGCGGAGGCGTTGGCGCCGGGAACCGCGGTCATCACGGCCGTGTCGAAGGCGAATCCGGCTTTGAAGGCCGAATGCGAGGTGACCGTCGCGGACGGCGACGGGGTGATGCACTTCACCGACTTCGAATCGGGGGGCAACGGCTGGCCGGTCGACGCCAATCGAAGCATTGCGGAAGATTCGGATGGCAACCATTGGTACCGAATCGTCGGCGGCGCGAACGCGCAGTCGCCGCGCGATTTTTCCGACTACGTGCTCGAATACAAGGTGAAGATGCCTGCCGCCGTACCGGTCGGAGCCAACTTCCTGATGTACGATCGCAACGGGGAGAACGGGAGCGGCTACGTATTCTACAAAAAGACGGAAGCCGGTTCCCTGTGGGGGTACTACGACTCGCAGTGGCAGGCGCTTCAGGAGGTTGAACTGCCGCAGGACGATCTGAAGCCCGGCAGCGTCAACGAGATCCAGCTCGTCGTTCAAGGCGCGAGCGTCAGCCTGTACGTGAACGGGGAACTGCGAATGCAAGGCGCCAACCCGGCGCACAGCGCGAGCGGCAAAGTGGGCTTTTACGTGGAAGGGCTCACGGATCTGCAATTCGACGACGTGAAGTTCTCGGTCATCCGGGAGCCGGTGACGGGGATTACGCTGGATCGTGGCGCATTCACGCTCGAGATGGGCGAGATCGTTCCGCTTACAGCCGCCGTCCAACCGGCGAACGCTTCCAACCGGAAGATCAAATGGGTCTCCAGCGCGCCGGAGACGGCCAGTGTCGATGAAGCCGGCGTCATGACCGGACACGGGCAGGGCTCGGCGGTCATTACCGCCGTATCGGACGCGGACGAAGGGATCAAGGCGAGCGCGAAGGTTACGGTGCGGCCCTGGCCGAACTATCCGATCGAGCTGTTGAACAAGGCGATCAAGGATAAGAAAAATTGGACGGATTCGCAGGCGGTCAGCTTCCCGCGCAGGAACGTCCGGTTTGCCGGCGAAGGCGCGTTCGGATACGAGAAGACGAAGCTCGGCGGCAAGCTGCTGCGGTTCCGCGCCAAGTTCGGCGCCTATGAAGGGGGCTGGTACGGGTTCGCGCTGCGGTCCGACCGGACCGGCGACCCGACCTGGGTGAACGGGAACAAAGGCTATCTGGTCGTCATCAAGGAAGACCAGATCGAGCTGCAGTCATGGAAGCCGGGCCAGACGATGATGCGCATCGTCCCGAATACGGCGTTTAAGGCGGGAGGCGAGTACGACATCGAGATCGGCGTCGTCCCGGTCGAGGGGGGTCGGCGGTTCATTCTGAAGTCGGGCAAGAACGTCGTTCTGAACGAGCTGGACGCCGATCCGTCCAATCCGATCGCGGCGGAAGGGTACTTCAATGTGTACAACTACGCCAAGGGCGGCAACGCGATCGAGCTGATGGCGGCCAAATCCAAATCATAAGCGAATATCGCGATTCATTTTGATACGATATCGCCTTTTTAGGATTTCAAAGGCGAGTCGGGCGATGGCATGATGGGATGGGCGGATCGGACGGCCGATATTCGAACCGATCCGCGCCATTCCGCTCGAACGGAGAAAAAGAACAAAAAAGAAAGGAGGACAACCCTCATGAACCAGAACGAAGCGGGCGCTCGCATCGCCGGCATCGCCGAAGCGAAGAAGGGCAAAGCGCGAAGAAAGCTGCTGCGCAGCGGCGACAAGGAGCTGAGCTTCCTCGCGCTTCCGGCGGTTCTTTACATCTTCGTCTTCAGCTACCTGACGATGTTCGGCGTCATTATCGCCTTCAAGAACTACCGTTACGACCGGGGGATATGGGGGAGCGAATGGGTCGGGCTTCAGAACTTCAAGTTTTTCTTCATTTCCGAGAAGGCTTTCATCGTGACCCGCAACACCATTCTGTACAACGTCTGGTTCTGGATCGTGACCACGTTCTGCGCCCTGCTCGTGGCCGTCCTGCTGAACGAAATCTCGAGAAAGTGGAGCAAATATTATCAGACCGTCATGTTCCTGCCGACGTTCGTCTCCTGGATCGTCATCATGTTCCTGGTACAGATGTTTCTGGATCACGACAACGGATTCGTTAACCGGCTCATCCTGTCGATGGGCGGGGAGCGGATCCGATGGTACCTCGAACCGGCTTACTGGCCGTTCATTCTGACCTTGGCCCATCTGTGGAAATCGATCGGCTTCTCCGCGCTCGTCTATTACGCCGGCATCGTCGCCATCGACCCTTCCTATTACGAGGCCGCGAGAATGGACGGAGCGACCCGATTCCAGATGGTGCGCAAGATTACGATTCCGATGCTGGCCCCGCTCATTACGATTCTGCTCATCATGGCGATCGGCAGCATGTTCCGGGGAGACTTCGGCCTGCACTACTTCGTCTCGAACAATTCGCCGCTCCTGTACAACACGGTCGATATTATCGATACGTTCGTTTACCGTGCGCTTGCCGTCAGCGGGGATACTTCGATGGCGGCGGCCGTCGGTCTGTATCAGTCGCTGGTCGGGTTCGTGCTGGTCGTGGCCGCCAACTACACCGTCCGCAAAATCAACGAGGAAAATTCTCTGTGGTAGGAGGCGAACTTCGATGAACGCTGCCGCGCTGTCGGACCGCAAAGCAGGCAATATCGTCATCCATCTTTTTTTCATCCTTCTGTCGATCGGGATCGTGGCGCCGTTCCTGCTGATCGTCTCCGTCTCCCTGACGGACGAGAAGGCGCTCGCGGAATTCGGGTACCGGTTCTTCCCGAGCAAGTTCAGCCTGGTCGCTTACGACTTCGTGCTTCAGACGCCCGGCATCGTGCTGAGGGCTTACGGCAACACGATCTTCATCACAGCGGCGGGCACGGTTCTCAGCCTGCTGCTGACCAGCATGGTGGCGTACGCGATCTCGCGCAGGGATTACAAGTGGAGAGTTCCCTTGACGGTCTATATCTTTTTCACCATGCTGTTCTCGGGAGGACTCGTGCCGTTCTACATTCTGATGACGCAATATTTGCACCTGAAGGACTCCCTGTGGGCGATTATCCTGCCGGGGATGCTGTCCCCTTTCTACGTGCTCATCATGAAAGGCTTCATGGGCAAAATCCCGTACGAGCTCATCGAATCCGCGAAAGTGGACGGCGCCGGCGAGTGGCGGATCTTCTTCCGCATGATCCTGCCATTGTCCACGCCGGCGCTGGCGACTTTGGGTCTGTTCATCGCCTTCAATTATTGGAACGAATGGTTTAACGCGCTGCTGTTCATCGACGACGACCGAAAGGTGCCGCTGCAGCTTCTGCTCGTGCGGATTATGAATACGCTCGATTTCCTGCGCAACAACAGCAAATACATTCAGAGCCTGGGGCTGGACATGAGCCAGCTGCCCGACGAGTCCATGCGGATGGCGCTCGTCATTCTGGTCGCGGGTCCGATGATGTTCGTGTTCCCGTTCTTCCAGAAATATTTCGTGCAGGGCATGACGGTCGGTTCGTTGAAAGGATAAGAGACCTATACACGGAGGGGTTACGATGGCTCACAAAAGGATGCTAGGCGTTCTCGCGCTCGGTCTGGCACTCACGTTATCGGCTTGCGGAGGCAATAACGGCAATAACGGCGGCAATGGAGCCGCGGCAAGCGGGGGCTCGTCCCCGGCGGCATCCGGTTCCTCCGCGGGCGATCAAGGGGGAAGCGGGCTGCCTCCGGTCGAGCTGACGTGGTATTACGGCGTCGCCCAGGTGCCGCCCGACCAGCAGCTGATCGAAGACGAGGTCAACAAGATCGTCAAAGCGAAAATCAACGCCACCGTGAAGCTGAAGCCGATCGACTTCGGCAGCTATACGACGAAGATGAATACGGCCAGCGCCGCGGGCGAGCGCTTCGACTTGGTCTGGACGGCGAACTGGGCGTTCAACTACGACGAGAACGTGAAGAAGGGCGCCTTCCTTCCGCTGGACCGGCTGATCGACCAATACGCGCCCAAGACGAAGGCGTCCATTCCCGATTTTACGTGGAACGCGACGAAGTACAAGGGCGAAATCTATGCCGTTCCGAACTACCAGACCGTCACTTCCCGCTATGGCGTGAACGTGATCAAGGAGTACGCGGACAAGTACGGCTTGGACGTCTCCAAGGTGAAGAAGCTGGACGACCTGGAGCCGTTCCTGGAGCAGGTCAAGCAGAACGAACCGGGCATCACGCCGTTTATGCTCGCCGGCCCGCTGACCAAGTTCAATCCGTTCTCCAACGGCTACGACGACGACTACGGAGTCAAGATCGGGGATGAATCGTTCAAGACGAACGTCATCGAGTCGACGCCGGAATACAAGCATTTCGTCGAGCTGATGCATAGTTGGTTCGAGAAAGGCTATATCAACGAGGACGCGTCCACCGTCAAGCAGATCGACGCCAGCTATAACGGCAAGTTCGCCGTCTCGATCGAATATTCGATGAAGCCGGGCTACGAGGCGGAGATCAAGGCGAAGAACGGCGGCCGGGAGATCGTCGGCATCCCGCTCGCCGACGTAACGACGACGCGCACGTCCAATATCGCGACGCTCACCTCCATCAGCCGCACTTCCGCCAACCCGGAACGCGCCATGATGCTGATCGAATTGGTCAATACGGATCCCGAGCTGTTCAACCTGCTCAGCTTCGGCATCGAGGGCAAGCATTACGAGAAGCTGGACGACAAGACGATCCGGGTGAATCCGAACGGCGGCTATACGGCTTCCAACTGGGTGTTCGGCAACGTGTTCAACGGCTACCTGATCGAAGGCCAGGCGCCGGATACGTGGGAAGTGACCAAGAAGCTGAACGAGACGGCGGTCGTGCAGCCGACGTTCGGGTTCAACTTCGACGATTCGGCCGTCAAGGCGGAGAATGCCAACATCGCGGCCATCAAGGCGGAATACGAACCGCTTCTGGACACGGGAACGGTCGATCCGGCCGAGTATTTGCCCGAGTACCTGAACAAGCTGAAGAAGGCCGGCGTCGACAAAGTGCAGGCCGAGCTGCAGCGGCAGCTGGACGCCTGGTTGGCGGAGAACAAGAAATAAGCGAAAACGGGAGAAGAGAGCGCTCTCCAGGTCCGTCCGGACTTTCGGGAGCGGTCTCTTCTTTTCTTCTCTATAAAGAAAGTATAAGTTTCCCGGGGTCCCCGCAAAGTACCTGAGTATGCTTCGAAGCTGAGCCCCGCTTTGTGGGGTTATCTTCCATTGTCCGCCGCTTTAGTTCCCCGAACCGAAGCTTTTACGGATCAGAGCGATAAACAGCAAGGCGGCCGGGATGAGAACCAGGCAGAGCAAGGAGAAGACGGGACCTGTCGTCAGGAAAAAAGCAAGCATGTCCTGGAAGTTGGGCGCCACCCACTTGGCGAACGCGATGACGAGGAAGCCGAGCGGGAACACGATAGGGCGGTAGTCCGTGAGCTTGAGCCATTGGGCGGTTCCGATCGTCAGGGCGTACTGCCACATGGAGATCTGAACGAATCCGCCCAGCAGCCATAGCGTCGCCACGATCGATTCGACGTGCGAGAAGAAATCCGCGATGCTGATGAACCGCGAAGCGGAGAAGACGGGGAACATAAGGTCGGCCGTGAGATCGCCGAACAAGAGCAAGCACGTCAAATGAGCCAGCACCATCGTGGCGAGCATCGCCAGCACGGCGCCCAATCCCGCGCGAAGACCGCTCTTCCGGTTCCGCAAGCAGGGCAGCAAAAAGGCGATCGCGAAAAATTCGATGAACCAGGCGATCGGTTCGATAGCTCCCTTGATCGAGGGCATCACCCCGTATCCCAGCACGGGGCGAACGTTTTGCCAATCCAGATCAGGCAAAAGGAACAAGAAGATAAACGCGAGCAGTAAACCGAACAGAGGCGCGAACAAGACGGCGAACCGGACGAGAACCTCCAAGCCGCTTCGCACGGCGAAGGAGCTGGCCATCACGATGCCGGCCACGACGACCGCCATCGGCGTGTTCGGAAGAAAGGCGAGAATAATGAATTCCTCGTACTCCCGGATAATCGAACCGATGACCAGCAGAAGGAAGAAGAGGAAGACGAAGCTGATCGCCTTGCCCGCCACTTTTCCGACAATCCGTTCGCTGTATTCCACGAACGTGGACCGCGGATAGAGACGCTCGAGCTTCCAGGCCAGGAAGATGCAGAGGATGCCCCATAAGGCTCCCCAGATCGGGGAGATCCACATGTCCTGCTTCGCCTGCTTGGCCGAGATGGCGGGAACGATCAATGTCGAGGTGGCCCCGATCATCAGATACATGGCCAAGCCCAATTGCAGCGACGAAATTTTCCCCTTCTCGATCATGGGCATTGCCAACCTCCTCCGGCTATGTTTTCAAGATCGAACCGAGCGGGCCGAACAACAGATCGATCATTTTCATGGCGCTTGGGATCCGGGGAAACCAGATGAGCAGGATCGACAGAAAAGCCGCGACGGCGATAATGCCGATAAAGGCGGTTTTTTCTTTTTTCATACCGGCATTCATGCGCGGCCAATCGTATCGGAACAGCCCCCATACGATCAGAGCCAAGCTAAGCGTAAATAACAATTTCAAGCGGTTCCCTCCCCGGCGGTTCTTATTTGCCCGAGAAACCCGGCCGCTTCAGCCGGACATCGGAACTAACGTCGACTCTGACTTGCGGGAACTTCTCGCTCCAATTCTTCTTGACGCGCTCCCACTGCTTCGGGTAGCTGCGGCGAAACGTATCGGAGAAGCCGAAGATGTCGGCGTCCATCTTCCGCTGAGCTTCGGCGAGCGCGCTCTCGATCCGGTCGGACACTTCATCGTTCAGGCCTTCCTGGATCCGATTCGCTTGACGGGGTTCAAGCGGGTCGAGGCCCGACTCGTTCTGGATCAAGTTGGCTTCGGAAGAGATTTGCACTCGAATGCTCCACTCGTCCCCCCGGATGGACGGAATCAGCCGCACTTTGGATCGGTTCAGATGGGCCGATACGAATCCGTTCGATCCGGCCGGCTTGAACGTAATGACGGATTCCTTGACCGAATTCCGCAGCCACATGATTCCCCGGGTCGTGTACTCGTCGATCTGTCCGACCATCTTGCCGTCCTTGAGCACGGCGGTGCCGGAGATAAACGGCGACTGATTGGACTCCGGGTTCCGCTTATTGATCGAGACAAGAGGAAGAGCCTCCGCCCCCGCGTCACTCTTCAGCATCTGCATCAGCTCTTTCACGTTGACTCTAAGGCCGGTCTGGGACTTGGCCATCTCTCGCAGGCCCTCCGAGATATTGCGTTCGAGCTGGGAGGGGCGTGCCATCACATCCTTGGCTTTGCCTTTGCTCACGAAGACAAAGGCGCCGAGCCTCGGACCGGGATGCCGCATCAGGAAGTCGGTCTGATCGGTAATCCCGTGCTTGGCCAATTGTTCTCCGAAAACGAACACTTCGCCATGACCCCAGAAGACTTTCCGCGGAAGCAGCTCCTGCAGTTTGGTCGCCGCATCGGCGATCGTGTCGCCGGTTGCCGTGTAGACGGTCGTTTGCTCCTTGGCGGTCCCGCTGCTCATGCCGCTTCCTCCGCCGGCGGATCCCTGCTGGTCGCCGGCTTGCTTGGCAACGAAGATTTGAACCGACAGCTCGAGCTTGTTGTCTTCGGACAGATCCAGGCCGGCGCCCATTACAAGCGCCAAGTCGTTGACCTCCTGACGGTCCCAACAGCCGGTCAGACCGATGGACGAAGCAACCAGGAGGGCTAGTACCAGTCCCATTCCGGAGCGTCTCGCGCTGCCGTTCACTTCGGGCCTCCCCTGCGCCGGACTTGATACGAGCTTCCAGGCTGCTGCCGATATTTGTTCCATCGGCCGGTGAAGTGCGGACGAATCCGCATGTTCCAGAGCGGCGCCCGCACGAGCACGTCCTTCAAGCCCGTCTTCTCGGTTGTCGCCACGGGCGCCATGTATGGAACGCCGAACGAGCGAAGAGAAAAGAGGTGGGTCAGCAGGAAGAGCGTCCCGAGAATCAATCCGTAAAAACCGAGAAATCCGGCCAGCAGCATCATGGGAAAACGAATGATCCGGATGGCGATGCCCATCGTATAGTGGGGAATCATGAACGAGGCGATCCCGGTAACGGCGACGACCATGACCATCGGCGACGAGACGAGCCCGGCGGAGATCGCCGCTTGACCGATGACGAGCGCGCCGACGATGCTGACCGCGGCGCCGACCTGCTTCGGAAGACGGACTCCGGCTTCGCGCAGCGCCTCGAACGTCACTTCCATCAGAAGTGCTTCGACCAGCGCCGGGAACGGGATCAACTCTCTCGATTTGGCCATGCTGAGCAGCAAGGTAGTCGGAATCATCTCTTGATGGAACGTAATGATCGCGACGTAGAGAGACGGGCCGATCAGCGCAATTAACGTGAACAGATAACGTAACCAGCGGATCGCCGTGCCGAAGTAGAAGCTTTGGTAGTAATCTTCGGCGGATTGAAGGAACGAGAAAAAGGAGACCGGCGCGATCAGCGTGAGAGGCGTCCCTTCTACCAGCAAAACGATACGGCCCTCGAGCAGATGGGCGGCGGCGATGTCGGGCCGCTCCGTCGTCTGCAGAAGCGGGAAAGGAGACATGGGATTATCCTCGATCATCTCTTGGATATAGCCGGTTTCGAGGATGCCGTCGATCTGGATCCGCTTCAGCCGCTGCTCCATCTCCGAGAGCAGGCCCGGATCCGCCACTCCGTCCAGATAGGCGATGACCACTTGCGTCTGCGAGAATTTCCCGATGGTCATCGTTCGCATCTTGAGGCTGGGTGTCTTTAACTTGCGGCGCAGCATGGCGGTATTCACCTGGAGGGTCTCGATAAACCCTTCCCGCGGACCCCGAACGACCGCTTCGGCTTCGGGCTCCTGTACGGAGCGTTGGTCCCAGCTTGCCAGAGCGACTGCCAGCCCTCCGGTTTCGCCGTCGACGAGCAGGACCGGATTGCCGTCCGACACTTCTTTGACCACGTCGTTCGGCGTCGAGACCGGATGGGTCGACGAGACCGGCACGATCGGGCGGTAGGCGTCGATTCCGGAGCCCTTCTCGGGAGGCTCCGTCTTTCCGGCGGACTGAAGAATCATGCGGTTGATCTCATCGATGTTGGACAGGCCGGCAATGTAGACGAGAGCGGCCCGCACGGATTTCCCGTAACGGAACTCATGAAAGACGACGTCGAAGCAATCCTGATAGAGGCTCCGCAACTGAGTCAGGTTGTCATCCAGCCGGGAACCAAGCTTTGAAGCGGCTTGATCGTTGTTCTCGCTGCGGCGCATCTTTTCTTTTCCTCCACGGTGCTGGTTTCCAATCCTGTCATCATCCCCATTATGGTCTTCGGAAACCGGGTTTATAAGCCGAGTCGTCCGAATTCCTCGCGAATGGTCGAAAGGGTCAGGAAGCGGAAGCCCGCGCACACAAGGGAGATTCGCCCATATACTGACCATTGAGCGAAAGAGAGGGAGCGTGATTGATTTAAGATGTTGCGCGATTATTCGAATGCCGCACGGATGTGGACGCCGTCCGCCGTAGCCCTGAATCAGAATTTGCGAAAGCTGTGGGCGGACCACGTCTATTGGACTCGTCTCACCGTGAACAGCATCGCCGGCAAGCTGCCGGACGAGCAGGCGACGACGGCCCGGCTGCTGCGGAATCCCGACGATTTCGGAGCGGCTCTGGCACCGCTGTACGGTCCGGCGATCGCGGCGGCGGCCGCCTCCTTGCTCCGCGATCACTTGACGATCGCGGCCGATCTCGTCAAGGCGCTGCGGGACGGCCGCTCCGCGACGGCGGCGGCGCTTCAGACCCGCTGGTACCGGAACGCGGATTCGATCGCCGAGCTGCTGGGCCGGATCAATCCATACTGGACTGTAGACGAGTGGAGGCGAATGATGTACGATCATTTGCGCCTCCTGACCGGGGAAGCGTCGGCCCGATTGGCCGGCGATTACGCGAAGAACGTGGCGACGAGCGATCCGATCGTAGCGCAGGCGCTCGGCATGGCCGATACGATGACATCCGGGATCCTCCGGCAATTCCCTGCGGCATTCTCTCATTAAGCGCGGTGAACCGGTTATCGGCTCTTTTCCAGACGATAACGCGCGGGGGTCGTACCGGTCGCCCGCTTGAACAGGAGATGGAACCGCTTCGGATCGGAGAGGCCGACTCGGGACGCGATGTCGGCTACCGTGAGGGAAGACAAGGAAGGGTCGGTCAGCAGGCGGCAGCTGCGGTCGATTCTTTCTTTTTGCACGAAGTCGGTGAACGTTTGCCCCGTCCGGCTCCGCAGCAGCCGCTGCAGCTGCCGTGCCCCGATGCCCGCCCGTTCGGCCGCTTCGGACAGCGACAGCGCGCCGTGAAGACGATCGCGAACGTATTGCCGGACGGCATCCAGCCGGGCCGAAGGCGACGGCGGCTCCGGCTCGCCTTCCAGCGTCCGCTCCATCCCGATCAGGAGCTGGAGCAGCAGGCCGCACATCATCGTCTCGTACCCCGTTCGCTTGCTCTCGAACTCTCGCAGCAGGTCGTCGAACAAGGCGCCGAACTCGCCCGCCTTTTCGCGCATCCGGAACCATCCGTCCGTCCCGGCCAGAAGCTTGCGGAACCGGTACAAGCCGTGTTGCGCCGGCAGCATCGACGTGAGGAAACGGAACAACTGCTCGCCCAGCACGCAATTTCCGATCATGAGCGGCTCTTTCGGACGGGCGGAGGCGGGCCGGAAGATATGCGAGACGCCGATCGGAAGGAAAAACAGATCTCCCTGCCGGACGCGCATGACCTGGTCTTCGATATAATGGAATCCGGTTCCCGCCCACACATAGCAAATCTCGATAAAGTCGTGTTCGTGCACCGGCAGATCGAACCGCTCGCTTACACGGTTTACGTAAAGGGACATGTCCCCTTCGAAAAATTGCTCGCCCTTCTCCAGCATCGGGCTTGTCCGGCTCATGATCCCGCCTCCTGGCTGCGCCAATCGATCTGATGTCATCATAAACCCATCGAATGTCGCGATCAACCCATAACATGAGCCGCGATGTTTTTTACAATGAAGGGAGGCGGTTCTACTCTATTGGCAAAGGGCGTGTTCGCATGAATTGGCAGGCTTCCTGGATCTGGGGGGAAGGAGAAGAGAGCCCCCGCAACGAATGGCGCTGCTTCCGCAAGACGTTCGAAGTTCCGCGGCCGGCGACGAAGAGCGCCGCGCTGTCGATAACGGCGGACTCCCGGTACGTGCTTTTCGTCAACGGCACGCAGGTGGGAAGGGGACCGGTGAGGTCCTGGCCGTTCGAGCAAAGCTACGATACGTACGAGATCGGACATCTGCTGAAGCCGGGACGGGAAAATACGATCGCGGCGCTCGTGCTGCATTTCGGGCTGTCGACGTTCTATTACTTGCGCGGCCGGGGCGGTCTGCTCGTGCAATTGGCCGATGCGGACGGGACGGTGATGGCGGCGACGGACGGATCGTGGAAGACGTCCCTCCATCCGGGACAGCACCCCCGCGCGCCCCGGATGTCGTGCCAGCAGGGCTTCTCGGAATACGTGGACGCGTCCGCGCCGGGGGCGGATTGGATGGGCGAAACGTTCGACGATTCGGCCTGGGACGGCGCGAGCGTGCTCGGACCGGCGGGGATGGAGCCATGGACGGCGCTGAAGCCGCGCGATATTCCGATGCTGACGGAGGAGACGGTCTACCCGGCGCGCGTGGAGTCTCTGGCGAAGACGAAGTCGTTCGGGTTGACGACCGCCGTCGACGTGAGGGCGGCGATGGTGCCGGGCAGCGAGGATCACGCCAACCACGTTCGCTTCACCGGCTATGCGGCGACGCTCGTGAGGGCAAGCGGCCGGACGAAGGCGACGATCGGCTCCGTATTTGCGGGAGAGTGCTTTCGCGCCTGCTCGCTCAACGGCCGAGTGATCGCGGCCGACCGGTTCTACGGCGAGCAGCCGGAGCGCTACGCGGACGTCGAACTGAACGAAGGGGATAACCTGCTGCTGATCGACGTATCCGGACACGTCCATACCGGCGTGCTCCATCTGGGCGTTTACGCCGAGGAGCCGGTCGAGCTGGTCTTCGCGAATCCGGTTCCGCATCTGGCGGATGTCTCGCCGTTCTGCGCGATCGGGCCGTTCGACTGGGACGTGCCTCTGGACCATCAGCCAAGCCGGGCCTGGACATGGGAGGACCCCGTTTACCAGGCGGTGCTCGGAGAGGTTCGGGAACCGGCCGATCTGGAGAAGTACGGCGATCTCCTGCGGCCGATCGGTCTGAAGTACGTAGCCGAGGCAGACGTGTTCGGCTTATGCGTCTGGCGCAAGACGAATCTTCCGCTGGCCGTTCCGTCCGAGCTGCAGAATGCGGTCATCCCGAACGGCAGGGGGGCGGAAGTTCCGCTCTTCGAAGGCTGCGATACGGAGATCGTGATCGACTTCGGCAAGGAGTATTCCGGCTACTTGTCGTTCGAGATCGAAGCGGCGGAAGGGACGATTCTCGACTGGTACGGCTTCGAATACATGTCGGATTCCTACCGGCAGCATATGTTCGGACTCGACCACACGGTCCGCTACGTGGCGAAGGAAGGGCGGCAGACCTACGTTTCGCCGATCCGCCGCGGCTTCCGCTACCTGGCGCTTAACGTTCGCGGCGCCAAAGCGCCCGTGCTCGTAAGGGGGGTTACTCTTGCGCAAAGCAATTACCCGGTCGCCGAGGTCGGCGCTTTCGCCTGCTCGGACCCGCTGCTGAACGACATTTGGGAGATCAGCCGGCATACGACCAAGCTGTGCATGGAGGATACGTTCGTCGATTGCCCGGCTTACGAGCAGACGTTCTGGGTCGGGGACAGCCGCAACGAGGCGCTCGTCAGCAACTATTTGTACGGAGTGCAGGACATCCTCAAGCGCTGCCTGAGACTCGTTCCGGGCTCCCGAACGCAGACGCCGCTATACGCCGACCAAGTGCCGAGCGGATGGAGCAGCGTTATCCCGAACTGGACGTTCTTCTGGGCGATCGCCTGCCAGGAATATTACGAGCAGACCGGCGACCGCGCGTTCGCGGCCGAGATGTTCGGCCCGATCCGCTATACGATGGACCATTACTTGCAGCGGATCGACGAGCGGGGACTGTTCGCGATCAAAGGCTGGAACCTGCTCGACTGGTCGCCGATCGACCAGCCGAACGACGGGGTGGTCGCCCATCAGAACATGTTCCTGGCGAAGACGCTTCGCGTCGCGGCGTCGATGGCCGAGCTGGCGGGAGCCGGTGAGGACGCCTCCCGGTACGGGGAAGCGTCGAACCGGCTTGCGGACGCGATCAATCGCTGGCTCTGGGACGAGAGCAACCAAGCGTACATCGACTGCATTCATGCCGACGGACGCCGCTCGTCCGTCCTCAGCATGCAGACGCAGGTCGTCGCTTCGTTGACCGGCGTGGCCCAAGAGGAGCGCAAGCGTACGATCGAAGGGTATCTGCTGAATCCGCCGGCCGCTTTCGTCCAGATCGGAAGCCCGTTCATGTCGTTCTTCTACTATGAGGCGCTGGCGCAGATCGGCGAGACCGATCGGATCCTGAGCGATATCCGCCGCAATTACGGACAGATGATTCGGCACGGAGCGACGACCTGCTGGGAGATGTACCCGAATTTCCTGGAGAACCGCGCCAATCCGGAGATGCTCACCCGCAGCCACTGCCATGCCTGGTCCTCCGCGCCGGCGTACTTCCTCGGCCGCGAGACGCTCGGCGTGCGCAGCCTGGCGCCGGGCTGGACGAGCGTCGAGATCGCGCCGATGCCGTGCGGACTCGAGTGGGCGCGCGGCAGCGTGCCGCATCCGGCCGGCGGGCGAATCGACGTGCGCTGGACGGCGGATTCGGCCGCGAAGCGTATGGATTTGGACGTGACGTACCCGGCGGACGTGGACGTGCAGATCCGGCTTCCGGACGGATACGACGGACAGATTCGCAAGCGGGAGCTGGCACGCCTGTAAGCGGCTTGCGAATCATGCCGGGCTTCCGGCGTTCCGGGCGAGAAGGGAGTCAGCCGCTCCCTTCCGCTCCGACGTGGATCTCCCGGTACTGCTTCGGCGTCAGGTCCGTAAACTTCTTGAACGAGGAGAAGAAATGACCCTTGGACAGGAAGCCGCATTGACCGGCGATCTCCAGCACGGAGAGGCTGGTGGAGACGAGCTTCTCCTTCACCCGCTCGATTCGCTGCCGGAGCACGTAATCGGACAAAGAGACATTCTCGATTTCCTTGAACAGCTGCCGCACGTAACTGACCGAGTACGAGAAATTGCCGGCGATCTGCTCGACCGACAACTGCTCGTCGTGCAGATGGTTGTCCACGTATTCCTTGATCTCGGCTACGATCTCTTCCTTGCGGCTTAAAGACTTGGGGGCGTCGGTTCCTTCGGCAAGCGTGCGGACGACGTCCTCGAGCCAAATCTGAAAATCCTCCAGCGTGCGATAACGGTCGAGCAGCTGATGGACGCTGCCGATGCCTTGCGTCGCGCTGGATTTGGTAAAGCTTTTGAGCAGCTCGTAGGTGAAATAAGTCAAGTGAAGCTTCCATTCCCGGGACGGCATCCCTTGAATGAGCCTCAGCTGCTGGCGAAGCACCGTCACGGCCAGATCCTGGCGCCCGCTGCGGATCGTGCGAATGACTTCGGTCGCATCCAGCGCTTCGGAAGCGGCGGGATACCCCTCCATGAACTCCTCGTAATCGTTTTCAATGAAGATTCGGCTTTCGCCCTTCAAAAACCGGAGCATCGTCAACTCGTAAATATGATCGTAAACGGTCCGGATATTCGCTTCGAACTCGTAGGCGTTGCTGACGGCCACGGTCGTGTCGACGTTCAGAATGCGCCCGGTCTGCTCCCGTGCCTCCATCAGACGGTTCCGAAGCGGTTCGCCGTCGGATTCGCGCCCGCCGACGAGCAGAAGCAGATGATCCCCGCCCATATCCAAGCCTTCGGCAGCCAGAGAGCCCGCGCCGATCACTTCCTCCGCGATGTTCCGGATGGCGTACTTGATCAGCTTGCGCGACGGATAATCGTACCGTTCGCAAAAGACCGAGAACGCTTCGATCCGAATGACGGCCAGGAACAGCGCCTCGCAGGAGGCGAGCTTGGTGTTCCGCCGGATGTATTCCGCGTTATTGGGACCCGGCGTCCCGTGCAGCGCCCATTGGCTGAGCGATTCCGAACGGACAAGCTCGGATTGGTTCCTCATGGAAGCGTGAAGATGCTCCACGTTGTCCAGCAGCGCTTCGATTCCGTCGTCGATCCATTGAATGTCCGGCTTGAGCGCATCGCGGGAAGTCGGGAACTTGACCTTCCTCTGAAGCTTCTCCGACAGCGAGGTCAAAGCCCGCAAGGAGCGTCGCGAGCTCCAGAAGAACAGCAGCGAGACGATTCCGAGCAACAGGATCGTATCCTCGATCAGACGATTCCGGTACGAAGCGAGATGACGATTCAGAATATGGTATTCGTTCGAATAGTAGACCGTCCAGTCCTCGTAAGGCAGCTGAGCCGTATGAACGAACCACTTCTGATGCGGCAGCCGCACCTCGAGGGCGGTCCCTTGCGTTTGCCGCGCCGCTTGGTACAGCCGTCCGCTGAGCGTCTCGTCGGGTTTGCCCAGAATCAGGCCGCCGTTCCCGTCGAGAATCCGAATATCCTGTTCCGACGACAAGGATTGCCCGAACAGGAGATCGGATAGCATCGTCTTGTCGATCAGCAGCGCCAGATAGAAATCGGAAGATTTCTCCGGCGTGGCGGGCAGCAGCAAGGCGAGCTGGTCCGTTCCGTTCAGAGAATGATTGAAGAAATGCAAATAGGGATGCTTGTTCGCCTGGACCTGTTCCAGCATCTCCGGATCGGCGAATCTCGAGAACGGCAGGATGCCGGCTTTGGAGTCGACGACGAGTCCGCTCCGCAGGTTAATCAGATAGGATCTCTGGATGAGCGGTTCGGTCGACAAAAAATTGGACTGGGCGATCTGCGCCAGACGGTCGACGATCGGATCTTCGCCGGTGTTGAAAAACCAATTCTGGATATTCTGGTCGGCGTACATGCTCAGACCGTACGATTTCAGATTGCCGAGAATCGTATCCGCTTTCGAAGCCAGATTGTCGACTTCGTTCTGCGAATTGCCGCGAACCTCCAGCATCGAATATTTCGCGAATTCGGCAGACAAAAAATATACGAACGGAATCATCGAAAAGATGAGGATGCCGGTAAGGAAAAGAAAGGTGCGGATATAAGTTTTATGGAAAAAGGGCTTGATCATCGTATACGTACACCCCGCGCGAAATGATCGGATTTAGTATATCATAGGTTTCGCCCGGGCAGTACCGATTCCAAGGGCAGAACGCCTTCCAGCATAAGCACGATCCTCCTTCCTCGTGAAGTCCTCATTTTGACGATCGCCGAATGAAGACATCGGTCGGTCGCGCCCCGGCTCCGAATCCTTCGGTTCGATACTCGATTGGCGGAATGAAGACTATCGGCCCCATCCGAGCCCATGCATAATAAATGAGGCCGGTGCGGCGAGCCGTTAATCTGTGGACGGAAAGGAGGCGATTCAAATGAACAACTTGCTGAAAGACGCGATCAAGCAACGATACTTATACTCGATGGCCGTACCGGGGATCGTCTTTCTCGTCGTATTCTCGTACATTCCCTTGGCGGGACATGTTCTGGCTTTCAAGAACTTTCAGATCAGCCGGGGAATATGGGGCAGCAGCTGGGCGGGCTGGAACAACTTCCGCTTCTTCTTCTCCGGCCGGGATTGGATTCAGGTGACGGTCAACACCGTAATCTTAAACGCTTTGTTTATCGTATTCGAGATGGCCTTTGCGCTATTGATCGCGCTCTTTCTGAACGAGATTCGTCTGAAATGGTTTAAGCGAACGGTTCAATCCGTCGTGTTCCTGCCTTACTTTATTTCCTGGGTTGTCGTCGGCTATATGGCGTTCGTTCTGTTCAACAACACCGACGGGCTCGTCAACCATGCGCTGCGAAGCGTCGGGCTTCGGGACGTCGACTGGTATCAGACGCCGTGGGTCTGGCCGTTCATCCTGACGGTGACGCGCATCTGGAAGAACGCCGGATACCTCTCGATCATTCTGCTCGCCGCCATTGCCGGCTTGTCGGTCGATTACTACGAGAGCGCACGGCTGGACGGCGCCACCCGCTTCCAGCAGATGAGATTCATTACGCTTCCGCTGCTGAAGCCGCAGCTCATCATCCTGGTGCTGCTCGGGGTCGGCCGGATCTTCTACGGGGACTTCGGCATGATCTACGGAATTGTCGGGGATAACGGAATCTTGTTTCCGACGACGGACGTTATCGACACCTATTCCTATCGCGCATTGCGGCAGCTCGGGGATTTCAGCATGTCGTCGGCGATCGTGCTGTACCAATCCGTGATGGGACTGGCCGCGGTAATCTCGTTTAACGCGATCGTCCGGAGAATCGACAAGGACTCCAGATTGTTCTAGAGAAAGGTGGGGATGGGCATGATTCGTTCGGCAACGCCGGAAACGACTGCCCGATCGCGGCGCCGACCGTTCCGATCCGAGAAAGCGGCGGCGGCCGGGATCGGCTTGTTTCTGATCGTTTTTGCGCTGGCCTGCCTGTTTCCGTTCTGGCTGATGGTGATCAATTCGTTCGCCGTCGCCAAGAGCTTGGCCTTACACGGGTACGCCGTATTTCCGAGCGGCTTCACGCTGCAGTCGTACCGCTTCCTTCTTCAGGGCAAGCAATTGTTCCTCAGCTACGGCGTTACCGCTTCGGCGACCGTCCTCGGAACCGCCGCCGGCCTAGCGGTGACCGCGCTCTTCGCTTACGTGCTGGCTCATCCGAAGAACCGGTACGGCGGGTTTCTCTCGTTCATGACTTACGTGCCGATGATATTCGGTTCGGGTCTGGTCGGCTTCTATCTGCTCGTCGTCCGCTGGCTGCATCTGAAGGATACGCTGTGGGCGCTCGTGCTCCCTTACGTCATGAACCCGTTTTACGCGTTCATCTTCGTCTCCTTCTACCGCTCGCTTCCCTATGAGCTGAACGAATCGGCCACGGTGGACGGCGCGAACGAATGGGTCGTCTTCTTCAAGATCATCCGGCCGATCTCCACGCCGGTCATCGCGACGATCGGCTTGTTCTATGCGCTGCAGTATTGGAACGATTGGTGGCTGTCGCTGCTGTTCATCGACAACAGCGATCTGTACCCGCTCCAGCTTCTGCTGAGGCAGCTCATGTCGCAGATGGACCTCGCGTCGCTCAATCACGGCAACGTGCTGACCCTGCCGCCGTCGGAGGGGGTGAAGCTGGCGACCGTGTGCCTGACGATCGGACCGATTATTTTCGTCTATCCGTTTATTCAGAAATATTTCGTCAAGGGTTTGACGTTGGGCTCGGTGAAAGGCTGAGGATGAAAGACGAATGATTCATAAGAGAGGGGATTCGGGCATGGCTGCACTCAAGCGTCTGTTCCTGGCGGGGGCTCTGCTCGGGCTGACGAGCGCGTTGGCCGCATGCGGCGGCAATAACGGGGAGGATTCCTCCGGAGCGGGGAGCGGTTCCCTGCCGCCGGTTACGCTCAAGCTGGTCGTTCCGGGGGCCAAATCGGCCAACTTCGACGAAGTCATGGCGGAGGTCAACAAGCGGCTGAAAGCGGATTTGAACACCCAACTGGACTTGACGTTCATCGATTTCGCCGATTTGAACCAGAAGACGAACGTCATGCTGGCTTCCGGCGAGAACGTGGATTTGATCTTCGACGCTCCCTGGCTTCATCTGGACTCGATGGCTTCGCAAGGCTTTTACGAGGAATTGACCGATCTGCTGAACCAATACGGCCCCAACGTGCTGAAGACAAGGCCGCAGCAGATGTGGGACGCGAACAAGATCGACGGCAAGATCTACGGCGTGCCGCTCGGAAGCGCGTACACCCAGGCCCGATCGGTCTTCATCCGCAAGGATCTGAGAGAGAAGCTCGGCCTGCCTCCCGTCCGGACGTACGACGACCTAGAGAAGTACCTGTATGCGGTCCGCGACAAAGAACTCGGCATCACGCCGCTGATCGCGGGCGGAGACGACGTCACCTACAGCTGGGTCAATTGGCGAATCCGCGACGACACCGGCGTGAACATCCGTCCGACCAACGCGTTCGGAGCCAGTCTGATGCTCTATTACAAAGGGAACGACGGGAAAGTCTACAATCTGTTCGATACGAAGGAGCCTCAGATTTGGAACGACATCCTGGACGCGCGCAAGCTGTTTACGGACAAAGTCATGTCGCAGGACGTCCTGACGAACAAAAGCTCGCAGTCGGACATGCAGCTCCAGAACAAGGTCGCTGCCACGCCCGAGATGGCGTTCGGCATTCCGCAGGCGTTCAACGACAAGCTGAAGCAGGTCGTGCCTGACGGCGAGCTGGAAGCGGTCCGTCTGTTCGATCTGACGCCCGGAAGCAACCTGTCCAACTACAAGATGGACAATTTTATCTGCATCGTGAAGGCGAGCAAGCATAAGGACCGCGCGATGATGTTCCTGGATTGGGCGAACAAGCAGGAAAACTACGACCTGCTGGAGCACGGAATCGAAGGGAAGAACTGGAAGGCCGTCGGCGACCGTCAATACGATACGCTGGGCAACGACGGAGGGGTCGTCTCCTTCCAGCTGATGCTAAATCCCGCGCTGGAGCGGGATTGGGTCGGCACGGACGAGGAGACCCGGAAATACAACGGGTTCATCGCGAAGGCGGATAATTTCTCGAAGGATATCATGACCGGCTTTACCTTCGATCCGACCCCGGTCAAGAACGAAGTGGCGCAGTTCTCGACGATTCAAGCGAAATATTACAACGGCTTGTTTAACGGCGCGCTCGATCCCGACGACTATTTCTCCAAGTTCAAGGCAGAAGGGGAAGCGCCCCTCAAGAAGATTCAGACCGAGCTCCAGAAGCAGGTCGACGCGTTCCTGGCGAAGCAGAAATAAGCAGAGGCGAGAGGGAGGAAGCACCATGAAGTTGAACGACGGGCAACGGTTGGTCATGATCGGAGATTCCATAACGGATTGCGAGCGCAAATTTCCGTATGGGGAAGGCTTGTTTCAGGGGGTGGGCAAAGGCTATGTCGCCCTCTCGGATGCGATGCTTCAAGCCGCGTACCCGGAGCGGACCATCCGCGTAACGAACATGGGGATCGGGGGGAACACGGTACGGGATCTGAAGATGAGGTGGGCTTCGGACGTGCTCGCGTTGAAGCCGGATTGGCTGTCGGTCATGATCGGCATCAACGACGTTTGGCGGCATTTCGATCAGCCTGCGATTCGGGAATCGCACGTGGAGCTGGAAGAATACGAGCGGACGCTGGACGAGTTGGCGGAGAGCGCCCTTCCCGGGCTTCAGGGGCTGATCGTGATGTCGCCGTTCTATCTTGAACCGCATGCCGGGGATCCGATGAGAAAGAAGATGGATCAGTTCGGCCAGGCGGCGAAGCGGGTCGCGCAGCGGCACGGCGCCCGATTCGTCGACACGCAGGCCGTCTTCGAACCGTTCCTGCGTCACCATCATGCCACCCTGCTGGCATCGGATCGCGTTCATCCGTCGCTGGCCGGCCATATGGCGCTCGCCCGCGCCTTCCTGAACGCGATCGAATTCGATTGGAGCCGCATGGGCGAGGGGAATTCTATGCCTGCGACGGAGGAGCGACCGTATCGCGGATGACCAGGTCGGTCGGCAGCAGGATTTTCTTGTAGCCGTGCGAGTTGTCCCGGATTTCGAACAGCAGCTTGGCCGCTTCGTAGCCGAGCGTATCGAAATGCTGCCTGACGGTGCTTAAAGACACCTTGGCGAATTTGGAGCCTTCGAAGTCGTCGAAGCCGAACAGGGAGAGCTGCTCCGGTATTCGGATTCCTTCCGACGTCAGCCGATCCAGCGCTTCGAGGGCTCTCTTGTCGTTCGCGCAGAAGAGTGCGGTCAGCTCGCCGTTTCGAATCCGGGAGGCCAGCTTCCGGTAATCCAGATCCTTCTCCAGGTAGAGCCGATCTTCGTCAACGGGCAGCGACGCGTTGGCCATGGCGCTCCGGTAGCCGTTGTAGCGTTCGACTTCGGGACCGAGATGGAAGTCGTAAGCGGCGAATCCGATCCGGCGGTGGCCCTGCGCGATCAAATATTCGACGGCCTCGTAAGCGCCGTCGTGGTTGTTGCAGGCGACGCTGTTGACGGGATAGCCGGTCGGAAAGCGATCGAGCATGACGACCGGAATCGACTTGCGACGAAGCTCGTCCAGATAGCCTTTGGCCGCATCGGGATCGGAAGAATAGACGAGCAAGCCGCGGATCTCGGACGGAATCAGCTGCCGGACCAACTCGCGTTCCTGCTCGAAGTTGTTTTCGACGAATTCGATCATCAGCTTGCAGTCGTTCCGGCCGAGAAAAGATTGAACTCCCTTCATAATCCGCAAGTACGAGCTATCGTTGATCTCGAAGCCGGACAGGATGAACGCGACCAGATTCGAAGAGGTTTTGACCGCGGCGGCGTTCGGATTGGCCACGAAGCTGCCTTTGCCCCGGATGCGGTAAATGACGCCGTCGTTGACCAGATCGGTCAGCGCTTTGCGAACGGTAATCGAACTGACATCCAGCATTTTCGCAAACTCCGACTCGCTCGGAATCCGGTCGTCCTGGGAAATCTCGTTATTCTCGATCTGGGATAGAACGTAATCCTTCACCAGCTGGTATTTTGGCGACGCCGGCTCTTTCTTGTTCAATCGATTCACCTCAAGCAAGTCATTTCCTCGATTATAACCGACCTGAATCAAATAGTATACTAAGTAATCTTTGAATTTTATAGAACCTCTTGTTTGCGGCAGCGGGTCAATCGATTGAAAGGCGGGAATGTCCGAGTTTTATAGTGTATTTGTCGTAAATTCGCACCTCGAAAGGGCCAAAAAGGGTTTGCAAAAGGGGGAGGTCCGTATTAAGATGAAATCGAACCTAGTATGCTTTATTTTATTGGTTAGCATGATAACTTTGAAGGGGCGACATTAAAAATCAGCTTCGGTTCGGTCTATGTTTGTATGCGCTGCCATCAGACATCCCGAAGGAGAGGCGGAGAGGGGGCAGAGCTTTTCGAACGGCGGCAGGAAGTTGGAAGCAGCGCAATCGCGAGATTATCCCGGTTCCGGCATAAGAGCGAGGCCATCGTTATCTTTCATGGAGGGGATCTTGATGAGAAGGAATTCGTGGAGCAAAACCGGCTTGTGGGCTTGTGCGATGCTGATGGTTGCAACGTCTTCGGGAATGGCGTCCTCGGCGGCCGCGGAAGGCGGCGCGGCGCCGGATGCGATGACGGCCGCAGCCGCCGCCAAGGCGCAGAAGCCGTTCAAGATCCGGGTCGTCGATGCCGAGACGGGGCGGGGCATTCCGCTCGTGGAGCTGATGACGACCAACAAGATCAAGTATTACACGGACAGCGCCGGCTATGTCGCCTTTGACGAGCCGGGCCTGATGAATCAATCCGTCTTCTTCTTCCTGTCCAGCCACGGTTACGATTATCCGGCCGATTTCTTCGGCAACCGCGGCCTGGCCGTCGACGTGACGCCCGGAGGCAGCGTGACGCTGCAGATGAACCGGGTCAACATCGCCCAGCGCCTGTACCGAATTACCGGACAGGGCATCTATCGGGACAGCACGCTCCTAGGCTTGAAGACGCCGATCAAGGAACCGCTCCTGAACGGGCTGGTCATGGGGCAGGATTCGGTGCAGACGATCGAATACCGCAATCGCCTGTACTGGTTCTGGGGGGACACGGACCGCCCGGCCTATCCGCTCGGGAATTTCCGGGTTACCGGCGCCACGTCGAAGCTGCCGGGGAAGGGCGGTCTCGATCCCGACGTCGGCGTGGACTTGTCTTATCTAACGAACGACGACGGCTTCGTGAAGAGCCTGGTACCGCCGCTGCCCGACGGAGCCGGAATCGCCTGGGTGTTCGGCCTCATGACGGCCAAGGACGACCAGGGACAGGAGCGGCTGCTCGCCGGCTACAGTACGCACAATCCGGATTTAAGCGCTTTCGGCATCCTCGTCTTCAATGACGAGAAGAACGAGTTCGAACCGCTCGTCCAATTTCCCGACAAGAACGACTGGCGCCATCCGGGCGGGCAGGCGACCTATTACGAGGAGAACGGCAAAGGCTACTGGGTGTTCACCGAGCATCGAATGCCGAACCTGCGGGTGGCGGCGGACTACGATTCCATTCTCGATTACACGCAGTACGAAGCCTTCACCTGCCTGACGCCGGGCACGACGTACGACGGCGCGAACACGTCGCTCGAACGCGATGCCGGCGGCAACCTGGTATGGGGCTGGAAGCGCAACACGCCTCCGCTTCAGCAGGATCAGGAGAAGGAGCTCATCAGCCTCGGCTTGATCAAGGCGGACGATCCGCGCTACTTCCAGCTGAAGGACGCGGATACCGGTGACGAGGTTCAGATCGCCTCCGGCTCCGTCGAATGGAACGATTACCGCCAGAGCTATGTCATGATCGGGCAGCAGGTGGGCGGAACGCCGTCGGGACTCGGCGAGATCTGGTATGCGGAAGCTCCGGCGCCGCAAGGTCCGTGGACGACGGCCAAGAAGATCGTCACGCACAACAATTATACGTTCTACAATCCCGCTCACGACGAATTCTTCGACAAGGACGGCGGACGCGTCATTTACTTCGAGGGCACCTACACGAACACGTTTACGAACGCGGAGCCGACGCCCCGCTACAACTACAATCAGATCATGTACAGACTGGACCTGGACGACCCGAAGCTGGATCTCGCGCCGGTGTCCGGGCCGGAGGCGGCGACCCCGTAACGGCAACTGGAAGGAGGAAGATCGGATGATCAGAGGATTGACGCGCGCCGGACTCGGCGATGTCGGAACGGACGAACGATTGATCGCGCTCGCGGCGGCGGAAGGGTTCGGAGCGGTCGATATCGACGCGGCCGGGCTGGTCGGCCGCCTGGGCGCGGAGGGAGTGAACGGCCTGCTCCGGCGGCATGGAATGAAGATCGGAGCGATCGGGCTGCCGGTGGAATGGAGAGCGGGCGACGACGAGTTCCGCGCGGGTCTCGCGGGATTGACCGAAGCTGCCGCGGCGGCGCGGGTGGTCGGCTGCACGAGCTGCTGCACCTACATCTTGCCGTCCACCGACCATAAGCCTGCTCCCTTCATGGCTGCGGCCACCCGCCGTCTTCGCGTCTGCGCGCAAATTCTGGGCGCCTACGGCATCCGTCTCGGATTGGAATTCGTAGGGCCGCACCATCTGCGTACGGCATGGCGGTTCCCCTTTATCTGGACGATGGAAGAGACGCTCGATTGGATCGGCGCCATCGGCGAACCGAACGTCGGCCTGCTTCTCGACTCGTTCCATTGGCATACGACCGGCCTGAGCGCCTTGGACATCGAGCGGCTGAAGCCGGAGCAAATCGCGCATGTGCATCTCAACGATGCGCCGGCGGGGCCGGTCGAGGAGGCGCGGGACAACGACCGGCTGTATCCGGGAGAAGGGAGCATCGACTTGGCCGGATTCCTCGCGGCGCTGAACCGTATCGGCTATCGCGGCGTCGTCTCCCAGGAAGTGCTGCTGCCGGAGGCGCCGTCCGAGCCGCCGGAGCGGCTGATCGCCCGTTCCCGGGCCGGCTTCGATCGGGCGTTCGCCGCGGCGGGGCTATAAACGGTCCGGCCGTCGCTGCCGCCTGATCGGAGGCAGAGGAAGTCCGACACCGTAGGGAGGTACGACATTGGAGACAACGAGCAACCGGTTATGGCCCAAACTGTGGAGGCAGCGCTATCTCTATCTCATGGTGCTGCCGGGTTTTCTGACGGTATTGATTTTCAGCTATTTTCCGATGTACGGCATTACGATCGCATTCAAGGATTTCAACGCTTCCAAAGGAATCCTGGGAAGCCCCTGGGTCGGATTCAAATATTTCACGACCTTTTTTCACGACCCGCTGGCGTTCCGGGTTCTCAAGAACACGCTTCTGCTGGGATTGTATTCCTTGCTCTGGTCCTTTCCCGCGCCGATCATTTTGGCGCTTCTGCTGAACGAGCTCAGAAGCAAGCGCTTTAAAAAGATCGTGCAGACCGTCTCGTACTTTCCGCATTTTATCTCGGTCGTCATCGTGGCGGGGCTGCTGAAGGATTACTTGGCCCGGGACGGGCTGTTCAATCACCTCATCGCCCATTTCGGCTGGGGCCCGATCACGTTTCTGCTGGAGCCCGGCTACTTCCGGACCATCTTCATCTCCTCGGGGATCTGGCAGGGCGTCGGGTTCGGCTCGATCATCTACCTGGCCGCGTTAAGCGGAATCGACCCGACCCTTTACGATGTCGCGGAAGTGGACGGAGCGGGCCGCTGGAAAAAGATTTTGCACATCACCTGGCCCTGCATCCGGCCGACGACGGTCATCCTGCTCATCTTCTCCATGGGCGGCATTCTCGGCACCGATTTCCAGAAGATCATTTTGCTCTATGCGCCGGAAACATATAACGTGGCGGACGTCATCGGCTCTTATGTCTACCGGCAAGGGATTTTGGGCGCGAGATACGAGTACACGACGGCGATCGGCTTGTTCATGTCCGTGATCTCCTTTATCATCCTGTACATTACCAATTGGTTCAGCCGCAAAGTTTCGGAAACGAGTTTGTTCTAGGGGGGGCGATGAGGTTGAACAAGAAGAGAACCGAAAGCGCGGGCTCCCGAATTTTCGACGTCGTCAATATTCTCATCATGATCGTCATTCTGGTGGCGGTGCTGTATCCGATCCTGAACATCATCTCCACCTCCTTGAGCAGTTCCCGCTTCATCTCCTCGGGCAGCGTCACCGTCTGGCCGAAAGGTTTTACCGTACAGGCTTATAAGGATGTCTTCCAGGACCCGTACATCTTCAAGGGCTACGGCAATTCCATTCTTTACGCCGTCGGATCGACCGGCATCATGCTGATCTTCACCTCCTTGATGGCGTATCCGCTTACGGTGCCGGGCTTTATCGGGAAAAAGTTTTTTACGATCTTTCTCATGATCACGATGTTCTTCAGCGGAGGGCTCATTCCGACCTACCTGCTGATGCGCAGCCTGCACATGCTGGACACGGTGTGGGTCATGATCATTCCCGGCGCGGTCGGAGCCTATAACGTGTTCCTGTTCCGGACCTTCTTCTCCAACATTCCGGCCGAGCTGAAGGAATCCGCGCTGATCGACGGAGCCAACGACTTCACGGTTCTGTTCCGAATTATTATGCCGTTATCGAAAGCGCTGCTCGCGACGTTCGCCTTGTTCGGTCTGGTCGGCAGCTGGAACAGCTGGTTCGAAGCGTTGATCTACCTGAGGGATCAGGATAAGTATCCGCTGCAGATGATTCTTCGAAACTACTTGTTCGCGCTCGATACGACGGCGATTCAAGGACGGGTCGGAGCCGGCAACGTGGCGATCAACGGACCGGGGAACGCGCTCGATCCGAAAGCCATTCGCATGAGCGTCATCATCATCACGATGTTTCCGATTATGGCGATTTACCCGTTTTTCCAGAAGCATTTCAACAACGGCGTATTCGTAGGAGCCATTAAGGGTTGAATCATGACCAAGGGGGAAATATCCATGAAAAACAAAGCGAAGCTCGCGAGTCTCGCCGCCGTCTCGATGCTGGCGCTGACCGTGGCGGGCTGCAAGTCGTCGGACGATCAGGCGGCGGGAAGCGCTTCCTCGTCGGCAAGCGGCAATTCGGGCGGCACGCTCAGCTTCTCGGTCACGCTGCCGTCCAACGGCGTAGACAATGCGGGCAGCATGGTCGGCCAGGAATGGCTGAAGCAGATGGAAGCCAAGCTGGGCAAGAAGATCGACATCAAGTACAACTACATTCCCGCTTCCGAGTATGACGAGAAAGTGAAGCTGATGATCGCGAGCGACGACTTGCCCGATCTATTCATGACGCCGTTGTTCTACGATACGACGGATATGGCGAAGCAGGGCCAGATCCTAGAGCTGAGCCAGTACGAGAAAGACATGCCGAATTACATGAATTACCTGAACTCGGTGAAGAACGGATTGGCGCGCGTCACGAACGCCGACGGGAAGATGTACAAATTCATGGAAACGTCCAGGCCCCGGTTCCCCGCCGACAGCGGGATGCTCATCCAGAACGGGTCTTCGTACCGGTACGATGTGTTCAAGGACAACAATATCAAAATACCGCAAACGTTCGACGAATTTTACGACGCGGCCAAGAAGCTGAAGCAGCTGTATCCCGACAAGTATCCGGTCAACACGAGATGGAACGACCTGCGCATGCTCTTCTCGGCGGATCACATCAAGGCCGATATTTTCTGGGACGGAAGCAAGTACGAATACGGCATCTTCGACGACGGCTACAAAGACGCGCTGCAATTCGCGAACAAGCTCTATTCGGAGAAGCTGCTGGACCCCGAATATACGATCGATACGGACGACACGCTGAAGAAGAAGCTGCTGAACGGCGACAACTTCATGATGATGGCCGACTGGTTCACGACTCCGGGCGACTATACCCGAACCGCCAATGACGGCAAGATTTTCGCGATCTCGCTGTACCCGGACAACCCGAAATACGGCACGGCCTGGCAGGAAGTGGCGAACGTCAACACCCCGGACCTCGGCTGGGCGCAGTTCTGCATCAGCTCCAAGGCCAAAAATCCGGAGGAACTCATCAAGTTTATCGACCTGCAGTATACGGACGACGTGACGAGACTGCTCTCTTGGGGCATTGAAGGAACGACCTACAAGATCGGCGACGACGGCAAGCCGACGTTCGTCGATTCGATCAAGAACGCGCCGGACCCGTGGGTGGAAGGAGACAAGTACGGGATGCGGGCGAGCAAGAAGCACAGCCCCGGCCTGCAGATGTCGGTCGATTCCACGGCGTTCGTAGACTTCGCTCCCAAAGACTATACCGTGTTCGAAGGCAAATACGAGGAAGTGCCGATCGAGAAGTCGCCGTTTATCCGCAGTTTGCCGATGCCGAGCAACAAATATATCGCGCCGTGGTTCTCGGAGCCGCCGATTCAGTTCACGCCGGACGAGAGCCAGCAGATCTCGGAGATCATGAACCCGGTCAAGACATTCGTGACCGAAGAGCAGGCGAAGTTCGTCTCCGGCAAGAACAGCTTTGACGATTGGTCCAAGTTCATCGACAAGGTGAAGAAGATGGGCGACATCGATAAAGTGCTGAAGATCTACAACGATGCCGCGCAAAGAGTCCAATCCAAATAAGAGGAAAAAGACGATGCGGTCCCTCCGTCGCGCTTGGCGGCGGAGGGTTCGCGTTTGAGAAGAGGGATGAGATGAAAGCGGCGAAAACAGCTTATTTCGTGGACGGCTATCACGGCGGAATCAAGGGCCACATGCCGCTCGGCTCTTGGGCGGACGTGATCCGCAGGCTGGAGAACCGTCCGGACTGGCGAATCAGTCTCGACATCGAGCCGATCTCGTGGGAAGCGCTGCGGCGGACCGATCCCGCTTCTTACGCCAAGCTGAAGCGGTACTTGCTGGACGAGGCCGATTCGCGCGTGGAGATGGTAGCGGGAAGCTACGCGCAGCCGTTCGGCTGGGTCATCGGCGGAGAGAGCAACATCCGCCATCTTCTTCGCGGCAGAGAGATCATTCAGGAGCATTTTCCGGGCTTGACCGTCGACACGTACGCCACGCAGGAGCCTTGCTGGACCAGCAGTCTGCCGCAAATCCTGCGTTCGCTCGGCTACCGGCGTGCGGTGCTCAAGAACCCCGGCACGGCCTGGGGCGGCTATGCCGCGGGCTTCGATGCGGAGACGGTGCTGTGGACGGGGCCGGACGGCACGTCGATTCCTTGCGTGCCCCGTTACGCATGCGAAGAGCTGGTGAATTGCTGGGAGACGGAAGCCGGGTATATGGAGCCTTCGTTCGTCGACAAATGCGTGGAGCGGGGGATCCCTCATCCGGTCGGCAGCTTTCTCCAGGACCTGGGCTGGCCCGCCCGTCCGAAGCTGGACGGAGAAGAGATCCGGTACGTCACTTGGCGGGAGTATATGGACCGAATCGCGGAGAAGCCGAGCCGGGAATGGCATGTCACGCAAGAGGATATCCGGGGCGCGCTCCCTTGGGGAGAAGCGACGCTTCAGCGCATGGCCCGGGAAGTGAGGGCGGCCGAGAACAACCTCGTGCAGACGGAGAAGCTGGCTGCCCTCGCGAGCGTGCTGAGAGGCTTTCCTTATCCGGCGGAGAAGCTGCGTCAGGCCTGGGATCAGCTGCTGCTGGCGCAGCATCATGACGCCTGGATCTGCGCTACGACGAGAGAGGGGCGGGACAAGTGGGCTTGGCAGGCCGGCGCCGAGACGTGGGAGGCGGAGCGGCTGTGCGGGGAAATTCGCGACGGCGCGGCCGACTGCTGGCGCAACGAGCCGGACGAAGAGGGATCCGCCTGCGGCGTGCGCGTGTGGAACACGCTCGGAACCCCGCGCAAAGAGCTGACCGAGGTCGAAGTTCCCGCGCCCGAAGGCACGACGGCTTATATCGTTCGGAATCGGGAAGGGCAGCGGATTCCCTCCCAGCTGACGCCGACCCGAATCTATCGTCCCGACGGCAGCGTCAATGCGGGCAAGCTGATCTTCGAAGCGGAGACGCCTGCGATGGGCTTCGCCTCCTATACCGTCGAACCGGTCTCGGGCGATGCCGCCAAGGACGGGCAGGCCGCGCGTGCGCAGGCGACCGTTCGCGACGGCCGGGTCGAGATCCATACCGATCTGTACGCCATCCGGATCGACACGGCCCGCGGAGGCGTCGTCACGGAACTGTTCGATAAGAAGCGGAGCCGATCGGTTACTCCGGAGAGCGGCGGGAATGACTTTTTCAACGAATATGTCGGGTACATGATCGATCAGGAGCGATGGGCGAGCAGTACGGAAGGACCGGTATCCGTGGAATTGAAGGAGAACGGTCCGCTGCGGGTCGTCCTCGAGATGAAAGGGAGCTTCGCGGGCGTTCCGTTCGCCACGAGCCTGTCGGTCGCCGCCGGACAGAGAAGAATCGATTTCGGCGCGAAGTTTCATTACGAGAAAGAAACCTGGATCGGCGACCCATGGGATATCGAGCCGGAGAATCGAACCACCGAGAGGAGAAAATCGCATCATAACGACCGGTTCAAGCTGCAGGCGAAATTTCCGGTGCCGCTGCGCAACCGCAAAGTATTCAAGAATTCCGCGTTCGACGTAACGGAGGGCCGTCATGCCGATACTCATTTCGAGCGGTGGGACGACATCAAGCACAACCTTATTCTGAACTGGGTCGACGTGTACGACGAAGAGCGGAACGAAGGCTTCGCCCTCTTCTCCGACCATACGACGGGTTACGCCCATTCGGAGGAAGGCTCTTTGTCCCTGGTGCTGGGCTGGGGCTGGGAAGGCGGCTTCTGGTGGGGGAAGTGCCCGCTGAAAGGCGTTCAGGAAATCCGTTACTCCGTTCTGCCGCACGGCGACCGCTGGGACCGGGCGGGCGTGCAGCAGGAAAGCGCGAGCTGGAACGAGCCGCTCGTGCCGGTATTCGGGCAGTGGTCCGAACCCGGGGAGTCGAATTCCCTGATGTTCGTCACCGATCCGTCCGTCGAGATCGCGTCGTTCCAGCGGGGCGGGCGG
>NZ_JACJVO010000034.1 GCF_014212055.1 Cohnella zeiphila | reverse complement strand
GTTGGGGGCGCGGGGAGGGACCGGGCCAGGCAGCGGATCAGGGCCAAAGCCAGGATCAAGCACAAGCGCAGGATCCTTCGCAAGTGCAGCCGCCGGCACAGCCGCAAGGCCAGGCGCCGGACTCGTCGCAGGAGCCCGACCAAACGCAAGATCAAGCTCAAGCTTCCTCGCAGCCTCAGGATCAGACGCAGTCGGAAGAGACCGAGTCTTCCAGCGCCAAAGGGCTGAAGGCGGCGGCCGACATCGCGATCGCGGACGGCAAGTTCACCATCGACGCGGCGGATGACGCGATCCACAGCAACGCCAATGTCGGCATCATGGGCGGACAATACAGCCTGTCCTCCGGAGACGACGGGATACATGCGGACACCGGGCTCTCCATCGCGGGCGGCACGATCGACATCGCCAAGAGCTATGAGGGTATCGAAGGCTCGGATATTGCGATCTCCGGAGGCGAGATTCATCTCGCCGCGGACGATGACGGCGTGAACGTCAGCGGGGGCAACGACGGCTCGGGCGGCGGAGGCGGTCCCGGCGGCGGGGATATGTTCAGCGCCACGGACGGCGCGCTCGCGATCAGCGGCGGCTATCTGTATGTGGACGCCGGGGGAGACGGTCTCGATTCCAACGGCTCGATGGTCATGTCGGGCGGCACGGCTGTCGTGAACGGTCCGACCGACGACGGCAACGCTCCGCTTGACTTCAACGGCACCTTCGAGCAGTCCGGCGGCTTCCTGATCGCGGCCGGCAGCGCGGGCATGGCCCAGGCGCCGTCCGACGATTCGTCCCAGCGGGCCGTTCTGATGACGTTCCCGAGCACGCTGGAAGCGGGCACCCTGGTCACGCTGACGGACAGCTCGGGCAAGGCGATCGCGGCGTTCGCGCCGGCGAAGACGTTCCGGAGCGTCGTCATCTCTTCGCCGGACCTGAAGGCCGGCGAATCGTATACGTTTTCCACCGGCGGGAAGTCCTCCGGCACCGAGAAGGACGGCCTGTACGACGGAGGCACCGTCAGCGGCAGCACCAAGGTCGTCACGTTCGCGCTCGGCGATACCGTGACTTACGTCAACGAGTCCGGCGTCACCGCCGCGAACGCCGGCGGCGGCTTCGGCGGAGGAGGCCGCGGCATGGGCGGCGGCCAAGGCCGCCCGGGACGAGGCACAAGCACGAATGGGCAGGGCACCCAAGCTAGCCCTTCAAGCGGTGCCCAGAGCGGCGCTTCGAACAGTGCTTCAAGCGATACCTCGAACGCTACCTAAGCGCACCCCGAACGGCACTTCGGGCAGCACTCAAAACGCGGGCCCAAACAGCCAAAGCTAGACCGGCAAGCTTCGACCGCGAGCGGGAAGACAACGCAGCGATGTGAATTCCGCCTGCAACAAGCATGAACGAGAGAGGCCGTTTCCCGCCTGCCGGCAGGCCGGGAACGGCCTTTTTTTCCGCGGAATTCGGAGGTTACGGACCTCTCGGAGCCGCAAGCGCGGCGCTATGCGAAATTGACGAGCCCCCGCTCATGGATTAAATTTAGGTTATACAAGGTGCAGGGAGTAATGGATGGTGAGAAAAGGAAACTTAGAGCTTTTCAAGAAAATCAACCGCGATCTCGTACTGGAAACGATACGCTCCCACCAGCCGATCAGCCGCGCGAAAGTGGCGCAGAGACTCAATTTCAGCCGTTCCACCGTCTCGTCCATCGTCGACGAACTGATCGCCAAGAAGTTCGTCGTCGAGACCGGGCTCGGGTCTTCGACCAAGGAAGGCGGGAGGAGGGCGATCGAGCTCGGGTTCAATCCGAAATCCGGCTTCGGCGTCGGCGTCGAGCTGACGGCTGCGGGGCTGCTTGTTTGCATCACCGACCTGGACGGGAACGTCATGCGGAAGGAACGGTGGGACGCCGGCAGCGACTTCAAGACGATTTACGATTGCATCCTGGCGAGCCTGGAGAGAGCTTCGGTGCAGATGGATACGGTGATCGCGGTCGGCTTCTGCATTCCCGGGCTGACGAACAGCAAGAAGGGAATTATCGTGGATGCTCCCGAACTCGGCTGGAAGGACGTTCCTTTCGTCGAGGAGATGAAAAAATTTTTGGACAAGCCCATTTATGTGAACAACGACGTGAACTGCGCGGCTCTCGGCGAACGATGGGTCGGCGGGGCCAAAGACTTGGACGACTTTATCTATATTTACATCGGACTGGGCTCCGGCGTCGGAAGCGCGATCGTCGCGAACGGGAATTTGGTGCACGGCAAAGATTTCATGGCCGGGGAGATCGCGTACCTCATCCAGGAAGAGGACGTGAGCCGCAACCGGGTGAACGCGGCCGGCGAATTCGGAGTGTTCGAGAAGAAAGTGTCGGGCAAGTCGCTCGCCGAGAACGAGAGCTCGGTGCAAGCGCTGTTCCAAGGGTACGAGCAAGGAGATCCGCGGTCCGTCCAAACGGTGAATCGCTTCGTCACGCATCTGTCCATCGGGATCGCCAATATGGTCAGCCTGCTCAATCCCGAGATGGTCATTCTCGGCGGCGAAGTGGCCGGTTATCTGAAGCCCGTCCTGAACGAGGTGCGATCCAACGTCAGCCGGATGACCCCGATCCAAACGACGGTCGAGATTACGGCCATGGGACCGGAAGCGGGAGTTCTCGGAGTCATTGCCTACGCCTTCGATCAGGAACAGAACGTCATTTAAAAGTTTGGAAAAAGCGGTTGGTTCGTAGCGTCATGCGAACCGGCCGTTTTTTAGTTTGTTTTGTCATTGACATAACCGTGAAATCGGTTTATATTCATTTTAGTTAGTACGTACAGAGAACAAACTAACTGCAATCAGCGGAAGTTGGGGTGCCGACAGAGTGATTACACAGTGAAAATAATCGATGCACAGCAATCTCATGCTGAACAGTTGTATGGTGTCGGAGTCGATATCGGCGGAACGAAGATCATGATTTTGATCACGAATCAAGCCGGAGAGATCGTTCACCGCAAAAAAGTGAGCACCTCCGGGGATCTTGCCGTTATCTCCGAGCACATTACGGAAAGCTTGCACGCCGCCTCCATCTCTCTGGAGCAAGTCGCCGCCATCGGCTTCGGCGTTCCGGGCATCGCCGACAGCGAAGCCGGAACGGTCATCGAAGCGCCCGCCTTGCATTGGAATCACTTTCCGTTCCGGGAGCGGATGCAGATCTACTTCGATAAGCCGGTCTTCGTGGATAACGACGTCAATTGCACGGCTCTGGGCGAGCGTTGGGTCGGATCCGCGCGGAACGCGAACGACTTCGTGGTGGTGGCGATCGGGACCGGCGTTGGAAGCGCAATCATCGCGAACGGTTCGCTGGTAAAGGGCAGCAGCCATATGGCGGGGGAAGTCGCTTATCTGGTCATGGAGCAGGACGTTCTCGGCAACGGGGCCAATGCCTTCGGCGAATTCGGGCTGTTCGAGAGGAAGATCTCGGGATTGGCCTTGTCGCAGCATGGCGCGCTGCCCCATGAGCTGTTTGAACAGTACGCTCGCGGGGAGGAGAAGTCCGTCGCGGTCATTCATCGATTCGTGACGGATTTGTCGATCGGCATCGCCAATATGGTAAGTCTGCTGAATCCCCAGAAAGTGATCCTCTGCGGCGGCGTCGCCCAATCGTTGTCGGCGGTAATCGAGCTCATCCGCTCGACGGTCGCCAGCTTGACGCCGATTCCCACGACGATCGAGCTGACTTCCATCGGGGAGGAGGCGGGGGCGATCGGAGCGGTCGCTCTCGCGTTCGAGAAGGTAGGCATTTTATAAAAAAAGGGGGGTTCACGTGAAAACGCACATCTCGCACGATTACCAGGAAATGTCTTTGCAAGCCGCCGAATTGATCCTTCATAATGTAAAGCGCAAACCGGACTCCCTGATATGTTTCGCTGCCGGAAACACGCCGCTCGGGACATTCTCTTGTCTGGTGGAAGCGGTACACGGAGGCCGGGCGAGCTTCGATCGGTGCCGCTTCATCAGTCTTGACGAGTGGGTCGGCCTGAGCGGCGCCGACGAAGGCAGCTGCAGGCAAACCTTGAATCGGCACTTTTTCGAACCGTGCGGCATCCCGGAGAAGAACATTCATTTCTTCAACGCGATCAGCGGCGATCTGGAAGCCGAATGCCGGGCGATGGACGATCTGATCGAGGCCCACGGGGCGATCGATTTATTGCTGCTCGGGGTCGGCATGAACGGCCACTTGGGTTTTAACGAACCCGGCGCGGATTTCGAACGCGGCTCGTACGTGACGGATCTCGACCCCGTGACGAAGCAAGTTTCCGTCAAATATTTTCCGGAACAGAAAGATGTTCAGAAGGGGATCACGCTCGGGATCAAGCATCTGCTGCAGGCGCGTACGGTCATCCTGGTAGCGGACGGGGACAAGAAAGCGGACGTAATGAGACAAGCACTGCAGCGAGAAGTCACGAACGAGGTACCGGTCACGGTGCTGCAGCGGCATCCGGACGTGCACGTCTGCATGGATGAAGCGGCCGCGAAGTTCATTCGCTGACAAAAGATCAAATCAAATCCGAGATGAGAAGGGGTTACTCCAATGTCCAAAGCCAAAGCCGGTCTGCTGCTCGGCAGCCTATCCGTCATGCTCGTCAGCCTTGTTGGCTGCGGTTCCAATAATGCCGCAGACTCGTCCGGGGCTTCCGCCGGAGCTTCTGCCGGGTCCGGCTCCGGTTCCGACAAGATTACGTTGACCGTCTCTTCGTCCATGACCGACGAAGCCCGCGTCAACATCATGAACGAGACGATCAAGATCTTCAATCAGACGCATCCTAACGTCACGATTAATTACAGCCCGAGCCCGTGGTCCGAATATGCCCAAAACCTGAAGCTTCAGTTCAACTCCGGCGCAGGACAAGACATCGTCTACGTGGACGACACGATGCAGCAGATGCTGCAGAAGAACAACTACCTGATGGACATTACCGACGACGTGAAAAGCCGGGGCTGGATCGACAAGGAAGTGGACGGCGCCATCGACTTCCAGAACGCCAGAACGCCGGGCAAGTACTACAGCGTTCCCTTTATGACGGCGCCCGTCGTCGTCTACTATAACAAGGACATCTTCTCCAAGCTGAATCTGACGCCGCCGAAGACGATGGACGAATTCAATGCCATTCTGGCCAAAGTCAAGGAGGCCGGCTACGTTCCGATGGAGAACGGCGGCATGTCCAACTCGCCGAAGATGTGGTCGGTGTTCCACATGCTGTACAATCAAGTATCGATGGACGACGTCAAGAAATTCTACTTCCAGCAGGGAATTACGCCTGAGTTCGAGAAAGCGTTCGTTGCGTCCCTGAACCAAGTCAACGAATGGGAAAAGAGCGGCTACTACCGGAAGGAAGACGCTTCGATCGACGGCAGCGCGGTGCCGACGTATTACGCGAAAGGCGAGTCCGCGATGGTGCTAGGCGGCAACTGGGATATCCCGGCTTACGAGGGCACGAACGTGCCGACCGGCGCCTTCGCGTTCCCGCAGCAGGATGCCGGCAGCACGACGCACGCGATCGTCAACGCGACCGACGGCGGTTGGGCGATCAATGCCAAGCTGAGCGACGAGAAGAAGCAGGCTGCTCTGGACTTTATCGATACGTTCATGAATCCGGACGTCGTCAAGCTCTGGTATGAAGGCGGTTCAACGCCGACGATCAAGGCGGATATGTCGGGCGCGCAAGCTTCCGATCTGAAGAAGGAAGTGGATCAAGCTATCCAAGGGACGCAAATGGGCTTCTTCCTCGACAACGCCGTACCGGGACTTGGGGATATCCTGAACAAGCAGCTGCAGATGATGTCCTTCAAGAAGAACACGCCCGAGCAGGCTTGGGACGAGATCAAACAGGAATACAACAAGCTGTCCGCTGCGGCCCAAGGCCAGTAAGAAAGCGAATACGAACATGTCAAGCAGATGTCCTTCAGCCCTTCAAGGGCTGAAGGACATCCATCCTGTATGATGAGGCGATACCTTGTGAAACAAGAAGCCATACCCCATCAGAGACGCGCCTTCAAGCGAAGGGCCGCCGAGAAGACCAACCCGCTGGCGTACTTGTTCCTTCTCCCGGCGTTTGCGATGGTGGCCTTCTTTATGATCTGGCCGGCCCTGCAAACGTTCTATATCAGCATGACGAACTGGGACGGGATCAGTCCGAAGAAATTTATCGGAGTGCAGAACTATATTCATCTGTTTACCGACGAGCCGATGTTCTTGCAGGCGATCAAGCACACGCTGCTGTGGGTGGTCGGCGGAGCGACGATCCCCGTGTGGCTGGGCCTGTTTTTTGCGAATTTGCTGGTCCGGGGCAAGATCAAGTTCACCAAGTGGTTCCAGATGGGCTTCTTCTTCCCCCAGATCATCTCATCCGTCATCGCCGCCGTCATCTGGAAGTGGATTTACGACCCGAGCTTCGGGCCGTTGTCCGCCATTCTGGATCAGCTGGGAATCAGCCGGCCGGCCGCAGGCTGGCTCGGGAATCCCGATCTGGTCATGTACGCATTGTTCGTGATCTTCGTCTGGGGCAGCTTCGGCTACACGACGATGATCTTCACCGCGGCGCTGCAGGGCGTGGATTCGCAGCTGTACGACGCCGCCAACATCGACGGGTGCGGAGCGTGGGGGCAATTCCGCCATGTCTCGATCCCCGGCCTCAAGCAGACGATCACGACGGTCGTCATCCTGATGACGATCGGTTCCTTCAGCGTGTTCGACATCGTCATGGCCACGACCAAGGGCGGACCGGGTTACAGCTCGTACGTCATCTCGTATTACGTTTACACGCAAGGCTTTATCAACAATCGGCTCGGATTCGCCGCGGCGGCGTCCATCGTGCTGACGCTGTTCGTGCTCATCGTCTCCAGAACCATCATCCTGATCAGGGAAAGGGATCAATAAGCTTATGACCATGACCCGATCTTTGCTCATTCGGCGCACGCTCGTCTACGTCATCATGATCTGCACGGCCTTGCTGACGATCTCGCCGTTCCTGCTCGTCATCAGCACGTCCCTGAAAACGACGAACGAAATCAACATCGACGGACCGCTCGCTTTGCCGCATATTTTCCACTGGGACAATTATTCGCGCATCTGGGACGTCGGAAATTTCGTGACCTATTATAAGAACAGCGTGATCGTGGCCGTCGTCGTCGTCGCCTTCGTCATCCTGCTGGCCTTGCTCGGCGCTTATCCGCTCGCGTATATGAAGTTCAAGGGCAAGGGGATCTTCTTTCTGATCGTGCTCTGGGGCCTGACGGTTCCCATGGATCTGATCATCATTCCGCTGTTCAACAACTTGAAGTCGATGGGCCTGCTCAATACGATCTGGGCGCTAATCCTGCCTCAGATCGCGATGAACATCCCGTTCTCCATCTTCCTGCTCCGAGGGTTCATGAGGGACATTCCTTACGCCCTGCTGGAATCGGCGCGGATCGACGGCTCGACCGAAGTGAAAAATCTCTACTATATTATTATGCCGATGCTGTATCCGCCTTTGGTGTCTCTGATCGTGTTCACGGCGATCGGCACCTGGAACAATTTCATGCTTCCGACGATTCTGATTCAGAACGACCAGCTGCGGACGCTGCCGGTCGGGCTGAATTACTTCCAGACGAAGTTCACGATGGATTACCCCATGATCGCCACGGCGGCCGTCGTCTCGGCGCTGCCGACCGCGCTCGCGTATATCGTTTTTCAACGGAATATTCTGTCCGGCGTCATGGTAGGGGCCTTGAAGGAATAGCAGATTACCGCAAAGGAGTTCGTTCACGATGAAAAAAATGAAGATTGCCTTAATCGGAGCGGGAAGCGTCTCGTTCGCGCTGGGAGCCCTGCAGGATATCGTACTGTCTCCGCGTCTCCGCAGCGAAGTCGAACTCGAGATCGCTCTGATGGACATCAGCGCGGATAACGTAGAGCGGACATACCGGTACGCGAAGGAGATGTTCGATTCCTTCTCCCATCCGGCCGCCATCTGGCAGACGACGAATCTGGAGCAATCGCTGCAAGGCGCCGACTTCGCCATCGTCGCGATCGAGGTCGACCGGTATTTCTACTGGTCCCAGGACTTCCACATCCCGCGCCGCTACGGAAGCAAGCAAATCTACGGAGAGAACGGCGGGCCGGGTTCGATGTTCCATACGCTCCGCAATCTGGGACCGATGCTCGAGATCGCCCGCACGATGGAGAAGGTGTGCCCGAACGCTTGGTTCATCAACTACACGAACCCCGAAGCGAAGCTGGTCGAGGCCGTATCCAAGCTGACCTCGATCAAGATCGTGGGCCTCTGCCACGGCCTGGATATGGGCATTCATCAGCTGAGCGAGTTTCTGGAGAAGAAGCCGGAAGAGCTCGGCATCGAAGGCGGCGGCTTGAACCACTTCGGCTTCTTCACCAAGGTTTGGGACAAGGAGACGGGCGAGGACTTGTACCCGCTGTTCCGCGAGAAGGAGCGGAAGGCCAACCGGCTGGCGCAGTTCGACCATATCGGGCTGTCCCGCGCGATGTATCAGATTTACGGCTATTATCCGTATCCGGGAACGAACCACTGCGGCGAATACGTCTCGTACGCGGACGATTTCTACGCGGGCCTCTCGCTGCAATACCGGTATGACCCGATCCGGGAGCAGCTGTGGAAGCCGGGCTCGAGAACGCCGGATTTCGTCTACTGCGCGAACGGCAACAGTCTGGACAAGGGCCTGTTCGACAGCGTGCAGACGCAGGAGAGCTGGGCGGAGCAGGCGTATACCTTCGATAAAGCCAAGGTTTGCAAAAGCCAGGAGTACGCCATTCCGATCATCGAAGCGATCTTCTTCGACGACGAGGTTCAGATCAACGCCGTCAACCTGCCGAATAAGGGCGCCATCCGCGGGCTTCCCGACGACATGGTGGTGGAGACGCAGGCGATCGTGAACGGTCGCGGCATTGCCCTGAAGCCGATGACCGTCGATCTGCCGACCGCGGTGATCGGAACGATTCACATTCAGGGAACGATTCACAAGCTGCTGATCGAGGCCTTCGCGGAGAAGTCGAAGACGAAGCTGCTGCAAGCGATCCTGCTCGATCCTCAGGCGCCGACTTATTACCAGGCTTGCGCGATGATCGACGAGATGTGCGAGCTTCAGAAGGACATTCTGCCTGCCCTCGAGTGGGTATGATTCAACTGCGGCGCGCGGATTGCGAGGCTTGAGAATGGATAACCGTCAATTGGAGGATTTGCTGGCGTCGATGACGCTGAAGGAGAAGTTCGGACAGCTCACGCAAATTACGGGCGAGCTCTACGTCGGCAAGGTCGACGACGAAATGGTCGAGACCGGTCCCTCGTATCCGGGGCATGTGCTGGAAGAGGAGACGCTCTATGCGATCGGCAGCGTCATCGGCGCGTCCAGCGCCAAGATGACCAACCGGATTCAAGCGGAGTACTTGAAGAAGTCCCGCTTGAAGATTCCGCTTCTTTTTATGCACGACGCCATTCACGGCTACCGGACGATCTTCCCGATCCCGCTCGGGCTGTCCTGCAGCTGGGACGAACGGATCTTGCGTCGGGTGGCGGAGGAGACCGCGTCCGAGCTGCGGGCGGCCGGCATTCACGTCAATTTCTCGCCGATGGTGGATCTGGTGCGCGACGCCCGATGGGGCCGGGTGATGGAATCGTTCGGAGAGGACCATCTGTTGTCGGGCAACCTGGGAAAAGCGATGATCGAGGGCTATCAGAAAGTTAGCGACGGGCGGATCTCCCCGGCCGGCGTCGCAGCCTGCCTGAAGCACTTCGCGGCGTACGGAGCGGGAATCGCCGGGAAGGATTACAACACCGTCGATATGTCCCTCCGGGAATTTTACGAATACTACGGCAAACCTTACGAGATCGCGCTTCAAGAAAAGCCGAGATTCGTCATGAGCTCGTTCAATACGTTCAACGGGGTTCCGGTAACGGCCAGCCCGGCGATGCTCAAGGAGATCCTGAGAGGCCAATACGGATTCGAGGATCTGCTCATCTCCGATTGGGGCGCGGTGGCGGAGCTGATGAAGCACCGCGTGGCCGGGGACGGCAGGGAAGCGGCCGAACTGGCGCTGAACGCGGGCGTCGATATCGAGATGGTCTCGACCCATTATCTGGCGCATTTCGAGGAGATCGTCGAGAAGCGGCCGGACTTGCTGCGAGATGTGGACGCGGCCGTTCGGAAAGTGCTCCGGCTCAAAAACGAATTGGGTTTGTTCGAACATCCGTACGCGGACGAAGCCGCGGAGGATACGATTCTCCTGAATCCCGACGCCTTGGCGTTCGCCGAAGAGGCGGGCCGCAGAAGCTGCGTCCTGCTGAAGAACGAGAACGAGACGCTGCCGATGCGCCCGGAGCATCGGAATGTCGTCCTTGTCGGGCCGTTCGCCCGCACGCGGGAGCTGCTCGGCAACTGGGCGTGCAAAGGGCGCTTCCGCGATGTCGTATCGCTGAAAGAGGGCTTAAAGCAAGCGGACGGTTCGCGTTCGGTCGCCGCCTTCGACACGCTGGAGGATTGCCCGAGGGACGTGCTGGAACGGTGCGATTACATCGTCGTTGCGATAGGAGAGCATTGGGAGAAGAGCGGAGAGGGTCACAGCAGCGTCAAGCTCGAGCCGGAAGACGAGCAGCAGCGGTTGATTCGGGCGGTGAAGGCAACCGGCCGCCCCTATGCATGCGTCTGCTTCTCCGGCCGGCCGCTGGCATTGCAGGATATCGTGGATGACATGCCGGCCCTGCTCTGGTGCTGGTATCCGGGAACGAGAGCCGGAGCGGCCGTCGCATCGCTTCTCACCGGACAAGCGACCCCGTCCGGGAAGCTGACGATGTCGTTCCCGCGCTACTCGGCGCAGACGCCGATCTATTATAACGAGTACAGCTCGGGACGGCCGGCCAACGCGTCCAGCTACAGCAGCCGATACCAGGATTGCGGGATCGGCCCGCTGTTCCCGTTCGGCCACGGGCTGACTTACGCCGGAGCGACGTACTCGGACTTCGGGATCTCGGGCAGCCGGATCACGGATACCGAGGATTTGAAGGTGACGTTCAAGATCCGTAACCCGAGCCGTTACGATTATTCCGAGATCGTCATCCTGTATATCGAGGATCTAGTATCCAAGACGGTGCGTCCGGTGCGGGAGATGAAAGCATATCGGGTCGTTGAAGTTCCGGCTTACGCTGCCGTCGACGTCGAGATGTCCGTCTCCTTGGAGGATCTGAAATATTTGGACGCCGATTTGCGGCGAACGGTCGAGCCGGGGGCGTTTCGGATTTACGTCAATGATCTCGACCGGCCGGCGTTTACGATCGAGTACTAGGGCTGAACCAAGCAGCGAAACCGTCAGGGCCATGGCCCTGACGGTTTTTTCAATAGACGAATTTGCGCTGCATCCCATAGCTGAACAGGAACAGGAACGCCTCCGTCGCCAGCTTGGCCGGAACGAGCGGAATGCCGATGCTCTCGTACAGAACGTGCAGGATCGCGTAATTGAGCAGCAGGATGACGACCACGAGGGAGAAGTAGCGGGGCAGCGATTTGCGGATCGCGCTGCCTTCGCCTGCGGAGAAGACGAACCGGCGATTGACGGTAAAATTGAAGACCGAGCTGAATAACCGGGCCGCGATGACCGATACGAGCAAGTTCGAGGTCAGCCACTGGAGCGCGATAAGCAGCGAGAAATCGAGCAGCGCCGCGAATCCGGAGGACGTGCAGAACTTGAGGAACGGAAAATAAATGCGGGCGGAATCGGCGAGCGGACGGAAGTGCGAGGATTTGTTTTCTTCCAGATACACGGTTTCGATCGGGACCTCGACCAGCTCATAGCCGGCCTCCGGCGCTTCGAGAAGCATGTTCATCTCGTATTCGAAGCGTTCCCCCGGAACTTCGCACAGCCATTCCAGCATGTCGGAGGAGTAACCCCGAAGGCCGGTCTGCGTATCCTGGATCGGTCTGCCCGTCGCGGTGGCGTACACCATCCGCGTCACCGAATTGCCGAAGCGGCTGCGCAGGGGGACCTTGCCTGTGAATTGCCGGCTGCCCAGCACGATATGGCTTCGATGCTCGCGAACGGCCTCGGCGATTCTCAGAATATCGCCCGGCAGATGCTGCCCGTCGCTGTCGGCGCATACGACGCCGTCCTTTTCGCCTTTTCTCCTTACGTAATCGAACCCCGTTTTAAGCGCGCTCCCTTTGCCTTGGTTGACCCGGTGCGACAGGACGGTACAGCCTTCCTGCCGGGCGGACTCGAAGATGTCGCGATAGTTCTCGCCGCTGCCGTCGTCCACGACGAGGATGGAAGCGTCGCTTACTTCCTTGAGATTGCGAATAAGCGCGAGCAACCGTTGATCCGGCTCGTAAGAGGGAATGAGAATGGTCATGGCTGCAAAACCCCCGTCATGCAGATTTGGGAATGTAAAGGATGTCGCTGACGCTGCGCTCGTTTCCTTTGCCGAGCGGATCGTTCACCACCCGGCCCATGAAGTACATCGTGGACGAACCGCCGCCGTCGAGATTGTAGGCTTCGGTGGCGCCGAGGTCCTTGAACAGATTCGCGAACTCGGCCAGCGTCATGCCTCGGCTGTAGCCGGAGCTGCGTCCGTCGACGACGATGAACAGGAAGTGGTTCGGCGAGATCATGCCGATGCCGGTCCGCGGATTGGCGTCTTGAATCGAGCGGTTGCCGAAGTTCTGGTCGATCTTCACGCTGCCGAAGTCGCCGGCCGCTTCGCCGTTCTGCAGCAGAATCGGTCCGAAGGACCAGGTGTCCGTGACTCCCTCGGCGAGCAGTTCGTCGGAGGAGGTCTCCTCCTCGTCGTAGGTTTGCAAGGTGCCGTCGCTCAGCAAAGCCAGCCCGTCGCGCGCCGGTTCGTCGCGGTACACTTTGCCGCCCCGAATGACGACGCCGTCGTTGCGGAAGCCGTAATAATCGCCGTTGATCGCGAACACGGCATCGTTGTCGGCCGCGATCGTCGAGGTGTTCTGGACGATGTTCGTTCCGAATTCGTTCTTGGCAAAGGCGGTCAGCAGATTCGCGGAGCCGCTTAAGGTCACATCGGCGACGTAGTAGGTGATCGTATCGGAACCCGAACCGGTCTGCACCTTTTGGATATGGACGGATTCGTTGGCATCCTCGTAATTCCAGTCGTCGGACTGGGCCGGGGCGGCGGACGAATTCGCGGACGTCAGCTGCGCGGTCGCCCGGTTCGGCTCGACGACGGCTTCGACGTGCTCGATCAGGTAGCGGTCGGCGAGCTTATACACGATCGCGCCGATGGCCAGCAGGAACACGGCGGCGATGACGGCGATTTTGGTTTTCTTTCTTCGGCGGAATATAGTGATCACTCCTTCGCTCGTTTCTGCAACCTTGATGTTAGAGCGGAAGCCTTTAATGAATCTTAAATGTCCGCCGGGGCCGGCCTGGTCCTTTTTTGTGAGGAACGGGTGATGATTTCGTGACCTTTGGGCCGCGTCATTCGAGAGATTCCTCGGTTATCCTTCTGGCAGGGAGGGGGATTTGGGATGAGAAACGTGCAGATCGTGTTGTTCGACGGGTTTGATTTGTTGGATGCCATTGCGCCTTATGAAGTGTTTTGCGCTGCCGGCGCGTCGGCGGGAGGAACGCTGAACGTGGAATTCGTCACGGCGGAAGGGGCAAGGGCGGTGGCCAGCGGCACCAACGGATTGAAGATCGAAGCAGGCGGCAGGCTGGATCCGGAACGCGGGGGAATCATTCTCGTTCCCGGCGCGTCGGGCGACGTCGAGGGGGACGGACCGGACTCGGTTCCGGCCATTCTGGGCCGCGCCATGAATACGGAACTGACCGGCTTGATGAGCCGGGCGATCGGGCAAAAAGACACCGTCGTCGCCACGGTATGCGGCGGGTCGCTGCTGTTGGCCATGGGCGGGCTGCTGGAAGGAAGGAGGGCGGTGACGCATCATCTGGGCATGAAGGTGCTCGGGGCGACCGGCGCCGTTCCCGTTCCGGCCCGGGTCGTCGATGACGGCAGCCTCGTGACCGGGGGAGGCGTCACTTCGGGGCTCGATGTCGCGCTGTATCTCGTGGAGCGCGAGCTGGGACCGCGGATCGCCCATGCCGTCGAGCAGTTGTTCGAGTACGAGCGGAGGGGCACGGTCTGGCGGGAGAGCGGGGCGGCTCCAACCGCCCGGGAGGTTCCGGGCGCCGACGGCGCGGAGCGGGATGCCGCGCGGCTTGGCGGCGGCAAGGCGCCGTCCTCTGCGTTCGATGGAATTTGGGAGACGACGATCGCCACGCCCATCGGCAAACTGCCGGTCCAATTCCGGTTCTATACGGAGGAGGGGAAGCTTCGAGGCTGGGCATCGAACGGGGAGGAAGAGGTCCCGCTGGCAGATCTGGAGATTCGGGACCACGTGCTGACATGGTCGCAGCGAGTCACGAAGCCGATGCGCCTGAATTTGAAATTCGAAGCGGCCATCGACGGCGACCGCATGACGGGCATCGCCAAAGCCGGGGTATTGCCGGCGTCGAAAGTAACGGGCGCTCGGGTTCGCTGAGCCATCCCGGGCGTCGAAGGAAACGGGCGTTGGGGTCCGCTGAGCGATTTCGGGCGGGGCGGACCCCCCATCGGGAATCGCCCGATGCGCGGTTGAGCGTCGGATAGGCGTCGGCAAAGGACATGCGGATGGCCGTCCGGTCGGCCTTTGCGGCATGGCGAGCCGCACACATACCCGAGCCTGCACCGGTCTCACCCGCTAACGAATCCGTAAGCTCTTATTTGGCGAAATAGAGGGAGGTTCGCGTTTTAACGAATCGAAGGAGGCTTATTTGTCCGTTTCATCCGGCAAACGGCCAGCTTCTGCCTGCATAAGGCCTCCCTGTTTCGTTACGTTTGGCATACCCTTGATTTTGCCGGAATAGCGCCGCTGAGGTTCGTTAGCGTTTAGGCTTGTTCCTCGGCGACCGCCGCATTCCGGGAAACGAACAAAAAAAGCCGTTCGTCTCCACGGAAGCGGCGTTTATGGTCCGTTTCCATGGGCGATCCGGCTTTGTTTAGCTTGCCTATCAGCCTTTTTTCATATCGTTCCAGGACGTAATGTCGTCAATCGGCAGGCGAACCGTAAGGCGCCCGGGTGTCGCGGCCTTGCCGACGGCGATCAGCATGATCGGCACCAGATGATCCGGAATCGAGAAAGCCTCGATCAGCTTCTCCGGGTTGAACCCGCCCATCGGAACGGTGTCGTAGCCTCTCGCCTTGGCGCTTAACATCAGTTGCATGCTGACCAGGCCGCCATCCGTCTGCACGATGTTCCTCAGCCGCTCGGGGGGCAAGGCGGCGTACAGCTTGACGGCGTTCTCGGTGAATTGCTTGGCGAAGTCCTCCGGCATATAGCCGGCCTTGACGGCCATGTCGTTAATGCGGCCGAGTTCCCGATAGCCATTCAAGTCCCCGAGCACGGCGATGGTCGCGGCGGCTTCGACGACTTGCTTCTGGTTGTTGGCGATGGGAAGCAGCGTCTGCTTGGCCTCGGGATCGTCGATGACGAGGAACCGCCACATCTGCGTGTTGCTGCTCGAAGGAGCCAGCGACGCTTCCGCCAGCATCTCCTTCAGTTCTTCCCGCGAGATGGTTGCGGCAGCATCATAATGGCGGACGGAATGCCGTTCTCTGACGACGGTAGCGTAATCTTTCATTTCAAGCTTGGTGGACATGGGGACACTCTCCTCAACTTAATGTCTTTGTATGATTTGGCAGCATAAACTATGTTGTAAAATAGCACAGTAACAACCGCGATTAACAACTGTGATAAGAACAATCACAGTATAAAACGGAGAAGGCCCGCTGTCAACCGTCGGAGCAGCGAGTATCGGCAATGCAGGAGGCCGCAGCCCATCGTGCTGCGGCCTTCCGCCTGCTGGGCATGGGGCTGTCGTTCCTGCTTGTCGTAAGCGGCATCATTACCTATATGTCCAAGGCCGCTTAAGTCATCTCCGTTCTGCGCGAGCTGCACATTCCCGAGATTCTGGCCCAGCGGAAGGGGAGCCTTCCGGTTCGGTCCGGCGACGAATCTTAGAACCGCCGTTCGGTTCATCCGGCATTCGATTCAAACGTATAAGACGCTTTCCTCTTTTGATTGCGGGTCGTGTATAAGAGGAGGTAGCCGATCGCCGCCAGCACGCATAAGAGAACGTCGGCGCCGATCAAGACTTGATAGTCGCGGAAGTAGTCGAAGGACAAGCCGCCCGCCAAGGAACCGAGAATTCCCCCTCCCTGATGGAAGAGCAGCAGCCAGCCGGTCTGCTTGCCTTTGCCCTGCGAATATTCGCTTGCGAGCAGCACTCCTCCCGGAACCGCGCTTAAGTAAGTGATTCCGAACGCGAAGGCGAATAATTCCGGAGACCACCCCAAATGCCCGTACAGAAGACTGAATCCGGCGATCCGAATGCCGTACAGCGCGGTCAGAATGATCCGCTTGTCGATTTTGTCCATGAGATACCCGACAACGAGGGAGCCCGTGATCTCCATGATGCCGAGCACGCTCATCGACAGCGCGATGATGCGCGGCGGAACGTTCGCCAGCTGATGAATCGCGACCAGGTTCATCTCCACGGTTCCCATGTTGAAGCCGCAGGTGAACAAAGCGCCCGCAATGACGATCAGAACGGGCAGTTGCAAGGCGATTCCGCGCGGTGCCGCATGCGCGGCGGGCCTTTCAGAAGCCGGTGCCGCTGCTTGGCGTGGCGGCTTCGTCCCCTTGATCCCGAACCCGATCGCGGGAAGGGTCACGATTAGGCTTAGCGCGAAGGAAGCGAGGAACGCGTCCTTCCAGGTCAGCCAGCTCGCGGAGACGAAGACCGGCGTGCTGATCGCCAGCCCCAGCGAGGACGCGCTCGCGAGCAGTCCGGTCGCTTTGGCCCGATGGTGGCGGAACCAGCCGAGGATGAGCAGGTAGTTTGCCGTCGTTCCGATGCCGGCGATGCCGCAGATGACTCCGTACCCGATAAAGAAGAGCAGATCGTGGTGCCCGAACGCGACGATTCCCGTTCCGATCGTCCCCATCGCCGCGCTGAACAGCAGCACGTTCTTCGCCCCGTACCGATCCGCGAGCCATCCTCCCAGCGGCGCGCACAAGGCGGCGATCAGCAGGTTCGTGGACCAGGCCATCGAGATAAACCCTCTGCTGATTCCCAAATCCTCCGAGATCTGAACCTGAAAAAAGGCCATGATGAACCGCATCAGCGCGCCGATAAACCCGACGATCCAAAGAGAGCCGAGTCCGATCCACGCGCGCTTCGATTCCTTGAACCAGGTCTTCTCCATTCCCCGTTCCTCCCGTATGATGGCCAAATGAATTCCAAAAGATACCGATCGGTCTCTTTTAGGATATCACACGCTCCGCCCTTATCGAAAGCCTTTTTTCGCTGTTATAATAAAAGAGATCAGGAAAGGCGCACGGAAGGGGGAACGGGGACGATGTCCAAAGGGGAGAATACCCGCAAGCGCATTATTGCGAAGTCCGCCGAACTTTTTAATCAGAAGGGATACGCCAGCTCTTCCTTGTCGGACATTACGGAGCTGACCGGGATTAAGAAAGGCGGCATCTACCGCCACTTCGCCAGCAAGGACGAGATTGCCGTCGAGGCTTACAAGTATGCGGGCAGCATCGTGAGCGGCAAGATCCATGAAGCGCTCGATCGCGAGACGACCGCGACGGGCAAGCTGCTCGTTTTCCTGAAGGTATACGAGAACGTCGTCGAAGCCCCTCCTTTCATCGGCGGCTGTCCGCTGCTGAACCTGGCGACCGAAAGCGATGACGGCGATCCCGTCTTGCGCGAGAACGCCCGGCGGGGATTGGACAATACGCTCGAATTGATGAAACGGATTATCACGGAAGGCGTTCGATCGGGGGAATTCAAGGCGGACCTGGATGTCGACGCGCTCGCGACGTTCGCGCTTTCGATCATGGAAGGCGGCATCATGCTCAGCAAGCTGGATGGCGACAATCGGCACGTCCGGTCGAATATCGACAGCTTGACGGCGTATTTGAAAACCGTTGCGGCCGCATCCTGAAAATCCCGGAAATACCGCCCCTTGCGAAAGGGGCTTTCTCCTTATCCGCCGTATTTTTTTACTTCCATTCGCAAGCCCTATCGCGTTAAAATAAGGCGAGAAAACGGTTGCAAGAATGGAGACGGGCCAATGAGGATCCTGGGATACTATCGCTCGCGTAAATATTTTATGCGAATGCTCTTCTCGTTTACTTTATTGGTTTCGGTGTTTCTGATCATTTTCTGCTCGCTGCTGTACACCTACGCGAAGAACACGGCGATGCATCTCCAGCAGGAATCCACCAGCAAAGTGCTGCGGCAAGTCAATTACAATATCGACAATCTGTACGCGACCGTCGCCAATTTGGCGGTCTCCACTTTTTCCGACCGGGATATCGCCGCGTTGATGCAGTCCAGCGACATCGATATTTTCGACCTGTACAACCGCCTTCATAAGTTCGATTACATCACGAACACCAATCTGTTCATCGATTCCATGATCCTTTACAACTCGCACAACGGCTGCTATTACATCTCGCCGCGCTCCGTCCCGGTGCAGTGCGAAGCCGATGCCGACAGCGGGGATACGAACATTCTGCAGACGTATATGAAGGATCACCCGAACGTCGAGAACATGAAGCTGATCCCGGTTCAGGCGACGGAAGACGACCGGCAGCGGCAGCTGCTCTCCATGTTCAACCAGGTGCAGGGAAGCGTCCTGATGGTCAACGTCAAGACGCAATGGATCTTCGACAACGTTCAGACGATCAACGAGCTGGCGGACCGGATGCTGGGCGAGGTCATGATCGTCGATGCGGCGGGCACGGTCTTATCGGCGCAGCAAGGCGATCCGGCGGGGGACGATACGCAGAGCATCCTGAGCGGCATCGAATCCCGGGGAGGCTCGGAAGGCCACTTCGTCATCGGCAGCGGCAAGGACAAGAAGATGGTCATGTACGTGACGTCCAACGGGACCGGGTGGAAGCTGGTGGGCGTCCAATCGTATCAGGTCATCTTTGGCAGCCTGAGCCGGATCGGGACGTACTCGTTCCTATTGCTGAGCGGCTTTATCCTGCTGTCCGTCCTCGCTTCGATCGTGATCTCGATGCGGCTTTACAAGCCGATCGGCAGCATGATCCAGTCCATCCGCGGCGCATCGGGAAGCCAGGACGGCATCGGAAGCGGAAGAGGCCGGGACGAACTGTCCTTCATCTCCTCGTTCAACCAAGGGATCTTGGAGAAGCTGACCCTGCTGGAGACCGGGAAAAAGGCGGCGGATACGATCGCGAAGGACTACTTGCTCCGCCGGCTGCTGCTCGAGAGGAATCAGATGAGCCGGGACGAATTCCTGGAGCAGGTCCGCCTTCACGGTTTGAAGGTGGTCGCGTCGGATGGCGCGTACATCGTCTGTCTGATCAAAATTTGCGATCTCGAGCGGAACCGGCAGCCGGCGGAGCAGAGCCTGCTCAAGTTCGCCGCCCGGAACATTGCCGAAGAGATCATGGGCCGCGACTTGTCCATCGAGAGCGCTTCGCTCGGCGACGACACGGTCGCGCTGCTTCTGTCGACGCCGTCCGGTCGGGCGAGAGCCGCGGAAGAGGAGCTGCCGGAATGGGTCGGGAAGCTCCGGGACATCGTGCGAAGCTATTACGGCCTCGAGCTTTGCGTCTCCGTCAGCTCCGCCGTCCGCCGGCACGAGCGGATCGCCGACGCCTACGAGCAAGCTCTTCTGCAGTTCGAGTACCGGATGACCTACGGCAAGACGGCGCTGCTGACGCCCGGCAAGGTCGAAGCGAACGAGCGCAACGCGCGGACCCAAATCGATTACCAGACGGAGAAAAGGTGGCTCGAATGCGTCCGGTCCGGCAACCGGAGCCGGATCGAGGCCCAGCTGATCGGCATTTTCAAGGAACTGTCCTCGTACCGCCACGATCATCTGCTGCAGTCGCTGCAGTACGTGACGGCGATTACGGTCAACGCGCTCCGGGAGATGAACGTGGACAAAGCCCACGCCGTCAAAGCTTCGCTGCTGTCGTTCAACCGGCGGGTGATGGAGCAGGAGACGCTGGACGACGTCTGGGTCGTCTACACGGAGTTGTTCCGGGAGATCGCCGAGTCGCGCCAGACGAGCGTCGAGGACAAGAATCAGATCCTGGCCGAGGCGCTCAAGGAAGCGATCGAGAAGCATTACGCCGACCCGAACCTCAGCCTGCAGTTTCTGGCGTCCAAGCTGAAGATGAGCAGCGCCCACATCAGCAAGGTGTTCAAGCAATGCGAGTCCGTCTCCCTGAACGATTACATCAACAAGGTTCGCATTACGCGCGCCATCGAAGAGCTGCAGAACACGGACCGGACCGTCTCGCAGATCATGGGCGACGTCGGCTTCGTCAGCGAGAGCTACTTCTACAAAGTGTTCAAGAGCACGCTCGGGATCACGCCGCGGGAATTTAGGACCAAGCAGGTATTGAATCATGAATAAGCGAGAGAAATGGTTTCTCTTCCTAGCGATTGCCGTTCTCGTAATCGGAACGGTCTGGTACACGTATGAAAAACAAATCGTCTCCATTCGGCTCGAATATGCGGATGCGGCTTTATCCGGTGAGAACGGGAGGGTTCCATTCAAAGAAAAGACCTTTACGGACACGCATGATTTGGATACGTTCAAGCATGCCATGAGCAAAGCGCGCAAACTGTCGGGCGATCTGGATTACGCCGTGTTGTTCTGGATGTACGTCACCTTGCGCGACGGCACTCAGAAGAAATATGTCCTCAACATAAATGAAGAGAATGAGGGCGATGCCTTGCTCGCAAACGTGAAGTCCGGAAAAGTCTTCTCGATCCCCAAGGATGAAGCGGATCCGTTAAGACCCATTATTTATAGCGAATGAACGGTCGTCGCTTGCTTCCTCAGCCGGAAGACGGGCGGCGACTTTTTATGGAGCAGGAAAACGGGGAATGAGCAGTTGATTTGTGGAGCCTTTTGCGATTTGAGCAGTAGGACGCCCCCGGGCAGGGTGGCATACTGGACGCAAGAGGCCGCGAGCCCAATCGACCCGAAGGGAGGTGTGACAGATATGAATTGGATGACGCGGGAGCTTAAGCATCTTCGCAAAAACAAGGAATTGATCCTGCTCAGCTTGCCCGGCCTCGCGTATAAGTTCATCTTTTACTATTTGCCGTTGGTCGGCCTCCTGATCGCGTTCAAAAACTACCGCTACGACAAAGGGCTGTTTGGAAGCGCATGGGTCGGATTCGAGCATTTCAAGTTTTTCTTCACGTCCGACGTGTCGTGGAGGGTTACGCGCAACACCGTCTTGTACAACCTTTCGTTTATCGTGCTAAATACGGTGATTGCGTTGGCCCTGGCGGTGCTCATGAACGAGCTGACCAAACGATGGTTCAAAGTTCACCAGACGATCCTGTTTCTGCCTTATTTTCTGTCATGGGTGGTGGTGGGCTACATCACGTCGGGGTTTCTCGACTACGAACACGGCGCCGTGAACACGCTGATCGCCAAGTTCGGCTGGAACCCGGTGAATTGGTATCAGGAAGCGAGCTACTGGCCGTTCATCCTGATTCTCGTGGAGCTGTGGAAGGCGGTCGGATTCCAGACGCTCGTCTACTACGCGGGCATCGTGGCCATCGATCCGAGCTACTATGAAGCGGCGCGAATCGACGGCGCGACCAAGTGGCAAATGATCCGCGGCATCACGATTCCGATGCTGACCCCGCTGATCGTTATCTTGTTCATTCTGGGCGTGGGGGGCATTTTCCGGGCGGACTTCGGACTGTTCTACTACGTTCCGAACGATTCGAGCTTTTTGTACCCGGTGAGCGACGTCGTGGATACGTATATCATCCGAACGCTCCGATCGATCGGCGACGTGGGCATGTCCACGGCCATCGGGCTGTACCAGTCGGTCGTCGGGTTGGTCTGCGTGGTCGCGGCCAATTTCATCGTTCGCAAGATCAACGACGAAAACGCACTCTGGTAACCCCGAAAGGACTTAAGCGCAATGAAACTGACCCTATCCAAAGGAAGAGTGATCGTACACTTCGTCTACGCGATCATTTCGGCAGCGATGCTGATTCCGTTCCTGCTCGTCGTTTCGATCTCGATCTCCGACGACGACCTGCTGAACAAGGACGGCTATAAGTGGATTCCCGAGAAGATCAACCTGCTCGGCTATCAAGTGATGCTGAAGGCTTCGAGCGCGCTCGTCCGCGCTTACGGCGTAACGATCGTCGTGACGGTGATCGGCACTTTGCTCGGCCTGCTGCTGACCACGATGCTGGCGTACACCATCTCCCGCCGGGATTTCCGGTATCGCGGTCCGGTTACGTTCTACATCTTCTTCTCGATGCTGTTCCAGGCGGGAATCGTTCCGTTGTACATTCTGATGACCCAATATCTTCATCTTCGGAATACGATCTGGGCGCTTATCCTGCCGCTGCTTATCAATCCGTTTTACGTCATGATCATGAGGGGCTTCCTGGCCAAGATTCCGGGGGAAATCATCGAATCGGTCAAGATGGACGGGGCGAGCGAATGGCGCATCTTCGCGCAGATCGTGCTGCCCTTGTCGAAGCCGGCGCTTGTGACGATCGGCCTGATGCTGGCGTTCGGCTACTGGAACGATTGGTTCTACGGGCTGCTCCTGATCGACGAGCAGAAGCTCGTGCCGCTCCAACTGCTGCTCTACCGGAACATCAACGCGATCGAGTTCCTGAAGGGGAACCCGGCCGTCCAGCGGCTCGGCGTGGATTACTCGCATCTTCCGACGCTGTCCGCCCGGATGGCGATGACCATCCTGGCCGCCGGCCCGATGATGATCGTGTTTCCGTTTTTTCAGAAGTACTTCGTTTCCGGTCTGACCGTGGGAGCGCTTAAAGAATAACGACCGTTTATTAAGAGGGGGATATCGGAAATATGATGCGTTCTGTCCGTTTCGGCAAAATGGGGCTTGCCGCGCTCGTCGCCCTGCTGCTCGTCTTGAGCGCCTGTTCGAAAAACAACGAATCTTCTTCCAACTCGTCCGCATCTTCGTCCGCATCGAAAAGCGCGAGTCCGTCCGCCGGCTCCGATGCCGGCGCCAGTGCCAGCGCGAGTCCGTCGGCCGATTCGTCTCTGCCGCCGGTCGATCTGACCTGGTATTACCCGGCGGACTCGCAGACGGCGCTCGGTCCGGTGCAAGACGCGGTGAACAAGATTACCAAAGAGAAAATCAATGCGACGGTCACGCTGAAGCCGATCGCGTTCGGCGAGTACAACCAAAGAATGAACACGATCGCCGCTTCCGGCGAAGCCTTCGACATCGCCTGGACGTCGAACTGGCTGTTCGACTACGTCGGCAACGTAACCAAAGGCCTGTTCGTTCCGCTCGACGATTTATTGAACCAGGACGCAGCCGATCTGAAAGCTTCCCTGCCTGATTTCATGTGGGACCAGGTCAAGGTGGGCGGGAAAATCTACGGGGTGCCGAACTATCAGAGCGTAACCGGGCGGGAAGGCTACATCGTTCCGAAGGATTACGCCGACAAGTACGGTCTGGACGTCTCGGCGATCAAGAAATTCGAAGACATCGAGCCGTTCCTCGAGAAGATCAAACAGGGAGAGTCCGGCGTCGCCCCGCTGGTCATGGACTATAACGGCATGTTCGGCTATTTCATCCACACCCAGGGAATCAGCACGCTGCCGATCACGAGCAATCCGCCGATCGGATTTTACGACTCGGATACGTCGATGAAGCTGTTTAACGTATACGCCTCTCCGGAGTATAAGCACTATCTGGAAGTCGTTCACGGCTGGTACCAGAAAGGCTATATCAACAAGGATGCCCCGACGATCAAAACGGTGGACGACTTGGCCAAGGCAGGCAAAGCCGCCGTCTCGTACTCCTTGAGCTTGAACCCGGGAACGGAAACGCTGGTCAGCAACAACCGGTACGGCGGCAAACCGATCGAGTACGTCCCGACGACCGGCTTCGTCGTCGACGGCAACCCCGGCATCGCCACGGTCAACGCCATCGGCAAAAACTCCAAAAACCCCGATCGGGCGATGATGTTCCTCAATCTCGTCAACACCGACAAAGATTTGTACAACACGCTCGTCTATGGAGTCGAAGGCACCAACTACGACAAGATCGACGACAAAACGGTCAAAGTGAAGCAGGATAGCGGTTTTACGAACAACGCATGGGTCATGGGCAATACGTTCAACGGCTATCTTCAGGAAGGGCAGGCGCCGGACACGTTCGACGTTCAGAAGAAAACGAACGAAGAAGCGACGCCTACGCAAAGCGTCGGCTTCAAGTTCGACGTCAGCCCGGTGCAGACCGAGATCGCCAACGTGCAGTCCGTGCTGGACGAATACTTGCCGGGCCTCTCCACCGGAGCGGTCGATCCGGATAAGAAACTTCCCGACTTCCTGGACCGTCTGCAGAAGGCGGGGATCGACAAGCTGATGCAGGAAGCCCAGAAGCAGCTGGACGCCTGGAAGGCGACCCGGTAAATTCGGCAGCGAACAAGGAGCGGGAATCGATTGGATGCAATGATAAGAGAGCGGCGGCTGGCTTCCTGGTACCGGGATGCGCGGATCGGACTGTTCGTGCATTGGGGAATGCAGACGGGCGAATATGAGGCGGACCCGTCCGGACCGGACTTCCGGTACAAGTACGAGGACACTGTGTCGTTCGAACGCGCGGCCGAGCAGGCGGGCTGGCATGCCGGCAGGTGGATCGGGACAGCCAAGCGCCTGAGGGCGAAGTACCTCACGATCGCCAGCTTCCATTGCGAGCTCGGCTATCTGAAGATCTGGCCGTCCCGCGTGCCGGGCAGCCCGTGCACGAAGCGCGATTACTTGCGGGAATTGATCGACGCGGCGGACGCGGAAGGCATCAAGATCGTCGTCTACATCAACCGCGACGCGAAGAACGCCTTTCACGCCGGCGTGCAATGGCTGGACCGGGAAGCTTACCGCGCGTACAAGAACGATGAAGCCGTCGACATTACGTCCCGGGAAGGCTACCTGGCTTACAGTCTCGACGTGATGGAGGAATTGCTCCGGAATTACCCGGGCATCGCCGGCTTCTGGTTCGACGGATACCATGACAAGGACGAGTCGCAGGAGGTGTTCGCCCGGCTCCATCGGATCCGCGAGGACCTGGTTCTGATCAATAACGATTTCAGCGAGGGTCCCGTGGAGGACGAGGACGCAATGGCGCTCGAAGACTTCGGGAAAGTGTTGGAGCCGGAGTTCGATCTCGCCAGCGGCACCTGGGTCGGCCCGGGAGACAAGGAATTCGCGTTCAAGACGAAATGGGACTGGATCTACCTGGGAGAAGGCAGGCCGCACTGGAAGTATTATGACCTCAATTACGCCCGGGTGCCGAGCAACGCGGCGATCGTCCGCCGGATCGTGACCGTGGCGGGCAACTCCTGGAACGCCCAGCTTGGGTTCGGCCCGAGAATCGGCGGGGATTTTCCGGAGCTGCTCGAAGACTTCACCGCCCATTTCGACCGGTTTATGGCCTGGGCCGAAGAGTCCGTTCACGGCACGGTCGGCGGCGGACACGGCCAAGGAGGGCTGCCGCCGGGCTATTGGAACGACGGCGCCTACGGCGTGACGACGTTGATTCCGGGGGGAGAGACGCACTACGTGCACGTTTTGATTCCCCCGGACGGCAGCCGGCTTGAGCTTGCGGACGCCGGCTATGACGTGGTGCGCGCGGCGGACTTGAAGACGGGGCGGGAGCTCATCTTCGGGCAGGCCGGCGGACGGCTCACGATCGAAGTGCCGTCTTGGGACGCCGTGACGCTGGACGGCGATCTGGCGATCAAGCTGACGGCGGCTCCGTCCCGCAGAGTCGTTCCGTCCGACCTGCTGACCGCAAGCGCAAGCTCGGAGCTGCCTTATCGCATCGCGGCGAAGGTGCTGGACGGCGAGCGCCGCACTTTTTTTCGCTCGGCTGTCGGGAACTGGCCGCAGCATCTGACGCTGGAGCTGGACCGGTCTTGCGAGGTCGCGGGTCTGTGCTTGACGCAGCCGGAGACGGGCGCCGTCACGAAGGGCGGGTATGCCGCGCCGGCGGGCGAACGCATCAAGGCGTATGACGTTCGGGTGAGCGACGACGGCGCGAACTGGAGCGAACCGGTCGCGTCCGGCGAGCTGCGCAACCAGCGCGGCATGCAGGTCATTTCGTTCGAACCGGTCGTGGCGTCTTACGTGCGGCTGACGGCGCACGGCAACTATGCCGATACGGGAACCTTCCAGATCTCCCTGGTCGAACTGATCGTTCCGGAATAACGAGCGCGCCGGCGTTGCATTCTCCCGTAACTGGGGAGAAGCGGACGCCGGCAAGCTCCCTCGGACACGGCATCCCGCTCCGCGGGCCGGAGTGGGACAAACCGTCATCCTGTCCTGGGTGGGAGGTGGTGCCTATGCTTGCATGATGCGGAAAGGGTGAGTCTGTAACGGCTGTAACCTGCACACCGGCTACCAATCCGAAGAGAGGGAGGATTCATGATGTTGGCTGGCAAAACCATTCGCGTGACCCCAAGCCTGGCCTTGGCCATGGCGCTGCTTCTCGTCGTCGCTTCAGTCGTTCTGTTCCGTCCGGAAGCCGCTCGCGCCGCTTCAAGCTATTACGTGGCGACGAACGGAAGCGACAGCAATAACGGCACCTCTCTCAGCACGCCGTTCAAGACGATTCAGAAAGCGGCGAGCGTGGCGCAAGCGGGCGATACGGTATACATTCGCGGGGGAACGTACCGCGAGACGGTAACCCCTGCGAACAGCGGCACGGCAAGCAGTCCGATCACCTTCCAAGCCTATCAGGGAGAGAACGTGGTCATCTCCGGCCTGGATGCGGTCAATACCGCCTGGACGCAGTACTCGGGGAATATCTACTATACGAACTACGCCATGAATCTGGGAGACCAGAACGCGGTGTTCGTGAACGGCAGCAGCATGACGTATGCCAGGTGGCCCAACAAAACCGGAGCCAGCCCGATGACGAACGACGGGGCCGCCATGGACAGCGGAAGCCTGACCAGCATTACCGATGCCGACATGCCCAATCAGGCGTCCGGTTTCTATAATGGGGCAATCGTCTGGAGCATCTCGGCCGCCAAATGGACGGCGTGGGGAGCGACCGTTACAAGCAGCGGCAGCGGCACGGTCAACTTCACGATCCCGGGAGACATGGCAGACTATCTGAATCCGGGGGATACGACGAGAGGAGATCCGAACTACTATTATCTGGCCGGCAAGCTGGAGCTTCTGGACGCCGCCAACGAATGGTTCTACGATTCGACGGCCGGCCGATTGTACCTGTACGCTCCGGGCGGAGGCAATCCAGGCACCCAGACGGTGGAAGCCAAAGCCCGCATCCAGGCGATCGATCTGACGAGCAAGTCGTATATTCACATTAAAGGAATCAACATTACAGGCGCGGAGATGAAGATTACCGGGGACTACAACCTCGTGGACGGAATGAACGCGACCTACGTGTTCTCCCACAACGCCAGAGGCTTGACCCACACGCATCCCGTCGAGGACGACGGCATTCACATCATGGGCAGCAACAACACGATCCAGAACGGCACGTTCGCCTATAGCGACGGGAACATGTTCCTGGTCGACAAGGGAGCGAACAACCTCATCACGAACAACGTCATTCACGACGTCGACCGGAACGGCAGCTACGACGCTCCGTTCCGGCTGGAGAACAACTACAACGACGCGAGCTTCACGACGATGACCCACAACACGATCTACAATACCGGCCGATCGGCCATCCACTTCACGAGGCCCGGCTACTTCGAGTACAACGACGTTTCTCATACGAATATCGTTGCCGACGACGGAGCGGCCATCTACATGGGCGGCGATCTGAACGGATCCGTCACGGCCTACAACATCGTCCACGACATCTACTGGCAGAGCGGGTCCCGCGCCGGAGTAGTGCCGGGCATCTACATGGACGGCGGCACCTACAACGCTACGGCACATCACAACGTCGTCTACAACATCGGGCAGGACGCGCCGTTCCGGGTGAACGGGCCGGACAGCGGAGACTACCTGTATAACAACACGACCTACAATACGCCGTCCACCATGGTCGCCGGCTGCTGTTCCGCGTCTTTCACCGAGGACAACAACTTCCACGATCAGGCGGCCTCCAATTTCGTCAACGCGGCGGGCCACGACTTCCACCTTGCAGCCGGCTCCGGCGCGATCGACGCGGGCAGCGTGCATTCGCCCTGGACGGACGGGTATGCGGGGAGCGCGCCGGACAAAGGCGCTTACGAGTACGGCGGCACCGACTGGACCGCGGGCGTCACGTCCGGCACGGGGCCGACGCCTACTCCAACGCCAACGCCGACTCCGACGCCCACACCAACGCCAACGCCTACCCCGACGCCGTCGCCGGGAGGACCGGAGGGATACACGTTCTGCGCGAATGAGCACGATACGTGCGCCATTACCGGAACGAAAAGCGTAGCCTATGGCGCCGACGGCTCCTTCATTTACAAGACGCTGTCTGCCAGCTTTACCTGCGACAATGGAGTGTTCGGCGACGACCCGGCGGTCGGAGCGGATAAAGCTTGCTACGTTCAAGACACCACGACGCCTACGCCGACGCCTACGCCGACGCCTACGCCGACCCCAACACCAACACCAACACCGACGCCGACCCCGACCCCAACGCCAACGCCGTCGCCGGGAGGACCTGAGGGCTATACGTTCTGCGCGAATGAGAACGATACCTGCACCATTACCGGAACAAAGAACGTAGCTTATGGCGCCAACGGTTCGTTCCTGTATCAAACCATGTATACCAGCTTCACCTGCGACAACGGAGTATTCGGGGACGATCCGGCAGTCGGAGCGGATAAGGCTTGTTACACGCAAGATTCCTCGTCGTCGACATTGTATGAAGCGGAGGCGTCGGGCAACACGCTCGCGGGCGGAGCGGCTTCCTCGGCGTGCGACGATTGCTCGGGCGGGTACGACGTGAAGAACGTGGGCAACAATTCCGGCTCGCTGCAATTCAACAACGTCAACGCGGCCAGCGCCGGAACGAAGAGCATGGCCGTCTTTTACTCGAACGGCGATACGACCGACAGAGTCGGCCTGATGAGCGTGAACGGAGGAACGGCAACCTCGGTGAGCTTTCCTCCAACCGGTAGCTTCGATACGGTAGGCGCGATCACCGTCAACGTCGCGCTGAATGCCGGCAGCAATACGATCAAGTTCTACACCGACGCTGCGGGGGTCTGGGCTCCGGACTTCGATAAGATCGAGTTTTCCTAAAAAAGCATTGAGCCGCCGCGGCCAAGTAGAGTAAAATTGGATAATGCAGGAATAAAATGCGAGTTCCGTTGCAGCCGAGGCTCAGGCCACAAGAGCTGCAGCGGAACTTTCTTTCGTTCGCGGGACGGCAACGGACGATAAGGCCGCCTGTCAGGAGGACAGACGACATGAACTGGAAAAAAGTCGCATCCGCCATCTTGCTTATTTGCGCCATCCTCATAATGTCGCCGCTGGCTGCCCATGCGGACGGTTCCGATCCGCTGATCCGCAACGGAGGCTTTGAAGACGCCGCCTCTGCGGATTCCGGCGTCCCTTCCGGCTGGCTTCCGGATGTCTATCAATCGGACCCAGACGCGAGCAAGCTTACGCTGGAGCATGGGGATGCCCACTCGGGCAGCGCCTTCGTCCGCATTCGGAACCTTCAGCCGAACGATGCCAGATGGACCCAGACCGTCGCGGTCGAGCCGAACGCGACGTACCGCATCTCCGCCTGGACGAGAGTGCAGGGAGCCGGCGCGGACGGAATCGGCGCGAACGTGTCCGTCCTCGGCCTGATCGCGGTCTCCGCGGATCTCCGCGATACCGCGGGACAATGGCAGCGGCTCGAGCTGATCGGGACGACCGCGAGCGGCCAGCAGGAGCTGACCGTCGCCGTCCGGCTGGGCGGCTATGGCCGCCTGAATACCGGCATCGCCGACTTCGACGATGTGGCCGTCGAGAAGATTCAGCCGGCGGACGGCGGTATCGCCGGCGTTCCTCTCGGCACGGCGCCGGGCGCCTCCGCGGCTCCGCCATCGCCCGCCGCCCCCGCCGGGTATACCGGCTGGATGTGGGTCGGCGCGCTGCTGTTCGCCGGCTTGTTCGCGGCTCTGCTTCGCTGGCTTCGCGGCAGCGGAGGAGCTGCCGAGCCGCGAGCGGAACGGCCGAACCCGGCTGCCCGAACGAAGCTGCCGGTACTGGCGCAAGCGCAACCGTCGAACCCGGCCGCCCCAATCGCGCTGCCGATCCTGGTACTCGGAGCGGCCTTTCTTCTCCGCTGGTTCCTGGCTCCGCTCGTTGAAGGCCATCCGATCGACTTCATGGACTTCGCCGGTTGGGCGAATCGCGCTTATGCCGGGGGATTGGCCCATTTTTACGAAGGCGGCGTTTTCGCGGATTACCCCCCTGGCTATATTTACGTCCTGTATGTCGTCGGCTGGATCCAGCACGCGGCCGGGCTCGAACCGAACTCCGCGGCGCTCGTCCACCTGATCAAGCTGCCCGCCATGCTAGCCGATCTCGCCGTCGGCTGCCTGCTGTACCGCGCGGCCGGCCCGCGAACCAATCCGCGCGCGGCGCTCGTCCTCTCCGCGCTGTATGCGGCCAGCCCCGCCGTGCTGATCAACTCGGCGATATGGGGGCAGATGGACGCGGTGTTCACGCTGTTCGTCGTCCTCGCCGTGTCCGCGCTCGCCCGGAACCGAACCTCGAGCGCCGCCGTCTGGCTTGCCGTGGCGCTATTGATCAAGCCGCAGACGATCGTGTTCGCGCCGCTTGCCTTGTTCGCGCTGATCGACCGAAGGAGCTGGAAGCTCGCGGCGAGATTCGTTCTGTCCGGCCTGGCGACGTTCGTTCTGCTGCTGCTTCCGTTCTCCGAGCGCTTCAATCCGCTGTGGATCGTCGGCCATTACAAGGCGATGTTCGCGCAATATCCGTATACGTCTCTCAATGCGTTCAATCTATATGCGCTGTTCGGCTTGAACGGGAAGCCCGATACCGGCACCTTCCTGGGCTTGGCGTACAAGGCTTGGGACATACCCGTCGTCCTCGCCATTGCCGCTTTCTCGGCTTATCTTTATTTCAAGAGCAAAACGTCAAACAAGCTGATCTATATCGGAATGCTGACCTCTCTGCTTGTCTTTATGCTGAAGACGGGCATGCACGAACGATACGCTTACCCCGCCATGGCGCTGGCGCTCTTGAGCTACGCGCAGTTGAAGGATCGCAGAATCCTTTATTTGTTCGCGGGCCTCAGTCTGACCCAATTCGCGAATGCCGCTTACGTGCTGAGAAGCAGCCTCGGCCATGCCTATTACATCTCGAACGGCGACGGCTTCATGGTGCTGGTCTCGCTGGCCAACCTAATCTTGACTGCCTACGCCGTCAAGCTCGGAATCGAGCTGCTGGTTCGTCCGAAGAAAATGGACGCTTCCGGCGCCTTGTCCTTGAAGCGCGCGAGGGCCGAAGCGGGAGCGGGAGCCGAGGCGTCCGGGAAGGCGCAGGCGGCACCGCCGCCGGCGGACTCCGTTCCTCCCGTGAAGATGAAACGCCTGGACTGGCTGCTCGCGGGAGGGCTTACCCTTGTTTACGCCGTCGTCAGCCTGATCCACCTCGGCTCGTTCAGCGCGCCCCAAACGTTCTGGAAGGCGGCTGCGGCAGGGGACAGCGCCGTTGCCTCATTCGGCGAGGCCCGATCGGTCGGCAGTATTCTCTGGTACGGAGGACTGGGAAACGGCAGCTTCGCGCTCGACAAGTCGGACGACGGCGTCGCCTGGACTCCGGTCGCGACGCTTGCGATCAGCGACGGGACCGTGTTCCAGTGGCAGAAGACGCTAGCGTCCTTCGAGGCCCGATACGTCCGGGTCACGGCGGAGCAGCCGGCCGCGGCGCTCGGCGAGATCGGCTTCGAGGAGGCGGGGAGCGGGGCGCGCCTGCCCGTTCAACCGCAAGGGGAGGCCCCCGCCTTCGACGAACAGGGAACCGTTCCGCATAAGCCCTCCTATCTCAACAGCGCCTACTTCGACGAGATTTACCACGCGCGAACGGCTTACGAGAATCTGCATGGAATCGAAGCATACGAGACGACGCACCCCCCGCTCGGCAAGCTGTTCATGGCGGCCGGAGTCGCCGTGTTCGGCATGAACCCGTTCGGCTGGCGAATCGTCGGCACCTTGCTCGGCATCGGCATGATTCCGCTCCTGTACGCCCTGGGCCTGCGGATTTTCCGCCGGCGTCTGTTCGCTTTCTCCGCCGCTTTCCTGTTCGCCGCCGACTTCCTGCATTTCACGCAAACCCGGGTCGCGACCGTCGACGTGTACGGCGTGTTTTTCATCCTGCTGATGTACCTCTTCATGTATCGTTATACCGAGATGAACTTCTACCGGGTGCCGCTCTCCCGAACGCTGGTTCCATTGGGGCTGTCGGGCCTCTTCTTCGGCATCGGCGCCGCGTGCAAGTGGATCGGGTTCTATGCGGGGGCCGGGCTGGCCTTGATCCTGGCGCTGACCCTCTGGGAGAGATACAAGGAGTTCAAGGCGGCGGGCAAGACGAAGCTTCCGTTCGCAAGCAAGACGGGATGGACGCTGCTGTGGTGCGGCGCGTTCTTCCTGCTCGTTCCGGCGGGAATCTACCTGGCGGCGTATATTCCGTTCCTGAACCTGCCCGGACCGGGGCACGATCTCGCCGGCGTCCTGAACTACCAGAAGTTCATGTACGAGTACCATAGCGGGCTCGTCGCCACGAATCCGTTCTCCTCCAGCTGGTGGGAATGGCCGCTTCTACATAAGCCTTACTGGTACTATGCGGGGCAATCGCTGCCCGCGGGCAAAATCTCAAGCATCGTCGCCATGGGCAATCCCGCGGTCTGGTGGGCGGGAATCGCCGCCGTTCCGCTGACCTGCTACTATGCCTGGAAGCGCAGGGACAAGGCGATGGGATTCGTGCTGATCGCCTTGGCCGCCGAGTACGTACCCTGGATCGGCGTGAGCCGGTTGACGTTCATTTACCACTTTTTCGCCACGGTGCCTTTTATGATCCTGTGCATCGTCTACGTCTTGAGAGTCTGGTTCGAAAAAAGAGGCGCGGCGGGCCGCGGCTGGATCTATCTCTATCTCGGCATTGCGGGAGCGCTGTTCATCCTCTTCTATCCGGTTTTGTCGGGCATGGTCATCGACCGCTCGTATGCGGCCGACTTGCTGCGCTGGTCCAAAGGCTGGTACTTTTATTCTTGAGCCCGAAAGGAGTCGATGAGTCGCCATGAGCAAGTTGTATAACTGCCCGGTAGAAGTGACGTTGGATGCGATCGGCGGGAAGTGGAAGACCGTCATTCTCCGGTACTTGTCCAAGCAAACGCTGCGCTACAGCCAGCTGCAGCGCCGGATGCCGAACATTACCCAAAGAATGCTGACCTTGCAGCTGAAGGAGCTGGAAGCGGACGGATTGATTCGAAGGACCGTTTACGACGAGGCGGTCAAAAGGGTCGAATACTCTCTCACCGATTCCGGCAAAACCGTCGAGCCGATTCTGGAGCTCATGTGCGAGTGGGGAAAACGGCGGGCGCGCGAATTCGCATTGAAGGTCGCTTCGGGCGAATCGTGGAGCGGCGGAGTCCCTCGCGATCCGGAACGGGCCTGCGAACAATAATGTGCCGTATGTTGTTCTGAGCCTGTCTTCCGTATAATGAGGGGGGATCGGCCGATCTACTCGTTCCTATGGAGGCGGGATACCTATGGTAGTGGAGATCATTCGGTACGACATTGCGCCCGAAGCGGCGGATTCGTTCCTGCAGGCTTATCGGGAAGCGGGGGAGTACCTGACCCGTTCCGCGCACTGCTTGTCTTACGAGGTGCTGGGCGGCGTTGAAGAACCGAACCATTTTATCGTCCGAATCGAATGGGATTCCCTGGAGGGTCACCTGCAAGGGTTTCGTGCCGGGCCGGACTTTCAGCCTTTTTTTGCCAGAGTCAGACCGTTCTATTCCTCGATCCTGGAAATGAAGCATTACAGCGTCATGAGCCGGTCCTGAATGAGCAAAGCCCGAATGGAAGCGCTGAGCGACGGCGTGATCGCGATCGTCATGACGATTCTGATTCTGGAATTCAAAGTGCCGGAGATCGACGCTTCCGGGGGGGACATGGCGCTCGTACATGATTTCGTCCGGAGCTTGCCGTTGGTTCTCAGCTATATCATCAGTTTTCTGGTGTTGATCGTCTGGTGGATGTCGCATCATCAGCTGCTTCACGGCGTTCGATCCGTCGATCGCAGAACGATTCTGCTGAACGGGGCCTTTCTGATGTGCATCGCCTTCGTTCCTTACCCGACGGCGCTCATCGGAAGATATCCGGGCCTGGTCTTTCCCTCCGTCTTGTACGGAATTGTCGGCCTGTTCTGCGGGCTGAGCTATTATGGTCTGTATCATCACGTTCTGAGGAACAACGAGGGACATCCCTTCTCTGCGAACCGGAACGCGCTGGCGTTCCGGAATACGTGGCTGCATTTGACCGTATACGCGGTCGCCATCGGCGCCGCCTTCGTCTCCCCTTATGGCTCGATAGCCGTTTATGCGGCCATTCCGATCTATTTTTTCCTGAAGAAAAACGGATAGGACGGCTTTTAGGCAGCTACAGCCATCCTTTGCCTTGGGCGATGGCGACGGCGTCGATGCGGTTGCGGGCTTCCAGCTTCTGAAGGATTTCGGAGATGTAGTTGCGGATCGTGGCCGGGGACAAGAAAAGCAGCTTGCCGATCTCGGCGACGGTATGCCCATGCTGCAGCAGGCGCAGCACGTCGGATTCGCGCTCCGTGAGCGGGTTCGCCTCGTCCATCATCGAGAACGTCAGATGCGGGCTGAACATCCGGCGACCCGCGCGGATTTGCCGCAGCGCTTCGGCCAGCTCCGAGACGGGGGCGTCTTTTAACAGATATCCCCGCACGCCTGCGTTCACCGCCCGCTGGTAATATCCGCTCCGGGCGAACGTCGTGACGATGACGACGCTGCAGGCGTGTCCTTCCTTCTTCAAGATCTCCGCCACGTCCAGCCCGCTGAGCAGCGGCATCTCGATATCGAGAACGACCGCGTCAGGCTCCTGCGCGCGAACGAGCCTCAGCGCCTCCTCGCCGTTCTCCGCTTCGCCGACGATCTCGATGTCGCCTTCGAGCGACAGGAGCCGGCTGACGGCTCCGCGAAGCATTCCCTGATCTTCCGCGATCACGATTCTCATCCCGCACCCTCCATCGCGTTCGGCTTCCCGATCCTCGGCACCGTAATCGTCACGTTTGTTCCCCGTGCGCGATCGGAATTCCAATCCAGCTTGCCTTCGATTAACAGTAGCCGCTCCTTCATCCCGAGCAGCCCGTTCCCGAACCGTTCGAGCCTGCCGCGGTCCGAGGCCATTCCGCCGCCGTTGTCCTGCACGCTCAGAACATAGCTGCCGGGTTCCTCGCGAAGGAAGACCTCGCATCGGTCCGCTCCGCTATGCCGGACCACGTTGGTCACGCACTCCCGCAAGCACATGCCCAGGATATTCCGGACGACCGGTACGGTCTTCAAGGGACTGCCCAAGGCACCTTCGAAGGAGATGCCCGCGGAACGCAGAATTCCTTCCGCCTGCCGGAACTCTTCTTCGATGTCGATCGCCTGCATGTCGCTGACGAGCTCCCGCACCTGAAGCAGCGTCGCCCGCGTGATCCGCTGGACATCGCGCGCTTCTTCGGCCGCTTGATCCGGCTCCCGGGCGGCGAGCTTCTCGGCGAGCTCGCTCTTCAGGGCGATGAGCGACAGCTGATGGCCGAGCGTGTCGTGCAGATCCCGGGCGATCCGCCGGCGTTCCTCGTTCTTGACCATACGGGCGATCTCGGCGTTGGCGTCCCGGAGCTCCCCCTTCAGCTCGCAGGACCGACGGTACATGCGAAGATAGAACGGTAGGATCGCCACAGCCGCGATCAGGGGAAGCCAAGCATAGCTCCAAGGCACGGAGGCCCGTTCGCCGAACCAGAGAATCGAGCCGCAGAAGCAAGCCGCCATCGTCCCGGCCATGCCGGCGATCCGGCGGTAGGAGGGCAAGAGACTCATGCAGATGGCGGGATACAAGCCGAGGCTTAACAGCCATGGGGACTCGAGGACCCCCATGAAGAAGAGGGCGGCGATCTGAGCCGCGATAGACCATTCTCGCCCTTTCGCCGCTATATGGCTTTGCCGGTAGGCGGCCACGAACGCGGCGAAAAGCGCCAGCTCCGGCCATGCCGGACGCAACGGGATCAGGAACACGTAGACGAACGGGACAACCAATGGCGCGAGCATCAACCATTTTCTCATCCTATCGCTCCTACACTTTAATGGGCCTCGCGGCGGGCCGGACGGATCAACCTGCAAGCGTCGAACTCGAAGGGAGCCCGCTTGGGGATATTGTAACTTAACGCGGGGGCGAAATGGAGCGCGAGTTTTTTATCTCCGCATCCGCCGCAGCCGAAGGGGGATGAGAACGATGGACACCGTCACCACGACCGAGTGAACCGGTCCGGCGACGTCCCCGATCTGCGGCTCTTGCGGGTAAGCCCAGTCCATCAGCGACAGCAGCGTGGCAATGGCGATCGCGATCGCGGCGTAAATCAAGCCGGGACGGGATGTCTTGCGGCGAAGCAAAGCATATAGCCACGCGCCGGCCAGATTGACCAGAACGGATACGGCCAGGATGGAGACAGGGTTCAATTGCTCGAAGCGGAATCCCGTTATCGCGATCATCAAGTAAAACATGGCGATTCCGGCAACGCCCGAGAGGACGCCGACGTACAAGCCGGTCAGCCAGATTTTTTTCATGTCCGGCACCTACCTTCGTTTTCGTCCAGCATAAGGGAAGGAGGAGGCGGGTTGAAGTGACGAATATCATTTTTTTGCAAAAAGATGCTTGAACCTTACGTGACGTAAGGTTTTATAATAAGGCTACCGGTAAACAGCTGGCGAACCAGAACGGAGATGATTATGAAAAGCTTATGGAAGGTCGGGGATCTCGCCAAAATGACGGGACTCACGGTGCGAACCTTGCGATTTTACGATCAGATCGGGCTGTTCTCTCCGTCCGGCCAGACGGAGTCCGGCCATCGGCTGTACGATGAATCGGACTTGGCGCGCTTGCACCAGATTCTGTCGCTGAAGGAGCTGGGCTTGTCGCTCGAGGAGATCCGTTCGGTTCTGGCCGGCGGGCAGGTCAGCCCGCTCGAGATCGTGGGCCTGCAGATCGGACGGATTCAGGAGCAGATCCGGATGCAGCAGTCGCTGCTGGACCAGCTTCGGCACGTGTCCAGGCGGATGCAGGGCAAGGAGGAAGTGACGGCCGAGCAGTTCGCAAGTCTTCTGCAGGCCATGAAGATGGAGTTTAAGAAGCCGGTTCTCGAACGGCAGAAAAGTTGGGAACAGAATTTGAACCGGCTCGGGAATTTTCTGATCGATAAAGGCGATGCGCCCAAACCAGAGGAGGAATCATCTTGAAAGAACGATTCGTCAAACACGCTACTTTCGTCGTCGAGCGGACGTATTCCGCATCCCCTGAAAAGGTATTTGAGGCATGGTCCGATCCGGTAGTCAAAGCCCGATGGTTTTCGAAAGCGGACGTCTTCGATTTTCGCGTCGGCGGACGCGAGGGCAGCAAGGGAGGGCCTCCGGGAGGACCGGTCTTCACCTTCGACGCAATCTACCAGGAGATCGTTCCGGAAGAGCGCATCGTCTACACGTACACCCTGGATATGGACGATACGCGCATTTCCGTCTCCGTTACGACGGTCGAGCTGGTCAAGCTGGATGGCGGAACGAAGCTGATCTTCACCGAGCAAGGCTCGTTCTTCGACGGGCACGACACGCCGGAAATGCGGGAGCACGGAACCAAAGAGATGATGGACGCACTGGGCAAGCTGCTGGAACAAGAGGGACAAGCATGATCGTCGGAGAAAAGGAAATCTTATCTGTGCGCGTGTTCGACGCCCCGAGGGAGCAGGTATACGAGGCGTGGTCCAACCCCGAACGGCTCGCCCGTTGGTGGGGGCCGAACGGCTTCACGAATACGTTCGACGCGTTCGATTGGAGACCGGGCGGCGACTGGAAATTCACGATGCACGGACCGGACGGCGTCGATTACCCGAACCATAACGTGTTCGTGGAGATGGTGCCGTTCGAGCGGATCGTGCTGGATCATGTGGTCAGCCCCGAGTTCCGGGTGACGGCCACGTTCGAGAACGCGGAGGGTGGAACCAAGCTCTCTTTCCGTCAACAATTCAAGCATGCGGAGCAATTCGAGCCTATCAAGGAGATCTGCAACGACGGCAACGAGCAGAACTTCGACCGTCTCGGCGCGGTGCTTGCGGAGCTGTCCGCCTGAAGCCTCCGCGGTCGGAAGTCGCCGCCCCCGACTCTCTCCGAGGAGAGCGGGGCGGCGATTTTTTTGGCTTGACTTCGATTTCCTATCAATGTTATATTTCTGAATAAGGTTAGATTACTGAACGAGGGAGGTTTATCCATGAATCGACGCGAGCGGCATAAGCAGGAGCTTCGGCAGCGAATCGTCTCCGCGACGAAGGACATCGCGTCCGAGGAAGGCTGGCAGGGCATCACGATCCGGAAAGTGGCCGAAAGGATCGAATACAGCCCGCCGACGATCTATGAGCACTTCGAGAACAAAGAGGCACTGCTTTTCGAATTGCTGAAGGACGGCTTTCAGGAGCTTTACCTCGATCTGGCCAAGGCGAAAGAGCAAACGAGCGGCGGAACGCCGCAGCAAGCGCTGCATGCGGTCGCCCGGGCCTACTGGGCGTTTGCCTTCCGGGAGCCGGAACTGTACGCCATTATGCTCGGTCTGGGAGGAGTGTCGTTCGGCACGCCGGAAACTCCCGAGGAGCCGGTACGGGTGTTTTACCTGCTGCTCGATCTCGTGTCGGCTTGCCTGCGCATCGAGACGGACGATCCGGACGGAGAAGTCGATCTATTCTGGAGCAATCTGCACGGAATGATCTCGCTCACGATTCAAGGGCGGATGAAGGGCGGACAGGAACGCGCGGAGGCGCTGGTCGAGAAAATCGTCGAGCGGTATGTGAAGGCTTGGGGATAGCGTCTCCTCTTTTTTTTTCAGCAAAATATAACGTTGTTAGAAAATTGAACTGCGATAAATTCAAATTTGAAGGAGGATGTTCATTATGTATCTTTATCTTTTGTTCATTCACATTCTTTCCGCCATGGTCGCGATCGCCGCCGCCATCGGGTATCCGCTCGTCATGAGCGGCGCCCGCACGGTAGGGCAGGCAAGATTCGGGCTCGGTCTGCAGGAGAAGCTGGCCGTTCTGCCGAAAATCGGCGGCACGCTGCTGCTCCTCTCCGGTCTGGCGTTCGGCGTGCAGCAGACGTATCTGTTCCGGGAAACGTGGTACTGGCTCTCCATCGCCTGCTTCCTCGTCATTCTCGCCATCATGGCCGTCCTGCTTCCGATCGGGCTGAAGCGGCAGCAGCAGGCATTGTTGCAGCAGACGCAAGACGATACGCTGCCGGACGCCTATCGGCGAAGCCGCAGGCAATCGTTCCGACTGGAAGGCATCGCCCTGCTGTTCGTGGCGATCTCCCTGCTGCTGATGGTGTTCAAGCCTTGACCCGGTTATGCTAAAATAAGGGTTCCATAGTCCCCAGGTTAGGAGCGATTCACGCACATGGAATACCGTCGTCTCGGCAGAAGCGGTCTGGAAGTGTCGGCGCTCGGGTTGGGCACGAATTCGTTCGGCAAGCGCGCGGACGAAAGCACGTCCATCCGGATTGTTCATCAGGCGCTGGACAGCGGAATTAACTTTATCGATACGGCCAACATCTATGCGGGCACCGAGTCGGAGCGGATCATCGGGCGGGCGCTCGAAGGGAAGCGCCGCCTCGCCGTGCTGGCGACCAAGGCCGGGCTGGTCAAAGAGCCGGGGCCGAACGGCCGGGGCTCGTCGCGGTATCATCTGCAGCGTGAGCTGGAAGAGAGCCTTCGTCGGCTGAACACGGATTACGTCGACCTGTACCAGATTCATACGTTCGATCCGCTTACGCCGCTGGAGGAGACGCTGCGGACGCTCGACGACATGGTCCGCGCGGGGAAGGTGCGCTACGTCGGCGCCTCGAACTACGCGGCATGGGAGCTCATGAAGGCGCTCGGCATCAGCGACCGGGCCGGGCAGGTCCGCTATGTCTCCACGCAGACCAGCTATTCGCTCGCGGACCGCACGCCGGAGCGGGAGCTTGTTCCGATGTGCCTGGACCAGGGGGTCGGCATCATCCCGTATTTCCCGCTGGCCGGAGGCATTCTGAGCGGCAAGTACGCGGCGAAGGACGCCGCGCCGCCCGGATCGCGGGCGGACAAGGATCCCGGCTTCGGCCGCTTCCTGAACGACCGCACGGTCTCGCTCGGGCAGGAGGTCGGCCGGCTGGCGGCGGAACGCGGGCTAACCCCGAGCGTCCTGTCGCTCGCTTGGCTCCTGTCCAGGCCGGCCGTTTCGACCGTCATCGTCGGCGCGACCGGAACCGGGCAGCTGGAGGAAAATCTGCGCAGCCTCCAGGTGCGTCTCGACGCGGATCTCGCCGGCAAGCTGGAGGAGATCAGCGACTCGTTCCGGCTGGGCGAGCCGTTCGCGACCTATCGGCTGACCTGATCCTGCCCGGTATGACCGCGGCATGACACGGGCTCTTTTTCCCTGAGAACTCTTTCGGAGGTGCGGGCATGATCCATCTGGAGACGCCGAGATTGCGGCTGCGCGACTGGGAAGAGGCGGATGCGGAGCCATTCCGCCGGATGAACGCCGACGAAGAGGTCATGAAGTATTTTCCCAAACGATTAACCGGCGATGAGACCGAAGCTTTCCTTCGTTCGATTCTCTCCGAGTTCCGGGAATGCGGATACGGGCTGTATGCCGCGGAAGCGAAGGAGAGCGGGGAGTTTATCGGGTTCATCGGCTTTCACCGGGCCGCGTTCGAGGCGGACTTCACGCCGTGCACCGAGATCGGTTGGCGATTGAAGAAGGAAGCCTGGGGCAAAGGGTATGCGACGGAAGGGGCGCAGGCTTGTCTGCGACACGGCTTTGGATTGCTGGGATTTCGCGACGTCTACAGCTTTACGGCCGAGCTGAACCGTCCGTCCTGGAACGTGATGAACAAGGTCGGGATGCGGTTCCTGCGGTTTTTCGAGCATCCGAGGGTAGAGGCGGACAGCCCGCTGCGCCGGCATGTGCTGTATCATATCGGCGCGCAATAGCCGCCTTCGAACGAAAGCCCCTTCCGGCCGGAAGGGGCTTTCTTACGTTACTCGCCGGTCAGCGTGGAGCCTGTCTCCAGAAAGGTTTTCATGCCGGAAAGGACGATCGGCAAGCCGTTCTCGAGAATGCCGGCCGTGCGGGCGGCGTTCTCGAATTCGTCGTGCACGACGGTGACGAGCGTGACGCCCGGGAGCTCGGCATGGGGATCGATCTCCCAGGTTATGCGCGACGGGGCGTCGCCGGCGGCATCCGGGATGACCAGAAACCGCCAGCTCATCGCCAGCCGGTTCGGGGCGGTCAAGGCGAGAATCTTGCCTTCCGCCTTCTTCTCGCCGTCCACGCACCAAAGCTCGAACGGGGCGCCGACTTCCCAGGTCGACCGGACGGAACAATGGAACCAGAACTTCGAAGTTTTGTCCGGATCCGTGAGCGCCTGCCATACTTGCTCGGGTGTCGCCTTAATCGCGATGCGATTGACGTGCCGGGTATGGTTTGCCACGTTTGTCTCACTCTCCAATTCGTCCTGAAGGGATGTTAGGGCCATCGCCCAATGCTCGGAAAATTTGCTCACCCACCGTTCGTAAATCTGGCGAATGGGGACCGTGTTGAGATAATGCAGCTTCTCCCGGCCTACCTTGCGGGTGGTGATGAGGCCGGCTTCCTCCAGAATGTTCAGATGCTTCATGACGCCGAACCTCGACATCTCGAGCGGCGCGCATAATTCATTCAACGAGCGGCCGTCCGACGCATGGAGCAGGTCCAGCAGCGTGCGTCGGCTGGGGTCGGCGAGCGCCTTGAAAATATCGTTGTCCATCCCGGTCTCATCTCCCCTCTCCAGGATCGCAATAAAGTCTCTTGACACGTGACTTAATGGTAACGTATTATGAGGGTATGAAAGGTGACCATATAGACACATGTTACCACAAAACTTCCGGCTTGTCAGCCGGAGGCAGCCGGGCCGCACATCTGTCTATACGGCAAGGACGCCGAAACGGCGCAAAAAAAACGAAAGGTGATGACCCGAATGAAATTGGCATTGATCGCAGGCAGCAATCGCAAAAACGCTTCGAGCACGATTCTGCTCCGGTACGTCGAACGCGTGCTCGCCTCCCGGAACATTGAAGTCGCTTTCGTAGAATTGGCTGAACTGCCGCTCCCGTTGTACTCGCCCGATGACGCCATCCACCCGAACGCTCTGACCCTGCGTCAAGCCGTAGAGGATGCGGACGGCCTGATTCTTGCGACTCCCGAGTACCACAACTCCGTGTCGGGAACGCTCAAGAACGCCTTGGATTATCTGGACATCGGCCTGGTCAAAGGAAAGCCGGTACTCTCCGTCAGCTCCGCCGGAGGCCCGATCGGATTCGGCTCGCTGCAGCATCTGCAAGGGATCGTTCGCGGACTTCACGGCGTCAATTGCCCGGAATGGATCTCCATCGGCTACGGTTCCAACGCGTTCGGGCCGGACGGCGCTCCGGCCGACGAAGGAGTGAGCATCAGGATCGAGGGAGCGGTCAAGGAATTGACGGATATGGCTCGGGCGCTCGCTCCTCTGGCCGCGGAAGCGATCTGACGGCGAGAAATGTCTTATTTTTTTAACTAATAGGTTACCTAATGGTAACATTAATAAAGAGGAGATGAATCGCGATGAAAACCAAAGAACGGCAAAACGCGGAAACGGTCGGCGCTTTTATCGAAGCTTTATGGAACGACGGGAAGCTGGAGTCCACGGATCAATTTTTCTCCGGCCAGATCGGGGAGGCTTTCTCGGACCGCAGCTATGAGCTGGAGGACGTGTTTGCGGAAGAGGACAAAGCGACGGCACGGATCATCATCACGGGCACGCACACGGGAACGTTCGCGGGCCATCCGCCCACCGGCAAGACCGTCCGTATTACGCAATTCCGGGAATTTCGCTTCTTGGACGGCCAGACGGTCAGCCAGCGCGGCTGGTTCGATACCGGAACGCTTCTGCCCCAGCTTCAGGCTTGATCCCATTCGATTCTTATTTGAAAAGGAGATGCTAGCGCATGAATGCGACGGAACGGCAAAACAAGGATACGGTGCTCGCGTTTGTGAAAGATTTCTGGAACCGCAACGACTTGGACTGCCTCGACGCTTATTTGACGGACGATTACCGGGAGCTTTCGTACCAGTCCCGCGACGGGCTCAAGCAGTTTGCCGCCAAAATCCTGGAGGCGTTCCCCGATAAGCAATATGCGGTGGAGGATGTGATCGCCAAGGACGACAAAGTGCTGGTTCGGATGACGGTAAAGGGGACGCATCGAGGAATATTCTTCGGGACCGAGCCGACGGGCAACACGATCGACGTCACTTTGTACCGCCAGTATCAGCTCGTGGACGGCAAGATCGCCGAGCACCGCGGCTGGATCGACATGGTGACGATGTGGAGCCAGATCAAGGGACGATAAGAGAACCCGGCACGCAACCGGCCCCGTTTTCGAACGTCTAATCGTTTAAGCGAATCGCCCCGAACCTCGCGTTCGGGGTTTTTGTTTAGATCAGGACGGCCGCTTGAGCGGCCGGCTGCGGAGGGGAAGCGGCTTGATCATTTGGCTGAACGGAGCTTTCGGAGCGGGCAAGACGCAGACGGCGTACGAGCTGCATCGCAGATTGCCGAATTCACATGTGTTCGATCCGGAGAACGCCGGCTATTACATTCGCAAGAACGTGCCGAAGGAAGCGGCGCGGCCGGACTTCCAGGACTACCGGATGTGGCGCGAGATCAATTACGCGTTCCTGAAATATCTCGACCAAGAGTACGGGGGCACGCTGATCGTTCCGATGACGGTCGTCAGCCCCGCGTACTTCGCTGAGATTGTCGGCCGCCTCCGGGCGGATGGCGTCGTCGTTCAACACTTCGCGCTGTGCGTGACGAAGGAGACGCTGCTGCGGCGGCTGCGTTCGCGGGGAGAGCGGAACAGCTGGGCGGTTCGGCAGATCGACCGCTGCATCGAGGGGCTTGCCGACGAAGCGTTCCGCGATCATCTGCAGACGGACGACCTGACGATTCCCGCCGTGGCGGAGACGATCGCGGCGCGTCTCGGGCTGGATCTGCAGCCGGACCGCCGGAGCGGACTGGCCCGATTCAAAGACCGGATCCTGACCCAGATCCGGCATATTCGCTTTTTCCCATAGCATCAAAGCTGACACGGCAGCGCCTGCCGCCCCTGTCTGCGGCTCCGCCGTCGTGTCCCCTTCAAGCTCTTTGCACTTTCGTGTTAGGTTTACGTCAATTAATATAAATCCTCGGTAAATCCATTCCTCGAACACCCAAATGGAAACGCATTCCTAAGTCGGCCCAACTTTTTTTGTCGAAAACTGTGTCACCTATATTGACACTACTGTAATTTGTCTTTAATATAATATCATCAATGGAGAAAATAAGAGGTTTTTCGCACCGAACTTGTCGATAATTGCGGGTTATTTCTGGTATTAGTGTTGTTTAAGGAATTAATTTCTACACTGGTGAAATTAATTGGGAGATGCCTATGGAGAAGCACGATCAAGGGTTTATGCGGAAGCAGAACAAGCTTACGGTGTTCGAAATTATCAAAAACCATCAGCCGATCTCGCGCGCTACGATCGCCAAGATGACCGGCATGAGTCCGACGACGATAAGCCGGATCGTCGGGGAGCTCACGGAGCAGGGCTACTTGCGGAACTCGGACCAGATCTCGGGAGGGCTGGGCCGGAAGTCGACGCTGCTGGGCATGGCGAATGCCTCGGTTCTCTCCGTCGGCGTCGAGCTGGACCGCAGCGTGATGAGCGTCGGGATCGTCGATCTCCAAGGCAAGCTGGTCGCCAGCGGCAAATTCGATCGGACGCCCGACGAGAGCCCGGACCGGACGATCGTCCGGATCGGCGAAGCGATCGATGGGCTGGCTAAGCGGGAATCGATCGACATGACTCGCATCGTCGGCATCGGCGTCGGCCTTCCGGGCATCGTGAACAATGACGAAGGCGTCGTCGTCTTCTCCGTTCAGCTCGGCTGGAAGGACGTTCCGCTGGCCGAGAAGCTGAAGGAAGTGACCGGCTACGAGATCGCGGTCGACAATGAGCTGAAGGTAAGGGCGCTCGCCGAGCATCTGAAAGGGGCGGCGGCCGGATCGACCCGTACCGCGCTGCTGGGCTTCGGCCACGGCGTCGGCTCCGCGATTATTCTCGAAGGAGAGATTTATCGCGGCGTCATGAACAGCGCCGGGGAGATCGGGCATACGACGGTCGATCCGAGCGGCATGATGTGCGAATGCGGCAAGGCCGGCTGCCTGCAGACGTATATCAACATCAACTCTTTGCTCGCGGAAGCCAATCGCATCCGCCCGGTCGGCACCATCGAAGAGCTGTTCGAAGCGAGGCGGGCGGGAGAGCATTGGGCGGTTCACCTGATCGAGCGGGCGTTCATGTACATGGCCATCACGATCAACAACGTCGTCTGCATGTACAACCCCGACAGCGTCATTCTGAGCGGCGAGCTGGTAGACAAATTCCCAGAGATTTACGACGAAGTTCAGCAGCTGTACTTGTCGCGCTATGTCTGGATGCCGCTTCGCGGCTCGTTCTCCTTCCTTCGTTCCCAGTTGGACGAGAGAGGCGTCATGATCGGATCGGGACTGCTGTCGCAAAATCGTTTTTTCGCCTTGGAATAGAGAGCTTATCACGGGGGAGGCAAGGCCATGGGATTTACGAAGCTGGTGGAAGAATTCCGGGGCGGCGTGCTGGAGAACGTGCATTACGGCGCGGTCTGCGTCGTGGACGAGCAGGGCCGCGTCCTGTACCGGGCGGGCGACCCGGAGCATCTGACGTTCCTGCGTTCCGCCGCCAAGCCGTTTCAGGCGATTCCCGCGATGAAGCGGCGCATCGACCAAGTATACGGGCTGACGGGACCGGAGACCGCGATGTTCGCCGCTTCGCACCGGGGCGAAGCTTATCATATCGAAGCGCTGGAATCGATGTTTCGGAAAATGGGGCTGAGCGAGGACGATCTCCACTGCTGCGCGAGCTACCCTCTGAACGAGGACGCCAAGGCCGAGCGGATTCGCAACCGCGAGCCGAAGCGCAGACTGTTCCATAACTGCTCCGGCAAGCACGCCGGGCTGATGGGCCTTAGCAAGCACATGGGCTGGGACGTCAAGACCTATTACGAGCCCGAACACCCGGTTCAGCAAGAGATCGTAGAAGCGCTGGCTCGCCTCTCGGAAGTTCCGAAGGAATCGATCGCGTCCGGCATCGACGGCTGCGGGCTGCCGATCTTCGCGCTTCCCCTGCGCAACATCGCGCTCTCTTACCTGAAGCTGGCTTGTCCCGATCGGATCGAAGACGCCGATACGAGGGAAGCGGCCGCCGAGATCGCGAAGCGAATGAACGATCATCCGGACATGATCGCGGATCGGCAATTCGTCTGCTCGGCGCTGCTGAAGGACGACAATCTGGCGGCCAAGGGCGGAGCCAAAGGCGTTTACGGCATCGGGCTTCGCAAGGAGCGAATCGGAATCGCGCTCAAGGTGTCCGACGGCTCCGAGCTGGTCTGGCCCTGCATCATCGCTTCGATTCTGGAGCTGCTCGGCTACGGCAATCGGGAGACGATCGACCGGCTGTACGCGCTTGTTCCGAACGAGATTCGCAATGACGGCGGCACGCCGGTAGGCGAACGAAGAGCCGTTTTCCAGTGGGAAGGCTGAAGAAGGCAAACTGCGGGAGTAACCTCCTAATCGTCCCAGGGAAGGCAGACGAGGAGCTATTCTAATAATCATCATGAAGAGGAGTGTTGGGTTTGAAGACGAAGAGGAAGTTCTGGCTGTCGTTTATGCTGCTGGTCATCGTGGCGGTCATCGCCGCGGGCTGCGGAAGCAATTCGAACAACAACGGCGCGGCAAGCGGCGGAAGCTCGTCCGCATCCCCGAGCCAGACGACAGAGACAAGCTCGGGCGCAAGCGGCAAAGGAATCACGATCGCGATCAACACGAACATCATCACGCTGGACCCGCATAACGCCAGCGACACGCATTCGATCAGCGCGGCCCGCACGATGTACGAAGGGCTGCTGGGCTTCGACGAGAACATGAACCTGATTCCCGTACTCGCCTCGGACTATAAGATCAGCGACGACGGCCTGACCTATACGTTCACGCTGCGCGACAACGTCAAGTTCCATGACGGCACCGACTTCAATTCGGCGGCGGTCAAGGCGAACATCGACCGCATCCTCGACGAGAAGAACAACCTGAGATTGCGCAAGAGCTTCCTGAAAGTGGCCAAGGTCGAGACTCCCGACGACAAGACCGTCGTCTTCACGCTCAGCGAGCCGTATAACGCGTTCCTGAACAAGGTCGCGATGGCCGGCATGATCAGCCCGAAGGCGATCCAGGAAGAGGGAGCCGACATCGCGAAGAAGCCGGTCGGCACGGGCCCGTTCGTGTTCAAGGATTGGACGCAGGGCGACCGTCTCGTGGTGGAGAAGAACCCGAACTACTGGCAGCAAGGCCTGCCGAAGGTAGCGAGCGTCACGTTCCGTTCGGTGCCGGAGAACGGCTCCCGGATCGCGATGCTGAAGACCGGCGAAGCGGACTTCATCTATCCGATGCCGACCGAACAAGTGTCCCAGGTCGAAGGGGACAAGAACATCACGATCGACAAGACCGAATCGACGATCGTTCGCTACGTGACGCTGAACACGACCAAAAAGCCGTTTGACGACGTCAAGGTGCGCCAAGCGCTCAACTACGCCATCGACAAGGATGCCTATATCAAGGTCGTCAAGTCGGGACTGGGCGTCAAGCTGAATTCCACGATGTCTTCGAAAACGCAGTACTATTCCGAACAGCCGGGTTACGATTACGATCCGGAGAAAGCGAAGCAATTGCTGGCCGATGCCGGCTATCCGAACGGCTTCAATGCCGAGATCTGGGGCGAGAACGACTCCGAGACGATCAAGGGCATGCAGTTCATTCAACAGCAGCTGGCGCAGATCGGCGTCAAGCTGGACGTGAAGTCGATGGAAGGCGGCACGCTGTCCGACATGATCAACTCGGCGAAGACGCCCGAAGAATCGAAGATCCAAATGTGGTATGTCAGCTGGTCGCCTTCTTCCGGCGACGCGGACGGCGCGACGAGAGGGCTGTTCAGCAGCTCGATGTTCCCGCCGGCCGGCTCCAACACGGCGTATTACAAGAACGACAATGTCGACAAGTGGATCGAAGACGCGAACAAGGCGACCGATCCGGAGAAAGCGAAGTCGATCTACGCCGACATTCAGAAGACGATCTGGCAGGACGCTCCGTGGATGTTCATGGGCGTGGACCAAATCATCTCGGGCAGCCGATCGAACCTGAGCGGCGTCAAGGTATTCCCGGACGGCTCCATCAACGTTCTGAACGCCGAAGTCAAATAATCGATCGTCAAGGCTAAGTCTCAAAGCAAAGGGGCCGCTTCTATAATTCGCCGAGAAGCGGCTTCCTTCTTGTTGGCGAAACGGAAGGAGGCTTATGAATTGGGAAGATACGCTTTGCAAAGGCTTCTCGGAGTCATTCCGCTGCTGTTCGTCGTCTCCGTGCTCGTCTTCCTGTTCATTCATCTGATCCCGGGCGATCCGGCCCGCCTGATTGCCGGGAAAGACGCGACGCTGGATGAAATCCAGGGCATCCAGAGACAGCTCGGACTCGACCAGCCGCTGTGGCGGCAGTACATCGACTACATGGGCAACACCCTCAGAGGCGATCTCGGCAACTCGATCCGATCGGGTCTCCCGGTGACCGATCTGCTGGGCAGCAGCATCATGCCGACCGTCTGGCTGACGCTCCTGAGCATGGCGTGGGCGCTGATCATCGGACTCCTGATCGGCATGGTCTCCGCAGTCTATCACAATCGGTGGCCGGATTACGTCGGCACGCTGGTGTCCATCTCGGGCATGTCCATCCCCGGCTTCTGGCTCGGGCTCGTGCTGATTCAAGTGTTCTCGGTGGAGCTCGGCTGGGTGCCGACCGGCGGCGTCGATACGTGGAGGTCCTATATCATGCCGTCGCTGACGCTGGGAGCGGGCATCATGTCGATGATCGCGCGCTACTCGCGATCGTCCATGCTGGAGACGATGCGGGAGGATTACGTCCGAACCGCCCGCGCCAAGGGCTTGCGGGAATACCTGGTCGTCGGACGGCACGCGCTGCGCAATTCTCTTATTCAGGTCGTGACCGTGGCCGGCTTGCAGTTCGGCTTTCTGCTCGGCGGCTCCGTCATGGTGGAGACCGTATTCAGCATCCCCGGCATCGGCCGGCTGCTCGTCGATTCGATTCTGTACCGGGACTACACCGTCATTCAAGCTTTGCTGTTGATATTCGCCGCGCAGTTCATTCTGATCAATCTGCTCGTGGATTTGCTGTATGGCGTGCTTAATCCGAAGATCAGGTATTCCTGAACCGGCCGGCAAGCTTTGTAGAGGAGGGACAGTATGAGTGGCAATTCCATCGGAATGGGAGCCGGCGCTCCGTTGCCCGCCGAGGCTCTGGCCCCGGAGAAGTCCAAGGGCCGAGCCCGTGCGTTTTTCCGCAAGTTTTGCAAACAACGTTTGGCCTTGATTGCGGCCTGCTTCATTATATTGCTGTTTATCGTCGCGGCATTCGGTCCGTTCTTGACGCCTTATAATCCCGATACGCCCGATTACGATGCGTTGATGAAAGGACCGTCGGCCGCGCACTGGGCGGGAACCGACGAATACGGCCGCGACATCCTGAGCCGCCTGATCGACGGCACCCGGCTGACGATGGCCGTCAGCCTCAGCTCCGTGCTCATCGCGGCGGTATTCGGCACGATTCTCGGCTTGCTCAGCGGTTTTTACGGCGGGTGGTGGGATCGGCTGATCATGCGGGGCAGCGACGTGCTGTTCTCGTTCCCCGACCTGCTGCTGGCGATCGGCATCGTGGCCATACTCGGCCCGGGCTTGTCCAACGTCGTGATCGCGGTCGCCGTATTCGGAATCCCCTCGTTCGCCCGTATTATCCGAAGCGTCACGCTGTCGGCCAAGCAGACGCTGTTCGTCGAGGCGACGCGGTCCATGGGCGCCAAGAACAGCCGGATTATCTGGCGCCACATTTTCCCCGAGACGCTGTCCAGCATCATCGTGAACGTATCGATGCGGATCGGCGGAGCCATTCTGGCGGCCGCCTCGCTCAGCTTTCTCGGCATGGGCGCGAAGACGACGGAACCCGACTGGGGAGCCATGCTGAGCATGGGGCGCGACTATTTGAGCATCGCTCCGCACATCGTCTACTTCCCGGGCTTGACCATCTTCCTGGCCGTGCTCGCGTTCAACCTGGTCGGAGACGGCCTGCGCGACGCCCTGGATCCGAAGACCAAAAACTAAGGAGGGACGGGACGTGACTCAACATCTGCTGGAAGTGGAGGGCTTGAAGACGGAGTTCAAGCGCGGCGGCGGCAGCGTGACGGCGGTGGCGGGCGTGGATTTCCATATCCGCAAAGGCGAAGTGCTGGGGCTGGTCGGCGAATCCGGTTGCGGCAAAAGCGTAACGTCGCTGTCCATCATGAGGCTGCTGAAGGATACCCCCGGGAAAATTACCGGCGGCTCGGTCCGCTTCGAAGGAACCGATCTGACGAAGCTGTCGGAGAAGGACATGCGACGTGCGCGCGGCAACGACCTGGCGATGATTTTTCAGGAGCCGATGACTTCGCTCAACCCGGTGCTGCGGATCGGCCTTCAACTGACGGAACCGATCATGCTGCATTTGGGCTACGGACGCAAGAAAGCGCGCGAGCACGCGATCCACATGCTGAAGCTGGTCGGCATTCCGCGCGCCGAAGAGGTGATCGACGAATATCCGCACCAGCTGTCGGGCGGCATGAGGCAGCGGGTCATGATCGCGATGGCGATGTCGTGCAACCCGAAGCTGCTGATCGCCGACGAGCCGACGACGGCGCTGGACGTGACCATCCAGGCGCAAATTCTCGACCTGATGAAGCGGCTCAAAGAAGAGCAGGAGATGGGCATGCTGCTCATCACGCACGACCTTGGCGTCGTCGCCGAGATGTGCGACCGGGTCGTCGTCATGTATGCCGGCCGGGTCGTGGAAGAAGCTCCCGTGCAAGAACTGTTCTCGAATCCGAAGCACCCGTATACGAAGGGGCTGATCCAATCCGTTCCCAAGCTGCGGCAGAAGGTTCGGCGCCTGGAGTCGATCAAAGGGAACGTTCCCGACTTGTCCCAGATGCCGCCCGGCTGCAAGTTCGCGGCGCGGTGTCCGTTCGCCATGGAGAAGTGCGTGGCGTCGGAGCCGGAGCTGATTCCGCTTGCGGGGGCGAGCGAGCGCAAGAGCCGCTGCTGGTTGACGCAGGACGAAGCCGTGGAAGGAGGGGATCGGGCGTGAAGGAGAAGGAGACTCCGCTGGTCGAAGTGAAAAACCTGAAGAAGTCGTTCGAGGTAAAGAAAGGCTTTCTGGGCCGAAGCCAGCCGCTCAACGCGGTAGACGGCATCTCGTTCGCGATTCGCAAAGGGGAGACGTTCAGTCTCGTCGGCGAGAGCGGCTGCGGCAAGTCGACGACCGGCCGGCTGGTGACGCGCCTGCTGGCGCCGAACGAAGGCGAAGTGTGGTTCGACGGCCGGAACATCAGCCGTCTGTCCGACAACCAGATGCGGCCGGTCCGCAAAAACATGCAGATGGTGTTCCAGGATCCGTACGCTTCCCTGAACCCGCGTATGAAGGTGAAGGATCTCGTCGCCGAGCCCGTGCTTATTCATACGAGGCTGTCCGCGAAGGAACGGGACAAGCTGGCTTGCGAGCTGCTGGAGACCGTCGGCTTGAACAGCCGCCACGCCGAGCGCTTTCCCCATGAGTTCAGCGGCGGGCAACGCCAGCGGATCGGGATCGCGCGGGCGCTGTCCGTTCGGCCGAGCCTGATCGTGGCGGACGAGCCGGTATCCGCGCTCGACGTGTCGATCCAGTCCCAGGTGCTGAACCTGCTGCAGGACCTGCAGGAAAATTACGGCCTCACCTACCTGTTCATCTCCCATGACTTGAGTGTGGTCGAGCATATCAGCGACCGGATCGGCGTCATGTACTTGGGAACGCTCGTGGAGACGGCCGGCAAGGAGACGCTGTACGAGCGTCCGCTGCATCCGTATACGCAAGCGCTGCTGTCGTCGGTTCCCGTTCCGGATCCGACCGTCAAGAGGGAGCGCATCATTCTGAAGGGCGATCTTCCGAGCCCCGTCAATCCGCCGACCGGCTGCCGGTTCCATACGAGGTGTCCGTCGTGCATGGAGATTTGCAAGCGGCGCGCGCCGATTTTCCGCGAAGTAGAGCCGGGCCGCGAAGTCGCCTGCCATCTGTATGACGAGGAAATGATGAAGCTGGAGCGCAAGTGAGGATGGGGACGAACGATCAGACGAACGATCACGTTCAAGGGAAAGAAGGGACCGCGATGAAGATCGTCATCGATTCCGCCGAACCGGCGGATTGTCTTGTCTATCCGGCTTATTTCAGGGAGTCGTTCCCGTACAGGCTCGGGGAAGCGCGCCGGTCGCCCGGCGGCGTTACGTGGCTCTATGGCCGTGCGGAAGAGGAGCCGGACGTGCTGGCGGTCGGCATGGGCAAGCGGGAGGAGTCGACGCTGGAGCGCATTCGCCGGGCGGCCGGATCGGCCGCCCGCTCGCTGCTTCGCGAGGGGAAAAGCTGCGCGGTGCTGATGCGGAGCGGCGGCACATCCGGAAGCTTCGCCTCCGCCTCCGTTGCGGGCCGCGAGCAGGACGCTGTCGAAGCGGGCCGCAAGCCGGACGTTACGGTTGCGAGACGTGAGCAGCCCGCTTCGGCTTCGGGCTCCGGCGCTTCTCATCCTGCTGCAGCCGAATGGCTGCAGGCGTGGACGGAAGGCTGGCTGCTCGGGCTGTACCGGTTCCAGAAATACCGGGAATCGACGAAGGATGAACGGACCGTCGAGCTGACGGTGCGCTCGGCGGATTGGCCCGAGCTGAAGGCAAGCGAGCTGGAAGCCGCGATCGGGACCGGACGGCTGCGCGCCGATGGCGCCATGCTGGCGCGCGACTTGGTGAACGAGTCGCCCGACGATCTGAATCCGGGCCGGTTCACGGAGTGGCTGGAAGCTTACTTCCGCCGCGGCGGAGCGCCCGTGAAGGTGCATGCGTACCGGGGGCGGGAGTTGGCGGACCGCGAGATGAACGGGCTTATCGCCGTCGGCGCGGGCAGCCGTCACGAGCCGGCGCTCGTCGAGATCCGCTACGAAGGCGATCCCTCGCTGCCGATGCTCGCCCTGATCGGCAAAGGCGTGACGTTCGATATGGGCGGCATGAACGCGAAGACGGCCGCGGATATTACCGACGCCCGCATGGATATGGGCGGGGCGGCTGCCGTCGTCGGCGCGATGGACATCTTGATTCGCGGCGGGGCCAAAGTCAATGTGACGGCGCTCTTGCCGGTCGTCGACAACGTGCCGGACGCGAACGCGATTCTGCCGTCCACGATCATTCGCTATCCGAACGGAATTACCGTGGAGGTGGCCAATACCGATGGCGAAGGCCGGTTGATTCTGGCGGACGCGCTGCTGCACGCCGCGAAGCTCGGCGCCGCCGAGGCGGTCGATATCGCCACGCTGACGGGCAACGTCGGCGCGGCGCTCGGGCTGGGCATCGCCGGCATCTGGGGCGACGAAGGCATGCGGCAGAGCCTTGTCGAGATCGGCGAGCGCAACGGGGAGCGGCTGTGGCCGATGCCGCTCATGGACGAATATGAGGCCGATCTGCGCAGCGCCTATGCCGATTTGCGCAACGTTGGCCGGTCGCCGTACGGAGGCGCGATCAAGGCGGCGCTCTTCATCCGCCGCTTCGTCGCCGAGCCGATGCGCTGGGTTCATATCGACATGGCCGGAACAGTTCAGTACAAGCAGGACGAGAGCTATTCGGAAGCGGGAGCGACCGGCTACGGGGCCAGGCTTCTCGCGGATTACGCGGTGCGGATGGCCGAGCGCGCTCATTCGGAAGGGCGGGGAGTTTAAGAGATGATTCTGGAAGTGATCACCACCTGCATGGAGGACGCGATCGTCGCGGAGGCTTCCGGCGCCGATCGGCTCGAGCTGATCACCGCCTTTACCGAAGGCGGTCTGACGCCGGGCATCGGGCTGGTCGAGCAGGCCGCGAAGACGGTCAACATCCCCGTCTTCGCGATGGTTCGGCCGCACAGCCGCTCCTTCGTCTATTCGCGGCACGACCTTCTGACGATGGCGTCGGAAATTCGGGCCATCGCGGCAAGCGGCGCCGCGGGCGTCGTGCTCGGCGCGTTGACGCCGGAGGGCGCCATCGACGAGCGGGCGCTCGACACGCTGCTTCCGCTGACGGAAGGGCTGCAAGTCACGTTCCACCGGGCATTCGACGAGCTGAGCGACCAGCTTGCCGGCCTGCGCACGTTGAGCCGGTATCCGCAGATTACGCGGGTGCTGACGTCCGCCGGGCCGGGGGCGGTTATGGAACACGTCGAAGGTATGCGGGAGCTGGCCGAAGAGTCTTCCCGGCTGGGAAGGCCGCGCATTCTGGCCGGCGGGGGGATGAAGGCGGAAGGCATTGAACGGTTTATTGCGGGAGCCGGCGTGAAAGAAGTGCATTTCGGAACGGATATCCGATTCGGCGGCGAAGCGCTGGCGCCGATCGATCCGTCCGCGCTGCGGGCGCTCTCCGACCGGCTTCATCGCATAGGAGCAAACGAGCAAGGGCAGTGAAAGAAGGGATTGTCATGCATGAGGAAGATAGGCTAGAGGTAGATCAATACGTCGTCGGGATCGATCTGGGCGGGACGAAGATCGCGGCGGCGCTCTTCGATCCGGATGGCAAGCTGCTCCGGCGGGAACGGATGGAGACCGCGGGCGCCCGAACGGCCGAAGAGGTGGTCGGCCGGATGATCGCGATGGTCCGTTCCGTCTCCGGGGGGCGGCGGCTGGCCGGCATTGGCTTGGCTTCGCCCGGCGCGGTAAACAGCCGCGACGGCATCGTCATGGGCGGAACCAACCTGCCGGAATGGGACAACGTGCCGCTGAAGAAGTGGATGGAAGGGGCGCTCGGCGTCGAAGTTCAAGTCGTGAACGACGCGAACGCCGCTGCCTGGGGCGAATATGTCAGAGGTGCCGGCCGCGGGACGAACAGCATGGTGTACGTCACGTTCAGCACCGGTATCGGCGCGGGTATCGTCATGGACGGCAAGCTGCTGCTGGGGCCTCACTCCTTCGCGGGCGAGCTCGGCCACGTCATTATCGACCCGGACGGACCGGTATGCAGCTGCGGCCGGCGCGGCTGCTGGGAGGTGTTCGCATCGGGCACGGCCATCAAGGATGCGGCCTTGCGGGCCATGCGGGACCGCCGGTCGGCGATCGCGGAGCTGGCCGCGGCGAGCGGCGAGGACGTCTCCGCCCGGCACGTCTTCGAGGCAATGGAAGCGGGCGATCCGGTCGCGAACGAGGTCATCGGCCGGACGATCGACCATATGGCGCTCGGTCTGGCCAACGTGGTCCACATCTTCGATCCCGAGCGCATCGTCATCGGCGGAGGCGTGAGCAAGGCGGGCGAGCTGTTGTTCCCTTCGCTGCGGGAGAAAACGGCCCGGCTGGTCATGAAGCCGTATCTCGGCAAGTATACGGTCGCTCCCGCGGTGCTCCGGGACGATGTCGGCCTGATCGGCGCGGCGGCCTTATTCGATAAGGGCACGGAGCAAGCGAAGAGCCGATCGTACGCCCGCTGAATCGGATATCAGAAAGCGCGCTTTCCGTTTGACGGGGCGCGCTTTTTCTGTTGTCCGCGGCTTTTTAACCTCGATTTAACTTGAAAAAAAGAAAGCGAAACTCCTATGATGGAGCGAGGGAACGGGGTAAAATAACGAACCGGACGCGAGTCCGGCTTGGGGAAAGGAGAAGGTGCGAACCGTTGTCGTTCTACTGGTTTTCGATCGCTCACGCATTTATGCTGTTTCCGGTCACCGCGGCGCTTTTTGCAGTGCCGTTCATGATCGTTCAATACCGCCGGCACGGATATATCCATAAAGTCCGGGCCATCGTGCTTTATTTGCTGCTGCTATATTTGATGAACGCCTTCTTCCTGATTCTTCTTCCGCTGCCCAAGTCCATCCACAACGAGCCTCCTCAAGCGGGTTCTTATTTTCAACTGGTGCCGTTCCGCTTCGTGTCGGACATCCTGAGAGAGACGGCCGTGAAGGCCGACGCCCCTTCGACCTACTGGCATCTCCTGAAGGAACGGGCCGTCTGGCAGGTGGCGTTCAACGTCGTGTTGACCGTGCCCTTCGGCATGTTTTTGCGGTATTACTTCCGGGCGAATTGGCTTCGGTGCCTGCTCTTGTCCCTCGGACTGTCGCTCCTGTTCGAGACGACGCAGGTGACGGGAATCTTCGGCATTTACGATTATCCGTACCGGCTGTTCGACGTGGACGATCTTTTGACGAACACGGCGGGAGGAATGGTCGGATTTCTGGTCGCCGAATGGGTCGCCTCTCATCTGCCTCGGATCGACAAGCTGGACGAGAACGTAGACCTGACCCAGCAACGGGTCTCTTACACCCGCAGAGGGCTGGCCTTTCTTATCGATTGGATCGTAATGGCGCCGGCGATGGGAATTCTGCGGGTGTTCGACGTCCCGTATCCGTACGTCGCGGCGGTGCTGATTTATTTTGTCGGCTTGCCGTTTTTTACGAACGGCCGGACGATCGGCAAGTGGGCGGTGCGGATTCGCTTGAAAGGACGGGGAGAGCGCATTCGGCTCGACGAGCTGTTGATCCGGTACGGACTGCTCTACCTGGTCGTCTTCGGATTGAATCTGCTGGATGCCGCCTACCTGGCCAACCACGGGTCGAAAATCGTTGCGGCGCTTGGCGCCCTGGCCCTGCTCGTCATGGACGCGGCGTTCGGGCTGCATCTGATCAGTCGCATGATCACCAGGAAGCGCCAGCTTTTTTACGAGGAGCGAAGCGGAACCGGGCACGTTATTGCGTAGGGAACGGATTGGCGGCGGCGATCTCTTCCGCGGCGGACCATAGCTTGGGCAGAAAGCTCAGCGTATCCTGAGCTCGCCGGGCCATGTCGCCGGAGGAAGCGATGCCGAGATCGGCGACCGCCGCGCGAAAAGCCGGGGCCAATGACGCTTCAAGCTCGGGAGCGTCTGCCGCGAGAAGGTAATGGCAGCGGGCGAAGGTGGCGACGATCCAGAACATCGCCTCGCGATGGAGGCCGGCCCGGATCAGCTCTCGGCTTCCGTCAATGGCGATCGGACGCGCTGCCGCCGTAATGTCGCTGCTGAAGAAGAACGGCGTCTTGGCGGCGGCCGCCGCGGCGTCGAACGTTCGGGCGAGCCCGTCGACATGGGCCTCGACGCGCTGCGGGGACAGATCGGCGCAGCCGAGCCGGCCGAGCAGCTCCGGGTACAAGTCCTCGCGGCCATACTCGCGGAGAACGTCCTTCGCGGCGACGTAGCGCAGCCGAACGGTCGGGTTGCGCAGCGCGGCGACGAGCGGAAGATGAGCGGTGACTCCGGTCGGGAACAGCCAACCCATGACCTGACCGTGCCAAGGGGCGGACGGATCGAGAGAACGCAGGCCGTCTTCGATTCGCTGCCGGACGTTCTCCAGGCGGCGGCGCACCCAAGCAGGCTCCGCGAAGTGCGGAGACACCTCGGCTTGAAGCTCCCGGAGCCGGCCGGAAGGATCCGCGAGGATCGTATCCGTTCGGAAGCCGCCCGCCAGATAATAAGAGGACAGAACCTTCTCGGGCGAGGAAAGTTGGCTCCAGGAGAGATACGTCACTTCAAGCAGCGCGTCGCGATAGCGGAATTTCCCAAGCCTGACCGGAGGTTCGGGCCCTGAGAGAACGACGACGATGTCGACATCGGACGCGGGCGCAAGCATCGCGTCGTCCGGCATCCCGACCGTCGATCCGCTGATATAGGCCCCCTCGAATCCTTCCACCCTGCCTTCATGCTCCGCCACCCACGCGGCCGCCGCTTTTCTCGCATCCCCGACACGGATCATCCGCACCGTCTCCTTTCACATCGACTGAAGGTCTGCCCATTATACCACGACTTGTCGAGGTCCTTAGAAGGGCCTTTTTCGTTTGGCCTTGTACCGCGAACGGGGAGCCTTCATGCGCCAAAACTGAAAAAGCGCAGGCTTTTAAGAGGGAATAGCCGCTGATTGCCCCTTTTCCTGCAAAAGTGCAGGCTTTGTGCCCCGCAACAGCCAAAACAACGCATTTCTCGGAAAAAACCTGCATTTTTGCAGTTTTGAAAGGGATGGTTTTCCGTGAAGACTTTAAAAACTGTATTTTTACCGTTTTGACTGCGCCATTTCTATAGGATTGAACCAGAAATTAAGGAATTGCCTTCTACTGAGGCTTCGAACGGTTCTTTACAATAAGATCACGACGAAGCGAAGAAGGTGATGAAGTTGAGCAAGACCGGCACCGCGATCGCCAGGGGACCGGCAGCTTTGACGAAGCGCGGAGGGCGCCGATGGCGGCTATTCCGCGGCAATCTCGATATGTATTTGCTACTGCTTCCGGGGATCGTCTTCCTGCTGCTGTTTAAATACACGCCGATGTACGGCGTTGTGATCGCTTTCCAGGACTTCAATATTTTCTCCGGCATCTCGGGCAGCGAATGGGTCGGCATGGACCAGTTCCAGAAGCTGATCCACTCGGGCGACTTCATCCAGGTGCTGGTCAACACCCTGCTGATCAGTCTGTACAAGATCGTCCTTCTGTTCCCGATTCCGATCGTGATCGCTCTGCTGCTGAACGAAGTCCGCAAAATGTTCTTCAAGCGAACGATCCAGACGATCATTTACTTGCCGCACTTTCTGTCGTGGGTCATTATCTCGGGCCTGTTCGTAACCATCCTCTCGCCGACGGGCGGCTTGGTCAACGAAATGATCCAGGCGTTCGGCGGGCATCCGGTTTCGTTCCTGACCGACAATCACTTTTTCCGCAGCGTGGTTGTCTTCACGGCCGGCTGGAAGGAGATCGGCTGGAACGCCATCGTCTTCATCGCTGCCGTGGCGGGCATCGACCAGGAGCAGTACGAGGCGGCGGCCATTGACGGCGCGGGCCGCATCCGGCAGATGATCTCGATTACGCTTCCCGGCATCATGGCCACGATCGTGCTTATGTTCATCCTGCGGATCGGCAGCCTGCTGGAGGCCGGGACGGAGCAAATCCTGACGATGTACAACCCGCTCGTCTACAAAAGCGGCGACGTCATCGGAACGTACGTTTACCGTATGGGGCTGGGCCAGCAGGACTACAGCTTCAGCACGGCGGTCGGGCTGTTCAATTCCGCGGTCGGCTTCCTGCTGATCGTCATGGGCAACATGCTGAGCCGCAAATTCCTTCAACGCAGCATTTGGTAAGGGGCTGAAAAAGCGATGCGCAGTAAAACAATCGGAGACCGCGCGCTCGATACGTTCATCTACGTCGTTCTGGTATGCATGGGGCTTATGACGCTGCTTCCTTTCGCCAACGTGCTGTCCAAGTCGGTCAGCCAGGAATGGGCGATCGTATCCGGGAAGGTCGGGATCTACCCGATCGGCTTCCAGCTCGATACGATGCGCTACGTCGTGACCAATCATCAATTCCTGCACTCGTTGTATATTTCGGGGCTCGTCACCGTTATCGGTACGCTGGGGTCTTTGCTCGTGACGGCCATGACGGCTTACCCCCTGTCGAAGCGGGAGCTTCCCGGCATGGGCGTTCTGATCGTGCTGTTTATTTTCACGATGATGTTCAACGGAGGCATCATTCCGAACTACCTGCTCATCCGGCAGCTCCACCTGATCGACAACCTCGGAGCGCTCATCCTTCCGGTGCTGGTCAGCGTCTTCAACATGTTGGTCATCAAAAGCTACTTTGAATCTCTTCCGGTCAGCCTGGAGGAATCCGCGAAGCTGGAAGGCGCGCGGAATTACACGATCCTGTTCCGCATCGTTCTGCCGCTCAGCGGACCGGTGCTGGCGACGATCGGACTGTTCTATGCGGTTTATTACTGGAACGACTACTTCAACCCGATGATCTACATCAACAGCACCTCGCTCAAGCCGCTGCAATTGTACCTGCAGGACATCGTCATGAACGCCGACACGTCCTCGCTGAACCAAAGCGCCGACGACCTGATGAACGTTCCGGCGGAAGGCGTCCGGGCGGCGACGGTGATCGCGTCCACCATTCCGATCCTGCTCGTCTACCCTTTTCTGCAAAAGTACTTTATCAAAGGCGTGCTCATCGGCTCGGTCAAAGGGTAAGCCCGGCGCAGCATTAATTCTTCCGGGTTAGCCCGGGAGGTTAATGATATATAATACTTCTTAGGAGGGTCAAGCAATGAGAAAAAGTGTGAAAGCGCTCCAGGTGACGGCGGCCGCCTCGCTGTTCGCCATCGCTCTGGCGGCCTGCGGCTCGAACGGCAACGATAACGGGAACGCTTCCGGCAGCGCCTCCGCCGGAGCTTCGGGTTCGGCATCGGCGTCCGCCCCGGCGTCTTCCGACGCGAACAAGCCGACCTTGAAGCGACTCCAGCTTTGGCAGGATCAGGATCCGAATACGTATCCGGTGGCGAAATTTCTGGAGGACAAGACGGGTTACAAAGTGCAGTACGACATGCTTCCGCAGGACAAGGCGGCCGATAAGCTCAATCTTCTGATGGCTTCGGGGGAAGCGTACGACACCGTTCAATACGGTGCCGACATGGCGCTGTACTCGGACTATGCGCAAAAAGGCGCGCTGACGGATCTGACCCCGCTGATCGACCAGTACGGACCGAATATCAAGCAGGCGATCTCGCAGCAATCGCTGGACGCGCTGAAGATCGGCGGCAAACTGTATGCGCTTCCGTCTACGCTGACGTACAAGGTCGGCACCAGCATTCTGATCCGCACGGACTGGCTGGAGAAGGTCGGCATGCAGATGCCGACGACGACGGATGAGTTGAAAGCCGTGCTGAAGGCGTTCAAGGACAAGGATCCGGGCGGCCACGGGGACCAGGACGTTCCGCTGACGGTGAACGGAGACACGGCTTTCCTCGACGACATCGTAGGCGCGTTCGGAATGCCGAACGCTTGGAACGACGTGGACGGACAACTGGTTCCTCGGGTGCTTGACCCGTCCTATAAGGACTATGTCGCCTATATGTCCGACCTGTACAAGGAAGGCCTGCTGGACAATCAATTCGTCGTCAACAAGGGCGCCACGACCAAGGAGAAGTTCACGAGCGGGAAAGCCGGCGCGATGATTATCCACTGGGCCGATATTCCGTCCGTCAACGACGCATTGAAGAAAACCGATCCGAACGCCAAGTTCGAATATATCGGCGCGCTGAAGGGGCCGAACGGCGAGGCGGGCTTCTCGGGGAACGCCGGCTTCGACCGGCTGACCTTCATCCCGAAGGCCTCCAAGCATCCGGAGGACGCGATCAAGTGGATCAACGCCACCCTGGAACCGGAGACGTTCAAGGAGCTGGCCATCGGGGAAGAAGGCAAGCATTATACGGTCGAGAACGGGGCCTATCTGCCGATCCTGCCGATCTTCAACGACGAGCGCAACCTGGCGAACAACTACATGTCGGGAACGGACGAAGCGAACTACCCGCAGTACTGGCAAGCGCGCGTTCATAAGGACCCGGTCATGTTCGAGCAGTTCGACATCCTGAACAACAAGCAGCCGGACGACGTGAAGATCTCGAATCCGTTGGGTCTGGCGCCGTACATGCCGAATTACTCCAAGTACAATCAACAGCTGGAGACGATGGTAGGCGATTATACCGTGAAGCTTATCGCGGGAGCCGAGCAGATGTCCGGCCTGGAAGCTTTCCAAGCCAAGTACAAAGCGGCCGGAGAAGAAGCAAGCGCGAAGGAAATCAACGATTGGTACGCTACGACGAAAAAATAATGAAGAAAGCGGCGGCGGCCCGTTTTACGGGCCTGCCGCTTCCTTGCATTCGACGCAGAACATTCCAATGGACAAAGGGCGAAAAATATCGGAATATCAAGGTGGTCGAAGGGCCGGCGAACGGGCTTTGAAGCGGGAGGAACATGCCGCACGGGACGAGGAGGGAGGATCGGACGATGTACAAACTGATGATCGTGGACGATGAGCCGACAGTAAGATTCGGGCTGCAGTCTTATTTCGACTGGGCTTCCTTCGACATCGAAGTGATGGGGGAGGCGGACGACGGAGACGTGGCGCTCGAGATGATCGAGAAGCAGCCGCCCGACCTGATCCTGACCGACGTGCGCATGCCGAACCTGGACGGAATCGAGCTGTCGCGCCGGGTATCCGCCCGATATCCGGGAGCCAAAATCATTTTCGTAAGCGGTCACGACGATGCCGATTATTTGAAGTCCGCCTTGAAGGTAAGCGCCGTCGACTACATCTTCAAGCCGGTCAACCTGCAGGAGCTCGGCGCGGTCATCAAGCGCGTCGTGGCGGATCTGGACGCGGAGCGGGCGGAACGCCGGCTTCGGCAGGAGATGCAGGTGAAGCTGAAGGAAGGCATGCCGCTGCTCCGGGAGAAGTTCCTGCTGTCGCTGGTCGACAGCGGCGTCCCGAAGGCGGATTTGCGCGAGCGGATCGAATTTCTCGGGCTGGATCTGCCGGAAGATGCCGCTTATTGGGCGATCGTCATCGCGGTTGACGATCTGGCGGAAGTGACGGGCAGCCGCTCGGAGGGAGACCGCCAGCTGCTCTGGTATTCGGTACTCAACGTCTGCCAGGAGCTGATCGACCGTCATCTGGGCGGTTATGTCTTCGAGCGCCGCACCGGCGAATTCGTCGGTCTATTGCGGATAAGTCCGTCGGGGGGAAGCGTGCCGGAAGCTTCCGAGGCGCTGATCGCGCTTGCCGGCGACATCCGCGACAATCTGGAACGCTGGCTGAAGATCGGCGTCACCATCGGGATCGGCGACCGTTCCTCTCTGTCCGAGCTGCCCCGCTCTTACAAGCAGGCCGGCGAAGCGGCCGACCACAAGTGGTACTTGGGCAAAAACCGCATCATCACGATGGACAGCCTGGAGACATCCGCAGCGGAGGACGGGGGATGGAGCAAGTACGATCTCTCGCAGAACGAGCAGCTGATCGCTGCCCTGAAGGCCGCCGACGAATTCCGGCTTCGCGAAGTTCTGGACGCGATCTTCGCGGATCTGGCCCGCAACCGGCGGGACGGCTTGAAGTACGGACGGAACGTCATCTTGCAGATCGTTCTGGCGGTCGGTCAGCTCCTGCTGGAATTGAACGCGCAGTCTCCGGAGCTGGAGGCGGCGGAGTCCCGGCTGTGGGAGAAGCTGTTCGAGCAGGAGACGCTGGGCGAGATGAGATTCTTGATCGAGGCGCACCTGACGGAGGTGTGCGAGCGGATTCGCGACAAGCGGACGGGCAAGGTGGCCAATCTGGTCGAGCGGGTGCGCGCCGTCATTGAGGCGAAGTACGCGGACGGAGGGCTGACCGTGGCCGAGATCGCGAAGGAGGTTTACCTGACGCCCACCTACGTCAGCTTGCTTTTCAAGCAGGAGACCGGGCAGACCGTAGGCGAATACTTGACGCAAGTCCGAGTGGAGAAAGCGAAGGAGCTGCTGCGCGATCCGAAGTACAAATTTTACGATATCTGCTACGCAATCGGATACACGGACCCGAGCTACTTCACCAAGCTGTTCAAGAAGGCGACGGGAGTGACGCCGAGCGCCTATCGGCAGGACCATGCGTAAGGCAGCCGCATCCTTGAACCGTTCGCCGGCGGCCGCATCGGGCGGAAGCGCAGGGGGCGGCCTTGGTGCCGTTCTCCGCATCGTCCGGCGCTTCTCGATTCCGAGGCAATGGCTGCTCGCGTACCTGCTGCTGATCGTCGTTCCGGCCGCGCTGTTCCTATACGGTTACTACGAGCGTTCCGCTTCGATTCTGAAGAGCGAAGTGATCCGGACGATGCAGCAGGCGCTGAAGCAGGCGGGCAGCAACCTCTCTTACCGGCTGGAGCACATCGAGGACATCAGCGACGCCGCTTTCATGAACGCGAATCTGCACGATTATCTTTCCGTCGGGGCCGATGACAAGTCGATCGCCGTTCAACTGCAGGTCATTAAGGACTTGCGCTATCTCGTCACGACCGTACAGACCAACTCCGATGTGTTCCGCGTGCGGCTGTTCGTCGACCGCTCGAAGATTTACGCGGAGGAGAAGATCAACTTTTTCTCGCTGGACAGCCTCAAAAGCAGGCCCTGGTACAACGCGATCATCGATGCGGGCGGCGGCATCGTGTGGACCGGCGATTATCGGGAGACGTATCTGGACGCGGGGGACATGAACATCTTCTCCGCCGCCCGAATGCTCCGGGACCCGGACGACTACGAGAAGGTGTCCGGCGTGCTGATGATCGACGTGCAGGAGAAGCTCCTGTCGGACATTTTCTCGACGCTGCAGTTCGCGCCGGGAACGCAGGTCTATCTCGTGGATTCCGAAGGAAAGATCGTATACCATCCCGACCGGACGAAGATCGGCACGGAGGCCGATTCGGCCATCCTTGATATGCTTCGGCTGGGAAGCGAGGGAAGCCGAGCGATCAAGCTCGGAGGAGAAGTTCACGACGTGATGTTCACGACGCTGCCGGCCAACGGCTGGAAGCTGGTGGCGCAAGGAACCGAATCCCAGCTCTCGCACCGGGCGGTCAAGCAGACGCAGCGCTCGGAATGGACCTCGCTTCTTGAATACGTCGCTTTGTTCCTCGTGCTGCCTTTCGTGCTGCTGGCCATTATCGTTCGGGGAATGAACCGACGGGTGAATCAGGTCATCACGGTTATCCGCAAGGAAGGGACGGAAGGCTTGAACGATCTCCCGCCCGTCAACGGAGATTTTCATATGCTCGAACGGAGCGTCGACAATTTGATCCTGCGGGTCCGCACGCTGGTGGAAGAGAAGTACAGCGCCCAGATTCACGAACGCGAAGCGCAGCTTCAGGCGCTGCAGGCGCAGATCAACCCGCATTTTCTCTACAACACGCTAGATACGATCAATTGGATCGCGATCGGCCGGGGCGCGTCGGATATCAGCCAGATGATCGACAGCCTGGCGAAGTACTTCCGCCTCAGCCTGAACAAAGGCAAGAACATCGTCAGCGTGGAGGACGAGCTGCAGCTCGCCGAAGTGTACCTGGAAATCCAGCAGAGCCGGTTCCCGAATACGTTCGAATTCAAGCTGGACGTTCAACGCGGACTCGAAGCCTGCCGCATGCCGAAGCTGATCCTGCAGCCCATCGTCGAGAATGCGCTTCTGCACGGGATCCGCAAGAAGAAGGACAAGAAAGGCGCCATCCTCATCTCCGTTCGGGAGGACCGCGGCGATCTTCTCCTGTCCGTGTCCGACAACGGAATCGGCATGGAAGAACGGCTGGCGCGCCGGCTGCTGACGGAAGCGCCGGCCGAAGACCGGACGGGCGGCTCGTCGGGCGGAAGCTCCTATGGATTGTTCAACGTCAACGAGCGGATCAAGCTGTACGCCGGCGACGATTACGGGATCTCCATCGACTCCGAACCCGGCGCCGGAACGACGGTAACGGTGAGGCTGCGTGCCGAACGTCAGGAGACGCCGGAGGAGACGGAGGAGCCGGAGCGCGGCGGGGGCGGAACTTAACGTAACGGAAGGCGGGTCGGGCCGCGATCGGTTTTCGCACCGGATCATCCCTCTGCACGAGAGGGAAACGGCGTTCCCTATTCGGGAATACTGGGGACAGGAGGTGCGTCGCTTGGAGCAGTCGGCGAATGGGCAATCGATCGTCTTGCCGGAAGAAGCGCCGCCGCCGAGCGCGCGGCCGTGCGACCGCTGCGGACTATGCGGGCAAGGAACGCGGATGGTCTGGGGAGAAGGCAATCCGCGTGCGCGGATCATGATGATTCTGGACAATCCCGGCGCCCGGGAGGATCGGGAAGGACGCGAGTACGTATGCGGAACGCGCGAGACGCTTCAACGGGGCATGCGGGAAGCGGGGTTGCCGGCGGATTCCGTCTATGTCACCTATTTTGCTGAAAAGAAGACCGGTCCGCGCTTACGACAAGCCTGCGGCGAGAGCGGCCTGCCTGACGCACCTGCAAGATCAGCTGCGGCAAAAAAAGCCAATGTTGCTCATGGGCTTCGGAAACGTCGTGGCGGAGGCGCTGCTTCCCGAAGCGGAGGCCGGCGTGAAGGAGCTGCGGGGAGCCTGGCAAGAATTCGAAGGAATTCCGATTCGCTTCACGTACCACCCGCTGGCCGTTCGCAGGCGTCCCAATTTAACGCCAAATTTTACGGAAGATCTCCGCGCGTTCGCGGCCCGCTGGCGGGAAGAGGCTTGCCAAGAGGAATCCCTCTAAGCAAGCCTCTTCTCCATGCTACTTGAACCGGTAAGCCCGCGGCTCGTTAAACCAGAAGCTGCCATCCTGCGAGTAGTCCCGATACGGGCTCGGGGACAAGAGATCGACCTGCTTCCGGTCATCGTCGGTCAGCTGAACCTGAAGCGCTTGAAGGTTGGATTCGAGCTGCTTCTCGCTGCGGATGCCGACGACCGGAATGACGCTCTTCCGGTCCAGCAGCCAGGCCAAGGCGAACTGGCCGAGGCTTATTCCGCGCGACTCGGCCCATTGAGCCAACCGCTCGACCTTCTCCAGCTTCGCCCGGTTCGCTTCGGAAGCTACATCCATCCGCTCGCCGCGGGAGTTGTCCGGCAGCGGGCGTCCCGCGCGGTACTTGCCCGACAGCCAGCCGCCGTCCAGCGGCGAGTAGGCCAGCGTCGCCAGTCCGTGGCGCTCGGAAGCCGGCAGAATCTCTTGTTCGATCGTACGATTGAACAGATTGTACGAGGGCTGGTTCGTGACGAAGCGCTCCAGGTTCATGCGATCGCTCGTCCAGAGCGACTCGACGATTCGCCAGGCTTCGAAGTTGGAGCAGCCGATATAGCGGACCTTGCCCTGCTTCACCAGATCGTCCAGCGCCCGCAGTGTCTCGTCCAGCGGGGTATGCGGGTCCGGGCGGTGCACCTGGTAGAGGTCGATATAATCGGTGTTCAGCCGTTTCAGGCTGGCTTCGACCTGCCGCATGATGCGGTAGCGGCTGGCTCCTTCCCCGTTCGGCCCCTCCTGGGTGCGGACCTTGAACTTGGTAGCGACGATGACGCGATCCCGGCGGTCCCTGATCGCTTTGCCGATGATTTCCTCGCTCGTCCCCTTGCCGTACGTATCCGCCGTGTCGAGAAAGTTGATGCCGGCGTCCAGCACCCGATGAATGATCGACAACGAGGTACGCTCGTCCAAGTCCCAGTCCCCGTACGTCATCGTTCCGAGGCAGAAACGAGAAACCTGCAAACCCGTTCTGCCCAGATAGGTATATTCCATGGCGAGTTCCCTCCCCTAATCGATTCAGATCTAATCGAACAAATCTTGAAGAGACAATTGAACGCAAGGAACGATCCCGGATTCAACGACATCGCCGCGTTTGTAAATATGCCGCAAGGAGAATCGCCGCTCTTCGACATCAAGAACGTGCTGCTCCAGCAATTCATAAACCGGATCGATTATCCAGTACTCCTTGACACCGAATCGGGCATACTCCAGTCTCTTCTCAGTCTTGTCCTTCTGCGCCGTGGAAGGAGAGAGGATCTCCGCCGCCAGATCGGGAGCGCCTTCAATTCCACGTTCCGTAACAATGGTAAGGCGTTCGTTGGAGACAAATATAAAGTCGGGTTGGCGAACATGGTAACGCGACAAAATGACGTCAAGCGGCGCGAAGAAAAATTGGCCGGACGGTTTGCAATGCGATTGAAAGGAGGCTGTCAGATTCCTCAATATTTTCTGATGCTTTGTCCCCGGAGAAGGCGACATCGCTTGAAGGACGCCGTCGGCGACTTCGTAGCGGTTGCCGTCATCGGGCAAGTTGGCATAGTCTTCGTAGCTGTAAGGTTCTTCGCGGATAAGATGTTCGGGTACGCCGGAGGATTTCTCGTATTTCATAAGGACTCTCCGATCCGCGAACGGAATCATAACGGAATGTCTGTTCGCATTTTCATTGTATCAAACGCCTCGGGTTTCGACAACGAAAAAACAGGCTTCAAATGGAAAGTCCCTTCCACTTGAAGCCTGCTTGCGTTCCTTAAGGCAGAATATTGCCTGCCGCGCGGAAGATCTCGTACCATTCCTCGCGGGTCAGGTAGATGTCGCTGGCCTTGATGCAATCCTGCAGGCGGCCGATGTTCATCGTGCCGGTGACCGGCTGCATCTTCGCCGGGTGGCGCAGCAGCCAGGCGATGGCGATCGTCGTGTTGCTGACGTCGTACTTCGCCGCCACTTCGTCGATCTTCTTGTTGAGCTCCGGGAATTTCTCGTTGCCGAGGAACACCCCTTCAAAAAATCCGTATTGGAACGGAGACCAAGGCTGAATCGTGATGTCGTTCAGGCGGCAGTAGTCGAGCACGCCTCCGTCGCGGTTCACCGCGGCGTCGTTCTCCATGTTGACGTTGAAGCCGCTGGCGATCATCGTCGTGTTGGTGATGCTCAGCTGAAGCTGGTTGGCGACGATCGGCTGCTTCACGTACTTCTTCAGCAGGTCGATCTGCCGCGGATGCTGGTTGGAGACGCCGAAGTGCCGGACTTTCCCCGAGGTCGCGAGCTGATCGAACGCTTCCGCCACTTCCTCCGGCTCGACGAGCGTATCCGGGCGGTGCAGGAGCAGCACGTCCAGATAGTCGGTTTTCAGCCGCTTCAGAATGCCGTCCACGGACGACAGGATGTGCTCCTTGGAGAAGTCGAACATTCCTTTGCGGATGCCGCACTTGGATTGCAGAATGATCTTCTCGCGAACGTCGTCGTTCATATGAATCGCTTCCGCGAAGATCTCCTCGCACGTCCCGCCGCCGTATATATCCGCATGATCGAAGAAATTCGCGCCCGCTTCCAGCGACGCTTGCACGAACCGCTCCGCCTCGGCTTTGCCGAGCGAGTTGATGCGCATGCAGCCGACGGCGACGACAGGCACTTCCAGCGAGCTGGTTCCCAGCTTCATCGTTTTCATGAATGGATTTCCTCCTTAGAGATAGGGCTCCAACTGGCTCGTCCCTTTACCTTTATTGATTGTGGCACAACGGCCGGAAGGTTACAACTTCGCTCCCCATTATAGGTAAGGTCGGAGCCGATTGTAAGACGTGAAATGCTTTTCCCTAGGTAAACCGCGCGTCACTACCTATACTGAAGGTTACTAAGGCTTGCGCCGAAAGATCTTGCATTGGAAAAAAAGAAGGGCTACGATAGCGGTGACTCCGGACAATAAAGGCGGTGGCAGCCCTATGAATCCTAGCAGCGGGCAAGACGATCAGCGTCCTCGGCTTCATTTCACGCCTCCCGGCAACTGGATGAACGACCCGAACGGGCTCGTATTTTGCGAGGGAGAGTATCATCTGTTCTACCAGCACCATCCGTTCGACTTGCAATGGGGGCCGATGCACTGGGGGCATGCCGTCAGCCGCGATCTGATCCATTGGGAGCATCTTCCGATCGCGCTCGCTCCCGACGAGCACGGAACGATCTTCTCGGGCTGCGCGGTGGTCGACGAGAACGATACGTCGGGGTTCTTCGGCGGCGGAAAAGGACTGGTCGCCGTCTTCACCCAGCATGCCGAGCGTCCGCAAACCCGCGAGCCGCTGCAGCGGCAGAGCATTGCGTACAGCAAGGACAACGGCCGAACCTGGACGAAATACGCCGGCAATCCGGTCCTGGGCGACGAGTCCGTTCTCGACTTTCGCGACCCGAAGGCGATCTGGCATGAAGCGGCGGCAAAGTGGGTCATGGTGGTATCCGCAGGAGATCGCGTCCGGTTTTATACGTCCCCGGATTTGAAGGAATGGACGTTTGCGAGTGACTTCGGAGCGGGGGAAGGAAGCCATGCCGGCGTCTGGGAGTGCCCGGACCTGTTCGAGCTCCCCGTAGACGGCGGGGCCGCGGGCCGCAAGTGGGTGCTGATGGTCAGCGTCGGGGGCGATCCGGACGACCCGGCGGGCTCGGGCACGCAGTATTTCGTCGGAAGCTTCGACGGCACGGCCTTCGTGAACGACCATCCGTCCGATACGGTGCTGTGGATGGATCGCGGACGGGACAATTACGCAGGCGCGACCTGGTCGAATATTCCCCGCGAAGACGGCCGCCGTCTTTTCATCGGATGGATGGTCAACTTGAAATATGCTGGCGTTACGCCGGCGACGGTCTGGAGAGGCGCGATGACGCTTCCTCGGGAGTTGACTCTGGCGGATACGGCGGAGGGCCCGCGCATCGTCCAGCAGCCTGTCGCCGAAGTCGAGCGGCTTCGGGAAGAGATCGGCCGGTGGAGCGATACCGTGCTTCGTTCGGGCGCCGAATGGACCGGCGACGCCTCCGGCAACGCTTTGGAAGCGGTTGCCGAATTCGAGCCGGATACCGCCGCGGAAGTCGGCATCCGGTTCGGGACGGCGCCGGGGGAAGAGACGATCGTCGGCTATGACGCGCGGCGGGGCGAGCTGTTTATCGACCGAACCTGCTCCGGCCGGACCGATTTTCACGAGCTGTTCCCCTGCAGGCACGCCGCGCCGCTCGACCCGGCCGAACGGCGGCTCCGGCTGTGGATCTTCGTCGACCGCTCCTCGGTCGAAGTGTTCGCCGGCGACGGGAGGCTCGTTATGACGGATCTGATTTTCCCGTCGGGCCCGAACCGGAGCGTAGCGTTATATTCCCTCGGTGGAGACGCCAAACTGAGTTCCTTGACGCTGTATCGTCTCGCTTAAACAGGATTTTCTCCCTTTATTGGCCCACGATGGCGTCCCTTCACGGCCTGAACGGGAAAAGCTCCGTTTAATCGGCCCCAGAATCCCAAAATCGCGGTCCATGGCCCGAATAAGAGGAGCACTTCCCGTTCGTTCCTGCCGGCAAGCGTATTTTGCGTCAAGGAAGGGAGATTTTCCAGTTCGTTAAGCCGGAACCGGGCCGCACCGTTCAAAACGGAAGTCTGGAGCGGAAGATCCGAGGACGGCTCAGTCGGTTTTGCTTGTCGTCACGACAGGCTTCGGTCCGAGACGCTCGGCGGCAGCGCGGGGCGCAGGCGGATGACGGCTTCGGCCAGCAGCGGAAGCAGCGCGATCGATCCGAACACGCTGATGGCGTAGCCGGTCTCGTACGTCATGCCGATCATGCCGTGGAAGACGGACAAGAGAGCGTGAATGGACAGGTTCGTGAAGCAGAACAGGTAGCTTCGAATCATCCATTCGCGATGCTTGGCGATCCGCTTGCGCTTGATCTGGACCAGCGCGATGACCGTGAACGCCATCCAGACCAGATTGAGCAGGTTGAACGCGGAGCTGACCGCTCTTCCGCCGGTCGCATGGGGGGCCATGTACCCGGATGTCGCGCACACCGCCAGTACGGCCGCGATATAGACGTAGCCGGTTCCCCGGTGAAGCTGGCGGTTGCGCCGCCGCAGCCGCTCGGAGAAGTTCAAGGCGCCCGCGGCCATCGCGAGACAGGCGGAGGCCACGTGGAAGTCCAGCACGCGGAGCCAGGCCGGGAGGCGGATCGGATGCAGAAGATTCGTCTTATGGCTGAGAAAATCGGACGTCTGCGGGTCGACCGCGAAGTGGGCGGCCAGCGTCCAGAGCACGTACCCCGCCGCGAAGACGACGAGGACGGGATAAAAAATTTTGCCGTTCATAGGACCCCTCTCCGGGCAGCGGCAGGGCGCCGCCCTTTACTTTTCCGACAACACTTGCTTGGTTCTCCGATATTCCGCTTCGTCGATCTCCCCCTTGGCGTAGCGGCGCATCAGCTCGTCCAGCGGCCGCCGGCCGAAACCGCGGCCTTCCTGCAGGCGAATGAAGCGGAAAGCGGCGAAAAGGACCAAGGCGAACGCGATCAGCCATTCGACCGACGCCCAGTTCAATCCGTTCGTTCCGGATTCCATAAGAACCCTCCTTTCCTCAAGTCTGCAGCCCATGCTCCCCAATATAGCCGCCAGCTGTATCGGAACGAGCGAACCAATCGTCACGAAACCATCAACATACCGTCCCAAAACGCAAGGCGGCAGCACGTGGCCGGGAGGGATGCTATACTTACCATGATCCGGCGGCCCGGGAGAAGGCCGCCGCAGAAGCAAAGAAGGCGGTGCATGCGCGTGAGCGAACGGCAGACGGTACTGGTCGTCGACGACGATCCGAGCATCGTCGAGTTGATGAGAGATTTCCTGGAGAACGACGGGTTCGAGGTCGCGACCGCGGGCGAAGCGGAGGAGGCGCTGGCTCGGTTCCGGCAGCTGAGGCCGCAATGCGTCCTGCTCGACATCATGATGCCCGGGCAGAACGGCTTCGACGTCTGCCGGAAGATCCGCGCGGAGAGCGACGTGCCCGTTCTATTCCTCAGCGCGCGCGGCGACGACGTGGACAAGATCCGGGGGCTGGGGCTCGGAGGCGACGACTACATCGTCAAGACCGCTTCCCCCGGCGAGATCGTCGCCCGGGTGAAGGCCGTCCTGCGACGGTATCAGCCTTCCCGTTCTCCGGCTCCGCCCATGCTGAACTACGGGCGGCTCCGACTGGACCTCGCCTCGCGGGACGTGTTCGTCGGCGATCGCCCGGTCTCGCTTACGCCCAAGGAATACGAGCTGCTGCGCCTCCTGTGCGAGCACCCCCGGCAGGTGTTCACCTATGAGCAGCTGCTGGACCGGTTCTGGGAAGGGGTAGGAGACAAGCATACCGTTCGCGTCCATATCGCCCGCCTGCGCGAGAAAATCGAGGCCGATCCCGACAGCCCGCAAATCTTGACGAACGTATGGGGAGTCGGTTACCGGCTGGAGGCGGAGCTATGAGAAGGACCCTGCGCGTTCGGGTGCTGGCGGCGGCGGCCATGCTGGCGTTCCTCAATCTGGTCTGGATGATTTATGTCGCGGCGCATTACGCGCTGACCGGCACTTGGGATCTGGAATCGGGAGGACCGGCGGGTCTGTGGGTCGCCGCGCCGGCCGGTTTGCTGCTGGTCGTTCTGGCCATCGGATACGGACTTCGCCGGTCCATCATCCGGCCGCTCGAATCGCTGGGCCGGGCGGCCCGGCAGGTGGCTGACGGGGATTGGGACATCGAGCTGCCGTCTTCGGGCATCGCGGAGATTGCGCAGGTGCGCAGCGGCTTCGAGGTCATGATCGGCAGCCTCCGGCGTTCGTTCGCCGAGCAGGCCGAGTGGGAGGAAGAACGGCGATTCTGGATCGGCGCGATGGCCCATGATTTGCGGACGCCCCTGTTCGCCATGAAAGGATACCTGGACGGGCTGGAGCAGGGGATCGCATCGACGCCGGAGCAGATGAAGAGATACGTGGCGGTATGCAAAGAAAAGGCGAACGACTTGGACCGGCTCGTGTCGGACCTGTTCGCGTTCGCCAAGACGGAGTATTTGGAGCAGAGTCATTATAACGATACCGTGGATTTTCGCGCGGTGCTGAGCAAGTCGGCGGACGGCATGCGGCCGCTGGCGGAGGCCAAAGGGGTCTCCATTCGGACGGAGCCCGCCGGCTCGCCGCTCCTGATCAAGGGGGACGCCCATCTGCTGGAGCGGGCCGTCAACAACCTGCTCGACAACGCGGTGCGGCATACGCCCGCGAACGGCAGCGTGTACGTGCGATGCCGCGAGGAGAACGGGAGCGCGCTGCTCTCGGTGCGCGATACGGGCACGGGGTTCGCCCCGTCGGAGCTGCCGCGCATCTTCGACCCGCTGTATCGCGGCGAAGCGTCGCGGAACCGGACGACCGGGGGCGCCGGATTGGGCCTCACCATCGCCCGGCGCATCTTCAAGGCCCACGGCGGCGACCTGTCGGCGGCGAACGCTCCGGAGGGAGGCGCCGAGCTGACGGGGCGGATACCGGTCAACTCGGATCGCCAAGCCCCGGCTTCCCGAGAGAGCGCCCTCGGCGCCGATTAATCCTCGATCGCGGCCCGGCGGCTGTTGATGCGCCGAATCGCCTCAGGGTCGAACTTCGGCTTGCGGTCGTACGTGTACAGCCCGTTCACTTCCTGCTCGACGTCGTAAAGCTGCGTATAGCAGAAGCCGAACATCATCGGATGGTCGAGCAGCGCGTCGGTCAGGCCGGCATAACGGGAGAGGAACTCCTCCTCGGTGGTCGGCCGATTGCCGTAGCCCCACGACTTGGCGTCCTGCTGGCCCGGGTTCCACCAGATGCCGCCGTATTCGCTGACGAAGTACGGCTCGCCGCGGTACGTCTGCCGTTTGGGGAACGTGACGTACACCTCGCCGCCCGTCTTCATCGGCTCGTAGCGCGCCCGGAACGTCTCCGGGTTCTGGTCGTAATCGTGCACGTCGAAAATGTCGGTGACCACATGGAAGTTGCCGCTCGTGTCGATGACCGGCCGGGTCGAATCGATCGCCTTCGTCGTCTCGTAGACGATCCGCAACACCTCGTTATCCTGTTTCGTGCCGTCCCGGTCCCACGTTTCGTTGAACGGGCACCAGCCGATCAGGGCAGGATGGTTGAAATCCCGTTCTACGGCTTCAATCCACTCCGGCAGGAAACGCTCCAGGCCGTGGGGCGTCGTAATGTCCAGCCCCCAGTTGCCCTGTTCTCCCCAGACCAGATAGCCGAGGCGGTCCGCCCAATACAAGAAGCGCTCCTCGAATACCTTTTCATGCAGCCGAGCCCCGTTGAAGCCCAGACCCATCGAAATTTCAATGTCCTTGCGCAGGTCTTCGTCCGTCGGCGCCGTGTACACGCCGTCCGGGTAAAATCCTTGGTCGAGCACGAGCCGCTGGAACACCGACTTGTCGTTGATCCGGAACGCCATGCCGTCCAGGCGGATCGAACGCAGGCCGAAGTAGGAGCCGACTTCGTCGGGCGCCGCCGTGCCGCCGCTCACCTTCAGCTTCAGGTCGTACAGCTTCGGATCCCCCGGCTGCCACAGATGAACTTCCGACACCGGCAGCGTGAACCGGACGGACGCTCCGGCGATCCGGGCGGTTGCGCGGCCGACCTCTTTTCCTCCATAGGACGCCATCGCTTCCAGCGCGCAGCCGGCCGCAGGTCCGCGAAGCTTCGCTTCGATCTGGACGCAGGCGTTGTCCGGATCCGGGTAGAGCTTGAAGGAAGCGATCGAGGCTTCCGGCACATGCTCGAGCCACACCGTCTGCCAGATTCCCGTCGTGCGCGTATAGTCGCATCCGTGCGAATGGAACAGCGCGCTCTGCTTGCCGCGCGGCTGCAGCCCCGTGCGATTGTCGTCTTCCGCGTACACGGTGATCGTATTCGCGCCGGCTTCCAGCCGATCGGTAATATCGAATCGGAAGGAGCTGTATCCGCCCCGGTGCGTGCCGACGGATTGGCCGTTGATCCACACCTCGGCGTCGTAATCGACGGCTCCGAAATGAAGCAGCACCCGGCCGCCGGTCCATTCCGCGGGCAGGTCGAACGTGCGCTTGTACCACACGGCGGACATGAAATCTTTGTACTCGACGCCGGACAGCTTGCTCTCCGGGCAGAAAGGAACCCGAATGCTGCGGGAGAACTCCTTGTCCGACGCGAACCACTCCCGCTGCTTGCCGCTGCGTCCGGTATCGATCTCGAACTGCCACTCCCCGTTCAGATTCAGCCAGGAGTCGCGCACCATTTGGGGACGCGGATGCTCCGGACGGGGGATCGTTCCATTCGCCGACATTGCCGTCACTCCTTTTGGATAACTTTTGAGTTAATTAATTAACCGAATACGATTCCAAAGCCATCTTACTTTCTTTGTTCTTTTGATGTCAATAGAAGTTGATCGATTAACCTACAGGTTATATAATGAATCCGTTCAAGCACCGATAAGGAGGATCCCATGCTCATTTTGGAGGTCGGACGCGACCATTTCCGTTTTCTCGAATGTCTCGCTTCGGAGACGCGGATCCGGATTCTGGAGCTGCTGAGCGAGAATCCGATGAACATTCGCGATCTGGCGTTGACGCTGGGCGTATCTTCGGCCATCACGACCAAGCACGTTCAGAAGCTGGAGGAAGCCGGCATCGTGAAGTCGGAGAGCGTCCCGGGTAAACGCGGCACCCAGAAAGTATGCTCGCTTGCGCTGGACCAGGTACTGCTGCAGTTCCGCTCGTCGAAAAAGGAGCCGAACGTCTACTTCAGCTCGATTCCGGTCGGCCAATATTCGTCGTTCGAGGTCAAGCCTACATGCGGGCTGGCCTCGGATTCGAGCGTGATCGGCATGATTGACGATCCGCGCTATTTTGCGGATCCGGAGCATGTGAAAGCAAGCATCGTCTGGTTCGGCAGCGGTTGGGTGGAGTATCGCATCCCGAATTTCCTGCTTGCCGGCCAGCGGCTGAAGGCGCTGGAGATTTCGCTTGAGATTTGCTCCGAAGCGCCCGGCTATAACGAGCAATGGCCTTCCGACATTACGTTCGAGATCAACGGCGCGCGGATCGGGACGTGGACCTGCCCCGGGGACTTCGGAGCGCAGCGCGGCGCTTATACGCCGTCATGGTGGAACTTGGGCACCAATTACGGCCTCCTGAAACGGCTGACCGTCGGAGACGGCGGCTCGCATATCGACGGCACGCGGCTGTCGAGCGTCACCGTGGGCGATCTGGCCATCGGCTACGGCAAGGACATTTCGCTGCGCATCCGGTGCGACGAGACGTCGGAGCACTGCGGCGGCGTGACGCTGCTCGGCCGGTCGTTCGGGAACTACCGGCAGGATATCGAAGTGGCCATGCGATACGAGTCCGCTAGAGCGGACTAAAGCAAATCAAAACCCGCCGGTCTTCCGGCGGGTTTTGATTTAAGCGAATTGACGGATCAGAAAGGAACGGAACAGCTCGGCCGACGGGGAGATCGTCCGGTCCTTCAGCCAGGCGAGGCCGATCTCCCTGCGGCAGGCCGGTTCCGTGACGCGAAGCCGCTTGATCCGGCCGGAGGCGATGCCCGAGAAGGAGGGGATGAGCGTGACGCCGATGCCGGAAGAGACGAGCACGGTCACGGTGGCGACGTCTTCTCCCTCGAACACGACGTTCGGAACGAAACCCGCCTGCTTGCAGAACCGTTCCGTCAACGTGCGCATGCCGTAGCCTTTTTTGAAGCTGATGAACGGGTCCTGTCCGAGCTCCTCCAGCTTGATGGAATCCCGCCCCGCCAGCCGGTGACCGGCCGGAACGTACGCGAACAGCTCTTCTTCGACCAGCTTGTGCCAGACGAGCGAATGCGGCGGCTCCAGCTGGCCGACGATGCTCAGGTCGACTTCGCGGTCCAGGAGCTTCTGCACGATCGCGGTTGTCGTATTCTGATGAAGCAGCAGCTCCACGCGGGGATAGCTCTGGTTGAACTTGCCGATAAAGTCGGGCAGCAGGCTCAGGCCGACCGTCATGACGAAGGCGAGCGACACCGTTCCCGTAGACGGATCCTTCAACTGCTGAAGCTCCCGCACGCCTTCCTGAATCTCCTGCAGCGCCGTGTCCACTCTCCGGAGGAACAGCTTGCCGAAATCGTTGAGCCGCACGGAGCGGCCGACGCGATCGAACAGGGAGACCCCGAGCGTATCTTCCAGAAGCGTGATGGAGCGGCTGAGCGCCGGCTGCGAGATCGCCAGCCGCTCCGCCGCTTTCGTGAAGTGCTCCGTCTTGGCCACCGCCCGAAAATACTCCAACTGCTGCCACTCCATCGCCATCCCCGCTCTCTTGTATTGATAACGAAATTGCATGATTTGGATAACAATAATAAATTAGACGTTATGACTTGTCAAAGGTAAACTAAGAGGCGAACGAAAAGACAGCTTAGAAGATACTCGTTGGGGGTTAGGAATAAGATGCAAACGCATATCGCGGACGGCAGCGGGGAATATCGGAGGGCGATGCTGGGCATGCTGCTCGGGAGCCTGGTGACGTTCGCCATTCTGTATAGTCCGCAGACGCTGATCGGGCCATTCGCCGAGCAATTCGGGATCGCGCCTTCCGCGGCCAGCCTGGTCATCTCCTGCTCAACCTTGACGCTGGCGGTCAGCATGCTGCTCGTCTCCGTCTTCTCGAACGCCTGGGGCAGAAAAAACTTGATGAGCGCCTCGCTTCTCATCACCTCGGCGCTGGCGATCGCCTCCGCCTTTTGCCACGATTTTCATGCGCTTCTCGTCCTTCGCCTGCTCGAAGGCATCAGTCTTTCCGGTTTTCCGGCGATTGCCATGACCTACTTGAACGAAGAAATCTCCCCCGGCAGCCTCGGCAAAGTGATGGGCGTCTACGTGGCGGGCAACGCCGTCGGCGGATTCGCGGGCCGGATCGTCGTCAGTCTGCTGACGGACCTGTTCGATTGGCACGTCGGCATGCTCGCGGTGGGGGTCGTCAGCATGGCGTGCAGCGTGCTGTTCCTGCTCCGCCTGCCGGATTCGCGGAATTTCAAGCCGGAAAGTGTCTCGTTCCGGCATTGGATCGGCGGGTTCAAGAGCGGCTTCTCCGACCGGAGGCTGCCGGTTCTGTACCTCGTCGGATTTCTTCTGCTCGGAAGCTACGTGACTCTGTTCAACTATATCGGCTATCCGCTGTCCCGGCCCCCCTTGAACCTGAGCCAGACCGTGATCGGTTCGCTCTTCGTCTTCCAGTTGGTCGGGTCTTGGAGCTCCGTCGTGTTCGGCAGGCTGGCCGACCGCCATTCCCGCGCCGGACTGATCGGCGTCGGCGTGGCGCTATCGCTGCTCGGGGCGGCCCTGACGCTGTTCGGCCACTTGATCCCGATGATCGCGGGCATCGTTTTGTTTGCCTTCGGATTTTTCGGCGGGCATACGATTGCGAGCGGATGGGTGGGGAAAATCGCGCCTCCGGCGCACAAAGTGTACGCGTCATCGCTGTACCTGCTGTTCTATTACTTCGGCTCCAGTCTGATCGGCGCTTCCGGCGGCGTGTTTTTGACGGCTTACCGGTGGCCCGGCGTCATCGGCCTCATCTGCGGCCTTCTCGTGGCGGTCGCCGGGCTGGCGGCGGTTTTCCTCCACCGGAAGCCCGTATCTTCGGGCAAACGGGCATTGTCTCGGGCGGCGGAACGCGGCTGAGCGGGCTGAGGCGTCTTTATAAGGGAAGGGACTTTCGGAAATGTCGAAGGTCCCTTTTTTTGTTGCCGCGCGCTAACGGCACGGCGTGTCGCGCCCGCGTCCAAGCACGCGGGGCTGTCTCGCTCCCAACGAAACCAAACGATCTTATTTGGCGAAAAATAGAGCGGTTTGCGTTGTAACGAATCGTAGGAGGCTTATGGGCCCGTTTGACTCGGCAGACGTCCAGCATCTGCTCTCATAAGGTCTGTCCGTTTCGTTACGTTCGTCCCATCCTTAATTTTCCCGGGATAGCGCCGCTGAGATTCGTTAGCCGTTCGCGCTCCCCGGCGGCCGTCCGACTGACGCCCTGCTCCTTGCAAAAAATGTAGAAATAGCTCGAACAATTGGCAGGATTTTCAGGATATTTATGGAATTCACTTCTGTTGGTCATATCATATACAGAGGATGTGTCGTTTTTTTTGGCTCAAGCAGAAGGCTCCAACAGGGGAAGCACCAAATTATTGGCATTGGGTTGTTTGGGTTTTATCGGGGTCGTGCTGATTATCGTGTTGATCGGCGCCGCCGTCATATGGGGCCACCGCAATACCGCGGTCGCGCTTGACGAACAGATCAAAGCCCAGTACCTGTCCAACCAATCGAATTACGACAACATGTGGAAACGGTTCAAGGAGATGGCGCAGGTCACCGACATGCAGGCGGACGACATGAAGAAGGTATACGGCGATATTATCTCCGGCCGATATCAGGACTCTTCGCTGTTGTTCCAGATGGTACAGGAACAGAATCCTCGAATGGACAGCTCGCTTTACACGAAGCTTCAGAACGAGGTGTCGGCGGGAAGAACGGAGTTTGACCGCAACCAGAAGGAGGTTCTCGACCAGATTCGGGAATACAACACCTTTATCCGCAAGCACGTGATCATGAATGCGATTTTCCGTTTCAAGGAACTGGACGGATCCAAATACATGATTACTTCGGACCGCACGAGCAACGCGTTTGAAACCGGCAAAGACGACGAAATCAAGCTTAGGGAGTAGACATGGCCCACTGGATCGCGTTTTTTGCCGTGCTGCTGGCCGGTTTCTTTATCGAGATCCTTCGCGGCCGGCGATTTCGCCGTTGGCTGTTCGTCAGCTTCGTCGCGGCGGTATTCCTGGCCGGGACCGTTCTCGCAGATTATTATTGGCAGACGTACGATACCGAGGTCTGGTCGGGAACCGTCAGCTCTGTCGATCATAAGGAAGAATGGGACGAATACCATCCCGAGACCACTACGTGCACGAAGGATTCTTCGGGCGAGGAAAGCTGCACGACGCACGAGGCGTACTGGGAGCATCATGATGCCAAAAACTATATCTATACGACGGACGGCGGAGAGATCAAGGTGGACAATCCGTACGAGAACGGCCGTTCCTTCGACGATGACTATCCGAATTCCGACGCGGAGCTGGCGCAATTTTTTCCGATCGGCTCCCCTTCCGCTTCCGTGCATCATTACGTGAATCGGGTCAAAGCTTCCTACAGTATTTTCAAGAACAAGGATATCGATCTCGACTTGTACCCCGATCTGCCTGCCTACCCGGACGTGGTCTATGGATATACGGATATCCCGCGGATCGTCGGAGACGTTCCGAACAAGCAGGCGGCCGAGGCTTACTTAAATCAGGCGAATTCGCTTTTGAACAAGCAGGTGGACGATCCCGACAATCCCGGCAAAACGAGATCATGGAAAGAAGTGAACCTGATCTTCGTCAACCTGGGGGCGGACAAGCCCCGGGAGTACGGGCTGGCGCTGCAGGACAAGTGGGAGAACGGGAACAAGAACGATTTTATCGTCAGCTTCAGCATGGATTCCGGCGGCCGGTTTCAATGGGTGTACGCTTTCTCGTGGAGCGAGACGGATATTCTGAAGCTGGAAGTTCAGGACCTGATGATGGGAATGGGTCCGGTGACCGACTTCAACGACGTGATCTATCCCGTTGCGGGCAAAGTGGCGGATCTGTTCGTACGCAAGCAATTCGCGGACTTCAACTACCTGCAGATCGACCCGAGCGGATGGGCGGTCGCCGTGATCTGGGTGCTGGAGATGGGCTTGATCTTGATTCATGCCTGGTTGGCGTTCAGGAGAAAAGCGAGAGTGAGGGCCGCCGCCGGAGGCTTTTTTCTTGGGGGCTGACGGGCGAGACGCGCGAAGGGCAGAGCCGATTCGGCTCTGCCCTCTTGCCGCTCTTCTCTCTCAGCCGCCGCCCTCGATGCGAGCCAGTTCCTTGCGCACGATCGGAACGACGCGGGTTCCGAGCAGTTCGATGGAATGCATGATGTCGCGGTGCGGGATCGTGCTGATGTCGGCATGCAGGAAGAAGCGGGTGACGCCCAGATTCTTGCGCAGCAGCACGATCTTCTCGGCGACGTATTCGGGATCGCCCACATAGAGGACGCCCCGCAGGCTGCATGCCGAATCGAACGTATCGCGGGAGTACGGCGGCCAGCCGCGTTCCCGGCCGATGGCGTTCATCTGGGCCTGCACGGACGGGAAAATGAGATCGCCCGCCTGCTCGCGGCTGTCGCCGACCAGGCCGTGCGAGTGCGTCGCGATCTGCAGCTTGGCGGGATTGTGTCCGGCCTGCTCGGCGGCCTTCTTATAGAGAGCGACGAGCGGAGCAAATCGCTCCGGCATGCCGCCGATGATGGCGAACACGATCGGCAGGCCGAGCGAGCCCGCCCGCACGGCGGACTCCGGATTGCCGCCGCTGGCGATCCAGACGGGCAGCGGCTCCTGCACCGAGCGCGGGTAAACGCCCAGGTTGTCGATAGCGGCGCGGTGGCGGCTGCCGCGCCAGCTTACTTTCTCCGACTCGCGGATGGCCAGCAGCAGCTCCAGCTTCTCCTCGTAAAGCTCGTCATAATCGTTCAGGCTGTAACCGAACAGCGGAAAAGATTCGATAAACGATCCCCGACCCGCCATAATCTCGGCGCGGCCGTTCGAGAGGGCGTCCAGCGTCGAGAAGCTTTGGTATACGCGTACCGGGTCGTCCGAGGACAGGACGGTGACGGCGCTTGTCAGGCGAATGTGCTTCGTGCGGGTCGCGGCCGCCGCCAGCACGACGGCCGGGGCGCTGCTCGCGTAGTCGGGCCGGTGATGTTCCCCGATTCCGTAAACGTCCAGCCCGACCTGGTCGGCCAGTACGATCTCTTCGACGGCGTCGCGCAGCCGCTGCGTCTGACTGACCCGTTCTCCGGTGGCGGGATGGACCGCCGTCTCCAGGAACGTGCTGATTCCGATCTCCATGAACGGCTTTTGTTGCGGTTCCATGTTGAGCCGCCTCCTCTTTTTTACGATTACTATACTATAAAAATTAATGTTTCTCAAATATAGTTAGCAAATAAACTTGGCTTCCGAGTATAGACGATATCGATGGGGAACAAGAAAAAGAAGCGTTTTGCTTCATTTTCCGTTGACGCGGCTATCATTCCTCCCAAACATTTCCTTGATACAGTGGAAACAACTTGCCGCGCCGCATTCGGTATCCGGCAAGAATCGAGGGAGGGATTTGTTGATGAAACGCAAAGTCATGATGTTCGCCGCCGCCGTTCTGGGAACCGGAGTTCTGCTGTCCGGCATGTCGAACACGGGAACGGCTCATGCATCGGGTGTAGCGACCCCGAACTACGAAGTGAAGTGGTATCTGGATCCGGCGATCGTCCTGAACTCGGATCACAAGCTGAAGAGCGATGTGCTCAGCGAGTTCGGCATGCCGTCCACGGTCGAGAAAATGAACGTGGAATACCTGGACAGCAACGACCTGGACTTGAACAATGAAGGCTGGGAGGTCCGCATCCGCAAGATGGAATCGGACGGCGACGAGGACTTCGAGCTGACGTACAAGAAGCGTTATCCGATCGTAAACGGCAATCTGCAAGCCGCGCTGGACGAAGCGGCGGCGGACGGGTTCGACGCGGACGAGGAGGATTACGAGGCCCAGGTCGATTGGGGCTACTCCACCCAGACGCTCAGCTTCAGCAACGACAAGGACGAAGAGAAGTCCGGCTATGACGGCATGGAGCTGCCCGATGCGGACGATTCCCGCGACATGGCGGTTGACCGTCTGCCGGGCAAGATGGAGGACTTGAACTCCGACGACTGGGCCAAGGACATTCTCAAGGATGCGCATATTTACGGACCGGTAAGCGCCAAGCGGTCGATCGGCCAGTGGAACGGCGAGAAGCTGTATATCGAAGTCTGGGAGATCAAGAAGGCGTCGGGAAGCGGCTACGACTACATCGTCGAAGCTTCCTTCAAGGAGGATGACGCCGCCGTCGCTTCGACGAAGCGGGACGCGCTGAAGAACGAGCTGATCTCCAAGGGCTGGTTCCTGCCCCAAGACGGTCTCAAGACTTCGCTGATCCTGGAACGCTATTAAAGGAAGCGGGGCGGACAAGCCCCGTCCGAATCCGCAGCCCGTTCAAGGGCTGCGGATTTTTTTGTCCCGCGTGCCCAGCGAAGCACGCATTCTCTAGCCGGTGAAAGTCCGGTCACGGGAGGGGCCAAGTCCCCGTGTAGCTAGGATGCCTGCGTATGGCGAAATCTGTGCGTAGAAGCGCATCGACGGAAGTACCTGTCAGAGACAGGGCGAGCAACAGACCAGGCCGCAACATGAAGTGAATCCTGCCGCG
>NZ_JACJVO010000033.1 GCF_014212055.1 Cohnella zeiphila | reverse complement strand
ACGTAATTCGGATTATCGAAGATCGGCAGCGGATTCATTTGCGCTTCCGCACCGGGCTGCCGATCTTGATGCTGCGGCGGATAGGGCGGGGCCGGCGGCTGCAGCGGCTGCTTTGGGCTCGGGTTGGGAGTCGTCGCTTGTGCCATTTCTATATTCTCCTTTTGGTCCCTGTTAACGCTGCAAAATCGGGATGCATGATTGTTCGGCTAGTATGCCGTCCCGCCGGCTCGTTTATTACCTGCGATTCCTCCGATCGCACGGGTCTCCCGAATGGAGGAAGCACCGATTCTATCTGTTGCGCTTAGGTCATCCGTAGCAGGTCATTGGAACCGAAACCAAAACGATCCTTGACATCGATTGGAAGGCACCATACCATGAGTAATGGTGTCGAAATTTCGAGATTAAGGGCGTATGAACGCATTGACAACATCATATAATGCAACTCTGGTTGCTTTGTCCTATCTTCTATCCGTTCTATCTTCCTATACCGCGTTGAATTTAGGAGGGCGGATTCACGATTCGCGGGGGAAGGTCCGCCTGTTCTGGCTGCTGGGCGGCGCTTGTTCCATGGGGATCGGCATCTGGTCGATGCACTTCGTGGCGATGCTTGCTTTGCATCTGCCGATCGAGGTGAAGTACGACATCAAGATTGTCGCGCTCTCCATTTTTTTTGCGATTTTCGCTTCGGGAATCGCTTTATTTGTGTCCGGCGGCAAGCATCTCTCGCTGAAGCGGCTGGCCGTCGGATCTTTATTTATGGGGGCGGGGATCGCCTCCATGCATTATACCGGGATGGCCGCCATGCAGATGGAGGCCGAGATCCGGTACGACCCGTTCTGGTTCACGGTCTCGATCCTGGTGGCCGTGCTTGTATCTGCCGCGGCTCTTGCGATTACATTCCGTTTAAGGAACGTCAGCCAGACAAAAGGAATCTTGCTCAAAATCGCGGCGGGCTTCGTCATGGGCGCGGCGGTAGCGGGCATGCATTATACCGGCATGTATGCGACGACGTTCGGCTATCATCATCGCCAGGAAGCATCCTCTTCCATGCTTATCAATTCATCGCTGATGGCTTACGTCATCGTGCTGGCTACCATCATCATCCTGAGCGTAACGCTGGCGACGGCATACATCGAGAAGCTGTTCATGCAGAGAACGCTCAAAATGCTGGAAAGCGACGAACGCTACAAATCGCTGTTCGAACATAATCTGGACGGCGTGGTTTTGTTTACGACGGACGGTCAGTTCCTTCACATGAATCCGCGGGCGGCCGCCATCACCGGCGAACGGGAGGTTTCCTTCCAAACGCTGCAATCGATCTGTTCGCCGCCGGACGCCGATAAGCTTACGACATATTTTCAATCGGCCACGCAAGGCGAAGCGCAAAGCTATGAAATCTCCATCGTGAAGCGAGACGGTACCGCTCTGGTCCTGAATATGACCAACGTTCCCGTCATTCTCCATGGCGAGATCTCGGGCGTATTCGTAATGATTCGGGATATTACGGAGCGCAAGCAGGCGGAAGAGAAAATCAGCCGGATGGTTTATCACGATTCGTTGACGGGCTTGCCGAATCGAAGGTACTTCGAAGAGAAGCTGCAGCAATCGATTGCGTCGGCGATGAAGATGGGGCGCGAAGCGTTCGTCATGTTTCTCGATCTGGACGGGTTTAAATTGGTGAACGACTCGCTCGGGCATGACTTCGGAGATTTGCTGCTGCAGGAAGTCGCCAAGCGAATCGAGGAGTGCGTCCGGGAGCACGGCATGGTATCGAGATTGGGAGGGGACGAATTCACCGTGATTCTCGAGGACATCACGGAAGAAGAGGCCATTGCGATCGCCGACCGGATCATTCATTCGATCGAGGCGCCCATCCTTCTGGAAGGTCAGGAATTATACGTTACCACCAGCATCGGCATCTCCCGCTATCCCGACGACGGAACGGATTCCCGGACTTTGATGAAGCGGGCCGACGCGGCGATGTACTCCGCCAAGGAGCAGGGGAAAAACAATTATCGCGTATATGCGCAGGCGATGCAGCAATCGACCGATCGAAAAATCTTTCTGCAGAATGAATTGAATCGCGCGCTGGAATGCGGAGAATTCGTGCTCCATTATCAGCCGCAGGTCAGCATGAAGGATGGCTCGGTCGCCGGGATGGAGGCGCTGATCCGATGGAATCATCCGACCCGGGGGCTGATTCCGCCGGATCAATTCATTCCCCATGCCGAGGAGACCGGCCTCATCGTTCCGATCGGCGAATGGGTGCTGCGAACGGCCTGCAAGCAAAATAAGCAGTGGCAGATTCTGGGTCTGCCGCCTGTGCGCATGGCGGTCAACTTGTCCGCCCGCCAGTTTTTGAAAAAAAACCTGGTCCAGTTCGTGGAATCCGTCCTCCGGGAGACCGGGCTCGCGCCGGAGTATCTCGAACTCGAGATTACGGAAGGAACGATGCTGGACGTTCAGCGCTCGACCGACGCCCTGGAGAAGTTGAAAAAAATCGGCGTCCACATCGCGATCGACGACTTCGGGACGGGGTACAGCTCTTTATCCTACTTGACGAACTTTCCGTTGGACAAGCTCAAGATCGACAAATCGTTTATCCGCGGCGCCCCGTACAACTCCAATTACACAGCCATTATCTCGACGATCATCTCCATGGCCCGCCATCTGAAGCTGCAGGTGATCGCCGAGGGCGTCGAGACGCAGGAGCAGCTGCTGTTCCTGCAGGAGCAAATCTGCGATGAGGTTCAAGGCTACCTGTTCAGCAAGCCGCTTCCGGCCTCGGAGATGGAAGCCTACTTGAATCAACTGCCGGTTCGGTCATAAACGTTGTTCCTATACCAGCGATAAGCAAACTCGTCCGCCCGGGCTTCATGACGCTCGTCCGCCGTCAAATAACGGTCGTACGGGATCTGGACATAAATCTTGGCCGAAGTTCCTTTCCGATTCAACGTCACAGAGCCTCCGTAAAAGGGGGAACACGAGAGAATAAGAGAACGGCGAACCATGCTCGGAAGTTGAAACGTCAATTTCAGGTTTCCATTTTTCGTTATCCTAATGGACAGGCGATTGCACATATAAAGGAGGAGGGAGAAGTCAAAAGAAAGGAGATGCGGAATGTCCAATGAGTTTGTGGCGCGTTCGTTGGACGAAATAAGGTTTTGGGCACGAATTATGAAGGAACATTCCCTGTTTTTAAAGCTTGGCTTTCGCGCCGAAGACACTCAGTTGATTCAGGAGGCGAACCAATTTTATCGCCTCTTCGAGTCGATTGAGAATAAGGCGAACGCGTACACGGTCGACACCGATCCGCAAACGATCCGGCAATTTAACGAAGAGGTCCGCCAGGCGGCAACCATGATCTGGGCGTTTAAACGAAAAGTGCTGGGCCTCATCCTGAGATGCGAGCTTCCGGGAGCGAACAATTTTCCCTTGCTCGTCGATCACGTAAGCAGGGAAGCCAATTACTTCCGGAACCGGTTGGGCGAACTCAATGCGGGCCGCTTGGAACCGCTCCCCGACGCCATTATCGACGAGAACGTATTTTTCCTGCGGATTATGGCGGATCACGCCAAGTTTATCGGACACCTGCTGGATCCTTCGGAACGCAAATTGGTCGAACAGGCCAACCATTTCAGCGAAGAGTTCGATAAGCTGTTATTTCAAGCCCGGGATTTGGAATCGATGCGCCCGCAATCGCAAACGGTTCCCCTCCTGGACCAGTTCCTCGATCAGAACCGCGTATCCGTGAAGTCGCTGCGCGACTTTAAGAAGACGGCCCGCGACTTGATCGATGCCTGCAAAATCAAAAGCATTATCCATCCCTTGCTTGCCGATCATGTGTTTCGCGAAGCCGAACGATTTTTGTTTATTATCGATATGTTTGAGAACAGCTTGACAGGAAAACCGATGGCGTCCCGTCAAAGCCTTCTTTTTGATTAACGCGTCGGGACAGGAGAAGGACGTACGCATGGGGGAAAGGCTCCCAAGCGTGCGTCCTTCTTTATCGGTGTTTATCCGCTGTTCGCTTCGTTTCCCGTACGTCCGCTATAAGCATGGGAGTGGGGATGGCTGCCGTTCACCGTCGTGAATCCTTGGAATAAATGATAGTGGCCTCCCCCCGGAAGGGAGATGGCCGGTCCGGTGGTTCCTTGAATGACGTGCGTATGGCCTTGATTGAGAGAAGTGATGGTGCGGTAATCATGAACATGGGGGACTCCGGTCGGCGCGGGGGCGGTCCAGCTGGAATATTGATGCGAATGTCCGTCATTGACCGATGTCACGCCGGCAAAGGCATGAACGTGGACAGGCCTGCCGTCCCACGACGTAATATAAAGCTTATGGGAATGCCGACCGTCATCATCCTGGGATTCCACCACGAATCCTGTAACCGGAATTTGCATACTCGGCTCCTTTCCGATCATGGTCAAATACAGTTTAGCCTATGGAAGGAGAAGGAAGCCCGCAACGGCGGAAGCCTATGGAAGCGATAGCCTTGTTGTTGAGCATGACCAACAATATTTGGCTTTGACAATTGTATTGATAGAAACAAAAACTGCTAGGAGGCGGCAAAACTGTTTCTCTAGACCCACACGAATCTGCTTTTGTATAATGACACCTAAAGCCGGGATCGAGGATAGGAGTTGTTATCGTGAATAGCGCAAGGCAGGAAAAAAAAGGATTTTCTGCGGAGAACGGGGCTTGGCTCAGCATTGCCGTCTACATCGGATTGTCTTTATTGAAGCTTGCCGTAGGCTATTTTTTCGATTCCGAAGCGTTAACGGCGGACGGCTTGAACAACACAACCGATGTGATCGCCTCGCTCGCCGTGCTGATCGGCTTGAAAATATCCAAAAAACCGGCGGACTCCGATCATAAATACGGGCATACCCGTGCCGAAACGGTAGCTTCCATGGCATCCTCGTTCATCATGCTTGCGGTAGGATTGGAAGTTCTCCTAAACGCCGTGACCCATCTGATGAAAGGAGATACTCGGTCCCCGAGCTTGCTTGCGGCCGTCGTGGCGGCTTTCGCGGCTGCCGTGATGTACTCCGTATACCGCTATAATCGGAAGCTTGCGGCAAAGTCCGGCAGCCATGCGCTGAAAGCGGTAGCCGCCGACAACCGCTCCGACGCCTTGGTCAGTCTCGGAACGGTTGTCGGCATCTGCATGAGCGTGCTGGGGCTTCCTTGGCTTGACGCCGTCACGGCCATTATTGTCGCGGTCTTGATCTGCAAGACAGGTTGGGACATCTTCAGAGAATCGTCCCATATGCTGACGGACGGATTCGATACGGATCGGCTGGAAGAGTATAAGCAAACGATTAGAACGATGGATGGCGTGGAGAAGATCAGGGATATCAAGGGACGCTACCTCGGAAACCAGGTATACCTCGATTTAACGATCGCGGTCGACCAAGAGATGAGCGTTTACGACAGTCACGCCATTACGGAGAATATCGAGAACGAACTGAGGGACAAGCACAAAGTCCGCCATGTTCAGGTTCATATCGAGCCCTATTGAACGCTCCATGCTGAGAGGTTATTTTTTGCTATTTTTTCCGAAAGTTGAACCGGTAATCCTAACCTTTCCGTATGAAGATGTATTATGATAATGAATGATTATCGACATCGGAGGTTGGGGAAATGGGATTGTTCGATTGGATTCGCGAGGGGTTGACGGGAGAACGGGTTTGCCCTCCCGAGCATTTGGAGAGCTATAAGCGTCTTGGGGAACAAGTCTATGAACTTCATGTGGAGTTGGCCGAATGCAATCATCCTCGGGCTCTTGCGTTTATGCAAGCGGCAAGGACCGTGCAGGCGATGGCGGATGCGATGCTGGGTGATGCCTTCTCGGCCTCGGATCGTTCCCCCCGTCCGGTTCCGATCGTCACCCATGAGCAAGCCGATGTCTGGTACGGCATGATTCCGGATCTGATGATTGCCGCGCGGCAAGACGCCGCTTTTCCCGATTCCGCCCGAATCGCGCTTCCGGTGCGAATGGGCAGACAGGTCGAAGGACCGGACCCCTGTCCGGTGGAGCACTTGGCCGGTCTTCGCCGCGCAGCCGAGAAAATGGAAGAGATGAATGCGCAAGCGGTGGAATCGGTTCGCAGTCAGGGAGACGTCTATAAAACCGTCATTCTGCTGTATGAATCGGCCAGAACCCGCAAGCAAGCCGGCGACGCCATCGTCGGCAGCATCGCGAACGGCCGGCGGGTCTCGAAGGAGAGTCACGAGGATGCGGAGAAGCAATATTGGCTGGCTCTGACGGATTATCTGCTGATCGCCCAAGGCTTGAAGGCGCCGGCTCTGGTTGCGCAAGCGCCGTCCGCGGCTCCGTCGCCGGACTACCGCCAAAGACGGTGCAAGCTGGACTCGGCCGATATCTGGAAGGTCACATCATCCGTTGCCAAACGGGAAATTATTCGTTCGGGCGAATGGGATCAAGCGGTGGAGGATCTCGAAGAGCACTGGGCTACCTTTGTCTTGACCGAAGTGGAACGCGAATACGAAACGACCGTTGAAGATCTGTTGGCCCGGAATCTGATTGAGGAGAACGGCTATTGGTATTGCTGTCCTTTCCCCGCTGTCTATCGCGTGCGTCCTTCGTCGGGAGGCGTCCGGGTTCTCGGCCGTTCGATTCCGGCTGGGCACGTGTTCGTTTTCGAATACGGAGACGACGGAGCCCCGGGCGAGTTCATCACGGCCGCTTCCTTCCAGACCGGAGCTGACCGGAAGTATTGCGAGGATGACTGAGCACAGAATGGAAACGGAGAGGAGGAGGCTTCGATGGGATGGTTTCGTCGCGTAAGGGACTTGTTTCACGCCGATACGCAGCCGCAAGACGACCCGGAACGCGTGCTGAACGCCTATATCGAAGCTTCTTCGGAGAAGCTTCGGGCCCTGTCGGTGTCGGTGAATCGATCCCGATCCGAGTGGCTGACCGCGAAGGAAAACTGCGAGCGCCTCGAGACGGATATGGCACAGTTGCGCTCGAAGGCGGAAGAAGCAGCCAAGCAAGGCCATGCAAACGCGGCAAGGCGTTTCCTGGAAGAGCTTCATGACCGGCGGCCCCAGGCCGAGCAATTGACGCAAGACACGGAGAAGCTGAAGGAGCGGGCTGACCAGTTGGAGCGCAAGTTCGAGCTTCTTGCAAGCAAGCTGGAGACGGCCAGGAAACTGAAGGAGCAGTTCCGGCTCCGGGCACGCGACGCGATGCTGCAACTGGAGGCCCGGAGAGCCTTGGAGATGGATTTGACGACATCGTCGGCCATGGATCAAATTCAGGAAGCGGCATTTCTGGCCGAAGCCAAAGCGGAATTGGAAAGGACCTAGCGCATGAAGACGCTTCTTCGCCGCAAGAACCGTACGATAGCGCGGCCGGTCTAGGATTTTCGTTCAGCGGGAACCTTCGGACGGCGGGAAATGAGCCGGACCAGCTCCAGCAGCAGCGTGGGCAAATAGACGCCTCTCGGGTAGGCAAGATAGCGCGGTTCCCAGTCCGGCGAGAACTTCTGCTTGTACTTGCGCAGTCCCTCGAATCCGTACCAGTACCCGCCGTATTGGAACACGATCCGAGCCAGCTTCTCTTCTCTCATCGCTCCTTGTCTCTGGCCGACGCTCGACAGCGGAGCCATGCCGAGGTTGAAGCGGTCGTAGCCGTTTTGCTTGGCCCATTCCAGTAAAGAGAGGAACAACATGTCCATCGTGCCGTTCGGCGTATCGGGAAGATGCCGCATCAGGTCGACGGATATCGTTGTTCCTTCGTCATATCCGGGCGCGAGCGTCGCGAACGCGATGATGTTCCCCGCGCCGTCCGTCAGAGTCGCGATCGGTGCGAGCTGCAAATACGGTTTATCGAACCAGCCGAGCGAGAATCCCTTCTCATGCCTCTTTTTTAACCAAGCCGCCGAGATTCTGCCTAACGTTTCGATGAGGGCGGAATCAAAGGGCGGCGACAGCACCTCGAACCGAAATTCTTCCCGTTCGAACCTGTTTTTGACCGTCCGCAGGTTGGTGTTGCGCTTGCCGCTTAAGGTGAAGGCGGACAAAGGGACGATCGCTTCTTCGCCCAGCTTGAAAAATCGGCAGCCGTTCTCGTGATAGATGGGCAAATATTCCGGTGCTACTTGGTAAAATACGACCTTGAGCGCATACTGATCCGCATAGCGTTGGAACTCTTGAACGGCGATGCTGACGAATTCCGGTTCCCCGATCGGATCGCCCAGGACCACGAGTTTATTTCGGATCTTCGCATAGGAGATCAAGACCTGGTCATCGGCAGCCCAATAGAAGCTTTTATCGCCGGCCAGGAGCATATGGGTCAGCAAGTTGCCCCGGTGATCCTTCAAGAAGGCCTGCAATTTCCGGCGTTGTTCAAGCGATGCGCCATGATCTTCCAGACGAACCGGTCTGAGCATCCACAGCATGGAGAGAATGAGCCATGCGATTCCCAAGCCCAGAATGATGGTGATTCTTTGTTCCTGAGGGGTGAAAAACCAGCGAATATTCGCGTTCGGAGGCAAATGGCGGATGATTCCGGCATGGGTGTTGGCGGCGATCAGGTCGTAAATCCAGACGAGAAGGAAGGTCGCCAATCCCCACTTGGCGATCTGTTCTCTGCTGACGGGAACGCCGACGCGGTAAAACCGCTCTCTGGACAGCCACAGCAGAAAAGCTACGATCAGCAGGAAGATCGCTTCCTCGAAATCGAACGCCTTGACGAAAGTAAAAATCGCGCCGGCGACCATCAGCAGGAGGGTCCATTGATAGGCGCGCTTGATCCGGAGGGAGATACCCCGCGACAGCACCACCAGCAAGATGCCGACGATGACGCTCAATTGAAGGGACAGCCTCATGAGCGGGATGGACAAGATCTCTTCGGCGACGTGCAGACGACGCCATAATCCCGGCGTCGCGGCCGACAGCAGCAGGACGATTCCGCTCAGGAACACCAGCTTGCCGAGCGACCAGGCGCCGAGTTCTCCGATCACGCCGATGCGTCCCGGCCAGTTCCACCATCTCTGCCAGGCATTGAACGCATTCTCGTCCTCCGTCTCCTCCTTCTCCTCCCGCTGGTAGCGGTTGCCCGAGAATTCGACGGCGGCCATGATCAATCCGATGAACCATGGCACGAAATAATAAAACAATCGGAACGTAATCAGCACCGCCGCGGCAAGATTGGGATCAAAGCCGAACCGTTGAAAGCCCAGCAAGGCGGTGATATCGAAACCTCCGATGCCGCCCGGAACGAGGCTGATCAGACCGGCGACGGCGGAAACCGTATAGATGCTTAGAGCGTTCCCCATGGAGACGGGCGCAGGAAGGACGGTGCGCGCAATCCACCAGAAGGCGATTCCCGCGCAGGCCCACTCCGCAAAAGAAGCCGCGATCCCGTATCCGATCATCCTCCAACTCAGGCGCTCACCGTCTCGTCTGAACCACTTCGCGAACCATGACGTCCGCTGAAAGACCGCGAAGACCGGCAGATAAAGAGCAACGGCCCATGCCGCGGCGAATTGCCAGGAATGCGCGGGAAATCCGGCTCGCAACGGAATGATCCCGAGAAGCCCGATCCAAGCCAGAACGGAAAGTCCCGTCATCGTAAGAGGAGACAGGTACGCGACGGCGCGAACGAGCTTCTCCGGCGGAATCTGCCGGTTCCGGTACAAGAGCATTCGGAGGCCGGCTCCCGTGAGTCCCGCAAAACCGGCGATGTTATTCGTCGTATTCGCAATCCACCCGTATCGAAACGTGTCGGCCAAGCGAAGAGGCAGGCGGTACAGCCTGCGGATGAGGAAGTCGTAAGCGCTCATCGAAGCGACCGCGGCGAGCGAAACGCCGAGCAGCACGATCCAATCTTCAAAAGGCAATCTTCGGAAAAGATGCAACGCCCGGCCGAAGTCGATGTGCCGCAGCTCTTTTTGGGCTTCCCAGAAGATCAGCCCGATGGCGGCCGCCGGGATGAGCAGCCGCAGCAGCCGAATGCGATAAAGGGATGCTGCGGCCCGAACGATTTTCCATTTTCGCATTCGCATTTGATCCCCCCGTAATGACGACCTTTAGGGTATCCTTGCGCGTCTCATCTTATCAGGCCAGGCTGCTCATGCTCGCCGTGCTCGTGCTCAAGGCGGCCGTTTCGCCAAGAACGCCGATATGGAATCGCTGTCGGACAAGGCAAAGCCCGCGAAACGGAAGAGTTCTGACGGCAAAGAAGGACGATCGCGCAAAAGGCGGTGGTCCTTCTCCCTTTCGATCCCTTTCGATCCGAATGGGAAGCAATTCGGGTATAGAGGCATATACATAAGAAAAATAGGAAGGGATGGCTGCTATGAGATATACGGTGCAATATATACCTCTTAGCAAGATCAGGCCCGGATTTTCCGACAGAATCACGCGGCGGATCAAGGAGCTTCGAAAAGCGGCGCAGGATTGCATGCATTTGATGGTCGTCCGCAAAAGCAGGAAAGAAGGCGGCTACGTCATCATTAGCGGAACCAGCCACTTCGATTACCTTCAAAAACATACGAAGCAGACTGCCGCTCCGTGTCTGATCGACGAAAGCCAAGCGTCGAGCAAATGGAACTCGCTGGTTCACCGGATGCGCAAGCGGAAACTGCCGTACGAAGTTCCTTATATCGGAAGGGAACGAACCCCCGTAAAAAGCTATGCGATCATCCGAAGATTTTTGAAGCAGGAGCCCCGGTTCAAGGCTTTGTCCCGCAGGCAGCAGATCAAAGTGCTTCGGCTCGGGCTTCAATATAAGAAAACGACCGTCTTATCCATGAAAGCGATGGTCGACGATATCCTCAAGACGCGAAAAACTGTTTGACGAACTGAAGAAAATGAACCGCGGCTTTCGATAAATAGTGCTTACGGTTCCAGGCGATCCCGAAGGTTCTCATGCAAGTCGGCTCGACGATCTTGAGCTGAACCGTTTCTTTGTTGAACGCCCGGTTGCCGAGCGTCATGGGAAGCGTCAGCGTGACGCCGAGTCCCATCTCCACCAACGTCTGAATGGCGCTTGTCTCTTCCAGTTCGAAGGCGATATTGGGCTCGAATCCGGCCCGGCGGCAGTAGTCGTCCGTAATTTCCCGGAAGCTGGTGCCGACAGGCAGCGAGATAAAAGGCTCCTCGGACACTTCGCTCAAGTTGACGCTTTCCCTAGAAGCGAGCCGATGATGCTTGGGCACGGTCAAGCGCATCTCTTCTTTCACGAAGGTCAGCCATTCGATGTCGGGACCCGAGATGGGGAAGGTCGACAGGCAGAAGTCGATGCCGGACCGTTCCAGCTCTTTTTTCATTTCCAGCGTGGAATTCAACTGCCGCTGCGAAATCCGGACATGGGGATGAACCGCCAGAAACTCCTTCAATAAGGTAGGCAGAAGGTGCGGGAGCATCATGCAAATCGTCAAATGGCCCTTGCTCAAGCCGGCCATTTCTTTGATCTCCGTTTCTCCTTCCTCCAATGCCTTGAACGCCTGCTCTATTTTGCCGAGATAGACTTTCCCGAATGCGTTGATCTTGAGGTGTCTCCGATGGCGGTCGAACAGGGGGACGCCTAATTTCTTTTCCAATCGTTGAATGGAGTTGCTGAGAGAGGGCTGAGACACGTTTAACTCAGCCGAGGCTTGCGTCATATTCTCGTAGCGGGCAACGGCTTGAAAGTACTTCAACTGCAGGAACTCCATTTCCGCCCCCCATATCATATCAATGTGATGAATAAATCATTTAATTGGTATTATACATGATAAAAATGGTCTTGTATAATATTTCACATACTAGATAGACAAAAAAAGGATGGAGCAGAGATGCCGGAAGGACAGAAAATCTGGACGCGAAATTTCGTTATCGTTTGTTTAAGCAGCTTTTTTATGTTTCTTACGTTTTACGTTTCCGCAACGGCTTTTCCTTTGTACGCGCGGGACAGCCTGGGAGGAAACGTTCAGCAGATGGGACTAGTCATTACCATCTACGTCATTGGGAGCGTCTTGATCCGGCCGTTCTCGGGCTTATGGGTGGATCGTTTCGGTCAGAAGAAGATGGCGCTGATCGGAATGACGCTGTTCCTGCTTGCTTGCATCGGTTATCTGGGCGCCAAAGGAATCGCCTTGTTCCTCGTCATCCGTTTTATTCATGGAATGAGCTACGCCGCGGCATCGACGGCGACGAGCACGATGGCTTCCGCGATGGTTCCGGCCGCCCGGAAGGGGGAGGGCATGGGCTACTTCAGCATGTTCATGAGCATCGCCATGGTCATCGGACCGGCGCTCGGCTTGCTGCTGTGGAAAGATCGGCACGCGATGCTGCTTCTGTCCGCGGTTGGCGCGATCGCGCTGTTATCTTTGCTGCTCGTATTTCCGCTTAAAGAACACACGCCGGCCGTTTCCGCTTCAAGAACCTCATTTCGCCTCCAAGATATATTCGAACCGAAGGCGTTGCCGATCTCGCTGGTAGGGTTCGTTCTGGCCTTCGCGTACAGTCCCATTGCGGGATTTCTCGCGCCTTATACGAACGAGATTCATCATTCCGAGGTGGCCGGCACCTTTTTTATCGTGTTCGCGATCATGATCGTGGCGTTCCGACCGATCGTCGGCAAAATATTCGATAAGTTCAACGAGCACTTTTTGTTCTATCCCGGCATTGTTTTATTCGGAGGCGGGCTGCTCTTGCTCAGCCGATCGCATTCCGGGAGCATGGTGTTGTTCTCCGCCGTGTTGATGGGCATCGGCTATGGCGCGCTTTTCCCGTGCTTTCAGGCTCTTGCGATGAAGCTGGCCCCGAAGCACCGTACGGGAGCCGCCAACGGCACGTTTTTCCTGCTCTTCGATTTGGGGTATGGGGTAGGGACGTATATGATGGGCTCCATCAGCTCGCATTCCGATTATCGCACGATGTTTATGACCGCGGGTCTGATCGCATGGGTATCCATCTTGTTTTACTACTGGATCCATCATAAACGATCGCAGGCGCAAACGTTGGAGGATAGTCAAGGCAGAGGCATTGCTTGAAGTTATAGACCGATCGGTTTACAATGGAACAAACGGATTAGAAAGGTGATGAGCCCATGAGCGTGCTCGTACCCCCATTCACCCGGGAAACCGCCATCCAGAAAGTCCGGATGGCCGAGGATAGCTGGAACAGCCGCGACCCGCACCGGGTGTCGCTCGTCTATACGGAGGACAGCCAATGGCGGAACCGCGCCGAATTTCCGGTCGGTCGGGCGGAGATCGAGGCGTTTCTCGCCAGGAAATGGGCGAAGGAGCTGGATTATCGGCTGATCAAGGAGCTTTGGTCCTTCCACGGCGACCGGATCGCGGTGCGATTCGCCTACGAATGGCACGACGACAGCGGCCATTGGTTCCGGTCCTACGGGAACGAGAATTGGGAATTCGCAGCCGACGGCTTGATGAAACGGCGTTATGCTTCGATCAACGATATGCCGATCCGCGAGTCCGAACGGAAATTCCATTGGCCGCTCGGCCGGCGCCCCGACGATCATCCCGGCCTCGCCGAACTGGGCCTATGACGCGTACCGTGTTCGAGAAGGCCGATATCGTTCCGATGATCGCCGAGGTGTTCCGCGAGCTTGGTTACGAAGGCGCAACGATGAGCCGGATAACGTCCCGTACGGGAATCTCCAAGGGAAGCTTGTATTATTTCTTTCCCGGAGGCAAAGAGGAGATGGCCGCCGAGATTCTCGCCGAAATCGAGGAGTGGTTTGTCCGCAACGTTTTTGAGCCGCTGGAACGGGAAGAACCGCAAGCAGCCGTTCAAAAGATGTGGCGCGAGGTCGATGCGTATTTCCGATCCGGACAACGGATCTGCCTCGTCGGCGCATTCGCTCTTGACGAAACCCGGGACCGGTTTGCCGCGAAGGTTGCCGAATATTTCAGAAGTTGGATCGATTCCTTGCGCGCAGCGCTCGTTCGTTCGGGAGCGTCCGCCGAATCCGCGGCCGCCCTTGCGGAGGAGACGGTGGGCGGGATTCAGGGAGCGTTGATCCTCGCCAGGGCGCTCCGGGACGAGCGCGTTTTTGCACGCGCCGTCGCAAGCCATGCCGAGAGAATAACGAAGTGCATGCAACCGTTATGAATCCGCGCCTCGCGCGGATTTTTTTGTTTTGGGCGATAAAGGGCCCGTTTCATGATTTGATTTATCGCGGAATATACTTCGTTAACTCGTGAACATCGGGAGGTTGGGTCATGTCCGTTCCCTATTACCCGTACATCGGATCGAAGCGGAAGTGCGCGGAAGTGCCGATCGTCTTTCCTCCGCAGCACCAGAATCGAAGGCCGGGGTACGAATACCTCATGAATCCTCGGCCGATCTCTGAAAATCCGTCCTATATCGGATCCGGCAGGCTGCGGGATAAGGTGGCCATCGTGACCGGAGGCGACAGCGGCATCGGACGGGCGGTGGCGATCGCCTTCGCCAAGCAGGGGGCCGATCTGGTCGTCCCCTATCTGGATGAACATCGGGATGCGGCAGAGACGAAGTTTAGGGTTGAGCAACTGGGCCGCAGGTGCATGACGCTTGCGGTCGATTTGCGGGCGGAGGGAGCTTGTGCCCATGTCGTGGAGAGCACTCTCCAAACGTTCGGAAAACTGGACATCCTGGTCAATAATCACGGCGTTCAATATCATCAGGCCAGCATCCTGGACATCAGCAGAGATCAGCTGTTGGACACGTTTCATACCAACATCATCTCATTCTTCGAGATGATCCAAGCGGCGCTGCCGCATCTTCCTCCCGGAAGCTCCATCATCAATACGACCTCGGATACCGCATTCTCGGGAATGGCGAATATGATCGACTATACGGCTACGAAGGGGGCGATTGTTTCATTAACCCGTTCTCTGTCGCTCTCGCTGGCCAAGCAGCGGATTCGGGTAAACGCCGTCGCTCCAGGACCGACTTGGACGCCTCTGATTCCGACGGCGTTTACCGCCGATGAGGTCTCTACGTTCGGTACGGATACGCCGATGGGAAGGCCGGGACAACCGTTCGAACTGGCGCCGACCTATGTCCTGCTGGCTTCCGACGATGCTTCCGCGATCTCCGGCCAAGTCGTGTTCGTCAATATGGGATCGGTCGTAACGTAACCGGCCGGTTGGATCTCATTGAGGAGGTATTTTCGGACCGTTCGAACGAAAACAAGACGATCTCCCGAAGGACCGGGGGATCGTCTTGTTTTATTGGGGATTGAAAAGCGGGACTATGAGATCGTCTGCAAAATTCGGGCGATCTCTTTTTCGATTTCGGAATCGTTCGTCGCGTCCAGATATTCCGGTTTGAGTAGCTCATACTTTTTCAGCTTGTAATAATCGACAATCGCTTGTTTCAAAGTGATATCGTACTGAATGGAGAAAGCCGGCTCCATGATGCGGCGCAGAACGGCGTCATCTTGAACCATAAACAAGACGGCGTTCAACCGGTTGAAAATGTTCCGGTCCATCCCGGACTCAAAGAACGCTTGCAAGTTTTGATTTCGGTTTTGTTGGGCAACCGCAAGCTCGTCGAAAAGTGGAGGGTAAAATTCTTTGAGATCGTTCTGGAAAATATCGGAAATATAAATCACGCAGATCAGCGACTGCAGAAACGTCTTCTGAAATCGCTCCACATAGGAGAGGGAATCGTCTTGGACGACGGTATCGACCTCCTGCAGAAAGTGAACGGAATATTCGACGACCTGTCGGATGATGTCGTCTTTCGATGCGAAATGCTTATACAGCGTCACCTTGCTGATATCCATCGATTTGGCGATATCGTCAATTTTCAGTTGGCTGAACTTGGTTTTCCGGATCACCGGTTTGATTTTCTCGATATATTTCATCTCGTTCGAGGGTTTCCTCATATTACGATGCCTCCTTTGATCCATGCCAAACCATTATAACGAAAAGCTTGCACAAGCAAAACACTCTTTGGCAAATTAATTAAATTAACCAATTGATATAAAGTAGTTTACTTGATTAAGTTATCGTACCGGCCGACAACCCGGCCTCGAGCGCGCGGACACAGGAATTGCTGGGCTGGAAGCCCGCGCATCGCGCACTGATTCCGGATCTAGAGCAGGGCCATTATTTCGGCAAGTGAGCGGCAAAAAAGCGTGGAACCGGCGAAACGTCCGGTTTCGCGCTTTTTTTGATCAGCCCATGAAACGGCGAGGTCGGGAAGCTAACCCTATGCGGCTAAATGCCCAGAAGCGAGGAGGGGAGGGGGCGTTGAATTTATATCCACGGTTAGTTGTGCCGGTAAATCTCTTCAGGTAACATCAGAATCGACCGGAAGAGCAAAGGAGGACGATGGTGTGGAAAATAAGAAGAAGTATGCCAACCTGTTGAGCATGCCGGAATTGGATTCGACGGCGAAGCGCTTGTTCCCCTTCGAGATCCTAACGGGTCTGAGAAGAGAATCGCCGGTTCGGTACGACGGCGCGAGAGGCTGTTGGGACGTCTTCGCCTATGAGGATGTTCATCGCGTTCTGAAGGATTCGCGCATCTTCTCCTCCACGCGAGGCCCGGCTGCCGGGCAGAACATGCTGTATATGGATCCCCCGAAGCACACGCAACTGCGCGAACTGGTCAACAAAGCTTTTACTCCCAAAGCCATCCAGGACTTAGCTCCGCGAATTCAATCGATTGCCGAGGATTTGCTGGATCAGGCGGCAGGCGAACGGATGGACGTCGTAAGCCACTTCGCGACTCCTCTCCCTGTCATCGTTATTGCGGAGCTGCTCGGCGCGCCGGCCGAGGATCGAACCCGCTTCAAGAGTTGGTCGGATATTCTGGTGGAAAGCGCGGAGGACTTGTCCGAGGAAGCGTTCGTCAAAATCAATGAAAAGCGAATGCAAGCGATTCAGGAGCTTTCGGAATATTTCGTCAAAATCCTTGAACTCCGAGCCCAACATCCGCAGAACGATCTGATCACCGCGTTAATGAGCGCCGAGATTGACGGAGAGAAGCTGAGCGGGCGGGATATTATCAACTTCTGCATTCTCCTCTTGGCGGCCGGCAATGAAACGACGACCAACTTGATTACGAACGGCGTGCGGATTCTGACGGAGCAGCCGTCGCTGCAGGATGAGCTCCACGCAAACCCGGATCTTATTCCGCGCTTTGTAGAAGAGGTGCTCAGATACTACCCTCCCATCGTGGCCATCGGACGGATCGCGACGCAGGATGTCGAGATCGGCTCGCAGAAAATCCGGGCCGGCGACCAGATCATCGCATGGGTAGGGGCGGCGAACCGGGATGAAGCCAAGTTTGCGAAAGAGCCGGATCGGTTCGATCTGCAGCGCAGCCCGAATCCGCATATGTCCTTTGGCTTCGGCATCCATTTCTGTCTGGGGGCGCCGCTGGCGCGTCTCGAAGGAAAGATCGCTTTGGAGGTCTTGCTGCGGCGTCTTCATGAGATGAAGCTGACTTCGGAGCAAGATTTGATTCCGATTCAAAGCTCGTTTGTATTCGGCGTGAAGAACTATCCGATCTCGTTTCAACGAAGAGCTTAGGAACGAATTCCGACCGTATTCAACCAAAGCGGGCCGCCCCTTGAAGGGACGGCTTTCTTTCCTTTATTCGCTCCATGGGGAATGAAGGACGCAATCGCAAAAGCTGGGGCGCTTGTATCCCGGCAGAAGAAGCTCGCAAACATCGGACTTGATGTTGCCGAACGTCGTCTCCGGTTTGTGCTTGAATCCTTCCAGGAACGCGGGGAGGATCTTCTGTTTGAACCGGTCGCGGGGAAAAGCATCGACGATTTGCCCGCGAACCTCTTCCGTAATGAGCTCGAAATGCTCTCCCATGACGTCGTAACCGACGCCGAAATAGAGCAGGGCGACTTCCTTTTCTTTATATTCCGCGATGCCGAGCGTCGTATGCAGGGCGATCGCATCCCACACAAGCCGGACGGATTCCTCCGGAACCCCGCGGCTATGCAGAAAATCGCGGGCGGCATTCGCCCCGTCGACTTCAAAGCGCTTATCGGGGCTGCTGTATTTGGGGGTGAGGCCGAGATCGTGGAAAAGCGAACTGATATACAGCAGCTCGGAATCGTACTTCGCGCCGATACGATTCCCTTGAAGGGCGGCAAAAAGAAAGACCCGGTTCGAATGATTCCACAAAAGATCGTCTCCGTGCTCGCGCAGCAATTCGGCAGCTTCGGCAGCCAGCTTGCTGTCGGGGATTTTCACATCCGCGATGAATTTGGTCATGGGTCCATCCTCCTGTCAGATCGTCAAATGCAGCTTTATTCTAACTTTCAAAAAATCATAGATCAATACGATTGTTTCTATTAAAATGATAGATGAGATGCCTGGTTTGAGCCTGGATCGGAGGGGGACGTTGTGGAATTACGACAATTGGAATGCTTTAAAGCGGTGTGCCGGGAGCTGCACTTTACGAGAGCATCGGAGACTTTGGGAATCACGCAGCCCACTTTGAGTTACCAGATCAAGCTGCTGGAGGACGAGCTCGGCGTTCCTTTATTCAACCGGATCGGCAAGAAGATATCCATGACGGCCGCCGGAGAAATTTTGGATAAGCATTGCCACACGATCTTTTCGTCCTTGGAAGGAGCCCGCCGGGAAATCCGCGAATGGCAGCACTCCGAGCGCGGTACGCTTGCGGTTGCGGCGCTCATCGGGGAAATCAACGAGCTGGTCTCCCGTACGTTGGGGGAGTTTTACAAGTCGCATCCGAAACTGCAATTTTCGCTGCGCGGATCGGAGGACGTCACGGGGCCGTTATTGCTGGAGGACCTGGATTTCGGCGTGACGATTCTGCCTTCGGAGGACGAGCGGTTCGAACAGATTCCGCTGTATGAAGAACAATTTTTTTTGGTGGCGAGCCGGGATCATCCTTTGGCCGGTCAGGAATCCGTCGACTTTGAAGAGATCAGGCGGCAAACGGTCGTGATGTTTCCGAAGACGCACCGGTGCCGCCAGATGATCGATTCGGTCTGCTCCCTCAAGGGATTCCGACTGCGCCCCCAAATCGAGACCACGACCATCGAATCGCTGCTGCTCCTGGTCGGCTCCGGCGCCGGGGTATCGATTCTGTCGAAGACCCTGCTGGAATTGTACGACACCGAAAATTTGAAAATCATCCCCTTGTCCAATCCTTCGCTGCGCAGGGAGATCGGGGTCGTTTACCTAAAGGACAAATATATCGGGAACGCAGCAAGAGAGTTTATCGAGCTCCTGAAGAAGCAGGTTCAATCGTTCTAGGGCGTCCCCATGAATAGCCGCCCGAAGTTTGGCAAAATGTAAGCTGACATGCCAAATCAGGGGGGCGATGAAGGATGAGAAGAAGTGCAGCGACGGTTTGGGCCGTAGCCGTATTATCTTGCTTGCTGTGGGCCGCGGCGCCTTCTTCGGCGAGCGGCAGCGAAGGGCCGTACCATTTCGGCTTTAAGAAGAGCAAGGGAGGCCAGCTTCCTTCCATTGCGGAAGAAGGCTTTATGCCGATTTTGCAAAAGCACGGGGCCATTTTCCTCGGGGATACGGACAAGAAGGAGCTTTATCTGACGTTCGACAACGGATACGAGAACGGCTATACCGGCCGAATCCTGGATGTGTTGAAGGAGAAGAAAGTGCCGGCCGCCTTTTTCGTCACGGGCCATTTCGTCAAGGACCAGCCGAAGCTGCTCTTGAGAATGGCGAACGAGGGCCATCTGATCGGCAACCATTCGTGGAGCCATCCGGATATGACGCAGATATCGCCTGCGCAGATCAAAGACGAGCTGGAGAAAGTAAGCCGCGAGGTGTCCAAGCTTACGGGATTGCAGCCGATGCGCTATGTGCGGCCGCCGCGAGGCATCTTCAGCGATCGGATGCTTGGCGTTTGCCGGGAGCTCGGCTACACGAACGTCTTCTGGTCGATTGCTTATCGGGATTGGGAGAGGGATCGGCAAATGGGGTGGAATTACGCTTATACGAACGTTCTGAATCAGCTGCATCCCGGGGCCGTGATTTTGCTTCATTCCGTATCCCGCGACAATGCCCAAGCGTTGGGGAGAATCATCGATGAAGCGAGAGCGCGCGGATTCGAATTCAAAAGCCTCGATTCTCTTGAGGAAAAAGTTTACAGGTAGATCTTTTGGGGAAAATCGATGATCGGTGGTTATACCATGGGAATCTTGTGTATAGGCAGGAAGGGGGGCGGAATTTATTGTATAATGACGGATAGCGACAATCGGATCAGGGAGGCGGAAAGAAGTGGACGACGCAAGGTTTAACCGGCAGAACTTGTTCGCGCACGTTTTCAACTTTACGCCTGTCGGAATCGCGCTGATCTCGCTTGATTACCAATGGATCGACGTGAATCCGGCGGCATGCCATATTCTCGGATACGAACGGGACGAGCTCATTCGACGCGATCCTAACGAATTGATTTTCTCCGCGGAGGACGGCAAGCTCGGCGCCCGGTTCGACGATTTGCTCCAGGGCCGTATCTCGAAGTTCAGCCTGGAGAAGAAGTACGTGCACAAGAACGCTTCCGTGTTCTGGACGTCCGTGCATGTCTCGCTTGTCAGCGGCGGTTCGGACGCCGAACCTTGGTATTATATCGTCCAGATCGTCGACATCACTTCGAACAAATTGACCGAGCAGAAGCTGCAGGAATCGGTAGAGAGGTATACGTCGCTCAAGAAGTACAATCACGATGCGATCATCTCTTTCGATCTGCAGGGCAACATCATGAACGGGAATGCAATGGCCGAGAGGCTGACCGGGCAGCGGGTGTCGGACTTGATCGGCACGAGCATCGCCGCAATCATCGGCGAAGACAAGCTTTCGCGCATCCTGGCCGATAACGAACCCTTTAACGAGATCGAAGGTTCGATCAATCACGTGCCTCATATCGAAGGATATCTCGTCGAGGTTCTCGTCACGATCGCGCCGATCATCGTCAACAACAGAAGCATCGGTTTTTATCTGCTGATCAAGGACATTACGGAACAGAAGAAGCTGCTGATCGAGAAGGAAGCCGCGGAGAGAACGAATGAAGTCAAGAGCGAATTCCTGGCCATGATGAGCCATGAGATCCGCACCCCCATGAACGGCGTGATCGGCATGACGGATTTGCTGCTCGATACGCCGCTCGACGAGGAACAGAGGGAATACGTCTCCATTATCCGCAAGAGCGGGGATACGCTTCTGGCGATCATCAACGATATTTTGGACTTTTCCAAGGTGGAATCGGGCAATGCGGAATTGTCGGAGGAGCCGTTCAATCTGACCGCGGCGATCGCGGAGACGTTCGATACGCTGATGCCGAAAGCGCTGGAGAAGAACCTGACCCTCAACGTGGCGATCAACCCCGGCATTCCGCAGACGGTCATCGGCGATCCGCTCAAAATCCGGCAAATCCTGATGAACCTGATGGGCAACGCCATCAAATTTACGCCCGAGGGCTCCATCGCCGTTACCGTCGACAGAGCCGATGTCGAGGGCGATCGGGTGCGGATTCATTTCGCCGTGAAGGATACGGGAATCGGCGTTCCGGAGGACAAGCTGCCCTATCTGTTCGAACCGTTCTATCAGGCGGATCACTTTATGGTGAGACAAGCGGGAGGCACGGGTCTCGGCCTTGCCATTACGCGCAAGCTCGTTGAACTGATGGATGGCGAAATCCGTTGCGAGCCGAATCCCGGCGGCGGCACGATCTTTAGTTTCCATGTGCTGATGAGCGCGGAGACGCTGCCGGCGGTCGTCGAGACCGAAGAGCGGTTGGAGATAGTGCCGGCGCAAGACGAGACGCTGCGCATTCTTATCGCGGAGGACAACGACGTCAACCGGCGGGTGCTGATCCGGATGGTGGAGAAGCTCGGCTATCGTCCCGACGCGGTCTGCAACGGAGTCGAGGTGTTGGAAGAGATTCAAAAGAAGAGTTACGATATCGTGTTTATGGACATTCAGATGCCGGTCATGAACGGCATGGAAGCGACGAGAATTCTGCGCCAGACGATCGGACCCGGCGAGCTTCCGTATATCGTCGCCGTGACGGCGAACGCGCTCGTCGGCGACAGGGAACGCTATATGAATTCGGGAATGAACGAATATATCAGCAAGCCTCTGCAGAGCTCGGCGGTCGCGGCCGTCATTCGGAAATGCCTCGAGAGCAAGACCGCGCAGGCGAGAGCCTCCAGCTAGGGCGCAAGGAACGGCAAAGACGGCGAAAAAAGGGGCCGGGCGTGCAGACGCCCGGCCTTTGATCCGGCGTCAGAGAACCTTCAGAGCCAGGATCCCCAAGTATTCCCGGAGCGCGACCCCGGAGGCGCTCAGACCGCCGGAGGACGGAGCCAGCTTGTTCGCATACAGGATCGCCTGCCGCCCGGCCCAATAGTCTGCAGGATAGGGAATGGGCTGCATTCCGGCTGCTTGAAAATCGAGCAGGGCCCGTTCCATATGAAAGGCCGACGTGACGAGAACGGGCTTGCTCCAATGACGCTCGTCCAAGATTTGTCCGACATTCTCGGCGTTTTGCTCCGTATTCAGCGATCGATTCTCCATCACGATCTGATCGGCCGAGACTTTCAGGCCGATGAGCTGGCGGCGGGCGATTTCCGCTTCGTTGCCGCTGTCCTTGTATACCTGGCCGCCGGAAAATACGATCGGAAGTCCGGTCCGGAAGTGCAGCCTGGCGGCGGTCAACAGACGGTTCGCGGCGGCTCCCGTCAGATTGCCGTACCCATCCACGTCCGGCGAATCCTTGACTGCGCCTCCGCCTAGAACGACGATAACGTCGCCTTGAACCCGGTCCGGACCCGGAGGCGTATAGCGGCTCTCCAGCGATCGGATCAGCGCATCTCCGACAAGCTGCGTCGACAGCAGATAGAGCACGATCGTCGCCGACAGCAGGAGCAGCGCCGCGATCCGGTCCCGTTTGCGGATTCGCAAGGCGAGCAGCAGCAGAATCACGACGAACAAGCCCGGCGGCAGCGCAAAGCTGTACAAAAATTTAACGACATAAATCAATCGGGCAACCACCTTTCCCCAAACCCCCATGACGCGTCTATTGTAACACGTATTCGGTTGATTAAGGCCAAGGGCTTTCGGCATGTTTAAACAGGCCGGATGTATCCGAGAATGAAAAAAAGCCTGCTTAAAAGCCGGAAGGGGATCGGGTCTTGACTGTTCGCGCTTGGTTCAAATCGGTGACGACCTGGATCGCTATTCTCTCGATCGTCCCGCTTCTGTCCGGATGCTGGGACCGTCTGGAGATCGAAGACCGGGCCGTAGTGCTTGGCATCTCGGTGGACACGGTCTCACCGGAGGAGGCGGAACAGGAGAAGGAGGACGAGATTACCCATCTTCGAGGCAGCTACTTGCCGCCCGGCGGTTCCAAAATCCGGGTCGGGGTGCAGCTCGCCGTACCGGGACGAATTCCGCTCGGTCCTGGTGGAGGAATGGGAAGCGGAACAGGCTCGTCGAGCCGGACCGTTTGGGTGCTGGATGTGATTGGCAACACCATTGACGACGCGCTGATGAATTTGCAGCAGCAAGTGTCGGGCCAGCTGTTCTTCGGACATCTTCGGGTCATCGTGGTATCCGAAGATTTGGCCCGGAAAGGTCTGCAAAATTTGAACGATTATTTTCGGCGCAATTCGCAATTGAGGCGGATGGCCTGGATGATGGTGTCCAGGGGCAAAGCGCTGGATCTCATGCAGACGACTCCGGAACTGCAAAGAGTTCCGACGTTCTATTTGTTGTCGACAATGGACAGTGCCGTTCGAATGGGAAAGCTTCCGGTCAATTACGTCGGCATGTATTGGAGCCGAACCTCGAAATTGGGACAGGAAGGTTTTCTGCCGTACGTGGAGATGAAAAAGAACCAGAATATCGAGATCGAGGGGCTTGCATACTTTCGGAAAGACCGGATGGTCGGCAGCACGAATCCTTTTCAGATTGCCTCTTATATGTCCGTCATGGGGATGAATCCGGCTGGATACCGGGGGATGATCCAAGTAGGCTCCCCCGAACGGACCGTGATGGTTTATGCGACCTATCGAAAAGCGACAAGAAAAGTCGACATTCGGAACGGGGTGCCTCACTTTACGTTGAATCTGTTTTTTGAACTCAACCTGGAAGAAAAAGTAAGCCATGCGTTGACCATCGACCGTTCGAGTTTGCTGAAGCAGATCAACAGGCTGGATGAGGAGGGAATCGCCAAATCCGTCACAAAGCTTATTGAAGAGACCAAACAGGCACATAGCGATATTTTCGGCTTCGGAGAATATGTAAGGGCATTGAAGCCGGGTTTTTGGCGGAAGCATGTGAAAAACAGCGAAGCCTGGGAAGAGATGTATGGAAGAATACAAATCGATATTAAGGTTCATTCCAATCTTAGAAGAATCGGGATGAAAGCCAGGTGACGAAAGCGGGCGGTTGTTTGCTTTCCATGCCGAGCAACGGCCGACGCAACGTTATGTTAAAATAATAAATATACCGGATTATTATCGACTTATGGAGGTCCGATCGGATGACTCCCTTTACTACGGATCGTATCGCAATGCCTTCGGGATTCTGGGCCGGACTGCTCCGATTAGGAATAACGGCTTCCGACGTCGCCCGCCAAGCGCGGCTGCCGCTGACCGTTATTCAGGAACCCGCGCTTGCCGCCGCCCCTTATTTCGCGATCTGGCAGGCTTATTCCGAGCTGATGGGAGACGCGGCGGCCGGCATCGTTAAGCTTGTGAGCGCCTTTGCGAGCGCTCAGTACCCGCCGGCTGCCTTGGCGACGTTCCACGCTCGCGATTACCGGGACGCATTGAATCGAATGGCCCGTTACAAAGCCATGTGCCCTCCCGAGAGCCTGCGGATTCAAGAGGGAGGCGAGCTCTGTACCCTCGAACTGGATTCGCCGAATGGCGAGCAGCCCTGCCCGCCGGTGCTGGTCGGCATCACGCTGGCCTATTTGCTGGAGCTTGGCCGCCGCGGCACCGGCCGACAACTGACGGCTCGGCGGGTCGAATTTTCGCAGGATATGGGAGATGTCCAAGCCCTTGAAGCCTACTTCGGCTGCCGAGTTCGAGCGGGCGCGGACGCGAACCGCTTGACGCTGGACCGAAGAGATCTGGATCGTCCTTTCGTCTCGCATAACGAAGAACTGTTGGAGATTCTGACTCCCGCGGTGGACCGCTCGCTGGACGAGCAGCGCCGAAGCGGTTCCATCAGCGAGACGGTAAAGAGGATCATGAAGCGCAGCCTGACGGGAGGACGTCCCGATATCGCGGCTGTCGCAAGCGAACTGGGGTTGAGCGACCGCACCCTGCAGCGCCGTCTTACGGAAGACGGCACGACCTTCAAAAGCCTGTTGGCTAGGGCCCGGCACGAGCGGGCTTGCGAATACTTGGCCGATCCGGCGATCGATATCAAAGAGGTGGCGTTCCTGGTCGGATACGAAGACCAGAGCTCCTTCTACCGCGCTTTCCGCCAATGGGAGGGGGAGACTCCTTCGAATTGGCGTTCCGAACAGGGAATGGCGGGTTAAGCAAATCCTTTGGCGCACGGGGCCAGTTACGGAGCGATCCGGACTTGATAAGATGGTCACAGCCGGCGCACAAGATTGCTTAACGAGGAGAATGATTCATGGATATGGGATTGAGCCGTCAAACCGCTCTTGTTACCGGATCAACGAAAGGAATCGGCAAAGCGATTGCCGTCGAGCTGGCCAGAGAAGGCGCTCATGTTCTCATTAACGGCCGAAACGGGGAAGAAGCGGAACGGACGGTGAATGAGATCAAGACGATGTTTCCGGATACGTCGCCTCAGAACGCCGCGGCGGATCTTGCAGATATTCGGCAGAGAGAAGCTTTGTTCGAGAAATATCCTCATGTCGATATTTTAGTGAACAATATGGGGATTTATGAGATCATGAGTTATGAAGACGTTGACGATGCGATATGGGAGAAATATTTCCGTACCAATGTTCTGGCCGCCAACGGCTTATCCAAATTCTATTTGCCCGGCATGCTGGGCAAAGGTTGCGGCCGCATCCTCTTTATTGCGAGCGAAGAAGCCGTTATGCCTTCCGGACAGATGCCCCAATACGCCGTGACCAAGTCCATGCTGCTGTCGTTGTCCAGAAGCTTGTCCAAGTTGACCGCAGGAACGGAAGTCACCGTCAATACGATTATGCCGGGACCGACCCTCTCCGAGAACGTCCGGCAAATCATCGAGAGCATCTACCCGAATGAAGAGATGACCTTCGCGGAGAAAGAAAAACAGTTCATGGCAGCCAACCTGCCTCAATCGGAAATCCGGCGATTGATCAGACCCGGCGAAATCGGCAGACTGGCTGCATTCGTGTGCAGTCCGTATGCTTCTGCCTTCAAAGGGTCTCCCATTCGCATGGACGGGGGAATGGTTCCGACGATTTTCTGACGGCACCGCCCTGGGGAACGGAACGGGGGAACAGACTTGAGATACGAGTTCGCGGTAATCGGCGCGGGCGTCGCCGGTATCTTCGCCGCGCGCGAGTGGGCGGAGCGCGGATACAAGGTGCTGATGATCGACAAAGGCAAGAAGCTGGACGAACGCAGCTGTCCGCTCGACCGGGGAGAGAGCTGCGACTGCGACGCATGCGACAAATACGTCGGCTTCGGAGGCTTGGGCTTGTCCGAAGGGAAGTACAACTATACGAACGACTTCGGAGGAGATCTGGAGCGGAAGGTCGGATACGGGCGCGCGCTGGAGCTGATGGACGAGGTCGATGCCGTACTTTGCGAACATGGCGGAGGCCGCGTCCAACTGTACGACACCCGCGACCCGGAGATGGCCGAGAGGGCGGAGAAAGCCGGATTCGGCGTCCTGACGACGAGAACCCGCCATCTGGGCTCGGAGCTTTCCCGATCGGTTCTTCACAAAATGTACGAGGAAATGGAGAGCCGGATCGACTGGCGATTCCGCTCCGAGGTTCGCGAGATGCGCCGGCTCGCGTCCGGGGGCTTCGAGCTGACGCTGGCGGACGGGGAGACCGTCCAAGCCGGCACGGTCGTCATCGCCACCGGCCGCAGCGGCAGCGAATGGCTGACAAGGCAGTGCCGGGTTCTCGGTATCGACCGCGGCGAAGCGAGAGTCGATCTCGGCCTGCGGATCGAGATGCGTGGCGATCAGCTGCGATCGATTCTCGGCCGCTCGTTCGAGACCAAGCTGCGCTTCGCCGGCAACGGTTATTCGGCGACGACGTACTGCATGAACCCGAGCGGACGCGTCATCCTCAAGCATCAGGAGGGACTCGCGATGCCGGACGGACAGAATTACCGGGAGCGCGAGGAAGGGGGCTCGCCCAATCTGAACTTCACCTTGTTCGTGCCTTCGTACTTCCGGTCGCCAGAAGAGGCGGACAGGTATTTGCGCGACGTCGTCGGCGGCGTGAACCGGGGGCGCGCCCGAATCGCGGCGCAGAGGCTCGGGGAGCTTCGCCGAAGGCGAAGCTCCTCCCGAACCGCGTCGGTATCCGCTCTGCGCGCCGTCGTCCCGACGCTCGATGCGGAGCTCGCGGATCTGAGGCTCGAGGTGCCGGAGACGTACATACGGGCCACGCTTGAATTTTTGGATGCGCTGGAGAAGCTGCTCGGCGAACCGATCGACGAAGACACGATCCTGTACGCCATCGACGGCAAGCTCTACTCGCCGGGAATCGAGACCGACGGGCGGTTCGAGACCCGAATCCCGCGGCTGTTCGTGATCGGCGACTGTTCCGGCACCACTCATTCCCTCTCCCAGGCGGCGGCGAGCGGCCTTTATGTCGGGAGGGAGCTGGCGGCTGAATAACGTCACGGATTTTTCTCGATGACGCCGTTGCCTCGGTAACTCCACTTTCGATTAAAGAGGGCCTCGCTTTGCTCCCAATATCGGCGGACCGCGTTGTCGCGGTCCGGATTCGGATAATATTCGTGAACGAGAACGCTGGCAGGACAAAAGATGACCCGATAACCGCAAAAATTCGCGTTAAAGCAGTAATCCGTTTCCTCGAAGTAATGAAAATACCCTTCATCCAGCATGCCGATGGCGTCCAATAACTTTCTCTTCAAGAGAAAGCAGGCTCCGTTAATAGCCAGACATGCCCTCTTCTCCGTAAGGAGATTTGCCTCATGCTCACACATGAAATAGGGAGAAGTCCAGTCCCAATCGGTGCCCACCCCGACAAGCTGATTGGAACTATTGATCAACTTTGGAGCGACGATTGCGTTTTTCTCATCCGACCAAAGCGTGTCATGCAGCGGAGGCAGCCATCCGCTCGTAACGAATACGTCGGGATTCATAATCACAATCGTATCGGAGGCGCCGGCGAGCATACCGCAGTTCACCGCTTTGGCATAACCCGCGTTGTAGCCCATCTCGATGAGCTTGATATTCGATCGGCTTCTCAGAATTTCAACCGTGCGGTCGGCGCTGCCGTTATCGACGACAATCATCGTTGCGTTCGGCGGCGTATGCTCTTCAATGGCATCAAGGCATTTCTCGATATAGGCAGCGGCATTAAAAGTGACGATAACCAGGTCCGTATTCATGGATTCCTCCTTGCAGCCACCGGCTTTTTCGTACAGTTTATGATTTCCGCCGCTCGGTCGTCAGGGATACGCGACTAGCTCTGACGCTAATTTTAGAGAAAAGCCTATACGGACAAATGCCAATGTTCTCGGGATATACGACGGAATAGAATGAGCGTATACGAATCCAGGAGAGGTGTGTATGTCCATAACCGTTATTACTCCCGTCCTGAATGAATCGACTTTCTTGCCCTTGTACTTGCAGAGCGTGACGGCCTTCGCGGATGAAGTGATCATTGTCGATGGAGGAAGCACGGACGGCTCGATCGAAATGATCGAATCGTTCGCGAGCACCCATCCTAACATTCGTCTCTATTTATCGATGCAAGGAACAGCCTACACGGACGAATGGAATGAGTCGGACGTTCGCAATTTTATGGTCGATCAGGCAAAAGGCGATTGGATCGCCAATATCGATGCGGACGAGGTCTTTGATGACGCATTTCAATCGACCGTGCCGGCGTTGCTTCCCCAACTGGATGCGGACGTCTTGATGTTTCCAATGATTAATTTTTGGAAGGATCCCTGGACCGTGCGGGTCAATGCGCCTAACGACGAGAGATGGTCGAACGATATCATTCGGATGTGGCGGAACGGCAAGGGGATCCGTTATCGGGATCAAAAGCATCACTGCACGCTCAGAGGCAAGACCGGGGATGTGTGGACGCTTCCGTCGCAGAGGCTGAACATCCCCCTTTACCATTATCACTATGCGTTCGGAAATCGATTTAAATTCAACGACAATCGGCGCGGAGACGTAAACTTGTACGAAAACGTCGGGAAGCCGGATTGGTCTTACCGACATGGCGAATACGAGATCAAGCTGGTTCCGTTCGCCGGAAAACATCCTGAAGTGGTTAACGCCTACATGGAATCTCAATCCATGAAAGGGTGGGATGGATAACATGTACTCCAAAGAGCAGAGAAGACTGTTGCGTATGTTGAATGGAGTTGTCCGTTGGAAGAAGAATAAAAGACAGGCGCGGCTGCAAAAGGCGAGACTCCTTCGAAAAATAGAGTATTGGCGGCGAACGAGAGCAAAGTCTCGAACAAGGATTGCCCCTGCACATTCAATACCGGTTCTTCAAGAAGGGAAGGACCCTGCTCTTCCGGAACTTGCGACCCCCTCGTTTGATCTGAGCTCATCGACTTCGGAATCGACGGCATCCGAGGTCCCATCCTCGCCCGCCAGTGTCCGTTCTTTCGATTTATTTCGGTTTCCGATCATCGATTGGGGCTACCGATGGCAACGGCCGCAGCATATGAGCCGTCATTTCGCGCAGGATGGCATCCGCGTTTTCTATTTCTCGGTTCATTCGACTCAAATCGAAGATCCGAACGCTACATCTGATGACATTCGTTCGAAACTTCAAATCGAACAAGTAGAGCCGAATGTTTGGTTGGTCAAGTTATGTTCTCATACGTTATTAAACGCGTATGTCCATACCATCGAAGATCCCTTGGATAAACAGTATTTGCAGTGGTCGATTGAAGCTTTAAAGCAAAAATTCGGCATTGACTATACGGTGTCGATTGTAGATCTTCCGTTTTGGACCGCATTGGTCTTTGAGCTGAAGAACAACAAAACGATTTATGATTGCATGGATGAGCATTCCGGATTCTCGAATACATCGGAAGAGCTGCTGGCGTTGGAGCCGAAATTGCTGGCATCGGCGGATGCAGTCGTTGTTTCGTCCGTTCATCTCCAGGAGAAAGCCAAGAAGTGGAATCGGAGAGTCGAATGGATTCCGAATGCGGGCGAGTACAAACACTTCAGTCGTCACTTTCACGATGCGCCGAATGATATGCCTTCCGTTAACGGCCCGATTATCGGTTATTTCGGAGCCATTGCCGACTGGTTCGATATCGATCTTATCTACCAAGTCGCAAGTGCGAATAGGGACTGGAGCTTCGTGCTGATCGGAAATTCCTACCATACCGACGTTGCCAAGTTAATGTCGCTGGAGAATGTATACCTTCTGGGCGAGAAACCTTATCAAGAACTTCCCCGTTACCTCGACCGGTTTGACGTTTGCATCATCCCGTTCCTGATCAACAAGCTCACCAAAGCGACCAATCCGGTAAAGGTTTACGAGTATTTGGCGGCAGGCAAACCCGTCGTGGCTACAGATCTGCAAGAGCTTCACGGCATGAAGGAGTACGTTGAGCTTGCAGCTGACAGTTCGGAATTCGAGACTTCGATACGGCGGGTCCTTCAAGAGAAGAACGACCCGACATTGGCGGACAAAAGACAGCAATTCGCTGCCGAGAATACATGGGAGAAGCGGTACCTTCAGCTGAAAAAACTCATTCGTACCAAGCTGTATCCTAAAGTCAGCATTATTGTCGTGACGCACAACAACTGGGAATTGAGCGAAAGGTGCATGGACAGCGTGCTTCGCAAAACCGACTATCCGGATTACGAAGTTATCGTCGTGGATAACGGTTCTCTTGACGAGACGCCGGCATCCTTGCTGCAGCTTAATCACCCCAAAGTGAAGACCATTCTTCTTCCGAAAAATGGAGGTTATGCGCAAGGGAACACCATAGGCGCGTTCAACGCGGTCGGGGACATTTTGGTATTGCTTAATAATGATACCCTCGTATCCGAAGGCTGGTTGAACAGGCTGTTACATCCCTTTAGCCTTGATCCCGAGATCGGGGCCGTGGGGCCAATGTCCAATTCCGTTGGCAACGATCAACATGTGGATTTCTTTATCGGAGACAGCACGAACGGTGCGAACGAAAACTGGCTGCGGGATTTTTACGAGCTTTATGACGGAAAGATGCGGTACACGGAGATGCTCGGTTTCTTTTGCGTAGCCATTAAAAAAGAAGTATTCGCGAAAATCGGCTACCTGGATGACCGTTTTGGCGCCGGCATGTTCGAAGACGACGACTACTGCCTGCGCATGCTGGCAGGAGGTTACCGGCTTGCGATTGCGGAAGATGCCTTTGTTTATCATTACGGCAGCGCAACGTTCAAGCAATGGGATGAACACCATTACGACGAAACGTTTAAGAACAACAAAAAGATCTTCGAAGAGAAGTGGCAGAGGGAATGGAAGCAGCACAAAATGCCGGCGTCGCCCTTTCTTCATCTTGCCGACCGGGACCGAATCGCGGAAATTATCGCGGAAAGCGGTCAGCCTGCCGTTCTCGTCTATATTTCCAAGGATTGGAGCGAACTCCATTCGATTTGGAAACGAAGGCTGATCGAACTTAACCAGAATCAAACCATGGTTTTTGTTCGTTGTTCTACCTATCTCCAGAAGCCGGTGCACGGCATTCGGCGAATCGGCCCGAATCTTTATTTGACAAACGATGATAATCTTCTAAAAAAAGCCCGCTTCGCTCACATCTATACTTTCACGGAATACAGGAGGGAAGCGAATGACAACGCCGGATGATTACTTGATCGCTTCTCAATCGCCCGAATATAGGGAAGCCTTCGAGATCGATCAGCCGCTGGTTACGGTGTGCATTCCTACCTATAACCGGGCTGATCTCCTGTTAAACCGCAGCTTGAAGTCAGTCGTGAATCAAACCTATCGACATCTGGAGATTCTCGTTGTCGGGGACGGTTGCACCGATCATACGGAGGAAGTCGTTCGGGGATTCAACGATCCCCGAATTCAATTTGAGAATCTGGACAATCATGGACTTTATCCTGACGAACCGTTCCAGCGATGGCTCGTGGCCGGAAGCATCCCCACCAATCGGGCGCTTCAAAAGGCAACAGGACATTTTATTACACACTTGGATGACGACGACGATTTTAATGCGGATCGCATCGAGAAGTTGGTTCAATTCGCCCGACAGACGAGAGCCGATTTGATCTATCACCCCTTTTATTTCATGTTCGCCCCGGAACAATGGGGAATGAACGATGCGGAGCCGCTGCAGTGCGCCAAAATCACGACCTCGTCCATGTTCTATCATCATTGGCTAAAGCGCATCGAATGGGACCCGAATTCTTATCTTCTTCAAGAACCGGGGGATTGGAACAAAGTTCGCCGAATGATCGAGCTTGGGATCAAGACGGCCAGATTTCCGGAACCGTTGACCTGGAAGCATTGAGGAGAGGAGAAGACTCGGAAGAACGGAGGAGAAGTATCGGAATGGACGAGATTCCGTTTCTTAAGCCGCGGCTCGTTTCCAAAGATGCTCTGACGGGGTATCTCGAGCAAATCGATGCGACGAGAATCTATAGCAATCACGGTCCGCTCAACAAGCGAGTGGAAGAACGAATCCTTCGCCGTTTTTTCTCCGATGAAGGAGCTGTCGTCACGGTTAACAATGCAACGACCGGACTCATGCTTGCGATCATGCAAGTCAAACGGGCCGGCAAGTACGCGCTGATGCCCAGCTTCACGTTCTCCGCCACTCCTCTTAGCGCCATGTGGTGCGGACTGGAGCCCTATTTTATCGATATCGATCCGGAGCGTTGGTGCCTGAATGAACGGCAGCTCGAGGAGGCACTGCAGAAGCTCGGCGATGAAGTCGCCGTCGTCGTGCCTTATGCGGCTTTCGGAGCCGAACTGAACCTTGAATATTATGAGTCGTTGAGAAGGAGCGGGGTTCCCGTCGTGATCGATGCGGCGTCCAGCTTCGGATGCATGAGGGACGACCAGTTCGGTCGGGGCTTTAAAGGAGCCGTCGTATTCAGCTTTCATGCCACGAAGTTGTTCGGAATCGGAGAAGGAGGATTGATATACAGCGCGGATGAGACTCTGATCCATCGTCTGCGCCAGAGCTCCAACTTCGGCTTTGACCAGAATCGGGAATCGAGGCAAATCGGGCTTAACGGTAAAGTATCCGAGTATGCCGCCGCGATCGCACTGGCAACTTTGGAGGTCGTCGACGAGAAAATAATCGCCCGCGAACGGATCGCCGATTGGTACCGGGCCGAATTGCAAGATGCCGGAATGCTGTTCAAGGGGTGGAAGCTTCAAGAAGGCGGGGGGAAGATTCCCTACCAGTTTTTTCCCTTGTTATGTCCGCCTAAGCATGACCATCGGTTTTACTTGAGCAAGCTGCAGGCCGCAGGCATACAAGCCAGAACGTATTTTTCTCCTTCCTGCCATGAACAACCGCTTTTTCAGCGCAGCCCCCATTCGGATTTGTCCGTTACCGAAGACGTCTGTCGAAGGATATTGAGCTTGCCCGTCTGGGAAGACATCGAACAGGCGCAAGTGCAGCGTATCGTCCGGTGTCTGGCCGATGAATAAGGATAAGCTGCTGATCTGGGGTTGCGGCGGCATGGGAAGAGAAGTTGCAGCCTTATGCGACATTTTGGGTCGCGAGGTTGCCGGGTTCCTCGACGAACGTCCCGAGATGAACGGGCAGGTCGTCGAAGGGATTCCTGTTTTTGGAGATCTGAAATCGTTCGAAAAGTACCGGGAAGAATTCGCCGTCGTCTGTGCAGGAGTCGGGGACCCGCATCTGAAGAAGAAGTTCGCGAACATCACGGCAAGCCAAGGCTTTCGGCTGTCCGAAGCCCTGGTTCATCCGTCGGTTCACATTCCCGAGAATACCGAACTCGGCCTGAATTGTATCCTATGCGCAGGCAGCATCGTCAGCATTCACGTGCGAATCGGCAGCTTCGTTATCGTCAATACGAATGTGACGCTGGCGCACGACGTATCCGTTGCCTCGTATGCGACCATCAGTCCCGGAGTTAACGTAAGCGGCAATGTACAGATCGAAGAGGGGGTGTTCCTGGGCACCGGTTCTTCCATCCGAGAGAAGGTAAAGATCGGAGCATGGTCGGTCATTGGAGGCGGGGCGTTCGTTCGAAGCGATGTCCCTCCTCAAATGCTCTATGCCGGGGTTCCGGCTGTATTCAAAAAGGCGATCGTTCGCCCTAAGGGGTGAACGATCGCCTTTTTGCCATAGAGTCGCTTAGCCGCGTTTTCTGACCAATCGGAGACTGATATAGTCGCATACATACTCATAGGCGTCCTGCGCGCACATTTCATCGACCGCTTGCGTGACTCCGGGCAGCTCCGCCCACTCGTATCCCGGACATTCCCTGTAGGAATAATCGTGGAAAGCGATGATCCCGCCGGGTACGACACGGGAGGCGTAATGAATGATATCGTGAACAACGCCTTCATAGCTGTGGTCCCCGTCAATGAACAAGGCCGCGATGGCTTCCGGACAATCTGCGTACGCCTCCTGGCTGGGCTTCTTGATCACGTTGACGACAGAGCCGATACCGGCTTTTTGAATATTGGCTTTAAACCCTTCTTCGTATGGGGCCAATGCAGGATGGGAGAAAGGATCGATCGCCCAAACCGGGCGCTTTTGCGTAGTCAGAAGCTGACTGCCTTTGGCCAACGCAATCGTGCTTTTTCCCTTGAAACTGCCGATCTCCACAATGGCACCCGGTAGATGATCGACCCATGCGGGAAGCTGCAGCAGCCCCATGATCTCCAGATCCATCAGGAAGCCTTCGGTTCCTTTTACGGTTTCGAGCAGTTGAGAGATACGGACGTCTCGATGTTCCTCCAAAGTTGAATCGCGCTCCTTTAATCGGTTTTGTTCTTTGATTTCCTTCTCATATTCGTTTACGAACAACAGCCGGTTCTCCTCGAAGCCCGTTAAATCCGCGACTCCGCAATCATGCAGCGCCCAAGGCTCGGCCTGAAAGGGAATCGCGATCTCGTACCCGGCCCGGCGAAACTCCATGCATTGAGACAAGTCGTAATAGTGCCAGCCTTTGAAGAGGTCCTCGCGCCAGTTAAGGTCGTACTGCGTTATCATCAGCAAACCGTCCACGGCAGCAACCCGTTGAAATGCGCTTTCGCCGTTTTGCTGAAAGGAGAGTAGCTCCATCTTGCCCGAATGGCTGCCATACACCAGACCGTAATTGTCGTCGGATTCCCACCACATTCCGCTCTGGGGAAGTTTGGCGGTTCCGATCATGCCGATGAGTCCGATCTGCGGATGCCGTTGGAAAAGAGGGAGAGCATCCTTGATGAATCGCCGATTGAGGATGTGAACGTCTTGGTGGAGATAGACCTTGTATTTCGCTTCCGTTCTTCCCATCGCTTCATTGTAGCCGGACGTCATGCTTGCGGCGTCGAATATTCCCAATATTTCAATTTCATAGCCCTCGGGAACTTCAAGTTCTTCGATGTGCCGAAGCGATGTTTTCCATGCCTCCCGGTCGTTGACGCAAAAAATAAAGCTGATTTTTTTCTCGTTCAAATGACACGCCTCGGCTCTCGGTTCATTTATCCTGAAGATTCGTCCTATGGACGGGAATAAACCTGGAATTGGCAATAACGATCGTGGACAAACAGAGCTTCCAAGTCTTGTTTGGATTTCCATTCCTGATAGGGATGGCCGCTGTCTGCGTAAACGTCCCAAGTGAGGTGAACGGCTTGGCTGAGCTTCGTTTTTCCCCATTTTTTCCCGAGAACATGGTGACAGTAATGATGCATCGGGATATCCAAAATCGAATTCCCCGTTTGTCGGGAATAGTCCAAATACTGAGCGAATTCCTTTGCTCTCAGCAGGAGGAGATGGAACCCGGTCACCGTCTCCACATAATCGGGGTGAACGTGGAAATCGCCCGGAATCCACGACGTCGCATCCGGGTAGTTGTTCAATGGAAGATTGTGCATGCTTAAGCTCACTCCGCATGCAAACAGCTCCGGATGCCGATCCAAGATGTTCAATTGTTCGGTTAGGAAATCGGAATGAGGGACGATCAAGTCACCGTCCGTCAACATGAGATAATCGCTGGCCGACGGTTCGATCAGCCCGTGTTCAAACGCGATCCGATAGGCATTCATCGTAATATTTTCGTCAAACAGCACATAACGCTCGATTTTTGAATCGTTCACGAGACTCTGCAAATAGGGTTTGATCGTCGAGTCGGTGTGGATACTCTTATTCTCGAGAACGGTGATGGCTAGACGATCGGAATAAGGCAGCAGAAACTCCATCGTGCTGACAATAATTTCGGCATTATAATAAAACAAGACCACGCATGGTATTCTGGATTCCACGATTCCCCCTCATTTCTGACTGTTATTCATCAGTCCCGTTCGATCCATTATATGCAAGTCCGGTATCCTGGAAAGGGCGAAACGGAAGGGAAGGCTGTCCAAAAAAAGGGAAAATGCATAAAATGGCTGGCCAGAAGCACTCTAGATGTGAAAATTTTGGAGGAGGGGTTATGTTGACCGAGAACCAAGGGACTTCTATAGGGCAAGATGTGCGCCGTGACACCTTGACGACGCGACAGGGTCATCCGGTGATGGACAACCAGAATCTCAAGACCGTCGGCAATCGGGGACCGGCCACGCTGGAGAATTATCATTTTATAGAGAAGATTTCGCATTTCGACCGGGAAGAGGTCCCGGAGCGGGTGGTCCATGCGCGCGGATCGGGAGCGTTCGGCTATTTCGAAACTTATGGGAAAGTCGGAAACGAGCCTGTAGAGAAGTATACGCGGGCGAAAGTTTTCTCCGGTGCCGGGAAGCGTACGCCGCTGATGGTCCGGTTCTCCACCGTAGCCGGGGCAAAGGATTCGCCGGAGACGGCGAGGGATCCGCGCGGTTTTGCAGTAAAAATGTATACGGAGGAGGGGAATTGGGATCTGGTGGGGAACAACCTGAAGATCTTCTTCATTCGCGATGCGATGAAGTTCCCCGATATGATTCATGCATTCAAGGCGGATCCGGCATCGAACACGCCGAACCCGCAGCGAATGTTCGATTTCGTGTCCCGCACGCCCGAGGCCACGCACATGATTACGTTCCTGTTCTCTCCGTGGGGGATTCCCGCCACCTACCGCCATATGCAGGGGTCCGGCGTCAACACCTACAAGTGGGTCAACGACAAAGGCGACGCGGTACTGGTGAAGTATCACTGGGAACCGAAGCAGGGGATCCGCAATCTGACGCAGGAGGAGGCCGCCTCGATCCAGGCCAAGAATGTCGGTCATGCGACGCAGGATTTGTATGAGGCCATTGAGCGGGGAGATTATCCGGAGTGGGAGCTGTACGTTCAAATCATGGAGGACGGTTACCATCCGGAGCTCGATTTCGATCCCCTAGACGATACGAAGCTCTGGCCGGAAGATCGGTTCCCTTGGCTGCCGGCCGGGCGGATGGTTCTGGACCGCAACCCGGTCGATTTCCATGCGGAGATCGAGCAGGCCGCTTTCGGCACGGGCGTTCTTGTCGACGGAATGGACTTCTCGGACGATAAAATGCTCCAGGGACGCACCTTCTCGTACTCCGACACGCAGCGTTATCGCGTAGGCGCCAACTATTTGAAGCTGCCCGTGAACGCTCCGAAAGCGCCGGTTCACACGAACCAGCACCGCGGCCAAATGGATATCCGCGAGCCGAAGGAGTCCGGGGAAAATCCGCACATCAACTATGAACCGTCCCTGATCGGCGGCTACCAGGAAGCAAGCAGAGAACATCGTCCGCCGCACCAGCCTGCGTATCAAGCGACGGTAATGAGCGCCCCCATCGATCGCCCGAATCCTTACGGCCAAGCAGGCGTTACCTACCGCAAGTTTGAAGATTGGGAGCGCGAGGAGTTGATCATAAATTTGTCCGAAGCGCTGGCCGTTTGCGATTCACGCATTCAAGACGCGATGATCGGGCACTTCACGCAAGCCGATGAAGAGTACGGCCGCCGCGTGAAGGAAGGCATCGAAAAGAAAAAGAAAGAAATCGAACAAGCCAAAACGGAAGCCAAAGTTCCAGGCCGGGAAGCGGGCATTTCGAAATATGGAGAAGGCTCGTTGGATGCGAACGATGCGGCACAAGCCGCGGCGAACAAAGGCCGCGAAGCGGATCCTTACTAAGCACGAACCATGCTCCCCATTAAGATAAATGGGGAGCGTTTCAACCACTAGGATTTTACGAAAAACCAACCCGGCGATCGCGCCGGGTTTTTATTTTTGCGCGGAAGGCCGTTGAGAACTCCCATCATTCATGACCGTTCAGTCCAAGGGCGGTCGGCACGCCGTCAACCCGAGCCGGTTCGACCCGATCGAGCTCCAGCCTAAACTTTCCCTAAAGAGTTGAAAATCTTGGAATCTACTTGCAGAATCCTGCGTATCTAATAGTGATCTAATAGAATGCTCAAGGAGGCTGCAATGAGAACAAAATTATGGCTGCCGGCGGCGGCGACCGTCTTATCGCTTCTCGCGCCGACAGCGGCAATGGCTTCGGCCGCGGACGGGACATCGAACGCTTACGAAGAGACGCAGAAGGCTTCGGCGGAGAAAGCCGATCTCCTCACGAAATCTTACGGCACCACCAGCGTGCAGTACGCCCTCATCGATCATGGGCACATTGTCGTATCCGGCCAATCCGGCGTGAATGACGAGAAGGGGAAGAAGCCGCTAACGGCGGACACGATGTACGGAATCGGCTCGACGAGCAAGATGTTCACGACAACGGCCGTCATGCAGCTGGTCGACCAAGGGAAGATCGACCTGGATACGCCGGTCGTGCAGTATATCCCCGAGTTCACGATGAAGGACGATCGCTACAAGAAGATTACGCCGCGCATGCTGCTGAACCACTCCTCGGGTCTGAACGGCTCGTCGCTGACGAACGCCTTTTTGTTCGAAGACAACGATCCTTACGCGCACGATACGCTTCTGAAGCAGCTGGCCGATCAGACCTTGAAGGCCGATCCTGGCGCTTATTCCGTTTATTGCAACGACGGATTCACGTTGGCCGAGATTCTGGTCGAGAGAGTCAGCGGCATGGACTTTACCTCTTATATCCACCGGTTCATTACGGAGCCGCTCGAAATGTCCGATACGAAGACGCCGCTCGATTCGCCGAACGCATCCAAGATGGCGGGACTCTATTATCCGACTTACGAGGGACAGCTGCCGAACGAGACGGTCAATGTCATCGGGACGGGCGGAATTTATTCCACGGCGGAGGATTTGGCTCGATTCTCGCAAATCTTCACGGGGCAGGCCGAAGGGATTCTGTCCGGCCAATCGGTCGAGGCTATGGAACAGGACGAATACAAGACGCCCTTATGGCCGGACGATGCGGACAATTCGATCGGATACGGACTCGGCTGGGACAGCGTCGATCTGTATCCGTTCGGAGACTACGGCATCAAGGCGCTGACCAAAGGCGGGGATACGATCCTCTACCACGCGTCGCTCGTCGTGCTTCCCGGGGAAGATATGGCGGCGGCCGTCGTCTCTTCCGGAGGATCCAGCACGACGGACCAGCTGCTGGCGAATCAGATGCTGCTTCAGGCGCTGAAGGAAAAAGGAGAGATTGCCGATTTTAAGCCCGAGAAGTCATACGGCAAGCCGATGAAGGCGGATATGCCGGAATCTGTCCTCCAATATGCGGGAATCTACGGAGCGAGCAATCAAACGATGAAGGTCGGGATTAGCAAAGGCGGAGAACTGTCCTTGTCTACGGAGCAAGCCCCGGATTATCCGGCCGAGAAATACGAGTATGCGGCGGACGGTTCGTTCCGGAGCGCGGACGGGAATACCAAAATCAGCTTCGTGACGGAGGACAACGGCCGCACCTATTTGTGGACTCGACAGTACGCTTCGCTGCCGGGATTGGGGCAGACGGCTCTGTCGTTGTACTCTGCCGAGAAGCTTCAGCCAGGCGATCCCCTTCCGGCCGAGACGGCTGCGGCTTGGGAGCGTCGCGACGGCAAGAAGTACTACCCGCTGAATGAGAAGGATACGTCGCTGGCCTACTTGCTATTGCCGGCCATGACCTTGAACCTTTCCGAGCAATTGCCGGGTTACGTGCTGGATAAACGCATCACGGGTCCGGATACGGCCGTCTCCGAAGTGCAAATTCCGGGCATGTCCGGCCGGGACCTCGTGAATTATACCTTCTATACCCGGGATGGCGTCGAATACCTGAATGCGGCGGGAAGCGTCTATGTAAACGAAGAGGCCGTGAAGCCCATTTATATCGCCAAGAAGTCGTCGGTCACGATCCCGTCGAGCGGTTACGCCAAGTGGTACACGGTAAGCGACAAGGATGCGGGCAAGGCCGTTCGGGTGAAAACGCCCGCGAACGGCTCCGTCGCCGTCTACGATGAGAAGGGAACGTGCGTATTCTTCAGCGTGATCGGCGGCGATCGGAAGGTGGAGCTGCCGGCCAAAGGATCCGTCGTTTTCGCCGGAGATGCCGGCTCGAAGTTCGAGATTTCCCTGCAGTAATCTATTAGGAAGCAAAGATTTGCCCGCCCGGTCATTGGCCGCGGCGGGCTTATTTTATAAACTTCGTTCCAATAATGTCCCGACCTGCCTGGCCATGACTTCCGGAGGATAGGGCATACCGTTCGTGATCCACCCTTCCACAATCCCGACGTAGGCCGTTCCGACATATTGGAGGATGACCTCATCGCGTAACCCTTCGTTTTTGCCGTTTCTGTCCACTTCATCCCTATCCATAGCGCCTACGGAGAATGGGGCGGAGGAATCTTCCCGATGGTTCCGGGCCATGAAATCGCCGGAATTACAACTCCTTGGATTATGACGGGAATCCGACTTTCGGCGGTTACAGTCAGAAGATCGTCGTGACCTTTTTTTATTGCCGGCGTCCGGCCGCCATGAGGGAGAAAGGCGGATCGTTCGTTCGGCAAAAAACGGGGTTGACACGACACCAAACGGTGACCTATAATCTAAGCGTCACTAAATGGTGTCCGATCTTCAAACCCAACGGCTGATCTTTCGTATGAATATTTAGGAGAGGGTGTTGTGGGCGGGAACAACCAGTTGCGGGATGTATTTGACGCGATTGCAGATCCAACCAGACGCCGGCTGATTCGTCATCTGGCAGAGGCGGAGGAGCTGCCGCTCCATGAGTTGACGGCGCTGTTTCCCATGGGACGAACGGCAGTATCCAAACATTTGGCCGTCCTCAAGGAAGCCGGACTCGTGCTGGACCGCAAAGTCGGCAGAGAAACGCGATATCGGCTAAATGCCGCTCCGCTCAGAGAAGTCAAAGATTGGCTGGCTTTCTACAGCAAGTTCTGGAGTACGAATATGCTGCGCTTGAGCCAACTTATGGAGGAGGAAGAAGAATGAGTTTAGCATTAGCTATGGATTTTGAATTCAAGACATCGATTGAGAAGCTTTGGTCCGCCTTAACCGACTCCAACAAGCTTGCCAAGTGGGTGGTCGACATCCACAACGGACAAGCGATGGATAATGATTTCAAGCCGGTCGTCGGACATCGTTTTCAGTTCCGCACTCAGCCGTCGGAATGGTGGGACGGAATTATCGAAGGAGAAGTGCTGATCGTAGACGCGCCGAACCGGGTGTCCTATACTTGGGCCAGCGGCGGGGAGAAGCACACGGTCACCTGGACGCTGCAGGATCTAGGGAACGGCAAGGTGAACCTTCATCTCGATCAAATCGGATTCGCCAACGCTCAAGGACTCGAAGGGGCTCGGTATGGCTGGACCAAATGGTGCGGCGAGCTTGAAAAGTTGTTGGAACAATAATCGTGTGAACCGTATCGACTTAAACCGGCTGCATGTGATGTGCAACCGGTTTAAGTGTGCTTCGGACAAACCGCAGCGATGAATGGTACAATGCGAATAGGAGTAGAAAAAAACGCGACGGAAGGATGTCAGGATGAGCGAATCGAATCAGGAGTACATCGTCATCTCGGGCGCGAGAGAGAACAATCTCAAGAACGTATCCTTGCGCATACCCAAGCGGAAGATCACGATTTTCACCGGAGTATCCGGTTCCGGCAAGTCGTCGATCGTCTTCGATACGATCGCCGCGGAATCCACGCGGTTATTGAATGAGAACTTCAGCACGTTCGTGCGTACCTTTCTGCCGCGCATTCCGCAGCCGGATGCAGACGCGCTCGAAAATCTCAGCATGGCGGTCGTTGTGGATCAGAAGCGGCTGGGCGGCGGCTCCCATTCCACGATGGGCACGATTACCGACATTTCTCCCATTCTTCGTTTACTCTTCTCCCGCGTGGGCGAGCCATATGTCGGATCGGCGCATATGTTCTCGTTCAACGATCCGCAAGGCATGTGTCCCGAGTGCAACGGGATCGGGCGCAGCCTGGGCGTCGACTTGAGCAAGGCGGTGGATCAGTCAAAGTCGTTAAACGAAGGGGCGATTCAGCTTCCGGGCTATACGGCGGGCAGCTGGGATTGGAACCTGATCGTTCAGTCGGGGCCCTTCGATCCCGACAAGAAGCTAAGCGACTATACGGATGAGGAACGGGAACAGCTGCTGTACGGCAAGGCAAGGAAAGTGAAGATGGATTTCGCCGGGAAGGCGACGAACATCACCGTGGAAGGCGTTATCGAGAAGTTCAGCAACAAATACATCAGGCAGGATGTAAAGACGAAGTCCGAGCGCACGCAGCAAACAGTTGCGCCGTACATCACCGAAGGGGTCTGCACCAGTTGCCGCGGCGCGAGATTGAGCCAGGCCGCGTTGAGCTGCAAGATCAACGGGCTCAACATTGCCCAGATGTCGTCCATGGAGGTCGGGCAGCTCATCCGGATTATCCGGGAGCTTGACGCCCCGACCGCCGCTCCGGTTCTCAACTCATTGGTTGAGCGGCTGCAGCATCTGGTGGATATCGGACTGGACTACTTGACATTGGATCGGGAGACGGACACGTTATCCGGCGGCGAGTCGCAGCGGGTCAAGATGGTCAAGCACCTGAGCGGAAGCCTGGTGGATGTCACGTACATCTTCGACGAGCCCAGCGTCGGCTTGCACCCCCGCGATGTGCATCGCTTAAACGAATTGCTTCAGAAACTGCGCGACAAAGGAAATACCGTGCTGGTCGTCGAGCACGATCCCGATGTGATCAAGGTGGCGGATCATATTGTCGACGTCGGTCCTCATGCCGGCAACCGCGGCGGCAACATCGTGTATGAAGGCGGCTACTCCGGCTTGCTGGAAGCAGGTACGCTGACGGGCACCCATATGAAACGCCCGCTCCAGTTAAAGAGCGATTGCAGGCAGCCGTCCGGCAAGCTCTCCATTCAAGATGCCAATCTGCACAACCTGCGGAACGTGAGCGTCGATATCCCTGTCGGTGTGCTGACCGTCGTGACGGGAGTCGCCGGCTCGGGCAAGAGCACGCTCATTAACGATGTATTCCTCAGCCGGCATCCGGATGCGATCGTCATCGACCAATCGGCGGTAGGCGTGTCCACGCGCTCGAATCCGGCGACCTACACGGGCATCATGGATGATGTTCGCAAGGCGTTCGCCGCCGCGAACAAGGTGAACCAGGGCTTGTTCAGCTTCAACTCCAAGGGGGCCTGCGAGAACTGCCAGGGGCTCGGCGTCGTGTATACGGACCTATCCTTCTTCGAGAGCGTGAAGATGCCCTGCGAAGTATGCGGAGGCAAACGGTTCAAGGAAGAAGTGCTCGCGTACAAGCTGAACGGCAAATCCATAGCCGAAGTGCTGGAGATGACGGTGGAGCAGGCGTTGGACTTCTTTGAGCAGAAAGAGGTCGTGCGCAAGCTCCAGGCGATGAAAGACGTGGGGTTGAACTATCTTACGCTCGGCCAGCCGCTCAGTACGCTCTCGGGCGGAGAATGCCAACGCATCAAGCTGGCCAGCGAGCTGCACAAGAAGGGCAGCATCTACGTGATGGACGAGCCGACGACCGGCCTTCACATGTCCGATATCGGTCACCTGCTGGAGATCATGAACCGTCTGGTGGATAGCGGCAACACGGTGATCGTCATCGAGCACAACCTCGAAGTGATAAGCCAGGCGGATTGGATCATCGATATGGGACCGGACGGAGGCAGCAGGGGCGGCCAGGTGGTGTTCGAGGGGACGCCGTCGCAGATCGTTCATGCGGACCAGTCGATTACGGGAAGATATTTGAGGTAAAACAAAGACAGTCATTGTCATAAAAGTACAGTGGAACGGCTTTGCATCTAATCATATAATAATAGAAAGAAGCATGAGCAGCCGCGTGAATCGCGGCTTCTTTTTGTTTGGATAAAGGGGGAAGCATCTTGAAATGGAGCATGGATCCCAGGAGATTGAAGATATTCCCGAAGCTCGTGATCACTTTGCTGCTGGTCTGCATCCCGCTTTATTTGGTCAGTTTATTCATGAATCAGGCATCCTCCCGAACGGTCGAGAAGGATATCTCCGAATCCACGCAATCCCATTTGCAATTTTATGTAAACTCTTTGGAAGCCGAGATGAACCACTTAAGCAAAATGAAAAAGGATTTTCTATTAGACGATGACGTTCAAAACTTATCGACCATCGCCCCGGCCATGAACGATTACGAGATCGCGAAGAGCATTTTAAGAGTGGAGAACAGGCTTACGGTGTTAAAAGAATCCAGCGTTTATGTCAGGGAAGCGAAAATCTACATTCCTTTGTTGAATCATACGATTTACTCAAGCAGCTATGAAGCGGCTATGAACGAACAAGAGTTCCGGTTTATATCCGACCATGCGGACAAGCTTCCGGTATTTTATTTCAAACCGGACGATCGCCTGTTGATGAGCCAGATTTATCCGGACCCACTGAGCGAAGGAAGATCGCCTACGTTTGCGCTTGAGATCGATTTGTCGATTGGCAAAATCCGTGATATCCTCTCTCAGATTTCCTCCGACAAGGGGGAAGTCCTCCTTGTTTCCAACGACGGCGAATGGTCGGTGTATGAGAATCCGACCGATCCCGCAGCCAAGATGGTTTCGAGTGATCTGCTTCGGAACAAAGAAATCGCAGCTTCCGGCGAAAGATTGGTGAAAATCGGGAATCTGCCTTACTTCGTTTTTTATCAGAGCTCGTCCGTTCTGAATGCTACCATCGCCTGCTACTTGCCCGAGCAAGAAATCATGGGGCCATTGCATACCTATCGGTTGTGGTTCTGGGCACTCTCGATTTTATCTATTTTCATTATCCTCCTTTCTTCCTACTGGACGTATAGCGTCATCCATCGTCCGCTGGTCCAAATGGTTCAGGCTTTCCGAAGGGTCCAGAAGGGGGATCTCGCCATCTCCATAGAGCATCGCTGGGAAGATGAATTCGGATACCTATATGCGCAATTTAACAAAATGGCGGATCGACTGAGCACCTTGATTCAAGAAGTGTACGAACAAAAGATCCGCAATCAACGTGCCGAATTGAAACAATTGCAAGCGCAAATCAACCCTCATTTTCTTTATAACAGCTTTTTCATTCTGTACCGGATGGCCAGAGTTCAGGACCATGACAATATCGCAAGGATGACCCGGCATCTGAGCGAATACTTTCAATTCGTTGCCCGCTCGGCCGCCGATGAAGTTCCGTTGGAGCGCGAGGTCAGCCACGCCAGAGCTTATGCCGAGATTCAGTCGTTTCGATTCAGAACGCAATTGTCCATCGAATTTGGCGAATTGCCGGAATCGTGCCGGTCCGTGGCGGTGCCGCGGCTTATTTTGCAGCCGGTTTTGGAGAATGCTTTCCAGTACGGATTGGAACAAAGAGAGAAAGACGGCCTTCTCCGCGTTGCGTTCAGAGAAGAGGGAGACGGAACCGTCCTGACGGTTGAGGATAACGGAGAAATGTTAACGGAGGCGGACTTAACGGGATTGCAGGCTTTGCTTCAGCCGCAGACGTCCGATCTGGAGACGACGGGACTTCTAAACGTTCACCGGCGGCTTCAAATGAAGTTTGGAGACCAGGGAGGGCTCTCCCTGTCGCGAAGCGAGCTTGGCGGACTCCGTGTGGACATTCATATTCCGATTGCGAGGGGGGAAGGGCATGTATCGGATTTTGCTGGTCGATAACGAATCCTACATCGTGGACGGATTAGCCGAGATGGTGGAGGAGGAAAGACGCGAATTGGAGGTTTATAAAGCCTATTCGGCATCCGAGGCGGTCGATTGGCTGAATCGTACCCGAATCGATCTGATGCTGACGGATATCCGCATGCCCGGCATGTCGGGACTGGAGCTGCAGCGTCTGGTCGTCCGGCAATGGCCGCGCTGCAAAATCCTGTTTCTGTCCGGCTATAATGATTTTGCTTACGTTCAGGAAGCGATGCGTTACGGCGGAGTCGATTATTTGCTGAAGACGGATGGGGACGAAAAAATACTGGAGGCGATCGACCGGGCCGTGCAATCTCTGGAAGATCAGCTCCAGGCAAACGAAATTTTGCAGCGCGCCCAAGCTCAGGTAAGAGACACGCTGCCGCTGCTGCGCAAGGATTTCTTTTGTGACCTGCTGCATGGCGACTTGCAAGCGCTTCGCTCGCTGTCCGGTCAATTCCAAATGCTTGACGCTGGTCTGGATAGCGCGCAGCAACTGCTGTTGGTGGTCGGAAGAACGGACCGTCCGGCGCATATTCCGTCGACGGATTGGCCTCTGCTGTTATTTGCCGTCCAAAACATCGCGGAGGAATATATGGCGACTTCGGTCCGGTCTTTGTCCATTCCGTTCGACTCGAGCCGCATCGTTTGGTTCGTTCAATTGCCGGACGGCGCAAGCGAAACGGAGGAGTGGGAGCGGGCCGCTCGCTTTATCGGGGGCACGTTGGAAAGAATACAGGAAACCTGTCTGCAGCTGTTGGAACTCAAAATTTCATTCGTATTCGAATCGGAATGCGGGGCATGGCAGCAGGTTCCCGAGCGCTTCGGGGCGCTGTGCAGACACATGAACCGAAGTCTCGTTAACGGTCTCGACATGCAGCTGCTGCGGATCTCGCCGGAAAGCGAAGCCGCTTCCTCTTCGCCCTCCATCATAGGCAGGCCGACCGTTCCCGGCTATAAGCTCGAAATGCTTGCAACCTGTTTGGAAACGGGACAAAAATCGCAGTTTCTGGCGGTTCTCCATGAAATGGCCGGCGCCGCTTCTCTCCAAGATCCGGATCCGCTGGAACAAGTGTCGCTTTATTACGGCATCGTCTCTGTGCTTCTGTCCTCTCTCTCGCACGGCGAGTCGAAGGAGCTGGCGAAGCATCCTATCGATCTATGGGGACTGACTCACTACGAACAGCATCCTTCCTGGCTGGAAGCCATTGAATACTTGTCCGCTGTCGCGGAGAAGTTATTTCTCTTGCAGAACAATCGGCTCCAAAAGACGGAAAATGAAACGATCGTCAAAATCCACAACTATATTAAAAGTCATCTCGAAAACGATCTGTCCCTCACGCGTCTGGGGGAAGTGACCGGGTACAATCCGTCTTATTTATCGCGATTCTACAGTCAGACGACCGGGCAAAATCTGACCGATTACATTGCCAAAGAACGTCTTCTTCAGGCCAAAGAGCTTCTTGCCGGAAGCAAACTGAAAATAAGCGAAATCGCGGAGCGGATCGGGTTTGCGTCCGAGCACTACTTTTACCGTTTCTTTCGGAAAGCGACGAATGTATCCCCTCAGGAATATCGAGAATGCGTAAAGCGAGGACAGTCCATGTAATGCATGGACAGTAGAGCCGCTTACACGTTCTTTTTATAATCAAAACGTAAGCGAAAATAGGAAAAAGGGGGCATGGAAAGCATGAAGAGACGCAAGAGCAAAGCCATTCTATCCGTCCTGATCGGTCTCCCTCTCGTATTGTCCGCCTGCGGCGGAAACCAGGAAGAGAGCGCCGGCAATACTCCTTCGTCGGCATCTGCCAGTCAAGGGGGCGAGGAGGGGAGTCCGAGTCCAAGCGGCACCGCACAGGCGGATCCTTTCGGGAAATACGATCCGGCGGTCTCCATTACGGCGGCCAGACCGGTCGGCAAGCCTTCGGAAGGCGACGCCAACAACCCTTACAATCGACTGTTCCAACAAGAGCTGGGAATCAAAGTCGCCTATGATTGGACCGCGCCCAACAATTCGTACGATCAGAAGCTAAGTGTCTCCATGGCCTCCGGGGAGCTGCCCGATCTGTTCTGGGTGAACGCCAATCAGCTCGCGCAGCTTGTGGAGGCGGGACAGGTCGAGGATTTGTCGGCTGTGTACGACAAGTACGCTTCGCCGTTGACGAAGAAAATCATGACGGAGGCGGCGAATCAGCTGGACTCGGCCAAATTCGACGGCAAACTGTACGCGCTGCCTTACACGAGCTCGCCGTACGATCAATCCCAGTTCATGTGGATCCGCACCGACTGGCTGAAAAAGCTGAATTTGCCGGAGCCGAAAACCATGGCTGACGTGCTCCAATTGTCCGACGCGTTCACCCATAACGATCCGGACGGAAACGGCAAGAACGATACGTACGGACTGGCCATCAACAAAAATCTGACGACGGCCTTCTACACGGTCATCACCGGCTTGATGAACGGTTATCACGCTTATCCGGACATATGGATCAAGGATTCGTCGGGAAAGCTGGCATACGGAAGCATCCAGCCGGAAGTGAAGCAAGCGCTCGCGGAGCTGCAGAAGCTGTATCAATCGGGACAGATCGATAAGGAGTTCGGGGTGCAGGACGAATCGAAAGTGATCGGTTCTATCGACAAGTTCGGCATTTTGTTCGGTTCGTTGTATGCCCCGGTCAGCGGCATGAACGCCGTCAAGGACCAACATCAAGATATGGATTGGCAAGCCTATCCCGTTCCTTCCATCGACGATGACCCGGCGAAAGTGCAAACGACGCTGGGCGTTCAATCCTATTACGTCGTCAAAAAAGGATATGCGCATCCGGAAGCGCTGATCAAGCTGATGAACACGCACCTTGAGTATGACTTTGGCGACGGCGAGAGAGCGGATCAGTACAGGGAGAAGCTCAAGGCGCTGTCGGGCGGCAACGAATTTGTCGTGGACGATAACGATGCCGTTGTCGGCGGAGAGCCGCCAACCAAAAATTACGACGAATACGTGGCCATCAACCAAGCGTTGCAGTCCAACGATCCGAGCAAGCTCGGCCCGTCCATGAAAGCTCCGTACGATCAAGTATCGGCGTATTTGAAAGGGGATACCGAGAATTTGGGCCTGAATTGGGCCTTTGCCAAAATCTTCGGTCCGCAGAGCGCGGAGTCCGTGGAAGGACATTACTTGGATCAGCAATTGTTTATTCCCGATGCGTTCTACGGCGCGCCGACACCTACGATGAGAGACAAAATGGCGGCGCTGAACAAGATGGAGGTCGAAACGTTTACCAAAATCATCATGGGCGCGGCCTCCGCGGATGAGTTCGATAAATTCGTAGAGGATTGGAAGAAGCTTGGCGGAGAACAAATCACGAAGGAAGTAAACGATTGGGCGGCAAGTCGATAAGACGCTGGAACGGGGCCGTTAAAGAGAATCCGTCTTTTAACGGCCTTCGCTTTTCAAATACAAGGCAGGGCGGATCGGGGTGTACGGGAGATGAATGCCAGGCTGAAGCGGGAGCTGCCTCTTTATTTATTGATCCTTCCGGGCGTTTTGTTGGTTCTCGTCTACAATTACGTTCCGATGCTCGGCAGCGTTATCGCCTTTCAGAAATTCGTGCCGGCATTGGGCGTCTTCAAGTCCAAATGGATCGGGCTGGATAACTTTCAATACTTGTTCGCATTGCCCAGCTTCGAGCAGGTGTTATGGAATACGGTTTTGATCGCTTGCATGAAAATCGCGGCGGGGCTTATCGTTGCGATTGCCGTCGCCGTCTTTTTGAACGAGATGCTTCATGAAAAAATGAAGAGGCTGGTTCAGACTTTTATCTATTTGCCCCATTTTCTATCCTGGGTCGTTTTGGGCGGCATCTTGATCGAGATTTTGTCTCCCAATGGCGGGATTGTAAACCGAATATTGGCGGGGCTCGGCATCAACCCGATTTTTTTCCTCGGAAGCAATCATTGGTTCCAACCGACATTGGTCGTATCGGACGTATGGAAGGAATTCGGCTTCGGCACCATCGTCTTTTTGGCCGCGATCACCGGGATCGATCCGGCGTTGTATGAATCGGCCGAATTGGACGGGGCGAGCCGGCTGCGCAAAATGCGGCATATCACGCTTCCGGGCTTGGCTTCCACCATCGTTCTCATGATGACGTTGAGTCTTGGCAACGTACTGAATGCCGGGTTCGATCAAATCTTCAATTTGTACAGTCCGGTGGTCTACCAGAGCGGAGATATTCTGGATACGATGGTTTACCGGATCGGATTCGAGGATGCCCAGTATGGCGTCGCGACGGCGCTGGGCATGTTCAAATCCGTCGTCTCGCTGCCGCTGATCTCGGTTGCTTATTGGCTGGCGTACCGTTTCGCGAACTACCGGATTTTCTAACGAAGGCGGGGGCAACCGAATGAATTCGCATAAGTCGTTTCACCTGTTCAACTATGCCTTTTTCATCGTACTAAGCTTGCTCTGTCTATTGCCGATCGTTCACGTGTTGGCCGAATCGTTCAGCTCCAATTCCGCGGTCACGTCCGGAATGGTCGATTTATGGCCTGTCGATTTTACGCTGGATTCTTATCGGTACGTTCTCTCGAAGCCGGAGCTTTACCGCGCGTTCGGAATTTCCGTCGAGCGTCTCGCCGCGGGAACGCTGATCAATCTTGTACTGTGCGTCATGATCGCTTATCCGCTCTCCAAAGAAGTGAAGTCCTTTCGAGCGAGAACGTTTTTTGCCTGGTTCTTTGTGTTTACGATGCTGTTCAACGGCGGCCTCATTCCGAGCTATATGGTCGTACGTTATACGGGCTTGCTGGATTCGATCGGGGCTCTTACCTTGTCCAACGCGGTCAATGTTTTTTTTGTCGTCCTGATGCTGAACTTCTTCCGGGGATTGCCCAAGGAGTTGGAGGAAGCGGCATTCGTGGACGGTGCGGGGCATTGGACGACGTTATGGCGGATTTACGTTCCTTTGTCCACGCCTTCGATCGCGACGATCGCCTTATTCTCGATGGTGTTCCATTGGAACTCCTGGTTTGACGGGTTGATCTTCATGAATTCGCCGGACCATTATCCGTTGGCCAGCTATCTGCAAACCGTGGTCAACGTTTCGCTGCAGCAGTTGATGGAGCAGGGAGACTTGAACAACCTGGTGGAAGTGTCCGACCGTACCGCGAGAGCGGCCCAAATTTTGGTTACGACAGCCCCGATTTTGGTCGCCTATCCGTTCCTTCAACGATACTTCGTCAAGGGGATCGTCCTCGGCAGCGTGAAGGGGTAGAGCATGACCATGAAATAACCAAGTTGGATTTTCACGCAAAGGGAGAGATGGACGCGATGAAAGCATTGCAAATTATCGGAAAAAACGACTATCGGATCGTGGACTTGGAGGTTCCGGCCATTGGCGATCATGAGGTGCTGGTGGAGATCCGGATCGTCAGCACCTGTCCGCGCTGGGATCTGAACATGATGGGCGGAAGGGATATGTTCCGGCTTGATTCCGAGCCGGCGTATCCGCTGCCTCCCGGTTGGCCCGGACATGAGATGGCCGGCTTCGTTGCGGCCGTCGGGCGCGGCGTGAAGGAGCTTCGGATAGGAGACCGCGTCGCGGCGCTCAATCACATCGAAGGCAACGGGGCGTACGCGCAGTATTTGGCCTATCGCGAAGAAGAATTGATCAAGCTTCCGGACGAAATCTCCTTTGAGCAGGCCGCTTCCTTCGAATTGCTTCAATGCGTCGTGACCGGATTGCTGCAATTTTCCGATCTCAAGGGCAAATCGATCCTTGTATCCGGCCTGGGGCCGGCGGGGATTTTGGCTGTTCAGGCCGCGAAGCTGTGGGGGGCTTCCCGGGTTGTCGGAATCGATATGAACGAGGAGCGGTTGGCGTTCGTTCGGGAGAAGGGCTGGTGCGAAGCCGTTCACGTGAAAGATCTTGGAGACCTGCGGTTCGACCTGGGATACGACTGCGTGGGCGATGCGGCCTCGGTGCAAAACGTGCTCGACCACACGGACGATCACGTCGTCATCTTCGGCGTGTTACGAGGAGAAGTGAAGTACGGGGCGCAGCTGTGGTTCAAGGGCACCCGGTTGGAGTCTTACCGCTATCAGCCTTTGGGCAAGAAGGAACGCAAGCTGCTGCTCGATCTTGTGGTTCATAAAGGGCTCGACACCCAAGTCCTGCAGAGCGTACACGGTTCGTTCGCGCGGTATCGCGAAGCGGTCGACCTGCTGAGGAACCAGCAGGCCATCAAAGTGTATTTTTATCCGCAGACGGACTTTGAATAAGGAGGGGATCGATTGAAAGCGCGAGCGGTCGTTTTTACCGATAAGCTGAAGGTTGAATTCCGCGAAGTTGCCGTTCCCGAACCGGGCCCCCACGAGGTCGTCCTCGATCTCGACTATTCCTGGATCAGCATTGGGACGGAATCTTCCTTCCTGCGCAAGGAACGGATAGGCGGCGAAGTCAGATGGAAGGAAGGCGACCCATCTCCCTTTCCGCATGTGCCGGGCTATCAGAAGACCGGGACGATTCGTCATGCGGGGGCGGAAGTGCGGGGGCTGAAGCCGGGGGATCGGGTATTCGCCACGTCGAGCAAGGTGGAACAGATGGTTTTCCCGACGGGCGGACATGTCAGTCCGGCCGTCACCCACAGCAGTCAAGTCTGGAAGCTCCCGGAAGGAGCCGATCCTCTGGCCTACTGCGGGATGGTATTGACCCAGGTGGGATATAACTGCGGGCAGCGGGCGCCGGTCGCTCCGGGAAGCACGGCGGTCGTCATCGGCGACGGCCTTGTCGGTCAATGGACGGCGCAAACCTTGCTTCACCGCGGCGCCGACGTCATCGTCCTCGGACGGCACGACGAACGGCTTGCCTATCTGGCTCCGGAAGTTCGCAGGATCAATGCCAAGAAGGAGCAAGCCGCGGCCGCTCTTTCCGAATACGAGGGGCAAATCCATATCGTTGCCGATACGGTTGGCGCCATCGATACGTTCCATGAGCTGCAGCCGCTTATGGCGAGGGAAAGTCATTTGGTGTCCGCGGGCTTCCTCGGCGAGCGAGGACTCATCGATATCCAGGGGCTTCGCGAGCAGGAGATCACCTTGCATTGTCCGTCTGGCGCAACCGGGCAGCGGATGGACGCAACCTTGGCCGCCATTCAAGAAGGCTGGCTTCGGACAATTCCCTTGATCACTCATCGTTTCCCCGTTCAACAAGCTGCGGAGGCTTGGAGCGTGATCCTCGATCCGAAGCAGGTTTGCTTGGGCGTGATTCTGGAATGGCCGAGATAGAAGCAGGGCAGAGAAGGGGGCGGCGCAAGTGAATTCAAGATTGTCGGACAATCTGAACGGCAGTCCGGACAACTATATTCTCCCGTTTTTTTGGCAGCGCGGCGAAGACCAAGGGACGATCCGGGAAGAAATCGCGAGAATTCAGGAGGCGGGAATTCAAGCGCTCTGCGTGGAGGCGCGTCCCCATCCGGACTTCGTCGGTCCGACATGGTGGGAAACGATGGATGCGATCCTGAACGAAGCGCGAAGCCGCGGCATGAAAGTATGGGTATTCGACGACGATCACTATCCGACCGGACGCGCCGTCGGGCGATTGATCGGGGCGCCGAGAGAGCTGCGCCGGCTGTTCCTCCGCGAGCATCATATCGATGCGATCGGCCCGATGAAGAGCGCTTCGTTTTCCTTGAGACAGCCCGGCTGGCTGGACAGGCAGGAAGAAGACGACAAGCTGATCGGAGTCACGGCGGCCCGCCGTCATCCTCAAAGCGGCGAACTGACGGGGGAACTGCTGGATGTCAGCGAATTCGTTCATGGCGACAGGTTGATCTGGGACGTTCCCGAAGGCTTCTGGCGTATTTTTGTCATGGCGGAAACGCCGATCGGAGGAGACCCGAACAAACAAGATTACGTGAACTATATCGTCCCGGAATCCGTTCGCGTGCTGATCGACACGGTATACGAACGATTCTATGAACGGTACAGGGAGGATTTCGGCAAGACGTTCGCGGGCTTCTTCTCCGACGAGCCGGGCTTCTACAACGATCCTGCACCGGGCTTCGATTCGAAGCTGGGGAAGAGCATGCCGCTGCCGTGGAGCGGGGAGCTGCATGCCTTGCTGCGCGAACGTGTCGGACCGGAGTTCGCGAAGCTGCTTCCTCTGCTCTGGCATGAGGGCGGCAAGAGAACGCAAGCGCTGCGGTATACGTATATGGATCTGGTCAGCCGGCTGTACGCCAAGCACTTCGCCGAGCAAATCGGCGACTGGTGCCGAAGCCATGGCGTCGAATATATCGGTCACCTGATCGAGGACAATAACGCGCATACCCGATTGGGCGTCGGTGCCGGTCATTTCTTCCGGGCGCTCCGGGGACAGGACATGTCGGGCGTCGATGTCGTGCTGTGGCAGCTCGTGCCGGGCTTCGACGAAACGCCGTTCACCTGGTGCGCGGGGGAGACGGACAGCGAATTTTTCCACTACGGCTTGGCAAAGCTGGCTTCCTCGCTCGGACACCTTGACCCGAAGAAAAAGGGAAGAACCGTCGCCGAGGTGTTCGGCGCTTACGGCTGGGCCGAAGGGTTGAAGCTGATGAAATGGATGACCGATCACATGCTGGTGCGGGGCGTCAATCACTTCATCCCTCATGCGTTCTCCCAGAAGGAGTTTCCCGATCCGGACTGTCCTCCTCATCTGTATGCCCGAGGGCAAAATCCGCAATTCCGCTATTACCGCATCCTGAATGAATACACGAATCGGATGGCCCACTTGCTCAGCGGGGGACGTCATGTGGCGTCGGTCGCCGTATTGTACCATGCGGAGGCGGAATGGTCCGGGGAATCGATGTCCTTTCATAAGCCGGTCAAAGAGCTGCTGCGCAATCAGATCGACTGCGATGTCGTTCCGATCGATTATCTGCTTGAATCGGCAGTTCCGGAAGAGGCGAAGCTCCGCATCCATGAAGAAACCTTCGACTGTTTGGTGATCCCTTACAGCGAAGCGCTGCCTCGCGATCTGTTTCTTCGCTTATTCGTCTATGCCAGGCAAGGATTGCCGCTCGTATTCGTGGACGGCTACCCCGTTCGATCGAGCGAAGGCGAAGAGGTGGCCGAGATCATCGAGACCTTGTCCGAATTATCCAAAGTCCGCTGCGTGAAGTTGGACGAATTGGCGACGTCATTGAAGGGGCAGGGGGTACGCAAGATCGAGATAAGCGGCGCTCATCCCTATTTGCGGCATTATCATTACGTCCATTCCGATCTCGACGTGCATATGTTCTTCAACGAGCATCCTTACGAGGAGATAAAGACGGCGGTCGAATTGCCGGCTCCAGGAGACGTTCTCCAATATGACGCGTTTCGCAATGAGCTGTTCTTCGTCGACGGGCAGTTTCGGCAGGGCCGATTTGGTATGAGTCTGAACCTTTCTCCCTACGAATCGGCAACCTTTATCGCCGGCGAGAAGGAAGTCATGCAACTCTGCAATGCCAAGAGGGAAGCCATCCATACGGAAACGAACATAAGTATCGCAACCCTTGAAGGACCCTGGACGCTCTCCATGGCTTCTTCAGAACAGTATCCCAGGTTCCAACACGCGGGCAAGCTCACGGAGCTTCAGGATATGAGCGCTCCCGGCAGGTTTCCCGCTTTTTCCGGCACCTTCCGATACGAGTCGCAATTGGACTGGACCCCGGCAGAAGGACCGGTATGGTTGGATCTGGGCGAAGTCTGCGAGACGGCGCAAGTCTGGGTCAATGATAGGGCGGCAGGCATTGCCATCTGTCCGCCTTACCGATTTGAAGTCGGCAGCCGGCTGCGTGAAGGTTCAAATACAATCGTTATCGAAGTCACCAACACCCTTGCGAAGAAGGTGTCCGATCCGTTTTCCCGTTTTGCCCAGTGGGAACCCAGCGGTTTGATCGGCCCCGTTCGGCTCATCGATAACAGGAGCTAATCTGTCGAAGGACAAAACGATATTCCTATCCATCCGCGCTCCTGCGCGGTTTTTTCTTTTTTTGCGAAAGGCTATTGTTCGCTCCAGCTGTTTCTGCTAAGATGATCCTAACTTATTAAAATGATTTAATAAGTCTCGCGATTAACGAATGAAGGAGCATCCGGAACATGACGCCAAAAGAGATGAAGAAAGCGATTGTTCATCGCATTCGCGCGGGACTCATTACGATGGGAAGCGCCACAAAGGCCGAGCTCAGCCAGAGGCTGGGAATCAGCTTCCCGACGATCAGCAAGTTTCTGGCGCAGATGGAAGAGGACGGAGAAATCCGGTACGCGGGCGATGACGATTCCAGCGGAGGCAGGAGAGCCAAGCGGTTCACCTACGATCCCGAATATATGTTGGGCCTGGCGATCTTTATCGAGAAATCGGAGACGAATTATTCGGTCTTTAATTGCGTCGGCGAGATCAAGGAACAAGGCACATTGCCAAGCATACTGCAGCAAGATACGCAAAAGCTGGCGGATGTCATTGAGTCCTTGATCGAGAAATATCCCAAGCTTCGTTCCATTGCAATCGGAGTGCCCGGCGCGGTAAACAACGGGAAAATCATCTTTATCCCTTACACGCAGTTCACGGATTACGATTTAAAAGAGATGTTCGAGTCCCAGTTCCAAATCCCGGTCGTGGTCGAGAACGATATGAACGCCTCTGTGCTTGGTTACGCGACGAAGCTGGAGATCGAGAACGAATCGCTGGTGTATCTATATTTCGGGCAGAACGGACCCGGCTCCGGAATTATGATCAATGGAGACGTGGTGCGGGGGAGTACGTTTTTCTCGGGCGAGATTTCCTTCGTTCCGCAGTATGATAACCGCTCCTTCCTGCAAGCTCTGCAGCAAGGGAAGCCCAATAGCCGGGTCGTTCTGACCGAGGAGAATCAGATCGATGCCGTCGCCCGTTTAATCGCGACGTTCGCCGCCATTACCAATCCTCAGGCGGTCGTGTTCTGCGACGACGAGGTGGACGAATCTCTCTTGGCCCGGATCGCCGACAGGAGCGCCGCGTATATTCCGCGCGAGCATTTGCCGGCCCTCATCATGAGCAATTGGAGACAGGATTATTTAGCCGGCTTGCAATATTTGGCGCTCGAGCAGATGGTTGCGGAATGATGAAGGGATGAGGCGTGATCGACGGCCTCTCTGAAGGAGATGCACGGGGACTTCTGCATGAGACTCCGGCCCGGTTCGGGAAAGAAAATTCCGCAAAGCTCATGGGGTATCAAATGGCTGTCGCCTACACGGGCTCGACCGTTCTTCCGCCGCTCTTCGGTTTCATCGCAACCCATACGAGCATCGCCTTCTTTCCGTTTATTTTGGTTGCATTCCTGTTTGCCATGTGGATGAGTTCGGAGAGCGTTAACCGCAAGATCAAAAATACGAACGCCGTCAGAGGAGCAGAAATATCGCAAGCTGAAGGATCTTAAACGGAATGAGCAAGGGCATCCGTCCGGGTGCCTTCCTGCTTTGCTTCATTTGGCTTATTTCTCCCGTATTGCCTCCCATATAACGGATGTCCAAATAGTAAGGATCACGAAAAAAAGAAGTCCCCGGGGGAGAGCGGGGACTTTTTGATGTGCGAAGCAGATGATCAAATCACAGATTCCGATCATGAGAATGCATCGTCTTCCGGCCGGCCAAGTCGTACACTTGCTGTAAGAAGGAGGAGACGCCATGTTGACGGAGCAGGTCTTTGTTGGAAGCGTATTTCTGGCCGGCATCTTCTCGTTTTTCTCCCCCTGCATTCTGCCGCTGCTGCCCGTCTACATCGCACAGCTAGGCGGCACTGCGCCCGGGGATCGGAACAAGGCGGTCATGTTCGGCCGGCTGCGGCTTCATCCGGCGCTGATCGGCAATACGATGTTTTTTGTCCTCGGCGTCTCGTTCGTGTTCGTCCTGCTCGGCTTCGGTGCGGGTGCGCTGGGTAATGTTATCAACGCGTCCTGGTTCATGCGGGCGTGCGGTCTGCTCGTCATCGCGTTCGGGATTTTCCAGACGGGCGTGATCCGGCTGCCGTTCCTGCAGCGGGAGCGCAGATGGTCGGTCGATTGGAGCGGCAAAAAAGGCTTCGCCGCTTCCTTGCTGCTGGGCTTTACGTTCAGCTTCGGCTGGACGCCGTGCATCGGGCCGGTGCTGACGGCGGTGCTCAGCCTGTCGGCGGGCGAAGGCTCGGCCTGGCAGGGCGGCGGCTATATGATCGTATACGCCCTCGGCCTCGCCATTCCGTTCCTCATTCTGGCGCTGTGCTCGGATTTGCTGCTTGGGCGGCTAAGGAGGCTGAACCGTTATACGACCGCCGTGAAGATCGTGTCCGGCATTCTTCTCATCGTCATGGGCGCGCTCTTGATGACCAACGACCTGGACCGCATCGTCACGGCGATCTGACGCTTTATCGACAAGGAGGAGTTACCATGAGCAGGAAATGGAAGCTGGCGGCGACCGCCATCGCCTTGATCGCCATGCTGTTCGGGCTTGCCGCCTGCGGGAGCCAAGGTCCGGAGACGGATCTGCCAGCCGGTCCCGCGGCGGTGAAGAACAAAGGATCGGCGGCGCCGTCGTTCGACCTGAAGGACGTGGACGGCAACGAGGTGTCCCTCGCCAGTCTCGCCGGGCAGAAAGTATACGTGAAATATTGGGCGTCCTGGTGTCCGATCTGCCTCGCCGGCATGGACGAATTGAACACGCTGGCCGGTCAGGACAACGACTTCAAGGTCATCACGATCGTCAATCCGAACTACAAGGGAGAGCAATCGGAAGAGGATTTCAAGGAATGGTTCAAAGGGCTGCAGGCGGAGAATACGGCCACCAACGTAACCGTCCTGCTCGACGACGACGGCAAGCTGGCGCAGAAATTCGGCATTCGCGGCTATCCGACGTCTCTGTACATCGGCTCGGACGGCGTGCTCGTCAAAAGCTCGCCCGGCCACAACACGAACGATGCCATTACGGAGGAATTCACGCACATTTCCTGACGCACAGGGATCGAATCTGTTGCAACAAGCAGGGAAAACATGGCTTAATAGGGGGAGGAGAAGCTTGTGAAGCGAATCGCTTATGCATGTGCTTTAATCTCCGTCCTGTTGCTGTCCGCATGCGGCAGCCGGGCGGACTCCGGCAATTCGTCCAATGCGGCGGCGCCGGAGCAAGGGGCCGGCGCGTCCGTCGTAACGGCCGCCGCGGAGGCGGACGGCGGGACGACAACGACGAGATCGCCGAATCCGAACGACAACATCGATTATTCGCACAGCAACCTGAAGACGATTTATTTGGCCGGAGGCTGCTTCTGGGGCATCGAGGCTTACGTGGAGCGCATTATCGGCGTGCAGGACGTCACCGTCGGTTACGCCAACGGAACCGGCGAGAATCCGACTTACGAGGACGTCGTGCGCGGCGACCGAGGCTTTGCCGAGACGGCCGAGGTCAAGTATGATCCGGCCAGGCTGCCGCTGCCCGAGCTGCTGACCGACTTCTTCAAGGTCATCAATCCGACGAGCGTGAACAAGCAGGGCAACGACGTCGGCATCAATTACCGGACGGGCATCTATTACACCGACAAAGCCGATCTGCCCGTCATCAACGAAGTCGTCGCCAAGGAGCAGAAGAAGTATTCGAAGAAGATCGTCACGGAAGTGCTTCCGCTGCAGAACTACTATCTCGCCGAGGAATACCACCAGAACTATCTGGACAAAAACCCGGACGGCTACTGCCACGTCGACTTGTCCGTGCTGGACCAGGTGAACGACAAGCCGGTGAAGGTCGATCCTTCACTGTACTCGCGGCCGAGCGACGCTGAGCTGAAGACGAAGCTGACGGACGCCCAATATGCGGTCGCCGTGCTCAATGACACGGAAACGGCGTTCTCCAACGAGTATTGGGATAACTTCGATCCCGGCATCTATGTCGACGTGGCGACAGGCGAACCGCTGTTCTCCAGCAGCGACAAATACGATGCCGGCTGCGGCTGGCCCAGCTTCACGAAGCCGATCGATCCGGACGTCGTAACCTACCATGAAGATACAAGCTTCAATATGGTGCGCACCGAAGTGCGCAGCCGGGTCGGCGATATCCATCTGGGCCATGTGTTCGACGACGGCCCGGAGGATAAAGACGGGAAAAGATACTGCATTAACAGCGCCTCGATCCGGTTCGTCCCGCTTGCGGACATGGAGAAGGACGGCTACGGCTATTTGACCGCGGCCGTCAAATAAGGTTAGCTTAAGGGGAATTTGCCGATGTACACGCTGCTGATCGTGGAGGACGAAGAGCTGGTCAGAACCGGCATCCGGCGGCTCGTTCCGTTCGAGGAGTTCGGCATCACGACCATCCTGGAAGCGGGCAACGGGGAGGAAGGGCTTCGGCTCTTCCTCGCCCACCAGCCCGATCTCGTGCTGCTCGACATCAACATTCCGAAGCTCAGCGGACTGGAATTGGCCGCCAAGGCCAAGGAGAGCCGGACCGGCGTCAAGATCGCCGTCATTACCGGCTACGACTATTACGATTACGCGGTGACCGCGCTGAAGCTCGGCATCGACGACTACGTGCTGAAGCCGGTGTCGAGGGGCGACGTGTACGAGGTGCTCCGCAAGCTGGTCGACAAACTGCGCGCCGAACGGCAGCAGTCGGAATTGCGGCTTCTGGTCGGCGAGATGATGTCGGCCCGCGGGAATCCCGACGAATCCGACGCCAAAACCGCGATCGCCCAGTCGATCGAGGACAACATCGGCAATCCGGAGTTCAACTTGACCGCGCTTGCCGAACGGCAGGGCTTCAGTCCCGGCTATATGAGCGTGCTGTTCAAGCGGCTGTTCAATGTCGCTTTTCAGGATTATGTGCTGTCCGTACGACTGGAGCGCGCCAAGCTCCAGCTGCTCATGACCGACATGAAGATGTACGAGATCTCGGCGGCGCTCGGCTTCGACAATCCGAACTATTTCAGCGCCGCCTTCAAAAGAAAATTCGGGCTGTCGCCCCTTCAATACCGGGAAAGGACGAAGCATCCGTGAGCCGATTTCCACGTTCCCTCCAGTTCCGTATCTCATGGGTGTATGCGCTGATCAGCTTCGTGACGATCGTTATCATGGGAGCCGTTCTGTACGTCGGCATCTCCAGAGTGGTGCTGAACGATTCGATCCGCTCGTCGCAGATGGCGATCTCCAAGAGCGGGACGCTCGTGGAAATGTACGTGGAACGGCTCAAGGTGCTGTCCACCCTGCTTGCCCATAATCCCCAGACGATTCAGGCGCTCTCTTCCCCGACGCAAAACGGGGAGCAGGGCGTATTGCAGTTTATCGACACCGTGCTGACCTCCGACCCCAACATCAAGTCGGTCATCGTCGTCGGCAAGGAAGGCTACGTGCTCTCCAACGAGAAAAAGCTGAACATGACGCGTTCCTCCGACATGATGAACGAGCCATGGTATGTCGCCGCGATCAACAGCAGCATGCCGGCACTGACCTCGGCGCGGATGCAAAATTTTTCGATGGACAAGAACAATTGGGTCATCTCCATGAGTCAGGAGATCAAAGATGCCGACGGCGGCAATCTCGGCGTCGTGCTTCTGGACATCGAGTACAGGGGAATCGAGAGCTTCCTGAACGACCTGGACCTCGGCAAGCAAGGGTTCGCGTTCATTATCAACAGCAAGGGCGGCATCGTCTACCATAAGGATCCCGCGTACTTCACCGACGCGGATAAGCAGGCCCGGCTGAGAGACATCGTCAAGACGGAGAAAGGCTACATTCCTTCGCAGAACAGGCTGGTGTACCAAACGAAGCTGCCGGGTACCGACTGGACGCTGGTCGGCGTCAACTCGCTGGACGGATTGCGGCAGATCCGCGACCAGTTGATGCGCTCCATCGCCATCGTCGGCATCGGCCTGCTGCTGCTTATCCTGGCGGCGGCTCCGTTCCTGGCCAAGGGCATTACCCGGCCGATCCATCGGCTGCAGCAGGCGATGGCGAAGATGAAGAGCGGCTCGCTGGAGGTCAGCGTCGCGGAGACGGGCTTGACGGAGGTGCAGGGACTCGCCCAGCAATTCAACGCGACGGTGCTCGAAGTTCGGCGGCTGATGCGGGAAGTGGAGGCGAAGGAGAAGGCGCTGCGCGGCTACGAGCTGAGCGTCCTGCACAGCCAGATCAATCCTCATTTTCTCTACAATACGCTGGACACGATAGTCTGGATGGCGGAATTCAACGAGAGCGATCGCGTCATCTCGACGACGAAGGCGCTGGCCAAGTTTTTTCAACTGTCGCTCAGCGGCGGCAGCGAGACGACGACGATCGAGAGCGAGATGAACCATGCGGCCCAATATTTGTTTATCCAGAAGGAACGGTACGGCGAGAAGCTGCAGTATCGGATCGACTGGGACCGCGAACTGTCGGAGCGCGTCATTCCCAAGATCATCCTGCAGCCGCTCATCGAAAACGCGATTTATCACGGCATCCGCGAGAAGGACGGGCCCGGGCTGGTGGAGATCCGCTGCGGCCGCGACGGCGACGGCAATGTGATGTTCATCGTGCGGGACGACGGCGTCGGCTTCGATCCCTCGTTGCGCCTTAAGCGAAAGGGAGCCGAAGCCGACGAGCTTCCCGATAGCGCAGGCTCTCTCGCGCCGCCCAAGCTGGGCGGCGTGGGCATCCGCAACGTCGACGATCGGCTCAAGTTGTATTACGGGCCCGAGTACGGCGTCCGGATCGACTCCCGTCCCGGGGAAGGGACGACGGCGAAGATCGTCATTCCGCATTAATTTTCTAGCGTCCATCCTTGAATTTGTCTTGCTCAAACGGATCTGGGCAAGGCTAACAAACGCTTAAGGTTGTCGTCAATAAATTGATTATCGTCCCTGTTGATTCCGCGGCCGGCAAAATGTCCCCAGATCGACGGGATCGGATTCAAAACAGCGTGAGGGATAAGCTTGGCCTCGTATTCGTTATCGTCCGCCGTGCAAAAGAGATCCGTACTCCCCGGCATGACGCAGGCGAGCGCTTGGATGCTTTTGAGCGCCTTATCGAAATCTCCGTTATAGGAGGGGTTTGCGCTAATATCCGCATTTTGGCCTGTCCATAACATGGCCAGGACATTGTGCGGATCCATCTTCATAAAGCTGCCTTCCCAGACGCCGGCTACAAAATCCGCCAATGTGTCAAATCCCAGCTCACGATAAAGTTCCTCTCGATAAAACGCCTGCGAGACTCCCCATCCCGCATAGACACGGCCGACGGCACGCATGTCTTCCGAAGTCAATCGGTTAAGTTTACTTGAATCGAAGCCGACTGCAGCCATGAGCGAAGCTTTCATTCCGTCCAAGACCATAAACGTATGGGGCCATGTCTTGGCAACTCCGGCGAAGGGCGCAATTCGTTCCACCATGTCCGGGTAACTTGCCCCCCATTGGAACGCTTGAATGCCACCCATCGACCATCCGACTACGAGAGCGATTTTTCGAATGCCGAATTTTTCGGTCACCAGCCGATGCTGGAATTGAACGTTGTCATAAATGGTTACCTGCGGAAAATGTGCCCGATCGAAAGGGGGAGGCGTATTGCTCGGAGACGAAGATAAACCGTTGCCCAACAGATTGGGAACGATAATGAAGTATTTCCGAGGATCCAGCGCCATGCCGTTTCCAATCAGCCATTCATTCTGAACATGCCGGTCGCCGAAAGCAGTCGGATAGACGATGACATTATCTTTCTTTTCATTTAATGTTCCATAAGTCTTATAAGCAAGAAAAGCGTCCGGTAACGTCGCTCCCGATTGCAAGGTTACGTCGCCCAAATCAAAAATCTCATAATCCATCGCATGATCTCTCCCTTCTTGTTAGTAGTATAGATCTGTGATACCCTCAATAAAAGTGAATGAAATTCAAAGCAACATTCAATATCATTGACAGCAAAAGGGGGAGCTGACGATGGAGTTGCGCCAACTGAATACGTTCCGCACGGTCGCATCCACTTTAAATTTCAGTCGGGCTGCGGAAGCGCTGAGCTACGTCCCCTCCAACGTCACGATGCAAATGAAAGCATTGGAGGATGAGCTTGGCGTTCGTCTCTTTGATCGCTTGGGCAAGCAGCTCGTTCTCACAACTGCGGGCAACCGCTTCTTAACTCATATCCAAGACGTACTAAACAAATTGGACGAAGCTCGCAGCGTCGTTCATGACAATGAAAATCTAAGCGGCACCCTAACGATAAGCGCCAACGAGGTTCTTTGCGCCTATCGGCTTCCAGGCGTCTTTCATCGGTTTCGTTCGCGCTATCCGGGAGCGCGTCTCATCTTCCGCTCCGTATCCAATCAGCAGCTCAAGCAAACGCTCTTTGAGGGAACCGCGGATGTCGTCTTTATGCTGGACGAGCCTATTCGCTCAACGGGTCTTGCAGTCGAACCGTTGCTGGAAGAAACGTTCCGCTTTTTCGCCGCTCCGGACCATCCGCTTGCGAAACGAACGGTACTGCAGCTCGAGGATTTTCACGGAGAAGTGTTCCTGACGAACGAAAAGGGTTGTACGTACCGAACCCTGTTTGATCGGTCTTTTGAGAAAGAGGGTGTCGACAGCATTACGTATTTGGAGTTTCAAAATGCCGAAGCCATTAAACAATGCGCCATTACGGGAATCGGAATTGCCTTTCTGCCTGAAATAACGGCGAAAGCCGAAGTCGGGCGGGGCGAGCTTGTTGCTCTTCCCTGGCAAATTCCGGACCTGCACGTGCATACCCAGATGCTATGGCATAAGGACAAGTGGCTTTCGCCAATCGTGTCGGCTTTCATAGAAGCGGCAAGGGAGGTTCTCGGCAACCATTCCGATGAAGAGGAGATGAAACCATGACGGCTTACGAGAAGCCGAACGTGACGAGGAGCGAGATCGAGGAAGTGCTGCGAAATCACCTCGGACCGGGCGCGGCCGAGATTGCGCCGCTCGCCGGCGGCAACCTGAGCAGCGCGTTTTCGTTCGTCCACGATGGCAGAGGCTATGTCTTGAAATTCAGCGATCTGGCCGGCGCGTACGAGACGGAACGTTTTGTCTCCGGCTTGCTGTCGGGCCGGGGCATTCCTGTTCCGAAATGTATGGCGCTCGGGAAAACCGGCCGGTTGGCCTACGTGATCATGGAGCGAATCGAAGGGCGCAATCTCGCCGAATACACGGCAGAGGAGCAAGCCCGTCTATTGCCGGAACTGATCGGCATCTTGACGAGCCTGGCCGATGCGGATGTCGGGGCAACGAACGGGTATGGGTGGATCCGGCCTGACGGCAACGGAGCCTACGCGTCCTGGAAAGACTTTGCCGTTGCCGTCTATGCGGAAGATCAAACGGGGACGTTCTGGGACAATTGGCATGAACTCTATCGGACGTCTTGCTTGGAGAGAGACGTTTTCGAAGAAATCTATACCCGCATGCTGGCCTACGTCCCGTATAATGAGCCGTATAGAAGCTTTATCCACGGAGATTTTCACCAATGGAATATGTTGACGGACGGCGAGCGGATTACCGGCATTATCGACGGCAACTGCCTGTACGGCGATTTTCTCGTGGACCTTGCGATTCTCGACCGGCATATGCCGTGGGGCGGCGTCGTTCAGGCATACCGAGACCGTCAAGAGAAAGCCGGCGTTGCGATTCCGGATTTCAAAGAGCGGCTGTACGGCGCCTATTATTTCAAGGGGCTCGACGGGCTTCGCTTCTACGCGAAGATGGGATGGCAGGAGGCCTATCAAAGCACGCGCCGATTTCTTTTGAACCTGGAAGATTAGCTTTCAAAAGGAGCGATCGTTGATGAAACAGGCACATAGCGAGGAAAAGCCGAACGTCGTGCAAGAGCCGTATATCCCGTTCGTCGAGAATGCTTCGTACCCCGTCCGGAGCGGAAATGCGGTTCGTCCGCTCGTGGACTCCGCTCCCGCTTTCCGGCGCATCTGCGAGGCCGTCGAAGCGGCGCAGGTCAGTGTCTGGCTGTCCGTTACGTTCTGGGCGCCGGATTATCAAATGCCGGACGGCCGCGGGACGCTGCTTGACGTGCTGGACCGCGCGGCCGCGCGGGGTGTCGACGTCCGCATCGTCTTCTGGCGTCCGAATCCGGAGAGCAGCGGCTACGGCCAAGCCTTCGCGGGAACCCCGGCCGACCGCGAATGGCTCGCAACGCGCGGACCGCGGCTGAAGGCCCGCTGGGACCGCGCCTACGGCTACTACTGCCAACACCAAAAATTTTGGCTGATCGATGCGGGCCATCCGTCCGAGACCGCCTTCGTCGGCGGAATCAATCCGACCTACGGAACCTTTGAACCCGGCCATGCGGGCATAGGGCATCGCCACGATATCTACGTCGAAGTGAGCGGCCCTTCCGCAACCGACGTTCATCACAACTTCGTCCAGCGGTGGAACGAGGCCAGCGAGAGAAGGGAGCGGGACGGGACGTGGGGCGGCGGAGCAGACGAGGTCATGGCTTTCCCCGATCGTATATCCGCCGCGCGAGGCGACATTTTGCTGCAAATGCAGCGGAACGTATACAAAGAACGCTATTACGGCAGTCAGCCGACTCCAGGAGGCAAACCCTTCGGCTTAGCGGAAGGTGAGCGGACTCTTCTGGAACAGTACAAGCAGGCGATCGACGCCGCCCGCCGCTCCGTCTACATCGAGAATCAGGCCATTCCGGTTCCGGAAATAGCGGCACATCTGGAGGAGGCTCTGCGGCGCGGAGTGGAGGTGGTGCTGCTTGTGCCGGCCGAGCCGGAAGGGCATGTGCGGGAATACCGGAAAAATCCGGACAAGCGAAGCTTCTTCGAACACATGGAAGCGCTCGGACGATACGAGCGCTTTACGCTAGCCGGCATAGCCGGGCCGAACGGAGACGGGGGACGCGGCAGCATCTATGTGCATGCCAAAATCATGCTGATCGACGACGCTTGGGCGACGATCGGCTCCTGCAATCTTCATTCGAATTCGCTTTACGGCCATACGGAGCTGAATGCGACGTTCTGGAACCCGGAGGCCGTTCGCGCGCTGCGCGGCCAACTGCTCTCCGAGCATTTGGACCGGGATACGTCCGGGATGGACGATCGCGAGGCGCTGCGGCTTTACCGAACCATCGCCGGAGAGAACCGGCGGAGGGGAGAGAGCGGAGACTTCGCATGGCAGGGGCTCGCCTTCGAACTGAATCCGGCGGAATACGGATTGGAACTATCGTTCCTGTTGACATGACTCCATATAGTGTCCTATAATCAAGACACCATTTGGTGTCAGGAAAGGAGCGATGCACATGTCCTATGCCGTTGATTTCAAAAATGTGTCTACGATTGGTTTGGAGTCTTCGCCCGTGGCGGAAGCGCTTGCCGGATTGCGCGCGAATGAAGCCCGTTATTTCATGAACAAATACAAGCGCGAATTTACGGTTGTACCCGCTGGCGAAAGCCAGGATACCCTGATCTATGTAAACCGCATTTTGAAAGAAGAACGAGGTCTTGAATTTGCGGCCAAGCCCTTGGAGACGTCGCGCCTTCAAGTGGAAAATATCGATTGGACCTTCGTCTTTTATGAGGACGGACTTGAGGTCAACGTGTTGTATACGATTGACGATCCGAAGAAGCGCGCGGTCGGCTTCAAGCTTTCCGAGGGGATGGAAGTACCGAAGGAGCTGGCAGAAGCGAAGTTTAAGTTTGCCACCCAGAAGTCCAAACTGGCCGGAACGATTCGCGGCTCGTTTTTTGTCATCAAAGGAGAATATTAAATCAATAACACTTCATCGGCCCATTCGGAGAGTGCCGACTTCCGGAAGAGAATGTAAACTTTCATCCTCATGAATCAAGAGGGGGATGGAGGTTTTGCACGTTCATTTTGAAGGTAGCCGGAAAGCGCTATAAAGCTCTGAGCCAAGAGACGAAAAACTTCGCGGGCAGAAGAAGCGCTCCAAGGATCGCCTGTCAGGGCGTCGTTGGAGTGCTTCTTTTTCGGATTCGCCATCACATAACCGGATGGACGTCATCTTGGATATGCATTTTACAGAATATCCGCCTCATTGTATGATGAATCCGCAGCCTCGTCCCGGGAAACATTAGACGGAAGAATGCGAAGATACGATCAAACAAGATAGGATGATATTCTATGAAAATCACATTGCAAACCGCGTTGTGCGAGCAATTTGCGATCCGCTATCCGCTCTTTCTCGCCGGAATGGCAGGCGGGCCGTCGACGCCCGAACTGACGGCGGCCGTCTCCGAGGCGGGCGGACTCGGCACGCTCGGGGCGGCCTATATGGAGCCGGAAGACATCCGGGAGGCCATTCGCCGAATTAGGGAACGGACCGCGGCTCCCTTCGGCGTGAATTTGTTCGTCTATCAACCTGGCGACGATAACGCGCGAATTCGTGAAGTTCAGAGCGAGCTGAACAAGATGCGCCGTCATCTTGGGATTCCCGGCGCAACGGATAACGAAGTGCATACGCCGTATCGGTTCGAACAGCAGTTTGAAGTGCTGCTGGAGGAGAAGGTGCCTGTCATCGGCACGGCTTTCGGCGTATTGCCGGCTTCCTGTATGCTCGCGGCAAAATCGGCCGGGCATCGGGTCGTCGCCATGGCGACGACCGTACGGGAAGCGAAGCTTGCGCAGGAGTCGGGCTGCGACGCGATCGTCGCCCAAGGCAGCGAAGCGGGGGGCCATCGCGGTACCTTCGCCCTTGATGCTCATCCGATGGGAGCGAATATCGGAACGATGGCGCTCGTCCCGCAGATTGCGGATCAAGTAACGATTCCCGTTATCGCGGCGGGCGGGATTATGGACGGCAGAGGCCTGGCGGCGGCTTTGGCGCTTGGCGCGCAAGGGGTGCAGATGGGGACGCGCTTCTTGACCGCCATCGAAGCCGGAACCAACGCAGCCTATCGAAAAGCGCTGCTTGCAAGCGACGAAGAAAGCACGGTGCTGACCAAGGCATTCTCGGGAAGGCCGGCCCGCGGCATCGCCAACGCGTTTATTCGGCAATGGGAGGCAAGCGGAATATCGCCTCTCGCTTTTCCCGCGCAAAATACCGTGACCCGCGATATCCGCAATGCGGCAAGCATGCAGCAGCAGGCGGAGTATTTGTCCTTGTGGGCGGGCCAGGGGACCCGAATGCTGACGCCGGAGGATACGGCCCAACAAATCATAGACCGAATCATGAAGCAAGCCGCGGATTTAATCGGTTCATAAAACTACATTATACCAACATTTGATAACGCTTTCACTAATTTCCTTGTTATTTTTCGAGAAAATATCCATTTACCTATCAAAACCTAGGACTAAGATACCGATAAATGGGATACGCAGGAGCGATGGAGTGTCTATCGTCATAATTAAATAAGTTGCAACGGCAAACCTGTCGAAAGACAGCGACGCAAAGCCACGGGTCTACGGTACCAACTATGATCGCCGGGCTGCCAACTTCTGTTTCCTCATGGGCAGCAAGGGCTTCGTTTGTCGAAAGCCCTTTTTTTGTTGCCCGCGGAGATGCCGCCTCCTGCGAAAGGCGCCAGAGCCGCGAAAGAGGGTGAGCGATGCCGATCGAGACGCGCCCTGGTCCGGCGAATGACCGTGCGCGGTTCGGCCTGCAAACTGGGTTGCGTTCGAATAAGCGAGATGCTGGAGGAGAAGGACGTTGAAGGAAAGGCGTAGCAAAATCAGCTTCTTGGAAAAATGGATCCGGCGAAACGGCCAATCGTCCCGCGGCGCCGGCTCGGTCGATCAAGGCAACGGCGCCCCGCCGCCATCTCCCGAGAGCTCCGCCCCGAACGGGCGGCCGGACGATGAATTCATCGGCAGCATCTCGGAGATGTCCGGAGCCCTGGCGAACACGTCCGTGTCTTTAGCCGGCAACATCGAGTTCTGCACGGACCTGGTCGCGGGAATCTCAGAATCGATCCGGCAGATCGCCTCGGGCAGCGAGTCGATTGCCGAGAGCGCGCGCGGGAACCAGCTCATGCTTGCGGAAGTGAGCAAGGGAATGGAGCAGATCGCGGAGTCTTCCCTGGCGCTGGCGAACGAGACGGCCGAAGTCGCGCAGAAGGCGGGCGAGGGTTTGCAATCGATCGAACGGGCCGTCGCGCAGATGCAGATCATCTCGGAAGCGGCGTCGGATTCCTCGACCGCCGTCGCGCAGATGGATCTCCGCACCGAAGAGATCGACCGCGTCACTCTCATCATGGCGGAGATCGCCAGCCAGATTCAACTGCTCTCGCTGAACGCGGCGATCGAGGCCGCGCGGGCGGGCGAATACGGCCGTGGCTTCGCCGTCGTGGCCGACGAGATTCGCAAGCTGGCGGATCAATCCACGACCTCCGCCAAGGACATCGCCAATACCGTCGCCCATATCCGCCAAAGCTCCCGGGAGTCTAAGGAAGCGATGAACCGGGTCTCCGCCGAGATTCAAGCGGGCTACGAATGCGTGGATGAGGCAGGCAGGTCGTTCCAGGAGATCGTGACGTTGACGGAGCAGGTATCCTTCAAGGTCCAGGAGGTATCGAGCGTCACGGAGGAAGTAAGCGCCAGCGCGGAGCAGATACTCGTATCCGTGCAGGAGACCGTCTCGATTACCGAGGTCTCGCAAGCCGGCACGCGGGAGATCGCGGTCTGTACGGATGAGCAGATGACGATGATGGAGGAATCGCTGGCGTCCGCCCGCCAATTGCGGGAGCAGGCGACGCAGCTGAACGGCAAGATCCGGTCGTACGCCGGCGATGAGGAGGTTGGTTGAATGATCGTAACGGAACGGCTTCAGGAACTGTTCGGCCGGCTGGAACAGATTACGAACGTGCAGGACATCGCCTACCACCGTATCAAGGAGGGGAAATTAAGTCCCGTTCTCAAGACCAGGACGGATCACCTAGGCAACGAGAAATGGAAGAGCGTGCACGCGGCAAGCCCGGTTCTCGTCGAGAACGATCAGCTGCTCCGCGAGATGGTCCGGAATCCCAAGCCGGTCTTTGTGCAGGACGTCAAGAACGACCCCCGGTCGGCCGAGGAGTTCTTCCTGTTCGGCATCGACAGCATTCTGATTCTTCCCGTTACGGACGGCTCGGCCGTTCGCGGGATCGTGGTCGTGGCTTCTATCGGCCGTCTGCACTCGTTCACGGAACAGGAAGTTCGTCAGGCGGAAGAGCTCGTGGAACAATATAGAGAGATATTACTTGGATAACGGAGGAGATGGGCTTTATGAAAATAGCGGAAGCCATACTTCACTATTTGAAAGCCAGCAACGTCGAGTACGTGTTCGGAATTCCGGCCGGCATCGTCGGTCCGCTGTACGATTCCTTGATTGACGTCGACATAAAGCCCATCATCACCAAGAACGAAGCCGGAGCGGCGTATATGGCCGCGCGTTACGCCAGCACCTCCGGAAAGCTGGCCGTCTGCGCCGGGGCGGGAGCCGTCGGCGTCAGCAACATGATGAACGGAATCGCGGACGCGATGCGGGCCAAAGCGCCGATGCTGATCCTCGCGGGGTACATCAACCGCTGGCAGATGGGCAAAGGGGCCATTCAGGAGCTGGACGGCGAGCAGATGGTGAAGGGCGTCACCAAGTACACCGCGACGATTCTCGACGAACAGGACGTTCTGGCCGAACTCGACCGGGCGGTTCGAATCGCGCTGACGCCTCCGTGCGGACCGGTCTTCCTTTCCATCCCGATCGACGTGCAGCGCGCAGAGGCGCCGGAGCCGCTGCCCGAGCCCGCGTCGTTGGCCGACCTGCAAGCGGTCAGGCCGGAGCCGGCTGCTCTCGCGCAAGCGGCGGAGCTCATCGACCGTTCTTCCCGAGGCCTGATCATGGTTGGCCGGGGCGGCCGCGGCTTGACCGAGGAGATCAAGCGGCTGAGCGAGCATCTGAAGTGGCCGATCGTTACGACGCCGGCGGGCAAAGGCGTCGTGCCCACCGACTTCGCCCTGAATCTGGGCAACTACGGCTTCTCCAGCACGAATGCGGCAAGCGACTACGTCAACTCGGAAGAACCGGATTGCGTGCTGATTCTGGGTACGAGCCTGGGCGAAGCGTCCACCTGCAACTTCAACGATGTGCTTGTCGCGGGAAGGAAGGTCATTCACATCGACCGCGACCCGAGCGTGCTGGGGAGGGTGTTCAAACCCGACGTCGCGATTGTTGGCGACTTGCGGGAAGCGGTGCCGTACCTTGCGGCCAATACGCGCAAGTCCGCCGCCTCGTTCCGCAAGCCGGTGCCGGTCAACGACCCCTACGAGCGCAACCATGCCGGCCTGTCGCTGCGCCTGTTCCTCGAAGGCCTTCGTTCGGTCATGCCGGCGAACACCCGGTACGTCTGCGATATCGGGGAGTTTACGAACTTCGTCCTGAAATATCTCGACATCGCCGAAGGGGGAGACTTCGAGATCAATCTCGACTACGGCGCCATGGGATCGGCAATCGCCGGAGGCGCGGGCCTGCATGCCGCCGATCCGACGCGCCCGGTTGCCGTTATCGCCGGCGACGGCTGCTTCTTCATGAACGGCATGGATATTCTGACGGCCAAGGAATACAAGATGCCGGTGATCTATATCATCGTCAACAACGCCATGCTGTCCTATGTCGAGAGGGGCCAGAAGTTCCTTTACAAGCGATCCATTCCCGACTACAAGCAGGAGCGCATCTCGATCGCCGACATGATGAGCGTCGCGGGCATCCGCACGATGACCGTCGAACGTCTGGAGGACCTTTCGGACATTCCGGCGTTCACGCGGGAATTGGACGGCCCGGTCCTGATCGAGGTTGTGACCGACGGCAGCGAGCCCGCGCCGATTCTGGACCGGCTGAAGGCGCTTGTCAAATAAGAGGGTTCACTCATTTTTTCATATATCGGAGGCACGATCGTCATGGGAAGCTTCAACATTGAACTGGATCACGGGAGCAAGATTTTAAAGGCGAAGGTGGAAGGCACCTTCTCCACCGAAGACGGCATGAAATCGGTCGAGGCTTACCAGAAGAGCATCGCGGGACTGAACGTGCCCGATTACGAGATCGACATCGACTGCACGCAGCTGAACGTCTCCGCTCCGGAGACGATTCCGATTCTGGAAGCCTGCTTCAACATGTACAAGAACGACGGCTTCAAGAAGGTGACGCTGCGCCTGATCAAGAATCCGATCCTGAAGATGCAGCTGGCCCGGGTGGCGCGAACGGTTCAATTGAACAGTTACGAGATTATCGAAGTTTGATCGAGAAACGATAAGGGAGTGGAGAACATGGGGGCCGTTCGAATTCGCGAGCTTCAAATCTATCATCCGTCCAACGAAGTCGACAATGACTACTACATCAAGCGTTACAAGGAACGCGGCGTCGAAGTGAGCGGCCTGCTCAAGGCGCTGGGCAGGGACAAGCGCTTCATCGTCGACGATCCGGCCGAGAACACGCTGACGATGGCCGTCGAAGCTTCGAAAAAGGCGCTGCAGAAGGCGGGCCTGACGGCAAGCGACGTGGACCTGATCCTCTTCACCTCGCAAACGCCCGAGTACCTGCTCCCGAGCAACGCCTTGAAGATTCACAGCGCGCTTAAGGGCGATCTGAACACGATGTGCTACGACATCAACGCCAACTGCGCCGGCATGCTGGTCGCCGTGGAGCAGGCGTGCCGCACCATGATGGGCAACCCCCGCATCGAACGGGCGCTGGTGGTCGGTGCCGATTATTTGTCGGTGCACAGCCCGGATCAGCCTGTCTACCATTCCAACTTCGCGGATTCGGCCGCAGCGGTCATCCTGGAGAGCGGCACGGAAGGCAGGGGGTTCATCGACTCGGTGTATCAGACCGACACGGCGGTCATCGACAACTCTCTCTTCCCCGCGCACGGGCTCTCCAACCTGTATCGCGAAGAGTATACGGCGAAGGACGCGCAGGTTCAGTTCACGCCGTTCGACGATTCCGTCTGCGTCGATTCCGCGGTCGATTCGCTGAAGATTCTGCTGGAACGGAACGGGATCGCCAAAGACGCCGTCGGCGGCTTCCTGTTCTCGCAGTTCTCGGTCGGCAACCTGAAGCTGGTGTCCGAGCGGCTCGGGCTCGACTCCGACAAGGTATTCTACGTCGGCGACAAGTACGGCTATACGGCGACCAACAGCCCGTTCCTAGCGCTGCACGACGCCTTGCAGGACGGCAAGATCAAACGGGGAGACTACCTGGTCTTCTGGACGGTCGGCGCCGGTTGGCAGAACGTATCGCTGCTATTCCAATATTGACGCAAAAGCCGGGCGAATTCATCATTTGCCCGGCTTTTTCCTGCCGTCGATCGCCGCTCACGGTCCGTACACATCAAGCTCGCCGATCGTCGTGGCGGTTCCTCCGCCGCTTGCCGGCGCCACGTTCACGCGAACATGGCGGGTACTGACGGTGCTCGGCAGATTGTCGGCGACCGTATCATGTCAGAACCGACACCGCTTCAACCCGGCGGCCGTATGCCGGCGGCTTCAGGACGATCTGATTACGAGTCGCGAGACCGCAGGCCGTGGCATAGCGTACGGCCTGTTTTTTTGCGCGCGGAGACAATTTGTTCACAAGTAGGCGACGATTCGGCCACATGTCCTCTGTAAGCTTGTAGATGCGCCGGCAGGCAGACTGGAGACAGAAGGTGAATTTGGGATGAAAAAAACAGCTTGGACGGGGCTCGCCCTGTTATTGCTTCTCTCCGCTTGCTCCGGAGGCCCGGAGAACGAGGACGGGAAGGGAACGGCATCGGACTCGCCGGCACAGGGGGCGCAGTCGAACGGACAAGCTTCGGCGCCGGCGGACTCCAAGAACGGTATACCGGCGAAGAGCGGTGATCCTAACGAGCATGTGAAGCTGGTCGTCGCCACTTATTACCTGAGCGGGCAGCTGGAGGCCGCCGTGAAGAAATACGAGACGCTGCATCCGAATATCGATATCGAGCTTCACGCCGCTTCGACTTCGGGCAAAGATTTGAACGACGTGCTGAACAAGCGGGACCAATTCATCGAGACGAACAACACGGCGATGCTGGCGGGCGGCGGTCCCGACCTGATCGAGCTCGACGAGCTTCCTTCCGAGCAGTATGTCAAGCGCCGCCTGTTGGTCGATTTGGATCCGCTGATGAAGCAAGACGCCGATTTTCACCGGGAACAGTATTTTACCAATGTTATCGACCATCTGCAGACCGGCGGGGGATTGTACGGCATACCGCTGTACTTCTCGCTGATCGGCCTGTTCGGAGATGCGGACGCCATCGGGAAAGCGGGCGTTGCCTTCGATGACGGCAGCTGGACGTTAAACGACTTTATCGGCGCCGCCAGGCAATGGAAGCAGAAGGGCGAATATGAATACGCCTTTGCGAACGAGCCGTCCGCTCTGCTGAACGAACTGGTCTCGGAAAATTACTCGAAGCTTGCGACCGGAACGGACGGGAACGCGAAATTCGACGCCGACACCTTGGCCGATCTGATGCAGCAAGTCAAGACGCTGTTCGACGAACATCTTCTTTACAACTTCCAAACGGGAGGGCGGGGACCGGCAATGGCGGTTCCCCAATCCGGAGGAGGAAGCCCTTACGAAAATGCTTATTTTATCGAGACGGAGCTTTTTTCGCTGCGCGACGCCGTGACAAACGCCCCTTTTCCGAATACGAAGCTGTACGCCAAGCCGCATCCGGCAAACACGGGCGACGGAGGCTTCTTCAAGCCGTTCGGGACGCTCGGCATCAACGCCAACTCCGCCCACCCTCAGCAAGCCTGGGACTTTATCAAGTTTTTGCTGAACGACGACAGCGTGCAGTCCTATGTCGGCGTGCTCGGCGACAATCCGGGATTTCCGATGAACAAAAGCGTTTACGAGCAGCAGAAGAACAAGATGAAGAAAGACGGGATGGTAAAGCAGGAGGATGGCTCCACGGTTCAGGCCGATCCGGCCCTGCTGAACCAAATAGAGGCTTACCTGACCGGGGCCGTTCATGCCGTGGGCGAACCGTCCAAGCTCGAAGAGATCGTCGGCGACGGATCGGAGGCTTTCTTCTCCGGCCAGAAGTCTGCGGACGCCGCGGCGAAGCTCATCGCGAACAAAATCGACCTTATGTTAAATGAATAATAGGAAGCCTGAAAGCCGCGACGAACGCGGCTTTTTTTATTCGGCACGGCACCTCGTTACCCGGTGAAGGCTTCCGATTGAAGAGCGCGATCAGGCGGGTAAATATCGGAAAGGACGGTGAAGGGAGGCGTTCCGATGCAGGATTATGCGGAGATAGCGGTCAAGCTCGCGATTGCGTTCGCGGGGCTGTGGACCATGACGCGTCTGCTGGGCAAAAGGGAGATCGCTCAGCTGACGCCCTTCGATTTTGTCTCCTCCTTGGTGCTCGGAGATCTGGTCGGCAATACGATCTACGACAAGCAGGCGAGCTACGGGATGCTTCTCTTCGCATTAGCCTTCTGGGCCTTTCTGTCTTACGCGTTCGAGAAGATCATGGCATTCGGCAAGCCGTTCCGCAGACGGCTGGAGGGCAGGCCCGAGATGCTGATCGCGGACGGAAGGATCGACCTGGCCGCGATGAGGCGCAACAGCATGGAGATCGAGGAGCTGCGCATGATGCTGCGCCAGCAGGGCATCTTCACGGTAAGCGAGGTGGCTTACGCCATCTACGAGACGAACGGTTCTCTCAGCGTCTTAAGGAAGTCCGCTTATGAAGAGGTTCGACGAAGAGACCTCGAGCTCGAACCCTCCGGGACCGTCTTGCCCAGAAGCCTGGTCGAAAAGGGAGTGATCCAGCCCCATGGGCTCGCCGCGATCGGCCGGGACGAAGATTGGCTTCGGCGGGAGCTGCGGGCGCTCGGATTCACGGAAGTCGGTTCGGTTGCTTTCGCGGAATGGACGGAGGAAGGAAGGCTGGAGGCGATCGGTCCAACTTCAAGCCTCGAGAAGCCGGCTCGCGTTTGTACCCGATAATCGTCCTCTGAGTATTCCTTTTCAAAGACGGGTATACGATAGATATTCGGATGATTTCCAGCAGGACATTTTGGAAAGGAGAGATTCGCGATGAACCGACGGATGGATGAGGAAAAAAGGGACATGCCGGCAGTGGGGCTTCCGCTGGCAGGCAAGACGGCGCTCGTGACGGGAGCCGGCTCGGGGATCGGCAGAGCTTCCGCGTTGGAGCTTGCCCGCGCCGGAGCGAATGTCTGCCTGCTCGATCTGATCGGCGAGCGGACCGAGGACGTCGAGGAGGAGATTCGCGGCATGGGCCGGGAGGCCGAGTTTTACGACGTCGACGTATCCGATCCGGTCAGAATGGAACGCGCCGTCCGCGCTGCTGCGGAGCGCTTCGGCAGCATGGACGTCGTATTCGCCAACGCCGGAATCAACGGTACGCTCGCCCCGATCGAGGATTTGACGCCGGAGTCGTGGGACGAGACGTTGGGGATCAATCTGAGGGGGACGTTCCTGACCGTCAAGAACGCCGTGCCCCATATGAAAGAGAAGGGGGGCAGCATCGTCGTGACGAGCTCGATCAACGGCAACCGGAAGTTCTCCGGGTTCGGGATGTCCGCTTACAGCGCGTCCAAGGCCGGGCAGGTCGCCTTCGCCAAGATGGCCGCCTTGGAGCTGGCCCGTTACCGGATCCGCGTCAACGCCATCTGTCCCGGGGGGATTCGGACGAATATCGGAGAAAATACCGACAGCACGAAGCAGGTGGAGAAAATTCGCATCCCGGTCGAGTATCCGGAAGGAGCCCATCCGCTCGAGCACGGGCCGGGGCGGCCCGAGCAGGTGGCCGATCTGGTGCTGTTTCTCGCTTCCGACCGGTCCAGCCACATTACCGGCACGGAGATTTACATCGACGGGGCCGAGACGCTCCTGTAAGCGGAGTTCAACTATGGAATGCATTTGAGCAAGCGAGGGCACGGAAATCAATCGGATCGTGGATCTAAATCGATAGCCTGGAAGCCCGTCGCCGAATCGCTTGCACAGAGATAGCTGCTTTAGGAAACCGCGGGGGATCCCCGCGGTTTTTGAATGCCGCTATATTTCGACTGTTCTTTTACCTGCCGGCCGATATCTTCCGGCCAAATACCTCCGATGTGGCTCCGATCTATGCGTGCGCCGATAAAGTCGTCGCGGAATACCAGAAGCAGTCGGACGCTTATCTGGCCGGCGCCGGGAAGCAGAGCAAGCGATGAAATGCAAACATCCCATGACGATGTATCCAATTCCCGATTCCGCTCATAACCTGAAAATAGGCACTTAACCAGTAACGACCACAAAGTGCGTGGGGTAAGGGATGGTGTGATTCGTGGAGATCGAAACACGGAACGGAAATATACCGCAGCCGATAAGGAAGGACGGCGCCGGTTGGTTGGATTTGGGCCCGCGCGATGTCATGAGAGACCGCGAGAACCCCGACATGCTGGTCCCTCCCGTCACCGATGCCGGGTCGGTGCCCAATATGAAGTTCTCATTCTCCGACGCTCATATGCAGTTGAATCACGGGGGATGGTCGCGGGAAGTAACGGTTCGGGAGCTGCCGATCGCGACCACGATCGCAGGCGTGAATATGGCTTTGACCCCGGGCGGCGTGCGCGAGCTCCATTGGCATCAGCAAGCGGAATGGGCGATCGTGCTGGTGGGGCGGGCGCGCATTACATCCGTCGACCAGGACGGAAGGAATTTTATTGCCGATATAGGAGTGGGGGACCTGTGGTACTTCCCTCCCGGCATTCCGCACTCGATTCAGGGGCTGGAAGAAGGCTGCGAGTTTTTGCTCGTCTTCCCGGACGGCCATTTCTCCGACCTCAATACGCTATCTCTTTCCGATTGGTTCTCCCATACGCCAAAGGAAGTGTTATCGGCGAACTTCGGCGTTCCCCGGAGCGCTTTTGCCCAAATCCCGGACCATCAGTTGTATATTTTTCAAGCGAACGTACCCGGTCCGCTCGAGAGTCAACAGGTGGCGGATCCGCAAGGCACGATACCGAAGTCTTTTAAACATCGGCTGCTTGCCCAAAAGCCGATCGTAACTCCGGGCGGAAGTACCGTGCGCATCGTGGATTCAACCAATTTTCCCGTTTCCACTCAGATTGCCGCATCGCTGTTGGAGATTAAACCGGGCGCCATGAGGGAGATGCATTGGCATCCGAACAATGACGAATGGCAATATTATATCTCGGGAACGGCACGCATGACGGTTTTCGCGGCCAACGGCACGGCTCGCACTTTCGATTTTCGCGCCGGGGATGTAGGATACGTGCCTCGAGCCTTCGGTCACTACATCCAAAATACGGGCAATCAAACCGTGTGGGCCTTGGAGATGTTCAAGAGCGACCGCTTTGAAGACGTTTCCTTAAACCAGTGGCTGGCGCTCACGCCTCATGAACTGGTGCAACGGAACCTAAACGCAGGACCGGAATTCATGAACGCATTGAAAAAGGAAAAACAATTTATCGTTTACAATCCGGGGTTTACTTATCATCCAGGGACTGAACCGGTAAATAAACGGTAAAAGCCGAGCCTTGATCAAGCCGACTCGCAACGCGGATGAAACCTCCGTGGGCTTTCATCAATTGATGTGCAATGGTCAATCCGAGCCCCGTTCCGCCGGTATGGCGCGAACGGGCTTTTTCTACGCGATAGAAACGGTCGAACAAGCGGGGGAGTTCTTCCTCCGGAATACCGACTCCGGTGTCGATAATCGAGACGCATGCATAGGTTTGATCCCGCTCCGCGACTTTGTCTTCCACGACGACCGAGATTCTTCCGCCTGGCGGCGTATAACGAATGGCATTCGTAAGCAAATTGATGAAAACCTGCGCAATCCGTCTCGCATCGGCTATCACGGTTACGGGCCCGGTTCCGGAAGAGAGTTGAATCTCCAGTCCGTTTTCTTCGGCTTCCATTTTCACGTCATCCACGATTTGTTCGAGTTTCGCTGTCAGATCGAGCGGTTTGAAATCCAGCGACAGCCGTCCCGCCTCCGCCAACGACAAGACATGAAGATCATCCACCAACAGGCTTAAGCGAATCACTTCGTCGTGAAGTCTAAGCAGCATTTCCGGAGAGGCAGTTTGGCTGGACTGCTGGGCATTCTCCAGCTTGAGCTGAATAATGGACAGCGGGGTCCGAAGCTCATGCGCGACATCGGCCACCAGATGTCTTCGGGCGTCCTCGGCCTCCCGCAGGCGGAGCGTCATATCGTTGAATGTCCGAATGACTTTCCCGTATTCGTCCTTTGACTGCACAGGTACGTTCACGTCCAGATTTCCCTGAGCGACGCGTTCGATTGCGGCCATCAGTTTTTTGAGCGGTAGCGTCAGTACTCCCGAAATCCATAAACTGAAGAACAGCCCGATCGCAAGGATAAAGACTCCTTTTCCGGGGCCGATCCACTTCATCTTGTCTGTAACGTACGCCTTCAAGATTTCGACTTGTTCCCCGGGCGGAGCGTTCAAATAAGCGGCGCCGATTTGTTCCTTGCGAAATTGGTCGAACACATGGTTCATATAGATCTGATTGATTACGGCATGAGAGACGCTAATGATCAGGACGAGCAGTCCCATATAAAGAAATATTTTGTGGCGTACCGTCATCTACCTGATTCCCTTCTAGACTTCTTCCATCGCCGAAAGCATACGGCTTACCAAATTATACCGTGATCGGAACGGTTCTTAAAGAAATCCATGCAAAAAGAGATAGATCTGCATAAGTCCTCAACATTTGTTTTGTACACTGTGTGCGAAGCAGGGCCACATAAAGATATCGAAAGCGAGGATTCGAAAATGAGTAAGCTTGCTCTTGGAGCGCGTTCAGTCTTTAAAGCGTTGGCATGGATTTTTGCACTCTGCATTCTGATTCAGGTGTTTTTAGCGGGTCTCGCCTTGTTCTGGAATTCGGATCAATGGTCCAGTCATACGGGCTTTTCCAGATTGTTGATGATCCTTCCGGTCCTGATGTTCATGGTTTCTTTCATCGCGCGGCTGCCGAATTCTCTTCGCCTGCGCAGCGCGGGTTTGATCGGTCTTGTGATTTTGATAGCGGTTTGCGCCAATCTACCGTCTGGAGTTGGATATTTGGCCGCTCTTCATCCGGTCATTGCGATTGCGTTATTCCTGGAAGCCATGTCCATCGCACGAACTCGTGCCCTCTCGAATACAGAGGAGGCTCGATCATGAAAAAATGGATGCTATCGGTCGGTTTCGTCTTTACTTTGTCGGCGTTCGCAACGGCATGCGCAAGCTCCGACGCTCAGAACGCAGCCTCGACGGGGGCAGCGGATCAAGCGATCACGATCAGTGCCAAAAACTTCGAGTTCGATCAGAAGGAAATCAGACTGAAGAAAGGCGACACCGTAAGATTTACGCTGAAAAACAGCCAGGGCCGCCATGCCATACACATCGACGGCTACGATAAAGACATCAAAGATAACGATACGGTCACCTTCACCGCAAACCGAACAGGGAGGTTCAAGTTTGTTTGTTCGAACATGTGCGGCAAAGGGCACTCCGACATGGTCGGAACCCTTATTGTGGAATAGAAAGTGGATTTAGAAGTCTTGTACACTTTCCTCGTATAAAATGGGATATACTTCTTGTTGAGACAGTTCGATGCCCTGGCATCGTTTTAAATTGAAAGAGAGAAGGGGTTGGCCGTGGATTTTGAATCGGTTATGCAAGAGCTTGAAGCCCTAGGCAAGGAACGACTCAAGAAAATGTACCTATCCAACGGCGCTCGCGAGCCCTTGTTTGGCGTTGCTACAGGCGAAATGAAGCCCATTGCGAAGAAAATCAAGATCGATCAGGCGTTGGCCGAACAGCTTTACGCCACAGGGAACTATGACGCCATGTACTTTGCCGGCGTCATTGCGGATCCGAATGCGATGACGGAAGCGGATTTCGAGCGTTGGATGGACGGGGCTTATTTTTACATGCTGTCCGATTACGTGGTTGCGGTGACTTTGGCGGAAGCCGATAGGGCACAGGAAGTATCGGACAAGTGGATCGCAAGCGGCGAAGAGTTGAGAATGTCGGCGGGCTGGAGTTGCTACTGCTGGCTCTTGGGCAGCCGAGCGGACCGCGAGTTTTCCGAAAGCAAGCTTGCCGGCATGCTGGAAACGGCGGAGAAGACGATTCACGATGCGCCCGACCGGGCAAAATTCGCCATGAGCAACTTTATTTACACGGTAGGGACATCCTATATGCCGCTCCACGGGCGAGCGGTCGAGACTGCAAAAGCGGTCGGTCCGGTAGAGGTCCAAAAAGACAAGAAAAAGAGCAAGCTGCTGAACGCTTCCGATCAAATTCAAAAGGCTGCGGATAGAGGGCAACTCGGGTTTAAACGCAAATATGTAAGGTGTTAATAAAACAAACGCCATCTGAATATGATGTTGTTTACAGGAGGGATTGAAGAAGGAAAACCTTTCGCACAGGGGGAATGTTTGTGGAACGGCATGAATGCAGGGACATGATCAAGGCAGCCAAAAAGCTTATTCCGGAAGGGAATCTGGAAATTTATAAAATCGATGGCATTCCGAATCTGGAAGTTGTCACCACGGTTGACGATTCAAGCCACGACGACGCCAGAGAAGAAAGTGTTTTTATTGAAATCAAATATTGCCCCTTCTGCGGACATCAGATATGAGCACCGTTTCTGATCATGACGATGAGAAAAAGAATCCAATTCGGCGGTTCCACCCATAATGGTGGGACCGCTTATTTTTTATCAATATCGGAGTTAAGGTATTAAAATAAAAACACTACCTTGACAGACAAAGTAGTGTGCCGTATTATACAGACATGGAGGTAATGGTATGAGCGATCACAAAATCACTTCAGACTTGCTGCGCGGACATACGGATACGATGATCTTACGGCTCTTGTCCGAAGGCGACCGCTATGGCTACGAGATTGTCAAACTGATTGCCGAACGATCGGGAGGCGAGTACGAATTAAAGGAGGCTACGATGTATTCCAGCGTCCGGCGGCTTGAGACGGACGGCGATATCGAGTGGTACTGGGGCGATGAATCTCAGGGCGGACGACGCAAATATTTTAGAGTTACCGATAAGGGCAAGGAGACTTACGCCCGCAACAAAAGCAACTGGGAGTATGCCAAGCGCGTGTTAGATAACTTATTATAAGGAGTTGCGATCATGACGAACCCGAAGCTGACCGGCTACTTGAACGGCGTGTTTGCACCGTACGACGGGGTAAAAAGCGTCAACGAATTAAAGGACGATCTGCTCTCCGATTTGCAGGAGCGGTTCAATGAACTTAAAGCCGCGGGCCATGACGAAGAGACGGCTTTTAAGATGACGATTGAAGGCGTCGGCGACATTGAGCAAACGATTCTGGAAGTCGCCAACCTTTCCCGCTCGCTGGAGCGGCAGGTGCTGACAAACTTTAGCGCGAGCAACCTTCCCGAGAGCGACTTTGCCGGCGTGATCGCGCATAAAGGACAATTTAAAGCGAGCGCGCTGCGCGGATCCGACTTTTCGGGCGCAGACTTGACCGGCAGTTCGTTTAAAGGCAGCGACGTGCGGGAAGCCAATTTTGACAACGCCAATCTGACGGACTGCAACCTGTCCGCCCTTGACCTTGCGAATGCGAGCTTTCATCAATCGATCCTGGTACGCACCAATTTCAGCAAGTGCGGGCTGAACGGAGTCAAATTCTCGGGCGTCAAACTGACCGACGTCAAGCTAACCTTGACCGACCTTCGAGAAACCATTTTTGAAAACTGCATCTTTAACGGCGTGAACTTCGAATATTCCGACTTGCGCGGGCAGTGTTTCGACGAGTCGACCTTCATCGGCGTCCAATTCGGCAAGGCGGCGCTAAGCGAAGTTTCTTTTAAGGGCGCGACTCTCAAGAACGTGTCTTTCCATCCGGGGTTTACGTTGAGCAAGAAATACTACCGTGCCATCAAAACCGTCTGCTTTGACGGCGCGATGATGGATAAATTGACGTTTGCCGCGCTCAAAGGCATGGAGGCCGATTTGTCAAAGGTTACGGTTATCTGAGGAGCAAGCAGGCCTGTTGGACTAATAAAAAGTAAAGAGAGGGAAATTAAATGCAAAAGACGGCGAAAGGCTTCTCCGAAACAGGGCTGCGCAAAATGCGCGACGTGCTGGCACGGCATGTCGATTCCGGAAAGATCCCCGGGCTTGTCGCCCTGGTCAGCCGGCATGGCGAGACTCACGTCGAAGCGATCGGGACGATGAGCCATGACGGCGGCACGCCGATGCGCCGGGACACGATCTTCCGGATGGCCTCGACATCCAAGCCGGTATCGACTGCGGCGGCGATGATCCTGCTCGACGAGTGCAGGCTGCGGCTGGATGACTTGGTAGAGACGTGGCTGCCGGAACTCGCCAACCGGCAGGTGCTGAAGCGGATCGACGGCCCGCTCGACGACACCGTGCCGGCGCGGCGGCCGATCACCGTGCGGGACCTGTTGACCTCTACGTTCGGGTTGGGCATGGATATGACTTCGCTTGGCACTCCGATTATGAACGCGATCATCCAGCAAGGGCTCACGCCCGATCTGCCGGAGCCGATGCCCGAGCCGGATGAGTGGATGCGCCGCCTCGGCACGCTTCCGCTGATGCACCAGCCCGGAGAGCGCTGGCAGTACCACATCAGCAACGATCTGCTCGGCGTGCTCATCGCCAGGGTGACGGGCCAGTCGTTCGAGACATTCTTGCGCGAACGCATCTTCGCCCCCTTGGGCATGAAGGATACCGGCTTCCACGTGCCCGCCGCCAAGATCGGCCGGCTGCCGCCGCTCTACGCCCCCGATCCGCAAACCGGAGAGTTCCTCGTGTGGGACGGGGCCGAAGGGGGACGCCACAGCCAGCCTCCGGCATTCCAGGGCGGCGGCGGCGGACTTTCCTCCACCGTCGACGACTACCGCGCCTACTTCCGGATGCTGCTGAATCACGGGATGCACGGGAATGAACGGATCTTGTCCCGGCCCGCCGTCGAGCTGATGACCACCAACCGCCTTACGCCCGAGCAGCAAGCCGCCCGAAACGCCATGGCCGTCGACAACGTCCATGTGTCATTCGGCCAAGGGCAGCACGGCGGCTGGGGCATGGGGATGGCGGTGCGTACCTACCGCGGCGATTATGCGCCCATTGGCCAGTTCGGCTGGGACGGCGGAAGCGGCACCTCGACCTACGCCGACCCGGTCAACCAGCTCACCGGAATTCTGCTCACTCAGGTCGGGATGTCCACTCCGGATTCGGCGCGGCTAATCCACGACTTCTGGACCACGGTTTACCAGGCTATCGAAGACTGACGACGTGCGGTCCCGCTCGCTAAACTAACGTTACCGAATCGATAGGGGATGTCTCTCATCGAACGATTCTTGCGCCAGCCGGTCATCATGATCGGCTGGCGTTTTCTTTCGATTGATCAGCAGGATTTGTGCCGATCGAATCGCGCTAAACCTTTCATGACAGAAGCTTCGTCGAGCGGGATCGGGGAATCCTCGCGTTGAGCCCTTCGCCGAATTGCATGGATAAAGCCCCTTGAATAAAAATAAAAAAAGATTTGGAGAGCAACGAACAATAACTCCTTCTTCGAAGTCTTTTGAGACATACAAACCGAAAAGGAGCTTCAAAAATGAATAAATTCATTCAGGCAGTCATGCAAAGGTCCGTGATTATCCTGATTTTTGTTCTGCTCATCCTTGCCTGGGGAGGCGTTGCCGCCTTTCAAATGCAGCGAGACTATATGCCGGGGATCAACAATACGACGCTTATGGTGTCCTTGCGCGCTTCCTCTTATCAAGCCAATCAGGTTCAGACCAATCTAACCTCGGCGTTGGATAACGCATTAAAAAGCGTTGACGGATTGTCGAATGTCGAAACGACGTCTTATGACGGCGGCTTGCTTATGAATTTGTATTTTCCGATGGACTACAACATGAACAAAGCCGAATCGGACACCAAACAAGCGCTGGCCGCCGCGGCGCTGCCGGATGGCGTAAATGCGCCGACCGTCACGCGGCTGACGACGAGCACCTTCCCGATTCTGAGTTACAGTCTAACCGCCAAGAGCGACAAGATTGACGACACTACTCTGCGTTCCAGCATTCAAACGGACATCGTCAATCAGCTGAAATCCGTACCCGGCGTGGCGGCAGTGAATACGACAGGCGGCGCGAACGACGGTTATGTCATTACCGTCCGCATGAAAGACCTCTCCAAGAACGGCTTGACGATCGACGATTTCAACCAATCGGTATCGGCAGAGCTGCCGAACTGGTCGCAAGGCAATATCGCCAATGTTCGGGCGCAGGTCCCGCTGCAGGTCAACAGCTGGGATTTGAGCGACCAGGAGTTCAAAAGCCTGCAAATCCGCAATAAGAACGGCGTTTCCGTTCCGCTCTCGGCCGTGGCAGACATTGCTCATTCGCTTACCGACGTAAAGACGATCTCGCGAACGAACGGTCAAGCCAGCGTGCTGATCGACGTCATCAAGACACCGTCTGCCAATATTATCGATGTTGCCAAGCAGGTGAAGGATCGGGTGGCAAGCCTGCCGGCCTTGAACAACGGCGACGTGTCGCTTCATCTGACGCTGGACCGCGCCCATGACTTGAACGATTCGCTTAAGGGGCTTCTGCGGGAAGGACTGCTCGGCTGCTTGTTCTCTATGCTCTGCGTGCTCGTCTTTTTCCGCAATGTCCGCTCGACGCTCCTTATCGCGGTGTCCTTGCCGATCTCGCTGCTTGCGACGACGGCCATTCTGAAATCCATGGGCATTACGCTGAACATTCTGACCGTCTCCGGACTGATCGTGGCGATGGGACGCATCGTGGACGACGCGATCGTCATTCTGGACAATATGTACCGCAGAATGAAGGAGAATAAAGAGAAGCCGGCGCTTCAAGCGCTCGCGTCGGCGGTCGTTGAAATGCTGCCCGCCATCTTCGCTTCGACGGCGACAACGGTCGCGGTTTATATCCCGATCGCTTTGGTCGGAGGGATCGTCGGAGCTTCGTATTCCGGCTTCGCCTGGTCGGTCGTGATCGCCATTGCGGTTTCTTTCTTCGCCGCCATGCTCGTCATTCCTTCGCTTGCTTTCTTGGGGTGGAAGGGGATTGGCGCAAAGTCGGTCACGCTGGAACCCGTGATGAAGCCGATTCTTCAAGGGGCATTGAAGCGCAAAAAGACGGTGGTCGGCATCACGCTGGCGCTGCTGGTCATCGCGGCCGCATTGGGTTCGCAGCTGCCGTTCAGCCTGCTGCCGAGTACGACGACCGGACAAGTGGCCGTCAAAGTGGAATTGCCGAAAGGCAGCACGTTGCCTGAAGTAGACGCAGAGGTCCGGAAGGTGGAGGACGTGCTGCGCCACAATTCGAATATCGCTTCGTACTCGGCGAATTTCGGATCCACGGGAACGCCGGAAGCGGACGACGTGTTCGACCAGGGAGGCGGCTTCATCCAGCAGCCTAACGTAGCCAACCTGTCGCTGGAGCTGCACGACAAAAGCCGCTTATATCCATTTATTCAATCGCTGCAGAATTCGCTGAATCCGGTCGCAGGCCATTCGGTCATCACCGTCTCCAACCAGAACATCGCGGGCGACGACGCGCAAATGAAGATTACGCTGACCGGCGCCGACCAGCAGACGCTCGAGGATACCGCGCAGAAGATTCGGGAGAAGCTTGCTCCCATCGACGGTTTAAGCGTGGACGGCAAAGCCGATCTATCGAGCGGTGCCGTCAAATATGCGATCACGCTGCGCAAGGATCGGATCGAGAAGTACGGGGTGAACCCAGCCGACATCAACTCAATCATTGCGCGTTATACGACCAAAGGCAAGGACTTTACGGTTCCTTCGTCCAAGGGAGACATTCCGGTCGACGTTTATCTGGACCCGGTTGCCACGGGCAGCGTCTCGAATGGTGTTGAGAGCACCAAGGACGTGCTCGCGGCGCTCTCTAAGGAGACGATTGCGGCAAAGGACGGCACGCCGATTCGGCTGGATCAGTTGGCCACCATCGATGTCAACCATGCTCCTTCGTCGATTCAGGAACGGGACGGCAAGCCGTTCGCCGTCGTCACGACCGAGATCGTGGGCAGCAATATGAGCAAGGTAGCCAAGGAAGTGAACCAGACGCTCGCTCATATCGAACTGCCGCAGGGGGTAACCTATTCCATGGGCGGCATCTCCCAGCAGGTGACCCAAATGATCGAGGAGATGGTCATTGCCGTAGCCGTCTCGATATTGCTGGTGCTTCTCATCGTCAGCTTCGTATTCAAAGGGCTTAAAGCGCCGCTCGCCGTACTCGTCAGCATTCCGCTGGCCCTCATCGGCGTCGTGCTTGCGCTCTATCTGATTCATGGCCAATTGAACTTGGCCGCGCTCGTCGGCGTTCTCATGCTGACCGGTATCGTCGTGACGAACGGCATCGTGCTGATCGACAAGATCGAGCGCAACCGCAAAGACGGAATGGGCCTGCGGGAAGCGGTCTTGCAAGGCAGCTTGTCGCGGGTTCGCCCGATCTTCATGACGGCGGGCACGACCGTCCTTACCTTGATTCCGCTGGCATTCTCCCATACCGGAGACGCCGTCGTCTCCCAAACGCTCGGCATCGTCGTGATCGGAGGGATGATTACTTCGACCTTGAACAGCATCCTCATCATCCCCATTCTTTACGAGTGGATGCAAGGTAAAAAGGCGAAGATTGCGGATTCCCATACTCAAGAGGTCACTTCGGTTTAATAGCCACACTGTAACCCTTGCGCGACGCAAGGGTTACAGTTCCTTAGAGAGGAGGGGAGTCATGAGTTATTTCAACGACCTTGTGATCCGCTTGCTGGAGTTATACGGCTACTTGGTTCTTTTCTTCGGTCTTTTTCTGGAAATGCTGGCGATACCGCTTCCCGGAGAACTGATCATGACTTATGCGGGGCTTACCGTATACGAGGGCAAGTTGAATTGGCTGCTGAGCATTGTCATCGCAGGTACAGGAGCTTCGCTGGGGATGACGATCGCTTATCTGATCGGATACAAGCTGGGACGTCCTTTCTTCGAGAAATACGGGAGCCGGTTTCATTTCGGGCCGGACAAACTGGACGGCATCTCGAAATGGTTCGACCGGTACGGCAACAAAATGCTGATTTTCGCTTACTTCATTCCGGGCGTTCGTCATCTTACCGGCTATTTCTCGGGAACGACGCGGCTGCCGTTTCGAAAATACGCTGTATTTGCCTATTCCGGAGCCTTCTTCTGGGTATCCGTCTTCATAACGCTAGGTAAACTGCTCGGGCCGGAGTGGGAACGATATCACTCGGCCATCAGTCTCTACATGCTGGCCTTCGGATTGTTGACGGCCGTCGGTTATCTGCTGTTTACGATCATTCGCAAGCATCGTTCGCAAATACAGCTAAACGTGTTAACGTGGTTGGAGAAGGGGCTTAACCGCTTTAAGTCGACGGGAAAGGTGCAGCTGCTGATCTTATCGGCCGGCGCTCTGTTCATCGTCTGTTTTTCCTTCACGATCGGTTTGATTCAAGACTTCTTGGCGAATGAATTTACCCAATTCGATGAAGTATCCGGTTATGTCATTGCGCGAGTGTTTACGCCGGATTGGTTGACATGGATGGAATGCATGGCGGCCTTCGGTTCTTACCCGTTCTTGTTGTTGCCGATGGCTGCGACCCTTGTTTGGATCGGATTTCATAATAAAGACCGGTTGCTCGAGCTTACCTTTTTCGCCGTGGCTATGGCGGGAGGCGAAGGACTCGATGAAGCTCTGCGGAGAGGGTTCCATCGTTTCGGTCCCGTCGGCAGCCACTTGTCTTTTCCCAGCGAGCAAGTTTTCATGGCCGTAACGGTTTATGGATTTTCGGTTTATTTGGCGGTTCGCCATCGTCAAAAAACGCGTTACCGGCTAACGGCAACGCTCGTTGTCTTGGCGCTGCTTGTTTTTATCGGAATCAGCTCGGTATATATGGGGACGAATTATCCAAGCGATGTTGCGGCAGGGTATGTTTTTGGCGGATTATGGTTTACGCTTAACGTAGCGTTGCTGGAAATTTTCCGGTTGATGAGAAGCAGGCATCTATGGCCGAGAACCAAGCTTGCCATTTGACCCCATCGATTTTATCGTTACAATAGGGGCTGATCATGTTTGGACGAAGAGCTGTACCGAATCATTCGGGAGGCCAAACAAGGCAAGAAAGACGCCTTTGCCATACTCGTACGTCGATTTAAGGATTACGTTTATCGGTACGCTTACGGAATGTTGGGAGACAGGATGGAAGCAGAGGACGTGACGCAAGAAGCTTTTCTAAAGTGCTATGCCGCCTTGCCGCGTCTCGAGAACGAATTTTCGTTCGTCTCCTGGCTTCAACGGATCGTCTCCAACCTCTGCTCGGATCATCTGAAGAAACGACAGAAGGAGAAGACAAAGCCGATCCAGGAAACGTTAAGCCAAATGGAGATCAGCGAGGCGCGGCAGCGTCACAGCGCTCAAGATTTGAAATGGACGATTGAAGAATCCCTGAAGCAATTATCTCCGGATCACCGGCAAATCATCTTGCTGCATGACGTGCAAGGGTTTCGTTATGAAGAAATAGCGCAAACGCTGGAGATCCCCGTAGGAACGGTGAAGTCCAGGCTCAATGCGGCCCGGCTCGCGCTCCGGCAGATCATGAAAAAAGGGGAAGAGGAAGAATGAGCGATCACCCGACCGAATGGTTGTCCGCCTATGTCGATCAGGAGTTGGACGCGGCAGAACGGGAGCAGGTGGAGCGTCACTTGGAACAATGCGAGTCATGCTTGGCCACGGTGACCGACTTGATCGAGATGCAGGCTCAGATTGCCCATTTCTATCGGCAAGTAGAAGCGCCCGAAGATTTGGAACAGACCATCATGAAGGTGTTGGACACGGAATCGACGTCGTCAACGATTACAAGAGCCGGCTCGGCCGTTATTCCCCTTTTCGGAGTGGCTGCACTTATCGTACTGTTCTCGATTTACGGATCGATCTTGGTCAAGCTGTTCTCGTTCGTCTTGCAATTGGTCATTACGGCTGCTTACGTGATGTCGCATGTGATTGCCTCCGTTCCGGCGCTTTGGATACCGGTAATGGGGCTGGCCGTCGGACTCACCTTGATATCCGGATTATCGCTCAGACGAATTCTGCGAAGTTCCGCACAGTAAGGGGGAACTGTTCTGCGAAAACTGCGTTGGTTTTTCTTACTAATCATATTTTGTTTGTTCGCTTCCCCGTCCTCGACGCTCGCCGCAAGTTTATTCGATCATCAGAATACGACGATTCCGGCCGGGCAGACTCTTACGGATGTAGTCGTGATCGGAGGGGATGTCTCCGTTGCGGGAACCGTCAACAATACGGTCGTGGCCGTAAACGGGGACGTGCTTATTCGCTCGAGCGCGCATATCAAGGGCGTCATCATTGTGATCGGAGGACATTTGCAGCAGGAAGACGGCGCGGATGTCACGAATGATATCGTCAGTATTTCCTTCGACAATGCGACCGTGAACAGCCTGATCATCGGATCCGGTCTTATCCTAGGGATTGGAGCCTTGAAGCTGGCTGCCAGTCTTTTGATGCTGATCGTCCCCGTGCTTATGGTTGCCCTCGGGAAGCGCAAGACGGCGGCACTTGTAGACCGGTATCGAAATGCGCCTCGGGGAAAAATCTTTTCCATGGGCTTCTTCGCAGGGTTACTGCTTGTTGCCGTTAGCGCCTTGCTGCTGCTGACGATTATCGGCATTCCCTTTATCTTGTTGATTGCGCTGTTCATAATAGCGGCAGTGGCTGTCGGTTTAACAGTGGCAAGCCGCGTCTTCGGGGAACAAATTCGGGGTACATCCGACAAGCCGGATTGGGTGAGGACAGGAGCCGGCGCCTTCATCTTGATCTCCGCAATCAATATTCCGTTCATCGGTTTGTTTATTCTAATGGCATTGGTCCTGTATTCCTTAGGAATTACGACCTCCTGGTTGGAGTCGTTGCTCCGCAATCGGAAGAAGAGCAAATGAAAGAGGGAAGTCAAATGGCGGTCGGAACGAGAAGCGCGGGGTTTAAAAAAATATCTGTGCAATTTGCGCATTTCAGCTTAATCGGCCTGATGAACGGCGCAATCGACCTGCTGTTGTTGAATGTTTTGCTGGCCGTATGGCATACGACGAACCCGCTGGCCCTCATCGTGATCAATTCGGTCGCTTACGCAGGAGCGGTATTGAACAGCTACTACTGGAACGCGAAGTTTACTTTCAGGAGAGAGTCGCAATTCAGCGCGAAGGAGAAGACGGCCTTTGCCGTTCAGGCGTTGGTCAGCCTGCTGATCAGCAATATCGTATTCATCTCGTTCGTCTACCTGCTTAACTTCTCTGCCCTCCCGGTTTGGATGATCGAAAATGGATCGAAAGGGATATCCATGATGTTATCCTCATTGTGCAGCTATTTTTTTATGAGATTATTCGTTTTTAAGGGTTCAAAGCTTAAGAAACGTTAAGAAGAGCGTATGGAGGAAGGAACAAATGTGATGGCAATCCTGCATAACTTTCCGCTTATTTCCGCATTGTGCGCCATTATTGCGGCTCAGATCATTAAGGTTCCGATTTATCTCGTGACTCATCGTACTTGGAATGTGGGATTAGGCTTTAGCACAGGCGGTATGCCAAGCTCGCATTCCGCAGCGGTTACCTCGCTTGCAACAGCCATTGGCTTAAAAAGCGGGTTTGACTCCAATGGCTTTGCGATCGCAGCCGTGGTCAGTGCCATCACCATGTTCGATGCTGCCGGAATCCGACGGCATGCCGGAATGCATGCTTCCATTCTTAATCAGCTGCCCAAAGCATTTCCGAATCATTTTTTCGACGGAAATTTTAAGCTCAAAGAGCTGCTCGGCCATCGACCCAGCGAAGTCTTTGCCGGCGCTTTTTTCGGCATCTTCATCAGTTTGTTTCTTCACTATACGTTGAATTAACGGGAACTCTATCTAAGCGAAATGAAAACGACAGAGATGTCGTTTTTTTTTTGTAGTTATCCTGGTCTCGCGCGTCGGTCGTAGTTCGCATATGCGAAATTAATTTCGCGGGAATCATATTCAATGCTTCAAATCGGCAGGATATAATCGAGTTATAAAGATGCGGTTCTTCATGGCGAAAAAGTGAATTCGCAGCCGAAGGGGATGGCAGCATGAAAATGGTAAAGTCCGCTTACCGGGCTTTGGACGTCCTTGAACTTCTCGCGGATGTTCCCGCGGGCTACACGTTTACGGAGATCCTGCAGAGGCTGGAGCTGCCGAAGAGCACCGGGCATGAGCTGCTGAAGACGCTGGCAAGCCGCAAATATATTCAATTCGATCCAAGGACAAAGTTGTACTCCTTGGGTTCCCGGATGATCACGCTTGGGATGCAGCGTCTGCAAACTTCGGAAGAGATGCAGGCGGCCATCCGATTGGCGGAACAATTGGCCGATGCCGTCCATCAAGCGGTTTCCGTTCAAGTCGGGGTGCCGGCGGGGGACGAGGCAGTGGTTGTATTTGCCGTCGATCGCCGGCCGAATCAAGAAAGGGATGCCCGTCCTTTGATCGGCGCCCGGTTCCCGTTAACCTCCTCGGCATTAGGCAAAGCCTGCTTGAGCGGGAGCTCCGAGCAGGAGATTCGCCATGTATGGCGTTCGTCAACCCCATCTTTTCTTCATTGGAGAGAGCTGCATTGGGAGCTCAAGGAGGTTCGGCAATGGGGCGTCGCGTTCGAGGCCGACGAGGCGCAGGGACGATATCGCTTGGCGGTTCCGGTTCGGAATGCCCTCGGAGAGACGGCAGCAGCGGTCTCCATCGAGCTGAAGATGCAGACGGAGGAAGGTGAGCTTCAATCGGCTTTCCGGACTTTATCGGAATGTACCGGTTCCGGAATCGGCGGAACGCAGGCAGCGAACGATCGCGGGCTTGTCTTCGTCTCGCTGCCGAACTTCCATTCGCAGAAGGCTCTCGCCTATTTACAGACGTTCGAGCGGGAGTTCGAGCTGCCGATGCTGGCGGTAACCTCGCACGATTTGGAGTGGAAGCAGCAGCTGTACCTCGACTGGGCTCTGGATAGATGGGGACCGTCTTGCGTGATTCTGTCGCCCGTGAACGCCGCCAACTCCGATTCGCTGTTTCGCGAGGTCCGGGAGAAGAACGTTCCCGCGATCTGCTTTCAACGGCCTTCCCGGAGCCGCTTCGTCGACTATTTCGTAGGCGGCGACGGGTACGAGCAGGGCGTCATGCAGATGGACTACGTTGCCAAACGGCTGAAAGGACGCGGAAGAGTGCTGCTGCTCGAAGGCGACCCCTATAACGACAATGCCCATAACATGTCGATGGGGCATCAATCTGTGCTTAAACAGCATGAGGATCGCATGCAGGCGGAGTTTATTTCCGTTCCTCTGTGGAGCAAAGAGGAGACGAAGATGATCGTCGAGGAGTTCCTGGATGCCGGAGCCAAGTTTGACGCCATTATCGCTGGCACCGATCTGATGGCGGAAGGCGTCATCGAGGAGCTGGTGAAGCATAAACAGGCCGGAAAGGTTCTCGTGGTCGGCGGAGACGGCGATCTCTCGGCGATCCGATTGATAAAGGCCAGACAGCAGCATGCGACGGTATATCAACGGCCGGATGAAGCGGCGTCGGCGGCTGTTAGAATCGCCCATTTGCTTATAAGAGGAATGCAGGCGGATGTAATGGAGCGAAGGCCGCTGATCCGGGATCTTCCCGGAAAGGAAGTGTGGGTATATCCGATCCCTTATGCGCTTTATGACGCGTCCAACCTGAACGAATTGGAGAAGCGATGGACGGACAGGGAACGATTGTCCGAATAAATGATCATGGAGCGGGAGTGAAGATCTTGGCCAAAGGAACGGTAACTTACGATTTCAGCGGAAAAACCGCCGTTGTAACCGGAGGGGCGATGGGGATCGGAGAAGCGGCGGTACGCAAATTCGCCGAGGCCGGCGCTTCGGTTGTCATCGCCGACGTCGATACCGTAAAGGGGAAGCAGCTTGAGGAGCAGCTGCAGTCGCAGGGCTGCCGCGCCCGCTTTCAGCAGACCGACGTCGGATCGGATCGCGACGTTAAACGACTGATGGACGAAGCTTTCCATTGGAGCGGGCGAATCGACGCCGTTTATAACAACGCGGGCGTTGCCGTGCCGGGCGAGGCCGCGACGATGAGCGAGGAAGATTGGCAGCGGGTCGTCAACACCAACCTGGGCGGCGTTTTTCGAGGCTGCAAGTACAGCCTTCCCTATATGGAGAGGCAGGGAAGCGGCGCCATCGTGAATTGCAGCTCGACGCAGGCCATCCATGGATTTCGCGGTTGGGTGGGGTACGCGGCTTCCAAAGGTGGAATTCTCGCGATGACCCGTCAGATTGCGATGGACTATGCGTCTAAGGGGATCCGCGTGAATGCGGTGTCTCCGGGGACGATCATGACGCCGATGAACGAGAAGATTTTCGAAGAGGTGGAAGATCCGCAGGCTTTGATCGACACGTGGAACCGGGCGCATCCGGTCGGACGGTTCGGTCAGCCGGACGAAGTCGCGGACATGGTCTTATATTTATGCAGCGACGCCGCCGGGTTTATTACCGGGCAAACGTTCGTCGTCGACGGGGGACAAACGGTTCGAGGGGAATAGAAGAAGGGGGCGGGAAACGAATGAGCCAGCATGGAACGACGGAATTGCCGGTTTACGCCTTTTTGGCGCTGGAAAGATCAGAGCGCGTGCTGACGGTGACGATCCGGCGCGAAGAAAAGCTGAACGCGATGAACGATACGATGATGGAAGAACTGACGGAATGCTTCGGGTGGATTCATCGGCAAAAAGACATTCGCGCGGTCGTTCTGACCGGAATCGGCAAAGCCTTCATGGCAGGCGCGGATATCGGAGGGTACCACGATTTCGATATGGGGCAGTTCTTTGCCTTTCAGGATAAGGGACGGGAAATGTACCGTTCCATTGAAACCTGCGGCAAGCCGGTCGTCGCCGCGGTAAACGGTTACGCGCTGGGCGGCGGATTCGAGCTGGTCATGGCCTGCGACATCGTGATCGCCTCCGAGAAAGCGAAATTCGGGCTGCCCGAGGTAAAGCTCGGTCTTGTGCCCGGCGGCGGCGGCGTGCAGAAGCTCGCCCGGGCCGTAGGGCCGTACCTGGCCAAGGAGCTCTTGATGACAGGCCGGATGATCCTTGCGGCAGAAGGCAAGGAGCTTCGCTTCGTCAATCAGGTCACGGAGCACGGCAAGCTGCAGGATACGGCGCTGCAGTTGGCGGCACAGCTTGCGGAGCAGGCCCCGCTGGCGGTTCAGGCTCTCAAGAAGCTCGTGAACGAGGGGCGGGATGCCAGTCTGGAATCCGCTCAGGCGTACGATCGCTCCTTCCTGGCCAATTTGTTTCGCAGCGAAGACGCCAAGGAGGGCATTGCGGCGTTCGTCGAGAAGCGGCAGCCTCATTTTCAAGGGAAATAGGAGAGGAGAAGATCACATGGAAAAAGCGTTAAAGGGAGTAAAGGTACTGGATTTTACCCATCTGCTGCAAGGCCCCTTCGCCACGCAGATGCTGGGCGACTTGGGTGCGGACGTCATTAAAGTGGAGAGGAAAGGAAGCGGAGACAGCTACCGGGCATGGTCGTTCCTCAAGTATTGGGTTGGCGGAACCGAATCTCCCTGTTATCTGGCGTTCAACCGGAACAAGCGTTCGCTCGCGCTTGACCTGAAGCTGTCGGAAGCGAAGGAAATTATTTATAAGCTCGCAGAAGAATGCGATATCGTAGTGGAGAACTTCCGTCCGGGCGTCATGGCAAAGTTGGGCTTCGGTTACGACGATCTGAAGAAAATCAACCCGCGAATCATCTACTGCTCCAGCACCGGCTACGGACAGGACGGACCTTATGCGGAGCGTCCCGGACAGGACCTGATGATCCAGTCGCTGAGCGGCTTGACCACTTTGACCGGGCGAAAGGACGCGCCGCCGACGCCGCTCGGCACCGGCATCGCCGATCAGCTCGGCGCGTATAACATCGTCTATGGGCTGTTGTCGGCACTCTACTATCGGGAGAAGACCGGCAAAGGGCAAAAGCTGGAGATCAACCTGTACCAGTGTCTGCTTACGCATCAGCTGCAGGAATTTGCGGTCACGCTGAATTCGGGCAAGCTGTTCGAACGTCCGGAATCCGGCATCGCCCACCCGGGACAGTCGGCCCCTTTCGGCATTTACCAGACGGCCGACGGCTATATGTGCATTTCGGTCAACCCGATTCCCGTACTGGCCGAGGTTCTGGGCGATGAGGGACTAAACGACTTTAACGAACCGCAAATTCTATACGACAAACGGGATGAAGTATTCTATCGGATTCAGGCAAGCGTAATCAAGCAAACGACCGGCTACTGGATGGAAAAAATGCTGGAGCGCGACATGTGGGTATCCGAAGTGAAAAACCATCTGGAGGCAGAGCAGGACCCGCAGGCCATTCATCTCCAAGCCTTCACGACGTATGAGCATCCGACGGCCGGACCCGTCCGCACCGTGAACATTCCGGTCAAATTCAGCGAAACGCCGGGAGAGATCCTTCGCCATCCGCCGCTGATCGGCGAACACAACCAGGAGATTCTTCGTGAGCTCGGCTATTCGGAGGATAGGATCGGTTCCTTGGGGGACAAAGGCGTTATTTAAGGCAAGGGGTGAAAATAACCGTGGCGATGCTAAAAGGAATGACTTGGGATCACGCTCGCGGCTATGAGCCGGTTCTGGCCGCGTCGGACGAATTTCGCCGGCTTCATCCGGAGACTCGGATCGAATGGGAGAAGCGCTCGCTCAAAGACTTCGGCGATTATCCTGTCGATGTGCTGGCCCGGGAATACGATCTGATCATGATCGATCACCCTCATGTCGGAATCAGTTCCGCGCAGGGCGTGTTGGTGCCGCTCGAACAGCACCTTCCGGCGGACTACTTGGCCGATCAAGCGGCGAATTCCGTAGGACCCAGCCACCTCAGCTACCAATGGAACGGTCACCAGTGGGCGCTGGCCGTGGATGCTGCCGCTCAGGTGGCCTCGTATCGGCCGGATCTGTTGAGCGCGGAATCGTTGCCCCGTACCTGGCAGGGGGTCATCGAACTCGCGCGATCGCTGCCTTCGGGGCGCAAGATCGGATGGCCGCTTTGCCCGACGGACGCGATGTGCAGCTTCCTTACGCTGTGCGCAGGTACGGGAGGAGACTCGTTCTTCAGCGAGACATCCGGCATTCCGCGCCCGGTTGGGGAAGCCGCCCTCGAGCGGATGTTCGTCCTGCTGCCTCGTCTGCACGAATCGTCGCTGGCCTCGAATCCGATCCAGATGTACGATCGGATGGCGGCAGAGGACGACATCGCATACATTCCGTTGGCTTTCGGCTACTCGAACTACTCCCGAAGCGGATATGCGAAGAAGCTGCTTCGCTTCTCGAATATTCCGGGCGAGACCGGGGAGCCGCGAGGGGCGCTGCTGGGCGGAGTCGGCATCGCGGTATCCGCTTCGTCCCGCTCGATCCCGCAAGCGGTCGAGTTCGCCAAGTTTCTGGCGGGCGGCGAATTGCAGCGGACTTTATACGCAAGGAACGAAGGGCAGCCGGGCCATGCGGCCGCGTGGCGGGATCCCGAGGTCAATCGCTATACGCACGGCTTCTTCGCGGATACTTCCCAAACGCTGGCAGCCAGCTATATGCGTCCTCGCCATGCCGCTTTTCCGGCCTTTCAAGAGCAAGCAGGGGTCCTGCTTCACGAAGCGCTCGTTCAGTTTCGGCAAGGGAAAGAAGCGAACAAATCTCGGCTCATCGACGAGATGAATCGGTTGTACGAGGGGATACGCAGGGAAACGCTCGTTTAGGGTGCCGGAGTTCGGGCCATGGACCGGCTGCGATCATTGCTGCTGTTCATATGTCGGTGACAGAACCGCTGAGGGGTAAGCGGTTCTGTCTGCCTCTATTCCATGCTTTTCTTGGCTTCGTTAAGTAAATTGGATTCCAAGCTGCCGGAAATCTCGATAGAAAATGAAAGGCCGGTGTAGAATATTTGATTTTGCCCTCCTATGTAAGCGTTTAGAATATATCGTGTAAATCCATCTGAATGGGAGGCAAAAGGATGAACATCAGGTCTTTCCGCAAAGCATTCCGTTTGACGCTCTCCGCTGTGCTTCTGCTGCCTGCAATCGGGATAAGCGCCGTTGCGCCGATCCGCCAGGCAAGCGCCGCAACGGTCGATCCGACCGTTTATAACGTGAACGTTTCAAGCACGGATCAGCAGACGGTCAAAGGCTGGGGAGTCTTTCCGTCGTGGAACCGCGCGGACTGGAACCGGAATTTCATCCCCGCGACGGGAGCACAGGATGCGCTCTTTAACGATCTGGGCATCAGCATGTTCCGCGTAATGATCCCGGCTGTCGCAGGGGACGAGAACGGAAATGTGTATGACGACAAAATGCAGGAAATCTACGATCTCATTCAAACCGGCGAGACCAGAGGCAAGCACGATTATATCATCTCCGTGTGGTCGCCGCCGATCGGGATGAAGACCATTCCGACGGTCAACGGCTGGACCGGCACGGAGCATGTCCGATTGCGCGCCGACAAGGAAGATGCGTTTACCGATTATCTGGTGAATTCGATCCAGTGGCTGCAAAACAAAGGAGCCTCCGTCCCGAAAGCCATCAGCTTTCAGAACGAACCGCTCTCCACGATCATCAGCGAATGGTGCTATTGGGGCGGCGACAACGGGGTTCAATATCAGCGCGTGGCCAAGCTGCTGCGTTCGAAGCTGGATGCCGCCGGCCTGACGGGCGTTCAGATTTTGGGACCGGAGGGGGCGGCGTATTATGAGAACGAGCAATTGTTCGGACAAGGCTTCTCCGCTTTGACGAACGATCCGGTCTTGAACGACGCGATCGGCGGGATCGCTTCGCACAGCTATTTCGCGAAAGGCTTTGACACGACCGGCGTTTACCAGAACTATGTTAACGTATTGAATCAAGTGCCGGACAAAGACCGTTGGCAAACCGAATACAGCGCCAACGTAACCGGGGGCATTTCCCAGATCGATATGGCGATCAACGCCTCGCAGCGCCTGGCGAGCGATATGGCGTTTATCGGCAACGACTACTGGTTCTGGTGGCTCGGCTGGGCGGCCAACCGGCATCCGACGGATAACGGCGAAGTGCTGCTTGACGGAGACGGAGTCACCGTCACGAAATCAAAAGCCTTTAACGTTCTCAGCAAAATTTTCAACAACGCCCCCGTCGGCTCGAAGGTGCGGCGAATCACGGCCGATGCCGCTTCGGGACTCACGACGGACAATTCCGTGTGGATGGACGGCGTCGCCTTCGTCAACGGCGACACGACATCCGCGCTGCTCGTGAATCCGACGGATCAGGCGAAGACCGTGAAGGTGAACGGCTTGACCGGAGTGAGCGCGAACGTCTATCAGGACACCGCGGATATCCCGGTGGGGCAGGACATGAAGCTCTCGGCCGTCCGCAATATTTTCGGAGGAACGGCAGCCGATATCGTGCTGCCGGCCAAGAGCGTGTCGGTCATCGTCACCTCGGACACGGATACGGCCCCTCCGCTGGTTGCGTTCGACCAAACGAGCAGCTCGAACGTTAATGACGCCGATTATGCGGTGCGGAATTCCCAGTTCACGGTCTCCGGACACCTGGACGAGCCCGGCACGCTGCAGATCAACGATCAGCCGGTCGACGTGGCGGACGATCTCAGCTTCAGCACGACGGTTACGCTGAAGGTCGGCAGCAATACGATAACGGCCGCCGCGACGGATGTCGCGGGCAATCAGGGACAGTCGTCCGTCCTAAACATCCGGTACGATCCGACCTATCTGGGTCTGAGCGTCGATCAGAGCAGCCCCATCTATGTGAGGCAAAGCGCCTTTACCGTCTCGGGTCATACGAACGGGAGCGCGGCGGTCGATATCAAGCAGGAATTTAACGGGGAGGTTGTCGACGATATCACCCAGAATGTCGGCGGGGGAGGATCCGGGGGACATACGGCGGGAGAATTGATTCAATCGCTGGCAAGCAACGGCTGGCCTACGCCGGGAACGTCGGGAGCACCCTTGTCAGGCGCCTTGGGATCCGTCTACATGGGCCTGTTGGGAGCCGGCAGCGGCGGATTCACCGTGGGCGCCCAGGGAGTTTGGGACAATTCAACCACATTTGCGCCCGCGGAAGGCAGCAGCTCGCTGCGATTGAAGCTGGGAGACCCGTCGACAGGCGGTTTCGCCCGTCTCAACTTCGATTTCCTTAACTCGTCGTGGCAAGGCATTACCCAAGATTTATCTTCCTACCGGAGCATGGCCGCTCTCCAGTTCTGGGTCAATGCTTCGGCTACGGACAGCAGCTTCGCCGTTGCCGTTGAATCCAACAACGGCACGAGAGTGGAAGCCCGTCTGCCGCTTGCCAATTACCTTGCGGCATCTGATTACACCAACAAATGGGCGAAGGTGACCGTTCCCCTGTCGGATTTCGATGCAGCCGTTCATTATGCCCCGTCCACCGATCGGTCGGCCTTTAACCAAACGGTCAGCGACCCGATCGATTGGAGCAAGATCAACGGATTCGCGTTTTTGAGCAATGCGACGAAGTTTATCTCACCGCGCGTGGACGATATCAAACTGGTTTACGTGAACGATTCGTCGACAGAGACGGGGCCGCTGACCTTCAGCGGCGACCTGAACCTGCAGATCGGCGACAATACCGTCACCGTCTCGGCTGCAAACGATGCAGGCGTACAAGCGGCCCCGGCCGTCATTCACGCGATTTATGATCCCGACGCGCCGATCCTTACGGTTCCTGATTCCGGAACGGCGACGACGACCAGCTACGTGCTGAAGGGAAGCGTCAATGAACCGGCAACCGTCACCGTTAACGGGGCGGCGGTGAATTTGCAGAGCGACAACTCCTTTACCGCGATCGTGCCGGTTGTGAAGGGGATCAACACGATTGCGGTCGTCGCGACGGATCCGGCGGGCAATTCGTCATCCGCTACCGTCAGCGTAGACTGCAATCCGGCCGAGGACGGAGCCGTCGCACCAGGAGTTGCGGCGGGCAACAAGACGGCGTCGCCTCCGGTTATCGACGGCGATTTGTCGGACACCGGCTGGAAAGTCGATAACCTGGTGCAGAAAACGATTATCGGCACGCCCGACAATCATGTCTCTTTCGGCACGATGTGGGACGACAACTCTCTCTATGTGGCCGTCCGGGTGCTTGACGCCAATCTGGCGAACGATTCGGATCAAGCGTATCAAGACGATTCGGTGGAGATTTATGTCGACGGCAACAACGAGCGGAGCGCGACGTACGGCTCGGACGACCATCAAATTACGCTCGGATGGCACGACTCGCAGCTGTCCGTCGGCGGGGATGTCGACGGGATCCAATATGCGCAGCAGGATATCGACGGCGGTTACTCGGTGGAAATGGCCATCCCCTGGAGCGGTATCGGCGTTCCGGCGCCGAAGGCCGGCTCGGTCATCGGCTTCGATGTGGGCAACAACGACGATGACGGTCTCAACAACGGCAGCCGGGAGAGTCAGCTCTTGTGGGCGGGCGACAATAACAACTGGCAGAGCACGGCCCGCTTCGGCGCTCTTTACTTGAACGACGGCAAGAACGTAACGGCTGCGCTGGAGCATGCCGGCAGCATGACGGTCGACGGGGCGCTGACGGAATCGGATTGGAGACTGAACGGCAATGTAACCAAGACCATTACCGGCTCGCCGAACAACGCCGTCAGCTTCGGCACCTTAAGCGATTCGCAGAATCTTTATGTCGGGGTGCAGGTGCTGGATTCGGTTCTCAAAAACGATTCGGATCAAGCCTATCAGGACGACTCGGTGGAAATTTATCTCGATTCCGATAATAGCCAAAGCACGGCCTATGACGGGAACGATCATCAGATTACGCTCGGGTGGCACGATTCGCAGCTGTCCGTCGGCGGCGACGTGGCCGGTATCCAATATGCGCAGAAGGATATCGACGGCGGCTATACGGTGGAGATGGCCATTCCTTGGAGCTCGCTGAACGTGACCCCGGCCCGGGATATTACGCTGGGATTTGACGTGGGCATCAACGACGACGACGGGAACAACAACGGCAATCGCGAGAGTCAATCGATGTGGAACGGAACCGCCAACAATTGGCAGGATACGTCGGGCTTCGGACATCTGTTAGTGCATAACTTGAGCCTGCCTTTGCCGACCGTGATCGTAACGGAACCGGAAGGACTTGCGGAGCTGACGGACGACGCGCACGATTTTTCCAAGCTTTATGCGAAGTCGGCGCATATCGCCGTGCAAACCACGCATCCGGAAAATTTCGCGAACGATGCCGCTTCGTTCATTCATTCCAACGATAATCCGGATCCGGCCGAGTACGTCGTTTACCGATCGCCGGCAGGCGACATCTATTCGTTTGACATGGCGACGGGATTGTACTCGACGACGCCGCAGTTTACGTTCTTCGGCTCCGCCGACGGCGAGAACTATACGCCGATCACGGTGAATTCGAAGCTGACCGGCGGCGCGAACGGATACTCCGTGTGGAGCAACACGGCAACCAACCTGCCGTCCGGGATCAAGTACCTGAAGGCGGTATTCCCCGGAAAGCTGAATTGGAACGAACGGCTGCTGAACGTATCTTTCAAATATTTCGATGAGCAGACGCCGCCCCTTGCCTCTATTGCGCTGACAGCGGATAAAACGGCATTGCAGTCCGGAAATACGGCGTCGTTGACGGTGGCCGGAGTGTTGAGCGACGGCTCCGAAGCCGACCTGAGCCCCGCCCAAATCGCTTTTGCAAGCGACGACGAGCAGACGGCGACCGTCGATTCCGCCGGTTCGGTCACCGCGGTCCAGGAGGGGACCGCTCGTCTGACGGCAACCGTTACGCTTTCGGGAGTGACGCTATCAGCCGGTGTTGACGTCATCGTCGACAGCACGCCGCCGGCATTCAGTCTCAGCGCAAACGGCAATACCTTGGCGCAGGGGGGATCGTTCGACGATGAATGGCCGCTTACGTTCAAGGCTTGGGATACCCTTACCGGCTTAACCGACGCCAAGCTGGCGATCGACGGAGAGGACTACGCCGTCGACCCGCAGTCGGCAGACGGCGCGACCGTGGATCTGGTCGGTCAAGTCGGCGCCCATACGGCGACGATTACGGCCGAGGATCTGGCCGGCAACCGCTTGGAGATCGCCTTTCCGTTTACGGTGACCACGAGCATCGATTCCATGAAGCACCTGCTTGCGCGGTATGCGGGGGATGCGAAGCAGGTTCTGACGAATGAGTTGGATCAGGCGCATCATCAGATGGATGACGGCAGACCTGAACAGGCTGCGAAGCACATTCAGGATTTCATCAAGCATCTGGACAATGAGGCATTGGCCGGAAGCATTGAGAATGCCGGAAAGACGGTACTGATTAACGACGGCAATGCCTTAACCGCACTCTGGACGAAGTAGCGCGCATGACAGTTGCGAAAAGACCTGGCCGGCGTTCCGACGCCGGCCAGATTTTCGCAATGGAAAGAGAGGATGGAGGAGCAAGGTGAGGAAGATGACCGTAAAAGAGCAGGTTCGGATTTCGCGGGAGCTGGAGATGAACGGTCGGGTTTATGTGCCCGACGCGTATGAGAACGATCCGGATACGGCTTGGCCGCTCGTTGTTTTCCTGCACGGAGCGGGTGAGCGCGGAAGCGATCCCGCTCTCCTCGATCGGCACGGACCTGCGAAGGAAGCGGCGGAAGGAAGGGAGTTTCCCTTCCTCCTGCTCGCGCCCCAGTGTCCCGAAGATTCGGTTTGGATTATGCAGCAGGATCGGGTGATGGAAGCCATCGCCGGCATTCGCAGACAATACCGCGTGGATTCCGAACGAATCTATTTGACGGGAATGAGCATGGGCGGCTTCGGCACCTGGGAGATCGCGATGGAGCACCCCCGAATGTTCGCCGCCATCCTTCCCGTATGCGGCGGAGGGATGTCGTGGAGGGCCGGGAACTTGCGGCATATGCCGATTTTGACTTTTCACGGCGCCAAGGACGACGTCGTGCCGATCGGATATACGGAGGAAATGGTGCGTGCACTTCAGGCTCATGGAAATCCGGTACAGTTTACGATTTACCCCGAAGCGCGCCATGACTGTTGGACGGAAACGTACCGCCGCGAAGATATTTATAATTGGCTGCTTAAGCATAAGAATCGGCGAGGAACGATAGCAGAAGACGAATAACCCAGATCCTGAATATCGACCTGAACGGCGCCGACAACTTATCCTGTATAGAGGAAGCAATCCTATCAATTACACATAAAGGGTGACGAGAAATGAGCAGAAAAAAACGATTTGTCCAAGTGGGAGCCGGCGGCAGGGCCGAGCTGTTCTATGCCGCGATTGCGACGGATTACCGGGAAACGTCCGAATTGACGGCGTTTTGCGATGTAAACCAGACGCGGATGAACTACGCGAATAAATTGCTGACGGAGAAGTACGACTATCCGGCGGCGAATACCTATAAAGCCGAGCAGTTCGAAGAGATGATCGCGGCGGAGAAGCCCGATGCCGTCATCGTGACCAGCATCGATCGCACGCATCATCATTACATCATTCGGGCGATGGAGCTGGGCTGCGATGTCGTGACGGAAAAACCGATGACGGTCGACGAGAAGAAATGCCAGGAAATTCTCGATGCCGTCAAGCGTACCGGGCGCAACATGCGCGTGACCTTCAACTACCGCTATGCGCCGCATCATACGAAGGCGAAGGAGCTGATCGCGAGCGGGGCGATCGGCGAAGTCTATTCCGTCCACTTCGAATGGCTGCTGAATACTCAACACGGAGCCGATTATTTCCGCCGCTGGCATCGGGATAAACGCAACAGCGGAGGTCTGCTCGTTCATAAATCGACCCATCACTTCGACCTGGTCAATTTCTGGATCGACTCCCAGCCGGAGACGGTGTTCGCATTCGGCGATCTTCGCTTTTACGGCAAAGAAAACGCGGAGCGCCGCGGCATTACCCGGTTTTACGACCGGTCGACCGGCAATCCGTTGGCCAAGGACGATCCTTTTGCGCTGCACATGGATCAGAAAGAACAACACAAGGCGCTGTACTTGGACGCGGAGCACGAGGACGGCTATCGCCGCGATCAGAGCGTCTTTGGCGACGGCATCAGCATCGAGGACACGATGGGAGTCATGGTCCGCTACAAGAACAATGCCATTCTGACTTACTCCTTGAACGCCTATCTCCCGTGGGAAGGATATCGAATCGCTTTTAACGGCAGCAAGGGAAGATTGGAGATGGAAGTCGTCGAGCAGTCGTATGTGAACGCGGGCGGGGAGAAGTCCGAAGAAGGCGCCCTGCTCGGGCAGAAGATTACCGTTTATCCGATGTTCGGCGCTCCGTACGAAGTGAAGGCAGAAGAAGGAGTCGGCGGCCACGGCGGCGGCGATACCGTCATGCTGAACGATATTTTCGGTACGCCGGTCGAAGACCCGTTCCATCGGGCGGCGAATCATATCGACGGGGCGCGGTCCATTCTGACGGGCATCGCGGCCAATCGCTCCATCCGCACCGGTCAGCCGGTGCAGGTTCAGGATTTGGTGAGATTCTAGTCTGACTTACCGGGTTTCCGGATCGTTCAAGATATCGAATACGATGTGAGCCATGAGGATCGATCTCATGGCTCGCTTTTATTTTTTTAAGCAGAAAATGATTACTCGGCAAAAGAAGATGAATATAGGCAAGCGGGGCATGGGAAGTAACCATTTGAGGAATATCGACCTGAACGGCAATCTCTATTTAAAGTGTAGAGGAGACAAGATGCGTAAAGGATGGATAACCGATGACTTATCAATTGAACGACTTTGCATTCGACCTGCGGGCGAGCCTGGCGCCGGCGAACCACATATGGGTCGGAAGCGGTTATAGTACGGTCGCTCCGCTTGCCAATACGGCAGCGGGAGTGAAAGGCTTGTTCTCCCCGCCGTTCGCGGCGCGGGACGTACAGCTGCTGCTGAACATCGAAGCGGACGGGCATGTCGTAAGCGACACCGGGAATTTGGGCAAAGGGGATTGCGGGCTGCTGTACGCCGGGGCCGAATGGAGGCCGGACCGCATCGCGCGGAGCGGGACGTATCATTATTTTCACGAAGGACGGCTCATTTCCTTGTTCGTTCGGAGCCGTCTCGTGCCGCTGGCGGACCGGGCGGGATTTGTTCTGGCGGTTCGCATCGCCAACCGTACGGAGCGAAGCATCGAGGTCCATGTCAAGCCGGATCTGACGCCGGGACGCCTCCGCCTGCAGCCGCTGGATGACTGGGACTACGGGCATCCGGCGCCGGGCGAACCGGCGAGCCCGATCCGCGACGGCGTATGGGAAAACGGCGAGGTTCGCATGACGCTGATCAACGACTCCCCCTTGCCGTCCCGTCTGGCTCCGGGAGAGGAAGCGGTGTGCCGCTTGGCCGTCGTGCTGACGCCCAGGGGCGAGGAATGCAGCATGGACGCAAGCTTGGAGGCGTGGGAGAAGCGGACGGAAGCAGGTTGGCAGGACCGAATCGACCGCCTGTGCGCCTCCGTCCCGCGGCTCGAAAGCGACATCCCCGGGCTTGAGGACTATTACCGGCGTTCGCTCGTCAGCGGACTCATCTGCTTGTGGGAGCATCCCGATTTTGCCATGCAGCCGTTCCCGGTCGTGTCGGGCATCGAGGGGGCGGGAATCTGCTGCTACCCATGGGACACGGGCGGCTATGCAGGCCGGCTGTTGGCCTTGATGATCGGAAGCGAACGGATGATGGAGCTGGCGCGTCTCATGGCCGGCAGCGGCATCGAGCAGCATTCGCGCTTTTCGCCTAGCGGCGTCGGCAAGGACGTTCCCTATTCCTACAGCCTGTGGTCGTTCTTCAATCTCGTCTGGAGCAATGTCGAACAGCATGGCGAAGGCCAGGAGCTGTACGGCGTCATGCGGAATTTGCTGCTCAGCGACGAGAAAAGGCTGCCTGCCTGGGGCGAGCTGCTCGATTACGGCAAACAGCATAATTTGCTCGAAATGCGCAGCGCCGCCCACGAGCATGTCGTCTCCAGTCCGAACGCCGAGCGGGCCTGGTGCTACGATCGGCTGGCCGATCTGGCCGAGCGGCTGGGCGTGGAGGAAGCTGCCATGTGGCGGGATCAAGCGGAACGAATCCGGCGCGCGATTCGCGATCATCTGTGGGACGACGAGGCGGGTTGGTTCGTTTGCCGTTATCCGGACGGTCATTTGGAGCGGGTGTACACGATCCAAGCTTACGATACGCTCCGAATGGGCGTTTGCACCGAACCGATGAAAATCGCCTTGCTGTCGCACGTGCGCGACGGCGCATTCCTCGCTCCTTACGGCGTCAGCAGCATTTCGGCCGAAGATCCGATTCATTATGAACTGAACGATCCGGATTGGTCGGGCGGAGGCTGCTATACGGGCGAAGCGACGATGCTGGCGCTGACCTTGTGGGAGATCGGCGAGTCCGGACCCGCGTGGGACGTCCTGAAGCGGCTGCTCTGGATGGGCCGGCACTTGCCGTATTTTCCCCAGGAGCACTACTGCGATCGCCCGGCCGTCCCCGCCCACAAACGGGCGAACGTTATCGCCGGACTGTCCGGCGCGGAAGCGATTCTGTTCGGAATGGCCGGCTTGAAGCCCGGAGCGGACGGCACGCTGACGATCCATCCGCAGCCGCCGCAAGAAGGGAAGGTGTCCGTCACGGGATACCCTTATCGAGGCCGAATCATCGATATTCATATGCAGCCCGGATCTTGCAGAATCGTCTGCGACGGCCGCGTCATTCACGAAGGCGCGCCCGCACTCTGCACGCTATAATCGCGAAGAAAGCCGCGAATCCATGGCCGATAAGCTGCAAGGTCGCGGCTTTCGCCGATGTGCCCTGTCAGAAGATGATTAGCGGGAGGCAGAAAATGAATACGTCGCCCCCCATAACCAGGCTTCTTCCGGGCTGCGTCCGCAAAAGAGCAATGAAATGACTATCGACGGAAACGAAAGCCGGCTCCTACAATGGGGGATGTCGAAACGGAAAGGTGAGATGGAGAGATGAACGAAACTGTGGCCCGGAAAGGAGATGGGCGAGCGGCAACCTTGCCGAAACCGAAAGAACGAGGATATATGATGCGGCTTGTTTCGGATATGAAGAGAGAGAAGCTGCTCTACCTCATGCTGCTCCCCGGCCTCTTGTTTTTTGTATTGTTTAAGTATCTGCCGATGCTGGGCGTTGTAATCGCTTTCCAGGATTACCAGCCGTTCGCCGGCATTTTGCATAGTCCTTGGGTCGGGCTGAAGCACTTTCATCGCTTTTTCATGGACCCGGACTTTTGGATGCTGTTCAAAAATACGCTGCTGCTGGCGGTGTATAACCTGCTCTTTTTCTTCCCGCTGCCGATCATCCTGGCACTCATGCTGAACGAGGTGCGGAAGCATTTTTTCAAGCGGTTCGTGCAGACGATCATTTACATTCCGCACTTCATTTCATGGGTCGTCGTGGCAGGCTTGACCTATACGATGCTGACGACGGAAGGCGGCATCGTGAACGAAGCGCTGGCGTCGCTCGGAGCGGATAAAGTCAATTTCCTGCTCAGCACGGATTGGTTTCGCACGTTGATCACGTCGCAAGCCATTTGGAAGGAGACGGGCTGGGGGACGATCATCTTCCTCGCCGCGCTGGCGGGCGTCGATCAGCAGCTGTACGAGGCCGCCCGCATGGACGGCGCAAGCCGCTGGCAGCAGCTATGGAGCGTGACCTTTCCCGCCATCCGGACGACGATCGTCCTCTTGCTCATCTTGCGGCTCGGCAGCTTCCTGGACACGGGCTTCGAGCAAATCTTCCTGATGCTGAATTCCGGCAATCGCGATGTGGGCGAAGTGTTCGATACGTACGTCTATACGACCGGCTTGCAGAACGCGCAGTTCAGCTACAGCACCGCGGTAGGGGTGTTCAAATCCGTCGTCAGTCTGATTCTCGTCATCTCCGCGAACGGGCTGGCCAAAAGGTTCGGCGAGGAAGGGGTATACTAGCATGAGAGAGCGCACGTTAGGAAGCAAAGTGTTCGATACGGCCAACCACATCGTGCTGCTGATCGTCGGGATTGTGACGGTTCTGCCGTTTCTATACGTCATATCGGGTTCGCTGGTCAGCTCGGAGGAGCTGCTCACCAAAAAAATCGTGCTTTTTCCGACGCATATTTCGTGGGATGCGTACCGGTACATTTTCGCCACCAAAGTTATCTACAGCAGTTTGCTGAACTCTATCTTCATCACGGTCGTCGGCACGCTGATCAATTTGCTGCTGACGACGCTGATGGCCTACCCGCTGGCCAAAAGGACGCTGCGCGGAAGAAACAAACTCATGCTGCTGATCGTGTTCACGATGCTGTTCAACGGAGGCATGATTCCGACCTACCTGGTCGTCAAGAGCATGGGGCTGCTGGATACGTATTGGTCGCTGTGGCTTCCTTCCGCGATTAGCGCGTTCAATCTGATTTTGCTCCGCAACTTTTTCCAGCAGCTGCCGGAGAGTCTGGAGGAATCGGCGAAGATCGACGGCTGCAACGAATTGGGGATTTTGTACAAAATCGTCGTACCTCTGTCGCTGCCGGCGATGGCCACGTTCGCGCTGTTCTACGCCGTCTATTATTGGAACTCGTATTTCACCGCGGTGTTGTACATCAACAAGTCGAACCTGTGGCCGATTCAAGTGTGGCTGCAGCAAATCGTGCTGCTGTCGGCGGGAGGTTTTACGGACGCGAACGCCTTGTCGGAGGTCGTCGTGCCGCCGGAGAGCATCAAATACGCGGTCATCGTGGTGGCGGCGATTCCGGTTCTGCTGCTGTATCCGTTTCTTCAGAAGCATTTTGCCAAAGGAGTTTTGCTTGGTTCGGTAAAAGGATAGATCTGCCCGTTAGCAGGCAGGCTGTCATTTTATATAAAATAGAAATCATGGAGGGTTTTCGATGGAGACGAGAAAGAAAAGAAATGTTCGGAGAAAAGGAATGGCGGCCGGCGTCGCTACGGTCTTGGCCGTTTCGCTGCTAACCGCTTGCGGAGCGAACTCGAACGATGGAGGGGAGGCCAGCGGCAGCAGCAGCAGCAGTAGCGGCGGGAAAGCGGCGCAGCCGGTCAAATTCAGCGCCATGGTGCCTTTCTTTGCCGCGCAGCCGCCGGCGACGGACGACTCCAATCCTGCGTTCAAGGCTTTGGAAGACAAAACGGGCGTCAAGTTGGACGTTACTTTCGTTCCCGGCTCGGCTTATGACGATAAGGTGAACGTCACGCTGGCTTCCGGCAATTTGCCGCAAGCCATCGTCGTGACCAACAACAAGAACTCCTCCGTCATTAATGCGATCCGTTCCGGCGCCTTCTGGGAAGTCGGCCCGTACATCAAAGATTTCCCGAACCTGCAAAAGTACTGGAACGATCAAATCGCCACCAACATCTCCGTGGACGGCAAGATCTACGGCATATACCGCGAACGTCCGGTGGCTCGCAAAGGCTTCTTGTTCCGTCAGGACTGGCTGGACAACCTCGGCCTGCAGCAGCCGAAGACAGTCGACGATATTTATAATATCGCGAAGGCCTTTACGACGGATGATCCGGACAAGAACGGCAAGAACGACACGTTCGGCCTGGCGTTGTCGTCCGACGGCTTGGCAAGCGATACGATGATAGACCTCGTGACGGCGCTTGGCAGCTTCAACAAATGGGGGATTCAGGATGGGAAAGCGACACCCGATTTCATGACCCCCGAGTATATGGAAGCACTGAAATTGCTGAAGAAAATGTACGATGAAAAGCTGATCAACCAGGACTTCGGCGCGATCAAAGGAACGAAGGTGCGAGACTTCATCAACCAAGGCAAGGCGGGGATGGTCACCGGGAGCATCGATGACGCGAATTCGCAGTTTACGTCCTTGTACAAGCTGATTCCGGACGCCAAGATCGGCTTCGTGGCCGGCCTCGAAGGACCGAAGGGCGTCAAGCTGCCGGCGAACTCCGGCTACTACGGCGAGTTCATGTTCCCCAAATCGAGCGTGAAGTCGGAAGCGGATCTGAAAAATATCCTGTCCTATTTCGATAAAGTCCTGGATCCGGAAGTAGAGAAGCTGTTCGATTTTGGCGTCGAAGGCGTGCATTCCAAAGTGGAAAACGGAAATCCGGTGATCACGAATCAGGAGCTGTTCGCGAACCAGGTCGCCGATTTGGGCCAACTGCGGATTGCGCCCTCGGACTTGACCTGGCCGACGGAAAACGATGTAATGAAGAAGGTAAAGCAAATGTATAAAGAGCAAGCTCCGAACGCGGTGCCGAACGTAACCGAGCCCTTCCTTTCGCCGACGCAAGCGGAGCGCGGCACCGATCTGGATACGATCATCAACGACGCAAGCATCAAATTCATCATGGGCTCCATCGACGAGGCCGGCTTCGCCAAAGCGACGGAAGAATGGCGCAAGCAAGGCGGCGATAAAATGATCGACGAATTCACGCAGGAATATAATAAAGCGCAGAACAAATAACCGATAGCGAGAAGACATTCCTTTACAGCTCAGCGCCTTCCTGCCGGAATTGCTCCGGACGGGAGGCGCTTCAAACGTTGATGGCGGAGGCTTAATCCATGAAATTGCGCGCACCGACCTTTTTGTCCAAGCTTATCTGGTTCAGCTTGCTGCTCGGAACGTTCCCGGTCATCGTGCTGGGCGCTTATTCCTACTACACGGCATCCGGCACGCTGCAGACGAAGGTGTACGAAAGCAATCAGCAGAGGCTTCTGCAAACGGAGTCGCAAATCGAGCAGCTGCTGCGGCTGGTCGACTATTCGGCCATCCAATATATGAATCAGCCGCTCGTCATTGCCTCCTTGCGCGGAAGCTTGACAAGCGACGCCAGCGGCGTAGACACGGTGCAGGATCTGCTCAATTCCATGAGCAAGCTGCAAAGCAGCCAACTCGTCGCGATGAGTACGGAGCTGGTCAGTCTGACAGGCAAATGGTCGGTCAGCGATGTCGGATTGTCCGCGCTCTCCGCAAGCGACGTGAAGGGGTACGACAAGTGGGTGAACGACCCCAGAACGTCGTTCTGGTCCGCAGCTCCTTCCGCCATGCAGCTTGTCAAAAAAATCCCGTCGTATTCCGCCCACCCGACCGGTTTGCTTGTCATGTCCATTCCGCTCTATGAGATCAATAAGCTGATCGGCAGCGAGACGAAGCTCGGCAGCGTTCTGGTCATGGACGAAGCGCAGTACGTGTTCGCGGGCAACGAGGGAGCCGCTCTGGGCAAACGGTTCGACGAATTGCCGTTTGGCGGCAAGCAGACGATTGCCGCAGAGGATCACGGCTTTTATAAGGCTAATGCGGGCAAGGAACGGGTGGGGGTCAGCTATCGCGTATCTCCTTATAACGGGTGGGCGTATTTGTCCGTCGTATCGATCGACGAGCTGAACAGAGAGTCGCAAAATATCGGCTGGTTCACCTTGTTTCTATGCCTGGGCATCTTGGCCGTCGCCTTGATCATTTCTTACCTGGGTTCCAAAAAAATGTACAGACCGATCCGAAGCTTGTACGATGTAATGCGGAACGCACCGGAAGCGGCCGATGCGGCCGAGACCGGCAACGAATTCGAATTTATGAACGAACGTTTTCGCGGTCTGCTGCAGAGCGAGAATCGGCTTCTTCAGGAGATGCAGGGGCATTCCCGTCAGATGAAGGAGTATTTCGTGTTCAAGCTGTTTCAGAGCGATATGGCCAAGTCGGAAATTCAAGACAGGCTTGCGATGTTCGGGCACCCGCTCGGGTGGAGCCACATGTGCGTCATGGCGATTCAAATCGATACATTCGCCGGCACGCGCTTCGAGGAGCAGGACCGGGATTTGCTCATGTTCGCCTTGAACAACATCGTCTCCGAGCTCGTGGCCGAGGAGTGCCGGCTGCTTCCCGTCGTGATGGGCGATTCGCAAGTGACTTTGCTCGGCCGCTCGGAATCCGACGCGCAGCTCTTCAAATCCTATCTGGATACGCTGGCGCAAGACATTATGGGCATGGTCAACCGCTACCTGGAGCTGAAAATCAGTATCGGCTTCAGCCGGGTCTTTGACGATATCAAGATCATCCGGGAAGCGTACCGGGAAGCGCTGACCGCGCTGAAATACCGGATGAAGCTCGGCGAAGAGTCGATTTTGCATATTGATGAAGTACAGCCGGAGCAAAGCGTTCCGCATCATTATCCCGACGCTCTCGAGCAGCAGCTGCTCGACGCGCTCAAGCTGGCGGACCGGGAGCAGGCCGAACGGCTGCTGCCGCAGCTGATTGCCGCCATTGCCGCCGACGAGCGGACGCACGAGGCCTATTTCATGTCCTTTGTCCGTCTTCTTCTGCAAATGCTGCAAGCCGCCAAAGACGCCGGGGTCAATCCGAACCGGTTGTATGCGGCGGAGCAGGATCTGTTCATCCAGCTGTTCGACTTGAAAACGGTCGGGCAAGTGGAACTGTTTTTCCAGCAAACGGTGATGTCGCCGTTGCTGGAGCATTTGGAGCAGCGAAGAGTCAAGCAATATCAGAGCATCTCCAGCGAGATCATTCGCATGATCGAGACCGGCTTCGATACCGACCTGACGCTGGAGGTTTGCGCGCGGCGCATGAACTACAGTCCCAACTATTTGACCAAAGTGTTCCGTAAGGAAACGGGCGTCAATTTCAGCGATTACTTGTCGGAATACCGCATGAAGATGGCCAAGAAATGGCTGGTCGAGACGAATATGAAAATATCCGAAATCGCGGAGAAGCTGAAATACAATACGCCGGCGAACTTTATCCGCTACTTCCGCAAGCTGGAAGGGTGTACCCCGGGACAGTATCGGGAAAACTATTTCAACAAATAAATTCAAGCGAACTCTTCTTTTTAGGAAGAGTTTTTTTTGTGTTCAAGGCGGTTTGGGTTTTATGGATAAGATTTGGAGATAATGCTTAACGATCAAGGCGGAATGAAGGGAGCGAAGACGAATGACGGAGAACTCGGTAACCCGAGACGAACGGGAAGGGAAGTCCTTATTCCTTGTCATGCAAATTGCCGCATGGGGCGGATTCTGCGCGGGAGTGATCCTTTGCTTGCTGCGCCTTGGCAATTTCAGCGACAGCAACGGCTATTTGATGGCAGGCATCGGATTTTTGGTAGGCAGCGTGTTCGTTTATATGATCGGAACGGCGATGAATCTGGTGCACAAACGAAAATCCGAATCCGAATAGAAGTAACGGGGAAAGATTGACATGATCGGTTACAACAAGAGCCCGCAAGGCATCACGCGGCAGGAGAGAGCGACTCATGAAATTCTTGTCGATCGTCAGACGGTTCGCCGCATTCCCGATGCTGGCGGCTATAACCCTCGTGGCCGCCGGGTGCAAGTCGATGATCGTCTTCGATCCGAAGGGACCGGTCGGCTCTCAGCAGCGCGACCTGATTTATTTTACGGTCGGGCTTTGCCTCATCGTGACCGTACCCGTGCTGCTGCTTATGGTATGGATCCTGTGGCGTTTTCGCGAGAAGAGGAGCAGCGAAGCTCCTTATCAGCCCGAGTGGTCCCACAGCACGAAGCTGGAAATCATCTGGTGGGGGGTTCCCGTCGTCCTCATTCTCGTATTGGCAGTCGTGACGGGGAGATATACGCACGAGCTGGATCCGGCAAAGCCTCTCCGTTCCGATGTCAGACCGGTCACCGTCCAGGTTGCGTCGCTGGACTGGAAATGGCTTTTTCAGTATCCGGACCAAGGCATTGCTACCGTCAACTATTTGGTCATTCCGGAGAAGACCCCGATCCGGTTCGAGTTGACCTCCGACGGACCCATGAACTCCTTCTGGGTTCCCCAGCTCGGCGGCATGGTCTACACGATGTCCGGAATGGCGACGACGCTGCACCTGCAGGCCGACGAGCCGGGATCCTACATGGGGACCGGAGCCAACTTTACCGGACGCGAATTCGCGAAGATGGCTTTCACGACGGAGGCCGTCAAACGGGCCGATTTCGACAAATGGGTGGCCGACGCCAAGGCGAGCGGAAACGCGCTGACGGAGGATAGCTATCGACAGCTGGCCCGCCCGGGGACTTCCGGCCAGTTGACCTTCGCTTCCATTTCCCCGGGGCTATTCCATAAGATCGTGCACGAGTATTCCATGAGCCGGGGAGCTCCTGCGGGGATCGGCCGGAAGGCGATTACGCTAAGCGGCGGGCTTGCGACGGAGCATACCGAAGGGGGACAGCTAGCTCCCGACTCGGAGCCCAGCGTCCATGCCGGTCATCACGGTCACATGATCCATGGTTCAGACTCCGCCCAAGACCAACGAAAGTAGGGAAATTTCGTGCTGGACAAGCTGATAAACTTCGCTTCCTGGTTTTTCGTCACGGGCGATCCCTTGATCTACGGGGCGGACGTCGCTATCGTGGTAACCGTGATCGCCATCGTCTTCGCCTTGACGTACTTCAAGAAGTGGGGCTGGCTCTGGCGCGAGTGGCTGACGACCGTCGACCATAAGCGGGTCGGCATCATGTACATCGTCTCCGCCCTGCTCATGCTGTTCCGCGGCGGCTTCGACGCCTTGATGTTGAGGACGCAGCTTTCCTTCCCCGATATGAAGTTCCTCTCGCCCGAGCATTACAATCAGGTGTTCACGACGCATGGAGTCATTATGATTCTGTTCATGGCGATGCCTCTCATGTTCGGTTTGTTCAATATCGCAGTTCCGCTGCAAATCGGAGCGCGCGACGTTGCGTTCCCGTTCCTGAACGCGCTGAGCTTCTGGCTGTTCTTCTTTGGCGCGATGCTGTTCAATATGTCCTTCGTCATCGGAGGCTCGGCGGACGCGGGCTGGCTGTCGTACCCTCCGCTGTCGGAAATGACGGGGAGCCCCGGCGTAGGGGAAGATTTCTATATTTGGGGCGTGCAAATTTCCGGGATCGGCTCGCTCATGACGGGAATCAATTTCATCGCTACGATCGTCAAGATGCGCGCCCCGGGGATGAGCTGGTCCAGGATGCCGATGTTTACGTGGTCGGTGCTGGCAAGCTGTATCGCGATCATTGCTGCGTTTCCCGTCTTGACGGTGACGCTCGCGCTTTTGTTCGTGGACCGGTATTTGGGAGCGCATATTTTCACGATGGACGGCGGCGGCAATGCCATGATGTACGTCAACCTGATCTGGATGTGGGGGCATCCCGAGGTGTACATCGTCGTGCTGCCCGCATTCGGCGTCTATTCCGAGGTCGTCGCGACCTTTTCGAAGAAACGGCTGTTCGGCTACGCGTCGATGGTATTCGCGATGATGGCCATCAGCGTCGTGTCTTACTACACGTGGCTTCATCACTTCTTCACGATGGGCTCCGGCGCCAACGTCAATACTTTTTTCGCGATATCGACGATGATCATCTCGATTCCGACGGGCGTAAAAATCTTCAATTGGCTGTTTACGATGTATCGGGGCCGGCTCTCCTTCCCGACTCCGATGTTGTGGACCATCGCGTTTATCCCGTGCTTCGTCATCGGCGGGATGACGGGGGTGATGCTCTCTGTCGCGCCGGCGGACTTCCAGTTCCACAACAGTTATTTCCTGATCGCCCACTTCCATCAAGTGCTGATCGGAGGAGCCGTCTTCGGTTACTTCGCGGGACTTTTCTACTGGTGGCCCAAAATATTCGGTTTTAAACTTAACGAGACAATCGGAAAATGGGCGTTTTGGGTGTGGAACATCGGATTTTACGTTTGTTTCATGCCGCAATACGTCGTCGGACTGGACGGAATGACCCGTCGGATCAGCACGTACGGATGGGATAAAGGCTGGTGGGGGCTGAACTTCGCGTCAACGGTCGGCGGCTTCCTGATGGGCATCGGCTTCTTGTTCCTGGTATGGCAGATCGCCCACAGCATCAAGTTTATGGAGATGGATACGACCGGCGATCCGTGGGGAGGCCGCACGCTGGAATGGTCGATCCCGTCGCCGGCTCCGCTCTATAACTTCGCGACGACGCCGATCGTGACGGACCGCGACGAGTGGTGGGAAGAGAAACAGCGCATGGCTGCCGGAAAAGCCGAGAAAAAGAGGCAAGAGCTGAGTCCGATCCATATGCCGAAAAACTCCGCGATCCCGTTCCTTCAAGCGATCTGCTGGTTCACGGCCGGATTCGGTCTCGTGTTCCACTGGTTGTGGATCGCGATCCCGGGTTTTCTTGGCGTCGCGGCGACGTTGCTCGCGCATTCGTTCAATTACGATACCGACTATTACATCTCCGTGGACGAAATCAAACGCAGGGAAGCTGCGGCGAGGAGGACGGTGTGATGGCGCATTCTGCCGATCATACGCATCATATTGTCCACGAAGACGGACATCACGATCTGGAGGAGCTCCGCAAATTCGGCTTTTGGCTCTTCCTGATCACGGACTGCATCCTGTTCTCCGTCCTATTCGCGACATTCGCCGTTTTGAAGAACAGCACGGCGGGCGGACCGGGACCGAAGGACATTATCGAAATGCCCGGCGTCATCGCCGAAACGTTCATCCTGCTGACTAGCAGCTTTACGAGCGGGCTGGCCGTCCTGGCCATGAACAACGGGAGCCGAAAAGGGCTGATCGGCTGGCTGGCCGTAACGATTCTGCTCGGCGCCTGTTTTATCGGACTGGAGGCATCCGAATTCCTGAAGCTTGTCTCGGAAGGGCATACGATCCGCACAAGCGCGTTCTTATCGGGGTTCTTTACGCTCGTGGGCACTCATGGGCTGCACGTGTCCGTCGGCTTCTTCTGGATTCTAGCGCTCATCCTGCAGCTGAGCCGTCACGGCATCACTCCGGTAACGGTTCGCAAGGTGCAAATCACGAGCCTGTACTGGCATTTTCTCGATGCCGTGTGGATCTTCGTGTTCTCGATCGTCTATTTGATGGGAGTGATATAAGGTGGGAATGCATGGCGGCCACGGTCACGGCGCAGAAGAGGGCAGGCATGGATCGCTCAAGGAATACGCGACGGGATTCGCTCTCTCTATCGTCCTGACGATCATTCCGCTGCTGGCTGTCTTGAACAGGTGGATGACGGGGATGGGGGCGCTGCTCGTCATTCTCGTCGCGGCGGTCCTGCAGTTTGCCGTCCAGCTGCTGTTCTTCATGCACCTTCGCGAAGAGAAAGGGCCTCGCTACAATTTAATGGCGCTCATCCTCGGCATCGTCGTGGTCGTAACGGTGATCGCCGGCTCGATCTGGATCATGGCTAACAACAAGATGTATTAGGCGGCGTAAATCACCGTGTCAAGAAAGGAAAAGGACGTACACTTGGGATAACGTATCCCAGGCGCACGTCCTTATTTATTGATTTTTATCTGACGTTCACTTCATTCTCCGCTAAACGTCCGTTATAGACATTAGCACTTTAAATATCCCTCTTAGGGGGATATAATATCGAGGCCGGATTAGCGATCTAATGAAGAGGTGTGCGAATTTGTTCCAGCTCCCGCAGCAAGCCAGGCGAATTTTGAATATAGCGATTCCGGCAATCGGAGAAGCCTATTTGCAAAATCTTCTAGGTGTTGCGGATTCGTTCTTCATTGCCAAGATGGGGCTGCTTGCCATTGACGCCGTCGGTGTAACGAACGTTTATAGCATGACCTATATCGGAGTCTTTACAGCGATTTCGGCGGCTCTATCGGTATATTTATCACGCGCATACGGAGCTAAAGACATCGGACGGGGCCGTTCTGCCGTATGGCATGGCTTCCTCATTGCATTCCTTGTCGGACTTGTTGCATCCCTCGTTTCCGTTTTGGGAGCCGGCCCTCTTCTGCATATCATGGGGGCATATGGGGAGCTGGAAAACGCCGCCTACTCCTATTTTTGCGTTGTGCTCGGCATATCGCCGTTAATCGCTCTGTTCACGGCTCAATCCGCCTCCTTTCGTGCGATCGGGGATACCAGAACTCCTTTGCGCGTCGGGCTTGAAATGAATATCCTTCACGTCGTCCTGGATTCCTTTTTGATCTTCGGCGCAGGTTCCTTTCACGGGCTTGGGCTTTCAGGCGCAGCGATCGCGATGGTTGCGGCGCGTACCTATGCGCTTGCGCGATTATGGCTGAAGTCGCGGAAGATAGAGGCGATTTCGCTTTCCAAACGGGATTTGAAGGTTTCCGCTTCCTATAGTTGGAATATGACGAAGTTTGCCGTACCGGCGGCTTTAGAACGGTTGTCCATGCGTCTCGGGCAAGTCGTTTACTTCGGCTTAATCGTTCGAATGGGCGTCGATGTATATGCAACCCATAATATTGCGGGTACGATAACAACCTTCGGCTTTACGATCGGGTCCGGTTTTGCCACGGCTGCCACAGCCGCCATTGGCCAAGCGATTGGCAGCGGTGACGAGGAGAACGTCCGAACTTATCGCAGGTGGAGCTACATCCTGTCGGCTGTATCGATGACAAGCGTGGCGATTTTATTATGCGTGTTCAGCCCCTGGATCGGATTATTGTTTACCCGCGATTCAAACGTCCTGCACTTGCTTCTGACGATCCTGGCCATTGATATTATTTCGCAACCCTTCTTGGCAGCCGTACTGGTCGACACCTCAGCCATACAGGCGGGAGGAAATACGAAGTTCCCCATGATCGCGACCATGATCGGAATTTGGGGAGTCCGCACCTTGGGCGTCTATATTTTCGCTTGGTATTTGGACTTCGGACTTCCGGCGGTATGGATTAGCATTGCACTCGACAATGCTCTGCGTGCCCTATTGTTTTTATGGTATCGCAGGACACGCAATTGGGTCCGCAAGCTTGCGTAGCTCTCATCATGGGGCGCATGTCCGGAGCATAACCTCCAATCGAAATGCTTGGGTTCATGAAACGGGGTCATGGAGGTCAAGAACGTTTTTGAATCAGGATCGTCAGACTGACCAGGGTGACGAAGATCGTGGCGCCCATGTCGGAGAGGATCGCGATCCAAAGCGTCAGCCAGCCGGGAATCGTCAGCAGCAAGGCGATCAATTTCAGGCCTAATGCCATCCCGATATTGAATCGAATGATATGATTGACTCGCCTGGCGATCCGGATCGCCGTCGGCAGTTTGCCGAGATGATCCTGCATGAGAACGATGTCGGCGGTCTCGATGGCGCTGTCCGTTCCTTTGCCCATGGCGATGCCGAGCTGGGCGGAGGCCAGGGCAGGGGCGTCATTGATGCCGTCGCCGATCATGCCGACCGAGCCGGTCGCGGCCAGTTGTTTAACCTTGGCCACTTTGTCTTCGGGAAGAAGGCCGCCGTGGTATTCGCTGACGCCGACCGCTATGGCCACCTTCTCGGCCGTCTTCCGGTGGTCCCCGGTCAGCATCACCGTACGGCGGATCCCGCTGCGGTGAAGCTCGCCGATCACGCCCGCGCTTTCCTCCCGAATCTCGTCGGCAATCCCGAACATCCCCAGCACTTCGCGTTCATCGGCCAAGAGGACAAGGGTCAAGCCATCTTCTTTCAGACTTTGAACGGCGGAGCGAACCTCCTCCGTAAAAGTTAGATGAGAGATGCTTTTCTCATTGCCCAGCCAGTACTTTTTTCCGTCGCAGGTCGCCGTGATTCCTTGACCGGATACGGTCTCGATGTCATCGGCTTCCCCGATCGGTGTTCCCAGCCGGTCGATTTCCTTCATCACCGCTTTTGCCAGCGGGTGAACCGAGGCTTTCTCGATCGCGCCGGCGACGGAGTAGAACCTTGCTTCATCGTAGACAACCGTTTTCTCCACAAAGGGCTCGCCTTTGGTCAGCGTTCCGGTTTTGTCGAAGGCGATCGTGTCCAGCTTCCCGAGCTGTTCGAGGAAAACCCCGCCTTTAATCAGGATCCCGTTCCGCGCATTGCGGGTAATGCCGGATACGATCGCGATAGGAGAAGACAGAATCAGCGCGCAAGGGCATCCTACGATGAGAACCGCCAAGCCTTGATAAAGCCATTTGGACCACTCGCCCCTAAGAAGAAGAGGGGGGATAAGGAATACCAGAATGGCGAAAATGATAATGAGCGGCGTGTAATATTTCGAAAACTTGTTGATGAACAGCTCCGTCGGCGTTTTGGTTTCTTGCGCTTCCTGCACCAGATGAAGAATTTTGGCCAGCGATGAGTCCTCGTACGCTTTGTCGATGCGGATCTGCAGAACGCCTTCGTTATTGATGCTGCCGCCGAAGACGGGCTCGCCGCCCGCTTTCTCCACGGGAAGGGATTCGCCGGTAATGGCGGCTTCGTTCACGGAACTTTTCCCGCCGGCAACCGTGCCGTCGGAAGGAATCTTTTCTCCGGGCCTGACGATAACGGTATCGCCGACCTTCAGGGTTGCGATCGGAACAACCGTCTCGGTGCCGTTGTCCAGCCTCACGGCTTCCTTGGGCGCAACCTGCAGCAGCATCTCCATCGACTTGCGGGCTCTCTCCATTCCCATGCCTTCCAGCAGCTCGTTCAGGCCGAACAGGATGGCGACCAGCGTCGCTTCCTTCCAATCCCCGATAGCTGCCGCTCCCGCGAGAGCGATCGTCATCAAGGTGTCGATGTTGAACTTGAACTTCGCAAGGTTCTTCAACCCGCGCCGGAAAGTCGAGTACCCGCTAAGAAGCGAAGCGAGAATGTAAAGCGAAATATAGAACGCCGGCGCCATGATTCCTTGTGTAATCATGGTGCCGGCATACAGCAGGGCGGAGACGGCCAAAAGCCCGATGATTCGTTTCGAGCCAGCGGCTCCGTGATCGTGGCCGTGATCGGGGCTGTGATCGTTAGTGTTATCATGACCATGATCGTCGTGTTCATGTTCATGATGATGTTGGTGAAGCTGTTCGTTTGAGTTGATCTTCTCGCGTCCTTCTTGCGAAGGGGGCAGCTCCAGAGAAGCGCCGTCCGATTTTAAGATCCGTTTGACTTTCTCCAAGTCGACGTTCTCATCCACCGTCAGCTTGCCGGAATTATAGCTTAATTTCGCCGTTTCTCCATGCTCAAGCTTTTTGATTTCCTGCTCGAGTTCCTTTGTGCAATTCGAACAGGATAAGCCTTTCACCCGAAGTTCCATCGCCATCGTGCCACCGCTCCATTTCCAAGCAGAACAAATGAGTATATGTTCATATGATATTCTTTAACAAAGGGGGGTGTCAATCTTTTCTAATCCATTATGAATATTGGGCGAAAGAGCGAATCCGCATACGGCCCCTATCCTAATCGTAAAGTTTTCTGATTAAAGGATCGTCTGCTATAATGAATCATCAGCGATTGTCGTAAAGAGGTGATCTTATGATTCAACAAGCGACGGAAGAGTGCGATGCAACTTGCGGCGGTACCGAAGTCGACTTGGATCAAATCAAGCAGCAGATGCCCGAAGAAACGTTGGTCCGGGATATGGCGGAATGGTTCAAAGCTTTAAGCGATCCGACTCGAGTCAAGCTTCTATGCGCCATGCGGCAGCAAGAGCTTTGCGTCCATGACTTGTCGGAGCTGCTCGGGATGGGGCAGTCCGCGGTTTCCCATCAGCTTCGGTACCTGCGTAATATGCGCATGGTCAAGCGAAGAAAAGTGGGCAAAACCGTATTTTATTCGCTGGACGATTCCCATATTGACGATATTTTCGACGCCACGCTTCAGCATCTCAAACATAAATAAGAACCAAGGGCTCGTTCTTCTTAACCGAAGGCGGGTCCTTTTCCTTTTTATTGGACGATTCGACCAACATTGATCAGGTTGACAGGGAGAGTTCGACTTCGTAATATACCTATAGGGGTATATGTATAAAAATGAAGGAGGTTTTCGAATTGCCGGAAATCAAGGCGAATCAAACGCTTGATTGCAAAGGTCTGGCTTGTCCGATGCCGATCGTGAAAACGAAGAAGGCGATGGATCAATTGGAGGCCGGCCAAGTCATGGAAGTTCAAGCAACCGACAAGGGCTCTCTTGCGGACATTCAGGGATGGGCCAGGAACACGGGTCACCAGTATCTGGGGACAGTAGAAGAAGGGAATGTGCTGAAGCATTACCTCCGCAAGTCGAGCCCTAACGAAGCCCGGGATGAGAAGAAGCATCCGCATGTCGTATCGGCCGAAGAGCTGCAGAGGAAGCTGGCGGCAGGCGAGAAGTTGACGGTCCTCGATGTTCGGGAACCGGCCGAATATGCGTTCGGTCGAATACCAGGCGCGGTATCCATTCCGCTCGGAGAGCTTGCAAGCCGCATCCATGAATGGAATCGGGACGACGAAATTCATATCGTTTGCCGAACGGGCAACCGCAGCGATCTTGCCTGTCAGCTGCTCGCGGAGAAGGGATTTACAAATGTGAAGAATGTAGAGGCCGGCATGTACGGATGGACCGGACCGACAGAAAAAAGACTTTCCAAAAAGGGGGGAACGCAAGATGGAGGCAGCGGCAGGACCGAATAGGATGAAGGCCAAGGAACTCGCACGAATCGTCTTGTCCAAGGAAGAACTGTTCATTCTCGATGTACGCAACGAGAGCGACTTCAACGACTGGAAGATCGAAGGCGAAAGCATCGAAACCCTCAACATCCCTTATTTCGATCTTTTGGATGGCGTCGAGGAGGCAATGGATCGGATTCCCGCCGGCAAAAACCTGCTTGTTGTGTGTGCAAAAGAGGGATCCTCCAAATTCGTCGCAGAGCAATTGTTCGAAGCAGGCCGGACCGATGTGCACTATCTGGAAGGCGGCATGAAGTCGTGGAGCGAGCATCTGGAACCGGTGAAAATCGGCGACCTGAAAGACGGCGGATCGCTGTACCAATTCGTGCGGATCGGCAAAGGCTGCCTGTCTTATATGGCGATCTCGGACGGCGAGGCCGCCGTCATCGACACGCTTCGAATGACCGATGTATTTGCAGGATTCGCAGCCGAACGAGGCGCGAAAATCAAGCATACTCTCGACACGCACCTGCATGCGGACCATATTTCCGGCGGCAGGAAGCTGGCCGAGGAGACGGGGGCAACCTATTGGCTGCCGCCGAAGGATGCAGGCGAAGTGACGTTCTCCTTTGAAAAGCTGGAGGAAGGCCGCGACATTACGGTAGGGAATGCGACGATTCGCATACAGCCCATTTACTCCCCGGGTCATACGATCGGCAGCACGTCTTTTATCATTGACGATCGCTACTTGCTCACCGGAGACATTCTATTCATCGAATCGATCGGACGCCCCGATCTCGCCGGCCAAGCGGAGGATTGGACGGGAGATCTTCGCGAGACGCTTTACAAGCGATACAGAGATTTGCCGCAGGATTTGACCGTCCTGCCCGCTCACTTCGGCAAAGTCGCCGAATTGGGCGAAGGCGGCCGGGTGATGGCAAAGTTATCGGACCTTTACCGCAACAATCCGGGCCTCAACATTCAGGATGAGGATGCCTTCCGGCGTACGGTCACCGAGAACTTGCCGCCGCAACCGAACGCGTACCGGGAAATCCGGCAGACGAACATGGGCAAATTGACGCCTGACGAAGCCGAGCAGCGCGAAATGGAGATCGGCCCGAACCGCTGCGCGGTTCACGATCGATAAGAGGAGGAAGAAAGACGATGAAGATAGATGTTGTCGTAGATACGAAGGGAATGGCCTGTCCGATGCCGATCGTGAAAGCAAAAAAAGCGCTGGACGGTCTGGCAAGCGGCCAAGTCATGGAGGTCCTGTCGACCGATAAGGGCTCCGTAAACGACTTTCGGGCGTGGGTCAAGCAAACGAATCACGAGCTCCTTGGACACGAAGAGGACAACGGCGTTTATAAATTCTACGTGAAGAAAATTTAATAAGCATGCACGGAGCGAGTCGCCGGTACAGAAAGGAGGAGCCGATGGAGGTTCTGCTCTTTATCGTCATGATCGTGCTCGGTCTGGTGGGCTCCTTCTTTTCAGGCTTGCTGGGAATCGGCGGGGCGATCATTAACTATCCGCTTCTGCTGTACGTGCCCGCATTATTCGGCGTTGCCCGATTCACGGCGCACGAAGTGTCTTCCATCAGCATGTTTCAGGTCTTATTTGCTTCTCTGGCAGGGGTGCTGGCATTTCGGAAGAAAAACAAAGCCGGTCCTTCGGTCGTCCACAAAGGACTCGTGATGGATATGGGAAGCGGCATTTTGGCGGGAAGCTTGATCGGCGGCTTTGTATCCGGCATGCTGCAGGGCGATATCATCAATCTGATGTACGGAATTCTTGCCGTTGTAGCCGTAATTCTTATGCTGCTCCCGCGCAGAGGAACCGAAGAGCCGACGGACGATCTTCGATTTAATAAAACGATTGCGATCGGTTCCGCTTTCGTCGTGGGTTTGGTGTCGGGGATCGTAGGTGCCGGAGGCGCGTTTATTCTCATTCCGATTATGCTTACCGTTCTCAAAATCCCGATGCGCACGACGATCGCGTCTTCTCTCGCCATCGTTTTGATATCCGCGGTCGGCGGAGTCGTCGGGAAATTAGCCGGTGGCGATATTCCGTTCTGGCCGACCGTATTTACCGTGATCGGCAGCCTGATCGGCGCATCGCTCGGTTCCAAAGCAAGTTCGAAAATCAACGTAAAGCTGCTGAGAAACGGGTTGGTTGCGTTGATAGCCTTAACCGCGGTAAAGGTCTGGATATCTATCCTATAGTATAAAAAAAGGTGGTTTGATGGATTATGGCAGATCAATCAACGATCGTCCTGTTCAGCGGCGATCTCGATAAAGCGATCGCGGCGTTTATTATCGCGAACGGCGCGGCAGCTTATGATCATGAAGTGACGATTTTTTTCACCTTCTGGGGCTTGAATGTGCTTCGCAAGGACGAGGCGGTGAAAACCGATAAAGGGTTGCTTGAGAAAGCCTTCGGATGGATGATGCCACGGGGCGCCAAGAAGCTGGGCTTGTCCAAAATGAATTTTGGCGGACTGGGACCGCAAATGATCAAGCAGGTCATGAAGAAGCATAACGCCTTGTCGCTGCCTCAGCTGATTGAGCTTGCGCAGGAGCAGGGCGTGAAGCTTGTCGCCTGTACGATGACGATGGATCTTCTCGGTCTTAAGCAAGAGGAACTGATCGACGGTTTGGAATACGCCGGGGTAGCCGCTTATCTGGGAGACGCTTCGAACGGGAAGGTAAATTTGTTTATTTAACGTGTGAGCCGATCTTTTTTACTCTATACTATACCTATACCGGTATGCTTATAGAGAGGAGCGATGGAGGATGGAATACCATTACACGGAATCCATGAAAATGCGTTTGAAAAGAATTGAAGGGCAGATACGAGGCGTACTTCGGCTCATGGAAGAAGGAAAGTCCTGCAGGGAGGTAGTGGCCCAGTTATCCGCTGTCCGCAACGCTTCCGATAAAGCCATTGCGCAGATTGTTGCCGAGAACCTGCATCAATGTATTGTAGAAGAGCAGGCCGCCGGCAACAAGGATACGGGCAAACTGGTACAGGAAGCGGTCGAGCTGCTGGTGAAGAGCCGCTGATGTATATTCATTTGTTGGGTACAATGATGAATGTGCAGTCAAACGGAGGGCTGATGAACGATGTTCCATTATACCGCCGAAACGGCCAAGACGCCCGAACAAGCAATCGAAGCCTTGACGGAAAACCTGAAGGCGGAGAAGTTCGGGGTCTTATGGCAGTTGGATTTAAAAGAAAAGCTTCACGAGAAGGGCGTAGAGCTCGACTCGCCTTATCGGATTCTTGAGGTCTGCAATCCCGTGGAAGCCAAACGAGTTTTATCTGAAAATTTGTTGGTCGGGTACTTTCTCCCTTGTAAATTGGTTGTGTACGTGGAGAACGGGAAGACCAAAATAGGCATGCCGAAGCCGACTTCCCTGATTGGGCTGGCAGAAGACGGCAGCTTGACGAGCATTGCCTCCGATATCGAGAGACGGCTGTCCGCTTGCGTGGACAAAAGCATCTGAATGTCAAAGCAGCATCACGAAATGATCTTGGCGACCAGAAAGGCGATACCCGCCGCCACGCCGCCGACCAACGTGGTTTGCACGGCGCTTTTGAACGGTCTTGAACCGGTAAATTTGCCTTTGACATACCCGAAAATGAACAAAGCGATCAACGTCGCGACGATGGAGACCAACAAAGCCGCTGTGGCCCGATGAATAAGCATATATGGGATCAAAGGAATGAGCCCGCCCACGATGTAGGATAAACCGATCGTTAAGGAGCTGTTGCGGGCTCTTTTGGGTTCGGGTTCTTCAAGCCCAAGCTCGTGTTTCATCATGAAGGCGACCCATCGATTTTGATCGCTGCTTATTTCTTTTACAGCCGATTCGACGTTCGCCTCCTGAAGTCCCCATCCTCGGAGAACTTCGGCCACTTCTTCCTTTTCACGCTCCGGAACCTCAAGGATCTCCCGCCGTTCTCTCTCCAATTCGTTCTCGTAATGCTCCCGGTCCGTTCGCGCGGCCAGATAGCCGCCCAATCCCATGGCGATCGAACCGGCTGCAATCTCGGCAAGACCGGCGACGACGACGATGTTCGTGCTGGAGACGGTTCCGGAGAGACCGGCGGCAAGCGCGAACGGAACCGTCAGTCCGTCCGACATTCCGATCACGATGTCCCGAATCGTATCCGATGCGGTAAAGTGACGTTCCCTATGCGTTGATTTTTCGGATTGGCCCATCTGATTCACTCCTTGAATTAACCGAAGTACCCAAGAATAGGATGCGAATGACTCGACATTTCCATTCCATCCTAACAAGGCATTATTGAAATGATCTTAAAATCTGACAGAAGCCCATCCTAGGCAAATTTAACGCCGCCGACGATTCCGTCTGCCTGCAAACCGTCCCGCAAGTGCCGGATATTGACGTTCGTGCGCACGAGGAAGGGAAACTTCCGCTTTCGTTCCCAAGCCGACCTCGGAACGGATCCGAATCGTGCCGTGATGCGCTTCGACAATCCACTTGGCGATGGACAGGCCAAGGCCGGTTCCTCCTTGTGCACGGGAGCGAGCTTTATCCCCGCGGTAAAACCGCTCGAACACATGCGGAAGATCTTCCTTCGGAATGCCGCATCCGGTGTCCGCGACGCTCAAATAAACCGAATGGGATCGGGATTCGCCGGTGATCTCGATTCGCCCCGAGAACGGCGTGTACTTGAAGGCGTTATCCAGCAAAATAACGAGCAATTGACGCAAGCGCGCCTCGTCTCCCCGAAACGTTAACGGCCGCTGAACGTTTGTTTCGATCTCGACACTTTTGTTCTCGGCGAGAAATCGAAACTGATCCGCCACTTCGACAATCAGCGAATCAAGCGCTACTTCGGACGCTTGAATCTGAATCTGGTTCGAATCGGAGCGAGCGAGCGTGAGCAGATCGGCGATCAGCTTCCCCATCCGCTTGTTCTCCTGAAGAATAACGGCGATATGGGGACTTTCTTGCTCGATGGACCGTTCGGGATAGTGAAGAAGCAGCTCCGTACGGGCCTGAATAATCGACGTAGGCGTCCGCAGCTCGTGCGAGGCGTCGGCGACGAAACGCTGCTGTTTCTCCCAGGAACGGCGGATCGGAACGAGCGCTCTCTCCGCAAGAAACAAGCCGGCCAGGATGGAGATGGCCGCGCCGGCTACGATCCCGCCTGCAAGATCCAGCAGCAGCGAACGAAGCGTTTCATCCACGTCTCTCAAGCTTCGGATGACAGTGATCGAATCCGCTTCGAGCCTGGAATTGGCATTGGGAAAAGTTACCGCCCGATAACGCTTGCCGCCTGCCGTCGCGTTCCGAATGACCTGATCGGCGGCAGGCCCCCGCAGTTGGGCGGCTGTCTCCTCATCGATAGAACGGTCGGGAGACTGCCCGATCAAGCTTCCGTTCGAATCCCAGAACAGGTACGTCGTTTTCTCGTCCTGCTGAGGGTCTTGATCCCTGCCGCGAATCAGCTCAGACAAATTGTGGAACGATTCGATCCGGGGCATCGACAGCTTCAACACTTCGTCTGTTTCGTGGAACAGACGATGCCGCATATGAACGTAAAGCACGGAGCTGAGCAGGGAAAGTACGAGCAGCAGAACCGCGGCGTTCAGGAAGGCCAGCCTCGTGCGGATGTTACCGAACATCGGAATCACCCGTAAACATATAACCGACGCCCCGGATGGTGCGGAGCGCAGAGCCTGCCCCTTGGGAAGCGAGCTTCTTGCGCAGATGGTGTACATATACGTCGACCGCCGTCAGTCCCGACGACGAATCGAAACCCCAGACCCGGTCGAAGATCTGGTCACGGGTTACGATTCGATCTTTGTTGCAGAGAAAGCATTCCAGCAGCTCGTACTCCTTGACCGTCAAGTTCAGCGGCGCGTCGCCGACAAACGCCGCCCTGACCGAAGGAACAAGCCGGACGGGGCCGCCGGTCAGTTCGCCTTCCTGCCCGATCGTGCCTTTCCGGCGCAGGACCGCCCTGGTGCGGGCCAGCAGCTCCGAGACAGCGAACGGCTTCGTGACGTAGTCGTCCGCACCCGCATCGAGCCCGGCCACCAGATCCTCCACGGCATCTTTAGCCGTCAGGAGAATAACCGGAATGTCCAAGCTTTTGGCCCTCAGCTTGCGGACGATTTCGAGCCCGTTCATTCCCGGCAGCATCAAGTCGAGAACGATCAAATCGTGAACGGCCTGTTCGGCCCAATACCAGCCTGCATCGCCCGTCTCCGCGCCGTCGGTCGCGAACCCTTCGCCTTCGAAGACATCGCGAACGATTCGAAGCAGGGATGCGTCGTCCTCTACCACTAACACTCGCATTCTGATCCCACCCGTTCCGGTCTCATCATCACAACCATGTTATCAGAAAGCCCGGCTTTAAGAAAATTTAAATCTAGTCCTGCTACACTGGTCCTATGGCGGAAGGAGGATGGGCGATGGCCAAAATGAAGAAGAAATGGATCGTTCTTTGTTCCGCCGCGATCGGCGTCATTTATGCTTCCGAGTATTACGCGTCGAATGCCCAGGCGTACCTGCCTCAACCGGGAAATCAAGAATCGCTCATCGCGGGCAACCCGCTTTCGGGTAATTCGGCCCTTTCGGACGAGGAAGGCGGATCTTCAAGCGGCTCCGCTTCCGCTCCGCCGTCCACGGGCGCGCCGTCCGCGAGTCCGGGTCCAAGTTCGGTGAACAAGCTCTTCAACGACGGTACCTATACGGGGACGGGCAGCAACCGGCGGGGTTCTATTCAAGTCGCCGTCACGGTGAAGCGCGACAAAATTACGGACGTGGAAATCAGCGATTTCGCCATGCATTATTCCGAGAGCGATGTCGTCGACCTGCCGGACGAAGTGCTGCAGAAGCAAAGCTCGCGGGTGGACAACGTATCCGGCGCCACATACAGCACGCGGGCTTTCGAGGATGCGGTGGCCGATGCGCTGTCGCAGGCCAAGATCGGATAGTTGACGTGAGGACGATGCGAAGAACGAAATTGTATATGGATACCGTCGTCGACATTCATGTAGCGACCGTGCGGCCGAAGGAAGAAGCAGACGCAGCGATCGAACGGGCATTCTCGGCTTTTCGCAAGGTGGAGGATGCCTGCAGCCGATTCCATCCCGACAGCGAGCTCATGAGGGCGTGCCGGCGGATCGGCGTTCCGGTGCCGGTCGGGCCCTATTTGTTCGAGCCTCTAAGATTTGCAATGGAGCTCGCCGATTGGACAAACGGCGTCTTCGACCCGACGGTGGGCGGTACGATGGAGAAGTTCGGCTTCAACCGCCGCTACTTGACGGGCGATATCGCGGACAATCCCTCAGACGCCTCCGCCGCTTACCAGGACGTCGAAATGGACGTGCGCAATCGGACGCTGCTGTTGCGGAAGCCGACGGTAATCGATCTGGGAGCGGTGGCCAAAGGGTTCGCCATCGATCTGGCCGTGCGGGAGCTCAGCCCATTCGAACGGTTCATCGTCAACGCCGGCGGCGATCTGTTCGCCGGCGGGGCAGACGGGCGATACAACGTCTGGAACATCGGGATCCGTCATCCCGAACGGCGGGACGAGTCCATACAGACGGTAGACATTTCGAATGAGGCGATCTGCACGTCCGGAAGCTATGAGCGAATAAGCGCCGCCGCAGACGGCGTTCATCATATCGTCGATCCGCGAACGAAGCGGTCGCCGAATGTCTGGGTCAGCTGCAGCGTCATCGCTCCCTACGCGATGCTGGCGGACGCCTTTTCGACCGCCGCATTTCTGCTGGGGGAAGAAGAGGCCCTGTCCCTTCTCGAGCAAGCAGAGCTTCGCGGCGTTCTCGTCAAGCCGGATTTGCGGATCGTCAAGGTTGGAGGAATGTGAGAAATGAAACCGAAGGTATGGCTCAAGTCGCCGAAAGGAAACGTTCTATTGATACTGCTCGCATTCCTGGGAATCGCCTCCGCCGTTTCCCACGATTGGGGTGGCGCGAAGAACGCCCTGATTGCGGTCGGATCGGCGGTCGTATTCGACGTAGGCTGCTGCCTGATCGAGCGAAGGAAGCGAATTTTTCCCGACGGCGCGTTCATTACCGGCCTGATCGTCTCCCTGATTCTGAGCGCAGCGTCCCCGTGGTACGTCGTGGCGGCCACCGCCGCCGTCTCCATTTTGTCCAAACATCTGCTCGCCTACCGGAAAAAGCCGCTGTTCAACCCGGCGGCGTTCGGACTGCTTCTGTCCGTTCCGATCTTTCATGCGCAGCAAAGCTGGTGGGGGGCGTTCGGAGATTTGCCGGGCTGGTTCTTGCCGGTCGTTCTTATCGGCGGCTTCCGGGTGACCAACCGGATTCAAAAATTTCCCCAAGTATTCTCTTTCGCGGTCGTTTATCTCCTCGCGCTGTTCGTTCTCGACGCCGGCATACTCCCTTTGCACGCGGAGAGCTTGCGGACGGGCGGCTTCTACGACGCGCTGCGGCCGCCGTTTATCAACGCGGCGCTGTTCTTCGCCATGCTGATGCTGACCGACCCGCCGACTTCGCCGGCCAAAACGGCGGACCAGATCGTATTCGGAGCGATCGCCGGCGCTGCGGGCGCCGTTATCTACGGTCTGTTCGGAGGGCTGATTTATTTGTACATCGGACTGCTGGCCGGCAATCTCTACCAGGTGCTGCGGTTCAAGTTCTCGAAGCGCCCGGCGAAGCCTGCGCGCCCCGAATCTGAAATTCGACCTTATCGCCGTTTAAGCTAGATGAAAGAATGTTTTTCTATACTCGCGGTCAAGCTTTCGATTCGAAAGCTCGCAGACAACAACAACTTTGGAGGGAACAACGCATGGCACTATACACGAGAGTAGACCAGGATACTTGCATTGCTTGCGGAGCGTGCGGCGCCACGGCGCCCGATCTTTTCGATTATGACGACGAGGGGCTGGCGACGGCCATTTACGATAACGACCGGAACAGAGGGGTGACGGCCATTCCCGGGAATCTGCATGACGATCTTCAAGACGCCCTCGACGGATGCCCGACGGATTCGATCAAATGCAGCGAACGCCCCTTCTAAATCGGGACGCGACCCAAGAAGAAGCAAGAGAGGAAGACACCCCATGAACGATTCGGACCTGATCATTATCGGCGGCGGACCTGCCGGCTTGTTCGCCGCTTTCTACGGCGGCATGAGGAACGCTTCCGTCACATTGATCGAGAGCTTGCCCCAGCTGGGAGGGCAGCTTTCCGCTTTATATCCGGAGAAATATATTTACGACGTTGCGGGTTTCCCGAAAGTGACGGCTCAGGAGCTGGTGGACCGGCTCGTGGAGCAGATGCGGCATTTTCCGGTCGATATCTGTCTGAACGAACAGGTCCTGCAGGTGAACAAGCTGGAGGAGCGGAGCTTCGAAGTCGTCACCGACCGATGCGTTCGCCGCGCGCGGGCGGTCATTATCACCGGCGGGATCGGCGTTTTCGAGCCGAGACGGCTGGAATTGGAGGGAACCTCAGGCTACGAGCGCGCCAACCTGCATTACGCGATCTCGGATCTGAGCCGGTTCGCGGGTCAAAAGGTGCTGATTACGGGAGGAGGGGATTCGGCGGTCGATTGGGCGCTGATGCTGGAACCGATCGCGGAGAAGGTGACGCTTGTGCACCGGAGAGACAAGTTCCGTGCTCATGAGCACAGCGTCCGGAATCTTCTGGCTTCTTCCGTCGAGGTCAAAGCTCCTTGGGAGATCGCCGGCTTGGCCGGAGCGGAGCGGATCGAACGGGCGACGCTGCGCGACCTCGCGTCCGGAGCCGAGCGCGAGGAGGAAGTCGATGATGTGATCGTGAGCCATGGGTTCGTGTCCGCGCCAGGTCCCATCGCGCAGTGGGGAATCGAGATGGAGGGAGGCTCCATCCGGGTCGACTCCCGCATGGAGACGAACGTTTCCGGCATCTTCGCCGCGGGAGACATCACCGCTTATCCCGGCAAGTTGAAGCTGATCGCGGTCGGGTTCGGAGAAGCGCCTACCGCCGTCAACAATGCGAAAGTGTACATCGACCCGTCGGCCAGGCTGTCCCCGGGACACAGCAGCAATAGAAGCGGTAATAGGGGAGGAGTCGGACTCTCAAAATGACCAGTCTCCGGACTGGGCATTCGCGCGTACTTCTGAACCGGATGGGAACGACACCTTAAGCGCCATTTTTATATGTCCATGACTCCGGTGAACAAACAGCGCGGGCCTAAGGCTTGCGTTTTTATAGGCTACATAAAATATATTATGTAAAGTTTATGAATTCCGATAAATAAGAGATACGGATCGTTTGTATGGGGACCGTTGCAAGTTATTTATGATAACATGCAATTAAAAGTCAAGGGAGTGGGCCCCATGTCCGATCATTTGAAACGGGAACTGCTGCCGTTTAGGGATGTCCGGCTTCTCGGCAATCACAGGAGCAGCAAAGCGCGTTGCGAGCCGGGCTGGAACTGGTGTCCGCAGCCGCTGCCGGATTATGATTTATGGTATGCGGTATCAGGCAAGGGGCGGATGAAGCTCGGCGGCGCCGAATATACGATTGGGAAAGGCAGCTGCTTCCTGATCCGGCCCGGCGATCGACCGGAGGCGGTACAGGATCCGGCCGACCGGTTGACGGTCATTTTCGCCCATTTCGACGCGATGGACTGCCGGACGGGCAAATCTTGGAATCCGGAGCTGATGCCAGGCAGGTTTGCACAGGTGAAGGATCCGTTCCTGTTTGAATCCCTGCTGAACCGCATTTTACAAGTCGTCCACTCCGATGATGCATGGCGCGAACAGGAATACGATCTTCTGCTGAAGCATGCGTTGCTGCATATATACCAAAGCCAGCAGCCGGCGCCTTCGTCGCCGGCCGACAAACACAAACCGTTGATCGAGCGGCTCGTCGCCAAAATTCGGGAAGACCCCGGACGGCGAATCTCCCATCAAGAGCTTGCCGAAGAGGCGCAGCTCTCTCCGGAATACTTGAATGTGCTGTTTAAAACCTGCACCGGCAGCTCGATCAAATCTTTCATCACGGAAGTTCGTCTCGAGAGGGCGGCTATGCTGCTGGCGGAAACCTCGATGAACGTTTCGCAGGTGGCCGATGCGCTCCATTACTCCAATGTATACTTGTTCAGCAAACAGTTCAAAGCCAAATACGGCGTGCCGCCTTCCGCATATAAAGGGAACGTGCCGCCATCGATTCCGCATAAAGGTTAGCGGCGTTTCGCCATTCTCCGGCGGCAGTCGGGCCGAACGGAATTCCGGTTTCAGTATAAAAATTATCGGTTTGCGGACATTCGCCGTCCTCCTTCTCCCCGGTACAATAAAAACGAACAACCAATCCGCAGGAAGCTGAAGGAGGAGCCGTCCGAATGGAGAAGAAAACGCCGAACCGAACTCTGTTTTCCTACGACAATACGGAGGAGGTTCAGCTCGCGCAGACGATCGCCGGCACGATGTATCGATACGATAATTTACCGAAAGATCGAATCGCAAGCATGGAGCAATTAAACGAGGAACACGTCAGGCAGTTTTGGGAACGAGGGTATCTGGTCGTCGACCGGGTACTGAACGAGCAGGAAATCCGCACGTCGATCGACGCTTTAATGGATATTATTTATGATCGTTCCGTCGGTTCGAGAGTCCAATTCGTCAAGCCGAAGTCCGAGCTTCTTACCGACGAGGCCAAAGAGCTTGCGGCGCGCAAGGTTTACGAATATGCGGACCATGAGCCCCGGCTTAGGGCCATCATCGACCACCGCGAGATATTGCGCGCGATGGAGAAGCTGCTTGGCGAGAAGCCAAAAATGGTTCAGGATCAGGCCATTTTGAAGCCGCCTTCGGGCGGGGCCGAGAAGCCTTGGCATCAGGACATGGCATATGGCAATCTGGCATACGACAAGTCGGTCATCGGCATCTGGATCGCCCTGGATCCGGCAGAGCTCGATAATGGCTGCATGCACGTCATCCCGTACTCCCACCGGACCGGGGCCACGCCGCATTACGCGGTAAGGGATTGGCAAATATGCGACGTGAGCGTGCAGGTCGATCGCGACGTTGCCGTGCCGCTGCAGCCGGGAGGAGCGCTCCTTTTTTCGGGACTGCTGCATCATGGAACGCCGCCGAACTTTTCCAACAAGCGCCGTCGCTCCATTCAAATCCATTACGCGCCGGAATCGGCCGTTAAGCTGAAGCCGCAAGCGTACAAGCAAATGTTCACGAACGAATTGACCCATGCAGAATGCTGACCGTTCGGCCCGTCCGGCATCCGTATCCGTCATCGGATCGCCGGATGGGCCGAATCTCGCCGAAACCGCTCATTCCTTAACCAACTTCTGATAATTTCGACCCCAGACCCGCATTAGATCGAAGATGGGTCTTAAGGTATCGCCCAAATCACTTAATTCATATTCAACTCTGGGAGGAACTTCCGGATAGACCTTCCGGGTAATGATGCCGTCTTCCTCCATCGCCCGCAGATTCTGGGTTAATACCTTTTGACTGATCTCCGGTATTCCTTTCCTCAATTCCCCGAAACGCTTGGATCCCGTCAACAGATCTCGAATGATGAAGAGCTTCCACTTATTGCCGATTAAGCCGATGATCGTTGCAACCGGACAAGGGGGCAATTCCTTCTTCTGTATCATCCATTTCTCCTCCGTTGGTTACCTTTTGGTTCCTATCTAATAAAAAGGTGCCTACTTTCAAGACGGGATATATTGCTCTTATTATAAATCCAGCACCTTGAAATGCAATGAAGCAAAGCGAAGGGTCTAAGGAGGAGAAAAAAGCATGGATTTCAAGCCGCTATCCCAATTCATCGATCGTATCACTTCCTGGCGCATTCCGTGGGCTGAGGTTCTCGTGATGCAGAATAATGTTCCGGTATTCCGTTACCGAAGCGGCTTCGCCAACTTGGAAGAAAAGACCCCCATCCGCGAGTCGCACATCTTCAACCTCTACTCGATGACGAAGATCTTAACGTGCACGGCAGCTCTTCAGCTCGTGGAGAGAGGCGCGATGCTGCTAAACGATCCTCTGGCGGAATATCTTCCTGAATACGCCGAGATGACGGTAAAGAGAACGCTGACCAACGGCGGAATCGAGCTCGCGCGTGCGACGCGTCCGATCACGGTGCGCGATCTGTTCGTCATGACGGCCGGCTTCTCCTACGACATAGAGACGCCTTCCCTTAAGGAAGTCTTCCATCGTACGAACGGTAAAGTGCCGACACGCGAATTCGCGGCGGCGCTTGCGAAGGAGCCCCTGCTGTTCGAGCCGGGCACGCACTGGAACTACAGCCTGTGTCATGACGTTCTCGCGGCACTCGTCGAAGTGGTGGACGGCAGACGATTCGGAGCCTATGTACGCGATATGATTACCGGACCCCTCGGCATGCGCGACACCGGCTTCGGGCTGTCGGAGGAACAGCTCGAACGACTGGCTCCGCAGTATGAATACGACGATGCGTTGGGTCAACCGGTCCGCATGGACGAGAATCGTTATCGGCTAGGGACGGAATATGAGAGCGGGGGAGGAGGTCTGTTCTCGACCGTAAGCGACTATGCCCGGTTCCTGAATGTGCTGACCAACCGCGGCACAAGCACGGATGGCGTACGCATTCTGTCGCCGGCGTCCGTGGACCTGATGCGGACCGATCATTTGGATGATAACACCCGCAGAGATTACTGCCGGGGGCGAACGGACCGCAACGGTTATGGCTACGGGCTGGGCGTCCGAACCCACTGCTCAAGCGCCGGCAGCGGATCGCTGAGTCTGGCCGGCGGCGAATTCGGCTGGACCGGATTGGCCGGTTGCCTGGCGATAATCGATCCGGAATCCAGGCTGACCGTCATGTATGCCCAGCATCTGCTGAACAGCCAGAAATCCTACGTGCATCCCCGGTTGAGAAATATCGTCTACGCTTGCCTGTAAGGGCTTATAGGAAGACATGCTGTTTCGCTGCAAAATGACGATCCCGGGCGACGCGGGCCAACCCGCTATTCCGTGCGCCTCGTCAACAAAAAGAGGTCGGCCGGCAACAACCGGCTGACCTCATCATACGGGCGGACAGGATATCAGATGGGACGTGTGCTTGCCTGCCGCTCGCCGGCAGAGGCCTTCGTAGATTTTCCTTCTTGCTCCCGCCACCAGAGATCCTGTTGCGTTGAATGGCGAATCGACTCCAGGTAGACGACTTCGCCGATTTTCGGAATCCGGTAAGGAATCCTCTGCTTTTCGGCCGCGGCCGAAATTCTTCTCGCGGGGTCGTTCCAATCGTGCAGGGCCAGAGTGAAGCCTCCCCAATGAACGGGCAACAGAACCCCGCCTTGGACGTCTCGATACGCTTGCAGCGTCTCCTCCGGAAACATATGCACCCCGCTCCACCGCTTGTCGTATTGCCCGCATTCCATAATGGCCAGCTCGAACGGTCCGTGCTGCTTCCCGATTCGTTCAAAGTGGGGCCCGTAGCCTCCGTCCCCGCTGTAGAAGAGACTTCTCTCTTCCGTCTTGATGACATACGAGCACCATAGAGTGGAATCCCGGTCGAACAGCCCTCTCCCCGAGAAATGTCTCGCCGGCGTGCACACAAAGCGGATGCCCTGAATGATCCGTTCTTCCCCCCAGTCCAGCTCGATGACGGCATCCGGCGATGCTCCAAGCTTTCGGATTCGCTTGCCGACTCCGAGCGGAACGAGAAAAACGCCGGCCTTCGGAATAAGCTTGCGAATGGAGGAGGAGTCGAGATGATCGTAGTGATCATGCGACAGGACCACGATATCGATCGGAGGCAGCTCTTCGATCGTTATCGGCAGATGAACGCTGTATCTGCGATTGCGGGATAAAGGAATCGGCGATGGATTCTTGCCCAGCATCGGATCGATCAGGATGGTCTTCCTTTCAATCTGCAGCAAGGATGCCGAATGTCCGAACCAAATAAACTTGTCCTTTCCGTCGCGAAGCGTGCCGGACTGAACAGGAACGATAGGAAGCGGCTGCTTCGGCCTTCTTTGGGACGTAGACGATAAGAAGTCGCGAAGCAGCGACACCATGTCGGCTGCCCCCATTTTTACGGCTGCGGGGATTTCGTTCTGGAATTTGCCGTTCTTGGCGCGTAGAGATCGGTTCCAATCGTTCATTTGTCTGTTCTCCTCCTTCTGGTATTTCCGATTAATCGATGCGAATTCCAATTTTATTTTCATTCTGATAGCTGCCAAGAAGGAGTTGTTTCTTCCAGTATACGAAAAACGGGAGACATTTTGAACATCGGGAAGTTTACATTTCGGACGGCAGTGTCGACGCTGGAACGGCAGATCGGATAGGCGGTAAACTCGGCGTAACTAACTCATCTTGTTTTCAGTACTTAAATCTAGCTCTTGTCTTCGCTACAATAGAAGGGAACAGCAAAAGGAATGCCGTGCTTGCGAAGAAGATAGAAGACTGAGGAGGAAACCAAATTGAACTACAGAACGCTTGGCAGAACGGGCTTATCCATCTCGGAGATCGGTTACGGAGCCTGGGGAATCGGCAAATCGGGCTGGCTCGGCGCATCGGACGACGAATCGTTGAGGGCGCTGAACAGATCCATCGAGCTAGGCCTTAACTTCATCGACACCGCTCTGGGATACGGAGAAGGCCATAGCGAGCGGCTGGTGGGTCAGGTCGTAAAAGAGCATTCCAAGCCCATTTATGTCGCCACCAAGATTCCGCCCAAAAACCGCATCTGGCCGGCTCCTTCCGGCATATCGGCAAACGAGGCGTTTCCCGCGGATCACGTGATCTCCTGTACGGAGACCAGTCTTCGGAACCTGGGTCTCGAGACGATCGACGTGCAGCAATTTCATGTCTGGTCCGACGAATGGGTCGGACAGGGGGATTGGCTGGAAGGTGTAAGGAAGCTGAAGGAGCAAGGAAAGATTCGCTATTTCGGCGTGTCCATCAACGACCATCAGCCGAACAACGCCATCAAGTTGATCGAGACCGGCGTTGTCGACACGGTTCAGGTTATTTACAACATTTTTGACCAATCCCCGGAAGACGGGCTCCTGCAAGCTTGCGAGAAGCACAATGTCGGCGTCATTGTCCGTGTCGCGCTGGACGAAGGCGGACTGACGGGCAAAGTGACGTCGGAAACGACGTTCGAAGAGGGCGATTTCCGAAATCATTATTTCCGCGGCGACCGCAAGCAACAAGTATACGACCGGGTGAACGGCATCGCCGCCGATCTCGGCATCGCCGTGAATGACATGGCGGAGACCGCTCTGCGTTTCGTGCTTAGCCATCCCGCCGTTTCGACGGTCATCCCGGGCATGCGCACCGTGAGCAACGTAGAGCGCAACATGAAGGTCGGCGACGGACGCGGACTGTCCAAGGAACAACTCGCCAAGCTTAAGACTCACAGATGGGATCGCAACTTTTATCAAGGATAGCACTTACGCCGCGCCGGCATCAAAGCTTTGCATTTGTCAAAGCTTGACCTGTCAGAAGACATAAATATTGTCCGTTTTGAAAGCCGCGATAATTGCGGCTTTTTTTTCGTAAATGGGGTCGGGGGATATGTCTGGATGAATCAACACATCTCGTCGCAGACCGATTCTACCCAAACGACATTAGCCGGGGAGTTAACCGAATTCGTCGATGTAGAAAACGATATTCTTAACAATGTCGATTCCAGCAGCTTAGCGAACGCGAAAACGGGCGCCGACCGATTGGAACATGATTGGGACGATGCCGAGCCGAAGCTTCGAAAAATCGATCGGAAAACGTGGACCGAAATAGACGGTACCATCGACAGCGTTTTGGCGGCGGTTCGTTCTAAGAATCCGGATGCGAGCAAATGCAAGTCTGCTTTGGATCATTCGCTAGCCGCACTAAACCATGCCAACCAATAAATATTCAAAAGCCGGCAGGGCCGCTTGGACATGAAAAATATTCGTGGAACAGATTCGGGCTGCCGGAGTAACACATCCGCTTCACCTTCAATATGATGAGCCTAGAAATCAAAACGAGGTGGAGCCAATGGCAGTCGTAAAAGCCAGGCAACAGGATATCGATATGTTGGCAAGGTTGCTTCGAGCCGAAGCCGAGACCGAAGGCGAAATGGGCATGCTCCTTGTTGGAAATGTCGGCATTAACCGGGTCAGAGCGAATTGCTCCGATTTTAAAGGAATCCGGACCATTCCCCAAATGATCAACCAGCCGCATGCGTTCGAAGCGTTGCAGCATGGCTTGTTCTATCAAAGCGCAAGAGACAGGGAACGCCGCCTGGCGCGACGGTCCGTGAATGGGGAACGGAATTGGCCGGCCGAGTTCTCCCTCTGGTATTTCCGTCCGGGATCGTTCGAAAATCCCGGACCGTGTCCGGATACTTGGTATAATCAGCCGCTCGTAGGAAGATGGAAGAAGCACTGCTTTTATCAACCGACCGTGGAAGAATGTGAAAATATATTTAATACGTTTTAGTTGAAAGCCGCGGTTGCGGCTTTTTTACATTGCGGGATGACAAGAACTTGAACTCGTTCCGCAGCATCCGTACGGATATTTATGATAAGATTAATTTGCACGGAGTTGTTACAACAAATCGATCTGGAGGATGATTGGGATGATGATGGAGGTCGTACATGATTTCGTGAACCGGTTCATTTCACATGATTCGGTTCACAAAATCAAAATGCTGGAGTCTTACCAGACTATCGACATACGCACATAGTGCTTATTGAAGATACTTGGTTAAGGGACGTAATTTAAGGTGCCTTGACGGCTACTTTTACGTCTTCTCCAGCGGTGAGGAGAAGACATGCAAACCGGTTCGAAGTACGAAAAAATTCGTGAAGTGTTGTCCGAGTCGCAGCAGCCTTCTTACAGATATGCGCAGATTACGGAAGCCATTTTCAAAAAAAGAATCGGCGAATACGAAAAGATGGTTGCCTTGCCTCAATCCTTGCGTAACAAGCTGGTTCAGGAACTGGGTGCACAGGTCTGCGGCATTGTTCCAGCCAAGGAGATTACATCGAGTCAGGTCGGCAAGGTGTTATTCGAGATTGCCGGCGATGAACGAATCGAGACCGTACAACTTCATTATGAGCGAGGATGGAAATCCTATTGCGTCTCCGCGCAATGCGGCTGCGGGTTTGGGTGCAAGTTCTGCGCCACGGGCACGATCGGTCTAAAAAGAAACTTGACGGCCGACGAAATTACCGATCAATTGCTTTATTTCCACCTCAACGGCCACAGCCTGGACAGCGTTTCCTTCATGGGGATGGGGGAGGCGCTCGCTAACCCGAATATTTTTGATGCGATCAACATCTTGACCGATCCGACTCTTTTTGGATTAGGCCATCGCCGAATTACTCTTTCAACGATCGGCTTGCTGCCGGGAATCGAAAGATTGACCCGCGACTATCCGCAGATCAATCTAACCTTCTCTATGCATTCGCCATTTGACGAACAACGCAGCGAGCTGATGCCCATAAACAAACATTATTCAATCCGCGACGTGCTCTCTGTACTGGATCAACATATCCGACAAACAGGGAGAAAGGTGTATATTGCGTATTTGCTTCTGCGAGGGGTCAACGACACGATCGAGCATGCCGAAGCCATTGCCGATTTGTTGCAAGGCAGAGGATCCGGCCAACATCTCTATCACGTAAACCTGATTCCCTACAACGCAACGGAAGTAACTCCAAGCAGCTTTCGGACATCCGATGCGAGCCGAATGGCAAGCTTTGTTCAAGCGTTAAAGGCAAGAGGGATCAAAATGACCGTCCGGACGCAATTCGGAAGAGACATTCATGCGGCATGCGGCCAGCTTTATGCTTCAAAATGATACCGAAGAGAAGGAAAAACGACGATGTAAAGGCAGCCTAAAACGGCTGCCTTTTTACTAAAACAATTACGCTTACAATACTTGTTTGCGGTACCCAAGTTTTAACGAGATTTCATATGCCGCCTGCCTGACCTTGCCAATCAACTCCGGGAGACGATCCTCCCCGAATCTCCCTTCTGGCCCCGCAATACTGATACCGGCCGTCATCTGCCCGGTATGATCGAAGATGGGGGCGCTCAGCTCCGCCGTGTAATTTTCCAGTTCAGATCTGCTGAAGCTGTATCCCGTCGTTCTGGAGATCGCCAGCAATTCGCGCAGCTTCGATTTGCTGACGATGGTGCCGATGCCGATCGCTTCCGGTTCGACTTCGCTGAGATAGTTCTCCCGTTCCTCTTCCGGCATGAAGGCGAGCAGAATCCGCGACGACGCGCCGGCGTAGAGCGGCGCCCTTCGCCCAATTTTCGTAAACAAGCGTACCGGATGGTCGGTATCCAGTTTTTCGATGTACATGGAGGAGTCGCCGTCGCGCACGGCCAGATGCACGGCTTCATCGGTTTCGTCGCGGAGCCGCTGCATATCCGTCAAAGCGACATGCCGGATATCGAGCCGTTCGGCGACCAGGTTGCCGAACTGCAGGAATAGCAGTCCGAGCGAATACTGCCCGTCCTGATCCCTCGTAAGCAGTCCCATGTCCGCAAGCGAGCCTAGCATGCGGTGAACGGAGGATTTAGGAATTCCCGACAAGCGGATCATATCGTTCACGGTAAGCTTCGTATGCGTGAGGAATAAGTTCAAGAGATCCATGGTCCGAATGACGGTTTTGTTTTTATTTTGCACTTTGGCCTCCCGGAACCCGCGCTTCGCTCTATTTGAACAATCATCGAATAGTATACTCCGAATATGCGGAAGTTGAATACGCGTTTTCTGTATTTTGGAACGACGATAAATTTTGAACTTTCTCTTGTATTTTGCGAAAAGCCGATTATAATGATCGTATATATCGGAATTAAATTTCGGGATTATTGTACCGAAATTCGGGATTTTTGAAAAGGCGTTGATCGCAATGAACGGTTCAAGCAGTAAATACAATCCATTCGGCGCCGTGAAGGCGAAGATTAGCCCGTTAGGCGACTTGGCCGTTATGGTGCAGTTCGGAGAGACGATTGAGCAAGCGACCTATGAGCGGGTCAGGCAGTTGTCAAACTATTTAGAGCGATTTCCTTTCGTCGGCATGGTTGAATATGTGCCGTCCTTCCTGTCGGTTACCGTTTATTACGACCCTTATGCGCTGATTGGGGAGACCATTCTGTCCGACGCGCAGGAAATCGTCGGGCCTTACGAGCTCGCCGCAAAACGGGTGGAGGAGATTCTCGCCAAATTGGAGGCTTCGGGAGATCAGCAACCCAGAATCGTGGAGATTCCGGTCTGCTACGGCGGCGAATTCGGTCCCGATCTTCCGGAAGTTGCGGCTTATCACAACCTGTCGGAGCAGGAAGTGATCGACATCCATTCCTCCGCGGATTATCTCGTTTACATGCTGGGCTTCGCGCCGGGCTTCGCTTATCTGGGCGGCCTGCCCGAAAGCATCGCGACCCCCCGCAGACAGACGCCGCGCTTGTCGATTCCGGCAGGCACCGTCGGCATCGCGGGAGATCAGACAGGCGTATACCCGATCGCCACGCCGGGCGGCTGGCAACTGATCGGTAGAACGACGGAGGCATTATTTCTGCCTTCCCAGATGCCGCCGACGCGATTGAGGGCTGGCGATATCGTCCGCTTCCGTCCGATCTCCCGAGCCGAATATGACAGTCGGGAGGCGGCGCCGTCATGAATCTGGTTATTCTCAAGCCGGGGCTTTTGACAACGGTACAGGATTTGGGCAGGTACGGCGTTCAGAAATACGGCGTCATCGTCGGCGGCGCGATGGATGCATTCGCCCTCCGCATCGCGAATTTGCTGGTCGGCAACGGCGAGAACGATGCCGGGTTGGAGATCACGATGCTTGGACCGGAGATCTACTTCCCGGAAGCGGCGCTGATCGCGATCGGCGGCGGAGATCTGTCGCCTGTCCTGAACGGTCGGCAGGTTCCGGCCTGGCGCACCGTGTATGTGCCGGAGGGAAGCCGGCTGCAATTCGGGCGAATGAAGCTCGGCTGCCGCGCCTACCTGGCGGTGGCTGGCGGCCTGGATGTTCCGGTGCGGATGAACAGCCGGTCGACGTATTTGCGGGCGGGCATCGGCGGCCACGAAGGACGGGTCCTGCAAGCGGGCGACCGGCTACCGATAGGAGAGCCCTCGTCGATCGGACGCCATTTGGCGGACTTGCTCGCAGGCGAGGCAAGAGGAGACGAGCCTGCGATCGGCCGTTGGTCCGTCTCTCCCGAGCTGCTGCCGGCTTATGCCGCAAATCCGACATTGCAGGCCATTGCCGGGCAGGAGCAGGATCTGTTCGATAACGAAGCGATCAGCCGCTTCTATCAGGAAGACTACTCGGTGCGGACTGAATCCGACCGCATGGGCTACCGTCTCTCCGGCGGCGAACTGCGTCTTGCGACCAAGCGGGAGCTGATCTCGTCGGCGGTGACGTTCGGAACCGTTCAGGTTCCGCCGGACGGCCAGCCGATCGTGCTGATGGCGGACCGTCAGACGACCGGAGGATACCCGAGAATCGCTCAGGTCGCATCGGTGGACCTGCCATTGCTGGCGCAGACGCCGCTAGGCGGTCGGATTCGGTTCCGCGCCGTGTCCCTAGAAGAAGCGCAAAAGCAATATCTGGTTCGGGAGAAGGGAATCCGCGTGCTGCGAAGCGGATTGGAGCAACTGCAGACGAACAGGAACGGGAAGGTGAGAACGAATGGCGAACGATAATCAGGCCAAGCTGTCGATCCGGGATTTGAAGGTGGAATTCCGCGCGAAGGGACGGAACACCGTGGCGCTGGACGGGGTGCATCTCGACGTCAAGGACGGCGAGTTTGTCTCGGTCGTCGGTCCCAGCGGCTGCGGCAAGTCCACGCTCCTGAAAGTAGTCACCGGCTTGCTCCAGCCGGCCTCCGGCGGCGCCTTTATCGACGGACAGCCGATCGACGGCGTTCCGGACCGTGTAGGCATGGTGTTCCAGAACGATGCGCTGCTGCCCTGGAAGACAGTCGTTCAGAACGTCCGGCTGCCTTTGGCAATCAAGGGCTTGCCGGACAAGGAGCAGAGGCGAGAAGCGGAGCGATTGTTGAAGCTGGTCGGACTCGAGGGCTTTGCGAGCTTCTACCCCAAGCAGCTGTCCGGGGGCATGCGGAAGCGGGTCGCGCTGGCGCGGACCTTTGCCTACGATCCGGACATCTATCTGATGGACGAGCCGTTCGGTCCGCTCGATGCCCAAACCCGGGTCAAGATCGGCGAGGAATTCCTGCGGATGTGGGAGTCCGTCGGCAAGAGCGTACTGTTCATTACGCATGATATCGAGGAAGCGATCGCGCTGTCGGACCGGGTGATCGTCATGTCGCCGCGCCCGGGACGCATCAAGGCCGAGTTTCCTATTCAACTTGCGCGTCCTCGTCCTTTCTATGACATCCGGTTCGATCCGGTCTTTAAGGAATTGCAAAAGGAAATTTGGGCGCAAATGTCGGACGGTGCCTCGGGAGGGGTTCATTAATGGCGGAGGCATCTAAGAGGCGTGCCCGAAGCACGTCGTTCCGGGGACGCGAATACAGCAAAGCATCCGTCTGGCTGGGACGGCTCGCCGTGTTCGTGCTGCTGACAGGCTTGTGGGAACTGCTGTCCGGACGAGCCTTTAATTCATTCTGGTTGAGCAAGCCTTCGCTCATTGCTGATCGGATCGTTCAGATGCTCGGGGACGGCGATCTGTGGTACCACATGAGCGCGACGCTGCAGGAAGCGGTCGTCGGTCTCGCGATCGGAATGGTCGGGGGCACGCTGCTCGGCATCGGGCTTGCGTTCAGCGGAATTTTCGAGAGATGGATTTATCCGTTCATGATGGCCCTCTACAGTCTGCCCCGCGTCTCGCTGGCGCCGCTGTTCATCGTCTGGTTCGGAATCGGACAGTCCTCCAAAATTCTCATGGTTGTCGCTATGGTCATTTTTGTCGCGTTTTACAATGCCTTCGAAGGCATGCGCAACATCGACAAAGATCTGATGGATATGATGAGCACCTACAAAGCCAAGTGGACGCACAAGCTCCGCTGGGTGGTGCTGCCGTCGATTACTGTCTGGATTCTGACCAGCGTCAGACTCAATATCGGCATGGCTTTGATCGGCTCGGTCATTGCGGAGCTGGTCGGCTCCAATCGGGGGCTTGGCTACTATATTACGTATTCCTCCAACATGCTGGATACGACGGGGATTTTCACCGGCCTCGTGCTGATCATGCTAATTGCTGTCGCCCTGGAGCAGCTTGTTCTGCTGCTGGAGCGCTTGCTGCTGCGGTATCGTTAATCGATTCATCGACATCCGGCTGGACCCGACAACGGAGCGGCTTGATATACAACCATTCAGAAGTCCGAGGAGGTCCACCTATTATGAAATTGGCAAAATCAACGCTGTTTACCCTGCTGACGCTTCTGGTTGTCGCGCTCTCTTCGTGCGGCAATAACGGCTCAAGCTCCAATGCTTCTTCCGCTCCGTCTTCAGAGGCCCCGCCAAGCGCAAGCGGCGCCGGTCCGAGCGCAGGAGACGCTTCCGCATCCGCGCAAGCCGGCGGTACGATCCGCCTTGGCCTGGTCGGCGGCGGGATGACCCCCATGATCGCCCAGATCGGCATCAGCGACGGCTCCTATGAGAAAGCAGGCATCAAGATCGAAGAGAAAGACTTCACCGCGGGAGCGGATATGGTGCAGGCGCTTGTCGGCGGCAGCCTGGACGTCGTGCTCGGTTCCTACGAGCATGTGCTCAGGCAACAGCAGAACGGTCTCTCCGTCAAGGCATACGGCGAAATCTTCAATGGCGTCGGCTACTCGCTGATCGTTAAGAACGACGCGCCGTATCAGTCGCTGGCGGATTTGAAGGGCAAGACGCTGGCCGTTACGAAGGTTGGCAGTCTCTCCGACACGGGCTTGCGCGAAGGCTTAACCCAAGCGGGCCTTGACCCTGAGAAGGACGTCAAACTGATCAACGGCGGCAGCGGCGCTACCATGCTGGCCGCGATCGAGAGCGGTCAAGCGGCGGGCGGGATGGTGTCGGAGCCGACAATCTCGCAGATGCTTGCTACCGGGAACTACCGGGTGCTATACGATCCTCCGTTCGATTTCGCCGGTATTGTCGTCATGGCCAAGACGGATTGGGTGGAGAAGCATCAAGACCTGATGAAACAATTTCTGAAGGTAAGCAGCGAGATCAACGCGCGTGCGCAGCAGGACCCGGCCAGCGCGGTAGGCGCCTTGCAGAAGGTATTCGACAAAATTCCTGCGGACGTGCTCAAGACAGCCGTCAGCAACAATCTGCCCAAGGTGCCCGAAGGGCTGAAGGTGACGGAGGCCGGCGCGGACTATGTGCAGAAGACGCAGATGGATCAAGGCATTTTGAAGAAGGAAATTCCTTTTGATCAGGCGGTAGATCTTACGTTACTCCCCTAAAGAACAGGAGATGGCATCATGGCTCAGGATTTGAGGACGTACCTTAGCCAATTGGCGGAGTTCGACGCCCGCAGCGTGCGGATCGTAGACAAAGAGGTCGATCCTCGCTTCGGGATTACCGGATATGCCGCGGCTCTGGCGGAGAAGGGCGATTATCCGGCTCTGCTGTTTCAAAACGTGAAGGGCGCGGAATTCGCATGCATCTCCAATCTCCTCACGGCATACGAGCGCATCGCCCTTTATTTGGGCTGTGAAGTGCAGGACATTCCTAGAGTATATGGCGAGAAATTGAAGAAGCCGATTGCGCCGGTCGTCGTCGAGCGCGCGCAGGCGAAGGTCAAGGAGAACGTCGTACCTGAGCAGGATGTCGATCTGGGCAAGCTGCCGATTCCCGTGCATAACGAGATGGATGGCGGCCCGTACCTGTCCGCCGGCGTCATGATCATCCGCGATCCGGATTCAGGCCTTATTAATGCGGGAATCTACCGTCATCAGATCTTCAACAAGACCGACATGGGCGTCTGGTTCCTTGGCGCCCATCACGGCGGGTTAATCTACAAGAAGTACAAAAAGATGGGCAAGCCCGCTCCGATCGCGATCGCCTTGGGCCATCATCCCGGCTTCGTCATGGGTTCGGTATCCAGGGTGCAGGGAATCGGCGGCGAGTACGAGGCTGCCGGCGCGCTGATGGGCGAAGCGCTCGAACTGGCACAGGCGGAGACTTCGGATCTGCTCGTGCCCGCTCAGGCAGAGATCATTCTCGAAGGCGAGATATTGCCCGATGAGGATCACAAAGAAGGACCGTTCGGAGAATGGCCTGGCCATTATCTGGGCGGCGGCTCGGTGCCGACGATCCGCATCAAGCGCATCACGTACCGCAACGACGCCATTTTCCAGGATATTGTCGCATCGAGCCGGGAGCACCTTGTCGTCGGGGGCGTTCCCCGCTCCGGCAGCATCTATCAGACCGTGAAGGAAGTCGTGCCAAGCCTGAAGACCGTGCATGTGCCGTTCTATGCCCGGATGCATTGCTACATCTCGCTGCATAAAGAGCGGGAGGCCGATGTGAAGAAGGCAGCCTTCGCCGCGCTCAATACCGAGCAGGAGAACCTTCGGCACATCGTCGTGGTGGACGACGACATCGACGTCTTCAAGGGAGAAGAAGTGGTATGGGCAATCGGCACCCGATTCGATGCGGAGCGGGATCTCCTGGTCATTCCGAAGTGGAACGGTCCGGGCGGCCTGCTGCCGACGAACTGGGAATACAGCGCGGAAGGCAAGAACACGCCGCGGATGTCCAGCGCAGTCGTCGTCGACGCGACCAAGCCGGCACCGCCGGTTGTCTTCCCGAAGCGCGCGGTCGTGCCGCGCGAGCATATCGAACTGGCCGATCTCGGGGTGCTGCGCGAGCCGGGAGTGAGCGGGCTGGACAAGTGGCTGAAGCCATAATGCACCGTTGACGTAAAGCCCCGCCCAATGTCTCGAGACTCGGGCAGGGCTGTCAAACCCCGCATATGTCGGAGCCGTACGTATTCTCAAATCCGCTACCTGCGGTCGGCGGCTTGATGCCGTCAACTCACCGCGGGCGCCTTGAAAGGATGAATGGAACCATGAAAGCTGTCGATTTGAATTGCGATCTGGGCGAGAGCTTCGGCGCTTACAAGCTGGGGCGCGATGAGGAAATTTTAAAATACGTGACTTCTGCCAATATCGCTTGCGGGTTCCATGCCGGCGATCCGGCGACGATGCGCAAGACGGTGAAGCTGGCGCTGGACCATGGAGTCGCGATCGGCGCCCATCCGGGCCTGCAGGATTTGATCGGCTTCGGCCGCAGAGATATGGATATCAGCCCCGAAGAGGCCTATGACCTGGTCGTTTACCAGCTCGGCGCGCTTTGGGGCTTCGTTCGCGCCGAAGGGGCGAAGCTGGAGCACGTGAAGGCGCACGGGTCCCTTTACAACATGGCGGTTCGCAGCGCAGAGCTGGCGGAGGCCATCGCCGAGGCCGTCTATAAGGTCGATCCGTCCCTTATTTTGTTCGGCCTTGCGGGAAGCAAGCTGATCGCAGCCGGCCGGAAGATCGGACTGCGTACGGCGAGCGAGGTGTTCTCCGACCGGACTTACCAGTCAGACGGCACGCTCACGTCAAGGCGGCTGCCCGATTCGGTTATCAAGGAGGATGACCGCTCGCTCGCACAGGTCATTCGGATGGTGAACGAAGGCAAAGTGCTGACGCAACAGCAGGTCGACATCGAGATCCAAGCCGATACGATCTGCGTACACGGCGACGGCGTGCGCGCCGTCGAGTTTGCCAGCAAGATCAAAAGCTCGCTGACGGAAGCCGGCATTAAGGTGCGGAGGATCGGCGAGACGCTGGCGGCGGCAAATGAATAGGCAGAAAGGAGCGGCGCGCGTGAACACGCTACAATTGCAAACAGACGTGCTCATCATTGGTTCCGGAGCGGCCGGGATGATGGCGGCGAGAGCCGCGTCCGATGAAGGAGCGAAAGTCATTCTGGCGGATAAAAGCTTGATCGGCCGAGGAGGCGCGACCATTCTCGCTCAGATGACCGTCGCGGTCGCGCTGGGCGAAGCCGAGGAGGACAGCGTAGACGTCCACTTCGAGGATACGATGGAGGGCAGCCGCGGATTGGCCGATCCGAGCATCGTTCGCGCGATCGTAGACCGCGGTCCGGAGGTGATTTTGGAGGCGGAGGGCTACGGCGTGAAGTGGGCAAGAACCCCGGACGGCAAACGTTCGCAGGCGTTCGCGCCAGGCCACTCCCGCGCCCGCTGCGTCTACGTCGACATTCTGAATACGGGCGGCGCGACATCGAACGGGCTGAAACGGGCGATCTGGAAAGACGAGCGCATCCGGCGGCTGAAGAATGTCATGCTGACGAAAATCGTCGTCGAGAACGGCCGAGCGATCGGCGCCGTCGGCTTCGAGATGGACGAGCTTCGTCCTGTCGGCATCTCCGCCGGCTCGGTCATCTTGGCGACAGGCGGATTGACGGAGGTATACGAGCGCAACAGCGCCTCGACGAATATGACCGGCGATGGCCATGTACTGGCGGCTGAAGCAGGGGCGGAGCTGCGGGACATGGAAATGGTTCAATTTTTCCCGATCGCACATCTGTTTCCGCCGCTTGTCGGTATCGATCCGATTATGTGGGACCCGTTTCGCTACAAGCTGGGCGGCCGATTGCTAAACGGTGAGCAGGAAGAGTTCATGCATCGGTATAACGGCGAAGTCGCGGGCAAATATACGGCGGCCCGCGACCAGACAACGCTCGCGATCTTCCGGGAGGTCGAGGCGGGGCGCGGTACGCCGCATGGCGGCGCGTACCTGGACTTCCGGATGGTGCCGGAGGATCAATTGAAGGAAGCGTTCGGACCGGTCATCGACATTCTGCGCAACCAAGGTGTCGATTTGACGAAGGATATGGTCGAAGTGGCACCCATGGCGCACTTCATGCTTGGCGGCGTGCGCGTGGACGAACGGATGCGGACTCGGGTGAACGGCCTGCTCGCCGCAGGCGAGCTGATCTACGGCATGCACGGCGCCAACCGGCTGTCCGGCAATGCGATTACGGAGGCGCTGGTGACGGGGCGTATCGCAGGTGAGACTGCGGCTCGGACAGCGGCTTCAGCGAGTGATGAAACAGCCATCGAGCGGGCGCTTGCGGCAGAATGGGAGCGGTTGGAGACATTCTGGCATCCGACGGAGGTGAAGAAAGACAGTGCTTCGCTGCAGACGTTCAAGCACAAATTGCAGCACGTCATGTGGAAGGGAGCGGGGCCGCTGCGGACGGAGGAAATCTTGAATGCCGCGCTTGCGGAGCTGCAGGCGCTTCGTGCCGAGTTGGACGAGATTGCGCTGGCGAGACCGGGCAAGTTCGCGCTATCGCTGGTCGAGAAGCTGGAAGCGGACAGCATGCTGAAGGTGAGCGAAGCGATTATTCTCGGCGCGATAGAGCGGCGGGAGTCTCGAGGCGCGCACGTGCGCCTCGACTACAGCGAGATGCTTGCGGAGCCGACGAGCTCCAGCCTGACGCTTGACGCGTTAGGCCGCTGGCGGCTTGAGACTGTCGCGCCGCCCGTGGACGGATAGGAGAAAGGAGAGATAACGGAATGTCCAATGTGAAGCTGAAGGTTACCCGCGGGGAGGCTGGCTCAGAACCGGCAGCGGTAACTTACGAGGTTCCTTACCGGGACGGCATGAGCCTGTTGGACGCGATCTTCTGGATTCGCGAGCATGAGGACCCCTCGCTGGCCGTGCGGTATTCCTGCCGATCTGCCAATGCCTGCAAGGAATGCTCCGCAATCGTGGATGGCAAGGCGGGTTTCCTGTGCAGCATTCGCGCCAAGTCCGGCAGCGAGGTGCGCATCGAGCCGTTGAACGGCCGGGCATGGATCAAGGATCTGGCGACCGCGCTCGATTGACGGAAGTCAAAAAATGATGATCGAAAGGAGCGGAGAATCGAAAATGGATCCCAAGCTGACGATTGCAATGTCGGAGAGCGACCGTACGCTGAAGCTTCTGTCGGGCGCTCGGCGTCTGCCCGGCTTCGAGCTGGACGCGCAGCAGGCGACGGTCGAGCAAATTTTCATCAATCAAGTCTCAGAGGCCATGTACGATATCTCGGAGCTGTCGCTGGCATCCTATCTGATTGCGAAGGCGGGAGGCGACAAGCGTCTGACGGCGATCCCCGTCTTCCTGTCCCGTTCGTTCCGGCACAATGCGATTTATGTGCGGGCGGACAGCCCTTGGCGCCATCCGTCCGAGCTGAAGGGACGGCGTTTCGGCTTCCCTGAATTTCAGATGACGGCTGCCGTATGGATCAGAGGGATGTTCCGGGAGGAATGGGGCATCCGCGAGGGCGAGCCGGAGTGGTTCACGTTCCGTCCGGAGCGGGTGCCCGTGAACATTCCGGCGCGGCTAACCGAAGGCGATATTTTCGAGGCGCTTGTGGAAGGCCGGGTGGACGCGATCATGTCGGCCCGTCGTCCGCCGGAGAAGATCTTCCCGGCAACGGGAGAGGGCGGCGCGATTCGCCGTCTGATCCCGAACGTATGGGACGAGGAACGGGCTTATTATGACCGAACCGGCATTTTCCCGATCATGCATCTGGTCTCGCTCAAATCGGAGACGGCGGAGCGTTATCCGGAATTGCCCAAACATCTGTACGAGCTGATGCTCGGTATCAAGAACGAAGGCGTTGCCGGGCTGCTGGAGACGATCAAGAACAACACATCGGATCCGTGGATTTGGGAATCGGTTGAACGCGCTTCGCGGCTGATGAACGACGATATATGGCCGTATGGCGCACAAGCCAATTGGGAACAGATCGTGAAGTTTATGGGCTATCTGCGTGAGGACGGCTTGCTCAAACGGGATTTGGCGCCGGAGGAAGTGTTTCACTCTTCCGTGCTGAATACCTGAGACGACGTCAGTCCCATGCAGGATCCGTATCAATAGGAGTTGATCAAGATGAGCGCATCCGAACAATCGGCGGAACCGACGCTATGGACCCCGAACGAACCGCAGCATCATCCGGACAGTCCGTTGTCCCAAGCGTTCGCGCAGCCGTTGATGCTCGGTCTGTTCCTTCCGCTGCAGACGGGCGGCTGGTCGCAGTCGACGCTGCCGAGAGGGACCGACTGGACATTCGAATACAATGCCCGGCTGACGCGGCAAGCGGAAAATCTGGGCTTCGACATAGCCTTCGGATTGTCTCAGTGGTTGCCGAAGGGCGGCTTTGGCGGGGAGACGCACTACCGTGAAAATTTTCTCGACCCGTTCGTATCGGCGGTCGCATTGGCATCGGTGACGCGGCGAATTCTGCTGATGGGCACGATTCACATTCTGTACGGCCCGTGGCATCCGATGCACCTAGCGAAGTTCTTGGCCACGGCCGATCATATCTCGAAGGGACGATTCGGCGCGAATATCGTCACGGGCTATGCGGAGAACGAACCGCGCATGTTCGGATTAAGCCGGGCCGAGCATGACCTGCGTTACGCGAAGTCGGCCGAGTTTACCCGCATCTGCAACGCGCTGTGGTCGGGCGTCGACAATCTGACGTACAAGGGCGATTTCTACTCGCTGGAGAATGCCTACGTCTCGCCGCGTCCGCTTTACGGCCGCCCGGTGCTGGCGACGGCGTCAGGGTCGCCTGCAGGGTTCGATTACGCGTCGAGATACTCGGACATCGTGTTCGTCTCGAGCCCTGCCGGGGAGAAGCTCACGGACGCGCTGCCGAAACTGCCGGCCCACGTGGCGACCGTCAAGGACGCGGCGGCGGCCCGCAACCGGCAGGTGCGTGTCATTATCAATCCGACGATCATCGTGCGTCCGACGCGCGAAGAAGCTTTCGCGTATTATCAGTCGATCATGGATCACGCCGATTTGGGTTCGATCCGCAACTTTACGTCTCGACACGCGGCAGGTGACAGCCAGTCCTGGTTGGAGCATTCGGCCAAGGGCCGTGCCGTAGGCGGGCATCTGCATATCGTCGGCTCGCCGGAGGACGTGGCGGAGCAACTGAAGCAGCTTCACGCGACGGGCATCGACGGCATTCAGATCACGTTCTACGATTACGAGCCCGAGCTTGCCTACTTCGGCGAGAGCGTCATCCCGCTGCTGGAGGAGGCCGGTCTGCGGCTGCCAGTCAAGCTAGACGAATAAGCCTAACACTCGGTCGTCAAGCCGTACGATCGCGGCACTCCGAAAACAACCACTGTGAGTTAGTCACAGTGGTTGTTTTATTGAACATTCGTCATTCAAGCGGATTGTTTGGTCGGAGCAACGTCCGCATGTGCGGTGACGGGGCTCGAGGTCACGTGGACATTTCACTTAATGACTTTGAGCTTTGTGGTTGACGTTTTTTGGAAGACGGTGCTAGTATGATCATAATTCATAGTATCGCGATGCGAATATTTGAAGTTGATAACTATTGCTGCACAATCCTGCGCATCGGCAGCGGTAGACGATTATGCCGATCGAGATCGCAAGGAGGAAGATGCATGGCGAAGTTAGGGAGCGGCGGTCGGACGGTGCCGTCGCACGGCGAAGCGGAGAGTTCCTGGCGTAAAAGCTCGTTCGATGCTGCCGAAGTGTTCCGCCTGCTGGAGGAAAAAGAAGGAGAATGGATTGCCCTGCGCAGGGACTTTCACCGCCATCCCGAGCTGATGTACGCAGTGGACCGGACCGCCGCGCGGGTAGCCGGATTGCTCGCTGAATACGGATTGGCGGTGCGGGAGCGGGTAGGCGATCACTTCGGAAAGGGGGTCGTCGGGGTGTTGGAAGGAGGGCGCCCCGGGCCTGTCGTCCTGCTGCGAGCGGATATGGACGCACTTCCGATTCGGGAGGCGGGCGGATCCGAATACCGTTCGGAGATCGACGGAGCGATGCATGCTTGCGGACATGACGCTCACACGACGATGCTGTTGGCGGCGGCATACGGCCTCAGCCGCCGCCGCGAAAATTTGGCCGGCAAAGTGCTGTTCGTCTTCCAGCCGGCGGAGGAGGGGGCGGCGCCCAGCCCGAAGGACGGCGAGCTGCGCAGCGGCGGCCGGGATCTGGCGGAGAGCGGTGTCGCCGACGAAGCGACCGCCGCTTTTGCTTTGCACGTATGGCCGGAGCTTCCGGTCGGGCAGCTCGCGATTCATCAACGGGAAGCGATGGCGGCTTCGAGTCACTTTCAAGTCGTGTTTCACGGCCGTTCGGGTCATCACGGAGCACCGCACCTGGCAGCGGACGCCGTGCTCATGGCCGCTCACTTCGTTGTCGAGACGCACAGTGCCGTAGCGGCAGCGGTTCCTCCGTTGGAGCCTTTCTCGTTTGCCTTCGGAAAACTTCAAGCGGGGACGGTCGGCAATGCGATCGCCGATTCGGGAGAGGTGCTGGGCACCTATCGCGCCTTCGATCCGGAGACGGTTTTTCGTGTCCGGTCGCTGCTTCAGCGATGCGCGGAGGGGTGCGCCGAGCGATTCGGAGGAACGTGCGAGCTACGTTGGCGGATGGGCAAGGCGCTGATCAACGACAGCGGAGCGGTCGAGGCTGTCGCGAAGTCCGGGGCCAAGATTTTCGGGGAGGAGCGAGTCGTTCGGCTTGACAAACCGAGCCTGGCCGGCGAAGACTTCGCCTATTATCTCGACAAGGCGCCCGGAGCGATGGCTCTGCTCGGGATTCGAAACGAGGAGAGGGGCATCGTTCATCCGCTTCATCATCCATCGTTCGATTTGGACGAGCGCGCGCTGACGCTCGGGGCCAAGCTGTTCGTGCAACTGGTCGCCGATCTGCAGCCGAACGGGTAAAGCAAGGCTCGAACGAAAAGGCCCAGAATAGCGGCGATTGCCCTCATCACTGCCCATTAGCCAAAACAAGCTCTATCGGCTTCATCATTTTCAAGCAACCCAACACTTGACGAAGTCGCGCGTTTTCCTAAATGTAAAACAAATCATGATCGAATGGAGGACTTTCAATGGAAGAGGCAAAGGTCTCTGGGGCGACGATCGAAAATCTGGGCGTGCTTAATTTATGACCGACGATTTGGGCTACGACTGGTGGCGTCAGCTGATCGGAGGATTTTCCTTCCAAACCCTGAACCCTTTCCCGGCTTTTCGTTTCTGACGGCCGATTGCTTTACGGATTTCGTCACTCGACTCGAGGATACCTTGACCAAGCCTCATCCGTCATGGAATGAGGCTTTTTTTCGTCTATTAGAACTTGATCCCATTCCCGCGCTTTGCCAGAAGTGTATTGATGGCAATGTGAAAGAAAAGGCGCGGTTCCAGCAGCATCCGCAATCTCGGTGTTTCAATCTCGCCCAACATCGACCTCGACTATTGTCCGAGATAGAACTGTTCCCGGGTCCGTTCTTCGACTGCCAACGGAGGGTTATACTGATGAAGACTGAAGACAAGGTCAAAAACGCCTTCCAAGGGGCTGGAATATATGGAATGGATGAATGCGCTGTTCGAGCAGTACGGATACGTGTTGCTGTTTTTCGGATTGCTTGCGGAATCGCTGGCGCTGCCGTTCCCCGGCGAACTGGCCATGGCGGTCGCAGGCCATTTGGCGTATTTCGGCAATTCGAACTATTGGCTGGATGTTACGTACGCTTTTCTTGGCGCGACGATCGGCACGACCATAACGTATGCGTTGGGCCGCAAACTCGGTACGCCGTTTATTGAGAAATACGGCAAATATATATTTCTGAACAAGAAGCGTTTCGCCATGCTGGCCGATTGGTTCGACAAGTACGGAAGCAAAATTTTGCTGGTCAGCTATTTCATTCCGGGCTTCCGTCATTTTACGGGATATATGTCGGGCGTGCTTCGCATTCGATTCCGCACCTTCTTGTTGTTCAACCATTTCGGCGCGCTTGTATGGGTCATCGTTTACGTATCGATCGGACGGCTGTTCGGAGCGCAGTTCGAGAAGCTGCTTCACCTGATCTCGGCTTATTCGCGGATTGCCGTGGCGATCCTGGCCGTTGTTCTGGCTCTGGTCCTATTCTTCAAAATGCGCCGGGCTCGGCTGGCGAAAAGAGCCGGGCCGGCGGAAGCGCCGGAACCGGCATCCGCGGAAACGGAATTGGCGGAGATGACGGGGCGGGAACAATCGGTTCAACCCCAATCCGCGCTGAAATCTCGCGATAAGCAGCTGGCCGTGCCCCGTTATGCGGCTTCCAAAAGCCGGATACGATGAATACCTGTTCGGGCGTTCCCTTGCGGCAATACGACATTAAAATAATTGTCCGTCAAAACAGAAAACGCTCATGCCCTTTTCGGATATAGTCATCGTATCCCTCCAAATTAAGCAAGGCTTCCTTCACCTTCAGTCCGCCCGCGAATCCTGTCAACTCTGTATTTTTGCCAATGACCCGATGACACGGAATCACGATGGGGATGGGATTTGCCCCATTCGCCGTGCCCACGGCCCGAACCGCCTTCGGACCGTTCACCATGTTGGCGATGTCCGAATAACTCCGTGTCTCCCCATAAGGAATGCGGGTCAACGCCTGCCAAACCGAAATTTGGAATGAGGTGCCCCGTAGATCGATAGGGAGAGAAAAGACTTTACGGCCTCCTTCCAAGTACTCCTTTAACTGTCGCATGTACTCGGTTAACTGCGAGGTGTCCTGAATGAGAAGGGCGTTCGGTATTTTTTTGTTCACCCATGACCTTAATGTATCAATCGACTCGCTTGGCCAGTTGATTCGGCATAAGCCTTGCTTCGTAGCAGCCAAATAGAGCGGTTGATCCTGGAAAAATGAATGCTCCATGGCGGCCCAGTATACTTCAGTCGCAGTGCTGTCCATTCGAAGAAAGCTCCTTTTTTATCTGGTATTCACTCGGCGTACAACCGATCGTTCTTTGAAAAACAACTGAAAAATGGGATACGCTGCGGTATCGAACGGCAGCGGCGATATCGGCTATCGTACGATCCTTTTGAACGAGTAAATGCTTCGCCGCTTCCATCCGAGTATGAAGCAGTTCTCTTGCCGGGGTTATACCGGTCATCCGTTTATATACGCGATGCAAGTGAAAAGGGCTTAAATTCAGAGCGGCGCCCATCTCGCCTAGAGTCAAACTTTCGCTGTACCGATTTTGAATGAAACCGCGTATTCTCTGAACCATTTCCGCATCAGGGCCATGTTGACTTGGGTTGTCGGGCTGGCATCTTTTACACGCGCGAAATCCCGCTTGACGCGCTTCCTCGATGCTGCCGAAAACTTTGACATTTTGCCGTTTCGGAATCCGTGACCTGCACGAAGGCCTGCAGAAAATCCCCGTTGAAGTGATTCCCACATAGTACCTGCCATCGTAACAAGTATCGCGTCGTAAAATCGCGTCGTAAACGGACTGAAAGAGATCGTCTTCCACACTAACCACCCCCCCTTTGATAAACCACATTATAAACAAATGTAGGACTTCTGATAACGATTGGGAAATACGAGAGCAAGAATTCGATATTGAGGCTTGTCGCCGCGGAAAATAAGGGATAGATATATTCCATTTATGATTTGGGTGCTCTCGTCCAAGCATATTGCATGGATGGTGCATAAAATTTTGCAGCGAGGATGAAATGCGGTGTTCGCGCGAACCCTTATCAAGTCGATTCGTAAGATCCCATGGGAAAATGAGGAGAATTCGGAAAGGTTTTATCATTATTCTCCTAGGAGGGTAGATAGAGTGAAAAAGGTGAAATACAAAATGGGCAAATTAGGAAAATATCATTATATGAAAAAATATAGAGATATCATCATGTTTTTACCTGATACAAGAGCAGCTACAAAATCAACAATCTTTAGAATGACAAATAAATATCACTCGATATTCTTAAAACCGGACGAGGGCACTGGGGGTCACGGAATCTATAAGATAACCAAAACCCATAATGGCTTTGTTTTAAGAAGCGGTACTGCCTCAAGGAATTTTGCTACATTTGATGCGTTATATAGTTCGATTGAAAAGTTTCTATATAAAAACAAATATATTGCACAAAAAGGTATTGATCTGTTAAAACATAATGGCCGTTCATTCGATATAAGGGTGATGGTGCAAAAGAACAGAAACGGTCAACCCGAAACAACCGGTATCGTTGGGCGGTTGGCTAAACCGAACAAGATCGTAACGAACTTTCACAGCGGAGGCACGCCATTACCGATAGACACTTTACTCAAAACACATCTTACCGGAACCGCCAGGGCAAACTTTATAACGAAGATGAAATCTTTAGGGAGAAAAGCGAGCATTATTCTTGGTAAAAGTTATAGAAGTAAAAAAGCTTTCGGAGTCGATATTGCAATCGATTCAAATATGAAGCCTTGGATCCTGGAGATTAATACTAAGCCGGATATGAGTATTTTTAACGCGCTTAAAGACAAAACCATGTATAGAAAGATTTTGAGGTATTCAAAGTTCTGAAAACGGCCAAGATGCGGCCTTTGTCCTGAATTCCGTGAGACGGAGGCCGTTTCGTTTTGCCTGTTTGGAGATGCTTTGCGTCGGGTTCTTGCAATAGGGCCACCGCGCCAAACGAGGATGCGGCAAGTTTAACGACGAGGCGAATGATATTGTAGCGACTAGAGGTAGGAAGAAAGGAAGCCCCGTACGACTCGCGTTTGTTAACACGGATCGGACGAAGCTTTTTTTGTTCTTACTTTTCACCGACGAGTTTGAACTCGCCAGACGACGAATCACCAATCGCATAGTTTTTAATCGTCAGACTAACGGAGGTCGAGCCGTCCCATTTGGGCAAACTGTCAGGGGCTTCCGAGGCATAGCGGTTCTTAACCGCGTCTATAATGGCAAGACTTTTCGCACGCAATTCCCGATCACTCAAGTCGAACGCGCCTTGGCCCGTGTAATGCAGGTTCATTTGTGGCTGTGTATCCAAGTCGATGGTGACATCTAATTTATTGTCATCCGCAATGCTAAAGTAAGTTTTACTAACGACAAAGTCGTCGGTAACGACTCCGCCTTCAATATCATGCTGTAACACCGTAAGATATGATGCTTTTGCGATTGCATCAGCTCTATCTTGCAACGCGGCGAGTTTGCTTGAGTCCGCTTTATAAGCCTCGATCCTCTTCGACAGTTCGTCAAGTGACGTCTGCTGTGCTTCCGATTGCTTCTTTAAATCTGTGTTCATTTGGTAAAGATAACCGACACCGGCCACAGAAATGATCGCAAGGACAAGCGCGATGATAAAGAGCGGTTGATGAATTAATGGCTTCTGTTTGGCAATCGGTGGCGGCTCTTGAAAATAAGCAGTTTCAACCTCCATATAGATCCCCCTCGTTCATTTTTACTAGGCATAAAGACCCTATATTCGACAAGGGCCATCCAATTCCTTCCTCGAGATGAAATTAGGAATAAGATAGCGCCAGCGTTCGACAGAATGGGAACGAACGCACGTTATCAAACAAGCCAGCAATTCGTATTCATCATCGTCCGAGCCAGAAGCGGTGTTCATGAATAGGAGGTTCGTTCCGAAAATTCAATGTTTTTGAAATGCGTTCAGTAAATTTTTGAATGGTTTTCCGTTTCCGCCGGACCTACAATTTGAGTCGTGTCTGGGCAAAAAACAAATCGAGACGGAGGCTTCAACATGCAGCAGAAACGATGGAGGCGAGCGATCGGCCAGTATTTGATTTGTGTGCTTACAGTAGTTGCATTGCTGCTCAGCATTTTCCCTGTAGCTTTTGCGGATGCGGCCAAGGAAGATGTTAACCTGTCTTTGGGCCAAACGGCTACAGCTTCGTCAGTTCAGGACGCTGCACATAATGTTGAGATGGCGATCGACGGGAATTCGTCGACGCGCTGGGCAGCGAATGGCAGCTCAAAGCCGCAATGGTTGCAGGTCGATCTCGGCGCCTCGCGTAGGATCTCAGAGGTGGAGACATCCTTTGAATTCACCGATTCGTATTATCAGTACAAAATCGAAACGTCAAATGACGGCTCGGCTTGGACCACTTTCGCCGATCGGACGGGCAATACTGCGCTGGCCAAGGGCGAATATCGGGATACGGGCAGCGCTTTAGGCCGTTACGTCAGAATTGCGGTAACTGGCACCCAGGACGCGGGCATGTGGGCCAGCATTAAGGAATTTCGTATTGCTCCATTCGAGCAGGAGGACGTTGTAAATGCGGCGCTTGGCAAGGCGGTAAGCGCATCTTCGGCGCAGGACAGCGCTCATGCGCCGGAGATGGCGGTCGACGGCGATTCCGCGATGACACGATGGGCTGCGAACGGCAGCTCAAAACCACAATGGTTGCAGGTTGATTTGGGGCAGAGCTATCGGATCGTAGGTACGCAGACTTTTTTTGAATTCGATGATTCCTATTATCAATACAAAGTTGAGGTTTCGCAGGATCAGTCAACCTGGACGACATTGGCTGACCGCACGTCCAATACCGTTTTAGGCGCTCCATTTTATGATGACCGCGGCGGCGTAACGGGTCGGTATGTGCGCATTACGGTGACCGGACAACAAAACGCGAGCGTCTGGGCTAGTATCAAAGAGTTCAAGGTGCTCGCCACGTTGAATTTGGCTCAGGGGAAGCCAGCGACTTCGAGTAGCAACCAGGATGTCGCTTACGGTCCGGACCGCGCTGTCGACGGCGATTCCGTTGGTACGAGGTGGGCCGCGAACGGCAGCTCAAAGCCGCAATGGCTGCAAATCGACTTGGGCCAGCCGCTCGCGATTGCGCGCATAGAGACGGCCTTTGAATTTACGGACTCTTATTATCAATACAAAATCGAAGTATCGGACAATGGCTCTCAGTGGCACCTATTCGCCGATCGAACAACCAATACGGAACTTGCGAATCCCGCCTATACCGATCTGGGCAGCCAGACCGGCCGCTTCGTCCGCATCACGGTGACGGGCACCCAATCAAGCGGAATGTGGGCAAGCATTTACGAGTTCAAGGTATTTGGACCCGAAAGCCCGACACTCTCGACCAATCAGCTGATCTCCGGCGATTACCGGCTAAAGACGGAGACCGTTGCACCGAACCGATACGGCATCGGCATCTATCGATCAAATGGCGAACGTGTTTACGGCCAGTCGATGCCACAGTCGGTGCTTATCAAAGACAGCATGGGCAATATGCGTGCTTACGAATCGGCTTACACCAGTGCGGCTTGGACAGGAGGAGGGCTTACTTTAAGCGGAACCGTTACGACCGACAACGGGAGCCAAATCGGATTTCAGGACGTCTATACGGCGACAGCAGCCGGCGGAGGAGAAGGATCTTTTGTCGTATCACGCACCGCTACGGTCTTACGGGCTGACAGCAGGGACGAGGGGTTCAACACGAAATTCAGCTTGACTCCGGCAGCCCCAGAGAGCATCATGCAATACGATATGCTGGCGCCAGGGGTCTGGTACAAGCAAAATGCCGATGCGGTCGCGGGAGCCTTGGGAAAAGGCTTTGATGACGATTACGATTACATTCGCGAGATGCGGCTCACGCTGCCTTTCTTCATGATGCAGAACCGGAACAGCGGGGATATCGCTTCGCTCGGACACATCAACGCCGAAGACGCCTCGGGCGTTACGGAGAAAACTTCGGAATGGCTCGTTGATGGCTCGATTCAGTTCGGCAGTCTAGGCGTGCACAAGGGTACGCAGCCTTCGCTTGACTTTGTTTATCCGGGAATGGAAGGCGAGAAAAGCTATTTGGGCGGTGGCTGGACACGACGCAGCCATCCGGTGCAAGCGGGTTTCTCCCACCAATATCAGCTGGCGCTTCGGTTCACTTCCGGCACGGATTACAACGAAGCCATGAAGAATCATTGGCGATATTATTACGGCTTGTACAATCCACAGGTGCAGGCAGTTTCGGTCCCGAGTGTTTACAACAACGCGATCGAACTGTTAGATACCTACTCACGAGATTACAATGGCGTCATCGGCCTGCCGTTCAAGGCGGCAATTCCAAACGGACAGGTTACCGGTAATGGGATGGTCATGGGCTTCGTCGGGCAGCAGCTCCCGGCGGCGTACCAGATGATCCGATATGGCCTCCAGAACAATGATAGCGGCATCTTAAACAAAGGATCGGCGATGGTCGATTTCTGGGTAAATCACTCCATGACCCCGTCCGGCTTGCCAAAAATCTGGTACGAACCGTATGAGTCTGGCGGTTCTTTCCGTCCCAATGACGTCGATCTCCGTACCGTCAGTGATGGCATGGAGGGCGTCGTAGACGCTTATCGCGTCATGGAGGAGAACGGGCAAACGAAGACCGCGTGGCTGAATTATGCGCAAACGTTCGGCGATTGGCTCGTCGCAAACCAGAATGCGGACGGCTCTTATTACCGAATTTACAATCAAGCGGGTAATCCGGTCCATACCGGTAAGTTCAACACGACCAACCCGATCCGGTTTTTAATTAAACTCTACCGAGTGACAAATGATATGGATTACTTAAACGCCGCCGTTGCGGCCGGCGATTATGCATACGATCATGTATATGAGACGACGCAGTACGTCGGCGGTACGTCGGATAACAACAACACGATCGACAAAGAAGCGGGTGCGCTGGCGATCAACGCGTTCCTCGCGCTTTATGACGCGACGAAAACGGCGAAGTGGCTTACGGCTGCCCAAGGTGCGGCCGCTTATACGGAGACATGGACTTACGCATGGAACTACGAGATTACGCCTGGCGGCACCCGGTGGGCAGCGGCGGGAGACGCAAAGCCGCAGTGGCTTCAGGTCGACCTGGGTCAGACAACCGCGATCGAGAAAGTCGAAACCTACTTTGAATTCCCGAACAATATCTACCAATACAAAATTGAGGTTTCGAACGACGGCACGAATTGGACCCTGTTCAAGGACCGAACATCGAACTCGGCAGCCGGCAGTCCGTCTTACGAGGATACCGGCAGTGCGAACGCGAGATACGTGCGCCTGACCGTGACGGGGACAGAATCACCTGGAGACTGGGTCAGCGTATGGGAGCTTAAGGTATACCGCTCGTCCGACCATACCAACATCGCCGTGGGCAAGCCGACGACGGCTTCTACTTACGACAGCGACCGAAATGCGCCGTCCAAGGCGACAGACGGTTCTGTCGATACGAACGACTATTCGCCGTTCCCTGCGAGCGGCCTCGTCGGTCAAAGCCTTGTCGCGACGGGTCATTCTTATACGGATATGTACATGGCATACATGGGCGCGGCTTATTATCGGCTCTATCTGTATACTGACGATGAGCATGACCTGAACATGGCCCGTATCCTGCAGAACAATGCCAACCGTACGACAGATTGGAATGGTACGCTCGGCTACGCCTACCCTGGATTGGTAGAGGAGGGTGGCGACGTGACGGAGTTCAAGTACGATGGGATTGGTGTCTGGCTGACTTGGTGCACGGTTGCGCAGCTTGAGCCGCTTTCCCTGCTCGAGGATCGGTTTGGCAGCATGTCGATCGACGAGATCGAGCAGCTGCCGCTTCAGACTCGCAAGCAACTTAATGAGGAGTTCTAAGCAACAAAGGGGAATCTTTCTTTCCATGCCAGGTGCAGTTCATACAAAACGAGTCATCATGCGGGGACTGGAGACGCAAAAGCCAACGTCTTCCAGTCCCCGCATTTCTATAAATTTTTAGAATCAGGTCTCGAAATTTATGAACTGTTCCGCTCTCCGTCCTCCTGTACGATGAAAGTGTAGATTGACGAACCAACGAAAGCCGGCGAGTTTCTGGCATGGAGGGATTGCAGCATGGCGAGAAACGAGTATCCACGTCCGCAGTTCAAGCGGAAGAACTGGATCAACTTAAATGGGGGAGCCGTCGATTATGCGGCTACGGTAGGGGTGAATGGCCGAAAAGTAGGTGAGCACGAAGGCGGACATGTCCCGTTCTCTTTTCAGAAAATCGAGGAGCGGGACTTCAACCATCCGTGCATCGTCGCTTGGGTATCTCATAACGAGAGTCGGGGCGTGCCGAATGTTTTGCGCAACGAACAAGAACAACAGTTTGGGCAACCAAAGGTTCCGCTTGAGCGAACGAAACGAATGCTGGAAGGTTTATCATGAGCACTAAGTTTCGCAGCATCAAGCTGCCGCTCATTCTGATGACCGTGCCGTTTTTTGCCTTCATCTTACTATTTAATTATGTCCCTTTGTTCGGTTGGCTTATGGCATTCCAGGATTACTTTCCAGGCAAGCCGATTCTGGAACAGGATTTCGTCGGCCTTAAGCATTTTCACCGGGTGCTGACCGACGCTCAGTTCATGCATGCACTTCGAAACACGCTGGTCATCAGCTTTCTCAGCCTCTTGACCTCGCCCGCCCCGATGATTCTCGCGCTGCTGCTGAACGAAGTGAAGAAGATGAAGTTTCGCAAGTTTGTGCAGACCGTATCGTCTCTCCCGAACTTCATCTCGTGGATCATCGTATATTCGGTCTTCTTCTCATTCTTCTCGGTAGACGAAGGAGCGATCAACAAGCTGCTGCTGCAATTCGGTCTGATTCATACGCCGACTGACTTGCTTTCAAATTCGGGCATCGCCTGGTACTTTCAGACGTTGGTAGGCATGTGGAAGGGGCTTGGCTGGGGCGCCATCATCTATCTTGCAGCGCTGAGTGGGGTCGACCAAGAGCTGTATGAAGCAGCGCGGGTCGACGGAGCGAGCCGATACCAAGAAGCTTGGCACATCTCACTCCCGGGTATGCTGCCGACTTTTGTTGTGCTACTAATCCTCGGCATCGGTAATTTGCTGGCCGGTGGCGGCTTCGAGCAGATGTTCACTTTCATGAATCCGATGGTCATGGATCGGCTCGAGAACCTGGACACCTACACGTATAAAATGGGGCTGCAGGGCCTGAGCTTTTCTTATGCAACGGCGGTCGGGATCATGAAATCGCTCGTCAGCGTTTTGCTGCTATTGGCAGCGAACGCGATAAGCAAACGGATCAACGGCCGGTCGATTTTGTAAGGCAAGGGGGACAAAAGAATGAGGGAATCGCCGTCCTATCGTATGTTCAATATTATGAATTACGCCGCGCTCGGGTTGCTTGCGCTGGCGACCTGCTACCCGTTTTACTTTATCCTTATCTATTCATTGTCTGAGCCATCGCTTGTGGTTGGCCATCCGAGCTTCCTCGTGCCAAGGAGTTTTACACTCGTCAACTATAGCGAGATTTTCAAAAAAAATGATCTTACCGGGCCTCTCCTGATCTCGATCGGTCGAACCGTCATCGGGACGCTGATCACGCTGTTTGGCTGTTCGATGTTCGCTTTTGGGTTGACGAAGCGTGCGACACCCTTTCGCAAACCGATGTATATCGTCGTCATCCTGACGATGTACATTCAAGCAGGCCTCATTCCGAACTACATTTTGATGTATGAACTTCATCTGCTCAACACGTTCTGGATCTATGTGATCCCGGGACTTGTCAACGCGTTCTTCCTCGTACTCATCAAAACATACTTTGAGCAGTTACCGCCGGAACTGGAGGAAGCCGCAATGATGGAAGGAGCAGGTTACTTCACGGTATTCCGCCGCATTGCTTTACCGCTGTCGAAGCCGATTCTGGCGACGATCACGATTTTTGCCGCCGTCGGACAGTGGAACAACTGGATGGATAATCTGATCTACAATAGCCGGCAGGAGCTCATGACGCTGCAGCTCATGCTGCTACGCTTTCTTCAGACGCAGCAATTCAGCTTGCGCGATGCGGCGCTGTTGTCGGCCTCGCAGGATACGCTCTCGGTAACGCCGACCTCGTTACGAATGACCATTACTGTGCTCGTCGTCATTCCCGTGTTTCTCGTGTATCCGTTTCTGCAGAAACACTTCGTTAAGGGCATTATGATCGGCGCCATCAAAGGTTGATCTGTTACGGCATCTGCCGAATAGATAAAATAGAATTAATCATAGGGAGGTTGCACAATGAAAAGATGGCCAATCGCGACCGGAATGACGGCCACGCTCCTCGTGATCGCGACCGCATGCTCCGGTGGAGGCAGCAACTCAGGCAACAACGCAGCACAGGAAGGGAGTCCTTCTAGTAGCCCAAGCTCCTCGAGCGCGGCGAGTTCGAACACGCAACAATCCACCGAGCCCGTCACGATCAAGGTATTCCATGCCAATGCGGGGACATTGCCGTCAAATGTGCTCGATAACCCGGTCATGGATGAAATTGAGAAGCGTGCCGGCGTCAAGCTGGAGTTCGTCAACACGGGCGGCAGCCAGGACGAAGCCAACCAAAAGCTGTCCACACTGATTGCGACCAACGATTTGCCAGACCTCATCATTACCGGTGATATGAACATTAACAAACTCATGCTAAAAAACGGCATGATCGAACCGCTAGACAATCTGATCTCCCAGTATGGCCCGGACTTGACGGCCAACGTGAAGGAAGGTCTTGATTACAGCCGGCTCATGTATTCGGATGGCAAGGACGGGCTGTACTTTGTCCCAGGACTGATCGGCGACGAGAGCTTCTATCCAATGGGATATGACCTCGTGTTCCAGGTCCGCGGCGACCTCCTCGAAAAGTCCGGTCTTGGCGAACTTAAAAGCCTGGACGATCTGCTTGCGTACGGCAAGGCAGCACAGCAGCTCGAGCCAACGAACGCTGGAGGTCAGAAAACGTACCTTTCCGGTATTCCGTTCGCGGATCCGGGCGGCTGGGATTACGTCGATTGGAATACCGCACATAACGATGGCTTTGCTAGTGTCGGCGGCTTCAATTATTTAGACATCGAAAAGAATGAGCTGGTGCCGAGATTTACGGATGAGGACAATTCCTTTTGGAAAGCGATGACATTCTGGAATAAGGCGTATCGCGAAGGGCTGCTCGATCCGGAATCCGCAACGATGAAAGCCCAGCAAGTACAAGATAAAGGTAAAGCGTTGCGTTACCATCTTGGCCTGGCCAACTGGCAGATCGGCTGGCCAAATGATGTCATTCGCGGCAACAAGGACACGGAGAAAGGCTTCATTCCTACGTTGCTTGACGCGAAGCAAGACTATACGTTCTTCCGATTCTCTTCTCCGGTAGGCAATAACATGCTTTGGTCGATCTCTAAGAAATCGGACAAGAAGGAAGCTGTCATGAAATTCATGAACTTTGCGGCGAGCTGGGACGGCGTGGAGTTAATGTGGAACGGTCCGGAAGGGCAGCTGTGGAAGATGGACGGCGGCGTTCCGAAGCCGCTACCTGTGGATCCGAACAAGCCAAGCGATCCGGATGCCGCGAAGAAGGTTGGTAACGCCTACATGGCGCCGAACTTCATCATCAACGGCAAACCGCTTAACCCCGACAAGGGCTGGAAAGTCAAATATGGGGACAACGCGCCGGAACGTTACGTCGAGAACATGACGGAGCCGGAGAAAAAATATATCGCCGACCACCAACTGAAATATCCGACGCAAATTTTCGAGACACGCCAGCACTATTCGGCCGATACGTCTCTCATCGATCCGGTCAAGCCGGACCCGAACAGCGATGTTGCGTTGCTTGAGCAGCAAATCAAGACGTACTTGGACATGAATATCGCGCGTGTTGTCTACGCCAAGGATGACGCTTCCTTCGCCGCGGCGAAGCAAAAATTCATCAAAGAGCTGAGCAATATGGGCATCGAGAAGGTCATGAACTTCTATAAGGAAGGCTTTGAGACGAACAAGCAAAAGCTAAGCACGATGCATTAACCGGTCTTGGTTTAGACTTGTAGTGCGTATGCCGGCGTAAGAGGGGAGATCCTCCCCTCTTTTGCCTATTTCATTTGCGGGAGTGGACAAGTGAGTGAAACGGTGGGGGAATCTATCGCTGCGATTCAAACTGATTGTTGTTTATTTCTTCTCCGTCTTTCTCCCGCTATTGTTGATCGCGCAGGTCTTGTTAAACGTATCGGGGAATCAAATTATTCGGCAGACAACAGAGCTGACCCAGGAAGCGGCAGAGCAGATGGGCAATAACGTGAAGGAGCTGGTTCAGCAGTACGCCGACATGGTCACGCGTTTTGGAATGGACGAGACTCTGCAATATTACTTGAATCCGATTAAGGACTATCGTGAGAATTTGGACAGCATTGACGCCTACCAATATTATTTGAAGCCCATTACGTACGATTTCGGATTGCGGAACGCTACGACGGGTTTAAAAATTTACTTCGTCAATGAAACGCTGTTGCCTGGACTCGGCATCTATGAACGCGTGGACGATAAGGTGCGCGCGCTTCCGGAATATGCCCGCGCTGTTGAAGCAGGAACCGGCATTGTCTGGGGCAGGTCCGGTAGTGATCTGTATGTAAGCAGGTCCATCCGCAACTTAAGCGGTAATTTGTTCGGGGTCGTCACCATTCGCTTCGAGGAATCGCGGCTTTATTCGCTCATGAAGGAGAGCGATCCAAACGAAAGAAGAACATCGATCGTAGATGAGACCGGCACGGTTGTATCGTCGAATGAACGTTCTGTCGTCGGCCGTCCTTTCTCCGTCAGAGCGGAGGATGATGGTTCAGGCGAGTATAAGACGATCACGACAGAAATTAGTGGACGTGATTTGCCCAACTGGCGCATCCTCATTGAGGCGCCAATTGACAGCCTGCTGAAGGAAGAGAAGCAGGTGCGGAAGACCAGCCTGATCGTGACAGGGCTGACGTTGCTGTTCTCCTGTTGTCTGATCATTGTCTTCCTCAATCGAATCATGGATCGAATCCGTAAACTGCTCCGAACGATGACTCAGGTGAAGCAGGGGAAATTCGTGAAGGTGCAAGGGGACGGACGTGCAGACGAAATAGGACAACTAACCAAGAATTTCAATCAAATGGTTGAAGGTCTCGAACACTCGATCGAAGAGAATTATGTTATTCGGCTTAGCCTACAGGATGCGCAAATCAAGAAACGTGAAGCTGAGCTATATGCGCTGCACAGTCAGATCAATCCGCATTTCCTGTTCAACACACTTGAATCGATTCGCATGAAACTGATTACGTCCAATCAGAATCGGGATACAGCCAACATGGTCCGCAATTTGTCCAAGATTTTGCGCAAATCTCTCAACTGGCACGATGACGTCATCCGCCTGGAAGAAGAGATCGACTTTGCGAATAGCTACCTGGAAATTCAGAAAGGACGGTTCCACGACAAGATCACAGTAGAGATGGATATCGATGAATCGCTGCTGAGTATGAACATTCCAAAGCTAATCGTACAGCCAATCGTTGAGAACGCGATCAAGCACGGCATCGAGAACAAGAAGGGGAAGGGCGTCATCTCGATTACCGCGAAGAAAGAGAACGATGGCGTGCAGATCGTCGTCCGCGATGACGGCATAGGGATCTCAGCCGATAAGCTTGAGCGCATCCAGCTATCACTGCGGGCCCGGGATAAGTACCGCAACGAAGGGCGGGCAATTGGATTGCAGAATGTTCACGAACGCATCGCACTGTATTACGGTGAAGGTTATGGTCTGACCGTAGAGAGCGTTCCTGGAGAAGGAACAAGCGTCACGATCTCTATTCCGCGGCGACTAGAACGGACCGAGGTGAATCCGAATGTTTAAAGTATTGATTGCAGACGACGAATACGATATCCGCCAAGGCTTGAAGCAGATCATCGATTGGTACGAAGAAGGCTTCGTCATCGTTGGGGTAGCCGAAGACGGTGAAGAAGCGCTGGAGCTATACGAGAGGGAGCGGCCCAATCTGCTCATTACCGATATTCGAATGCCTGGGTTAAATGGGTTGGAACTGGCTCGCTGCGTTAAAGAACGGGAGCCAGATGCCTTCATTATTATTCTAAGCGGCTACGACGATTTCGCCTATGCCAAACAAGCGATACAGTATGGGATTTCCAGTTACCTGCTCAAGCCTGTTGACGAGGACGAGCTACGTGGCGTCTTATCGAAAGTGAAGCGAGCGCTTCAAGCGCAATGGTCAAGCTCCTACGAGCAGCGCAAGAAGGATAAATGGGTTCACGACTACTTTTTTCGAAAGCTGGTCCACGGCGAATCGATCCAGAAGGACATTGCCGAGACGATGAAGCTTCAGACGCTGCTGGAACGCCATTATTTCCGAGTGCTGCTCGTAGAACTCGATCATTACGGCGAGATGTTGTTGGAGCTTCCGGAGAGTGAAATTCATTTGTTTCGTTTTGCCGTTCGCAATATTCTCGAGGACATCGTGAAGACCTTTAGCATCGGTTTCGTGTTCGAGGAGAGCGAGCAGCGTTACGGAATTTTGTTGGTCGGCGAAGACCGGCAGTTGTCTCATGCGTCCATCGAGCCTCTGCTACGCCAGATCGTCGACTTTACGCAGGTGTATGCAAAGATGAGGGTATACGTTGGAACCGGTATGACGGTCGGACACAGCCAAGTGATCGTTCGCTCGTACGACAAAGCCAAATCAGCGTTGGAGCAAACCTTTTTTCAGCCCGAAATTCAAATCTACCACGGCGAAGCTGTTCAAGATTTCGTACCGGCTTGGTCGCTGAGCTGGGATGCGGAGAAGCTCAAGGAAGCCGTTAAGAGCGGGGACCATACGAACTGGGAATACGGAATCGAATCGCTGTTTCGGGAGCTCGAAGACCGTTCCGCGCCATTAGGAACGATCCGCAACGCGATCGTTTATGCCATCCTCCAGCTGTCTCGCCTCGTCCTTGCTCAGGAGGGGGACTGGAACAAATTGTACCGGGAACGGTGCGGCAATGAAGATTGGATGGCGAAGCTGAAGAATCATGAGGATGCGAAGAAGAAGCTGCTGCTGCTGTGCGAGGACGTTTCGAAATTCATACTCAAGACGCGGGAGACGCCGCCGGACGTCGAGATTGCGAGTGTTGTGCAGTACGTGCGATGCCATTATTGGGAAGATATCAATCTGAAGAAAATCGCGGGCATGTTCTACATCAGCTCCGGGTATCTTGGACAACTGTTCAAGAAGGAGACGGGCAAGTATTATAACGACTTTATCAACGGCATACGCGTCGAGGAAGCGAAGCGTATGCTGCGCGATCCGAAATTATCTATTGCAGACATCGCCGAGAAGGTCGGCTATAAGAATACAAATCATTTTTATTTGCATTTCAAGAACGATACCGGCATCAGTCCGGGAGATTATCGAAAACAGCCGAGCTAGTAAAGATGAGGCAAAGGGGGCCATACGATGAACCGAATGAACCTAACATCAGGGGAATACGTGCTTACTTTCGTCAAAAAGTCGAGCGGGGGGTATGAACTGGAGCTCGAGCAGGTGTCGAAAGAGACGAGGCAGCTATTATTTCGGCAGCGGCTGCCGGTTGCAGCTATGTTGAAAAATGAAGCCGGGGAGCCGTCAGAGCTGGCCGGGACGTATCGCGACTGCGTGGGAGACGAAAGCCGGTTGCTGCTCACCGGAGAATTGCGGACTGAGGCGGGCACGATGATCCGAATTGAAGATACATTCGAAGCGGGAGAAGAAGACGGCACGTTCGTATGCGAACGCCAAGTAACGGTCGTTGCGGCCGGCGGGGATATCGAGGGCTTCTCGTCACGCTTCGGCATGGAGCCAGAGAGAGGAGGCGCACTAGCCGAATACGAAATGTTCGCGCCGGGCGTTTGGTACGTACGCAACGAGAATACGGTTCAAGACGCGATCGCGAGCGATTATACCCACCATTTCTTTTATATGCGCGAAATGCGGCTGGCACTGCCGTTCCTCATGATGCGCGACCCCAAGACGGGGTACACATTGTCGCTTGGACGCATGGACGCCGATTCACGATCGGACGCCGACGAAACCTGCTCCAAATGGCTTGTGGACGAATCGATTCGTTATGGCAGTCTTGGGATTTGCGGGAATACCGCTCCGCGGCTTGACTACCTGTATCCGGGCTGGGAAGGGGAAGTCAATTATATCGATCGTAGCGAGCCTTGGGTTCGGCGAAGCCATCCGGTCCGTCCAGGGGTTAGCCACTCTTACCGGCTCTTGTTGCGACTGGAAAGGGAATCGGCGGGGTTCGAGGAGGCGATGAGCAAAACCTGGAGGTTCTATTTCGGTAAGTACAATCCCGAGGTGAAGCGGATCGACGTAGCCAAGTTTTATGGAGACGCCATCGGCTTATTGGATGTCTACTGCCGGGACTATAACGGCGTTGTCGGATTGCCCTTTAAAGCTCAACTGCCGGACGGGAAGGTGACAGGACACGCGATGGTTATGGGATTCGTAGGCCAGCAGCTTCCTGCGGCCTATCAGATGCTCCGCCATGGCTACCGAAATGGGAATGAGGAGCTGATCAGGAAGGGTTGCGCGATGGTCGACTTCTGGGTGCAGCGATCGATGACACCTGCCGGGGTTCCCAAAACGTGGTACGAACCTTACTTTGAAGGAACCGGCATCTTCACAAACAGCTTTGTCGATCTGCGGACGATGGCAGACGGGATGGAGGGTGCATTGGACGCGTATCTTCTCTTAAAGAAGCAGGGAGAGGAACGGGTGGATTGGTTACACTATGTTGCGACCTTTGGGGATTGGCTAGCGAAGTGTCAGAACGGGGACGGATCCTTCTGTCGCATCTATGATCTTGAAGGCCAGCCTACGCATCCAGGAACGGCCAATACCAGTAACCCGGTCCGTTTCCTACTTCGACTTCACGAAGCAACAGGGGAGCAGCGATATTTCGCCGCGGCAGTCCGAGCCGGGGAATATGCATACGAGCATACCTACAAACGCTTCCGGTACGTCGGCGGAACATCGGACAACGACAATACGATCGATAAGGAAGCGGGCGCGATGGCAATGAACGCCTTTCTTGCGTTGCACGATCATACGGGCGACTCCAAGTGGCTGAAGGCATTTCAGGGTGCAGCAGACTTCACGGAGACGTGGATGTTCGCTTGGGATTACGGTCTGGAGAACGGCGGCACTCGGTGGGAAGCGGGAGAATCCCAGCTGCCTCAGTGGCTCATGGTCGATTTGGAAAGAAGCCAGTCGATTCAGACCATTGATATCAGCTTTTATCCGGACGACATGGCTTATGAATACCGGATCGAAACGTCGTTGGATGAAGAGCATTGGAATCCGTTCGAAGGTTCGTGCTCCACAAGATACGTGAAAGTAACCGTCGTGGGAATGAAGGGCTCAGCCGAATCCGGGCCGAGGGTCAGCATACGGGATTTGATCGTGAGTGGTGAAAACGGCGAAAACATGGCGCTCGGCAAGCCGACATCAGCCTCATCGTGGCGTAACGAAATCTATCGGCCAGACAAAGCGACGGATGGTCGTGGAGCAAACTTCCGATCCCCGGTTCCCGATAGGCTCGTCGGCCGCAGTCTGGTCGCGACCGGGCATTCGTACGCAGATATGTACCTGACCTATCAAACAGCGCAATATTACCGACTTTATCTTTTCACGAGAGACGAGCACTACCTTCATGTCGCATTGCTACTCAAGCATAACGTCAATCGCTTGACGGACTGGGACGGAACGAAGGGCTATGCTTATCCCGGACTGATTGAGGAGGGCGGCCGTGTCTCGGAATTCGTCTACGGCCCAATCGACGTGTGGCTGACCTGGTGCACGGTTGCCCAACTGGAGCCGCTCTCGCAACTGGAGGACCGGTTTGGCTCTAGCAGTATTGATGCTCTTGAGAAGTTGTCTTGGGAGGAGCGAGTTACTCGGAACGGCAACTCTCTAAACAATCAGCCTGAAAGTTGAACTGAGACCGTATGACTCGAAAACCGCGTTACCGGCTACAGCTCTAGAAAACCCCAAGTAGTTGCAACGAAATTCGTGTACTCACATATGATGCTTGGTTCATCAGAGCTCCCTTCTTATAACAGGACCATAAGTATTTCCATAGTGCTACATTTAATATAAGCAATAGCCATGACGAAAGTTGTAGAAACAATACTTAAGTGATGGTACAATTTTCCTACCTCAATTGTGATAAGAGTTAATTGCGCAATGGGAGAGGATCTAAAATGGAGATGACATTTGGAAAATATAAAGGAAAGACAGTAGAAGAAGTCTTTCAAATGAATCCAGGTTACTTCAAATGGATGGAGGAAAATGGACTTACTGAAAAGAAGAGTATGATTATTTTGTTCATGAGATCCCTGATGAATATCCTGAACTGTTTAAGTGGGAAGTTGATATTCGATCAGGATATAAATGCTGGAAATGTATTGCACATCTGTCCTCATTGTGGAACGCATCAAGGGGACTACCATATTGTCGAAGATAATAGTCAACCAACACGATTAGAGTCTCGATTCATTATTGCATACAATATAAAAACACAAACCTGGAGTCCGGAACAAGCGAACATTTGATAGATACTTATCATTCCGAAAATGAAAGTTCAAATAATCTGATGTTTACAATGACTGGGCGCCAGTGGGGGAAACAGCAAATGTCGTCGCATGATATTGAACAAAAAGTTAGTGAATGGATCCGCAGCAGAGCAGAGACTGTGGTCTCAAAGCTTTCAGATTTGTATCGCTATGACCAAAAGCATGGACTTGTATTTCTTATCGCTATCGGTATAGCCGTTGCTCTTCTGTTTAGGTGGATGAAAAGAAAAGGACTGAATCAGATCGAGCGCAAGGCATGGTTCGATGGCGGAATCAGTTTGCTTCTTACAACGGGATTAGGTTATGTTTTGAGCTTGATCGATAAGTTTGCCGGTTTTGTGAAAAATGCCAGTTGGTTCATGCCCCTATTAATTCTCGTCTTTTTAGCCATTTTGGTACGTGATTTATGCCTGTACGCCAAGTCTCGGCAAAGGATTTTGGACCATTTCGTTAAGATCATGCAACTGATCTTGTTAATTGGACTCTCGCTCGGATGGGCTTACGGCTTCGTATGGTCGACCCAGGGAATCCTAGCAATCTTCTATGTTTTATTCTGGTACATGGGGAATGCGAGAGAGAAGGAAGCAGTGAAACCGAGAACTCTAGACGTACTTTCGGATCGGCCCGTTGCCAACAAAGAAGACTTGTTCCCCTCTAGAGAGAGGGAATATGAGAGATTTCTTCAGCTCCTGCAGCTGCAGGATTCAGATGAACCCTTTGCGACTGCCATTTGTGCACCATGGGGCGAAGGCAAGACGAGTTTCGTTTTGCCCCTTCTGAAGGAGAGTCACGTGGCTCACATGATCTTCATTCAACCTTTGATTATGGATAACCGAGAAAAATTGGTGGAATATTTTTTTGGTAGACTGAAGGATATGTTGGACAAGAACGGGATCTTTACTGGAAAGGGCAGTTCATTCAAAGCCTACTTGGACATCGTCCTGAAGTTCGTGGGCGATTCCAAAATCTCAACATTCCCGGATTTGTTAATGTGGAACAGCAAAAGTGAGCCCTTGGATTACCGGGAGACGAAACGGCGCTTTGAAGAGGATATCTTAACCATGTTAGACCGAACCTCCAATAGCTCAGAAAAGAAGCTATATGTCATTGTCGACGACATGGACCGACTTGAAAATCCAAAAGAAACACTGGTATTTATCAAAGAGATTGCTGACTTCCGCGGATGTATAGTCGTATTCCTAATGGATTACAACAAAATAATCGCGAATAGTTCTTCGGAATACTTGGAGAAGTTCCTACATAACCGCTTCGATCTAGATGAGGTACCTTTCGAAGAGATGATTCAGTTTATCTTCGATCACCAACAACGGACACAATCGCTGAAGCATGGCTTCATTAAACAACATGCAAATTCCATGGTCGACCATATTTTAAATGAAGTAAAGAAGATAAAAGGTCGAGCAGAGAAGGCACTGGCAAAAATAAAGCAAGATAGTGAAGAATTCAAGTCCAAAGAAGGAGAAGAAAGCAATAAGTACAAAGAGCGGCTTGCCAAAGCGAGAGAACTGGAGCATGCACTTAGCGAGTTCAATCACCGGCTTCTGAATGCGCGAAAAGTCAAACGTATGGTTCGCACCTGTATTGAGTTGCTGGAATACAGTGATGATGTGATCATGAAGCATCCAGAGATAAAGAAAGTAGAGACCAACTGGTCCGAATTGGACCTTCAGATCGTAGTCATTCAAGTGGCGATAATCAAGACTTGGTACGAACCGCAATATACCGAATGGATAATGGAAAAAAGATCTTCTTTATTCATACGAAGGCTAACTCATCCATTGATTCGCTGCATATTGGAAGATTATCTGCACATTCTGCGTTCAAATGAACGGATGCAGCTAAGTGCCGATGCAAGGATGAGTTTCATGGATGCGCTTATATTCTCGAGGACTGAAGATGCCATGTTTCTTGATGCTCTCAAAACGCGAATGGATAAGAAATTCGCTGAGATCGACGAGGGACGATTGACTTTAAGCCCCGAGCCTAAAGAACGTATAAGGGAATATGCTGACTTATTGAATAAATATAGCTCCGGAGTCAAGTTTCAGGAGCGAATGGACAATTTCTTGACTGCCCTGATAGATAGTGGCATCCAATTTTCTCATGTTTGGGAAGTCGCGGTTGAGATACAAAGCTCCAAGTTGATTCTGTCAAGCTTTATTCCTCGGATGCTTGAGTACATCAGACGGCAGCCGCCGGAATTTGACGAGTCAAGGGTAAAGAAATGGGTGCAGGGGCGAATCATTGTGCTTAAGGATGCATTTGCCCGAGAATTTGCTACTCCTTTCGGCAAGCTCTACTTTCTACAGATTTACCCCGATTCCAAGATCAGCGAGCAAAGCATTAAGTCTATGACGGATCAATGGAATAGTCTGCAAGATATGATGAGTGAGCAAGTCCTTTTAAATGACGCCTTATTTGATAAAAATAAGGGACAGGCATCGTCAGTCTTCGAGCAATGGCACATAGATGTAATGAGTTTACTAGAAACAAAGCATGCCTTGTTGCCGCAAAATGATCCGCGCAAGGAAGCGATGCAGTATTATGGTGAGCGCTTTGACAGTCTAGTTGACTTATTGCGAACCTTAGAGGAAATAGAGGAAGCGGTTGAGCGTACAGGAGTACAACGTTATCAGACTGAACCGATGTCCCGGAATGAAGCATCGACGGCGTTGGGAGAACTTAATGACTCGCTTGATAAGACGGGATTTACAATTAACTCTAATATTTGTTACAGGTTTCTTCATATTTTGGATTGGTTAGCCACTCAGAGGCTTACGGAAACAGAGATAGAGCGAGTAAATCAAGTGTGGACGAAGCTGATTAGTTCGAAACCAGTTGAAGGCGTAGATGAAGAGTTTTGGATCTCGACTGGCCTGCGAAAATTTGTCCTGACTGACCGTCCTCCTGCCACTGCTTAAGAAAAAAATCACAGCCTGCCGTCATGATTCGGCAGGCTGATCAAGGGCCTTGGAACGTTTGGTTCACCTGGGGAATGGTCGTTTCTTTATTTATTGATTTTTAGTCCTGTTAAAATAATGAATCGAATAGGAGGGGGCGGCTTAGCCCCTGTTCTTTCACATCACCTGTACATGCGGATCCGCATATGGCGGTTCCAAAAGCAAAGCTCACGAGAAATGAGCTCTTCCGTTCGAACGTTAATTGATTATTTACTTGAAATTAAACCGAGTACCAATGCGAACAGGACTGCGAGCGCACCGCCTACAAGCGATCCTGCGACGTTAACGGTATCGTTATTCCAGCCGGCACGGCCGCGAATCCTAACCGCCGGTTTGCCGCAGTGCCGCATTACCTCGATTTCGCGGCCGCAAGCGCTGCAACGATACATTTGCTGCCATGTTGCACCGATCCACGAATCAGACAACGATCCAATGAGGCCGGCGACTCCGGCGACTCCGGCCCAGACAAACAGTCTAACCGCCGATGCGACCTTATCCGACGCTTCTTGATCGGGCAAAGCAACAAGTAGCGCCCACGCTATAGCGCCAATAAACAGGCCGCCGGCCATCGATGCGAAGAGACCGAGGCCGGAGATACCGCCGGACGTACCTGGCGAAACGCGCCGGCCGGTCTTGATCGATATGGGAGCCGTCCGGCTCAAACCGCCGATTTCCGTAGCCCACGTATCGGCAGTTACCGCCGCCATGACGCCAAGGAAGGCGTACCACCAAAGCGGATTCGGCCATGCCCAATTCGCCGCGCATAATAGCAGCCCCAGTCCACCGTTGGCAAGTACCTGACCGGCGTCTCGCGCTCCGCTTTTTTCATAGCCGCTTGCGATCATTTCCTTTGCATGCTTTTTCCACTTGGACCATAAAGTCGACGAAACAAAAAAGGCGATGAGGGAGCCGAACCAGACCGTACTTCCAAGCGCATACATCGCAGTGCCCAGTATAGTCGCCGCCAGAAATCCCGATCGGGATAACGACCGCTTGGCGTAAGCCACCCCTGAAATCCCTATGCTGCCAATCAGTCCGATTAACCATTCCACCGTCTTGAGTTACTCCTTTGTTTTCTTCTATTATATCTCAAGTCAACCAGTGACTGATCAAATGCACTCTGATCGAAGACAGAAAGTAAAGAACAAGGTAAGCTTCCGACTACGTCAGAGGCTGCGGCATATTCCGTGATGGCAGAATACCGCGAACGCCAAGTTTTCACGCCTCCGCAAGTGGCTGGTCGCATTTATCTGCCAATTGGATGGTTTCAAACCTTCCGCTTTCCGCTAACGTAGGAGTCAGATGATCAACGTTGAACGAATGAGGGGGATATACGGATGAAGGTTGCGGTAGTACAGGCCGCTCCGTTCCTGTTCGACAAGGCGTCAGCGCTGGAGAAGCTCGTCGCGATGTCGAAGGAAGCCGCTGCGGCAGGCGCGAATCTGGTCGTGTTCCCCGAGGCATTCCTGCCGGGCTACCCGCGCGGTCTCGGCTTCGGAGCGCGGGTTGGCAGTCGGACGGACGGCGGCAGGCGGGATTGGGAGCGGTATTGGGCGAGCGCGGTCGACGTCCCGGGCATCGAGACGGAGCTGCTGGGCGAGACGGCGAAGGAGCTGGGTGTTTATCTGGTCGTCGGTGTGGTAGAGCGGGACCAGGAGTACAGCAGGGCAACGTTGTACAATTCCATCGTTTACATCGGGCCGGACGGCAGGCTGCTAGGCAAGCATCGGAAGCTGGTGCCGACCGGCACCGAGCGGCTGCTCTGGGGGCAAGGCGACGGCAGCACGCTGACGGTCATCGATACATCATTCGGGCGGATCGGCGGGCTCATCTGCTGGGAAAATTATATGCCGCTCGCCCGCACGGCAATGTACGCGCAAGGCGTCGACATCTATATCGCCCCTACAGCCGACGCGCGCGATACGTGGCAGGCGACGATCCGCCACATCGCCTGCGAGGGACGCTGCTTCGTCGTCTCCTGCAATCAGTTCGCGACCAAAGCGTCCTATCCCGCAGATCTGTCCTCCGGCGGCGACATCGAAGGCGACGATGACATTCTATGCCGGGGCGGCAGCGCTGTCGTCGGCCCGCTCGGCGAATATGTCGCGGAGCCGCTCTACAACGAGGAAGGGATCGTATATGCCGAGCTGGATTTATCGGCGGTTACACGTAGCCGTTTCGACTTCGACGCGGTCGGGCATTACAGCCGTCCGGATATTTTCCGATTGGACGTCAACAAACGGAAGCAAGCGATCGTAAGCTCGCAAACGGAGGGATGGATATGATCTGGCTTAAGGTGCAGGTCGTCATCGTCATGGCGGTGGGGCTCGTCGGGACATGGATGATCGGGCAACCGTTGGAAGATCGTTTCCGACGGTTTTTTCGTATGTTCAAGATCAGTACGTATAGGCGGAAAAGGGCTTATCGTTCGCCCAGTTACTTCCGGTGAGAACCTGGTCATCATTGGTCCACGGCATTTGGAGATGGTTTCGGGTTTTTGAGGGCAGGCAGCAGAATGCCGTCGATTAGCGCAGTGAAATATCGCTTGTCGAATGGCTTGCGCTGGATGAGTCCGCGAAAATACGACATTGAGGTAATAACCTCGCAAGCCAACTCAATATCCGCGCTAGCGGAAATTTCACCGCGGCCGACGGCTCGGTGCATGAGCTCGCGGTTTATGACGATCCACGGCTCGAAAAACCCTGCTATTCCCGCCTCGACGAATTCCGAATGCTGCCAAAAGGATCCCATGCCCGCAAATACTCGATATTTGCGCTCATCTTCCTCGATCGATCGCGGCTTCAACAGCGCAAGCAGATCACCGCGCAAGGTTCCTGTATCGGGCAAGTTATCGAGCTCAAGATGAGTTCGGTTCATCCAAGCCAAGGAATCTCGAACCAACTCTACCTTGGAAGACCAACGGCGATACACTGTCGCTTTCCCAGCCTTCGCTCGAGCCGCGACCATGTCCATTGTCATTCCGTCGAATCCTGCTTCGGCAAGGATTTCGATTGTTGCCTCGAGGATTTTAGCATCCCGCGAAGGATCTCGCTTGCGGCCCGGCTTTTGCACGGGCTTGTCTTCCGCTTCGTCGGATAATTGAGATCTGACGGATGATTTTCCCCTTTTGATTTCACTCATGAATTCAACCCCTTTTAATTTTGGAACTTATTAGTTCCGGAACTTGACAGTACCGTAATTGTGCGCTTAAATCTAAGTGTAACCTACACAACAGGAAAATAAAAGGAGGATATCATGGATAAAAAAGTCTGGTTTATTACGGGAGCCTCTCGAGGTTTTGGACGCATTTGGGCCGAAGCTGCGCTTACTCGAGGCGATAAAGTTGCGGTGACTGCTCGTGTATTAGAGAGTGTTGCGGATTTAAAGGAACGTTTCGGCGATACCGTTCTCCCCTTGGCGCTCGACGTAACCGATGCCGATCAAACGAGACGCGTCGTTCAACAGGCTCACGCGCATTTCGGCAGGCTGGACGTTGTAATCAACAATGCCGGTTACTCCTTAGTCGGTATGGTTGAGGAAGCCAGCGAGGCCGACGTCAGGGCTCTATTTGATACGAACTTCTTTGGCATGCTTCGGGTCGTTCAAGCTGCTCTGCCTCTGCTTCGGCAACAGGGGAGCGGACATATACTCGGCGTCTCAGCCGGCTTTGGAATTGTGACGACGCCGCTCATGGGTTTCTATTGCGCCTCCAAATGGGCAGTCGAAGCGCTCCACGAAAGCCTATCGCAAGAGGTTCAAGGCCATGGTATCAAGGTGACGTTGATCGAGCCCGGCCCCTATGAGACCGATTTTAGCAGTCCTTCGTCGCTGAAGTTCGCACCGGAAATGGACGCCTATGCCGATTTTCGGAAGCGGATTGTCGAGGGTCTATCGAGCCAAAAATTCGGCGATCCGCAAGCGACGGCAGAAGCCATTCTCAAGATCGTGGACGCAGAAGATCCACCGCTGCGATTTGCGCTCGGCTCCTGGGTTCTGAATATGGCGCGTGACGCTTATGCTGACCGCCTAGCGACCTGGGAAGCGTGGGAGGCTGTTTCGAACGCAGCCGAAGGCAGACCAATGAAAAAGGCTGTTACGCTATGAAGTAACCACCAAAAGTTGAAACTTGTTTGAAACGGCTGATTACGTCGAGGAAAGATTCAGTTTAGATAACCGCGTGCGCATGCTTTTAAAAATATTCAGATTTCTGTCCAACCGAACGGTAATGGCGCCCATGACGCGTCGAAAATCTCCGATTTTCCGATTATTCTAAGTACTGCTCGACGAGACTGAACCCATAATCCTGCCTATTTATTCGGATTGAGGCTGACCGCTTCATTGCATATAATGAAGGTACCGCCCTTCGGGGAGATCGTTAAGGGAGGTCACAATGAACGAGACCGCATTTGACGAACCATTATTTGCAAGCTTGAAGCCGGGCTTAGCCTCATTCTGTTACCGAATGCTAGGCTCCATGGACGATGCGGATGATGCCGTTCAGGAGACGAGTATTCGGGTCTGGCAAAGCTGGAGCACGTTCAGACAGGATTCCTCGTTCAAAACTTGGGTCTATCGGATTGCCTCCAACCTGTGCTTGGACAAGCTGAGACAATCCAAACGCCGCGCGCTTCCCGTTGACCTGTTCGATCCGGCCGTCGCCATCGTCGAGCCTCGCGACACGCTGCCGGACTCTGCCTGGATCTGGCCGTCTCCCGACTTTGGGGGCAATCCGGAGGATCAGCTCGTCCGCAGAGAAACCCTTCAACTGTGCTTCATCGCTCTCCTGCAGACCTTGCCTCCGCGGCAGCGCGCGGTACTCATTTTGAAGGATGTGTTTGAATGGTCCTCCAAGCAGATCGCGGAAACGTTGGCGATGTCGCCGGCAGCGGTGAACAGCGCCTTGCAAAGAGCCCGAGAGACGATGGACCGTGCGCAGCTTCGCTCGGATGAGCTCAGCAGCATGGACGTTCAACCGGAGCAGCAGCTGCTGTCCCGGTATGTGGAGGCCTTCGAGCAATTCGATATTGCTGCGCTCGTCGCGCTGTTCCACGAAGAAGGCTGCATGTCGATGCCGCCCTTCGAGATGTGGATCCGCGGCAAGGAAGATTTGTCCGCCTTCTATTCGCTTACTCGCTGGCATTGCGAAGGTTCGCGATTTGTGCCCATTACGGTGAATGGCGGTTATCCGGCGTTGGCCCAGTATATGCCGGGCAAAGAGGGCTCTGGCCTGGTACCCTGGGGCATCCACGTCATCGAAACCAAAGAAAATCAAATCCTGCACGTTCAAAACTTCATTCATACGCCATTATTTTCGCGATTTGGACTGCCTGAGCGAATTGACCAATGAATTTTGTCATTGGCTTACGTCTATATTATTGAGAATAACCAAACGACGAATATCAGGAGAGAGGTGTCTATTTAAAATGGAAACGAGTCAACCGACGAAAGTAACCGTACAAGCCGTCATTCAAGCTCCTGTCGAGAAGGTATGGCGCTATTGGACCGAGCCGGATCACATCACGAAGTGGAATCAAGCGTCCGAGGACTGGCATGCGCCGAGAGCCGAAAACGATCTGCGGATCGGCGGCAAGTTTCTGACACGGATGGAAGCGAAGGATGGCAGCATGGGCTTTGATTTTGGCGGCGTCTACGATGTCGTGAATCGGCATGAGGCAATCGGCTACACCATGGAAGACGGAAGAAGAGTGGATATTGCTTTCGTCGATCAAGGGAATGAGACGAAGGTCATTGAAACGTTCGACGCGGAAAGCTCCAATCCCGTCGAGTTCCAGCAAGCAGGCTGGCAAGCGATCATGGACAATTTCAAAGCCTATACCGAACAAAACTAATCATAGCGAAGAAGACGCCGGGGAAGATGCCCGGCGTCGTTCTTTTTGAATCCTAGCACGAGCGTGCTCTCCGTTAGCCTTAACCTCGTGCCGCATCCATGTTCATGTAGTTAATGGCCCACAGATGGCCGTCCAAGTCCACGAAGCCCCAATGGTACATGAACTCATGATCTTCAGGTTCAGCGTGCAATTTCCCGCCCAAGGAGACCGCGGTATTCACGATTTCATCGACCTTTTCCCGGCTCTCAAAGGCCAATGCGATCGTCATCTGCGCATACTTGCTCGTATCGACGGATTCCTTCTCCGTGAGCGTATTAAAGAATGCTTGATTGATCAGCATGACCTGCAGGTTGTCGCCGATCACGATGGCTACCGAATTCTCGTTCTCGGGGAATTGCGGGTTGAGCTCGAATCCGAGTCCGGTGAAGAACGTTTTCGATTGTTCTACGTTTTTTACAGGCAGGTTGAAGCTCGTGAATGCGGACGTTAATGCCATTTTCAAAACACCTCTTCGTCATATTTGTTTGTGTTCATTTATGCCTTCGTTTATATAGACGACAGCCGATCCGGGAATTCATCGGTCTCATGGATTCGGATGCGCGAATTTTGAAAAATAACTTGGTATGGAGTGCGGATACCCGCCATTCCCGTAAGGTTGCTTATTCTTATTGTGCAGGGATAAAGATTGAACCTCTCTAAAAAGGAATTCGTCTGAATAAATGACAATTAAAGGGTGGGTATCGAGTGACGGAATGAGGGAACGGTATGGAAATTAATGATAAAACCGAGTACAGTCCCGACCGGGTCGGCGTTCAATGGGTCGGCTATATGTACTAGATGAAGGGAGCCAAGGAGAATCTGGACTTTTACAAAGAAATCAAAGTGGATCAATCGGATGCTTAACGGTTATAAATCCTATCAAATCGACAGCTTGCTGCGCTTAGTGTCATTTAACACAACCGACAATTAACTGGTGTGAGAAAAGGGTTTGAACTGCTTTCTAGACATATGTATAAAATACAAAGTAATTTATATTGCCGAATTATGACTCTAAACATATATACACCATGGTTTTGAATATGGAATGTCAACATAAATTTCTATAATACCGGTAAACATTACTTATATTAAACAGCCTGCCGGTGTAATCGGCAGGCTGTCAGCTAACTGGCAGGATAATAGAGTAGTGCTGGAGAATAATATACAATCGAGGTGGATTGAATGAACAATGCAATACCGATAATTGCGAGCTTTTCGGGAGCATTCTGTTGCATCCTTGCGGCGATTACTATTCGGAAAAAGAAAAAGAAAGCCGCTAGACAAATTTTACAATAAAACCGTTTGACTAACGGGCAGCATTCCTATAATACAAAAATATCAGGTTTGAGTAAGAAAAAGACTCCTTGGTAAGATCTTCAAGGGTCTCGTAAGCCCACCAGTTTCGCATCCAAACAGGCTCCTTATGGAGAGGAGAAGCAAATGATATTGGAACAAGAATTCCAAGTGATTTCGGATGTCATCTATGGGGAAGCGGACGGAAAGCCACTGCTGCTCGACATCGCCATGCCCGCACATCCGGTTGGCAAGCTTCCGATTGCTTTGTGCATTCATGGGGGCGCATGGTTATGGGGGGACAAGGCGGAACCTTCGGAGAGCGGAATGTTCGTTCGTCGCTTCGCAGCCCATGGCTATTTCTCCGTTAGCATCAATTATCGACTGAGCAACGAAGCGATTTATCCTGCTCAGTTGCATGATGCGAAGGCAGCAGTGCGTTGGCTTCGAGCGAATGCAGAAACTTACGGGGCCGATCCGAATCGTATCGGCGTGTTCGGGCATTCAGCCGGCGGTCACCTAGCGGCTTTGCTCGGTACGACGGGCCAGGTAAGAGAATTAGAGGGCAATAGCGGGAACCTCGATATTTCCAGCTCCGTACAGGCTGTGGCAGCTTGGTCGGCTCCCGTTGATTTCCTTCAGATGTTGATCGGTTTCCATGACTCGCCGGAGTCGATGGAGTCGTTGCTAATCGGCGGATACGTGCGGGAGCATCCAGAAAAGGCAAAGCAAGCCAGCCCTCTTGCATACGTAACGGATGCCGCGCCACCATTCTTGATTATTCACGGTACTGAAGACGAGATTGTTCCTTTCGATCAGGCTGAAATTTTACACGGAGCACTACTCAATTCCAGCATTTTGGCAATCAAAGGAGCAAATCACAGCCTCCAAGGGGGCAACTTCGGTTGGGAAGACATTCTTCGGACTACCGTCGTCTTCTTCGATCGACATATTCGCAACACGCCCGCTGGCTAATTTAAGCCGAAGATTTGCAGTAATCATGCTGTTCAAAAATTGGATCGTAATCAGAATATTAAACTTGACTAATGAATAACCTCTTCGGAACATCAGGGCGTCATACCCAGACGTCTTTTTTTGGTTATTCATGTTCCAGCCAAATGGTAACTGCTATCAACTTATATGAACCGAATGATTTGGGAACCTCACCCATGTGTAATTGCCCCGTGGTATAATTAACCAATAGTTCTATGAGAAGGAGACAGTCAGGATGCATGAACATACGAAACGACCGGTAGAGAGCAACCATGCTCCTACTCCTGTTAATCGATCGCGTGTGCCGACATCATCAGGTCACTCCTCCTTCATCACGGGGGATAATATTCAGCGATTGCAACAAAGGGTTGGAAACCAGGCAACTATGCAGTTAATGCGTTCTACGCAAAACAACAACATTATTCAACGCATGAAATTTGATCGCAATGGAAATGAAGTTGATCCTTTTTGGGGCGCCGGAGAAGAAAGCGATATTGTCGCAGATACTTCTGATTTGAATGCTTTCGAGATATGGATTAAGAAGCAAAGGCCGGAGGTGCTCCAAAAGGTTTACGAGACGCTTAAAAGCAGTAGTAATGTGAGTCGCGAGGATGCAATAGCCAAAAGCCAACTAAAAATGCTAATGGTGTCTCTCGATGAAGGTGAGAAACCAGAAAACGGTCTTGCCCATTTACCAAAAGAAGACTGGTGGAAACTTTTTATTGATCGAGACCTTCATAATGCAAATGATAGTGATAAGACGAACGCCTTGCGTTTTGATATGGATAGCTCCCCTGGATTTTATGACGCTATGATGATTGGTCTTGAGAATTTTGTCGCCCCTGCCAGTTCAGAATATCCAACCTCTCTCACGTCGAAAGAATACATGGACATGCACCAAGCTGTAACGAAAGGAACACTTATTAAGAGCCACGAACAGGAAGGAAAATATATTCCCATACCCAATGATAAGAGCGGCAGCACTTCCGGGAGGGGGGGCACTTCTTTTGGAATGACAAAAGTAGAAGATTCCCTCCCCAACATCAAAGCCTTTAAGTCTCTGGCGGAAGATGGCATTGTTGGGCTCAATCCTCATCACAATCGACCTTTGAGGGAAGCTGAAGATGGCGATTCATCTCATACACGATTTTTACGTGAAGCCTCAAAGATTTCAAGTCAGACAAGCACAACGCCCCGTACCGAATTAACTGCTTTCGACAAAAATACGCTATCGACTAAGTATGATAAATCGCAAATGGAAGACTTGCTAACAAAAACATTAAACAGATATGATGAGGAAATCAAAGGGATTAAGGAAAATGATAAATTGGAACAAGGAGAAGTAGAAGAGCAGAAGCTTTATGCAATTGCTGGCGTGATTCGTGAATTGCATGTTAGCCACTTTTTTACGGACGCCAACGGACGATTAAATACTTTTTTACTGCTCAACCGCTTTCTGATCGAGGAAGGTTTTAGCCCGGTCATTATGGATGACACCAGTATGTTTGGCGGCGGTTTTAGTATTGGTCAACTGGTCGGCCAGTTGAAGCGAGGGATGAACAATTTTAATGACGCTTCTGGGCGTGAACGCACACAGAATGTACAAAGGAGGAATTATAACAATTTTGAGTACCGAGAAGAGGAACAATCATCAGGCGATGTGCTTCATGTTATTTTGTTCTACCCATCTTCTTATCTCCGTAAGGATCTTAAGGAAGAGGCCCCGGAAAAGATTGAGGAGGAGCACCTTAAAGGTGGCATACGCGAGATGATTACCCGCTTCCGAGAACATGGAAAATTAGAAAAGGGAGATCCCTGGAGATTCGAATTTAAGAAGTCGCTTCATGCTCTCCATGTCGAGAACGAGCTCCTGCTCTACGATAATGACTGATGTTGGTGACCTTATTGCTAAGCCTGCTAGTGTAATTTAATTAAGCTTTTAGGAAGTTTCTAATGAGTTCAATCATTCCTCTAAATGGCACAAATTCAGCAGAATTTCAATAACTCTGGTGAATGGTTACAAACATTGCCAACTGCTTTATCAACCTTATAGGCCCACATTTTGTCCGCCTCGTATGGTCTGAGCAAAGTTAAGAGTAACTCCTTGTTTTGGTTGCCCTTGTCTAGCCAAATGTCAACATCGTTATGGTTTAAGATGACATGCATCCAATCGTGTATATCGGCCATTAGTTCATTCGGTATTGTCGTAATGATGGTACAAGTGCTTAATTTATCTCCGCTATCTGGATAGACCCATGTATCGTAGGGCTTGGCAATCTCCTGACAAAAGATCAAATTAACTCTTTACTATCAAGCAGCCTCCCGTTTTGCACATCCTGATCAGGCTGTTGATCTGCAAGAAGTACTCGAGGATTTAAAAATCACGAAACCGCAAATTCAACCATTCGCTGCCTCTGGAATAATCGACGCCGGCGGAATTGGATTTGAGTCTTACTCACGCGATGCAGCCTTTTTTAGAGCCCAGGCGCATGTTTTTAATTTAGTTCCCTTGACTACGATCGACCAAATCGCCGGATACGTGGAAGGCTTCCGACAACTATCACTCGATTTTCCAACTTCCTATGTTGTCATGTTCAATGAGTTCTACGATGCAAGAAATGTTGGCTTTGGAAACACAAAGGAACTTGACCCTAAGTCGATTGGACACTTAGGCTTAATTGCAAAAATGACGATTAGTGGAGTAGTAAAAGTCGGTAACGATACGAGGAGTCTTACAAACACAATTGTTAGTAACACAGATGGAACATTTATCAACGGCTGATAACTCGAAGTGAATCCCAACAATCTAATAAAAGGAATCGTCTTATTTTAGACGGTTCCTTTTTCCTATCTTGCCCTTAATATCTCTTTTATTATACTTGAACGACTGACGTTTTCTCAACTAACTGGCTGGATAATGGAGTAGTACTGCAGAATTTTAAAATACAATCGAGGTGGATTAAATAAACAACGTAATACCGATAATTGCGAGCTTTTCGGGAGCATTCTGTTGCATCACTGCGGCGATTACTAAGGATACTCTCGTTTTTTTGTCGGTTTTCGCTTCAGTCAAAAAGTTACAAAAAAAAAGTAAAATAAGTAGAACTCGGTGTGAATCGGACTTGTTACAATAGGTTGGACGCGGTGTGCGACACCCCGGAATTTAACAAAGGAAGTGAGCGTTCGTGCCCAACCGCCGCAACCTGCTGTCGGTCGGACTTTATCCCAAGATCGTATTGGTATTCATGGCTGCCCTTCTGCCCGTTCTGATGATCGGTTCGATGATTGTGGTCAACGGAGAAAAAGCGTTCCGGCGCGAAATCAACATGTCGCTCTCTTCACGCATTCATTTTTACATTACAGAATTGAACACGGCTTTCGATTATATCGCCAATCTGAAGCGGGAATACATTTTCGATCAAGACATCCAGAAATTCAACGCCCTTTCCTCGATTATGAGCGATTACGACCGGCGCGTGGGCGTGCTCGACATTGAGAAGAAGATGCTGACGTTGAAATCTTCAAACGCTTACATTGCGGATGCCGGCTTATACCTCATGTCCGAGCATAAGGTCATTTACTCGAATCGGATCGCTTACCATATCAGCGAGCAGGATGCGGCTGTCAACAATTTGTTGAATCGCCAGACGGCTCCGGTATTTCAATGGAACGGGCAGTTGATGATGGCCGAACGCTTTCCGGAAGGAACGTACGACAACGGAAGCTTGCCGGCTTATTGGCTTGAGATCGTGCTTGATCGAGGGAAAATCGAGTCCACGCTGGCACAGATGCTGACGGAAAGCGGCGGCAACGCGATTCTGTCCGATATGGACGGTGAGTGGCGTGTGTCCGGCAACGAAGTAGACGATCGCTTCGAGCGTCATATGACGGAATTATATAAAGGAAATGCCGAAATGACCGGTCAGCGGGTCGTCACCGTCGACGGGCGGCATTATATCGCGGCATACGAACGGTCTCCGAAGGCGAACATTGCGCTCACGCTTTACCTGCCGGAAGAGATCGTGCTTAAACCGCTTGCGGTCTACCAAATGTGGTTCCGCATTTTTATCGCCACAGCCATCGCTATCATCTTCTTGTTCGCCTATTGGATTTACTTGTTCCTGCAACGGCCTCTCCAACGGCTTGTCCGCGCGTTTCGGAAAGTAAGCGAAGGCGCGTTCGACGTGCAGCTGAAGTCGCGCAACCGCGACGAGATCGCCTATTTCTATGAGCAGTTCAATCGGATGATGGACACGATCCAAGCGCTCATTCGCGACGTTTACGAGGAAAGCATTCGTTCGCAGCGAGCGGAGCTGAAGCATCTGCAGGCGCAGATCAATCCCCATTTTCTGTACAACACTTATTATCGGCTGCACAGGATGGCTCAGGACGAGGACACCGACAATATCAAACGCTATACCCAGTTGCTCGGCGACTATTTAAAATACATCGCGAGAAATGCGCAGGAGGAGGCGACGCTGCGGATGGAAGTCGATCATGCCCGAACGTATGCGGATATTTTGAAGATGCGGTTCCGCGACAATCTGACGGTGCGATGGGGAGCGCTGCCGGCCGAAGCGGAGCATATTCCGGTGCCGCGGCTGATCGTGCAGCCCATTGTGGAGAACGCTTTCATTCATGGGCTGGAAGAGCTGGATGGTCATGGCATTTTGCAATTTTCGGCCGCAGCCGAAGCGAAGGGACTGACGCTGGTCGTTGAAGACAACGGCGATCGGCTGACGGACGAACAATTAAGCGAGCTGGCAGGACAGCTGCGCAATAGGAAGGACTGGAGCGAGACGACCGGTCTATTCAACGTGCACGGACGCCTAGTTCTGAAGTTTGGCCCCCCGTTTGGGCTGCGGCTTTCCCGCAGCAGGCTGGGTGGGCTGCGCGTGGAAATTCACTTGCCTATCGACGAGGAGGTCGAATCATGAACAGATTGCTGATCGTGGATAACGAAGATTACGTCGTCGAAGGGCTGGTCGATGTAATGCGGAGGCTTTCTTATCTCGATTTGGAAGTCATCGGCGCTTACTCCGCCAAGGAAGCACTGGAATGGCTGAAGCGCACGAAGATCGATATTGTTATCTCCGACATTCGCATGCCGGGAATGGACGGGTTGACCTTGCAGCGCGAAATCGTACGTTATTGGCCGCGCTGCAAGGTCATCTTTCTGTCCGGCTTCAATGAATTCGATTACGCCCAGACGGCAATTCGGGGCGGAGCGGTCGATTATGTGTTGAAGACGGACGGAGATGAACGGCTGGTCGCGGCCGTAGAGAAGGCGATCGAGCGGCTGAGGGACGAGATCGAGTTCGACCAGCTCATCGTCAAGTCGAAAAATCAGATGCGGCTGGCGTCCGAAGCGCTGCAGCAAGATTTTGTCCGCCAAATGCTGCACGGGGAGCGAATCGAACGGGACGAGCTGGAGCGGCAGTTCGCCAATCTGGGGATTCCGCTGCGGCCGTGGGCGCCCGTGCTGGCGGTTGTCGGACGCGTCGACGACGGGATGGACCATCTCTCTTATTACGAACGCTATCTGCTTTTGTACTCCATTCGCAACATCGCGGGGGAGTATTTGGATACGGCGGTCAGCCAAATGTCGGTTCCGACGGATCGCTTTCATATCGTCTGGGTCGCGCAGCCGAAGGGGCTCCATCCGGACAGTTCTCCACGGATGCGGGACGATATGTGGCGCATTGCGGCCAGCTTCGTGCAGGGTGCGTTCGAATTGATTCAGAGCGCTTGCAAGGATCTGATCAAGCTCGAACTGTCCGTTCTGATCGCGGACAGCCCCGTGGACTGGGACGGGCTGAGCCGCAAATTCGTCTCGCTCAAGGCAAACATGCTGCGGGGGCTTGGTTCCGGGCGCGGTCTGCTGATGGTCGATCAGACGATGTCCGGTGACGGCATAGCCGGTTTGTTCCGCGATTCGGCAGCCTGGATTGGCAGCCTGGCGTCGATGCTAGAGAACAGCCGACGGGAACCGTTCCTGGTCCTGCTGAACGAAATGCTCGAGCAGGGCGATGCCGAGAGCCAAGAGAAGCACTATTTTATGGCAGCCTCGGTGCTGCTGTCCTTTCACACGAAGGAGATGCGTCTGGACGGCACGGGAGAACGCTGGGACGTCGCGCGCCTCATCCATCCCGATCCCGCGCATTCGCCCGAGGAGGCCATAACCTACCTGAGGCGCTGCGGCGAATCGGTATTCGACTTCCGGGAGCGATCCCGAGGCGAGAGCGAGAACGAACTGATGACCAAAGTCAAAAAATATATTGCCGATCACCTGTCCGACGAGCTGTCGCTGACCGGTATCGCGGAGGATGTCGGCCACAATTCCTCCTATTTATCGCGCTTGTTCAAGCAAAAAAATGGAATCGGCGTCGCCGAGTATATTACGGAATGCCGCATTCGACTCGCCAAGGAGCTGCTGGCCGATTCGGACCGACGCATTCAGGAGATTGCGTCGCTGACAGGCTTCGCGTCGGTACAATACTTCTACCGCGTGTTCAAGAAAGCGACGGGCATGACGCCGCACGAATGGCGCGAGCGGTCATGTAGCCGTTGACAGAGCGGGCGCAGTGCAAGCAAGAAGGTGCAAGCGAAAGTAAAATCATTGGAATGGAGAGGCGCTTTGCGGCGTTGCTATAATCGGCTTGTGTCATGAAAGCGCTATTGATAACGCCATTCATTCAAGGGGGAGAGTCCGTGTTCGGAAGAAAGAGTGGATTATCGTTGTTGACGGTTCTGCTGGCGTCGTGTGCGCTTGCCGCATGCAGCGACGGAGAATCAACCGGCGGAACGAGTTCGCCTGCCGCATCGACCGCAAGCGGCGGGGAGTCATCGGGCGGAACGAAGACGGGAGAAGCGTCAGGCGCTCCTTTCGGAAAGTTCGAACCGCCGATCGCACTGACATCGGTCATGGGGACTGCAGGCTGGGCGACGTTCCCGGACGGGGAGACATGGGACAACGACAACCGCTGGATGAAGCTGATTCGCGAGCAGCTCGGCATCAATGTGAAATGGAATTGGCTCGTCGACTCCACGCAGTACGACAACAAGGTAAACGTATCGATCGCCTCCGGCGACATTCCCGATCTGATGCTCGTCTCCAAGAAGCAGCTCAACCAGCTTGTGGACGCAGATATGGTGGAGGACCTGACGGCCGCGTTCGATAACAATGCGATGCCTTATTTAAAAGAGCAGGTGGCCGACGCACTCGCGCCGGCGCAACAGATGGCGACGTACGATGGCAAGTTGATGGCGCTGCCGCAGTACGGCGGAGATCCCCGCGATTCGCTCGTCACGCTATACATCCGTTCCGATTGGCTGAGTAAGCTCAATCTGCAGGCGCCGAAGACGATCGACGAGCTCGTCCAAGTGGCCGACGCTTTCGTTCATCAAGATCCGGACGGCGACGGCAAGGCGAATACGCTCGGCCTCGGCATTCTGAGCGCCACGATGGGCGGAGGCTCAATGGGCGGCTTCCTGAACGGGTATCATGCCTATCCTGACATCTGGGTGGAGGATGGCACAGGCAAGCTGATGTACGGCAGCACGGCTCCGGAAATGAAGGCGGCGCTCGGCAGGCTTCAGACCATGTACAAGGATGGCCTGATCGACCGGGAGTTCGGCACGAAGGATTACAACCAACTCAAGGAGGACGTCGTCTCCGGCAAGCTGGGCATGTTCTACGGCACGATCTCGGAGTCGGCCCTGATCGCGGCGGATCTGATCAAGAAGGACCCTGGCGCTTCCTGGGTCGCGGTGGCTCTTCCTTCGGTCGACGATACGCCGGCCAAGCCGAGCGTCGGCGTCTCCGTCTCCGGCTTCTACGTGGTGAAGAAGGGTTACGATCATCCCGAGGCGGCGGTTCGGTTAATGAACCTGTTCATCCAGAAGGTGTACGGGGAGGACAAGGAAGGGACGAACGGCGATAACAAGAACTATGCCTGGGTCGACAACGCCAAGTATGCGATGCACATCCTGTCGCCGGTGCAGGGCTATATCAAGGATTACAATTATCAGTTGGTTCGGGACGCGCTGGCCGCGAGTGATCCTTCCGGCCTGAACGAGAGCCTGAAGGAGACGTATGACCTCGTCAAGTCGACGGACGGGTCCGATCCGGAAAAATGGCAGCAGTGGTGGATTCATCAGCCGGCGGTCAGCCCGTTCGAGGTGCGCGACAAGTATGAGCTGCAGCCGGACGGGGTGGTGATCGACAAGTATTTCGGAGGTTCCACCAAGACGATGGACGAGAAGATGTCCACGCTGATGACGATGGAGAACGAAACGTTCGTCAAAATCATTATGAACTCGGCGCCGCTGGACGAATTCGACAAATACGTGGCGAACTGGAAGAAACTCGGCGGCGATCAAATTACGCAGGAAGTCAACCAGTGGTACGCTGCCAACCATTAACTGCCGCAACGGTTCGCTGTCAGGCTGCGGACGGATGCAAGGGCGTCCGGACCGCCGCCTGGCGGCGCAGGAGGTGAGATCAACCCGTGAGACGCTGGTGGGAACGGGAAAATGCCAATCATATCATGCTGCTGCCGGGCGTCCTGTTTCTGTTGCTGTTCTGCTACATTCCGATGCTCGGCATTGTCATCTCCTTCCAGACGTATTACCCGACCAAGGGATTTCTTCATTCCGATTGGGTTGGTCTGGCCAATTTCCGCTATATCTTCGATTTGCCGGATTTCCGACGCGTGTTGTGGAATACGCTCTTCATCGCGACAATGAAGATCGTACTGAATCTGATCGTGCCGATCACCACGGCGCTGCTGCTGAACGAGGTTCGCAGCCGCCTGTTCAAACGATCGGTACAGACGCTTGTTTATTTGCCTTACTTCCTGTCCTGGGTCATTCTCGCCGGCATTCTGATGGATGTGCTGTCGCTCGACGGCATCGTCAATCGGATGCTCGAAGGAATCGGCCTGAAGGCTGTCTATTTTCTCGGCGACAACGCCTGGTTCCCGTGGACGCTCATCTTCTCGGACACGTGGAAGCAATTCGGCTTCGACACGATCATCTACATGGCGGCGCTTACCGGCATCAATCCGACGCTGTACGAAGCGGCCGTAATTGACGGGGCGAGCCGTTGGAAGCAGACGATGCACATTACCCTGCCCGGCATGGCGCCGATCATCGTGCTGATGGTGACGCTCAGCCTCGGAAATGTGCTCAACGCCGGCTTCGATCAAGTGTTCAACCTGTACAGCGCCCCGGTGCTGGAGAGCGGAGACATCATCGACACGATGATCTACCGGATCGGACTGCAGGATTACCAGTTCAGCGTATCGGCGGCGCTCGGCCTGTTCAAATCGTTGATCTCTTTTATTCTGATCTCTGTGTCGTACGGACTGGCGTACCGCTTCGCCAACTACAGAATTTTCTGATGGGAGCTGCAGGCAGATGATGAGAACGACATCCTGGAGCAGAAGAAGCTTCGAGATCGCCAATTACGCGCTGCTGACGGTGCTTGCGGCGCTCTGCTTCCTCCCGATCGTGCATGTGCTGTCGCTGTCCTTAAGCTCAAGGGTGGAGGTGGAGGCCGGCAGCGTGCTGTTCTGGCCGCGCCAGTTCACGTGGGCTTCCTACGAATATGTCGCATCGCAGGGGCAGTTCTTTCGTTCGATGGGCATTACGCTGGAGCGCGTGACGCTCGGTACCGTACTCAATCTCGCGCTGACGCTGCTGTGCGCATATCCGCTGGCCAAGGAAGCGCGGGAGTTCCGGCTGCGCACCGTCTATGTCTGGTATTTCGTCTTCACCATACTGTTCGGCGGCGGGCTTATTCCCTGGTATTTGACGATCAAAAATCTCGGTCTGCTCAATTCAATTTGGGCGCTCGTGCTGCCTGGGGCGGTGCCGGTATTCAACATCATTCTGCTGCTCAATTTCTTTCGCCGGCTGCCGAAGGAGCTTAGCGAATCGGCGCGGATCGACGGAGCAGGAGATTGGCGGATTCTACTGAATCTATTCATTCCGCTATCGACGCCCGCTCTGGCGACGATTACGCTGTTTACGGTCGTCGGGCATTGGAACGCATGGTTCGACGGGCTGCTGCTGATGAACAACCCGCACCGCTATCCCCTGTCGAGCTATTTGCAGACGGTGATCACGATGCCGGATCTGTCCAAGTTCACCGATCCGGAGACGGCGAGACTTTACAACCGAATCTCGGACCGGACGACACGCGCCGCCCAGGTGTTCGTCGGCATGCTGCCGATTCTGCTCGCGTACCCGTTCCTGCAGCGGTACTTTATTCACGGCATCGTGCTGGGCAGCGTGAAGGAATAAACGAACGACTCCAACTCCTAAAGGGTGTGAAACGATGAGAGCTCGGAAAATGCGCATCGCCTGCTTGCTTTCTCTGACGCTGCTGTTCGTTTTGCCGAATCTCGGTATCTCCCCGGTAAACGCAGCCGACGGGGAGCTCGCGCCGACCTCAAACATGAGGACGGTCGGACAATTTACGCCTTATACGGTCATTGAGGATTTCGAATCGGACGCATCGATTGCGGGCTGGCAAGCGGGTGAGAACGTGTCGGAAGTGAGCCTGGCTTCTTCGGCGTGGGACGTGTTCTTCCCGTACGAAGGCAGCCGTTTCCTGGCCATCAAGAGCAACCCGAACCTGCAAAACAACGTGTGGAGAACCGCGAGCAAAACCTTCGACACGCCGCTCGATCTGTCCGGATCGCGGTACTTGATGATGGCATACAACAATTTCGGCTATTTGCCGAACGATGATCCTTATTACGCGCGTCTGAAAGTGTACAGCGGGGATTCTTCCATCGAAGGCATCGTACGCGTCTACAACAACCAATGGAACAAAATCGGAATCGACCTGAGCGGATGGGAGGGCCGCGGCGCGATCGATAAGCTCGAAGTCGGCTTTATCCATGATTACGACCGCGCCGACCACCCGGAGGATACGCTTCCTAATTGGCCGACGGCAGAGTTCTATATCGACTACATTCATGCGGCCAATGTGCTTGATTGGCAATTCTCTTATGACGGAGATTCGGAGGGCTGGCGGTTTAGCGATTCCATCGCTTCGCCGACGGTGGCGGCCGGCCGGCTATCGTTCGAGGTGACGGGGCCGGATCCGATGCTGACCTCAGCGCCGATCAGGTTGGACGCGGCCGAGAACAACGTCGTGACGCTGAAGCTGCGCAACGGCACGGCAAGTACGTCCGGCAGGCTCTATTGGACTACGGAAGATGACGGGCAATACGATAGCGCGAAAATGCAAGCGTTCGATTTGAAGGCGAATGACGGTGGGGATAGCGCGTATTCGATTCGGCTCATCGGCAATCCCCGCTGGACTGGGCGCATAACCGGGCTTCGCCTGCAGCTGGCGGAAGGCGACGCCGGAACGGGGGCGGTTGCGCTGGACGGCATCGATTTCTCCAAGCAGGATCGCCCGGATTACGAATACATTGGCACCGTTGCGGATGTTCGCGCCGATGCGCAAACGGTGACGGTGACCGGATCGATCGGGGAGGATGCGGCGATTCCAGCGGACGCTCAGTTGCAGCTGTATGAGCTTGCCCCGTACCAATACGAGCCGGATGTCGCGGGCTTGACACCGGCGGGCACGATGCAGCTGCAGGCAGGGGAGCGAACATTCTCGTTCCAATTGGATCGATTCGACGGAACGAGAGACCGGTATTTTTCCAAATATTCGGTCGCTGTTCATGAGCAGGACGGCAGCGGCGGGGAGCAGTTCCAATTCGTGGACTGGCCGAAATCGGTTACGGATGTCGCCTTCCCGGCCGCCCATTCGTTTCCTTATCCGGAAGCGCAGTCGAAGAAAGGCCTGAACGTGCAAATGACGGATGACGCCGAAGAGCTCGGTGTCAGTCACGCCACAGTCACGGTCGTCGTAAACGGCCTAATGTACAAGGACGACGTAGACCCTGCCAACGCCATCGCGTTCGAGCAGGGAGGGCAAACCTACTATTTTCACAAAGACGCCGTGGAAGAGCTGGACCGGCATATCAAGTCGCTGTCGGACAACGGCACGCTCGTTTACCTCGTTCTGATTCTGTACGACGCGGACGATCCGAACGGTTCGACGAACGTGCTCATTCACCCGGATGCGGCGCGCGGACAAGGAACGGTGTACGCATTCAATACGGCGAATGAAGAAGGGGTCCGGTATTTTACGGCGGCCATCGGCTTCCTGGCCGACCGCTACACGCAAGACGACGAACGCTACGGAAGAGCAATGGGCTATATCGTCGGCAATGAGGTCGATTCCGCCTGGCAGTGGCAGAATATGGGTGACAAGACGGTCGACCAGTTCATGGAGCAGTACGAACGGACCGTGAGGCTGGCTTACCTGGCCGTCCGCCAATATTCCGACAGCGCCAGAGTGTATATCTCGCTCGACAACGCCTGGAACGAGCCTTATTTTTCAAGCGATCCGACTCGTTATTACAAGGGCAAGGACATCGTCGATCTCATGAACACTCTATCCAAGCAGGGAGGAGACTTTCCCTGGAACGTTGCTTACCATTCTTATCCGGAAGATATGCTGGATCCCCGAACCTGGAACGATCATGAGCATGTGACGGAGGACTTCGACTCTCCCAAAATCACGTTCAAAAACTTGGATGTCCTGGACCGGTATATGGGGCAGGAAGCGTTGAAGATTCACGGAGAACGCAGGCGAATTATCTTGTCCGAGCAAGGCTTTCAAACGCAGGCCGATACGCCGGAAGCGGAGCAGGTTCAGGCCGCCGGCTATGCCTATGCGTATTACAAAGCGCGGTTTCTGGACGGCATTGACGCATTCATCCTGTTCAATCAGCTCGATATTCCTTCCGCGGGATTGAACATGGGGCTGTGGACGCAAGATCCGAGTTTGGCGGGATTCGTCGCCCAGGACAAGAAGTTCATCTACGATGTCTTTCGGGATATCGATACCGACCGCTCACTGGAAGCGACCGCGTTCGCCAAGCCGATTATCGGAATCTCCGATTGGAGCGAGGTCATTCCGAATTTCGACGCTTCCCGGCTGTCGCAGCGAATGCCGCCGCAACAGGTGCCCATATCGATCAATAAACGGGCGCCGAAGCTCGTTCAAGGCGACGGCTTCGAGGACGGCGCGGACGGCTGGACGATCGCGGACAACGCGGTATCCGCCCGACAGACCGCATCCGACGCGTACCAGGGGTCCGGATCGCTGCAGGTTGACTTCGCGAAGCTGATCCAGCTGACGTTCGTCGGGCTGGAGAAGCTGTGGAAAGGGGCGGAGAAGACGTTCGACTCGCCGGTCGACGCGTCCGAAACCCCCAACTTGAATTTGGCGGTTAAGCTGACGGATCCGCTGGTCGGCCAACCGTACTACGTGAAGGTGAAAGCCTTCAGCGGGACGCAAGTCGCCGAGGGCGTCGTCCAGATCGACGCGGCAAAAGGGTGGAATGCGCTGTCGGTCGATCTAAGCGATTGGGAAGGCGTCGGGTCCATCGACCGCATCAAGGTGTGGACACGAAAGACGACCAGCGAAAGCTGGAACGGATCGCTGCTGATCGACGAGGTCGGATTTTCGAAGAAAAACGAAGCCGTAGGCGGCCAGGCGAATCTCGAGATGGCGGTAACGTCCGATATGACGAATGTGGAAGCAGGCGCTTATTTCACCGTCGAGGTGACCAATCATGACGCCAAGGAACTGTCGGGGGAAATCGCTGTCGAGCCGATCGGGAATCTGAGCTTCGACAGCAGCAAATTGAAGCTGAGCAAGCTGGGCACGGGTGATGGGCAGCGGTTCAGGCTGCGGGTCGCCTCGTACGATCCGCAGCAAGGCGGAGCGTACGGGATCCGTTTCCGATACCGCAACACGGTACAAGAGACCTTATTCCGCGTGGGGGATTCGGAGGAGGCTGCGAATGTGGAGACGACATCGATGGCGCCCTTTTGGCAAGGAGATACGGTGGTAAACGAATCCGTACTCATGGTCGATCAAGGGGATGGGCTTCCGGAAGGCAGATTCATGTATCCTCCGACCGAGATCGTATCGGTGAAGAATGCCAGGTTGGATACGGAGTATGAGGAAGGCGTCGACTGGACGTTCGAAGACGGTGCGTTCCGGCTGACGGCGCAGTCGCGCATTCCCTATATGACAGAGGACGAGATGGTTTTGCCGGAATACATTCCGAACGAAAGCATGCCGAGACTTGGCGGCGGCGCCGTCCTCTACCGGGAAGGCTCCTTCTTCCACGACCGGCAGATCGTCATTACCTATAAGCATGTCGGCGCGTGGAACGGCCCTGTGCCGAAGTTCGATGAGGCGAGTCTGCCCAAGACCATCGGCAAATTGCGCGCCGGCGCGCCGGTCAAGCTGGCTTTGTACGGAGACAGCATCTCGGTAGGCGCCAATGCCAGCGGCTATACCGGCGTACCGCCTTACTTACCGATCTGGGGGCGGATGACCGCGAATGCACTCGAACGCTATTATCATACCGATATCACATTCGTGAATCCTTCCGTCGGCGGGACAACGTCGACTTGGGGCAAAGATCATGCCGCCGCGCTCGTTGCCTCCGAGCATCCGGATCTCGTCATCATCGCTTTCGGCATGAACGACGGCTCTGGCACCGGCATCGGAGACGGAGTAAGACCTTCCGTCTTCAAGGAGAACATTCGGTCGATCATCGACACCGTCCGTGCGGTCAATCCAGCCGCTGAATTCATTCTCGTAGGTACGACGCTTCCGAACCCCGAGACGTTCTTCCTGGACCAGCAACCCTATTATAACGCAGCGCTGAACGAGCTGGCTTCCGGGATGGAGGGGGTCGCCGCCGCAAACCTGACCGGCGTTCACGCCGAGCTTCTGAAAACGAAAAGCTTCGGCGACATGACCGGAAACAACATCAATCATCCAAACGATTTTCTGTCCCGCTGGTATGCGCAGTTTGTATTCGGCATGCTGGCTGACCGTCCCGGCAGAAATGCCGGCTGATGACATGCGATAATCAAGGAGGGACTGGCATTGAATAAAACGCAATATTCTGTGATTTTGTCCAATGTAGGCAGCTGTTCGGACCGATTTTTGACGGAAGGCTACGATCGGCCATATGCATTGAGCGAGCTGTTCGAGCGGGTGGCGCAAATCCCGCAGGTGACCGGCGTCGAGTTGGTCGGCACGTGGCATGTGACGGAGAGCAACGTGAAGGAGCTGAAAGAATACCTGGAGCGGTACGGGCTTCAGCTCGTGTCGATCATTCCCGATCACTTCGGTCAGATGAAATGGAAATACGGCAGCTTCGCCGCCAAGGATCGGGCCGTTCGCCAGCAGGCTGTCGCGCATGCGAAAGAGATGATTGACGCCGCGGTAGAGCTCGGCGGCGATCTCATCTCGCTGTGGCCGGGTCAGGACGGGTATGACTACTTGTTCCAGGCCGATTACATTCAGGAGCGCGACTGGTTTGCGGAAGGGGTCAAGGAGGTTTGCCGTTATCGCCCGGACGTGCGAGTCAGTCTGGAGTATAAGCCGAAGGAGCCGCGCACCCACTGCTACTTGAGCACGGCTGCGAACGCGCTGCTAATTACGCAGGAGGTCGGTACGGACAACGTGGGGGTGACGATCGACTTCGGCCACGCGCTGAACGCTTACGAGACGCCCGCCGAATCGGTCGCGCTGCTAAAGAAGCATGGCAACAAGCTGTTCCATGTGCACATGAACGACAATTTCCGACACTGGGACGACGATATGATCGTCGGAAGCGTGCACACGATCGAGTCGCTTGAATTTTTCTACTGGCTGAAGCGGACGGCTTATTCGGGATGGCTGTCGATCGATCAATATCCGTATCGCGAAGACGGATTGGAGGCTGTTCACGAAGGGGTCCGCGCGATGGAAGCGTTCGGGCATGTCGTTGACTCGCTTCCGGCGGAGAAGGTGGAGCGGCTTATTCGTGAAGGGCGCTCTCCGGAGACTGCCGCCTTCTTGCGCGAATGCCTGCTTCGCGTCTGAGCGCAGCAGTAATCGGAAGGAGAACGTTATCGTCATGCTGACCATCCATACGTTGACAACAGATGATGAAATCAATCCGATCGGAACGGAAACGCGCCGACCCGCGTTCGGCTGGCGGCTGGTGACGGCCGAGTCGGTACGGAATGTTCGGCAGAGCGCGTACCGATTGATCGTCGCCAGCAGTCTTGAAAGCTTGATGCGGGACGAGGGAGATATCTGGGATACTGGACGGGTGGCTTCCGACCGGTCGCAATACATCGCGTACGAGGGGCCGGTGCCGGAATCCGCCGCGCGCTATTACTGGAAGGTGAAGGTGTGGGACCGGGACGGTCAAGAAAGTCCATGGAGCAATGAAGCCTATTGGGAGACCGGGTTGTTGGACGAACGGGAGTGGGAGGCAAAGTGGATTGCCGCGCCTTTTTCGCGACCGCCGGAGCCGGAGCCCGACCTACTAAGAGGCGAAGCATTGGTATGGGATGGTGAGAACGCGGAAGACGGCAGGAATCGGCTGTTCCGGCTTGTCTTCGATTGTGGGCCGAACCCGCCGGCTCAGGCCAAGCTGCATGTGCTAGCCACCGATTCGCTGCGCATTTGGGTAAACGGTAGCAGTGAAGGGCTGTTCTATCCTTACTTGCAGACAGTTGTGCTCGATATCGCTGCGCTGCTCGTTCCGGGCGATAACGTCCTGGCAATGATCGCGGACGGAGAGAAGCAAGGGTTTGTCGCGATGCTGTCGCTGGCTTGGGCAGACGGTACCGTGCGGACGCTTGGAACCGATGCGGGCTGGCGAGTGTTCGATCGGGAGGAGGAAGGCTGGAAGATGCCGGCCTTCGATGATCGTCATTGGCGCGAGCCGAAGTCGAACGGGCGAGTCGGCAACGGGGAATGGGAGCATTACAAGCGAATTCTCTATCCGGTCAACGTCGGATACGGTCCGCTTCCCGTATTCGGCTCCACGCTGCGCATCGCCAAGCCGGTGCGGCGAGCACGCCTGTACGTGTCGGCGCTGGGTCTATATGTCTGCACGCTTAACGGGCAGCGTGTCAACGGCGATGTGCTGGCGCCGGGCTGGATGGATTACCGCGTTCGCATTCCTTACCGCACGTACGATATCGCCGCTTGTTTACGCCGCGGCGACAACCGGCTGGAAGCGATCGTCGGTCCTGGCTGGTACGCTGGCCATCTCGGCATTTGCGGCCCGTTCCATTACGGGAGCACGGTCGCGTTTCGGGCCGAGCTGCGAATCGAATACGAGGACGGGTTGCAGGAACGGTGGGGAACCGACGAGAGCTGGCAGGCGGCGGAAAGTCCGGTCCTCTCGGCCGACCTGTACATGGGCGAGACGTACGACGCCCGGCTGGAGCGCAAGGAGCGCCGCTGGCAGCCCGCCATCGTGCCGGATCAGCTTTCGGGCGGCCGGATGACCGCTGCGCAAGGGCCTGCCATTGTCCGGGCCCGGGAGCTGCCTCCGAAGTCGGTTGTACGCGTCGATGCCACGACCTATCTGGTCGACTTCGGCCAAAACATGACGGGCTGGCTGCGGCTGACATCGCGAGGACCGTCGGGAACTCGCATCCGCATTCGTTATGCGGAGCGGCTCGGTGCCGACGGGCGGCTGTACATGGACAATCTGCGCACGGCCAAACAGACCGACATTTATCTAATGAGCGGCGAGGGGAAGGAGACCTACGAGCCCTCGTTCACCTATCACGGCTTTCAGTATGCCGAGATTGAAGGCTATCCGGGCGAGTTAGACGCTGGGGCGCTGACAGGCATCGTCATCCATTCTGATGCGGCGGAGGTGGGCGAATTGGAGGCATCGCATCCGCTGCTGAACCGGCTCTTATCCAACATTCGCTGGAGCCAGCGCGGCAATTTTATCGGCATCCCGCTCGACTGTCCGCAACGCGACGAACGGCTCGGATGGACGGGCGATGCCCACGCGTTCGCCCGCACGGCCACCTACAACATGAACGCCGCCAGCTTCTATCGCAAATGGCTGACGGATATCCGGGACGCGCAGCGGGACGACGGGGCTTATCCGAACGTCGCGCCGGATGTCGTGCATTTTGGAGCGGGACACGTTTTTTTCGGCGACTGCGGCGTCATTTTGCCCTGGACAATGTACCGCGTCTACGGGGATGTCAGGTTCATTCTCGAAAACTACGAAGCAATGAAGAAGTGGATTCAATATCTGGAGAACGACAGCGATGACGAAGGTATCCGTCGAACGGAAAGCTTCGGCGATCATCTGGCGTTCGGCGCCGAGACGCCCAAGAAGTTCATCAATCTGGCTTTTTTCGCTTACAGCGTCAAGCTGATGGCGCAGATGGCGGACACGATCGGGGAGACGGCCGACGGCGAGACGTACGGCCGCTTGCTGGAGAAACTACGGATCGCTTTCCAGAACCATTTCATGACGGCCGACGGCCATGTCGCATGCCGCACGCAGACGGCCTACGTGCTAGCGCTCATGATCGGTCTGCTCACCGCAGAACAGGAGCCCGCCGCGGTGCGAGACCTTGTGGACAATATCCGGGACAATGGCTGGCATTTGACGACGGGCTTTATGGGAGTCAGCTATATTTTGGAGGTGCTGTCCCGGTTCGGTGAGACGGACGCAGCGTTTCGCCTGCTGCTGCAGGAGGAATTTCCAAGCTGGCTTTATCCGGTGCGCAACGGCGCGACGACAATCTGGGAGCGGTGGGACGGTTGGAGCGCGGAACGCGGGTTCCAGGACCCGGAGATGAATTCGTTCAACCACTATGCGCTAGGCTCCGTTGGGGAATGGCTGTATCGGCGTCTGGCCGGTATCGATCTCCGCGAGGACGGGGCGGGGTTTCAATCGTTCCTCATACGTCCGCAGCCTGGAGGAGGTATCGGCAGGGTCCGGTGCCGGTACGAGACGCTTTACGGACCGATTGCCGTTGGCTGGAGGGAGGAGGCAGGCGCCTTTACGCTGGAGGCGGACATTCCCGCCAATTCGAACGCCGAAGTAGCCGTTCCTTGCCGCTCAGGCTGTCGGGTCGAGGCGGACGGGATGCCCGTCGAGCCGGGCAGCGAAGGGAACGGGTGGTCGTTCCTGCGCCGGGAAGGCGAGGCTGTATGGCTGGTGGTCGGTTCCGGCCGCTACCAATTCAGAACGATACCTGTCGCGGGCGACGAGAGAGGATGAATGTGGAAATGAACGTCGGAGAAAACGACGCAACGGATCGGAAGCCGGACAAAGCGCTTCCGCCAGTAAACGAAGATAGGCGTGGCGGGATGGAATCGAGCGAAGCGCGCTGGATCTGGTATCCAGGCGACTACGAGCATTGGCTGAACGCCAAAGCTTCCGTGCTGAGGCAGTATCGGGGATATGTCTGTCCGCCGGTATGGCGCCTGGATACCGCTTATTCGAATGTGATGTTCCGGCGTTCGTTCGAACTCGAACAGCCGGAGGTACTGACACTAACCGTGCAGGGCGACTTTATCGCACATTTGGACGGCAGCATGGAGCCGGTGCCGTGCGAGCGTCGGTCGCCCGCGGCGATCTTATTACCGGTGGGCCGACACGAGCTGACGGTCAAGGTTGTGAACGATGCCGCGCTGCCCGCCATCTATGCGGAGAGCGAGCATTGCGGCACCGGCAGCGGCTGGGAGGTGACATGCTTCGACGGCCGGTGGGTGCCGGCGGCGTCTTGGGCAAAGCTGAACCGGGCATCACGGCCGCCTGCGGCGTTCCCGTTCGAATACGAGACCGTATGCCCGGCGTCCGTCTTCGAGCGAGAGGGCAAGACAATCTTGGACTTCGGACGCGAGACGTTCGGTCATTTGTCGTTCAAAGCGCTGCAAGGGACGGGTGTCCTGCGCTTGCATTACGGCGAATCACTGGAGGAAGCGATGGCCGGAGAGCGGGCGGAGACGACAGATGAGCTGGTCGTCTCCGGGGACGCCCCTTGTGATGTCCAAACGGCGGTTGCCCGCGCGTTCCGATACGTGCAGTTAGCCGCGGACGATGGCATCTCGTGGCGGGAGGCGCTGCACGAATACGAATTTTTGCCGATGAAGGAGAGAGGCGCGTTCCGCTGCTCCGACGAGCTGCTGAACCGGATTTGGGACGTTTCGGCTTATACGCTGCGGATCAACATGCGGGAATTTCTGTACGATGGGATGAAGCGGGACCGGTGGGTGTGGAGCGGTGACGCCAATCTCGGTTTTTTGATCAACCATTATTCGTACTTCGAGCAGGATGTGACGCGGAGAACGCTGATCGCCTTGCGAGGCAAGGACCCGGTCCGTATTCATATCAACACGATTATGGATTATACATTCTACTGGTTCCTTAGCCTGTCCGACTATTATATGTATACCGGCGATTTGGACTTCATTCGAAGCCGCTACACCGACATGCTGTCGCTGGCGGAGTTCTGCCTTGGCCGCCGCAATAGCGAAGGGATGATGGAGGGTTTCCCTGAGGATTGGGTTTTCGTGGACTGGGCGGACATGGAACGCCGCGGCGAGCTCTGCTTCGAACAGCTCATGTTCTGCCGTTCGCTGGAGACGGTGGCCGAATTCGCCCAGCTGCTGAACGATTCGGCGACTGCGGATCGGTTCGCCGGACTAGCAGAAGACTTGCGCGAACAGATTTTGCATCTGTTCTGGGACGAGAATCAGAGCGCCTTGATTCATGGCCGGCTGGCTGGCGAGAAAATCGAACGGCTGTTAAAGTATCCGAACATGTTCGCCCTTCGCTTCGGTTATCTTGACGAGCAGCGAAAGGAATCCGTCAAGCGAAACGTGCTTCTTAACCGGGATGTGCCGGCCATTAAGACGCCGTTTATGCGCTTCTTCGAGCTGGAAGCGCTGTGCGAGGTGGGTGAGCGGCTCTATGTGCTTGACGAGATGCGCCGCTATTGGGGGGGGATGCTGGCTCTTGGCGCGACGACGTTCTGGGAGGAGTACGATCCGAGCCTGTCGCCCGAGCTGCAGTACGACATGTATGGCGACAAGTACCGCAAGAGCCTGTGTCACGCCTGGGGAGCCGCGCCAATTTATTTGCTTGGCAAATTCTTGCTCGGCGTACGGCCTGAAGCGCCCGGTTATAAGCGTTACCGGATCGAGCCGTTTCTCGGCGATCTCGAATGGATGGAAGGGGAGGTTCCGACGCCCGATGGCGAGGTCAAGGTCCGCGTGACCCGATCGGACATCGTCATCACAACGCCGGACGCCGGCGTCGGCACGCTGCGCTTTCCGTGCGCGGGAGCGCCCTTTTGCGAAGAAGGGGAGCTTGTTCCTGTCGGCAGCGGGTACTACGAACTGGAACTAACGAAGTCGGCCCATACGTACCGGATTGCTTTCTGAACACGTGATAAGTAAGAAAACCCTATCTTGATTTTTTTCAAATCAACCACCCCCAACCATTCGGCTGGGACACTTCAGAGTGTGGGAGAAGGAAAACGCCCGTCAATGCAAGGAGAACACCTTGACGGGCTTTCTTGTGATCTTCTAAGGTCTTCTCTTGCGTAGACTTATCGCACTTTCCTCTTGAACACGTAGTGTTCCAGAATCTGCGCAGGCTGGCTGCTATAACAGCCCTTAATTCACCCAAAAGACATCCCCAAAATCAATCGTATGTTGAATTTCAAAACCTTTACCGCGATCATTGAGAGATTTCAACAAGTCGTCAATTGAGTCAAAACGAGCATGATCCTTTCTTGAGAATATTGGACCAGACCGTAGCTAATTAGTTTACTGCTGCGAATAAGTCTGCGTTCGATTCCACGATTCGTTAACGCACTAAAGATTCCTTTATATAACCACACAGATTACTATCATAATCGTTGGAATTACAATATGGTTGATCAGTTGGATTTTTCGCAATCACAAAATCGATTGAGCATGCAAAAGGAACTAGCCGATAAAGCCGGGACGATTCAGGCCCGAATGTCTAAGATCGAAGCTGGCGACGAAGGGATTAAGACGGGAACTCTGTGGAAGGTATTTTCAAGCGCTTGGTTTAAAAATAAATGAGCCGCTTTCCGGAATAGACATCGAGCAAAAGAAAACCGCATCTAATAAAGGCTGTAATAGAAAACAACTAAAGATCTAAATGAAAATAAAACGCCATTGACCAATTTTTGGTTAATGGCGTTTTTGCGTTTTTATTAACCCAGGTTCTTAATAGCAAAATCGGCTTCTTCTTTTGTGAATTTTTCACCGTATTTTTGATGTAGCGTTGAGCCTGGGAATGCCTGAGTGGCAAACCAAGATTGAAGAATCCATTAATTTGTTTTTTATTTGACACCGGACGAATCTCATGAGAACATAATTCCAGGCATTATTTTGAACGATGTTCATAATGTGGAACTACTTATCGTTGAGAGAGCCATTAATACAACCATTCGAATGGGAGTGGCGCGTAAGATTCCTCGAAAATCTCATTTACAGAAAGCGCTAAGGAGGGACAGAGCATGAAGAAAGTGGTAAAAGTTGACGTATTCAGGAATACATTCGATCCTGTATCTAAGCAGGAACCAGCGATATGGGCAGTTTGCCATCTGACGAATGTGCTTCGCAGCCGGAAGGTAGAGACAATCGCGCACGATGGGATTGACGGTTTCGGCAATGATCAGGATGGACTTCAAATTGTGATAACCGGCTTATCCTCGGCTTCGAAACTGCCGGGATGGTCAGACGCAGGATTGAACGTTCCCGTAGAAGCAGAGTCATTTGGAATTGCAAACACAAATATAACATTGAATAGCGTCCCTACCGTTTTCGCTGTCGGAAGCGATGTTCGCGGTCTTGTCTATGCGGTGTTGGAGCTCGCCGATATCGCAAAGCATGCGGAAGACCCGGTCGAAGCTTTGCAATCTATTCAGTCGATAGTCGAGAAGCCGACTAATCCGGTACGCCGCATCACTCGCCTGTTCACCAGCGAACCGGAAGATAAACCATGGTTCTATGATCCTCAATTTTGGGACGAATATTTAACGGAGCTGGCCACGCATCGATTCAATCAATTTACCTTCAGTGTGGGCGCAGGCTACGATTATCTCATTGATCGTGTCGTACTGGACACTTACTTTTGTTTCTTCTATCCCTTCGTGCTTTCCGTTCCCGGATATTCTGTTGAAGTGGAGGGGCTATCGGCGGATGAAAGAGAGCGAAACCTGGCGATGATTCGGTATATCGGACAGCAGGCTAAGCTTCGCGGCCTGGATTTCCGCCTTGGTTTGTGGAATCACGCATACGATTACGGACCGAATAACACAAATAAAAAGTATCGGATCTCGGGACTAAACGCGCAAAATCATGCGCAGTACTGCCGTGACGCCTTGGCGCTGCTGCTTGAAACTTGCCCGGAGATTGAAGGCCTGACGTTTCGGGTCCATTTCGAAGGCGGCGTTCCCGAGCCCACTCATGAATTTTGGCGGGTGGTTATGGAAAAGGTGAAGGATGCCAAGAACTTAACTGACTTAGATTTTCATTCCAAGGGGGTCAATGATGAACTCTTGGAGATCACGGAAAAGACAGGCAAGCAGTTTATGTTGTCGACCAAATATTGGGCGGAACATATGGGGTTGCCTTATCATCAGGCATCAATCCGCCGAAAAGAATTTGTTCCGGGAACGGGGAAAGGCAAAATATCGCTTCATCCGCCGAGCACCGGGCATCACGACGGCAAAGCAAGGAGTGGGATGAGCACCACGTCTAAGCGAAGCTTTACTCGTTACGGCTATGCCGATTTTCTTCGTGGCGATCGCACCTATGGACTAATTCACCGGCTCTGGCCGGGTACGCAGCGCATCCTGCTGTGGGGCGATCCTGCAATGGCTGCCGGCTTTGGTCGATTTTCCGGCTTCTGCGGTTCACTTGGCGTCGAATGGTTTGAACCGCTTTCGTTCAAAGGGAAGAAAGGTTCAGGGACGATCGGGGGGCGTGAACTCTATGAAGACGAGGAGTTGAAGTTGGGCATTCGCGATTGGACCAAATTTCTGTATACCTATCGATTGTGGGGCAGGTTGTCCTACAATCCACAGTCGCATCCGGAAACGTGGCGACGTTATTTGCGCTCAAATCAAAGTTTTCTGAACTTTTAATGAAGCGGGAGTCGGTGTTGCATCTAAAATTGGATCCGAGCAGACCCGAGAGGTTTTATATGTTATAGACATATGTATAAAATACGGGTTTTGTGAAAAAGATATGCCAATAATATAAGCCAACGGTTTTAAAGCATTTCATTCGTATTCGGGCATTTACTTTTGAACCGTAAACCAAATATCCGTACACTGGCCCGTTTCAACGAGTCTTGTCTTCTTAAACATGATCAGCATTCCTTCAAGTTGTTCGAAAAGCCGCTGACCCTTGCCGATTTGCAATTCATTCACGTGGCCGGCTTTCAATAATTGCAGGCCGACGCTCGGTCCGTCAATAACCGGAACGTCTTTTTTCCGGAGGCTCGTTTGGCTTACTCACTAGCAGCTTCGACCGTTTGGACGAATGTAAAACGGATTCTGCCGTTTTTTTGGGTTTTCTCTCAGAAGCTCGCTCGATTGTAACAAAAATTGGAACCTGAAGCTCATGGGCATCGGCATAAGAATCAGGATCGATGTCCCCGAATTCAAAACGCACGTTCTCCTCTCTATTTTTCCGGCTTTGTTACGCCTTTCGCCAAATCGTGATTAGTCTCTGATTCATTCTAAACGGCAGTGCAAGCCTTTTCACTGGATCGGTTTTATAGTATCTTACTTTTTAAAGGAGGATGAAAATCTATGGTGAAACAACTGATCGTCGGAGACGCCACGCATGAGCTTGCCCTGACGCGAACTATTCTGGAGCGTTTGCCTAACGAGCATATGGCGTGGAAGCCGCACGAGAAATCGATGGCGCTGGGCGGGTTGGCCACGCATCTGATCAACATTCTGAACTGGCAAATCGCCATTTTTCTTTACCCGGAATTCGATCTTTCGACCGTGCCGCTTCGGCGGGAAGCCCTGGGAAGACGCGAAGACGTATTGGAGGAATTCGATGCGAACGTCGTCAAGCTGGAAAAGCTGTTAGCGGAATGCGACGAGAACACGCTCGGCGAGGAATGGACTTTGCGGAACGGCGAGCATCTCATCCTGCGCCAGCCGCGGGCGATCGCCCTTCGCTCTTTCGGCTTAAGCCACATGATTCATCACCGGGCGCAGCTCGGGGTTTATTTGAGGCTTCTCGATCTTCCGGTGCCGGGTCTCTATGGTCCCTCTGCCGACGATGAAGGCAAATAAACGATGACGTACCGAAAAGCCGCAGGTACCGTCATAACCGTCGATACCCTGCGGCTTTTTTCGCGTAATATCCCTGCAAACTTCTCTATAAAACCGTCGGAAATGATCTTCCAACAGTTATTTCTTAGGCATGCTTCCAGTTCTTAAACCCGTTATCTTCGATAATGCCGATGGTGACGTCCGATATGTCTTTATCCAGCAGCAGGCTGTCTCTTACCTTGAATTTAATGTCGTCGGCATCCGCCAACGTAAGGCCGGGCATCAGCTCGATGAGACCTTCCACGTGATAATAACGCCCCTCCTGCAGGATTCGCATCTCATTGATGTCGGTAACTTGCGTATGGGAGAAAATGATCTTGGCGACCTTCTCCTCCACTTCCGGCGGTGCGGCCACGCCGATCAGCCCCACCATATTATCGTAACCGACCCGGAAAGCCACGACCACCATCAGGCAGCCGATCAGCAGGGTCGAGATGCCGTCAAGCAGCGTAAAGCTCGTCAGCGAGGTGACGACTACGGCCAATAAAGCCAACAATCCGCCCGCCGTTGCGACGAGATCCTCATAAAATACGAGGCGTGTCGGAGGTGCGGCTCGTCCGATATGGCGGAACGCCGCCCGAAGAATAGTGAGGCCCGAGGCTTTGACCCGGGCCTCATGCAGGATCTCCTTCATCGCCTTGATCAAGACAAAACCGTCTACGGCGATGGATAGCAGCAATACGATCACATTCAGCCAGAAGCCATGGGATTCGGACGGATGAGACAGCAAGTGGATGCCTTCGCGAATCGTTTCGTACGCCATGACGGTTACTACGATCACCGCCACCATGCAGAACAGGTTGATGACTCGCCCGAATCCGACCGGGAACCTTCGGGTCGGCTTCTTCTCGGCCAGCACGCTGCCGGCGAAGACGAACGCCTGGTTCACCGCGTCCGCCGTAGAGTGCATCGCCGAAGCGAACATCGCGCCGCTTCCGGTTACAATGGCGGCGATTCCTTTCACGATGGCGATTCCCGTATTCCCGATTGCGGCCGAGGCGGACGATGTATTTCCCTTTTTGATGAGTTGCCAAAAACCGTTCCGACTACTGTCTGTTTCCATTCGAAGAAATGTTCCTCCCAATCTTCCATCCTATTTTGTAAAAAAAAACGGCGTTCTGCATTTCATACGTTCGGGATGACCAAACGTTTCAGGAGGGATCCGATATCCTCCCATGATTTAAGAAGTTGAACATGGGAGCTTAATGGATTGTTAATAACTCGACTTTATGATGGTGAGGTGTCAGATCATTCGGAATCACGGAGGAGATTCAAACGCATGGACAAGCCGCTATCCCCCACTCTCCAAGATGTCAAAAGCCTTGCGGCCAAAGTTCCGGAAATTACGGTATACTTCTGGATCATCAAGCTGCTCACGACCGGTATGGGCGAAGTCGCTTCCGACTTCCTGTTCGAGCGTTTGAACCCGATCGTCTCCGGACCTCTTAGCGTATTGATCTTTATAGCGGCCATGATCATGCAGTTTAAAGCGAGACGCTTCATTCCCTGGGTGTATTGGCTCGTGGTCGTGATGGTCAGCATCTTCGGGACGATGGCTGCCGATGTGGTCCGGGTCGGCCTGGGAATTCCTTATGTCGCGTCCACCGCATTTTTTGCCGTGCTGCTGGCCGTCATTTTGATCGTCTGGTACAGGAAGGAAAAAACGCTGTCCGTTCACAGCATCTGCACCCGGCGCCGGGAAGTTTTCTACTGGATGACCGTACTGACGACGTTCGCTCTCGGCACCGCAGCCGGCGACATGACCGCGAATTCTCTGCATCTGGGCTATCTGGCCTCAGGGATTTGGTTTGCCGTCGTGCTTGCGATTCCGGCCATCGGGTATTTCCTGTTCGGGTTCAAGGAAATTTTCGCTTTCTGGTTCGCCTATATCATGACGCGGCCGGTCGGCGCATCGTTCGCGGATTGGCTCTCGGCGGCTCATGGAAGCGGCGGCCTCGGATGGGGCAAAGGCGAAGTAAGCTTGGTTCTGACGATTCTGATCGTGGTGCTGGTAGCGTTCCGCGGCGGTTCGGCCGCCAAAGATCCGGAGCTGGAAAGCCGGCTTAACTTAACGTAAATGAGGGTTTGGCATGTGGAAATTATTCTGGATTCCTCTCATCGCTCCCTTTCTCGCCTCCGGGCTGTTCCTGATGCATCCCATGACCGATCGCGCGAACGATGGCGGCGGATCCGTGAAAGCGGCGAGTACTCCCTCTTCCCCGCTTCCCGCGAGGCCGGAGCACATTGTCGTCGTCATGGAGGAGAATCATTCCTATCGCGAAATCGCCGGCAATCCCGACGCTCCTTATATGAACAAGCTGATGAAGCTCGGCGCCAACTTGACGAATCATTACGCCATCGAGCATCCGAGCCAGCCGAATTATCTGGATCTGTTCTCCGGATCGAATCAGAAGGTAACGGACGACCTCCCGAGCCATACGTTCAAGACGGACAACCTGGCCGCCGAACTCATCAAGCACGGCTATACGTTCGGCGGATATTCCGATGGGCTTCCCAAAGCCGGGTATACGGGACCTTACGATCTGAAAACATCCTATGCGAGAAAACATAATCCGTGGGCCGACTTCTCCAACGTACCGGCCTCCGTCAATTTGCCTTTCTCCAGCTTCCCGAAAGATTACGCCAAGCTTCCGACGGTCTCTTTCGTCATCCCCAATCTGAAGCACGACATTCATGACGGAACGATCAAACAAGGAGACGATTGGCTCAAGACTAATCTATCCGGATACGTCGATTGGGCGCGCAAGCACAACAGCTTGCTCATTCTGACTTGGGACGAGGACGATCGCAGCGCGAAAAACAAAATTCCGACCGTTCTGGTAGGCTCCGGCGTGAAGCCCCAATCGTACGATGTCCGTACAAACCATTACAGCATTCTTCGGACGATCGAGGATTTCTACAGCCTTCCGGCTATCGGGCACAGCAAAGAGGCGGCCGCCATTAAGGTTTGGAAGTGACTTTCCTAAAAGTTTACATAAGATATATTATGTAAACTAAACATTCGCAGCTAGCCGCCGATCGCCGCCGGATCTGTGGAAAAAAGCCCGCCAACGGCTTGGCGGGCTTTCCTTTTACCGAAAATCCGTAACGTCCCGAACGAACTTCTCCAGAATCGCGGTATCCGTCAGATTCCGGTTGCAAACCTCGCTATCCGTACACATATAATTGCCGATCGCCTTATAATAGTCGGGCGATGCGCCTGCCGGCCTCGACTTGGTAACCGCCGTGAACAAGGCGACTTCTTCCTGGCGCCGGCACAGGAAGCAAGCTCCTTTCTTATTCGCGGGCGTAAATCTTCCTTCGATTCCGACAAGCCTGCCGTCCAGCCGGTAAACGAGAAACAGCTTGCCGGTCGCCACATCGGTCCAGCCCAAATAGGTGACGTAACGGAAGTCGACCGCGGACAGATCGGGGACCTTCAGTTTTTTGACCTTCGGAAACAGCTTCTTCAGCTGCTGCTCCGTTACCGGAGAGAACTCTTCCATCAAAGGCTCCAGCGAGCGCATATAGTCGCGGAACTGCTCTTCCGATCGAAGCGAAACCAATTGCTCCAGCGTCTGCTTCTGCGTTTCCGTTGCATCCGGGAATGCTTCCATTACGTGAATAAGCGCGCTCTCCCTTACCGACTCCGTCACTTTCGGGTCGGAACCGGTCTCGAACGCTTTCTGCAGAAGCTTGGCTTGTTTCAGGATTTGATTATATTGGTGGTTTCTAATAAATGGTTGGCACATTCGTTCTCAGCCCCTTATTTTGTTTGGAAAGCACAAATAAGGTGCAAAGCCCATTATTAGAAACGATATTTTCTTATCGGGCGATATCCCTTCAAGATCTTCGTCCGCCCCATGCAAAGTATCGCCCCAATATCAGGCTTTGCACGAGTCGTTGCCAGCTCCGGCAAACGGATTTGCCATCACGATCGACCCCCTTTGCCCAACATTATACGTGAAATGCGATACCTGCCGCAATGCCCGGCCGTTTCAACGTGCCAAAAACCGGCTCTCGGGAATATCGTAAGATGAGCCGAGACGGTACCTTCTACGCTCTCGGAATTTTTTTCGAAGGGAGACAATCGGTTGGCCGAGAATTCGGATAGATCGAAAAATGAGATTACTTATGCCTTGTTCGATATGGACCCCGCCGTTTACTACCAGGAGAGGTTCGCTTACAGCAATGTCGTCGGCGTCGCGGCCCAGGAAAGCCGGGTCACTCGCGGCTCGGTCGCTTATCAGAAAGCGTCCAACCTAATGGACACGCTTCGCAGCCGGGTAAACGAGACGGGAAACCCGGCTTTGAAGGTACTTGAAGTCGGCTGCGGGTCCGGCACCTTCGGCGCGCGGATCAAGCGCTTTTTTCCGGATGTGCGGTTGTACGGCGTGGACATGAGCTCCAGCTGCATCGACATCGCCAGACAGAACGGTTTTGACGAAGCCGTGACCTGCGACGTCGTTCAAGGGCTTCCCTACGCAGACGACGAATTCGATTTCATCTATACGATGGATTACTTCGGGCATATCGAATTTCGGAGCAAGGATGCGATGATCGGGGAGCTCCAACGGGTAACCAAGCCCGGAGGATACGGATTTCACGGCATCGAATCCGGCTTCGTCGACTACTTGAACTGCAACCCCAAAGACCCGGAAGACGTCGTGCGCAAATATGTCTATATGGAGGGACATATCGGCGTCGAAACGCTGGAGGACATCGTCCGGCGCTTCTCTCCTTTCTTCGAGGTCGTAAAGGCTTTTCCGTTTCCCATCCGTCCGCTTCTCAACATCAGCAACGTCATGACCAGCCGCTTCTGGGGCGAAGAGTTCTGTTCCGCGTTCGCGGAGATCGATACGCCCCGGACCCGCGCCGCGGCGGATCTCGTCATCGGCTGGGTCAACCGATATTTGACCGATCGGCTGCTTGAGGTATACGGAGACCGGCTCCTTCGCTCCGAGCTCGGTCCTTCGAACCCTCTGATCGATACGATGCTGACCGGATCGGGCTTCGCGATGATAACCGTTCGAAAAAGCTTATAGCCCCGCTCCAGGGGAAAATGCCGTCAGGCGAAGCGGAGGCACCTCACCTCTGCTTCGCCTGATTTCAAGATCGTCAACGATTCGTTTACTCGCCGTATCCCAGCCGCGTCAAGCCGTCTTGGCAAACCGACCGAATGCGGTCGACATCCTCTTCGCTCCTCTCGGTCCGGGTGCTGTTCAGACGGACGCCCAGCACCTTCTCGATTTCCGGGCGGGGGATCTCCGCCAGCTCCGAGAGCAAGCTTATCGTGTTCTCGTCCCGAGCGACGATGTCTTCATACCTTACTAGATGAGTGCCGCGTTCCGGGTCGCGAAGCTTCGCGTACGCGATCGCCCGTTCGTTCCAAATTCGGGCGAACAGGTCCGCATCCCCCGACCAGAACTCCGCCGCGCTGCGCCAGACGTCGACGGGATGGCGGACGAGCAGCACGATCGTCGCCGCGGGGTAACAGCTTTTCAGCAGCTCGATCTCCGGCTTCCCGTATCGGACTTCCTTGAAGCCGATCCGGTCGTGGCTTTCCCGATACTCCGCATAAGCGGCCGCGAAGAAAGCTCGAACGGCCTGGACGACGCCTTCGCCTATCCGCTCCGGCTCGGGAGACATGTTGGCGATCCACGTATTCGCATTCTCCCCGCTGCCGAAGTAAGCTTTCTTCTCCGCCTTGCCGTGTACGGCGAAATGCTCGGCCAGCGCGCGGATCCGGACGAATTGGCTGACGATGCCCCCATGTTCGCCCCAGATCAGCGTCCCTGCGCGTTTGTTGAAGATGCGCTGGACGAGCGTCGATCCCGTTCGATGGGCGATGGCCGAGAGGATGATATCCATTCCCACTCCCCCTCTTCGTCCCAGACGGCATCGACCGGCCGGCGCACTTCTTCCAGAACGGACCGGCCGGCGAACACCCAGTCCGGTTCGGAGAACGAGCGGTCCCCCCAGTCCATCCATTGCAACCGGCCGAAGGAATGAATCCGTTTGTGGACAAAGTTTTTCATGCGCAGGACGACCGTGTCTCCGCGCTCCAGAAAGTTCAGAACGAGCGAGCCCAGTGCCGGATTCGGCTTCGGCGTTTCCGCCAAGTAGATCTCGATCCATTGCCCGCCGTCCGCGTTGTCATTCCGAACCCTTCCTTCTCTCTTTCCGCCTAACGCTTTTTCCAGAACGGTCAACCAGTTCCGTTCCCACCGCTGCTTGGAGAACGTCTTCGCCACCTTCACCGCCTGCCGCTTCAGCGCAGCCAGCTTGGCTGGCCGATCCAGCAGCTCCCGTATCGCCTCATGCAGCGACTCGGCGTCCGGCTCGATCAGCAGGCCGTTGTGATCGTGAATGACCAGGTCGGACAATCCTCCGATCCGCGTCGCGATCACGGCGTTGCCGCACGCCATCGCTTCCAGGCAGGAGAGGCTGGTCCCTTCGCTGTGCAGCGTCGGAATCAGCGAGATGTCCGCATTCCGGTAAGCTTTCGCCATTTCCTCCATCGGCAGGTTATATCGACGGATTCTGTCGCCCCACTTCTCCCGCTTCTCGTCGACGCGGGACGTATCGGCCGCCTCGCCGTTGCCGACGAAATGAAAGTCGACTTGCGGATACCGTTCCAGTATCCGGTCGACGATGTCCAGCGTCAGAAAAAGTCCCCGCGGACTATAAAGTCTCCGAGGGTACAGGATGACGATCCGATCGCCTGTTCTCGTGTAATCCGGGCGGGGCGTGAACTCCGCAATCTCCACGTAATTCGGAATCACCCGAATGCCGCGGCCGAGCTCATAGTCGATCGTCTGGAACCAGTTCGCCGAGTTCGTATCGACCGAGACCAGGCTGCCGCACGATTTCGCTCCCTCGATAAACCGTCGATTGCGCTCCCAGAAGGCGATTCCGTCTTCGAAGCGGGCTCCCGGGTCGTCCCAGCCGACGCCGTGAACGATGCCGATGCTCGGGCAGCCGCTGCCGTGAGGCCAAGCGTTGAAATAGGCGGAAAAGACAGCCAGGACCGCCCTTCCGTCCGTCTGTTCGCGGAACAGCCGGCTGAATATGCGGACGGTCGCCACGCTCAGCTGCCGGGCGTGCTGCCCTCCCCGGGACAGCGAGATGACCTCGACGCCCTGGAACCGGCGCCGCCAAGCGTAATTTCCGTATTGGTAGATGACGAGTTCCAGCCCTATTCGGCGGCACAGACGGCTTAAGTCGAGCAGATATCGTTCCGCCCCGCCGGAATAGAAGCGTTCTCCTTCGAAGTCCAGGAACGTTGCGGCCATGACCGCGACCTTGCCGGCAGGACGGTCGTTGGCGAACGCCTGCCAAACCTTCGGGAGCTCGTCGAAGCGCCGCTGCACCAGCTCGAAGCGCTGCCCCCATTGCTGCCGGCTGGCGAACGCCGCTCCTTCCTCCTTCGCCAGGCGGCGAACGTCCGGCTTCAGCGCCTGCTCGATCGCGGCTTCGAACGCGTCCGCCCCGTCGGCGATCCGCACCCATTCCGAGCGATAAGGAATCATCTCGGCGATCGAAGTGGAGACGACGGGCAAACCCAAGGCGGCGTACTCGAAAAATTTGACCGGGGAGACGCAGTCGGTCATCCCGTTCACCGTGAACGGGATGATTCCCACGTGAAAAAAACGTCCGTACGCCGAGATTCGCTCATATTCTTTGAATCCCAAGAAGTGAACGTTGTCCGACCGGATTCGTCCCTGCACCGGACCTTTGCCGATCAGCACGAACTGCCACTCGGGCCGTCTCGACGCGATACGGCCGATCGTTTCGGCGTCGAACCATTCTTCCAAGGCGCCGAAATAGCCGATGATCGGGCAACCGCAGGCTGCGATCGGCTCCAGATCGCAAGGCGGCGCGTCGTCCGATTCCGGCGGGAGCCGTTCCGGTCCGCCGGCGAAATGCTCGGGAAAAGCCGCGTTGGGAAGATGCAGCGCGTCCGGCCTGTTCTCCAGGAAGCGTTCGAGGCTTCGCGCCGAATAGGTAACGATATCTGCCGATCGAACCAGCTGCCGGTGCTTCGCCAGCATGTTGTCGTCGTATAGAGAGAAAAATTCGAGGCTGTCCAGGAGATCGTACCATACGATTTTATGGGGCAGCAGATCGGCCCAGGCCATCTGCATCATCCAGGTGCACAGCACGATGGCCGATTGGCTTCGCAACGCGTGCAGCAGATCGCCTTGACCGCCGCGCAGCGCGAATAATCGGGGCTCGATCTCGCGAAGGCCGCTCTCCCCTTCCGCGGGATCGCAGAAAAAACAAAGGTAGCCGCGCCTTGCCATCTCTCTCAGCCAATGGTGAGGACGCTGCTGCGGCTCCCAATGGACGGCTTCTGGGTACACGACGACCGCCCGGCCGTTACTGGCGCCGAGCAGGCTCATCAACTCCAGCGCGAGTCGGGACGGCTGACCCTGCAAAATCCGGATGTACTCGGATTGGCGAGCGGAATAGACGGACTGAAAATCCGGATGGATGGCATCCAAGTTACATCCCCCCCACCAAGATTCGCTTCACCCGTCTGGGTGTTCTTCTATATGTATGTGGCGCCGGACCGTTCGGAATCGTCACCCGCCCAGCGTCCGCCGACACTAAGCTCATGATCAGGTACGTCCGCGGATAGGTTGTTTCACTAAGTTCGGATAGACGAGTTTCCCCCCATCATGCGACTACATAACTTACTAGGGACAACAACCCCTGAAGAGAGGATGCGAACAGAGATGATGGACATTCAGTCCTGTTCTTCTCCTAAAAAGAGAAGCTGCCGGAGAAGAAGGCCGAAGCGCCGCCTGGTTCGGAAACATCGCTCGTTAAAGAAGAGAGTCCGGATTCTTTCGCATCGGCAGCGGGAATTAAACAGTGCGATCCATACGGTAGAGTCGCAGAACGCTTCGTTGACAAGTCAAGTCGGCTCACTTGCGACCCAAGTCGCTTCCCTTACGTCCCAATCGAACTCGCTTGCAGGGCAGACAGGAACGCTTGGCTCGCAGCTTGCGAGCGTTCGTACCGAAGTCGGAGCGATCGGCGCGAATCTGGGCGCCTTCGCAGCCCAGACCGTCCAATTACAGCGAGAGTTCGTCTCGCTTAGCGCCGAGTTTTCTCAGGTACAAAGCCGGGTCGAATCGCTGGCCGATCCGTTCGTCGCTACCCGGACGATGCTGGAAGGCCGAGTCGGAACCGTCGTCACGATCGAGACGACGGCAGGGCCCGTGGCCGGAACGCTAATTGCGGTCGGGATCGACTTCGTCGAAATTTTGGAACCGTCGGGCGCGCTTGTCTTTATCCCGCTCGGCAGCGTTGACGCCTTCGCCTAACGAAGAGGAGGAATTCGAATTGAACTTCGCTCAAGCTTTAGTGCCGCATTTCGGACGCCGCATCGAAGTGTTCATGGACAATCGTTTTCTGCAGGGAACGCTGCACGGCATCACGGACGGCATTCTGTCGATCCTGGCCGACAGCTCCGTTTATTCCGAAGAATCAGGCCTGTTCAGCATTCCGGTCGCCAACCTCGAATTCGTTCGCATTTTGGTCGGTTAGCCCGTTCCCGGTCTGAACCTCCATCCACTCCCGCCATTTCGGATAACAGGCTTTGCCCCGTTGGGTCACGCTCCCGGTCCGGACCCTCCGATGGTACAGCGGGACGGGAATTCGCAGCAGCGAACCGTGCGGCGCGACGCGGATCAGCATCTGCAGATCCTCGTACAATCGGCCGCCATACGGATCGTGCGTCCACCAACCGCCTATCCTCCTGAGAAGGGGCACCGAATACGCTCTTGGCGCTATGGCGAACGGATGCTCCAGCAGCTCCGCCGCGCTCGGCTCTACCGGGATGCTCCGAACGTTTCCGGGGATGAGATCATGGTTCGCCCGCTCCAGCCATTCGACGTGCTCGCCGCCTATCGCCGCGATCAAGCCTTGCGCATGGGCCGCATAGCGGGCCATCGTCACGAGGCAATCGGGAGCGAGCCAGTCGTCCGCGTCCAGTTCCAGCAGCCAGCGTCCCCGGGCAGCGGCCAAGGCGCGGTTCAGACTGGCCGCTTTACCCCGATTGGTATCGTTGCGATGCACCTGAATTCGAATGTCTCCGAGCAAAGAACTTTGCCGCAACACGTCTTCCGTCCGATCGTCGGAACCGTCGTCCACCACGATCAGCTCCCATTCCGGAAGCGTCTGGACGCGAACGCTGCGCAATGCCCATGGCAAATATTCCGCGTCATTATAGGTGCATACGGCGATCGTGAACAATGGAGGCGCGTTCGCGGGCGGAGCCGTGCATTCTGCGGCAAGCAGCGGCGCCAGATAGCGCCATTCCGCGTCCGAACGCAACCAGCCCGGCTTGCGGCGGGGTGCCGGGCGGTAATCTGAACTGCGAAGCGTCCCCCAAGTCCATTCGCGATCCAGGCTTCGCTTCTTGTCAAGCAAGGCGATCTTCCCGAACGGCAGCGCCTCCCGTTCCGCGAACCCCGGCGAAGATCCGGACATGACGGCCGCCGTGCGCCAGAACGACGGAGCTCTTGGCGGCAAGCCGGCTCGTTCCGCATCCCGATCCTCGCCCCCGTCGGCCGGGTCGACGATGAGACCGGCGTCTGACTCCTTCAGTTGATTCAGCGCGCGGCGAACGTCCGGGAAGAAGCCGGGCCCGAACGTGTCGCCCGCATCCGCGACGAAGAAGAACCGTTCCCCGTAACCGGCAAGCTCCCGGTTCATCGACGAGGCAGATTCGTCTTCCAGGCGCACGAATTTGCAACCGGGCCAGACGCCGGCGATGCATCGTTCCGTTCGTTCCGCCGCCCGCCCGCCGTCGGTTGCATTCCAATTCCATACAAAGACAAGCATCGGATCCTCCGTCGAAGCGGGAATCAAGCGATCGAATGTTATAGCCTATGTCATTCCTTTGAAGAAGGTGATTGAATGGCCGTCATCGTCGTTCCTCCGGGAATCGACTGGAACTGGATGAAGCAGCGCCCGCAGCAGCTGATGGAACGGTTGGCCGCTCACGGCCATGTCGTCTGCTATTGCGACCGGACACGGTCGGCCGGAGCGGCGGAGCCGGTTGCGGAACGAATCGCCCCCCGTCTCTATCGGATTCGCCATCACGAGCGCTGGCTGGCCGAGCTGTGGCCTTCTTTTCGGCGGCAGCGGCAGGATCCCGTCATCGTCTGGTGCTGTACTCCGGCGGATCCGCCCGCACAATTGCGAGAGCGCTACAGGCCCGATTTTATCGTCTACGACTGCGCCGACGACGTTCCCGAGTGGTACCCGCGGGAACAGCCGCTTGCCGCCGAAGCGGATCTGATCGTCTGTTCATCCGAGCGGTTGCTGGAGCGTTGGAGCCGAAGCTTCCCCGGCAAGCCGGTCCGCCTCGTTCGCAACGGCTACGATCCGCGGATGGGCTTGCACCTGCCGCCTGGCGAGGACGACGAAATCCCGCCCGCCGAGGCGAACGGGAAACGGTTGATCGGTTACGTCGGCGCCTGGGCGCCCTGGATCGACGCCGCGCTGCTTTGCGAGGTTGCCCGGCTGCCGAACGCGGAAGTCATCGTCATCGGTCCCGAATTCGGCCGAAAATATTCGGGCGGCGGCGTCCGGTTCTTGGGCATGATGCCGCACGACCGGTTGGCCGGATGGATTCGCCGGCTCTCCGTCTGCCTCGTTCCGTTCCACATGACCCCCATCGCGCTGGCTGCCGATCCGATCAAAGCTTACGAATACCTGGCCGCGGGCAAGCCGGTCGTGGCGACCGATCTGCCGGAATGCAGGCGGATGCGTCCGCATGTGGACGTGGCGGCGAACCGCCGGGAATTCGTTCGCGCCGTCGCGCGGCGTCTGGACGATCCCGGAGACGAGGCGGCGCGCCGGACGTTTGCCTTGAACAGCACTTGGGACCGAAGAGGAGCGGACGCGGACGCCGTTCTTCGGTCCCTGAGTCTCTGAAGCGTTATGCCGGATTGACGATCCGGTTATTGGAACGTACGCTGATCAGGTAGTAAACGAAGTAAACGACGAGATAAGCGCCCATGGAAATAAGGATCGGAGGCGTGACGTTCATGCCGACGAGCGAAGCGGTAAAGATGCGTATCATGACGTATCCGTGAGCGACGCCGAGCGCCAGCGGCAGGGCAAACGCCAGCAGCGTCTGCCCGGCGATCGAAGATCGGATCTCCTGGCGGCTGACGCCGATTTTGCGAAGCGTCTCATAACGGCCTCGATCCGCCTGAGCTTCGGTCAACTGCTTGAAGTAGATCACGCTTCCCGTCGCCGCGAGGAAGACAAGCCCGAGGAACCCGACGATGAACAGGAACAGGCCCGATTCCTCCAACGAATTCCGATACTCGGTATAGAACGCATGGAATCTGTTCTCGTCGGCCGCCATTCCGAGCAGCTTTTCGGAAGTCGCCTTGGCCGACTCGGGATTCTCGACTCTGAACAGCTCGTACGTCGTCGGCGCCAACGCCTTCGTCATTTCTCCGAATAAGGAATCGCTGACGACGATATAGAAGTCGGGAAAATGCCAGCTCAGCACTCTTCCCTTGAGAAAGTCGACGAACGGAAGCGTTCGCTCGCCTCCTTCCAGCTGCACTTTCAGCGATAATCCGTCGTATTGATCGGCGGTCTGGTTGTCGAGCATCGGCCGAACCGAGGCGGCTTCGTCGCCGTTCAGTTGAACGGTCTCCTCTCTTCCGAGCGCCTGCGACATCCGATTGTAGCTGCTGGCGGACAGGAACGAGATCGACGTTCCCGGCTTGGCATAGGAGAAGTATTGAATCGGCAGCTCGAGCGCATTCGTCCGTTCGGACTTCCATTCGACGACCGGAACCGTCAACTGAGCCAGCACGGGGTGCTCCCGGTCGGCTTCGATCAGCTGCCGCGCCTGACTGTCGAACGGTTCGCCCCGCGATACGAATTCATAGCTGAACGGCGTGTTCGTCTCGGCGCTCCTCTCCGTATAGTAATACTGCGTATATGTCAAACCGAACGCGCCCAGCGCCAAACCGCTCAGCAGCGCGATCAGCGTGAACGTCCGCACGTTGCCCCGGTTCCGGAACGACAGATTGGACGCGCCGATCAGATTCATGCCGCGGTAATAGCGCTTCTTGTTTTTCCGATAAAGAACAAGCGCCGCCGCGATCGTCGACCGAAACAGCAAATAAGTGCCGACGATAATGCCGGCGAGCGCCAGCCCCATATTGCGCGCGAACTGCTCCGTCGTATCGATCGGCTGCAGGGCGAGCGCATAGCCGAAGGCGAGAAGCGCGATCGCGGCGAGCGCTTGCCAGATTCTCGGACGGGTCGCCGGCTCGCCCGCCTTTTCCGCTTGGAACAGCTCGATCAGCTGGAACTGGTAGATCAGGCGGTAACCGTGAACGGAAGTGGCGAGCAGGATGACGGCGAACACAATGAGCGTATTGATAATTGCGGGTCCAGAAAGTCCGAATCCGATCGCCGTCTCTATGCCGAGCAGCCGAACCAGAATCATCGCGAACAGCTTGGACAAGACCATGCCGAGCAGGATTCCCCCCGCCAGCACGACAGCTCCGATCGTCATATTTTCGTAGAACAGAAGCCGTCCGATCGTCTTCTTGCGCATCCCGAGCAGCGAGTAGAGCCCGACCTCCCGCTTGCGCCTCTTCAGGAAAAACGAGTTGGAATACCAGATGAAAACCGCCGAGAACAGCACCAGCACGACCGAAGCCGCCAAAAACACCGTTTGCAGGTTTTGCGACGACTCCATTCCTTTCTGAATGTCATCGCTGTACTGCAAGGAGACGAACGTATAGTAGATGACGACGCTGATGAGCATCGACGTGAAATAAAGCAGGTAGCTTTTGGCGTTGCCGGCCATGTTCTTGCGGGCGACTTGAAACAGCGTCACGCGGATTCTCCCCCTTCGCTTCTAGACGGCATCCGGAGCGCTGCCGCCGAGGACGGACAGCACGTCCATGATTTTTTTGAAGAACGGCTGACGCGGTCCCTCGCTCTTCGCCAGCTCGGTGAACATGCCCCCGTCCTTGATAAACAGCACGCGCGAGCAATAGCTGGCCGCGAACGGGTCGTGCGTCACCATCAGAATCGTCGCCCGGTCGCGCTCGTTCAAGCTTCGAAGGCTTTCCAGCAGGTCGGTGGCCGACTTCGAATCGAGCGACCCGGTCGGTTCGTCCGCGAGCACGAGAGTCGGCTTTGTGACGATCGCCCGGGACGCGGCCGTCCGCTGCTTCTGTCCTCCCGAGATTTGATACGGATACTTGTCCAGGATCGTCCGGATGCCGAACTTGTCGGCGATCTCCTCCACACTTCGTTCCAGTTCTTTGACGTCGGTCTTGGCGAGCGCGAGCGGCAGCAAGATGTTCTCTTTGACCGTCAGCGTATCGAGCAGGTTGAAGTCTTGGAAAATAAACCCGAGCTTCTCCCGGCGAAACGCGGACATCCGATCCTCGCTCATCTTCATGATGCTCGCGCCGTCGATCTCGATCTCTCCCGAAGTCGGCTGGTCGATCGTCGCGAGCAGGTTGAGCAGCGTCGACTTGCCCGACCCGGACGGCCCCATGATGCCGACGAACTCTCCTTCGCGCACCGTCAGATCGAGCTCGCGGATCGCCGTGAAGACGTTGCCCTTGGCCCCGTATACTTTGCGAATCTGTCTTGCTTCCACGACCGTTCTCATCGGCCTTTCCCCCATTCCCTTTGCCCATGCGGCGGTTTGCCTGTATCCATTCTACAACAGGTCAAACGAATCTCATCTTACAGAGAGACCGTTCAAACGAACAATATTGTCACGTTGAACGTCTTGCCACCTCGCTTCGGCAAATGTTATGTTGCATACGGAAGCCTTTCCGAAGCAAGGAGGCATACGATGAGAATCATGATAGTCGAGGACGACCGGACCATCCGCGAGCTGATCGCCGAATCGCTCGGAAAATGGGGCTTCGAGACGGTGTTGCCCGACGATTTCGACCGGATCGTGCCGGTCTTCCTGAGCAGCGAACCCCACCTGGTGCTGATGGATATCAATTTGCCGTCCTTCGACGGCTTCTATTGGTGCCGGCAAATCCGCGAAGTGTCCGAGGTGCCGATCTTGTTCCTGTCGTCGCGCACGACCCCGATGGATATGGTGATGTCCATGAATATGGGAGGCGACGACTTCATTCAGAAGCCGTTCCACATGGACGTGCTGGTCGCCAAAATCCAGGCGCTGCTGCGCCGAACGTATTCCTACCTGGGAGCGCAAGCCCAGGCGGACGCGATCGAGCATGACGGCGTCCTGCTCGACCTGAAGGACGGCGACATCGTGTGCGGGGATCGGAAGGCGGAGCTGACCAAGACCGAATTCGTCATCTTGAACCTGCTTCTTCGCAACAAGGGAACGATCGTCACCCGGCAAAAGCTGATGCGAAGCTTATGGGAGGACGAAAGCTTCGTGGACGAGAATACGCTCACGGTGAACATCGGCAGGCTGCGGAAGAAGCTGGCCGAACTCGGGAAGGAATCGTTCATCGTCACCCGGAAAGGCCAAGGGTATCTTGTGCCATGACATTCGGCTCTTATTTACGGGATAGGCTGAGCTTCCTGCTGCTGTTCGCCGCCGTTATGGCTTTCGTGGGATTGATGATGGCGCTCACGAGTGTTGACATAATTAATGTTATGTACACTTTAATCGTCTGCTGCCTGATGACGGCCATCTACTTGATCGCCGGATATTTCCGCCGCCGTCCTTTCTATCGTGAACTCGAAGATCGGGTTCGCGAGCGCCAACCGGACGTCTCCGTCGGATGGCCTGCACCGCTAACAGCCGAACAAGCGCTGTTTATGGACGTTCTCCGCCTGACGCAGGAAAATCACCATGAGCACACGCGGAAGCTTCAGCAGGAAATCAAGGATCATCAGGATTTTATCCTGTCGTGGATTCATGAGGTGAAGCTTCCCATCTCCGCCAGCCGTCTGCTGCTGGAACGGAACTCGGACGAAGCGCAAGAGGAATTGGCGGACCGGCTGGAGGACGAGCTGGACAAGATCGATCATTACGTGGAGCAGGCTCTCTACTTCTCGCGGATCGATTCTTTCTCTCGCGATTATTTCCTTACCGAGGTATTGGTTCCGGCCGTCGTCAAAGGAAGCGTGAAGAAGTATGCCAAGCTGTTTATTGCCCGCCGCATCCGGTTTCGCTTGCAGGAAGGCGATCTCTCGGTTCATAGCGACGCCAAATGGCTCGGCTTTATGATCGACCAGATCATGGCCAACGCGCTGAAGTATACGCCGGAAGGCGGCGAGATCGCCGCCGGATTCGAAGAGGATGATCGGGAGAAGCGGTTGACGATCGCCGATACCGGAATCGGCATTGCGCCCGAAGAGTTGGCCCGAGTGTTCGAGAAAGGGTTCACCGGCTCCAACGGCCGCAGCCGCGGCGCCAAATCGACCGGCATGGGCCTCTATCTCGCCCGGCAGATGGCGCTCAAGCTGGGTCACGACTTGTCCGTTCAATCCGAGGTGGGTGCCGGTACGCGGCTTACCGTCCATTTTCCGAAGTTTCGCACGTACTTGAACGTATAAGCCTGGAATCGAAGAGATCGCGCTCCATGGAACAAATCCCCCAAAAGTGAAGTGATGCTTTGAAGTTAAATCCGATTCCTTTTGGGGGAGCCCCCGGTTATCCACAGGAAATTTATTCGCATAATTTCCTGAACAACAAAAAAGCCGACCCTAAAGTCGGCTTCAGAATGTCGAGAAACCCCT